>NZ_JACSKN010000011.1:0-27349 GCF_018617655.1 Exiguobacterium sp. s183
AAGTAGTTGGGGGATCTCCCCCTGTGAGGATAGGACGTTGCCAGGCAACAACAGAGAGGACGACCGAGCATACGCTCGGTCGTTTTTTTGTTTCATTGAAACTTTCTCCCTTCTTTTCCGTACTAAGTATGAGAAAGAGGGGATTGTTTTGTATATTCGATTAGCCACTTTAAAGGATGTTTCGAGGATTACAGAAGTTTCAACTGCAAGCTTTCGACAAGAGGCAGACATCTTGCAGTTACCAGTAAGAGATTTAAATGTCGAGCCTCCTGGATACGACAATGAACCCATGACACACTATTTGATCGAAGCGTTGACAACCTATGTGACGGAGCAAGACGGTAAACTTGTAGGTGGCATTGTGCTTACGTTGACAGGGGAAGACTATGCACGAATCGATCGTGTTTTTGTACATCCTGATGTTCAAGGGCAAGGAATCGGTAAGGCATTGATTCAATACGTGGAAGCTGAGTATCCACATGTACGGATTTGGGAGCTAGAAACATCAACTCATCAAAAGAGAAATATTCGCTTTTATAAACAGTTAGGATTCCAAGTCGTGTATGAGTCGGATGATGAAGTATGTTTTGTCAAACGAACAAAAGCAAAACCGAGTACACATTGCTTTGAAGAACGGTCATGTGAAGGATGGCAGGCGTACGGGGTAAACGCGAGTCATCTGGCAGTGACGAACAGTAACATTTCTTTATTTGATGCGAGTAACTGTAACTTCAGTCAAAGTCGTTTTCGGAACATTAATTTCCGCGATAGTAAGTTCAGCGATTTGAATTTGTCAGGTTCACAATTCAATTTTGTAACGATGCAAGAGAATGAACGTACTATTCAAATACATCATTCGAATCTGAGAGGTGCTACATTTAATCAATGTGACCTGACGAATGTGACGTTAACAGGATGTGACATCAAAGGTATGAAGATAAATGGCGTTTCAATTGACACCTTGATCAGTACAAAGAGAGGGGAAATATAATGGAAAACCTTGAACAACTCCAATTAGACCTACAACAACGTATCGCCGAGCGTGATCGACTTGTCCGCAAACAAAAGACACTTGAAAAACAGCTAAAGGAACATGAAGCGATACGGAAAGAATTGTTGAATACATTTACGAAAGAACAGCGCGATGTTTACGATCTTGAAAGTTTTTCGCTCGTCAATACGTGGCGTAAATTACGAGGCACGTTTGATGAGCAACGCATAAAGGAAGTAGAAGAAGCTGCTCGTGCTGAACTGAAATTGCGCGAACATGAGAAGATGATTGATGAATTGACGCTCGAGCATCGGGGTTTAAAAGAACAGCTCGAAGGATATGAAGACATAGACACAGAGTGGGAGACCTTCTTAGAAACGAAAGAGGCCCATCTCACAAAAGATCCAGTTGTTCGTCGAGACCTACATGATCTCACCAATCAACAAGCTAAGACGAATGAACTTTTCATCGAATATCGAGAAGCCATTGTTGCGGGTAAGGCAGCACGAGCAACAATTACGAAGACGCTAAAGCATTTAGACAGTGCCAAAGGTTGGTCGACGTATGACACGTTCTTCGGAGGAGGGTTGTTTGCGACGGCAATGAAACATGATGCGTTAGATGCATCCGAGCAGACGATGCATGAATTACAATCTGCATTGGAACGTTTCTCCCGTGAATTGGCAGACGTCCAAGAAATTGTACAGGAATTACATGTCGATCGAGGTTCACTGATTCAGTTCGCAGATTACTTTTTGGATGATATTTTTTCAGAATGGACGATGCATGGACGAATCAATGATTCATTAGATCAAGTGAACGGACTGGATAAGGAGATCAGTCAGCTGATTGCTCGTATGACGAAACAAGTGGAACAGTTAGAACAGAAACTTGAAGAGACTGAAGAAAAAAGAAGACAGCTCATCCTAACGCGATGAGCTGTCTGTCGTAAGAGAACAAACTGAAGAGGTTCATGATGTAGCAGATTCGTTTTCTTACTTGAAAGGAGAAACGCACGGATGAATAAATCAATCGCATTTCTCATTAGAGGAATGGGAATCACAGGTGCCTTACTCGTATTATCGATTCCTTTTTTCTTTAACCCTCCTATATCGACCACACTTAAAGTGGTCAGTCTTGGGTTATTGATGATTTTCATCATTTTCGCTGCATCAGCCATCAGACTTCGGAAACGGATGGAAGATGAATGACGCGTTCTATCGTTAAAGGTGGTCCAAAGTAGGCGCGAGCGTTTGATTCACCTACATGAGGTCAGCTAATTCGGAGTGCTCGTTCATTCCGGTCGTTTTAGCCAATGCCGTAGTCCTTTCCCTGCGTGAGGACCTGCCTCATAACGCGGAATGACGTGCAGATGGGCATGAGGAACGGTTTGGTTTGATGCCGTGCCGACGTTCCAACCGAGCGTGTATCCATCAGGTTGAAACGTTTGATCAAGATGTTCCTTCGCCTGATGAAGTAATTCGTATGTATGTTGCCATTCTAAAAGCGTTAAGTCGAATGTCGTCGCGCGGTGTGTTTTCGGAACAATCACACCCGAGCCAACGAGGACATCTTGTTCGTGGTCATGCATGAGAAAGTAACAAGAGTCATTCTCGGCAATAATGGTTTGATGTGGATCGAGTGTCGGGTGACAAAATGGACAAGTAGACATGAGATAGGTACACTTCCTTTCTATATCAAGTGTACCAAAGGGGGAGAATCATGGAACGACTCATCAATGAAATCGTGCAAAATGTGCAAACAGGAGAACGAACGCTGATTGCTATCTCCGGACATGGGGCAGCAGGAAAGTCGACGCTGGCCGAAAAATTACGGGAACGACTCGGTGATATAAACCTGCTTCACACAGATCCATACATCATCGATTCACAGTTACGGAAACAAACGATCCTCACCTATGAGCAGAATGGAAAAACCCATCATTATAAGATGACGGCTTGTCATCCGGCTGCGCATCATCTGCTGTCACTCGAGCGTGATGTTCGTATGATTCGAGAGGGAATCGGCTTTTACACAATCGATGTCTCATATTTAGAACGTACGTGGATTGACCCGAAAAAAATGATTACGATTATTGAGGGCATGAGTGTCGCATTTCTAGATCTCTCCTCTTTTGACCAATCGATATATCTTTATACGGACGGGGAGACGGAGTTCAAGCGACGCTCACAACGTGATATCCAAGAACGTGGAATGGAAATGGATGACTTACGCGCCTCGCATGACGAGCGACGTCTTCAATATGAGTTGTTCATGCATCCGTATCGCCATCACTTCCAAACCATCGTCAATGCGAGTAAGGATGAAATTCAAATTGAAAAAACCGCTCACGAGGAGCGGTGACTGCGTAGCGTATCTTGAATACCGAGACCGAGCTGTTCTTGCTCACGTTCGAGTTGTTCCCAGGTGAGGGAGCGGTGGCGCAATTCGACGTCAGTCGCCATCGACTCGAGCGTTCGCTGTGTTTCGATGTTGTCGAGCCAGTAGTAGAGGTCGATTCCATCTTCATGCAGACGCCAAAATGATTTGACGACCTCAAACTCATCGGCCCACTCACCGACCGGCTTGAACCCATACTTTTCGACGAACGGATAAGGACGCTCTTCTCCGAGCGGGTCAATCACGTTCCGAACAAACATCGGTTCAAGTCCAGCATGAGCCGTTGCGTCGAGCAATCGTTTCAGTTCAGGCATTGGTTCGATTTCAATATGTTCAATCACGTCAAACCAGACACGTTTCATGTCCTTGTCCCATAACGTCGCTTCCACGCTGTATGGGGCTCCAGCAGACGAAGGGGCATACATCGTCAATTCGAATGAGAACGGAACGTCTTCCTTCGCACCAGGTTCTAGTACGACAGTGAGTGGAATCGGAATTTCTTGAATGTCGGCTTCTCGATTAAATTCATTTCCTTCCATGGTGATGTCTTTAAATGTCGTCAAAAAGTTGAGTGTCAGTTCTTGTAACCGGACGACAGTCGTCGTCGGGTTGGATACGTGCAGGATCCCGGTCACTACCTGCTTCGGAATGAGTGCTGCCGGGTCAAACGTGATGTCGGCTTCGATCTCCGAAAAGAACCATTTCTTGAATCGGTTTCCCCATTTGGACATGGCGGTCGCGCCCCTTTTCTCTAAATTCTATGCTGTTATACCTGTTCCCGATTCCATTTTTCAAAAAACATTGAGAAAAAGGTTGCTTTTTATAACTGTCTCACTTATTATAGAGGATGTCGAAACAATTCAAACCATCGCGGGGTGGAGCAGTCTGGTAGCTCGTCGGGCTCATAACCCGAAGGTCGTCGGTTCAAATCCGGCCCCCGCAACCAATTTTTATTTAATTTCATATGTCGTCGCGGGGTGGAGCAGTCTGGTAGCTCGTCGGGCTCATAACCCGAAGGTCGTTGGTTCAAATCCAGCCCCCGCAACCAATTTTTAAATGAGATAGCGAAACGATAGCGTTTCGTGTTTTTTTTTGCTTAAAATGAAGTGTACAATGAGTACGTATGAGAAGTGATAAAAGGAGAACCATTCATGTATACATTGATTACGCATTCTGCGGCGGAAACGCAGGCAGTGGCAGAACGTTTGGCCATGCTCGTCGAAGCAGGAACGGTCATCACGTTAAACGGTGACCTTGGTGCCGGCAAGACGACGTTCACACAAGGGTTCGCAAAAGGACTCGGTGTCACACGGAACGTCAACAGTCCGACATTCACCATTATGAAACAATACAAAGGGCGCTTACCGCTCTATCATATGGATGTCTATCGACTCGAGGATACGGGGGATGACATCGGTCTTGAGGAATATATCAACGGTGACGGTGTCGCCATCGTAGAGTGGTCGAACTTGATCGAGTCTTCTCTTCCGGAAGAACGCTTGGCGATAACGATTGAACGAGTCAGTGATGAAGAACGGAAATTGACACTCGCTCCAACGGGTGAGCGTTACGTTCAAATCGCCAAGGAGGTGCTCGCATGAAGCAATTGATGATTGATACGGCGACGACACGTTTATCTGTCGCATTAAGTGAGGCTGGAGAAATTCAAGCCGAAGCGACGGTCATGGTCTCGAAAAACCATGCGGTCACACTCATGCCGATGATTGAAAAACTCATGGCAGCTGTGAAATGGACTCCGAATATGCTCGAGCGCATCGTTGTCACGACAGGTCCTGGGTCGTACACGGGAATTCGGATCGGGGTGACGACGGCGAAGACACTTGCTTATACGTTGAACATCCCACTAATCGGCGTGTCCGCTCTTCAACTCATGGCAGCGGCCCCGAATACGGACTTGCCTGTCGTCTCGTTGATTGACGCGCGACGCGGTAACGCTTATATCGGATATTATCAACAGAACAAGGCACTGACGCACGACCAACACGCGTCTGTCGCTGACTGGCTACGACTGAATATCCAAGGACGTTTCCTCGTCGTTGGAGACGTTGAACCGTTCCGTGACGTGTTGAGTGAATATGAGTATGTCGAAGCGCCGGCTGCACATCGTTACGGCCGCGCGAGTGATTTGGTCGTCTTTAGCGATGAGACGAGTGATGTCCATGCGTTTGAGCCAGAGTATTTGCGACTCGCTGAAGCGGAAGCGAAATGGTTAGAGGGTCAAAACAATGTCTGACGTTAAAATTCGTCGAATGACGTGGCTCGATGTCGAAGAAGTGACGAAAGTCGAAGAAGCGTCGTTCTCCATTCCTTGGACAAAAGAGGCGTTCATGAACGAGATGCTTCGAAATGAACAGGCTATTTATTTTGTCGCGGTCCATGACAAACGGGTCGTCGGTTTTGTCGGAGTATGGACAATCGTCGACGAAGGACATATCACGAACATTGCCGTCTTACCTGAATTTCGTGGGCAAGGGATCGGTAATCAACTGTTAGCGGAACTTGTCGCGTTTGCCAAGTCAAAGGGGCTTGTCGGATTGACGTTAGAAGTCCGCGTGTCGAACGTTGGGGCGCAAAAACTGTATGAACAGTTTGGGTTTATGCAAGCCGGACGAAGAAGACGCTATTATCAGGATAATAATGAAGACGCCTATATTTATTGGGCGAAGTTAGGAAGTGACTCAGAATGAACACATCACTGATTCTCTCAATCGAGTCGAGCTGTGACGAGACGTCTGTTGCGCTCGTCAAAGACGGGAAGACGCTATTGTCGAACGTCGTTTCTTCTCAAATTGAGAGCCATAAACGATTTGGTGGCGTCGTCCCTGAAGTGGCGTCTCGTCATCACGTGGAGCGCATCACGTATGTCATTGACGATGCGTTGAGCGAAGCAGGCGTGACGATGGAAGACGTCGATGCGGTCGCGGTCACACAAGGACCGGGTCTTGTCGGTGCCCTTCTCGTCGGCATCAGTGCGGCCAAAGCATTGTCGTTCGCCCATCAAAAACCGCTCATCGGCGTCCATCATATCGCGGGACACATTTACGCGAACGAACTCGTCGAAGAGATGGAGTTCCCACTCGTCTGTCTCGTTGTCTCAGGTGGACATACAGAGCTCGTCTATATGCCAGAACACGGTGTCTTTGAAGTCATTGGTGAGACACGTGATGACGCGGCGGGTGAAGCGTATGATAAAGTCGCACGCACACTCAGCCTCCCATATCCGGGTGGTCCGGCAATTGACCGTTTAGCAGCTATTGGAGAAGATACGTACAACTTCCCACGTGTTCGCCTTGAACCGGGTAGCTTCGACTTCAGCTTTAGTGGCTTGAAGTCATCGGTCATCAACGCCGTACACAATGCGGAGCAACGTGGGGAGACGGTCATCCCGGAAAACTTGGCAGCGAGTTTTCAAGCAAGTGTCGTCGAAGTGCTCGTTGAGAAAGCGATTCGCGCTGTGAAAGAAAAGGGAGCGAAACAATTACTCGTTGCCGGTGGTGTTGCGGCAAACCGTGGACTCCGCGCTGCGCTTCAAGAAGCGACTGCTGCTGAAGGGATTCAACTTGTCATCCCACCACTCGATCTTTGTGGAGACAATGCCGGCATGATCGGGGTCGCGGCACATCACGCGTATGTGCGCGGGAAGCGCGATACACTAGCGATGAATGCGGTTCCTGGGTTATCCTTAGAAGAGAGCATGACAGTCTAGGGGGAAATAGAGACATGACGAAACGCATCATCATTGGAGGACTCATCGTACTACTCGTCGTCGCGACGTTTTTACAAGTACGAGAAATCATCCGCGCTTACAATATCGCCTATCAAGAGGAAATTGTGCCAGAAGAGACACGAGTGAAGTCGTTGACTGGAGAAGAGTCATTAGAAGGTATCGGTCGTGTGACCGGAGAGAATACGCTCATCGAGTCGTTGTATGGTTACGCGAGTGTCATCGACCAAGAACCAGAGCGTGTGATCGTCGTTGATCGCAATCTCGGTGTTCAGCCAAAAGCGAGCGATGCTTACTATGAAATTGAGCGGGGTCGCGAGGCAACAGAAGAAGAGGCTGCGAAGTTTGATGATTTGATCGATGAGCTCGACGAACAGCAACTGTTCGCTCAAGTCATCTCGACACACGAGGCACGCTATGTGACGAATGACGAAAAACCGATGACGTTCTATAAAGTGTTCACACGTGACGTCGATACGAACGAGGCGGTCTTCTTTATCGCCGAGGACGGGACGAAGCTCGATTTCCATACGGTGGGATTCCAACCGTTACGATACTTCTAATATAAAAAGAGGCCAGCGAATTAAAAACGCTGACCTCTTTTTTGCTGTTCAAGCTTTCGGTTGTCGATAATTCTCCCGATGCCACGTGTTGATGCGGCTCACGATGAACACGAGAAGTGCGAGGATCCACATGAAGAGCGTCTCTTCATAAAAGTGGGCCCACACGGATCCCGGTGCATAGAACGTGTGAACCGTCACATCGACCGGCCAGACGACGATACGGATGAAGAGTGTGCTCATGAGCAGGCCACTGAAAAGACTGAGTAGAATCCCAGGCCACGTCTGAATGATGAAGCCGATCACGACCGGTAAAAAGTAAAAAAGAATAGAAGGGACGATCGTCGGCTCCCCGCGGATGAGTTCAGATACGAACTCGGTCCCGGTTGGCACGATATAGGCCAGTCCCGTGAGAAACGCTTGAATGAACTCGATTCGCATGGCACGTGTACGCATCATGTATGGAGTTCCTCCCATTCCGCATAGAGTGCGGTGATGGATTCTTTCGCTGCGTCCGATTCGGTCGACAACTCCTGGGCACGGGCGAAGTCGTTGAAGACATCCGGCTCACAAAGCAACTGTTCAATCTCGTCGAGACGATTCTCATGTTGCTCGATTGCCAGCTCAATCTCTTCGATGCGCTGTTTGATGCGGCGCTCTTCCCGTTGTTGTTCCTTATCGGCACGCTGTTTTTTCACGACGACCTGCTTCGTCTCTTCACGGGCGAGTCTCGCGAGTTCTTCGAGTTCTTCTTTCTTCTCGACGTAGTACGAATAGTCACCGAGATACTCGTCGATGCCGTTCGGCGTGATTTCTAACACACGCGTCGCGAGACGGTCGATGAAGTAGCGGTCGTGCGAGACGAAGAGAATCGTACCTGGATAGTCGAGAAGGGCGTTCTCTAAGATCATCTTCGAGTCGAGGTCTAAGTGGTTCGTCGGCTCGTCCAAAATGAGGAGGTTCGGTTGCTCGAGCTTCAGCTTGGCCAACGTGAGTCGTGCGCGTTCGCCACCTGATAATTCATGGACACGCTTCATGACGTCATCGCCGCTGAAGAGGAACTGTCCGAGAAGACTCCGCACTTCTTGCTCGCGCATGAGTGGCCAGTCGTTCCAAATCTCGTCGATGACACGGTTCGCGTCCGACAAGTTCTGCTGCTCCTGATCGTAGTAGCCAATCTCGACGCCGGTCCCGTAGCGGATATCACCGGTAAGAGCGGCTTGTTGTTTCGT
The DNA here is from genome assembly GCF_018617655.1 of Exiguobacterium sp. s183. Taxonomy (NCBI): domain Bacteria; kingdom Bacillati; phylum Bacillota; class Bacilli; order Caryophanales; genus Exiguobacterium; species Exiguobacterium sp. s183. Next base: position 8,929 of record NZ_JACSKN010000011.1, read on the forward strand.
CAATACTTTGAGAAGTGTCGATTTTCCGACCCCGTTCGGACCGACGAGAGCGACGGATTCCCCGCGCTGTAGCTGGAAACGGAGATTTTGGGCGATCGGTTCTTCATAACCGATGGCGAGGTCACTCGCGCTCAACACATCGTTCCCGCTCTGTCGTTTGATGGAGAACGAGAGGACAGCACTGCGTTCGTCACCGTCCGGAGCATCGAGACGGTCGACTTTCTCCAGACGCTTCCGTACGCTTTGCGCCCGTTTCGTCGTCGTCGCCCGGGCGATGTTTCGCTGAATGAAGTCCTGCATCTTGGCAATCTCTTCTTGTTGCGACTCAAACTGCTTCTTCTCTTGTTCGTAGAGAGCGGCCTTTTGTTCGAGATACTTCGTGTAGTTCCCGACGAAGCGGCGGCTCCGATGACGTGACAGCTCATAGACAACCGAGACGACGCGGTCGAGGAAGTATCGGTCGTGGGAGACGATGAGGACGGCACCTTTATAGCCGCTCAAGTACTTCTCTAGCCAGGCGAGCGTCTCGATGTCCAAATGGTTCGTCGGCTCGTCCAAGATGAGCAGGTCGGGACTTTGAAGGAGCATCTTTGCCAAGGCGAGACGTGTCCGTTGTCCACCAGAGAGCGTGTCGATCCGGCGCTCGAAGTCGTCCGGATAGAAGCGCATCCCGTGAAGGACCGAGCGGATCGTCGCTTCATACTGGTAACCGCCGCGCTCTTTGAACGTGTGTTGTTCTTCATCGTAAGAGGAGAGGAGGCGTTCGTACGCAGCGGCGTCGTTTAGAATCCGTTCGGATCCCATGTCGGCTTCCATGCGACGGAGCGTCTTCTCTTGCTCGATCAAGTCCGTGAAGACGGTGAGCATCTCGTTCCAGATCGTCTCGTCGGATTCGAGCCCTGAGTCTTGGGCGAGATAGCCGATTGTGACGTCTTTTGGCTTCATGATGTCCCCAGAGTCATAGTTATATTCACCGGCGATTACTTTCAAAAGCGTCGACTTCCCGGCCCCGTTTCGGCCGACGAGGGCGACGCGTTCGCCTTCTTGGATTTCGAGTTTGACGTTTTCTAAAATCGGCTCGACGCCGAAGGATTTGGATAAGTTATTGACTTGCAGTAGGATCAAGTGAAAAAACCCCTTTCTCTCTATTTAGTATACTGTATTTTTCAGCGATTTTAGGTATATTCGTTGAGTGGTCATGTGAATTCGTTTACAATCAAGGTGTATGAAATTCAGATTCGTTTGTAACGTGTCGTAAAAAGGAGGCTCTTTCCGTTGAGTCAAAACGAACCAAAGATTCCACAAGCGACAGCCAAACGGTTGCCACTATACTATCGATTTATTCAAAGCCTGCACGCGTCAGGTAAACAGCGTGTCTCTTCAGCAGAACTGAGTGAGGCGGTCAAGGTCGATTCGGCTACGATTCGCCGTGATTTCTCGTACTTCGGTGCGCTCGGTAAAAAGGGATATGGCTATAACGTGCAGTATCTGTTAGACTTTTTCCGAAAGACACTGAATCAGGACGAGATTACGAATGTCGCCTTGGTCGGGGTCGGTCACCTTGGGACGGCATTCGTCAACTATAACTTCCTTAAAAACAATAACACACATATCGTCGTCGGGTTCGACGCAGACGAGACAAAAGTCGGCACGACGATGTCAGGCGTCCCGATTCATCATGTCGATGAGATGGAACAGATCATGAAGCAAAACAAGATCGACGTCGCCATTTTGACGGTACCTTCTGCCTATGCGCAGTCCGTCGCAGACGACTTGGTCCGTTTCGGCATCAAGGGCATCTTGAACTTCACACCGGCACGACTTACCGTACCGGACACAGTTCGCGTCCATCATATCGATTTGTCGATTGAGCTGCAGTCACTCATTTACTTTATGCAACACTATCCAACCGCTGAGGGGGTCCATCAATAATGGAATTACTAGCATCATCACTCGTCGTCGGGATTCCGGGTGGGGCGAGTCTATTCATCATCGCCATCATCGCGCTCATCATCTTCGGACCGAAGAAATTACCGGAGTTTGGTCGCGCGGCCGGACAAACGCTTCGTGAGTTCAAAAATGCAACGAACGGCATGATGAACGAGCACGACGAGAACGACAAGAAAGCTATCGAAAAGAAAGAGCAGTAAGCCATGAATCATCAACCTGATCAAGAGCGGGAACTCACCGATCACTTGACAGAGCTGCGGAGACGACTGATGCTATCTGCATTTGTCGTCTTTGCCTTCTTTTTGATGGCTTTGCCGAGTGTCAAATATGTACTCGCGTACTTGCAAGAAGATCTCGTCGAACGCGGGCTCGAACTGAACGCCTTTGGGGTCGCGGACCCGCTCATGATTTACTTGAACTTGGCGCTCATCATCGGCCTGATTGCGGCGAGCCCATTCCTACTGTATCAAGTGTGGGCGTTTGTCGCACCCGGTCTGCATCCGAATGAACGGAAAGGTACCCTTGCCTATATCCCGATCATCTTCGGATTGTTCTTGATCGGCCTTGCGTTCGCCTACTACTGGTTATTCCCGCTCGTCCTCGATATCTCGACGGACCTCGGGCAAGACCTCGGACTCGAACAAATCATCGGGGCGAACAATTACTTCACGTTCTTGCTGCAACTGACGATTCCGTTTGGTCTATTGTTCCAGTTGCCGGTCGTGACGATGTTCTTGACCCGAATTGGTGTCGTGACCCCGTACTTCTTATCAAAGATTCGAAAGTACGCATACTTCGCCCTATTCGTGATCGCGGCATTCATCACACCGCCGGATTTGACGTCGCACCTTATGGTGTCGTTACCACTCTTCTTCCTATATGAAATCAGTTTATCGATTTCACGTATCACCTACAAAGGGGTGCTACGCCGGGAAAAAGAGGCGATGGTGCAAGAACAGATGGATTTAATGAAACAGATGAATGAAAAATGAGCATCGTTCCGTAAGTGGAATGATGCTTTTTTGTTGTGACATACTGTTATGATAGGATACGAGTGATTGAGAAATTTTTCCATTTTGTATGCTATAATAAAACGAGGCACATATGTAAGGGAGGATGCACGATGATTCGGGAGTACAACGGAGAGGACTTTATATTGCTAGGCACGATGACAACCATCTTACTGTTTTTCTTATTTTTCTCTATACAATCTCGATTGCGACGTCAATTCATCGTTTCGTCGTTGCTACTCGTGACTGGCTATATCTTCTTTTTTGTCGGAATGACAATCGTACGTGGTTGGGACGCGATCGGCTGGCTTGCACTAGGGCTGATCTTGTACGTGCTTGGTATGATTCTTCACGTTGGCATTGTCATTTATCAGAGAGTGAAAAGTAGACGTGAAGGAGAGTCTTGAAAGAGTCGTTCCAATCAAGTTATGAGGAGATAAAAAGGATGAATGACATTATCATTTTGCTCGTATTGCTGTTTGGACTGACACTGGGAGTCATCATTTCAACGTATCAAATGATTCGAACGAAGAAACAAAGGCCTTTTCCATTCATCTTGAATACAGTATTGGTCGTAAGTGGCTATACGCTATTGGTTGGCAGTTTGATGCTTGGATACGGATGGGGAGCATTGTGGTGGGCGGTCGTCGGGCTCGCTATGAACGTCTTCGGTTTGATCGTGCATCTATTTGTAATAATCTATCATCTATTATTGAAAAAGCGGCGAGTCCGGTCATGAGAATGAGCGGATTTTTTCTGTTCAAACTTTAGACACTTTTACGTGAAAAAGTGAGCAAAGTCATTGAATCTTATATTGTGAAATAGTACACTAAGGTCAAGAAGTAAATGTGATGTTTATCACAATATAAAACGAAACGTATTGTTTAACATAAAAGGAGAGACGACTCATATGAAAATCGCAGTCATCGGATGTACACACGCAGGAACAGCAGCAGTCAAAGGATTACTCGCCAAGCACGACAATCTCGATATCACCGTTTACGAGCGGAACGATAACGTTAGCTTCCTCTCGTGTGGGATTGCGCTCCACGTTGGTGGTGTCGTCCAACGTGCGGAAGAGTTATTCTACTCGTCACCACGTGAACTTGAAGAACTCGGTGCGACGATGCGCATGAAACATGACGTCTTGTCGATCGACTCCGAAGCGAAGACGGTCCACGCTAAAAATCTTGAGACCGGTGAAGACGTGCATGACACGTATGACCGCTTGATCGTCACGACGGGTTCATGGCCGATTGTCCCAACGCTCCCAGGGATTGAAATGAATGGAATCGAGCTCTGTAAAAACTATGCGCATGCCCAACGCATCATCGAGCGGGCGACAGATGCGACGAAGATTGCCGTCATCGGGGCGGGCTATATCGGGGTCGAACTCGTCGAGGCGTTCGAAGCATACGGAAAACATGTCACATTTATCGATAGTGCCGACCGCATCTTAAACAAATACCTCGACAAGTCGTTCACAGATCCACTAGAAGCGGACATGACAAGTCGCGGAATCGACCTCGAACTCGGTCAGACGGTTGAAGCGTTCCGTGGTACAGATGGAAATGTCACACATGTCGTGACGGACAAAGGTGAATTTGAGGCAGATCTCGTGATTCTCTGCGTCGGATTCCGTCCAAACACAGGACTCCTCGAAGGACAGGTCGATATGCTTGGGAACGGCGCCATCATCGTCGATGAATATATGCGTACGAGCAACCCCGATATTTTTGCGGCAGGTGACAGCTGTGCCGTCTACTATAACCCGGCACGCACACATGCCTACATCCCACTTGCGACGAACGCTGTCCGTATGGGAACGCTCGTCGCGGAAAATATGATGCAACCACGTGTCCGCTACCAAGGGACGCAAGGAACGTCAGGACTTCGACTCTACGACTGGAACATTGCGTCGTCTGGTTTGACAGAAGAAGCGGCAGCTCTATTCGGACTCGACGTAGAAAGTGTCATCATTGAGGACGCGTATCGTCCGGAGTTCATGCCGACCGCAGAGAAAGTTGAATTCAAACTAGTCTATGAAAAAGAAACGCATCGGATTGTCGGAGGACAAGTGTTATCGAAAGCGGATTTGACGCAAGCGGTCAACACGCTCTCCCTCGCCATCCAAAACGAGATGACGGTCGAAGAACTCGCGTACGTCGACTTCTTCTTCCAACCTCACTACAACAAACCATGGCACTTCTTGAACAGCGGAGCGCTTGAAGCGATGAAAGATAAAGTGAATGCCTAACAAGAAAACGCGGAAGCTAACAGCTTTCGCGTTTTCTTATAGATAGCGTGGCGCATCTTTCATGGAATTCGTCAAAATCATATAAAGAAGGAAACTCCCAGGGAGAATCAAAAAGATGAGTCGAACTCCGATTGAAGAAATACCAAAGTATTCAGCAATCCCACCGCATACTCCAGACAGAGAGCGGTCCGTCGCGGACTTACGAAGTGTACGTTGCATAGCAAAGCTCCTTTTGAGTTGATATGAAAATTTTACCATATGAATGTATGAAAAAGCGCACCAATACAATTGGCGCGCTACTGATTATTTCAACATGTCGACGAGTTCATCAAGCACTTGGTTGGCAGAAAGGACGCCACCTGATGTGTTCCAAATGTCATCACTGACCTCTGTCACTTCACCTGCTTTGACGGCATCGAGGTCTTTCCATAACTGGTTCGACTGCCATTCTTCTGCTGTTTTTGATCCGTCTGCTCCGCCGTATGTGAAGTAGACAATATGGTCGCCAGCCATCTCTGGGATGCGTTCCATCGTGATTTCTTCAGCAAACTCGGTACGATCTTGCGAAGCTGGACGTTTTACCCCGACATCTCCTAAGATGACACCCGAGAAGCTATCCGTGAAGTATATGCGTGACGCGCCAGGAAGGAAGCGGACGACAGAGAGTTCTTTGTTCACGGCGTCTCCGAGTTCAGCTTTCGTATCTTCGACGTGCTGATCGTAAGCAGCTAACACTTCGTTCCCTTCTTCTTCAAGGTTGAGTGCGTTCGCATAAAGGGCGAAGTTTTCTTGCCAATCGCCTTTGAGTGTTTCTGACATGACTGTTGGCGCAATGGCGTTCAATTTGTCGTAGATGTTCTCTTGACGAAGTTTTGTTCCGATGATGAGGTCTGGCTTGAGTTTCGCGATGGCCTCTAAGTTGACTTCACTTTCTGTCCCGACTTCTGTGACATCTGTCATCTCGGATTCGATGTGTGGATACCACGGGTCACCGTTCCAAGATTTGACGGCTCCGACCGGTTTGACGCCAAGGGCGAGAAGGGCCTCTGTCCCTTCATTCGTCAAAACAACGATGCGTTCCGGATTTTCAGGTACGTCGGCCGTTCCCATTGCGTGCTCGATTGAGCGAGTTGCCGTCTCTGAACTTGTGTCGTTATCTGTATCGTCTGATCCACCGCAAGCGGCGAGGACGACAGTTAAGCAAAGCGTAAGTAACGCAAGCATCCACTTTTTCATTTGAAATTCTCCTCTATGTAAGTGATTTTCCTATCTGACTATAAATGATAATGATTCTCACTGTCAACCCCTTTTTCTGGAACGCAATATTTGCTATGGTAGGAAAGGAAAGAAGTGAGGACATGAAAAAACCTTGGATCAAATTACTTCTCTTGATCATTTGCTTACCAATTTTAAGCTATATCAGCTTGCGCGTCGGTGTCATCGCCGTCAGTCATGAAGATCTGATGACGTTCCAAGCAGACAATTCATCACAAGCGATGATTGCGTTGGCAGACAATCGGATCCCACGTACAGTCGTTGCGCTACTCGTCGGGAGCGTACTCGGTCTCGCCGGTCTCATCTTTCAACTTGTGACGCGTAACCCGCTCGCATCTCCCGATATTTTGGCTGTGAACGCAGGTGCGAGCCTGGCCATCGTGCTCGTGACCCTTTTTGGGTTTAGCAGTATTGCCTCATTCACGACAGCTTCGCTCATCGGAGCGTTTATCGCCGGTGTGATCGTGTATCTGCTAAGTGCGAATGGTGGGAACGTCATGTATATGACACTTGCGGGTGCATCGCTCGCTGCTCTATTCAGCTCATTCACTCAGTCGATTATCGCTTATGAGGAAGGCGCGCTCGATGAGGTACTGTTCTGGTTGACCGGGTCGGTCGCTGGACGCTCGCTCAGTCTTGTCGAGGTCTTATTGCCATGGATGATGGGGGCGGTCGTACTCGTCCTGCTTCTCAGTAAAGAGCTTGAGACGTTATCGCTCGGAGATCAGGTAGCACGTTCGCTCGGACAAAATGTCGATGTCATCAAGTTTCTCGCGGTGACACTAGCTGTCGTGCTCTCCGCATTCGGGGTGGCGCTCGCAGGACCGATTGCATTTGTCGGCCTACTCGCTCCCCATTTGGCGAAATATGTGTTCGGAACGGCCTTTTTCGCTCGTCTCGCAGGAAGTGCCCTAATCGGAAGCGTCCTGTTGCTTGCGGCCGATATTTTAGGACGAGTCATCTTGTTCCCACGTGAAGTGACGGTGGGCGTCGTGCTCGCGGTCGTCGGTGGGGCATTCTTCATCTATCTCGTCAGTGTCAGACAAGGAGTCTTTAAATCATGAAAACATATCGCTTTCGAAAAGGTCCCGTCTCGTTCACGCTCCGAAAGCGTGAAATCGAGTTGGCCCTCCTACTGATCACAGGGTTACTCCTGTCAATCTATTTCGGGCTCGCAATCGGCGACACGTTCCTCAGCCCGGCTTCGCTCGCAGCTTTGTTCGTCGGAGCGGGGGATGCGTTCGAACAGCTCGTCGTCTTCGAGTTTCGGATGCCACGCGTGTTGATGGCCATGACTGCCGGTGCGAGTCTCGCCGTCAGTGGCCATTTGTTACAACTGACGATTAAAAATGAATTGGCCTCCCCAGAGATTTTCGGGATTGTCGGTGGCGCCGGAGTTGCGACAGCCACGTTTTTCACCGTCTTCACGGATGAGCGAACGAACCAACTGTCGGTCCCGCTCGCTTATATCCCGATTGCCTCGTTTCTAGGAGCAATCATTGTCGGCATGTTCCTCTTTTATTTATTAAAACGTGGAGTTCCACCCGTCCGTCTTGCCCTCGTCGGGATTGGGATCAGCATCTTCTCGCAAGGGATTGTTCAGTTCATGATGCTCGCCTCGAACGTTTATCGGAAAAATGATATTCAGCAATGGCTTACCGGTACCGTCTACGCCGCGACGTGGAATCAACTGAAGATCATGGTGCCGTTCGTACTCCTCTTTTTATTGGCGGCCTTTTTAATTGAACGTCACGTTCGCCCCCTTCATATCAGTGAGGCGACGGCGACGAGCATCGGCGTTCCGGTACGCGGGATTCAGCGTGGAACGCTATTGCTATCGTGTCTACTGGCCGGAATTGGTGTCGCTTTCGTCGGTGCGATCGGGTTTGTCGGATTGATGGCACCTCATATCGCCCGTCAAGGATTGAAGCTCCCTTACGTATGGGCGACGCTTCTCGTTGGGGCAACAATCGTGGTGTTGGCGGACGTACTCGCCCGGACTATTTTTTATCCGTACGAACTAAGGACTGGCGTGATGACGGCTGTCATCGGAGCGCCGTATTTCTTCTATTTACTTCGACGGATGATGAAAGGAAGCATGAGATGAACACATTTGATTTGAAACAAGTGACCATCGGATATGAACAAAAGACAGTGCTCGATCATTTATCGTTCTCTATTCCCCATGGAAAAATCACCGTTCTTCTCGGGGCGAATGGATGTGGGAAGTCAACCCTCCTCTCGACGCTCGCGAGACAGCGAGATGCATTAGGCGGGGAGATCGCATTTCGGGAAAAACCGCTTGATTCGTATCGCGCGAAAGAGGCGGCTCGACTCATGGCATTCATGCCGCAAGTAAACGTGGCACCGGATGGATTGACCGTCGAACAACTTGTCCGCTTCGGTCGTTATCCGTATCAGACGTTCTTCAAACGATACTCGGAAGACGATGAACGGGCGGTTGAGCGGGCACTCGCCTTCACGGATACAGTGTCGCTCCGTGACACGCTCGTTAGCAACCTTTCCGGTGGACAAAAGCAACGGGTATGGATCGCCTTGGCACTCGCCCAAGAGTCGGAGACGATTTTGCTCGATGAACCGACGACATACTTGGATATGTCGCACCAAATCGAGATTTTGGATTTAATGTATCGATTGAATCGGTTAGAAGGCAAAACCATCATCATGGTACTTCATGACCTCCATCTCGCTTGTCGCTATGCCGATCATGTCATCGCTCTCGCAGATGGTAACGTGTATCGGGAAGGCAGTCCGAACGATGTCGTCGACGAGACGTTCATGAAAGACGTATTCGGTCTCAAGGTCGTCGTAACCGAAGACCCGCTATATGGAACACCGCTCTGTGTACCGTATTCGCACTACGAGTTGAATGAAAAACGACCGACCTGAACCTAGTCTACGGACTAGGTTTTTTTACGGAAAAGCAGGGAAAAAGAGTAGGGTAAGTGCGCGTCATGTTTTCTACCTTAAAGGAGGAATTTTTCATGGCTAAAAAGGAAAAACAACCGTATCACATCGTCACGTTCACGTTCCCAGAAGAGGCCATCTCGTATCAGGCGTTCAGTAAACTGAAAAAGTACCATTCGGATGGGCTCGTTGGTTTTGAACAATTGGTCGTCATCAAGCGTGAAGAAAACGGGGCGTTCTCGTTTGAGGATGCGGCGCAGCTCGCACCCGTCAACAAGTCGACGAAAGGTGCGCTCATCGGGATGGCGGTTGGAATCCTCGGTGGACCGTTCGGAATTTTATTCGGGACACTCACAGGTGGTCTCATCGGCGGTACGAAAGACGTGAAGCATATGCAAGGTATTCAAGATACATTCAAACGGACGGTCGGTAACATCGAACCCGGTCAGACCGGCGTCATGGCCATCGGGGAAGAATTTGACCCATCGATTTTAGACGGGCTTGCAGAAGAGTATGGAGGAACGGTCACACGGACAGACGAGGAGTTGTGAGATATGAAACTCGGAATCTTAGGTGCCGGGAAAGTCGGGCGCACGCTCGGAGAGCAGTTCGAGCAAGCTGGGTATGAAGTGTTGTACGGAACACGGACTGAGCGGGAAGGGACGTTGACGTTACAAGAAGTCGCCTCAGCAAGCGATGCCCTTCTGCTATGTACACCATTTGCTGCAGCGGTCGACCTGCTGCCGACACTTGATGGACTGAATGGGAAAGTGTTGATTGATGTGACGAATCCGATCGCCATCGAGTTTAACGAAGTCGAGCGACCGGACGGGGTGTCGGGTGCGGAGTATTTGCAGCGGCTCGTTCCCGATACGAAAGTCGTCAAAGCGTTCAACCAGACGGGCGTCGAGAACTTAGGTAATCCGGATGGTTCTGTCAGGTTTGTCGCAGGAGATGATGAAGAAGCGGTGCGACTTGTCGTCGAGCTATCGAACAAGATCGGCTTCGATACGCATCCGCTCCATAGGTTGAAGCTTGCCCGTGAACTAGAAGGGTTAGCGTGGCTATGGATTCATTATGCGGTGAAAGAACGGAAGACACGGGACTTCGCATTCTACTTAAAAGAACAGTGAAAAACGATCGGGGCGAGTATGAAGTGACCCCTAAAAGTTAGACACGGTTATTTCATCTAGGCTGCGTGAACGAACTGGGTTCGGTATTGTACCGGACTCAGTTTTAATTTTGCCTTGATTCGTCGTGTGTTGTAATAATCTATGTAGTTACCGAGCTCGATTTTGAAGTGATCGATACTCTCAAAATGCTTAAGATAAAGGAATTCGGATTTCATGATTCCGAAGAAATTCTCCATCACTGCGTTGTCATGACAGTTACCTTTACGAGACATGCTCTGCACAATACCTTTCTCTTTGAGGGTATGTCGGAACTGACGCATTTGGTAATGCCATCCCTGATCGGAATGGATCAGGAGCTGATGCTCCTCAGGCAATTTGGACAGGGCGTTCTCCAACATCTCTGAGACGAGTGAATACGTCGGTCTTGAGCCGATGGTGTAGGTGATGATCTCTCCGTTGAACAGGTCTAGGACAGGGGACAGGTAGAGCTTCTCCCCGAACAGTTTGAACTCCGAGATGTCGGTCACCCATTTCTCGTTCGGGGCGTCCGCCTTAAAGTCTCGGTCCAGGATGTTGTCTGCGATTTCCCCCACCGCCCCCCGATATGATTTGTACTTCTTCAGGCGCACGAGACATTTCAACCCCAGTGCTTTCATGAGGCGTTGAACCCTCTTGTGGTTCACTTTCTGTCCCCGATTCTGGAGTTCGTCACGAATACGACGATAACCATATCGCCCCTCATGTTCATCATAAATCGCTTGGATCTCTGCCTTCAGACCCGTGTCCGGGTCTGGTCTCCCGATTTTCTTCACCAGCACGTAATAGGTGCTACGTTTGATCCCCGCGTATTCAACGAGCGCCTTCACCGGATATTTGTGCCTTAATTCATAGATGACCTTTACTTTGTCTTCTTTGGTAACGTTCCCTTGGATCGAACTAAGGCGTTCAACTTTTTTAGATACTCGTTCTCCATCCGCAGACGGTCGATTTCCGCCTGGAGCGCTTCTGAAGACCCCTCTGCGGGGACTCGACGCTTCTCATTACCTGTCTTATCTTTCATCGGTGGCCGCCCTTTCTTCTTAGGAATGAGCGTGCCCTGCCCTCCGGTCCTCAGTTGCCTCTCCCATTTCCAGACTGAGGAGGGAGAGGCGATATTGAAGATCGCTGCCGCTTCGTTTGCCGACACGCCATTCTCTTTCATGTATTGAAGTACGTCCAGTTTAAACTGTGCGGGGTAAGTTGTATAGGGTTTGGAAAAGGCCATCGGCCCATGATGATCGAACTGCTTGACCCAGTTACGCATCAGAGTCGGGGATATCCCTAGGGATTTCGCGATGCCATTCATACTATCCGTCCCTTCACGATAGGCCATGACGGCGTTTAACTTTTGATGAGTAGTAAATTTAGTCATAAAAAAACTGCACCTCCAATTGTTAGATGTGTCTAACAATTGGGGTGCAGTTCAAGTAGCCTCGATCGTTTTTTGATTAGAACCCTGTGTAGCGGTCAGAGCGTGTTTGCAGTAGCTCGATCGTCTCACGTTCGATTTGTTCGACTTCGCGCTGTTGCCAACCTGGCATGAGGAACGCATCGACGAGTGCCCAGATTCCTGTGATGATGGCACCGAAACCGAGCGTCAAGACGACGAGGAGGACCATCGCAATTCCTGACCCAATCTTTTTGAAATAAAAGCGATGTGCACCGAGTGCACCGAGGAAAAACCAAAGTAAGTACGCGACGAGTAAGCTGCGCTTGCGCTTCTCGACTTCGCTGTTGACGAGCTGCATTTCTTCCGTCGTCAAATCCATGCGTGACACATTCATCGGATTTCAACTCCCTATCCATAATTGTTATAATAAGTTCGGACTCTAGTATATCGGAAAATGGATTTGTTTCCATGATTTCCTAAAAAGAAAAGAGGTTTGCTATGCTTTTTCCGATTTTGACGTTCATCGTCGCGTTTGTTCACGTCGTCGGTGGGGCGGTTGTGCTTCATCAATATCCACAATATAAGCGTATGGCCATCGGGGCAATCGTACTCGGGTTCGTCTACGGCGGGTTGACCGTGGCGGTGATTGGATTATGAAGTGGAAATCAAACGGATCACTTCGTTCGCGTCTTCAAATGAAGAGCGGCTATCAGTTAGGGACATACTTATTTTTAGGTCTCATCATTTTTGATTTACTTTTAGGCGACGTTCCAAGAACCTCTTTTGCGATGTATGCCTTGTTCTTTTACTTTTGGCAACGGGAGCGTGTAGAAAAAGAAGAGAAGGGGTTAGCCGAGAAGATGAAGCGGAAGTCGGATGAGTGGACCATCACACTTGTCGTCTTGCTTTGTTTAGTAGGCTATGTCGCCTCGCTAGGCTTACAATATCCATCTGTTTCGTTGCTCGAGCTGAGCATTTACGGCTTCTCGACAGTCTTCTGTATCCGGGCGTTGACATTGATTTATGCCATGCACCAAGAACAGCTCGATTAAAACCCATCCCTTCGCATGAGAAAGGATGGGTTTTATTTAGGAAGCCGCTCGTCGTAGGACGAGCTTTTCTTTTACATAAATTCCGCTAAAGACGAGGAAGCAGCCGAAGCTGACCAACAGTCCGATATAGACGCTCATCATGAACGGTGTGAGAAGCGATCCGATCAAAATCGTCGAGCGCGATAAGAAGTCGGCACCGGCGAACGACGTCCCGGCAAATGCTGAGTACGCACCACGTCGGTCTTCTGGCATCATGTTCGCCTTCTCCGTGTTCAATACGGGTGAGTACAACAATTCCCCGAACGTGGCGATGAGCATGAAGCCGAGGAGGAGCATCATCGAATTCGCACTCGTGATGACCGCGTAGCCGATTGTGTACAACGCGAGTCCGCCGAGTAGCGTGTGTTTATTTGAGAAGCGTGAAGCGAGACGTTGAATGAAGAACGTCAATGCGACGACGATGAGCGTGTTCTCGATTTGAATGAGGCTCATCATCCGCACCCCGTTGATCGTCCAGTCTTCGAACGAGAGCGGTTTAAATGAATCGGCGAGTCGGACGGCGACGTAACTGCCCATCGAGAACTCGGCAGCGAGAATACACATCGAGCCGAAGACGACTTTGACGAACGGGCGGTCACGCCAGGCGATTTGATAGCTTTGGAACACGTCGACGAAGACGAGCTTGAGCTTTTGTGAGGTCCACGTCTGTTTCGTGTCTTCAAGGAAGATAGCGTACGCGATCGGCAACATGCTCGACGTGAACGTCAAAATCCAAAATAGTAACAATTGATTGCTGACATAGAGCCAGCCTCCGAGCGCCGTCCCAATCGTGATCGATAAGTTGATCAACCAGTAATCGAGCGCGTATACGGCTTTTCGGTTCTCCGGCGTCGTCGCATCGATGATGATCGCGCTCATCGCCGGCCGACCGAGGTTATTTGTGACCGTGAAGATCGTATAGGCGATCATGAAGACGATCATTTGGTCGAACTGGAGACTGAGCGTCATGACGAGAAACATCGATGCTGTGAGGCTAGCCGTCAACACGAGGAGTCGCTTCCGTGAAAATTTATCAGCGAGGTATCCCCCGATTAACCCGATGACGTATCCGAGACAGACGAGCGAGACTAAGAAGACACCCGCAATCCATTCATTGAACGCTTTGACAAAGAGAAGTGCCATGAACGGCATGATGGCGAATGAGACCGAACGATTAAAAAATGATGTCACGAGTCGTACTTTAATTGGCTTAGGTATATCTTTCCATTTCATCTTGTCACCTTCCATTCTGTACCTGTATGATAAACAAGACAATGGATTTGAAAAATGGACGACATGGGGAAATGATGTCCACTTTTAAGGGGGATGCGACGTGGATGCATATTTATTTCGTTTGTGGAAAGAGTGTCGGGACGGAGCGTACATGATTTCCGATATGGCGGAAGCCATTCATTTAAGCCCGAAACAGACGAAGCGCCATTTGGCAAGATGGCAAGAAGAAGGATGGCTCACGTATACGAGCGGACGCGGTCGCGGGAATTTGACGCGACTTGAATGGCTGCGACACGTGGAGCGCGACTTGGCGAAACAGCTACTCGAACGCATGGAGAAAGAGTCGGTCGAAGCGGTGACGAGTCAGTTGGAATGGGACTGGTCGCCTGCGCAGGCTGGTCGGTTCATGCGTCAGCTCGAGAAAAAGTTCGGTTACGTCCAAACATCGAGCGATGCGCTCATCATTCCGCGCCGTCGTCACTTTTTGACAACACATCCGCTTGAGGCGGCTGACATTCATAGCGCCCACCTCGTCCAAAACGTATTCAATCGTCTCTTCATGATTGATGCGTCCGGAGAGGTCACAGGAGAGCTTGCCCATCATTACGAATGGCAAGGAAGTACGCTCGTCTTGTTTCTTCGAAAAGGCGTCCGTTTCCATGACGGGTCGCTCATGACGAGTAAAGACGTGACGAAGAGTTTACGCACACTCGTTCAGTCGGACGTGTATCGCTATATGTACCGGCATGTCCGGCATATCGCATCGAACGGCACGTATCGCGTCGATGTCACGCTCGACCGGCGCCGAAATTCCTACATCCCGAAACTGTCGATGATTCATACGAGCATCGCCAAAGGGAGCGTTGGGACAGGACCGTTTCAATTGGATCGCCATGACAAGGAAAAGACAATCCTCCTCGCCTTCGAAAATTATTTTGGGGTGCGGGCGCTCCTGGACCGGGTCGAGTTTATCAAAGTGCCGGACGGATATGATCCGACGTATCGCATCTCATCAAGAGATTCCAAAGAGACCGGACACATCTCGACACCGTCCGGATTCGGGCTTGTCATCTTAAACAGTCATCCGAATAGTGTGTTCGCTAATGAAGAGGCGAGGCATTATATACATCGCTTGATTGCGGAGATTCGTCCGGAGATTGGGACGTTGAATGAGCGAAGAACACCGAACGACCGAGGGTTTCTCGGTTCGCTGAGTGAGACGTATGATGTTCCAAAAGGGGCACCCGTCACGTTCGACCGTCCGATACGAATCAAACAGACGGACTATACGAACGATACGACCGACTGGATTTCCGAGATGTTGACGCGTCATGGGATTGCCTATGAGTTCGTACCCATCAGTTTCAAAGATTCGATTCACGACAAAACGTATTATGAATACGTCGACCTGGTCGTTCACGGGGAAGTGTTCGAACGGAACGTGACGCTCGGCTTTGAACAGTTCATGACGAACGAATACTCGCCGCCGCATAAGGTGTTCCCTTACATGGAGGGATTAGCGGAACGAATCGAACGGTATGACGACTTGCCATTTGAGGACTGGTTGTCGTTGCACCGAGAAATCGAGCGCGAGTTGAAAGAGAAGTCGTACTTCATTCCGCTCTATAACGAGGAGCGGACGATTCCGTTCCCGGTCGAGCTAAAGGATGTCTGTGTCGACTTGTTCGGTTATTTTGATTTTGCAAAACTATGGATTCCGTCGTAAGGAGGGGTATGGTGCGTAAGAAGTTACTCATTGGGTTCATGATCTTTTTTGTAGGACTGTTTTTATTCGCGCTATGGGATGGTGAGTTCGTCGCCTTGTCAATCACAGGCCTAGGATTTGCGATTTATGGTTATCGACACGAAGAAATTGAAAAGCTTGAGGAAAAGGTGACGAAGAGAATTATGAGACAAGTCGATGCGACACTCATGAACATCACGATTTACGGTTTGCTGGTCATTGGCGTGGTCATCAATTTCTTCTTGGATGAACCACAAATCTCATTGATTGATGCCATTTATGTCGCATTAGGTGTGTTGTTTGGTCTGCGTGGACTGCTCATTCGGAGTGTCTATCAAGAAGAAATACAGGATCAATCGAAAGTGACAACTATAAGTAAAACCCCGAGCTCGTAAGACTCGGGGATGGTGAAAAAATAAAATGAATTTCTCGTATCGTTTCAATAATCAGGAACGCAATAATTGATCTTGATTCAGGCACCAACGATTAAAATGATACGGCCTTCTTCTAGGGCAAGGGATTTAATGTTTCCAACCTTTACTCTTTGAAGGATTCCCATCGTAGTCAAATCTAGAGTGAGAGTGCGAGCATCATAGGAAATATAGGGATCATGGTTTAAAAACATAGCGTTGAACATCTCCTTGTCAGTTGGTTCAACGCTGACAACGGAGAAAACAATTTTTCGTCCTAAGGCTTCTTTAGGTATAACTGTTAATTTAAAACGTACATCTTTTGAAAAAAAGGATACTCCAACTTTTTTGGTTCCACTTAAGATGAGTTGTCCTTCCGTCACTGCCACCGTGACATCCGATAGTTCTTTGATTTTTGGACCTATAAAAGATTGAAGTAATGATGCCTCGACTGGGACAGTAACCGCTAAGTTATTCACAAGATTTTTAAACATTACACCAGCCCCCATTTCCATTTTATACTTAATAATGTAATTATAATCATGCGGGGCGAATTAGTGTTCAATATCTGCTGTAAGAGGTCAATAAAAACCCCGAGTTCATAAGACTCGGGGTTTCATTATGCGGATTTGTCCGTGCCTTCTTTTTTGACTTTTCGGGCAAGTGTCAGGATTTGATACACTTTGAAAAAGTCGTAAGCGGCGACGGCGATGATAAAGTACGTCCAAAAGCTGAAGCCGTACTCTTGTACCGAGAAGTACGCGAGGACGGTGAACAACACACCGAACGAAAGACTAAAGAGCAACATCACTTTTAATTGTCGCGGCATAACTGCCACCTCATTTCTACATTAAAAATAATACGAGCATCACGAGCGCGTTGTTGAACGCGTGGATGGCGATTGGCACGATTAATCGTCTCGTTTTCGCATACGCGTATGAGAACGCGAAGCTCATCGCAACGTATACGAGGAATCGATTGTCTTGGTGGATGAGCGCAAACAGGATCGAACTGACCGCAAAGGCAATCCAGAACCCGAAGCGTGCGTTCAAGTTTCCGAATAAAATATGACGGAAGAGAATCTCTTCGATAATGGGTCCGAGTAACACAACCGGCAAAATCATGAGTGGAATGACTTCCACCATATCGGCAATGTTTTGTGTGTTCATCGACTCGACCAGTTCACCCGAGATGGCCGTCTCAATCAAGTTCGCCACGATGACAAGTCCATATTGCATCAAAATCCCGAGCCCGATCCATTTGACCGTGTCGTTCAAGTTCGACTGAATGCCTTGCGCCTTGTATTGTTTCAAGTCCGGCCAGATGAGTAAAATCGACAGAACAATCGTCACACCAAATCCGATGGCGAGCCAGAGCCCGACGAACGTTTCCGTCAGCCATTCCGGTCTTACTTCGCTGATGACGAGCGGGAACAACTGAACGAACGCATATAGTAAAATCGGGGTGAGGTGCCGGAGACGAATGTTAGGCGCCATCGAAAAACGGGTATTTATCGATTGGTTTGAGTTTAATGTAGCCAATTCAACACGTCCTTAATCATAAGAATGAACCTACCTTTTTCTCATTGTAACAAATAAGTTCTCTTGACCGCGAGTAAGAGCATTTTTTAACTAAATAAGGCGAGAATTCTCCCTCCTCTAAGCGTCTCAGGGTGTATCCCGGCGTAGGTGGGGGATGAATCGCCCGGTCCAAAACTCTTTTTCCCTGTGACAGATATGACGAACAGAAGTTCGTGATTCTGTCAGATTCTCCCTCCCCCTCCGTGGGTATCGGATGAGGAGGACACATCACGATCTTCTGGAGGGAGGAGGGATAGATATGCTGAAAGGCTACACATACAGGCTCCATCCGACGCCGGCACAGGCCGAGTTCCTCATCAAGACGATCGGCTGCGCCCGGTTCATCTACAACAAGCTGCTCGAGGACCGCATCGCCATCCG
>NZ_JACSKN010000012.1:0-18181 GCF_018617655.1 Exiguobacterium sp. s183
GCCGAACACGGAAGTTAAGCGTCTCAGCGCCGAAAGTAGTTGGGGGATCTCCCCCTGTGAGGATAGGACGTTGCCAGGCAACAACGCAGGACGACCGAGCATACGCTCGGTCGTCTTTTTTGTATGTATGATGAAATCGAACTCCGTATTTATGTCCCTTTTATTATGAAACTCCGAACAATTCTCATCATTCATAGAGGAATGAACACAATTCTGACTTTTCTGAACATCGGGAATTGAATTGCACTTTTGCGTTATACCTGTTACCATTACAGAAATATTTCGAAACAAAGATGTAGGTAGAACGAGAAAGGGGCCATCAATTTTTATGTGGGAAAACAAGTTTGCAAAAGAAGGTTTAACGTTTGATGATGTATTACTCGTACCGAGGTTCTCAAATGTTTTACCGCGTGACGTTGATTTAAGCACAAAGCTCTGTGAAGGATTAGAATT
Source organism: Exiguobacterium sp. s183 (assembly GCF_018617655.1). NCBI lineage: Bacteria > Bacillati > Bacillota > Bacilli > Caryophanales > Exiguobacterium > Exiguobacterium sp. s183. Next base: position 454 of record NZ_JACSKN010000012.1, read on the forward strand.
GAATATCCCAATCATCAGTGCGGGTATGGATACCGTCACGGAAGCTCCGATGGCGATTGCTATGGCCCGTCAAGGCGGCTTAGGTGTCATTCATAAGAACATGTCAATGGAGATGCAGGCTGAGCATGTCGATCGCGTTAAGCGCTCAGAGAATGGTGTCATCACAAATCCTTTCTATTTAACTCCAGATCGTCAAGTGTATGATGCTGAGTATTTGATGAGTAAATATCGCATTTCTGGCGTACCAATCGTCAACTCAGAAGAAGAGCGTAAGTTGATTGGTATTTTGACGAATCGTGATCTTCGTTTCATCAAAGATTATTCTACCGTCATCAAGGATGTGATGACAACGGAAAACCTCATCACTGCAAAAGTAGGTACATCGCTTGAGGAAGCAGAACGTATTCTTCATCAACACCGCATTGAGAAACTTCCACTTGTCGATGAAGCTGGCGTATTGAAAGGTCTCATCACGACAAAAGATATCGAGAAGGTCGAGCAATTCCCAAACGCGGCAAAAGACAAGCAAGGTCGTCTTCTTGTAGCAGCTGCAGTCGGAGTAACAAAAGATGCAGCATCACGTGCTCAAGTACTTGTAGAAGCAGGCGTAGATGCATTGGTTATCGATACAGCACATGGACATTCGGCTGGTGTGCTTGAAAAAGTTCGTGAGTTGCGCGATACGTTCCCATCGCTCCCAATCATTGCAGGAAACGTAGCTACTGCTGAAGCGACACGTGCCTTGATTGAAGCTGGAGCATCGGTCATCAAAGTCGGAATTGGACCAGGATCAATCTGTACGACACGCGTCGTTGCAGGCGTTGGTGTTCCACAAATCACAGCTGTATATGATTGTGTCACAGAAGCAAAAGAGCATGGTGTATCAGTCATCGCTGATGGTGGAATCAAGTACTCAGGCGATATCGTCAAAGCCATCGCTGCTGGAGCAAACGCTGTCATGCTTGGTAGCTTGCTTGCCGGTGTGAAAGAGAGCCCAGGTGAGATGGAAATTTACCAAGGTCGTCAGTTTAAGACATACCGTGGTATGGGATCTGAAGCATCGATGAAGCGCGGTAGCCAAGACCGTTACTTCCAAGAAGCAGACAAAAAGTTCGTTCCAGAAGGAATCGAAGGACGTGTCGCCTATCGTGGCGAACTCGCTGACACGGTATATCAATTGATTGGTGGTCTTCGCTCAGGTATGGGATACTGTGGCGCTGCCGACATCCGCGCCCTTCGTGAAGACACACAATTCATTCGTATGACGGGTGCGGGTCTTCAAGAAAGTCACCCACACGATGTCAATATCACAAAAGAAGCACCGAACTACTCACGCTAATGTAAAAAGCCGCCATCCTGTACACTCAGGATGGCGGTTATTTATTTGCGCTTCTCTACTAAAATCACGGTACCCCCTTGATCTTGAGCAGGAAGTGAGACGGTGACTTTACCATTCTTTTGAACGATGTATTGTTTACCGCTATATCGGTCAATCAAAATGGTTTTCGCTTTATATGAAGTGCTAAAGGAAACGGTTTGAGCTTTCTCTTTCGTATTTAATCCGACGAGAACCGATTGTTTTCCATAACTTCGTTTGAAAATCGAATAGCCAGCCTCAGAATTTGCAGCGATGGACGAACGTGTCCCTTTACTGAATACGTGCGAATAGTCTGCACGGATATTCAAAAGTTTTTGATAGTGCGTATGCATCGCTTTTCCTTCACCTTTGACGCGAGACCAGTCGAAGTCATATCGATTTTCATTGAACTCGCCTTGATCCATATCGCCCGCATGCTTCCCAGATTGACCGACTTCTTCTCCGTAATAGATCACAGGTTGGCCTTTCGCCGTGATTTGAAGAGAGGCTGCGACCATTTGCTTACCAGTATCCCCGCCTGCCCGTGAGACGAGGAAGCCGTCTTCATCATGACTACTCAAGAATTGTCCGAGCGTCGCTTCGTTCGATAATTGCGTATTTCGATATTGAAGCGCCTTTTCAACGTCTTCGATATTGCCATTTATGAATCGTTCAGCTTGATATTTAAAATCAAAGTCGAGCAAGGAATCCATTTGACCACTTCTTAAGTAGCCGCCTGTGTTGTTGATACTCGCCCCGTAGTGCTCCCCAATCAATTTGAAATTCGGTTTGATTGCCGTTAATTCATTTTTAAATGATTTCCACGTTGTGGAGTCCACGTGTTTGACCGTATCGACACGGAAGTAATCAATCGTGTTGCCTTTTTTCGTTTTCGATCGTTTGATCCAATCCGTCTGCCATTTGACCAACTGTTCTCGAACGGCAGCTTCTTCCGTCTTGAAATCGGGAAGACCGGATAGCGACATTTTGATGTCGTCTCCGTCGACCGGATTTTCACGAATCATTCCATCGAATACTTGTCGTTCTGCATCCGTTGGGAAGTTTGTTACAGATGAGCTTGCCCCAGGCTCCATTCCGTAGCCAGGATGGTTTAAGACGACGTCGACCATAATTTTCATTCCACGCTTATGCGCTTCATCAATCAGTTTATGGAAGGCAGCCATATCCCCGAGATGTTCATCGAGTTTTTCAAAGTTCTTGGCCCAATACCCATGATATCCATACTGAGAACCGTCTTTTCCATATCGTAAATCCCAATCGATGTTATCCACAATTGGCGTGATCCAAATCGTATTGATACCAAGATCGTCTAAATAATCGAGTTTTTTTGTGACACCTGCAAAATCGCCACCATGGTAAGACTCAGGATGATCTTTGTCATAGTATTCACGATTCGGGTTGTCATTGGATAAATCTCCGTTGTAGAAGCGATCGGTGAGCATGAAATAGATGCGCGCCTCATCCCAGTCAAACGCTTGTTTTTCCTTCATCGTTTTAGGGACGACACGAATCGTTGTTTTCGAGCGATGAACGTTTCCATATTGGTCGATTGCAGTGACGGCAAGCGTCTTATTTCCAGGTTTGACTGTGTCTTTCACCGCGATTGTTTGGGCGTTTAACGCACGATCAATGTGTAACTTTTCAGGACCGCCGAGTGGGCGTGCATCGATATAGAGTTCTCGGAGTGTCACACCTTTTGGCAAGGTCGGGTTTACTCGAACAACCGCATTTTCACGAGAGCTGATGGCTTTCGGACTGACAGAAGAAGTGAGTTTGACTGTTGGTTGACGATATTCGATTTGAGAAGCCTCGAAATAAGGATCTTTCACTTCAGTCGTGACGCCGTCCTTCGTGACGAGATACGTGTAGTCATGGATTCCTTCAGGTAAACGTACCGTGTAGCGGAACCACTCGTTTTCTGGCTCATAAGTCATCGGGTACGTCTCGCCATTGATTTTGAGTGCGACCTGATCGATTTCATCCATTTCTCCTGCTTCATAGAGTGCTACATCACGATAGAAGAATTGAACCCCATCTGTACCGTATTCGGGACCACTGATTGTCGGAACTTGATGGAAGGCACCTTTTCCGCTTTCGGCGACGACCTTCGTGACGCGGTCTTCTCCGAGCGTGACGTATCTGTCTTCTCCATAAGCATCCTTAACGGCCCAGTCCGTGCCTTTTCGAATGACAAACCCAACTTTCGTGGCGTCTTGACCAACCGGGATACGGAAGATGGCCCCATCGTCAGTTATCCGGTATGGATCGATTTGTCCGTCTTTTTTCCCTGTGCTCCATGTCCATAAGTTCCAATCCGTATAGTCATGATCGGCACGGACATACTTCATTTCGATATAGCGTGTCGTTTCCCAAGGATCAGCGAGCTTTGTTGCTGTTTTGAAAGTAGTCGTCAATGCCGGGAGTGTTGTATTCGAAATCGTTCCAGTCACTGCACCTTCTGGAATAGTGGCCGTATATGACGTATTGAGAGCGAGAGCTTCTTTCGGTTGAAGTGTCACGCTCGTACCGTTCGTCGTCACATCAACGGGGACACGCGTCTCCCCTTGCTGTAAGGTAACCGATGTGGAATCCAAACGGACGGGTTCATTAAATGTCCACGTGATTGGAGCAGACACATCCACATCAATGGATGATGAGGCCGGGGTCACGGACGCAACTTCAAGTTGGTCGATCGTCTCTACCCCATTTAAGGTGAACGGGGCACTATAAACAGATTGTGTGGATGGCGTGGCGGACACGTTCCAACTATTGGCCAATTGATTGGCAGCATTACTCGGAATCGTATCGAACGCCCCATGTTCTCCGGCGTTATTTCCGCTTAATACAGTTAAGGCGCGGACTTGATCTCCATTGTTTAAGCCGAGTAATGACAGAGGAACTTTTCCTTCAAATCCTTTCGTTCGGTCTAAGGCAAAAGCCGCACCGTTCAACTGATTCAATTGTAAAAGTGGTTTCTCTTGACCAGCCTGATAAAGAGCAGCCTCTTTTACATTTTGATCGCCATCGACTCGGACGAGAATATGATACTGAGGCGCCTTGTCGACACCTTTAAAATCGAATGGATAACCGAGGGGATTCGTCGATACACCTGAATCTTCATCGTTGATTTGAAGTGCGATGTTGATATATTGCCCGTTGTCTCCCCAGTTCGGGACATTATTCGCGTCTACGTAAAAATAAAGATGTTGGGCATCATTGTTTATGTATAAATCACCGACATCAAATCCTTGCCATCCAGCAGTAGGAGAACTTGCGAGGGCGGGAATATTAGCCCAATCTGTTTTTGCCCCATCAATTGTGATTGCAGTCGGTTCAGCTAATGCGTTCATCGGAACCCCGGCTTGAATGAGCAATGCACTAGACAGGAATAAAGTCGAAGCCTGACGAGCAGTTTTTTTCTTCATGAGACACCTCTTTTGTAGAATTGAATTGCACAACTTTATGCAAACGTTTTCAAAAATAGTTTAGCGGAAGTTGTAAGCGCTAACAATATGTTTTTGAAAAAACAATAAATAACCGCGTCTCCTGTTGATTGGGGAGATGCGGTCATGATTCAGAAGTGACGAGTGAACCTTTGACGATGAGTCGCTCTGTCGTATCGAACGTACAAGTGATCAATGTAAGGGTAGGAGTAGTTGTTTCATCCAATACATCAACTTGTTCAGGAGAGACAGTCTCAAGCGATGTCACGATGTATTCGTAAGTGTGCGTATCATCTCGAAGATAGATCTTCATACCAACATGGACTTCATGGAGCGGACCGAATAGAGCGGTCGCATGTTGTAAATAATGACCGGCTAGTGCGTAATTGCCTACCCCCATTTGTTGATCAGGATGCATGGTTCCCGCTCCGACGGCGAGACCCTCATCATCTAACCCTTTTATAATCGGAAGCTCCAGTGAAACATCTGGAATCGAAATGACACCGATTGTCGGCAACTGATGAAACCGATTGCGCGCTTGCAAGACGTCCGCTAAGGAAAGTGGTGTGACTGCCGCAAAATCATAATTCGACTCGAATTTACTCTCGTCTTGCAATTCCATATGTTCAACGACATATTCACTCGTTGAACTGGCGATATTCTCTTTCCAAATCGAGCTCGTTAAAAAGAAGAGACCGCTGCCGAGTAAACAGATTCCGATGATCCATTGGACGTGTCGCTTCATGGAGTCACTCCTTTCGGGATTTCCCAGGCATCCATCAACTGATCAATCACATTCGGTAACGAGGATTCAGGCAAGTGTGCAAAGCCAAACAAAAATTGTTTGTGCGAATCTGGGTGTACGATGCGATAGTCGTTCATCGATTTGATGGCGATTTCCGACAATTCAGCGGATTGTTTCAATTTTTGCTCTGTCCGATCGCTGATGACGGTCAAGACAACGTGCAATCCAGCGCTCGCACCTGTCACTGTGACAATCGGTTCGAATGGGCGGAAGGCGGCGAGCACGATTTCTAACTTGCGGCGGTATATTTTTCGCATCCGATTCAAATGCTTCTCGAAGTCACCACTCGACATAAATAGAGCCAACGTATGCTGTTCGAATCGTGGGACGCTACACGTGAAGTAATGATGTCGCTCTCGGTAACGATTCAATAGAGGTGTTGGTAGCACCATATACCCAATACGAAGGGATGGCATGAGTGATTTCGAGAAAGTACTGATATAGATGACACGTTCGTTCGGGTCCATACTTTGAAGAGAGGGGATGGGTTTACCACTATAACGGAACTCACTATCGTAATCGTCCTCAATGATGTACGTCTGGTGAACGAGCGCCCAATTTAATAAACGTTGGCGTCGACTGACGGATAGGACAGTACCTGTCGGAAATTGATGGGCAGGTGTCACGTATAGCGCATCGATTACATGACGCTCGAGCTCACTGACACAAACTCCACTTTCATCTACGGGGATCGGGATAGAGGTGCGTCCCTGTTGCTCGAATAAAAGACGGGTGAGCGGATAGCCGGGATCTTCAATGCCAAAGACCGATGCGTCAGGTAACAAATCCAAAAGCTGTGGAAGGAGTTGTTCCGTTCCTGATCCGACGATGATTTGTTCAGGTGAACATTGGACGCCTCGTGAATGATAGAGATAGGTCGCAATTTCCTGTCGTAGCTCGAGATCCCCTTGGACGGAACCTAGCGCGAGTAGCTCATGATGAACCTCATCGACAACGTTCTTGACGTGTCGTTTCCAACGTTCAAACGGAAAAGCGGTCGTATCGATTTGACTTGGCGATACATCGTACGTATACGTCTTTTTAGGTGGGGACGGCGTGATGGTGCTGCTCGATCGTCGGACGTATAGTTCCTCTTGCGGCAAGACATAAAATCCTTTCCGAGGAACGGATTCAATGTACCCTTCGGCGAGTAACTGGGCGTAAGCGAACTCGACTGTCGTCTGAGACACATCCAAAAATTGAGAGAGTTTGCGTTTCGAAGGTAACTTGGTACCCGTCTTTAATGTATCGTCGACGATAGCATCCCGAATGTGTTTATATAACTGCTCATATAGCGGGATGGACGAGTCTTGTTCAAGTGAGAAAGTAAGCATATCCATAAAACAATGTTCCTTTCTTTACGAACCGAAAAAGAAGTATAAGAGAAAACCGAGGATAATCAAGGCTGAGACAATTCCAGGTGTACCAAATGAGGCGCGATGACCTCCTTCAAACGGATCACGGTCGAACATACTGATTCCTCCTTTATACTTCAACACGTTCGAGATAGTAGCCATAGAGTCCTTTATCCAAACTGACCACTTTAAAAAATAAGAATCTGGCACTTTTAATATAGTCAATCCAGCTTATACTAGCAAGTAGAACATGAACTCATGGAGGGATTTCAATGGAAAAGAGACAAGTGGGAACAGATAAAGTAAAACGTGGGATGGCTGAAATGCAAAAAGGTGGCGTCATCATGGACGTCATCAACGCAGAGCAGGCGAAAATTGCTGAAGCTGCAGGTGCGGTTGCTGTCATGGCACTTGAACGTGTGCCTTCGGATATCCGTAAAATGGGTGGGGTTGCCCGTATGGCCGACCCGACAATCATTGAAGACGTCATGGGAGCAGTATCTGTTCCGGTTATGGCAAAATGCCGTATCGGACATATCGCTGAAGCTCGTGTACTCGAGTCGATGGGGGTCGACTTTATCGATGAGAGTGAAGTATTGACGCCAGCAGATGAAGAGTTCCATTTGTACAAACGCGACTATACAGCACCGTTCGTATGTGGAGCACGTGACCTTGGCGAAGCGGCTCGTCGTATCGGCGAAGGCGCGGCAATGATTCGTACAAAAGGTGAGCCAGGAACAGGGAACATCGTGGAAGCGGTTCGTCACATGCGCACCGTACAAGCACAAGTGAAGCGTCTCTTGTCGATGAGCGTGGATGAAGTCATGACAGAGGCTCGTGATCTCGGAGCTCCATTTGAAGTGCTTATGCAAATTCGTGAAGCGGGTCGTCTCCCAGTCGTTAACTTTGCGGCGGGTGGAATCGCGACACCAGCTGATGCTGCCTTGATGATGCATCTCGGAGCAGATGGTGTCTTCGTCGGATCTGGTATCTTCAAAGCGGAGAACCCAGAGAAATTCGCACGTGCCATCGTAGAAGCGACAACGTACCACGATGACTATGAGCGGATTGCACATCTTTCAAAAGGATTAGGTGAGGCGATGAAAGGACTAGACGTCCGTACGCTCAAAGATGAAGAACTCATGGCACCACGAGGATGGTAACGATTGGCGTATTAGGGATGCAGGGCGCAATTCGTGAGCATGTTCGTATGCTTGAAGCGCTCGGTGCTCAAACCGTTGTAGTCCGCTCGCTAGAAGACTTGAAAGCAATCGATGGATTAGTCTTACCAGGTGGAGAAAGTACCGCGATGCGACGTTTACTCGATCGTTATGAGTTACTTGAGCCACTTCGCGACATGGAGACGTTACCGATGTTTGGTACATGTGCCGGCATGATTCTTCTCGCAAACGAAGTCGAAGGGTATGACGCCCACTTAAAGAAAATTCCGATGACAGTAAAACGTAATGCATTCGGACGTCAGGTCGACAGTTTTGAAGTCGATCTTCCGGTAAAAGGAATCGATGAGCCAGTCGAAGCGGTGTTTATTCGTGCCCCACAAGTGGCGCGAGTTGAACCGGAAGTAGACGTGCTCGCTGAAGTCGAGGAAGCGATTGTAGCAGTTCGTTATAACCAGTACCTGGCTTGTTCGTTCCATCCGGAATTGACGGAAGATTTATCATTGCACCGCTATTTCATCGAGATGGTTAAAGAAAATCAGAAGCAATATGCATAAGTTTGGAGGACCTCATAAAAAGGGGGTCCTTCAAACTTATTTTTTGTTACACTGAACAAAGAAGCGTACAGAAAGGGGAAACTATGTGAAGGCTCGCTATTTAATCATGTTGTTTGTTGCCATGCTGCTTGTACAAGTAATCGTACCCTCAGTCGCCTCTGCGGCCGCGCCAAAAGTCGACGCGGCGAGCGCGATGCTCGTAGACGTGACGACAGGGCAGGTCTTATTTACAAAACAGGAAGACGCCATGCTTCAGCCGGCTTCAATCACAAAATTGATGACGGCATTTTTGACGCGTGAAGCGATCGAAGAAGGAAAGCTCAGTTGGAATCAAGAGGTTACACCGAGTGACGCTGCCTTGGCGCTGACGAGAAAACCGGGACTTGCACGAATCCCGCTACTGAATAAACCGTATACCGTCAAAGAGTTATACGATGCAGCATTAATTCGTTCGGCGAACGAAGCGGCTGTGACGCTCGGGGAAGCGGTGTCTGGTTCAGAAGATGCGTTCGTCAAAGAAATGAATCGTCGAGCGGATGAATTAGGGATGACACAAACGACGTTCGCGAATGCATCGGGACTCGATTCTGTGTCAGCCGGTCTACCAGGAGATAATTTGACATCTGCCAATGATTTAATGAAGTTGGCGATTGCGTATTTGACGACTTATCCGGAAGTGCTCGACGTGACGAAACGGGCATACGTGGATGTCGATGGTGTTCGCTTTGACGCGACGAACCGAATGCTCGCCGACCGGGATCTCGCCTATCCAGGGATGCTTGGCTTTAAGACGGGAACAACGAATGAAGCAGGCTATTGTTTTGTCGGTGTGTCGACGCGGGATGGTCGCACTGTGTTATCCGTCGTTCTTGGCGCACCATCTGATGAGGGACGCTATGTCGCGACGAAAGCGTTACACGACTATGCATACGCAGATTTCGTCATGACACCGATTTTACGGACGGGGGAAACCATTTCGGAAACGGCAACGGTCTCTCAAGGTGAAACGGAACAAGTCGCTGTCCGGACGACGAATGACTTTGAAGTGTTAGTCGAAAAAGGGAAACCTGTCCCTGAACCGAAAGTTGAACTGCTCGAATTGGAGGCTCCAATCAAGATTGATACACAGGCAGGTACGGTCACCATCGACTCCTCGGATCAAGTTCGCTATTTAGAAGGGGAGACGCCTCCGAAGATGACGCTTGTCACGGCAGAGGCGGTTGATACGGCTTCGTTTTTGACGAGAATGACGCGAGCATTTGTTGATTTCCTCGATCAAATCAGATTGGCACTTGGAAAAATCAGTCTTGTCGAACAAGTTCAGATGTTGTAAAGTAAGATTAATTCAATGACAGATGCGATGATGAGAATAAGTACGTTACGTACGTCTACTGACAGAGAGCTAGTGGTTGGTGCAAACTAGTGAGATGGCGTAACCGAATCGGCCTCGGAGCATTGACTTGGAAACAAGTCACGTTTGGCACACGTTACGTGCATCGAGTGGCTCATGCATTTGGGCAACGAGGGTGGCAACGCGGATCCAAGGTGGTTCGTCCCTTTCCTACGGGAAAGGGACGTGCCGCCTTTTTTATATGAAAAAAGGAGGAACAACAATGTTAGACATTAAACGTTTACGACAAGATTTTGAAGGGATTAAAGAAAAATTAGCTTACCGTGGAGAAGATTTGAGTGCACTTGACCGCTTCCCGCAGTTAGAAGAAAAGCGCCGTGACTTGATTAACGAAGTGGAAGTAAAGAAAGCGAAGCGCAATGAAGCGACAAAACAAATCGCTGAACTAAAACGCAACAAACAAGATGCAGAAGGTCCAATCTTGGAAACACGCCGACTTGGGGATGAAATCAAATTGTTGGATGAGGAGTTACGAGAAGTAGAGGCAGAGCTTAACTTGATCTTGCTCAGCATTCCAAACATCCCACATGAGTCAACTCCAATCGGTGAGACAGAAGACGATAACGTGACGATTCGCGAAATCGGAACAAAGCCTGATTTTGATTTCGAGCCGAAGCAACATTGGGACGTGATGGAAGACCTAAAAATCGTCGATGTCGAGCGCGCTGGAAAAGTAACGGGTAGCCGTTTTGTCTTCTATAAAGGATTAGGTGCTCGCTTAGAACGTGCTCTGATCAACTTTATGATGGACCTTCATTCAGACGAGCATGGATACTCAGAAGTATTGCCACCGTACATGGTCAATCGTGATTCGATGATCGGAACAGGTCAACTTCCTAAATTTGAAGAAGATGCGTTCAAAGTAGAGGACACGAACTACTTCCTCGTTCCAACAGCTGAAGTGCCAGTTACAAACATGCACCGTGAAGAAATCATCCCGGAAACACAGCTTCCGATTACGTATACAGCATATAGCGCTAACTTCCGTTCTGAAGCCGGTTCAGCTGGTCGTGATACACGTGGCTTGATTCGTCAGCACCAGTTCAACAAAGTCGAGCTCGTCCGCTTCGTGAAACCAGAAGAGTCATATGAACAACTAGAATTATTGACAGGTCATGCTGAAGAGGTGTTGAAGCGTCTTGGACTTCCGTATCAAGTACTCAGCATGTGCACGGCAGACCTCGGCTTCACAGCTGCGAAAAAATACGACATCGAAGTATGGATGCCAGCACAAGGGATGTATCGTGAGATTTCTTCTTGCTCTAACTTCGAAGATTTCCAAGCGCGTCGTGCGGGAATTCGCTTCCGTCGTGATGCCAACGCGAAACCAGAATTCGTTCATACATTGAACGGCTCAGGATTGGCAGTCGGTCGAACGGTGGCAGCGATTTTGGAAAACTATCAACAGGCGGATGGATCTGTCGTCATTCCAGAAGTTCTTCGTCCTTATATGGGTGGAAAAGAAAAGATTGAAATGCCGAACTAAACACTTGAGCCGCCTCAATTTTGAGGCGCTCAATTTTTTTTAATGTTTTTTCACAAAAGGGTTTGACATCTGTCTCTTCAGTTGGTACTATAAATCATGTCGAGCGACACTGTTGCTCACGAATTGCATATGAGCTTTGGAGGTGTACCCAAGTGGTTTAAGGGAACGGTCTTGAAAACCGTCAGGGGTGTAACAGCCTGCGTGGGTTCGAATCCCACCACCTCCTCCATTTCTTTTTTGGAGGCTCACACAATTTTATATCTTTTGGAGGTGTACCCAAGTGGTTTAAGGGAACGGTCTTGAAAACCGTCAGGGGTGTAACAGCCTGCGTGGGTTCGAATCCCACCACCTCCTCCACTTTCTTTTTTTTACACTTTTTTAGGCCTGGAGTTGTACCCAAGTCCGGCTGAAGGGGACGGACTCGAAATCCGTTAGGAGTCGCAAGGCTCGCGTGGGTTCGAATCCCACCAACTCCGCTTTCAATCGGGCATCTGCAGAGGCAGATGCATTTTTTGTATCCACAGACATATGCGCTGTGGATTTTTTTATGCACAAAAAAGAGAGATCACGCTTTTGATGGCGTAATCACTCTGTATGATTATCTAACTTTTGCTTCGCGAGCAATCGTTAACTGCTTTTCGATTTTTTCAAGGATGAGTTCGACTGAGTCTGGGTCTTTGATGAGGTCGTACTCTTCAATCGAGAGGCGTAGTACTGGGCACAAGTTGAAGTTGTTGATCCACTCTGTGTAGCGTTCGTACATCTCTTCCCAATAAGCGATTGGTGTTTGTTGCTCCATCTCGCGACCGCGCATCTGGATACGTTCAAGGACTTGTTCGAACGAACCTTCAAGATAAATCAATAGGTCAGGGTGTGGGAAGAAGGGTGTTAACACCATAGCCTCGAACAAACTTGAATACGTTTCGTAGTCTGTTGGTGACATCGTCCCTTTTTCATAATGCATTTTTGCGAAGATGCCTGTGTCTTCATAGATGGAACGGTCTTGAATGAAGCCGCCCCCGTATTGGAAGATTTTCTTCTGTTCTTTAAAGCGTTCTGCTAAGAAGTAAATTTGAAGATGGAAACTCCAACGTTCAAAATCATGATAGAATTTATCGAGGTAAGGGTTCGTATCTACTTTCTCTAGCGACGTTCGGAAGTTTAAAGCATCGGCTAACGAATTGGTAATCGTCGATTTCCCGATTCCAACCATTCCACCGATTGTAATGATCGTATCGTTCGGAATGTTATATTTATCAATCAGCTTCATTTTAATTGTGCTCCTTTAGTTAATTCTAATTCGCGTTCAATCGTCTTCAGGACATGTGTCAAATCGTCCGGATTGTGTACAAAGTCGAGTTCATCCCCACTAAATGAGAGGATTTTCACTTCTGGATGGGCCGCGCGATAGGATTCGACGAACGTCTCATAATCGTGAGCAAGCTGTTCGAGATAATCGCGAGACATATTTTCTTCCACTTCACGTCCACGCAAAGCAACGCGTTTCATCAGTGTCTCAATGCTGGCGTGTAAGTAAATGACGACATCAGGTTTCGGCATATCATGTGTCAAAATCTTATAAATCTGCTCGTACTTGTTTAAATGCGCAGGTTTCAACGAACGGTGAGCAAAAATCAAGTTTTTGAAAATATGATAGTCCGAAACGACGGATTGCTGTTGACTCAAGTGGTGTTTATGAATATCATCCAACTGCTTGAATCGATTGCATAAGAAGAACATTTCCGTTTGGAAACTCCATTCTTCGATATCTTCATAAAACTTGCCGAGAAATGGGTTCTCTTCTACAATTTCATTCAGCATCTGCATCGAGAAATGCTGACTGATGATATGGGCCAGTGATGTTTTCCCGACACCAATCGGTCCTTCTACCGTTATAAACATATGATGTCATCCTCCATTATCCAAAGTGCAAGTTCCATTCTAGCATAGAATGCGAATGATATGGCGAGGGATTTGATTTTCATTTTTTTTCATAGTGTTAAATAAGAAATGAGGTGAATCGATGGAACGTGATGAACGATTTATGCAGTTGGCCATCGAAGAAGCAAAGAAAGCAGAGGCCATCGGTGAGGTTCCGATCGGCTGTGTGATTGTGAAAGGTGATGAAGTGATTGCGACTGGTCATAATCGTCGTGAAACAGATTTATTGGCAGCGGCTCATGCTGAGATGATTGCGATTGAATCAGCAAATCGATCACTGGGCAATTGGCGATTAGAAGATTGTGAGTTATACGTCACACTCGAACCGTGTCCAATGTGTGCGGGTGCCATTGTGCTATCCCGAGTGAAGCGGGTCATCTTCGGTGCACATGATCCGAAAGGGGGTTGTTGCGGTACGTTGATGAATTTGGTACAAGATGAACGATTCAATCATCAGGCTGACGTAACCGAAAATGTTTTAGCAGAAGAATGTGGACGACTTCTAACTGATTTCTTCCGGGCGCTTAGAGAAAGGAAGAAACAAGAGAGACTTCATCAGAGAGGTTGCAACCCAATCGATTAAACAGTATAATGTAATAGCACTCGAGATAGTGCATAATTTCATTTACCCATTTGCCGTGCTAGGTGGGGAGGTAGCGGTGCCCTGTCACTCGCAATCCGCTGTAGCGAGACTGAATCCCGATTCGAGGGAGTGCGCTGGTGTGGTCTGCCTTATGTAAGTGGCGTTGACGTCTGAGTCCTGCGCAACGGTCACCCATGAACCAGGTCAGGTCCGGAAGGAAGCAGCCTTAAGTGGTGACGTACCGTGTGCCGCAGGGGTGCTTGGGCTGAGCAAACTGCATGAGTAACGCATGTTGACGTGCTTTCAGAAATCGGTGCGCGGCAGATTTATTTTATAACTTCAATCTATGGCCCCAGGGCTGTAGATTTTTTTGTATGATGAGATAGAGAAGAAAAGTGGGGAAGGAGGCGAACTCATGGCGTATCAAGCGTTATATCGAGTATACAGACCTCAGTCATTTCAAGAGGTCGTCGGTCAAGTCCATATCACACGTACGATTCAAAACGCTTTATTAGAGGAGCGGATGTCACACGCATATTTATTTTCAGGTCCACGCGGGACAGGGAAGACGAGCTTAGCGAAAATCATTGCTAAGGCGATCAACTGTGAAAGTGCACCGACACGTGAACCGTGTAATACCTGTCCGACGTGTATCGCTATCACGGAAGGTACGAGCCCGGACGTGTTTGAAATCGATGCGGCATCAAATAATGGAGTTGACGAAATTCGAGAAATCCGAGACAAAGTCAAATACCCACCGTCTCAAGGTCGCTACAAAGTATATATCATTGATGAAGTGCATATGTTGTCGACAGGTGCATTCAATGCATTATTGAAAACACTTGAAGAACCGCCAGCACATGCGATTTTTATTTTGGCAACGACAGAACCGCATAAAATTCCGGCAACGATTATTTCGCGCTGTCAGCGATTTGATGTCAAACGACATGAAGTGAGTCAATTGCAAACCCGGATGGCCTATATTTTGAATGATCAAGACCATGATTATGATCCGGAAGCATTGAAACTAATTGCACGGGCTGCTGATGGCGGGATGAGGGATGCCCTTAGCTTGCTTGATCAGGCCTTGGCATTTAGCGATGGGCGTCTGACGGAAGAAGCGGTGTTAGAAGTAACGGGTGCTGTGACGGATGAAACACTGCTCGAAATGGCATACGGATTACAGAAAAAAGAGTTGAATGCGATTTTGAGTACGCTTGAAATGATGTTACGTGAAGGGAAAGATTTAAAGCGTTTCATCGAAGACTTAGTGTTCGTCCATCGGGATGCGTTACTGTTGAAAGCATCTCCGCAAGCTGCCGATTTATTAGAGCGCGCTCGTCCGACTGATGATTTTCGTCAGTTTGTCGAAGCGACTTCGACGGACGAATTGTTCCAAGTGATTGAAGAGCTCAATGAGTGCCAGCAGCAAATGAGGCTGTCGAATCATCCGAAGGTGTTGGTAGAGTTAACGTTCATTCGAATTGCAGAACAAGGTCGCACGATCAGTGAGCAGATGACACAACTTCAAGACCAAGTGCGTGAGTTGAGCCGCGAATTGAATGAAGTGAAGAAGAATGGCGTGACTGTGACAGGTGGAGAGGTGGAAAAACCGAAGCCTGCTCCGAAACGGACACAAATCCGAGTGCCGAAAGAGCGGATTCGCCAATTACTTCAGCGAGCTGAGCGGCAGCATTTGAATGCGATTCGCGATAGTTGGGGCGACATCATGACGAATATTCGGATACAGGATGGTCCAATCTTTGCACTCTTCTATGAAAGTGAGGCTGTCCTTTGTGCAAGTGACACCTTACTGGTACAATTTAAAGATGGAATGACATGGCACTATGAACAAGTGAGTTCGAATGGTCGTACGCGTGATGTAATCGAGCAGGCGTTATTTGAAGTTACGGGGATTCGTCGTGAAATTATGGCGGTGCTTGAAACGGATTGGAATGAACTGAAGAATGAGTTCATCCTTCAAAAACAAGCAGAGCGGACAGAACGAGTCGAAGAACCAGAAACTGAGGACCCGTTGGTTGCACAGGCGATGGAACGTTTTGGCGATGTCGTTGAAATCGAAGAAACATAAGGGAGGCGCTCTGAATGCGTGGAATGGGAAATATGAATAACATGATGAAACAAATGCAAAAGATGCAAAAAGATATGGCGAAAGCTCAAGAAGAACTAAAAGAGTTATCAGTAGAAGGTACTGCAGGAGGCGGCATGGTAAAAGTTGTCGTCAGCGGTCATAAAGAAGTTTTAGATGTCATCATTGCAGAAGATGTCGTCGACCCGGACGATGTAGATATGTTGCAGGATCTTGTCTTAGCAGCAATTAATGATGCGATGAAGCAAGCTGATCAGCTTGTGAATGATAAGATGGGACGTTTCACACAAGGTATGAATCTCCCAGGCTTTTAAGTGAAGAAAGGATCGATGCGAGTTGCAATACCCTGAAGCCATTGGACGATTGATTGAGAGTTTTACGAAACTACCTGGAATCGGTCCGAAAACTGCAGTGCGTTTGGCGTTCCATGTATTAGATATGGAAGAAGACGATGTATTAACGTTTGCGAAGTCACTCGTCAGTGCGAAACGGGACATCAAATATTGTACCGTGTGCGGTCACATTACAGATATTGATCCTTGTGCAATCTGTAAAGACTCACATCGGGATGAAACGGTAGTTTGTGTGGTTCAAGATTCAAGAGACGTGATTGCCATGGAGAAAATGAGAGAGTACAGAGGGAAATATCATGTTCTTCATGGAGCTATAAGTCCAATGGAGGGGATTGGTCCAGAGGATATTAACGTTTCAAGCTTGCTGACACGGTTACAAGAGAACGAGTCAATTCAAGAAGTGATCTTAGCGACGAACCCGAACATTGAGGGAGAAGCGACTTCGATGTATTTATCACGCTTACTTAAGCCGACAGGAATCCGTGTAACTCGTCTTGCGCATGGTTTGCCCGTCGGTGGGGATTTGGAGTATGCGGACGAAGTGACCTTGTCTCGAGCGATGGAAGGTAGAAGAGAATTATGAAATGGTTTCGTAAGTCGTTAAAAGATGATTATGATCAACGACTACTGACTGAGTTGATGGAAGCGAAAGCTAAGTTTGAGTCGAAACGTCGGATGCTTGAAGTTAGCATCGAAGATACAGGAGAATTAGCGGCTCAAGTGAAGCAAGCAGAAGCTCTTTACTTTTTCTATTTGAAAGAGGCGAAAAAACGAAATGTATCCTTATCGTCTCTCCGTTCATAAGGCGAAGCCGTTGGCTCGCCTTATTTTATTTTTAACCCTATATAATGAAGAAAAAAATATAGTGTGAGTGATTAAAGCATAATTTAATAAATTTCTTAAAACTATTTTAATAAAAGGGTTGCGTGGTTAAAGTTTTACTGATATATTAATAGACGTCGCCGAGATAAGCGGCAAACAAAATAAAAAATATTTTAAAAAGTGATTGACCTTTTGTTCTTCACTTGGTAAGATATTAAAGTCGCCAAGAGCGGCAGACGAACTTTGAAAACTGAACGATGAGGCAAAAATAAGTTTTACAATTTTTGAATGAAGCGCAAGCTTCGT
>NZ_JACSKN010000013.1:0-7684 GCF_018617655.1 Exiguobacterium sp. s183
GGTGACTTGTTCTTCCCGATATAGAGGCGCTCTTTGTCCTCTGAGTCGATCATCGCGATCGCGTATGAACCGTGGAGGTCCGAGAGCGTCTTGCGGAACGCCGCCTCGACGTCGCCGAGCTCGACAAAGTGTTTCTCCATGAGCTGGACGATGACTTCCGTGTCCGTCTCTGAAAGGAACGGGACGTCAAGCGTCTTCTTGATGATTTCGTCGTTCTCGATCACGCCGTTATGGACGAGCGTGAAGCGTCCTGTCGTACTTTGGTGCGGGTGGGCGTTCGGTACGCTCGGTACCCCGTGTGTCGCCCAACGTGTGTGGCCGATTCCAATCGTGCCGTCTACTTCTGCTGGGATGATTTCGCGTAGCGCAGCGATGCGACCGACTTCTTTGTGAACGTTGACATTTTCATGCATCAACGCAAGACCTGCCGAGTCATAACCACGGTACTCGAGTTTTTCAAGACCTTTGAGAAGGACTTCCTTCGCTCCGGTATTCCCAATCATTCCTACAATTCCACACATAAACAAATCTCCTCTATTCTTCGATTTCTCGAAAAAGGAAACGGGCTTTTTCTAAGAGCTGTCAGCACACACTTCTTTGTCCGTCCGGTCACCCGGGCGTTTTAAAAGCGTGCTTTTCGTCGTGACAGGCGACGAAGAGGCATCCGCCGAAATCTCGATAACCTCTAACCTCGTCAACTCCGCAGAGTTCTGGCGCTTGTTCGTACTCTTGTGTCCTTCCGTTTCCAAGGTCACGCTCTTAATAGTACAAATCACACCCCCATTCGTCAAGAAGAACCATTGTTTTCTCGATGACAAAACGGAAACAAAAAGGGAATCCAACGTTGGATTCCCTTGTGTTATTCCCGGTTTCTGAAAAATTATCCTTCTACGCCGTAATCTTCACGCACGACTTGCGCGATTTTTTCAACGTAGCGGTCGCACTCTTCCGCTGTCGGGGCTTCTGCCATGACACGGACGAGTGGCTCTGTTCCAGAAGCACGGACGAGAATACGACCGTTCCCAGCCATTTCCGCTTCTGCTTCTTGAATCGTCGCAAGGACACGTTCTCCGTTCATCGCATCATTTTTATTCGTCACACGAATGTTGACGAGCTTTTGCGGATAAACCGGCATCTCAGCTGCCAACTCAGAAAGTTTACGGCCTGTCGACTTGACGATTTCCGCCAATTGGACGCCTGATAACATCCCGTCACCCGTTGTCGAGTGATCGAGGAAAATCAAGTGACCCGACTGTTCACCACCCAGTGTGTATTGATGTTTCTTCATTTCTTCCACAACATAACGGTCACCAACTGCTGTTTGAAGCGCAGTCATACCCGCTTCTTCCACAGCTTTATGGAAGCCAAGGTTACTCATGACCGTGGCGACAATCGTATTGTCTTTCAAACGACCTTTTTCACTCAAGTATTTACCGCAGATGTACATGATTTTGTCCCCATCCACGATATCACCGTTCTCATCAATCGCAATCAAACGATCTCCATCACCATCAAAGGCAAGACCCATATCCGCTCCTTTTTCACGAACGAACTCAGCCAAGTGCTCAGGGTGTGTCGAGCCGACACCTTCGTTGATGTTCAACCCGTTTGGCGAGTTTCCGATTGTCGACACGTTCGCCTCAAGGTCCGCGAAGAGACGAGCTGCAAGACCACTCGTTGCACCATGTGCGCAATCAAGCGCGATGTGAAGGCCATCAAAGTCCTCTTCTACAGTCTGTTTCAACATTTGAAGATACTTTTGTGCACCTTCATAATAATCTGAAACGAAACCGAGGTCTTTTCCAGTCGGACGTGGGAGTGTATCTTCTGCAGCGTCCAAAATGTCTTCGATTTCTTGCTCGGTTGCGTCATCTAATTTGAAACCATCGCTACCGAAGAATTTGATGCCGTTGTCTGCCACGGGGTTATGCGATGCCGAGATCATGACTCCCGCTGTCGCATCTAATGACTTCGTCAAGTAAGCGACCCCAGGTGTCGAGATGACACCGAGACGCATGACTTCTGCACCGATTGAAAGAAGACCCGCAATCAATGCACCCTCTAACATATGTCCTGAGATTCGTGTGTCACGACCAATCAAGACTTTTGGCTGTTCGCCTTCTGGCAAATGTTTCGAGAGCACGTAGCCACCCGCACGACCTAAACGATATGCTAATTCCGCAGTCAACTCTGAGTTCGCAACACCGCGAACTCCATCTGTTCCAAAATATTTACCCATAAGATTAAATCCTCACTTTTGTATGATTGAACATCTTTATTGAATAGAAGATGTTTCTGTTTCTTCATCGACGCTTGTCAATTGAACATCGATTGTTTTTGGCGAAATGACAGTCACGCCTTTTGGTACTTCATAATCTACATCTACCGCGTGTGTCCCACTCGGTAAACCTGTTAAATCTAAGGTTACATTGACACTGTTCGAGGAGATGTTCTCTAGAAGGGATCGTTTTCCCGACAATGTCACACTGACGACTTCTTGCGTTTGAACCGTATAATTCGTTCGATCATACCCACGAACATTGACCGGAACCGTCAATCGAATCCGTTCCGTCAATTCACCCGTGTCATCCTTCGACTCGTCGTTCGGACGAATCAAAACCTGGACTTCGACTTCTTTTTTACCGAGAGATGTCGCACCTTCTGGAAGGCGGAGGGTAGCGTTCAACTTTTCAGACTTCGTTAAGTCATCCAGCTCAATCGGTTCCGTTTCGATTGTTTCGAGTGCATCGAGCACTTCTTTTGGAGCAAAGACACGGACTTCCGTCTCACCTAACAACGTATCGACTAGTCGGAAGTCGTCCGCCACATCTCCGCTCGTCACGACCTCGATTGGAATCATCGCACTTTGATCATAAATCGGTACGGTGACATCGATGATATTCGGGTCGACCGACACGTTTAATGGGTTCCCATTCGCATCTAAAATAGTCGGGGGAATTTCTCGGGTAAACGTCTGACTTTGATTCGCAACGTCTACATTCAATGTGATCTCTTTGACGTTTTGAATCCGACTCGCGCCTCCTGTGACTTTCACAGCAGACGGTTCGATTTCGACATCGCCCGCTACTTTCCCGTCCGGTAACTGATCTTTGTTTAATAAGTTGACAGATACCGGCACTTCAATCGTTTGCTTCCGGTCAATATAGATTTCGACAGTCTCTCGGTCTAACTTGACGTTGACGTCGCCACCGAATCCTCGTGCCTCGACCGGAACACGGTGAAAGCCCGTCCCGAGGTTCGTCAAGTCGACGAATACCTGATAATCTTTCACCAATTTGGTCATCGTTAAACTACTGGATGGACCTTGAAGCTCAACGCCCATCTCTTCCGGTACATTATATGCAACATATTGCACCTCATCAAAAAACACTTCGACCGGCACATCGAGCGTCATGGAACTCTGTCCGACGATCGGCAGCGCACTCGACGCATTGTTTGAAGAACTGGTCTCAGCGACCATTAAGTATAAAAGGACGGCTAAAGCAAGTGCGATGAAGCGGAGAAACCATTTATGTTGTAACCACTGATCAATCACTTACTTATCCCCTCCTTTTTTACCGAAGAACGAGAGGGTCGCCTCTTTTTCTTCGATGACGAGTTCTTGAATTAATTTGTTGCGTAGCGCCTCTTCATCCAATTCGCGATACAGACGTCCTGCAATCGCAAGGGAGACCGCTCCCGTTTCTTCTGAGACGGTAAGGGTGACACTGTCTGTCACTTCACTGACGCCGATAGCTGCACGGTGACGCGTCCCGAGCGCTTTATCGATGTGTGGACTTTCAGAGAGCGGTAAATAACAAGCTGCCGCTGCAATCTTCCCGTCCTGAATAATCATCGCTCCATCATGAAGCGGCGTGTTTGGAATGAATAAGTTAATAATCAACTGTGACGTAATATGTGAGTCCATCCGAATGCCTGTCTCGACATATTCATTGAGTCCCGTATCGCGTTCGATGGCAATCAATGCACCGATTCGCCGTTTGGACATATACTGCGCAGAACTGACGATGGCTTCAATCATTTGTCGTTGTTGCTCTTCGTCACTCGTTCCCGTACGTCCGAATAAATTGCTCGTTCGTCCGAGATGTTCAAGACCACGTCTCAACTCAGGTTGAAAAATGATGATAATCCCAAGAAGACCATACGTAATCACCTGATTTAGCAAGAACTGGAGCGTCTTCAATCCGAAGAAACCGCTCAAGAACCAACTGACCAGGATGATTGAGATCCCTTTGATTAACTGAACTGCTTTTGTCCCACGTACAATCATCATTAACTTATAAATCACGTACGTGACGACGACGATATCTAAAACATCATTCAAATAATCGTACCAATGTACGTTTTCTGAAAGATTTAAAAATGAGAAAAATGATACTTGTTCAAGTAGCGGCAAATGCTCCCCTCCTTCACTACCTAGCTAAATCGTGCAAGTTCCATTATATCATCAATTCTGTCTAGACGCATTGCGTCACTTCAAAACGAAACCAGATTGAAACGAAAAAAAGACGCTAGATGCGTCTTTAGAATAGTTGTTTCATCGAGTACCAAATCCACTCGAACATTTGGTCAATCTGTTCAAGCTCACCTGTCACTTGACCGGCACTGGCTAAATACGCACGACCATTCACAGCGGTCGCGTCACCTTTGACCGTTCCTTCGATTCGTAAATCGCCACCTTGAACGGTGATATCCTTCTCGACCGTTACACCGGCTGGCACAATGACTTCGTTCTCTGACACGACAACCCCTGGTACTTTTGTATAGGTCATCGTCTCAGATGCACTGTTCCAGAGTCCAAGTGTCGCGCTAGACATTAGACTGAAGAACAGGACCGCCGCGATTAAAGCCGGGTGTCGTTGTAGCCAAGCGATTTGTTTCGAGTGCGGTTTTCGTTCTTTTCGGATTGGTTTTGATAACGGAACGACCGTATCGGGTGCTTTTTGTACAGGTGCTTCAGGCAAAGCGGCCATCACACGTGCAGTAAAATCGGCTGATAACTTTGGACGAGGCAATGCTTTCAGTTCTGCGTCGATTCGTTCATATTGTAGATACGACTCGTATAATTCATCGTCTTCTAACAATTGACGCAATTCGTCAGATTCTTCGGGCAAAACGCCATCTTCCAAATATTGTTGTACTTTTTCTTCAGGAGTCAATTGAACCCCTCCCTATTTTGAAAGATTGTTTTTAACATTTCTCTTCCCCGGAAGATCCTTGTTTTAACCGTTGCGACCGGCATGTCGATCATCACGCTGATTTCTTTTAATGACAAATCATCCACGTACTTTAGTAGTAAGGGAATACGATATTTGTCGGGGAGTTGCTTGATCGCTTCATGCATCTCACTTCGAATTTCGCGATGAACCACTTGGGCATCGGGTTGGGGCGCTTCATCAGCTAAGTGGTCTTGATAGGTCAAACCGTCTGTACCTGCAATTTCGGCATCCATCGAATACTCTGGCTTCCGTTTCCTCAATCGATCGATGGCAACGTTCGTTGTGATTCGATAGAGCCATGTTTTGAACTTATATTGTGCGTCATACGTATCGATTCGTGTATACGCACGAATGAACGCTTCCTGGGCAGCGTCTTCCGCTTCGCCACGATCATACAAAATTTTATAGGCGATTGCAAAGACGCCATCCTTGTATAGTTCTACCAGTTCGGCAAACGAATCGTGATTCCCCGCCCTCAATTCATCTACCAAACGGGTGGTCAGCCGTTCCATCAATCCACTTCCCCTCTCCGCTACACATGCGGTCATTTCTATATACGTCTCATGATTCAAATGGTTTCATTTAAAATAAAAAAAGTTTCCACCCCCATTGTAGCAAACGGGTTTGGAAACTGTAAGGAAATCAGACTGTCTCGCCTTCCAATAACAGGTTTTCTTTTGATTTTATGATCGTTTCACACAGACGATACGCTAAATTTGCCGTCATATCTTCTCGGTCTAACACTGGATTCAATTCAACGAGTTCGACAGCAATTAAATCATCTGCTTTCATAGCTTCTGTTAAAATCGCTTTGGCCTCGACTTCTGTCAGACCGCCATCAACTGGTGTCCCAGTGCCAGGTACTAGTGATGCATCTAAACTATCCATATCAAAGCTGATATAGAAACGATTGACGCGTTCACGTAGATAATTCAATGCTTCTTGCACGATGACATCGACACCACGCGTTCGCACTTCTTCTACAGTAATAACTTTGATGCCAAGTCGATTAATCTCGTTCATTTCCCCTTCATCGATATCACGAAGTGCGATGTATACTAAATGCTCCGGTGATAACTTCGGCTCACGTCCGCCCACCTCTGTCAAACGAACATCACCCATGCCCATTGCAGCCGCAAGTGGCATTCCATGAATGTTACCGGATGGTGACGTTTCTCCAGTATTCAAGTCAGCATGAGCGTCTACCCAGATGACACCGTATGGTCCTGTTTGAGCCAACCCAGCGAGTGTACCGATTGCCATACTATGATCGCCCCCAACGATCAATGGGAATCGATTCGCTGTAATCTCGCGATGCACAACTTCCGCCAATTCAGTGACTGTGTGTAGGACACCATCGACTCGCTTCAAGTGTTCCTCATTTTCACGAATTTCAGATTCCGGTAATACGCGAATCGTATGTTTGACCGTTTCCGATGGCAGGAGTGCCTCCATCCCTAATTCGTTTAATTTTGCTGGTCCTTGGTCAACCCCGAGTTTCCCTTGACCGTATCGCAGCGGTACATGAATATATGACCATTGCATTGCCATTCCCCCTTTGAACGCTTGATAACTAAATTGTAAACGCTATCATTCGTTTGGTTCAACTCGGCAATACAATGAATAAACATACAAAAAGGCAACCTGAATGGTGGCAGGCTGCCTTTCTCTGTACTCTCATTTGAATGGTTCATGGTTTTAGGCAAAAAAAAACTTAAGTCATCACTAACTTAAGAAACAAACATATGGTGGAGCCTAGCGGGATCGAACCGCTGACCTCCTGCGTGCAAGGCAGGCGCTCTCCCAGCTGAGCTAAGGCCCCGAAACAGGGATAAGAATATGGAGCGGAAGACGGGATTCGAACCCGCGACCCCGACCTTGGCAAGGTCGTATTCTACCACTGAACTACTTCCGCAAAAAATGGTGAGCCATGCAGGGCTCGAACCTGCGACCCTCTGATTAAAAGTCAGATGCTCTACCAACTGAGCTAATGGCTCAAACCTGGTGGGGGGGGGCGGATTCGAACCGCCGAACCCGAAGGAGCGGATTTACAGTCCGCCGCGTTTAGCCACTTCGCTACCCCCCCGAGGAGTGCCGGCGAAAGGATTCGAACCCTCGACCCTCTGATTACAAGTCAGATGCTCTACCAACTGAGCTACACCGGCATATATATAGGTTTGATGTAATACATAAAAATGGTGGAGGATGACGGGATCGAACCGCCGACCCCCTGCTTGTAAGGCAGGTGCTCTCCCAGCTGAGCTAATCCTCCATATGGTGACCCGTACGGGATTCGAACCCGTGTTACCGCCGTGAAAGGGCGGTGTCTTAACCGCTTGACCAACGGGCCTAAATTGGCTCCGCAAGTAGGATTTGAACCTACGACCTACCGGTTAACAGCCGGTTGCTCTACCACTGAGCTATTGCGGAACGATCTTGCCTGG
>NZ_JACSKN010000014.1:1618-4351 GCF_018617655.1 Exiguobacterium sp. s183
ACCCGGGGAACTGAAACATCTAAGTACCCGGAGGAAGAGAAAGAAAATTCGATTCCCTGAGTAGCGGCGAGCGAAACGGGAACAGCCCAAACCAGGAAGCATGCTTCCTGGGGTTGTAGGACACTCTACACGGAGTTACAAAGGGATAGGGTAGGTGAACGACCTGGAAAGGTCGGCCAGAGAAGGTGACGGCCCTGTAGCCGAAACCCCATCCCCTCCAGAGTGGATCCTGAGTACGGCGGGACACGTGAAACCCCGTCGGAATCCGGGAGGACCATCTCCCAAGGCTAAATACTTCCTAGTGACCGATAGTGAACCAGTACCGTGAGGGAAAGGTGAAAAGCACCCCGGAAGGGGAGTGAAACAGATCCTGAAACCGTATGCCTACAAGTAGTCAGAGCCCGTTCACGGGTGATGGCGTGCCTTTTGTAGAATGAACCGGCGAGTTACGATGGCGGGCGAGGTTAAGCCGATGAGGCGGAGCCGCAGCGAAAGCGAGTCTGAACAGGGCGCATCAGTCCGTCGTCGTAGACCCGAAACCAGGTGATCTACCCATGTCCAGGATGAAGGTCAGGTAACACTGACTGGAGGTCCGAACCCACGCACGTTGAAAAGTGCGGGGATGAGGTGTGGGTAGCGGTGAAATGCCAATCGAACCTGGAGATAGCTGGTTCTCTCCGAAATAGCTTTAGGGCTAGCCTCGAGGTGAAGAGTTCTGGAGGTAGAGCACTGATTGGACTAGGGGCCCCCACAGGGTTACCGAATTCAGTCAAACTCCGAATGCCAGCAACTTGTACTCGGGAGTCAGACTGCGAGTGATAAGATCCGTAGTCGAGAGGGAAACAGCCCAGACCATCAGCTAAGGTCCCCAAGTGTATGTTAAGTGGAAAAGGATGTGGCGCTGCACAGACAACTAGGATGTTGGCTTAGAAGCAGCCACCATTCAAAGAGTGCGTAATAGCTCACTAGTCGAGTGGCGCCGCGCCGAAAATGTAACGGGGCTAAACATACCACCGAAGCTATGGATCCCGTAAGGGATGGTAGGAGAGCGTTCCAAGCAGCAGTGAAGCGGTATCGTGAGGAGCCGTGGAGCGCTTGGAAGTGAGAATGCCGGTGTGAGTAGCGAAAAGAGGGGTGAGAATCCCCTCCGTCGAAAGCCTAAGGTTTCCTGAGGAAGGCTCGTCCGCTCAGGGTTAGTCTGGACCTAAGCCGAGGCCGAAAGGCGTAGGCGATGGACAACAGGTCGATATTCCTGTACCGCCGTACCACCGTTTGAACGATGGGGGGACGCAGAAGGATAAGGTGACCGTGCGACTGGAAGTGCACGGACAAGCAGCGAGGCCGTCGGGTTGGCAAATCCGCCCGGCACAAGGTTGAGCTGTGACGTGGAGCCCGTAGGGCGAAGCACCGGATTTCACGCTGCCAAGAAAAGCCTCTAGTGAGGAGGTCGGCGCCAGTACCGCAAACCGACACAGGTAGGCGAGATGAGAATTCTAAGACGCGCGGGATAACTCTCGTTAAGGAACTCGGCAAAATGGTCCCGTAACTTCGGGAGAAGGGACGCTTATGGCAACATAAGCCGCAGTGAATAGGCCCAAACGACTGTTTAGCAAAAACACAGGTCTCTGCTAAATCGCAAGATGAAGTATAGGGGCTGACGCCTGCCCGGTGCTGGAAGGTTAAGGGGATGTGTCATCGCAAGAGAAGCACTGAACCGAAGCCCCAGTAAACGGCGGCCGTAACTATAACGGTCCTAAGGTAGCGAAATTCCTTGTCGGGTAAGTTCCGACCCGCACGAAAGGCGTAACGATTTGGGCACTGTCTCAACGAGAGACCCGGTGAAATCATAGTACCTGTGAAGATGCAGGTTACCCGCGACAGGACGGAAAGACCCCATGGAGCTTTACTACAGCCTGATATTGAGGCTTTGTACGCGATGTACAGGATAGGTGGGAGTTTGTGAAGCCGGAGCGCCAGCTTCGGTGGAGACACCCTTGGGATACCACCCTTTGCGTATAGAGTCTCTAACTCGCAGCCGTGATCCGGCTGGAGGACCGTGTCAGGCGGGTAGTTTGACTGGGGCGGTCGCCTCCTAAACAGTAACGGAGGCGCCCAAAGGTTCCCTCAGAATGGTTGGAAATCATTCGAAGAGTGCAAAGGCAGAAGGGAGCTTGACTGCGAGACCTACAAGTCGAGCAGGGACGAAAGTCGGGCTTAGTGATCCGGTGGTTCCGCATGGAAGGGCCATCGCTCAACGGATAAAAGCTACCCTGGGGATAACAGGCTGATCTCCCCCAAGAGTCCACATCGACGGGGAGGTTTGGCACCTCGATGTCGGCTCATCGCATCCTGGGGCTGGAGTAGGTCCCAAGGGTTGGGCTGTTCGCCCATTAAAGCGGTACGCGAGCTGGGTTCAGAACGTCGTGAGACAGTTCGGTCCCTATCCGTCGTGGGCGCAGGAAATTTGAGGAGAGCTGTCCTTAGTACGAGAGGACCGGGATGGACGCACCGCTGGTGTACCAGTTGTTCCGCCAGGAGCATCGCTGGGTAGCTACGTGCGGACGGGATAAGTGCTGAAAGCATCTAAGCATGAAGCCCCCTCCGAGATGAGATTTCCCTTTGAGCAATCAAGAAAGACCCCTCAGAGACGATGAGGTAGATAGGTCATGGGTGGAAGCGTGGTGACACGTGGAGCTGAATGATACTAATCGGTCGAGGCTTTGATCTAGTCTA
>NZ_JACSKN010000015.1:0-1162 GCF_018617655.1 Exiguobacterium sp. s183
TGATATAGCTCTTAAATTGACGAAGCTTGCGCTTCATTCAAAAATTGTAAAACTTATTTTTGCCTCATCGTTCAGTTTTCAAAGACCAAAAATTAAATGGTCGGGAAGACAGGATTCGAACCTGCGACCCCTTGGTCCCAAACCAAGTGCTCTACCAAGCTGAGCTACTTCCCGTAATAATGGTGCACCCTGAGAGATTCGAACTCCCGGCCTTTAGATTCGTAGTCTAACGCTCTATCCAGCTGAGCTAAGGGTGCATATGGTGCGGTCGAGAGGACTTGAACCTCCACGGTGTTAACCACCACTAGGCCCTCAACCTAGCGCGTCTACCGATTCCGCCACGACCGCGTATTAAGATGGAGCGGAAGACGGGATTCGAACCCGCGACCCCGACCTTGGCAAGGTCGTATTCTACCACTGAACTACTTCCGCATAAGTATTTTAGAGATGCGGGTGAAGGGACTCGAACCCCCACGTCAAAGACACTAGATCCTAAGTCTAGCGCGTCTACCAATTCCGCCACACCCGCATGTGAAATTACGTATTTAGTAATAAAAATTAATGAGAAATGGTGAGCCATGCAGGGCTCGAACCTGCGACCCTCTGATTAAAAGTCAGATGCTCTACCAACTGAGCTAATGGCTCATTAAATTTTAATGGGGCGGCTGAAGGGAATTGAACCCTCGAATGCCGGAATCACAATCCGGTGCGTTAACCACTTCGCCACAACCGCCATGAAAAAATGGTGCCGGCGAAAGGATTCGAACCCTCGACCCTCTGATTACAAGTCAGATGCTCTACCAACTGAGCTACACCGGCGCGTTATATGGTGGCTTTGGACGGAATCGAACCGCCGACACAAGGATTTTCAGTCCTTTGCTCTACCAACTGAGCTACAAAGCCATAAATATTAAATTAAAAATGGCGGTCCCGACGGGATTCGAACCCGCGATCTTCTGCGTGACAGGCAGACATGTTAACCCCTACACCACGGGACCGTTTTAAGTCATATCGACTTTACCTATTTTAAAGGTCATTTTATGTAAAGTCAATAACTTTTTAAAAAAAATAAAGCCTGGCAACGTCCTATCCTCACAGGGGGAGATCCCCCAACTACTTTCGGCGCTGAGACGCTTAACTTCCGTGTTCGGCATGGGAACGG
>NZ_JACSKN010000016.1:0-769 GCF_018617655.1 Exiguobacterium sp. s183
CGTTCCCATGCCGAACACGGAAGTTAAGCGTCTCAGCGCCGAAAGTAGTTGGGGGATCTCCCCCTGTGAGGATAGGACGTTGCCAGGCTACATATTGGAGGATTAGCTCAGCTGGGAGAGCACCTGCCTTACAAGCAGGGGGTCGGCGGTTCGATCCCGTCATCCTCCACCATTTACACCTGCCGGTGTAGCTCAGTTGGTAGAGCATCTGACTTGTAATCAGAGGGTCGAGGGTTCGAATCCTTTCGCCGGCACCATTTGATCTTTTTAAAAAGTCTACCGCTAGAAATTATACCTTGCCGGGGTGGCGGAATTGGTAGACGCACAGGACTTAAAATCCTGCGAGGGTTTCCTCGTGCCGGTTCAAGTCCGGCCCTCGGTACCATTAATATTTTCCCATGATGATTATTCGTCTCGCACCCTTAGCTCAGCTGGATAGAGCGTTAGACTACGAATCTAAAGGCCGGGAGTTCGAATCTCTCAGGGTGCACCATTTTTACGGGAAGTAGCTCAGCTTGGTAGAGCACTTGGTTTGGGACCAAGGGGTCGCAGGTTCGAATCCTGTCTTCCCGACCATCATCACTTTTATATGGGGCCTTAGCTCAGCTGGGAGAGCGCCTGCCTTGCACGCAGGAGGTCAGCGGTTCGATCCCGCTAGGCTCCACCATTTTTATTTTTTTACAGACGAACTTTGAAAACTGAACGATGAGGCAAAAATAAGTTTTACAATTTTTGAATGAAGCGCAAGCTTCGTCAATTTAAGAGCTAT
>NZ_JACSKN010000017.1:0-680 GCF_018617655.1 Exiguobacterium sp. s183
TTGATGCTCGCGTTGATGTCACGGTCATGATGCGCGCCACAGACACATGTCCATTCACGGACATCCATCGCCTTCTTCTCGCCCTTTACGCCGCAAGTGGAGCAGATCTGAGTGGATGCGTACCAAGGGCCTGCCTTGATGAGCGTTCGTCCGTAGAAGTTTGATTTGTACTCGAGTTGACGGACGAACTCGTACCAACTGACATCGCCAACCGATTTGGCTAAGCGTCGGTTCTTCATTATGTTGCTCGATTTCAATGTCTCCACGACGATGACTTGATTCTCGTCAACGATCCGTCTCGACAGTTTGTGGAGGAAGTCCTTACGTTGATTCGCAATCTTTTCGTGTTTCTTGGCGAGGATCAACCTGGCCTTCTCACGATTCTTGCTCCCGATCTTCTTGCGTGACAGCGCGCGTTGCGCCTTCTTGACCTTCGCTTCGGATTGTCGGAGAAAGCGAGGGTTGTCAATCTTCTCCGAGACCATCGCATCGTTCGTCATGATGGCGAAATGTTTTAGGCCGAGATCGATCCCGACCTTGTTCTCGGCTGGAATCCATGGTTCATCGTCCTGTTTGACGAGGATGGAGATGAAGAACTTGCCCGTCTTGGTCATCGAGACCGTCGCCGACCGGATGACGCCCTCGAACGGGCGATGTTGTGTGAACCGCACGAACCCGAC
>NZ_JACSKN010000018.1:0-461 GCF_018617655.1 Exiguobacterium sp. s183
TGGGCTGTTCCCGTTTCGCTCGCCGCTACTCAGGGAATCGAATTTTCTTTCTCTTCCTCCGGGTACTTAGATGTTTCAGTTCCCCGGGTGTGCCTCACGCCACGCTATGTATTCACGTGGGTGTCCCGCCAGTCTCCCGGCGGTGGGTTCCCCCATTCGGAGATCTCTGGATCGATGTGTACTTACCACTCCCCAGAGCATTTCGCTGTTCGTCGCGTCCTTCATCGGCTCCTAGTGCCAAGGCATCCACCGTACGCCCTTTCTACCTTGATCTAGCGTCTAAGACACACGGTCCTCGCGGACCATATGTGAAATTGGTTTTTGATGTCTTGATGAATCTTCAGTTTTCAAGGAACAATCGAGGGACGAACCCTCAAAACTGAACGATGGGCAATGCCACATGGGCATTTTCCTTAGAAAGGAGGTGATCCAGCCGCACCTTCCGATACGGCTACCTTGTT
>NZ_JACSKN010000019.1:0-377 GCF_018617655.1 Exiguobacterium sp. s183
ACGCTCTCGGACCTCCACGGTTCATACGCGATCGCGATGATCGACTCAGAGGACAAAGAGCGCCTCTATATCGGGAAGAACAAGTCACCGCTCCTCGTCGGACTCGGTGACGGCACGTTCAACGTCGTCGCATCGGACGCGATGGCGATGCTCCAGGTGACGGACCAGTACCTCGAGCTCCACGACGGCGAGATCGTCATCCTCACGCGTGAATCGGCGACGATCAAGACGCTCGACGGCGAAGTGCTCGAACGTGCACCGTACACGGCCGAAATCGATGCGTCAGACATCGAGAAGGGCACGTACGCGCACTACATGTTGAAGGAGATGGACGAGCAGCCGGCCGTCATCCGCAACATCATCCAGCATTACCAGAA
>NZ_JACSKN010000020.1:0-373 GCF_018617655.1 Exiguobacterium sp. s183
GATCTAGCGTCTAAGACACACGGTCCTCACGGACCATATGTGAAATTGGTTTTTGATGTCTTGATGAATCTTCAGTTTTCAAGGAACAAAAGTGGAGCCTAGCGGGATCGAACCGCTGACCTCCTGCGTGCAAGGCAGGCGCTCTCCCAGCTGAGCTAAGGCCCCGTATTGGAATTGTTCATAAAAATGGTGGGCCTAAGTGGACTCGAACCACCGACCTCACGCTTATCAGGCGTGCGCTCTAACCGGCTGAGCTATAGGCCCTCATAGAGAGGTTTTGGTCTCTCAAAACTGAACGATGGGCAATGCCACATGGGCATTTTCCTTAGAAAGGAGGTGATCCAGCCGCACCTTCCGATACGGCTACCTTGTT
>NZ_JACSKN010000003.1:0-352505 GCF_018617655.1 Exiguobacterium sp. s183
GTGCTGGTTGTTCGTCGTGTAGGAGGCACGCGACCGTCGTCTCGATTTGAAGGCCGGGAAGCCGCCCGTCCCGGCGAAGAACTTCGCGAGACTGTCCGCCTCGGCGAGGAACGGGAACAGGGGCTTGTAGGATGCGGGTGTCGCCGGTTTCCGTCTCGTCACGATCCCCGCTTTCGCCTCATCGCGGATGGCGATGCGGTCCTCGAGCAGCTTGTTGTAGATGAATCGGGCGCAGCCGATCGTCTTGATGAGGAACTCGGCCTGTGCCGGCGTCGGGTGGAGCCTGTATGTGTAACCTTTCAGCATGTCCGTCCCTTCTCCCTCCAGAAGATCGTGATGTGTCCTCCTCATCCGATACCCGCGGAAGGGGAGGGAGAATCTGACGGAATCACGAACTTCTGTTCGTCACATCTGTCACAGGGAAAAAGAGTTTTGGACCGGGCGATTCATCCCCCACCTACGCCAGGATACACCCCGAGACGCTTAGAGGAGGGAGAATTCTCGCCTGATTTAGTTAAAAAAGAGACCTCTTGCGTCAAACCGCCGAGTTGGATCAATCGATTCAACGATCACGGTATCGCTCAAGAGGTCTTTTTTTATTTCGAACGTAACGTCCGTTCAAGTCTGTCTAAATCGGTATCTTTTCCGATGATAATCAAAATATCTTCTGATAAGATCATCTCATCCGCCTGCGGCGAAATGATGACATCATCATCACGACGAATGGCGACAATGTTGACCCCATACTTCGCACGGAAGTCCAAATCGATGAGCGATTTGTTCGATAACTTATCTGACGCTTTAATTTCAACAATCGAATGTTCATTTGATAATTCAAGATAATCTAAAATGCTCTGGCTCATCAAACCGTTTGCGATTCGAACACCCATGTCACGTTCTGGGTGGACGATATTATCTGCACCGATGCGACGGAGAACTTTTTCATGGTAATCGTTTGTCGCTTTGACAGTGATGATTTGGACGCCAAGTTCTTTTAAGATCAACGTCGTTAAAATCGAAGCTTGAATGTTTTCACCGATGGCAACGATGACGTGTTCAAAGTTACGAATCCCCAAACTCTTCAACACGTTTTCATCTGTCGTATCCGCGATCACGGCATGAGTGGCCAAACCCATGAACTCATTGACGCGTTCTTCATCTGAATCGATGGCGAGGACGTCATATCCGTTTGAAGACAACTCACGGACGATTGACCCACCAAACCGCCCTAATCCAATGACTGCAAATTCACCTGTCATGATATTACATCCCTTTCCTACACATGTTCTCTTCTTGATTCTTCGTTCAGTGTAACTGATTCCACTTGAAAACTCTATATAAAAAAACAAGATGGGATCTCCTCCGTATGAAGGAAATCCCATCTTTTCAATCACGCTTTTCCGCTCGAACGTTTCCCACGTACATAATCGTTGTCAAACAGGAACAAACGGAGCAACAAGTAGAGCGCCGGAACGAGAAGGAGCAACCCTAAGATGAATACGATGACGAGTGCCACCGCCATCGACTCGTTGACGACACTTCCATTGATATCGATATACGGATACAAGATATACGGTAAGTGTGAATATCCGTAGCCGAACCATGCCATGAAGAATTGTCCCATGACCATCAAGAAAGCAATCCCGTAATTTCGCTTCATATAAACGAATGAGACGGCAATCACGAAGAAGAGGAAGCTCATTGCGAACCACCACCAGTTTCCTCCTAAGATGCTCTCGTAGTGCCAAGCAGCTTGCGACTTCAAACCGAAGAAGACGAGCCCAGAAGCGATAATCGTCGGAACGCTCCAGAATAGCGCCCATTTTCTGACGAGTTCGACGGCATTTTGATCGCGTGCCTTGTCCGCATAGAACAAGAGGAACATCGCGCTAATATAGAGGACTGAAACAATCGCCAAGATGACGACTGTCCATGAATAAAAATTGGTGAACAACTTCGCGCCGTCAAAGAAGACGCCGTTTTCCGTCTCGGTGATGAATCCACCTTGACTGACCGTCAATACGGTCGACATCGAAGCTGGGATGAGTAATCCTGTGGCTCCGTATAGGAACATATACAGCGTGCTTTCTTTCGACCCATAGTTCGCGAATGCGTAAAAGCTACCGCGAATCGCGAGTAAAATCAACACGACGGATGCCGGAACGAGTAACGCCGTTCCATAGTAATAAGCTGTATCCGGAAAGAATCCGACAATCCCGACGAAGAAGAAGACGAAAAACACGTTCGTCACTTCCCACGTCGGTGACAAATACCGTTTAACGAGACGGTTCACCAAGTGATCCCGTTTTGTATAACGGCTATAGAATGCGAAGAAGCCAGCACCGAAGTCAATCGATGCGACGATGAGATAGCCGTATAGAAACGTCCATAAGACGGCAATCCCTAACTCTTGAATTTGCATGTCATACCCTCCGATCACACTTCATCCGCAAACATCGCTTCACCGCGATGTTCGGATTGATTTAGTTCTTTCCCTACTGGGTTCTCTTTGAACAGACGTGATAGAACGACCACCGTGACTGTCCCGAGTACCGCATAGAGGATCGCGAAAGCGACAAGCATCCAACCGACATTTGCCGACGTCGTAGCTGCTTCACTCGTACGCATCAACTCATAAAGTGCCCACGGTTGACGACCAAATTCAGCGAAGAACCAACCGAATTCAATCGCTGCCATCGCAAGCGGTCCACCGGCTGCGATCGCAAAGAGCATCGGTTTACTGAACTGGTTCAAACGTTTAATATAACGCCCTAATACGAATAGGAAAGAAATGAGCGCTAGAAGCATCCCGATTCCGACCATCGCATCAAACAAGTAGTGAACAAAGAGCGGTGGCTGGTCCTCTTTCGCAAATTCATTGAGACCTGTCACTTCATAATTCGGAACACCACCGGCAAGAATAGAAAGCGCGTAAGGAATCTTCAAGGCGCCTCGGACTTCATATCCGCCTTCACCGTCATCTTCTAACCAACCACCAAGAATCAACTCAGCCTCGGAGGAGGTTTCAAAGTGCCATTCCGCTGCTGCTAATTTATCCGGCTGATATTGTGCCAAATACTTACCTGAGAAGTCTCCGACAAGTGCTGTCGCAATCGCAAAAATCAAAGCGACTGTCATCGTCAAGCGAAGACCTTTTTTGTGATATTCGATTGACATCTTGTCGAGTTGATTACGACGTTGACGTAACAACTGTACAGCTGCAATCGCCGCTAGGATGAACGCAGACGTTAGAATCGCAGACGTCAATACGTGTGCCATCTTCGTCGGCATAGCTGGACTGAACATCGCCTCAAGCGGACTGACGTTTGCCAAACGACCGTCAACGATATCAAATCCTACCGGTTGGTTCATAAAGCTG
This sequence comes from Exiguobacterium sp. s183, assembly GCF_018617655.1. Taxonomy (NCBI): domain Bacteria; kingdom Bacillati; phylum Bacillota; class Bacilli; order Caryophanales; genus Exiguobacterium; species Exiguobacterium sp. s183. Next base: position 3,380 of record NZ_JACSKN010000003.1, read on the forward strand.
TTTACCGTTGTAATAAAGAACCCTGAGAACAATGCACCGACTGCGACTGGAATCCCGAGAAGCATATGATGCCACGGATTTTTAAACCGATCCCACGTGTACAAGTAAATTCCGAGGAAAATCGCTTCAAAGAAGAAAGCGAACGTCTCCATGAATAGTGGAAGTGCAATCGTTTGACCCGCAACGCGCATCAAGTTCGGCCATAATAGCGAAAGCTGAAGACCGATTGCTGTACCCGTTACAACCCCAACTGCTACAGTCACGACATAACCGCGTGACCACCGGCGAGCCATGAGGGTATATTTCGGGTCTTTTTTACGAATTCCTAAAAATTCTGCCAATAAGATTAAAAGTGGAACCCCGACGCCGAGTGTGGCAAAAATCACATGAAAACCTAAAGTGAGTGCCGTTAATGCTCGGCTCATCAGGACAGGATCTTGAAACATCTATTGATTACCTCCTATCTCTCTCTATCGCTTCGAACCCATGTATGAAACGACAATCACAGATGAATACCCTTCGATACTTCCATCATAATGATTTTATATTGCGCTGTAATGTCTCAATGCTCGAGTTTGCAAAATGTTCACATTTGAGCAATCGCCACAGAATTGTCGCTTTACATTCATATTTGATTCCCTCTTTGCTCACACTTCACTCTTTTTTGGGCACACTAAAAGCGGTCTCAACAAAGACCGCTTCGTGTTATTGAATCATGACCGTTCGGAAATAGTGGTCAAACAATTCGATGGCTACTTCAATCGCTCGTTCGTCTGGATTGAGCGTCGATTGATGGAGACCTGACCCCATATCGTTCACACCTAGCCAAACCATGAATCCAGGAACTTGTTTCAGCATATATCCGAAGTCTTCCCCTGTCATGGCGGGAACACATGTCTTATACGAATATCCTACCTCTTCGACCGCTTCTTCGAACTGATAAAGATAGCGCTCATCGTTGACGACTTCGTGATAGCGATTGCCGAATTCAAGGTCGATTTGAACGTTGTACGTCATTTCAACACCGGCGATGATTTGACGAATCCGGCTTTCAAGTACAACCATCTCCTTGTCTGATAACGCGCGTACTGTCCCATCTAACTTGGCTGTATCAGCGATGATGTTCTCTTTTGTTCCCGCTGCGACTTTCCCGATGCTGACGACCGCACTTCCCATCGGATCAATGTTCCGTGACACGATGGTTTGCAGTTGCATGATGAGGGCGGCTTGGACGATAACGGCATCAATTCCTGCGTGAGGGAATGCGCCGTGCCCTCCCTTTCCATGAATCGTAATATGGAGTTCACGTGCGCTTGCGAATAATACACCTGGTCTAGAAGCTACCATCCCGACCGGATATTCAGGCGCGACATGTAATCCAAATAGCGCGTCCGGACGGAAGTGATAGAATAATTCGGATTTCGCCATCGGCTCCGCCCCGCCTGGCCCTTCTTCAGCTGGTTGGAAGAAGACGACAAGATGGTGGTTGAACGGGACTTCGACCGCCCGTTTAATCAATCCGAGTGCGATGGACATATGAACATCATGACCGCACGCATGCATCATACCTTCATGAATCGATGCAAACTCCAACCCAGTCTCCTCGGTAATCGGCAACCCATCCATGTCGGCTCGATACCCAATCGTCTTCTCCCCGACGAGACCATCCACACGTACGAAAAGACCCGTTCGCCAGTGCGTGATATGAACACGTGGAGAATCGAGCGAACGGATCAGTTGTTCGAGAGTCGCCTGTGTTTTGAATTCTTCATATCCAGCTTCCGGGATTAAATGCAGTTGTCTTCTTGCTTCGATTGCCCAATTCATGATTCAGTCTCCTTCGTAACTTCTTCAACAATGTTCCAAAATGCTTGTACTTGTGCCAATTCCAACATCGATTCTGTCGACAGCATCCACGTGTCCCGAACAAGCGGGACACCACTCGAGGACGTCAACGGAATCTTGTTCATTTCATTGACATCTTTAATGGTCGACTCCGGTAAAATGGCGAAGCCTATTCCATGTAACGCCATCTGTTTACACGTTTCAATCTGATCGACGACGAGTGTGGTGAGCGGCGGGCTCGAAAATCGTTCCTGCCACCATTCTAATATTTCCTGGTAATATGTCGAATCGCTCTTAAACTGAATAAATGAGCGTTCGTTATTTTTTAGTTGGGAGAGGTCTGTCATTTTTAAATCGACCAAGTGTAAGGAGTCAGAGAACAGCTTCATGCGCTCCCCGCGCCAATCCGGATTCCCTCGAATGATGCCGATATGAAAATTCTCCTCAAGCATGTAACGCATCATTTCACTCGACCATCCGGTGACTAACTTGACACGGACAGACGGATATCGCTCCACGAACGTCTTTAACACTTTCGGGAGCCAATACTGACCCATGATGGAAGCGACAGCAATCTTTAACGTTCCATATACTTCTCCCGGATTTGCCGTCAGCTCGCTTCGTAACTCTTGTTCTTCACTGTACATTTTCTTGGCGAACTCGATGATCTTCTCCCCGTCTGGCGTCAAGGCAAGACCACGTGTCGAACGGACAAAGATTTTTTTTCCCCATTGATGTTCAATCGTCACGAGCCGTTGACTGAGCGCCGGTTGGGAGACGAATAACCGCTCCGCCGCTTTGCGCATGTTCAATTCTTCTGCAAGGATAATCAACACTTCTACTTCCGATACTTGCATGACGTCACCTGTTTCTCTATCGTTTGAAAGATTGTATACTGAATAAGTATTTGTTTCAATGTATCATATCATGTTTATTCATCAATTTGATTGTTAGGAGGAAATCTGATGCAACGTCATCATTTCGCCTTTATCGTTGCGACCGTCGCGACGCTTGGCAGCCTTTACTTCTCTGAAGTCATGCTCTTTTTACCATGTAAACTGTGTTGGTTCCAACGTATTTTTATGTATCCACTCGCCATCTACTACTTGACGATCATGCTGACCGCCCGCGATGTGAATCGATTGTTCGTCGGAATCATGGCCGGCGCCGGCTGGTGTATCAGTCTTTATCACGTCATCCTAGAACGTATTCCGAACGGAGAAGCCTTCTGCACGAACGACTGTCTCATTCGCTGGGTGAATTACTTTGGTTTTGTTACCATCCCACTTCTCAGTTTTATCGCCTTTACATGTATTCTCATCATTCAATTTGTCCCGTTCAAAAAAGCGTAAGACATACAAAGGAGAAGCCGTCATCAAGACAGCTCCTCCTTTCCTTATTGCCACCACTCGTCGTATAGAGAAGCAGGCATGTGATGCTTATGACGTGAACGTTTGAAAATCGTCTCAATCCGCTCCGCAATCACCGGGTCGATGGATTTACCTTCTAAATAATCATCTAATTGGTCATATGTCATGCCGAGCGCCACTTCGTCAGGCAGGCCAGGACGACCGTCTTCGAGATCTGCTGTCGGCACTTTATAAATGACTCGTTCATGCGCCTCTAGTTCGTGAAGCAACGCTTTCCCTTGACGTTTGTTTAAACCAGTCAACGGTGTGAGGTCACACGCCCCGTCTCCGTGTTTCGTATAGAATCCCGTCACATATTCCGCTGCATGGTCCGTACCGACGACAAGTGCACCAAACGTTGCCGCGATGTCATATTGCGCCTTCATCCGTTCACGCGCTTTCGTGTTCCCTTTATGGAAGTCACTCAACTCAAGACCTGTCGCTTGTCGGAACGCTTCTACCGATGCGTCGACGGCAGGTTTGATATTGACGGTGAGTGACTTGTCCGGACGGATGAACTCGAGGGCGAGTTGGGCATCATCTTCATCATGTTGTTCGCCATACGGTAATCTTACCGCATAAAACGTGTAGTCCCCCGCATCTTCCGCTCGTAGTTCTTCCATGGCGAGCTGACACAGTTTCCCTGCCAAACTAGAGTCTTGTCCACCTGAAATTCCAAGGACAAGTCCTTTCGCACCGGCACGTTTCACATACGCTTTCAAGAAATCGATTCGTTGACGAATCTCCGCCTGCGGATCGATGGTCGGTTTGACATGTGTTGATTCGATAATATGTTGTTGCATGAATGACCCTCCCATAATTCTCTCATTTCGTTTTATTGTCTGATAATTCACAAACCCCGTCAACTAGCGACATACAAAAGAAAGACGGAAACAATCGTTTCCGTCTCATGATTATTGAATTTGGAATGACGTAACTTCTCCACCAATCGGTGTCAATTCGAGGAATAATTTTTGACCTTCCGCTGGTGCTTCATCGAGCAACACACCAAATGTGAAGCTTCCGCCTGTTACTTCTGCCGCACCTTGTGCATACAAGTTATGCCCGTCTGACACAGACCATTCAAACTCTACTTCTTCCGTGAAGCCACTGACTTGAATCATCGTATCATTCAAATCAATTTTTACGTCACGGAACGCACCGTCTGTTTGCGGTTCAGATGCAGGTGTTTCTTCTGGCGTTTCTGTTGTGTCCTCTTCTGGCTCTTCTGCTACTCGTTCAACAGTGAAAGACGTCTCATCCGTCACGGCGATCTCCGGTGCCCCATCGACTTGGCCGAGCCCGATCACTTCGACTGAGTATTCACCGGCTGCCAATTCTAACGGGAAGACTTCATCGAATACTTTTTGCGAGTCTGCTTCCCACGTCTCTTCGATAATTGATTCCGTGAACATATATTCGCTACCATAGTCAAACACGGTTTCGTCACCTTGTTTGATGATCAATTGGAAACGTTGTGATGAGTTGAACGTCACCTTCGCCGCCTCTTCATTCGGATTCGTCATCTTGACAGTTGCTGATAATGTATTAGCTGACGCGTCATATGCCATTTCCGTGTCAAGTGTTAATGGAGCTGGTGGTTCAGACGAATCGCTATTCACTTGACTCGGTTTCGCCTCTTCTTTTCCACATCCTGCTACGACTAGTATGATTGCCGTCACGACGGCGAGTAACCAAGTTTTTTTCATGGATCCCACTCTCCTCAACAAAATAAAAAACGTCTATAGCACTAGTGTATACAAAGTGCAGACGTTTGTAATGATTTTCCTTATATTATTTACCTTTTTTACGAAACTTTAGCTTGTTCCATGTACTGTTGCCAACCGGTCATGAACAACGAATCAGCGATATCGAGATCAGACCGGACTTGAGCCGAAATGGAGAACGTCTCACTATGCATCGATTCGAACGTGACGACCATCGTCTCTCCTACCACTTCTTTATAAGCTACAAGTTCAGGCGTTTCTGCAAACAACATCATAAGTATGGCTCCTTTGTTCATCTGTGATAAACCTAGTGTACCAATCTGAAACCAAGATGTAGGTCCTATCGTTCGACAGGGGAACAGTGACATTTTACCTATTGTCGAAACGCTTACATCAAATGTTAGTCAAATGGTGAATTGTGCATATAAGATATCGAAAAAGAGAGGGAATCCGCCTTGCGGACCCCTCTCTTTTCCTGAAAATGTAAATGAAATTGATTCATCTCATGTCGAACGAAACATCACTTCGTACGGTTTGAAATTTGTTGCCACACTGTACCGAGAGCCGTTTCTCCGCTTGTGATGCGTTCTTTCGCGAGTCGTGCCTGCAACGAAACTTCAAATTCGCGGTCTTGTTCAGCAACCGTCAAAGCCGGAACAGCGCGTTCGTCTCCACAATCAAACAAGAAACGAGCCGCACGCCAACGAACGAGTTTATTCTTGTCTTTCAGCGCTTCAATCATCGAAGGTTGAGATTGAGGTAACGCCCAATCTGAGACCGTATCCCCGGCCGTACGTCGCACGATCGGAGATGCATCTACGAGTGCTTGTTCAATATATGTGACATATTCCTCACGACGTTCTTCAAACATCCCGATCATGACGACAGCTTGTCGGCGAATCGCCATCACGGAATCTTCGAGTGCACGGCGGAAATACATCATATTCTCGTCTTGAATGTCCAATTCGTCTAAGAAAGCCATCCGGTCTTTCCAATTGTCAGATTGCAAGTGGTTCGCATTTGCTTCAAAGTCAGCCTCTCGCCCAAACGCTCGAGCCACGGTGCGCTCTACACGTTCTTGTGGATACGCAGCTTCTAACTCTTCTTGAGCGACGACACTGACCTCATCCAATTCACCGTAGCGTGGGGCTTGCTCCACCCAACGGCGGTCTTGAATGACATTCTTCACTTGTGCTTGAACTTCCATGGCCGCGTCGACGAATCGTTTCGACAGTCCGATCCGTTTTTCCTCGTCCCCTTTGACGAGTTTCAACTGCATCGGGACATCGAGCACGAACTGAACGGATACATGGACCGGTTCATAGTCTGTATCCATCTGTGCAGATTCGACTTCCTCGACTTGTTCCCCGAACGCCCGTCGGATTTCATTCATCACGTCATGCCAGTCATGTTTTGGATGACGCTCGACAGCGAGAAAATCAGATACCGCATATACGGATTTGACGCCTCGAAGACCAACGATTTCTTGAATAATCGTTGGGGCATCGGTACTCGCTTTGTCGTATGTGGTACCTCTCCCTTCAAATGGAGGGTCCACAATAATCTTCAAGTTATTCGGACTTGGTGTCGGTTCAATTGCTACTAGTTTCATCCTCATCACCTCACTCTCAATCGTGACGAAAATGACAAAAAAACGCAAGCGAGTCGCTTGCGTTCAAGTCACCCATCTATTCTATTTAGAACAACGCAATAAACTGTTGGAGTGAATACGTCGTACCATCCACAGTAAACGTGTCGTCCTCTGAAATCGGTTCAAGGAAGAAACGTTTTTCACCATTCTCTTTTACGTAACCAAAAATATGATTGGATTGATAGAACAATTCAACAATCGTCATCCGTCCAAACGTCATTCCATCGTTCATTACCGCCCGATCACCTAATTCGCCGCCATTGTACAGTTCGATGTAAGTTTCCATTTTGGTGTCGCTCCTCTTGTGTTTGTTTTCACAATTCCTTTCTATCAAACAAAAAGAACGACTTCAAGTTAATTTTTTGCGTTACGCTTCCAAAATTCAATCCATTTACGATACTCGGATAATGTTTTATTGATTTGATGAATCGATTTCTCATCATGCAATCCAGTGTCATCAATCTTCTCTTTACAATGTGTAATGAAAATTTCATTTCCCGGTAAAACATTTGCACGATTTGTGGCAAATACTTGTCGGAGATGAATTTGACATCTGGCCGTTCCGAGGATGCCTGGTGAGGCACCAGCAATCATGACCGGTTTATCTCGAAGTGGCGTCCCCGGCTCGAGCGATAACCAGTCGATTGCATTCTTTAAGACACCAGGGATGCTATGGTTATATTCAGGTGTAACAATCAATAATCCATCGGCTTCTCGAACGGCTTGCTTCAAAGCGGCCACAACTTCCGGTTCATCCGGATCAATCAAATCGTCGTTGAACAGCGGGAGCTCGATGGAGACGACTTCAATATCAAAATCATCTTTAGCCAGTTCAATAATCGAATGCAAAAGAGCGGTATTAAATGATTTCTTTCGAAGACTCCCTGACATGGCGACTAATTTATATTTTCCCATTCTCTACCTCCTGAATCCACTGATTCACGATTTCCGCTTCCTCTTCAGGACCTTCCATCATCCCCATGTGACTGTATGGGACAATCACTTTCGTATGACTATCAGCACCTAAAAATGCCCGTGTCTCGTCCATATTCGGATCTTTCTCCCCATAAATGAATAAACCAGGGAGTTTAGTCGCCTGAACAGTATCGACTTCGTCTTCACGGTCACGAATTGCTCGTTGTGCGTTTACAACCCCTTCAACCGACATCTCGTATCCAATCTCGATTGCTTGTTCGATGAGTGCAGGATTTGACTCCTTCGAAAAGACATTCGGGATCATCCCGTCGATAAACGGCTTCACCCCTTCTTCAATGACTTTATTGATTGCCCCGTTCCGTTTTTCTTTTGCTTCTTCTGAATCAGAGGCAGCGGTCGAATGCATCAACCCAAAGCCGGATAGTTCTTCAGGATATCGACGAACGAGGTTGGTCGTCACATATCCTCCAAACGAATGTCCGATAACGAGTGGTTGTTCAAGGTTTCGGAGTCGAATCTCTTCCATGACCCAATCTGCGAACTGGTCCATCGTTTCTGGTCCGACTTCCGTTCCTGCATGACCCGGAAGTGTGAATGCATGAACTTCGGCATTCAATAACGGTTCTAGCTGTTCAAAATATGTTGGCGAACCGCACAATCCATGTAACAATACGAGTGCTTTCATATCATTGAGTGCTCCTTTTCTTCCCATTCTGTTTTGAGTAGCCGATACATCGTCAAATCCATGAACCGACCATGGCTGTATGCATAATCATGTAAGAGACCTTCTTCTATAAATCCGAGTTTTTGAACGAGGCGATTCGACCCTTCATTTCCTGGTGCCACCAAGGCGGAGATTCGGTGAAACTTGAACTCTTCGAATCCATGTTGGATGACGGCAGTCGCCGCTTCAAAAGCCACCCCTTGTCTCCAATAATGAGGAGAAACTTCGAATCCGATTTCAGCCCGGTAATACTGGGGTGTCCAATTATGAAAACCGATTGTCCCGATCAACTCGTTTGTCAATCGATCGCAGATGGCCCAGCGAATCGCTTTGCCTTGTTGAAACTGGTCTTTAAAATAGGCGATGACATTTTTCGCCTCATAAACAGCAAGCAACGGGTCCGACCCATAATAACGCATCACTTCTTCAGTGGATAAGATGGTATAAAGTGCTCTAGCATCACGCGGTTCTAGCTCTCGCAGGATAAACCGGGGCGTAGCGAGCTCAGGAAAACTACGTTTCAATCCCCACATGTGGAACCCGCCTTTCCTTTTCGTTTCCTCAAGTATACTTCTATTTTCCCAAATGTATCGAACTCAACCCTCTTGAACCGTCTCAAGATAGCGGAAATCATGTGTTTTTGCTACTATGAACATAGTATGTCAAACTGAGGGGATAACATATGTCAAAACAACTCTTTTATTTAAAACAAGACCGAGATGTCCAGCGCTTTACGCTACATGGCGTGACATTGGCCGACATTACAGAGGCCCTTTCCGTCACGAGACCGATGATCATTTGTCGAACCGATATCAAAGGAATGAGGCAATCTTCTAGGTCGCGTTTCCGATATATCGAAGCGCATGAGCTCTCTTCATTCTCGTCTAAGTATTTAAATAACCAAACGACATTCACTGCAATTGATTTCCCAGACTACAATACGCTTGAGACGCTGTCGGATCACGAAATCGCAGAGATCTTGTTTTTAAGCCATATGGAGCGCGGGATTAAGAAGCCGTTTCTGGATTCACTTGATAACGAGATTGCGTTCTTCAATGAAGCGAACGACCGGCACAGTAGTCTCTACATCCGTGATTGGTCGACGATCAATCGTTTCGTTCAAAACATGTTGCAAAGCAAATTGGACCGAGACATCCGTAACATTAGCTTCGTCCCGATACCGCTCCCTGTCATCGATGAGTTGCTCGACTTGGCACCTCAAGGGCTCATCATCGATTTTGATCACACGAAACGAAGCCTGTTCAATCGTCAAATCGTGATTTCCTTCTATGTGGCCGGTCGCTACGAAGACATGTCCGTCCTCGAAGAAGACTTTGACGCCAAAAAAGAATCAATCGCGCTGAAAGGACAATTGTTGTATCGTCGTCGCACGTGGCACATTGAACGATTATAAGGTCATGGATGTAAGAAATGGAATCGAACCTCTGAAAACGAGGTTCTTTTTTGTTATTTTCAGACCGATTGTTTCAAGTCAATTCCCTTCATGAACGGGTATGAACGCTATTCTTAAAAATTGATAACAAATTGTCTTAATTTTTTGTTAAATTAACACTTTTCTTTTTCGGACGAGGCGTTATACTAGGAATAACCTTCTGGAGGAATGGAAGGCAATATAGAGAAAGCGAGGTGAAAATCTATTCATCACGCGGATGGATAGATACACGAAATGGAACAACTGAAAGTACAAGGAGTCTCTTCGTTCACCAAGTTTGCGACGAATGGAAAAATGCTGAAACTTAAAGATGCTCACGCAGGGGAACAACGCATTTCACTTCAGGATGCGACTGACATTCAAGTCTCTCTGCTCGACGAGGACCATTCGCGCTTCACTATATTTGGTCATGCCCACCCACTCGTGGAACTGACCCTTCCTCACAACTCTTGTGAAGTCCTCTATGCATGGTTACTCCACAAGATGAAACGACAAAAAATTAAACTCGCTTCGAACGCGTAAAAAAATGAGGTCTTGTCTCCAGATGGGAGAAAGACCTCATTTTTCATATTATGAGAACAATGAAACGAGCCAACTAACCAAAATACCGACGAGGGCAAAGTCTGAATCTCCAAATGTCGTACTTTCAAACCCGAGATTCCCCAAAAGCGGTAAGAGGAGAGCCGGTAAGAAACTGATTAATACCCCGTTGGCGATCGATCCAAGAATCGCTCCGCGACGTCCACCGGTAGCGTTCCCGAATACTCCTGCTGTCGCTCCTGTGAAGAAGTGTGGAACCAGTCCTGGTACAATGACAGCCAAACCGAATAAAGGTAGAAGGAACATCGAGAACAGTCCAGCTGCAAAGCTCGCTAAAAATCCGATGATAACCGCGTTCGGTGCAAATGGGAAGACGGTCGGGCAATCTAGCGCAGGTTTTGCGTTCGGTACCATCTTATCGGCAATCCCTTTGAAGGCCGGCACGATTTCTGCAATCAACATCCGTACACCGGCAAGAACGATATATACCCCTGCAGCGAATGTAATCGCTTGGATGATGGAGAAGACGATGTAGTTCGACCCACCTGATAATTCCGTTTCCACAAATGCTGGTCCCGCAAAGATGGCGACGACCACAAATAATAAAGTCATCGTCAACGAGACGGCGACGGATGTGTCTCGTAGAAAGCCAAGTTGCTTTGGTACTTGAATTTGTTCCGTCGAGTGCTCTTTGTTCCCGGCATATTTTCCGATCGTTCCAGAGATAAAGTAACCAAGTGAGCCAAAGTGTCCGACCGCAAAATCATCCGATCCCGTAATCTGTCGAACGAACGGTTGAAGAAGGGCTGGGAATAAGACCATACAAAGTCCAAGCAATACCGATCCAATGATGATCAAGAGTGTACCATCAAGACCAGATACGGAAAGAATGGCTGCAAGTAAGCTCGCCATGAATAACGTATGATGACCCGTCAAGAAAATGTATTTAAATGGCGTGATGCGAGCCAGCACGATATTCATGACCATCCCGAAGACCATGATCATAGCTGTTTCAACGCCAAATGCGTCTTGTGCAACTGCGACAATCGCTTCGTTGTTCGGGATGACTCCCCGAATACTGAACGCCTCGTCGAACATCTGTCCGAAAATATCGAGAGCCGCAATGATGACGCCGGCCCCCGCTCCGATAATCACGAACCCCATAATTGTCTTAAGCGTACCAGAGACGATGGAAGCAATGTCTTTCTTCTGTAAAACGAGCCCGATGAGTGCGAACAAACCGACCAGTATGGCTGGTGTCCCCAATATATCTCGCATAATCAAATCAAGCATAAGCGCTCCCCCTTTACGATGAATTCTTTAGTTATACTTTTCCTTCAAGTTTTGATTTAATTTCCTCAATGTTCATGACATTCTCAAGTGCAACGATTTCTTTCGCCCCATCATCGAGTGTGCCAATGATATCTTGTGCCCCAAGGTAAATGTCAGCAGGTTCAGTTCGCGCTGTCGCAATGTCTGTATGTGAAACATCCGCCTCTTTCCCCATTTGTTCAAGCGCTTTTTTCACGTTCAACTCCATAATGAAGCTTGACCCTAATCCGTTCCCACATACTACTAAAATCTTTTTCATTTTTCTTCCTCCTCTGAATATCGATCGAGTATCTCAACAATTTTCTCTACCGTGTCTGCTTCTAATACGAGGGACACGTCTTGTTCGTTTCCTAATAACTCTGTCAACTGTGCAAGTGCTTTTAAATGAGTAGTTTGATCAATGGCCGCGAGCACAAAGAATGCACGGACTGGTTTATCCCCTGGGAAGAAGACCGGTTCTGTTAGTTTTAGGACACTCATCCCCAGTTGATTCACACCATCCTCTGGTCGCGCATGCGGGATGGCAATCTGAGGCATGAGAACGATGTATGGACCATGTTCTACTACGTTCTCAATCATCGTTTCAACGTAACGTGTGTCGATCGATCCGTTTTGGACAAGTGGTTCGGCCGCGAGACGAATGGACTCCTGCCAATTCGACACATGATCGCGAATTTGAATTTCATCTTTTGTTACGAGTTGATTTAGCACGGGTTGTCCCCCTTTCCATTCATCTGTCGTCGTTTCATCTTGGATGAGATGATTTAATTCTTTTCTCAATTGCGATTCTTGATGGATCGTCGCATATTTTTTCACCACTTCGAGAATGTCAGACACATCTAATCGAGCGAGTCCCCCATTCGCAAGAAAGCGCTGATGAATTTGTCGCTTCAAAGCGAGTTGTTCGAGCCTTGTCGGAAGTGTCGGAACGAGTGTCACATGTGCCTGTTGTTGAACGGCCAACGGCAAGGGGACCGTTGTGAAAATCAAATCGACAAGTGGAGCAAATTCTGACACGTCACGTTGCGAGATTGGTGGTAAAAATACAAAGTCCGGAAATTGATTCTTCAAAATATGGTCGAGCATATGCGACACGCTAATCCCGCTCGGGCATACGACAATCGCTTTCATTTTCTCATCAAGATGTTGCCCTTGTTGATGAAGATGCGCTGCAAAATGCAACGTGAAATACATGACTTCCGTTTTCGGAAGTTCTGCCTGAATTTGTTTTCGGATTGGGTCGAGTGAACGATCGACAATCACATTCAATACCCGGTGCTCTTTCAATACATATCTTTCTAACTCTTCTGGCGGCATGACTTCCGTATGAACACGTTTAAGTGTCGCTTTGGCGTGAAGCACTAATTTCTCACATAATGCCTCCCGTTCAATGACACGTGTACAACTCAATCCCTCGAATCGCTCAATCACCTGAATCATCGTAGCAGCAAGATTTTGTTGAACCGTTTCATCCATCTCTTCCGACACTTTCGGACCACTTTGGATGAGCATCATCAACATATCCCACAGTTGTGGCACATCTTGAAAGTGCGTCCTTACAGACTGTTCAACTTTTTCCGGCAACCAAGAGTCCTCATCACGAACGAATGTATCCGGCGATAATCTCGAACCAATCAGAAGGAAATAGGCCATTTTTTCGCGATGACTTTCCACAAATTGAAACTGTTTGAGGGTTTCAAACTGCTCAATCTGACGGACTCGCTCTTTGAACTCCTCTTGCCAATCGTCAAAGCATAGGTCGAGCAATTGTGAGAACGTCGATTTATCGAGTAATTGTTCAATCGTCCGATACACATACAACGTGATCGTTTGGAAATGACCGTTAAACCGATAGCCTTCTTTTCTCGTATAAGAGAAATCGAGACCGAATTGTGCAGCCTTTTTCTTGATCGTATTTAAACTTTCTTGAACGGTATATTTGGACACATCTAACAAATGTTGAAAGTGAAAACTTGAGAGAAACTCTTCTTGTGTCATGGCATAGAGCGTGATGACAAGCTCACGTTCTTCTTCTGACCAAACTAATTCCGCACGCTCCACTTGCTCAATCAATGCTTCTGTCACTGTCAATTCAATTTTTGCCCCATCTACTTTCAGATTGGATAGACCAGAACCATCAAGCCATTCCTGAATACGCTCTAGTTCATATTCGATTGTCCGACGAGAATATGGGAGCATCATCGTTAACGTTTCGATGGTCATCTGCTTTTCATGCAGGATGACATTTAATATTCGTTTACTTTTTTCATTCAATTGCATGGTAGAGGCCTCCTACACCTGTAGTATAAAACGAATCGATCCTAAAAATGTAAGCGGTTACGACAGACTTTTCGGAGACACTCCCACAAACTTCTGTCTGTACATGAACACAAAGAAAAGAGATGAACGAATCGTTCATCTCTTTTTCGGTTAAGAAGTCGGTGCAACCGGATTGCGGCGATAAATTGTGATTCCGCCATGCTTGGCTTCACCTACAACTTGAAAGAGCCAGCCTTTCTCAATCAAAATCGTACGAGCGTTCAAAAAATCTTCTCGGGGCACTTGGACTTCGTCCACTTCTTGATCAAGCAATTGTTGGAACTTCATTTCCCAATCAGTCATGTCCATTCTCCTTACGTGCGTCTTCTTCTCGAATCCATTCGAACAAACGTGACCCAGAATTCAATCGATTTGTCGCATCCCATAACTCGGTTGGGACGACGTGACCGGCATTGATGGTCTCATCTCCTGCAAAGACGACACGTTCATTCGTCATCTTTTCAAGATAGTCGAGCGCAAACGATAAGATTGACGTCTCTGAGACGTGCCCACTTCCCTGCAAGGCAAAATCGTATGACTCGTCTCGTTGATTATTCACGAGTAACGTTCGTCCCCCGTCAAGTAACGCCATCGGAGGGACGGCATCAACGTGGAAAACTTCATACGAGCGATACGTTTCCTCATCATAAGCTAACAACGGAACGAATTGACGTTGACCCGTCCATTTTTTCAATTGAAATAAAATCTTCATGGAAGTGAACCACGTGGCCCCCTCCATTTTCTTCTCTACTAAAATCGTAGGGACCGACGCTTCATCCGCTTCTTTCTTTTGAACAAATAACCACTTCTCTACATCTACAACGACGATCAAACCGTTTTCCTCCTTATAACCCATTCAGATAAGGCGATCATAGTCAACGCGACGAGCCAGCCTCCAATCACATCACTAAAGTAATGGACGTTCAAGACGACTCGACTGAGCGACACCGCAAGGACGAGGCACACAAGTACAATGATGGCGAATGTTGACTGTCTCTTGCGATATAAGACATAAGCCATTAATCCATATAACGCCAGCGATCCTGATGCATGTCCACTCGGAAAGCTATATGTCGTCGCATCGAGGGACGCATCAATAAGCGGGCGATCAATTCCGTAAACGAGCTTTAGCACTTGTGTGAAAAGAAGCGTCCCAATCCCAACGAGCGCGAGTCTCCATGCCTCGACGCGGTTACCGCGCCACAACCAAAACAATAAACCTAGAATTGAGAGCCCGACTATGACTTGGGCGCTCCCTAATTCTGTGACGTATGCAAATACACGATCGGGTAACGGCTGTAACAACTCATACACGAACGTATTCATAGGGCCAACTGCTCCCAAAACGACAAACACCGACACAATCACATAAGCAATCGTCCCGGTGATGACTACCTGCATCGGTGTCAACTTCATCAATACAACCCTTTTCGTTCACGCATCTCTTCTTCACCGAAGTCGACCATGTCGCGAAGACGATGTGCCAATCGCCCAGACGCGTTCGCTGCAATCGCGCCGACGAGGTCGTCCATGAACGTATGCACTTGCCCGTCATCCATTTTCGTATCGAGCTGTTTGATAATGCCGATCTTAGCCTTGTCTAAGTACCCGAACGTCGTTACGGCAATCGAACCATATGTGTTCACGGCACCAATTGCGATCGTTTCATCCACTCCAAATAAGCCTTCGTCAGATGCAATGATGGATAAGAGTGGTTCAGATAGTTGTCCCTTCTCAGCCAACATATCGAGCTCCGATCCGACGAGAATGGCATGTTGCAATTCGCGTTTATCGAGAACCGCCTCGACGGAATCCATGCAATCTTTCAACGAAAGATGCGGCGAGTAAGGCGCCTGCATCTGATAAACGATTTCGGCAATCGATTCAATCGTGACGCCGCGCTCGAGCAGGCGAGCACGAGCTGCTTCACGGACATCTCGTGAGTGTGGTACGTGTTTCATAATAGGCGCAGGATTAAAATCCCGCTTCACATCCCTTCGTTCAGAGAGTCATCATCTCTCTAGTTAATATAACCATTATACTGAAAAATCGAAAAAAGACGAACCCCGCTTTGACTTCCCTCATTAAATCGGTCATCATAAACATGTAGGTTAAACGATTAAAGGGGGAAGAGGAATGAAGATTGGGGTAGTCTTATTTCCGTCTAAACAAGTGCAAGATTTTGCGAACTCTTATCGAAAACGGTATGACACAAAATATGCGTTGATTTCACCTCACGTGACCATCAAGGAACGGACGGAGGTGTCCGAAGAAGACTTGCCAAAAGTACTGGAGTACTTGCAACAAGTCGCGGATTCGACTAAACCGATTCAGTTGAAAGTCGATGGTGTCCGCTCTTTTGCGCCGACGAACAACGTGCTGTATTTGAAAGTGTTGCCGACACGTGAACTTTCTGCTCTGCAGCAGCGACTTCACGAAGACGTGCTCGGTCAGGCACCAAAATATGAATTCTTGCCACATATCACAATCGGTCAAGATTTGACCGATGCCGAACTGTTCGATGTCCTCGAACGGATGCGGATGGAGCAAGTTCATTTCGAAGAGACGATCACTCGGATGGCTGTCATGTACGAACTCGAAAATGAAACATGGAACGTCTATGAGACGTTCCGTTTCCGAGGCTAATCTTATATGCTCCGGTCGACAAAACGACCGGGGTTTTTTTCTTGCTCTTCTTCTAACCATTCTTCCCGCCGAGGTCGGATACGTTGAACGCGTTTGATGCGCGTCACTGGTTCGATGCTGGCTCGACCTGAAGGCTGGACTTGGCGGTTGACGTACTGAACGACAGTAAAATCAATCTGATAAGGACCCATGATCTGACCTCCTTCATAGGTACTTACCCCATTCAACCGCTAGATAATACAAAAATGGCGCATCACTGCGCCATTTCCCAAACTTATAAAATATGGTATCCGCTATCGACGTGAATGACTTCACCCGTGACGCCGCTTCCCATTCCAGAGAGAAGGAAGAGTCCTGTCGACGCTACTTCTTCTGCAGAGACGTTTCGACGTAACGGCGCTTTTTGTTCAAGCTCCGAGAGGATACTGTTAAAGTCGCCTACCCCTTTAGCCGACAAGGTACGAATCGGACCAGCCGAGATTGCATTGACGCGAACACCGTGCGGACCGTACTCGTTTGCCAAGTACTTGACACTTGAGTCAAGCGCCGCTTTTGCGACACCCATCAAGTTATAGTTCGGAACGACGCGCTCCCCACCGAGGTATGTCAACGTGATCACCGAGGCATCTGATGCAAAATATGGTTTCGCTGCTTTCACGACAGCCGTCAAACTGTACGCCGAGATGTCTAACGCCTGCGCGAATTGTCCACGTGTCATTTCCGAGAATTCGCCGCGAAGTGCTTCTTTATCTGCAAACGCGATTGAGTGGGCGATTCCTTGAATCTCCCCTGCTTGTTCATGGATTGAACGGAATGTCGTTTCAATCGCTTCGTCATTTGTTACGTCACACTCGAGCAAAATTGCTTCTTGTTTCAACTCGCTCGCAAGTGATTCAAGACTTGACTTGAAACGTTCAGCCGCGTACGTTAATACGAGCTTTGCTCCCGCTTCATCAAGCGTTTTAGCAATCGCCCATGCGATGGAACGCTTGTTGGCAATCCCCATGACGACATAAGTTTTATTCGTTAACGTTGGAAAAATTGACATCATAAACTCCCCTTTTTAGTACCTGGTGATAATATCTGTTCTCAGATTACAGAAAGGTTTCTGTTTTGTCAACCGGCTCGTTTCGTATTGCGATTTTTTTAAGTTGCGGTAAGATAAAATACGTATAGAAAGGGTGACTCGACTCCATTATGAACCGTATTCAATCATATTTTAAAAGTTTAGACACGACGCTATTGACCATCGTCTTCCTATTGATGATCATCAGCCTCGGTGCAATCTATACGGCACAACCGATGTTGCCGACCCGACTTCAACATATCAACTTCGCTCTCGAACAGGGTATTCGGTACGTCATCGGCTTTTTCGCGATGTTTGCCATCATGACAATCGAGTATGAACAGCTCCGAAAAATCCATTGGTACTTATATGCATTCGGTCTCCTTTTGCTCGTCGGACTCATCCCGCTCCGCGATACGACACTCGTTCCGAACATTAACGGAGCGTATGGATGGTATAACGTACCTGGATTCAGTTTCCAACCGGCAGAGTTCATGAAGTTGTTCCTTCTCATTTCAATGTCAACGATTGTATATGACCACAACAAGCGATACGGCTCGTCTCAACTCGACACGTGGCTGTTAGTCAAATTGGTGTTAGTCGCCATTCCACCGCTCGGTCTGATTGTGACGCAACCGGACTTAGGTACTGGACTCGTCTTGATGACGATGCTCGGCGCAATCATCATCGTCTCCGGTATCGGCTGGAAATGGTTACTCGGTCTGTTCAGCGCAGCCGCTTTGACCATCGGAACGTTCATGTATTTGTTCTTCTCTCATTTCGAAGTACTACAGGCGTTCGTACCAGGTCACGCCCTGAACCGATTCCAGGCATGGATCTATCCTTATGAGTATTCGGACGACTTGGCGTTCCAGCTGATCAAATCATTGCAGGCGATTGGATCCGGTCAAATGTTCGGAGCCGGATATGGACAAGGACTCGTCTATTTACCGGAATCACAGACGGACTTCATCTTCGCTGTCATCGCCGAGCATTACGGGTTCATCGGCGCAGCGCTCGTGATCATCGTCTTCTTCTTGTTCCTCTATCGCATGATTCATATCGCGCTTGAGTCAAGTAGTGCGTTCGGAAGTTACATCGTCACCGGCGTCATTGCGATGTTCACGTTCCAAGTCTTCCAAAACATCGGGATGACAATTGGTGTATTACCGATTACCGGACTCACCCTTCCGTTCGTCAGTTACGGAGGAACGGGGATCATCATGAACATGATTGCCATCGGTCTTGTGATGAACGTAGCCTCTAAATCAAAAACCTATATGTTTGATGACGATTGAAAAATCCCTTCAAGGCTATAATGACCTTGAAGGGATTTTGTTATAGATATTGAAAGTCTTCCGGGATTGGTGCTTCAATCATCACTTCTTTTCCTGTCAACGGATGAATAAAGCGCGCAGAGGCGCTGTGAAGGGCGTGACGTGACATTCGAGCCGCTCCCCCATACATCGAGTCCCCAATCAGCGGATGACCGATATGACGCAAATGAACGCGAATTTGATGGGTACGTCCCGTCTCGAGTCGAATCGTCAACAATGAGTCGCCACCAAACTGCTGACAATCGAGTATGTGTGTGACGGCTCGCTGTCCGTCTTCAGTAACGATTCGTTCCATGATGGAATTCTCGGCACGCCCAATTGGTGCATCAATCGTTTGGATGGGGACTTCTCCTTCTACAAGGGCTACATAAGAGCGCGTGAGCGCATTGGCTTTCTGGAGTTCGCTAAACCGATGGTGAATGAAGCCATACTTCGCAAACAAGACGACGCCGCTCGTATCGCGATCGAGTCGATTGATCACATGAATCGCAGAGGTCAGACCGATTTGTCGGTAATAACCGAGTACGGCGTTCGCGAGTGTGTCGGTCGGATGCAGTCGTGATGGAATCGTCGCGATTCCGGCTGGTTTATCGACTGCCAGCACCGTCTCATCTTCATACAAAATATGAATCGGTCTATCCGAGATGACCATATCTGTCGAAGGAGACTCGGGCGGGAATCGTACCACCACTTCATCTCCTTGCTCGAGAACGTGCCGAACCGTACGATGGATCCCGTTCACCTCGATTTCTCCTTCATGTTTTACGAGCGTGAGCATCTTCCGAGAAATCCCGAGGTCCTGCATTAAAAAGTCGCGCAGTGGAATAGCCTTCTCCACAACGCGACGAATCATAAATCCTTGCATTCGTTACTTTCCTTCCTCAATGAACGATTCGCGTACACGCCGCCAAAATGGGAACGGGCGGAAACGAGCGAACGTCACTTTTTCTTTTGCGACCGCGCAACGAATCGACACAACGTCTGACCAAGATAACGCTTCTTGATGGTCAAACGCCAATTCGAATTCCGTTTTCGTATGCGGTTTGATTTTCACTTGATGATGCTTCGGCAAGAGGAGCGGCGCCCCAATCGTTCGATAGACCAGATTATTGATAGAAGCCATTTCCGTCACTTGGATTGCTTCAATCGATGGATGAACGATTGCACCACCGAGCGCTTTGTTGTAGGCAGTCGAACCAGAAGGGGTCGAGATACACAGTCCATCACCACGGAACGTTTCAAAATAATCATCGCGGATCGACAAATCACAGACGAGCGTCCGCTTATAGTTTTTAATCGTACAATCGTTCATCGCCAATTGACGATCGGTCTTTCCGTTCTCGTAATCGATCAGTACTTCAACGAGCGGGTATGAGACCGGTTCGAACGACTCACTCGTGATCATTTCCGTCAGCTCATCCAATTCATCCGGTTGCCAATCCGCATAAAAACCGAGGTGTCCGGTATGGATGCCTACGAGAAGCGTTTCATCGAGACGGTCAATATACTTATGGAACGCTTGTAGCATCGTCCCATCCCCACCGACTGACACGACGATGCGTGGTTCTTCCGATAACGTATGCCCAGCGGCTTCAAGTTTTTCAGTCAGTTCCTGGGCGATTTCCGCTGATCGCGCATCTCCCCTCGATACAATCGCAAACTGCATATCGATTCCCCCTAGTCCTCGTCTGTTTTCACATTCATCTCTTTATCCCGAAACACTTGCTGCGCGTCTTGAATCTCGACACGGAGTTGACTCATCTCTGCATCAAGAAGAAATGCCGCCTCAGCTGCCCGTCTCAATCGTTCTTGTACTTCAAGAGGCATATCGCCATCATATTTATAATTTAAAGAATGCTCGATCGTTGCCCAAAAGTTCATCGCAAGGGTACGAATTTGCACTTCGACAAGTGTCGGAATCTCCCCATGAATCGTCTGGACCGGATATTCGATAATGACATGATACGACCGATAGCCCGAATCTTTCTGATGTGTAATATAATTGCGTTCTTCCACTATTTTAAAATCTGTCCGACGATGAAGCAAATCCAAGACGTGAACGATATCATCGACAAACTGGCACATGATTCGTAATCCAGCAATATCTTGCATGTCGGTCGCCAGCTCATGATCCGCAATATTTTTTCGCTTTGCTTTTTCAAGAATGCTCCCGACCGGCTTAACCCGACCTGTGACAAATTCAATCGGAGAATGGTCATTTTGCGACTTGAATTGCTTACGAACGGCTTTTAACTTTACTTTCAACTCGTCTACCGCGATTTGATACGGTACTAAAAACTGATCCCAGTTCACTGATTGCATACGCTGTCACCACTTTCGTTCTTTTCCGGAAAAAACGCGCCCTTTCCGTATGTATCCGTTTGTATGGTATCATAAACGAACAATTGTTCATAGAATGGAGCGATGATTTATGACCCAAGAAGTGGAAATTGAATTTAAATCGATGTTGACAAAAGATGAGTATGAAAAACTAATTCAAGCTTACAAACTAGAAGATCAAGTCCGCTGGCAAGCGAACGATTATTTCGACACGCCTACCTTCCAGCTAAAAAAACAAGGTGCTGCCCTTCGAATTCGTGAGAAGAAACATGGCCAGGTATTGACATTGAAACAACCGAACGAAGTCGGATTACTTGAAACGCATGCCGCAATCACTGAAGAAGAAGCGGAAGACTTATTCAAGTACGGAATCATTCATGATGATCAAATGAAGCAAGCACTCTCCCCGTTTCAACTGAATGCCGCACTCGAACACCTCGGACGCCTCGAGACGAATCGAGCCGAACATCAAACAGAAGATGGTCTTCTCGTTTTAGACGAAAGCCATTATTTGGAGACGACCGACTATGAAATAGAATTTGAAGTCACGAATGAAGAAGCAGGCAAACGTGCATTCGAACGACTGTTAGCAGAGCACGGTCTCCCGTACCGTCCCGCCAAAAATAAAATTGTTCGATTCATGGAATTAAAAATGAGTCGGTCTGAAGGTTGAGCAGATACATTGCCAACCTTTTTTTTTCGTTGCTACAATGAGTTTACAAAGTTAAATGAGTTTTTTGCCGAGAGGAGGCGACACAAATGGAACTTGAACAATGTAATGGGTCATCCTGTTCACTGGAAGAAACTCCTATTCAAGTAACGTATAAGCCATTGGAGTTATTCTATTTCATGGACATCTCGAGTCCTGAAAATTTTCACGTGATGACACTGATCAAAAAGTTAGAGATTGAATACGGACATGTGATTCGTTTCCGAATGGTCTCTACCGTTCCTAGCTGTGTTGGCGGATGTCAGGAAGAAGTTCGCCTTCTCACAATGATCAAAGCGCTAGAATTACAAGGGAAACGTCATGCGATGCGTTTTTTACGTCATTTGCATGTGAATGATTTATTCTCTGGTAAACAGTTAAGCTCAATTGATTTATGGGAAATCGCACGGTCTTTCGAAGAGTACGGTCTTGATTTGGATGAACTTGAAGCCGATCTTCAATCGAACCAGCTCTTGAATGCTTTAGCAGTCGATCATCAAGTGCTGAAAGATTGGGAGATTGAGTCATTGCCCGCTCTTACGTTCGTGACGCGCGATGAAGCATTGAAGATTGAAGGTGTCTATCCGTACGACGTGTATCAATCGGTCATGACCGAGTTGCTCGGTTACGCTCCGAGCCGTTCGACCGACTGGGATGTAGCTAAAGTGTTGGCTCGTTATGACGCGTCGACGATTACTGAACTATCGTATATTCTAGACTTAGATAAAACTGTGATTGAACGGGAACTGAAGAAGCTTTCCTTGCAGCAACGCTGCCGTCCTGTACCGGGATGTAGCGGTGAAGCATGGGCGCAAACGAAATAAAAAAGAACCCCACGGCCGGGGAGCCGTGGGGTTTTTGACGTCTCAAGCGGGGACAAGAGCCGTCGTACCTTGAGGCCCGGGGAAGGCCTACAAGATGGGAGAAAGTTTACGGTCAATAAAGGGGTTTGTGATTGATTTCACACTTATAATATACCTAGTCCCGCTTCATCTGACAACTAGTTTGTGCACATTGTCACATATTGTTCACGAGAACAATAATGATTCCATTTCATCGAGCACTGCTTCGAACTGATCAAGCGCTTTGAGGACTGGTTCTTTCGTCGTCATATCGACACCTGCCGCTTTCAAGACCTCGATTGAATAGTCGCTAGACCCAGCTTTGAGGAAGTTATCGATGTAACGACGTACGGCCGGCTCCCCCTCTTCCATGATCTGTTGCGACAACGCTGCCGATGCTGAGATACCCGTCGCATATTGATAGACATAGTAATTGTAATAGAAGTGCGGGATACGCGCCCATTCATACGAAATCTCTTCATCGATGACGATTTCTTCTCCGAAGTAGCGTTTGTTCAACTCTAAGTACGTCTCATTCAAATACTCAGGTGTGAGCGATACGCCTTCTTGAGCAGCCTTGTGAATCATATGCTCAAACTCAGCGAACATCGTTTGACGGAACAACGTCCCACGGAATGTTTCGAGTTGATTGTTCAACAAGTAGAGACGTTCTTCTTTTGCCGTCCGCGTTTTCAATAAATGGTCGTTCAATAACGCTTCGTTTGTCGTCGACGCGACTTCTGCTACAAAGATTGAATAGTCGCCATACGGATACGGCTGTGACGTACGCGTGTAATGGCTATGCACCGAGTGACCGAACTCATGCGCGAGCGTGAACAAGTTGTTGACGTTGTCCTGCCAGTTCATAAGGATGAACGGTTGTGTATCGTATGCTCCTGATGAATATGCCCCGCTCCGTTTTCCACGTGTCTCGCGTACGTCGACCCAACGTGAATCGAGACCGTCTTTTACGATTTGAACGTACTCTTCTCCGAGTGGTGCCAAACCATCAACCATCAACTGTTTCGCTTCTTCGTACGACACTTTCATCTCTACATCTTTGACGAGTGGTGTATATAAATCATACATATGCAACTCATCTAATCCGAGCGCACGTTTCCGCAATGCGACATATCGATGTAGCAAATCAAGACGCTCGTTGACCGCTTCGACTAAACCGTCGTACACAGACTCTGGAATCGCATTGTGGTGAAGGGCTGCCTGTCGCGCACTCTCAAATTTACGGACACTTGCATAGAAGTTGTCTTTTTTCACACTGCCTGAAAGCGTCGAGGCAAACGTGTTCAAATACTGCCCGTACATCCCGTACATTGCTTTAAAAGCGTTCTCACGGACACTTCGGTCACTCGATTCGAGGAACGTGATGTAACGTCCGTGCGTCAATTCGACCTCTTCCCCTTTTTCGTTCTTCACTTTCGGGAATTTCAAATCCGCGTTATTGAGCATACCGAACGTCGAACTCGATTGTCCGAGCACGTCTCCAGCTTGCGCAAGGATCGCTTCTTCCGCTTCCGTCAGTACGTGTGGACGTTCTTGCGCCAACTCATCGAACGCATGACGATACACGCGAAGTGACTCGTGTTGTTCCATAAAGGCTTCAATTTGAGCTTCATCGATTGAAAGAAGCTCTGGTGTCATGAATGCGAGTTGGGCTGAAATTTGCGAGGCGAGTGAGCCTGCACGGTCATTCAATGCCTGATAATGACTGTTCGCCGTATCTTCGTCGTAACGCATGTGCGCGTACGTATACAGCTTATGTAATTTACGAGAAAGCTCATCACGGAGTTGTAACGCTTCGTATAACGTTTCTGCCGATTCACCGAGTTTTCCTTTAAATCCGATCAATGCCGGCACCTGCTCTTTTAATGCTTCAAAATCTGCTTCCCATGCTTGGTCGTTACTGTAGATCGTCTCTAAGTTCCACGTCTCTTCGACTGGAACTTGTTGTCGTGTCAATACTTCTGACATACGTTCACTCCCTTTTCTGATTGGTTCGTCGATTGTAACATCAATCGCTGAAGTCCTTGATACAATCGTGTATCGTGACGTCTCGCATCTTCATAGGTGATTGGAAGCACCCAAGTCGTGACATCACACGATAGACGACATGCATTCAAGAGTTGTTTCCATTGTACATGAAATGACTGGGAAAAGTCGCTTGTCGGTGTCACTCCGAACTGGCGGCACGTCTTTTGAATGCTCCATTCCACCGAATCATTCGGTGACTCATAGCGATTTAAATAGAGGACGATTTGAAACTCAATCGGATGAACGTGTATTCCCCAAAGTGACGTGAGGGGAAGATAGCAGGCTGTCGGTAACAAGGCGGGGATCAATCCCAAAGGATACAGACGATTTAAAATGAGATGTCGATTCTTTGGGGATGGGTAGATCGGCGACATTCGTTTTCGTCGTATCATCTCCGTCCATTCCAATGCATTGAACCGATAATAAGCTTCATAAGGGGAAGTGGTCACTGAGGACGAGACTTCCCAATTCCCGATTCCATACTTGATTGAAATGGGAAACCCATTGAAACGAACCAACTGTCCATTTTTCACTGTCATCAACCGGTGTCGCCGAGATAGTTCAAGGCGCATCCACGGTTGAAACGATTGGTTCATCTTTAAATCGAGACCACTCGCGATCCAAATCACATCCAGACCTGCTCGTTTGTAATCGTTCGTTCGCGCGACATATTCTTCTACTTTCAATGGAGATGCCTGAATCTCAAAGACGGTTGGCAACTCATCCACATTCGTAAGAATGTCGGCCCGACGATTCCCAATCGTCACTTCTTGATCGACAGGGTACCCGCTTTCTTGTAGCCATTGGCATACTGCCCATTTATCCTGATGGTGTGTAACGGATTCCGCTCTCCCGCACGTATGGATGTGGGCGAAATGTAGACGACGTTTCGCACCTTGCTTTAAGATCAACATTTCCTGGCACGTCGGACATCGAAAAGGAGCAAGCTGCTCCGCCTGCATTCGATTTAGAGTAAAGGAATCAACGATATCCCCTTCTCGACCGATCGCAAACCGCATCTTGCTCCCCCCTTATAGTAGTGGTGAAAACATTCTGGCCAATGATTCTACGAGTTTTATAAAGAATGAGCGCTTCGCAAACTCTTCTAATACAAGTTCGTGAGACCCTTCGAAATCATGATATAAGTCTTGTTTCAACTGATGGACCGAGTTCGTGTTGTACAGGAGAGCATTTACTTCGAAGTTCAAATGGAAGCTACGAAAATCCATGTTCGCCGTCCCAATCGTGGCAAGTCCGTCATCGACGACGATGACTTTTGAATGCATGAATCCTTCTTCGTATAAATAAATCTTTACCCCTGCCAACAGTAACTCCTCATAATAGGAACGACTCGCATAAAAGACAATCTTATGGTCCGGATAGCTCGGTAAGACGATCCGAACATCGATGCCCGATAGAGATGCTGTCTTCAAAGCACTCATAATGTCCTCATCAGGAATCAGATACGGGGAGGAAATATAGACGGACTTTTTCGCAGCATTGATCAACGAGAAATAAATCGATTTCATCGTCTCGTACGGTTCATCAGGTCCGCTGGCAACGATTTGGACGCCTCCACTCGCGCTTCGTACCGTTTCGAGCGGTTCTAAATAGAATGGCGTGAACAGCCGTTCTCCCGTCATGTAGTACCAGTCTTGTAAAAAGATCAACTGTAACTCGGACACCCCTTCTCCTCTGACATACAGATGGGTGTCGCGCCAAAAACCAAATTTAGAGTGTTCGCCTAAATATTCATCCCCTACGTTCAAACCTCCAGTGAATGCTTCTGTTCCGTCGATGACGACAATTTTTCGATGGTTTCGATAGTTCGTCTTACTCGACACGAGCGGAAGGACGACTGGGAAGAACGCCTGCACTTGGACGCCAGCTTGTTTCATCTCCTCGAAAAACGTACTGCTCGTATGAATGGAACCGACGGCATCATATAAGAATCGAACTTCGACCCCTTTTTTGGCTTTCTCGATTAAAATCCGCTGAATTTCCCGAGAAATACGGTCTTCTCGAAAAATGTAATACTCTAAATGGATGTGCCGTGTCGCGCCTTTCAGAGCGGGCAATAACTTCGAGAATTTTTCACGTCCGTTCGTCAAAATCTGCGTGTACGTATTCGAAGAGACGGGCAATTGGTTCAACGAAGAGGTGAGATGCATCAACTTCTCATAATCATCATGCGCAAACATCAGTGACGGAGAGAGCGTCATCGCTTTTTGCCGATAGGCCAAGTACGTCTCTTCGTCGAGCATCGCCTTCTCTTTGAACATCCGCTTGCGACGATAGTTCTGACCGAACACAAAGTACGCAAATAGCCCGATGACAGGAAAGCCAATCATGACAATCGCCCAGATCAACGTCCGTTGCGGGTTGCGATTTTCAAGCAAAATCACAAGCAAAATACTGAACGTTGTCAAAAAGACGAGAATCGAGAAGAGCCCAATCACTTGTGAGCTCCAGTAATACGATAATATCGCAATGAGTCCTGCGAGCAAAATAAGGGAAAAGAGTACTTGTATGCGTCGCAACATATTATAACCTGACCTCGTTTCTGTCATGTATTATCATTAATTATACATCGTAACGCCAATTTTTTGAGGGGAGCGAATGAATTATGGGGACTTTTCTAATCACAGGTGCGACAAGCGGGATTGGGCGCGCCGTCGCCTTGCAGTTAACCGAGAATGGACATCGTGTCATCGGAATCGGTCGTGATGAGACACGGGGGGCTTCTCTCGAATCAGATTCGAACGGATTGGCCGCGTTCATCCGGTGCGATCTCCATTCAGCGGAAGACATCGATCACCTCTTTGGACACTTAAAGGAACAAGGGGTGACGTTACATGGTCTTTTCAACAATGCCGCAACATTTGGTAGACCCGGTACACCGGAGCGTTTGACTCAAGAGTCATACACCGAAGTGTTTGACGTCAATCTCTACGCACTGAACACCGTCACACAACGCGCCATCCCTTTATTTGCTCAAGGAGCGAGTGTCGTCAATAACGCCGCCATCGTCGGACACGTCAAATTCCCTCCTATGCTCGCTCATTACGCCGCCTCGAAGGCCGCTGTCGTTGCCTTGACGAAAACGTTCGCACACCGAATGAAAGGAAAAGTTCGATTTAACGCCGTCTGTTTCGGTCCGGTCGATACACCGCTCAGTCATAAACTATACGGTGGAGAAGCAAAATTCAAAGAGGCAATGACCCATCATTTCCGGGGACATGCCGCCCTACCGGAAGAAGTGGCACCGGTCGTCGAATTTTTATTAACCGATTCCTCAACTTATATAAACGGGCAAGCCATCACGGTCGATGGCGGATATACGCTCTCTTGAACAGAGACCACCTCTTCTTTTGAAAAGGTGGTCTCCTGTCATGTCGTCATCTTTTTAGCTCGCCCTATTTTATTGCGTAAATAGTTCTGTTCTTTTGAATGAAGACTTTCCCAATCAATGACATCTTCAAAATAATCAATCATCTCATCAAACGTCGAATCTAACGTCTCATGCGCCTGAAGACGCGCCATTCGAATCGCCTCGAACACGGACCCCATCACAAAGATGTCTTTACTGGCGTAAGTCTGCATCGGCGATAGTGATTCAAAAAGAATCGTCTCAAGCGTCTTTCGCTTCACATGCCAATCAGATTTCCCGTTCGAGTATAGAAAATCTCCATCCGGTAGTTCACAAAGTTCCCGTAAAATATCTCCGATGTAATGAATCGCGTGAATCGCCGTATTCGGGTCATTGATTCCTGGAGAGATTCCACGTAACGCAATCTCACTCAACTTTTCAATCGCAAATGAAGGGTCTTGCATCGAGGACCGCACTTCGCCGATCTCAAATAGCTCGATGTCCGGGGCATCCTCACCTTTCCAAAATCCGAGTAAATCCCCTTTTGCGACAAATTCACCTACGGCTACGACCGATTCAAAGTCCGTCTCATGATCTCCCTGCTTCTCTCTTAAAAATAAGCGGATATACCCCGTCTGCGGCGCCCGTACCGCTTGACCTTCAAACGAATGAACAGAACGTGGTAAAACGAGATTCACGTCATCTGACTCGACGGCGTCTTTTTGCTCACTGATTACCGATAGTGCTTCTTTATGTAACGCGGATAACAAACGTTCTGCCTGGATCGAGACACTGATGGTCTGAATGAACTTGACGAACGCCCAAATCGAACCAATGACTAAGAGCACACTGATTCCTGAAGATAATACGACACCATCATCTGCCGTTCGGACGAGGAATAAGTTCGAAATCCCGTACACGGTCGTCATAATGAAGAGACCAAGCGTATGCTTAGCCGACGTGTTCGTCAAAAAGTTATTGATTGTCCGTGGAGAAAACTGAGAAGAATATGTCGTCAACACGACAAGGATTGTCGAAAAACTAAACGTCATCATCGTCATAAGACTCGTGAACGTCGAAGACAATACGGATGCTGCCGAGTCCAAGTCCAAATAAATAAAACCTGGTAGTAAATCTCGGAAAAATTCACCGAACAGTTGTGTCAATGCTGTTAACAAGATGCCACCCATCCCATATAAGAATGGAACGAACCATGCACTATCATCAAGTAGTAGTCGAATTCGTCTCACCATACCAACACCTCTTTACCATTGATTTGAAAAAAATCGCCTGTCCGTCTGAACAGGCGATTGATCATTTAGAAGTAATGACGCACTTTCGCGAAGACGTCGCCATCGAGAATGAGTTTACCATACTCTTCAAGCATCGGTTGCGTCTGTGTACTAAATGTTAAATATTCTGCTAGAAGACTGAGTGCGTTCTCTTCGTCTTCAGGCTCCATTTCATCCGGGAAATCAATCCACAAGTAGTAACGGTCTTGATAATGATATAGTTTCAAATCAAGGTCACTGAACGTGTCACCTGCACGCTTACTCAGTGAAATGATCGCCTCGAAATCATCTGTTTCCATTGCGAGTGGCGCCCAAGCATCTGCTTCCGCTTCGAGTTCATCCAACTCACTCAATTGGTCGAGTACCGATTGTTGATCTCGTGCTTCATCAATCGCTGAACGAAGAAGCGAACCGAGTTCAGAATCGTCTTCCGTATCCATCACATTTTTCGCAATTGTCACGGTCACTTCTAGACCTTTTTCAAAAGCTTGGACTTGAATCCACAGTGGACCATCAAACGAGATGTCTTCACGTTCGTGAGCCTCGTCCATCATCTGCCAGAACAGCTGCTCGCCACGTTCTCGGTTGTACCAAATTTCATCACGTGCGAAGCCACGCTTTTCGATGTCCACATATGTGATGAAAAATTTGACGGTATTGTCATTGATGCGCTCAATTTTCACGATTGTCCACTCCCTTCTCACCTCGCTCCCATTTCACATAAGGAGGAGAGGGGAAATTG
Source organism: Exiguobacterium sp. s183 (assembly GCF_018617655.1). Classification (NCBI taxonomy): domain Bacteria; kingdom Bacillati; phylum Bacillota; class Bacilli; order Caryophanales; genus Exiguobacterium; species Exiguobacterium sp. s183. Next base: position 33,709 of record NZ_JACSKN010000003.1, read on the forward strand.
TCTTGTTATCTTTGTACCCTTTTTGACATCGTTCAATCTAGATGACGGGTTATAACTTTATTTTATAGGAAATAATCGATAATAAAAAGCACACTGCTTAGACAGTATGCTCTCATTCATTCACAAGTCGCTGTGCTTCTTGCAATTGGAACGTTCGAACCTTCCGTGGCAAGAATCGACGAATCTCATCCTCGTTGTATCCGACCTGTAGTCGTTTTTCATCAATCAAAATCGGACGACGTAGTAAGCCTGGATATTCTTGAATCAAATCATACAATTGTTGAAGCGATAACGCATCAACGGATACATCGATTTTTGAAAAGACTTTAGAACGAGTTGAAATAATCTCATCCGTTCCATCTTCTGTCATGCGTAAGATCTGCTTAATCTCATTTAGTGAGAGCGGTTCTGAAAATATGTTTCGTTCTGTAAACGGGATATCGTGTTCTTCGAGCCAAGCTCGTGCCTTTCGGCAAGATGTGCAGCTTGGAGACGTATAAAGTGTGACCATTTTTCTTCCTCCCTGATCGAGTATGCGTCCATCTTTTTAAGTGACTCTATCTGTATACCCAAATTCGCATCCACTTAATTATAATAATTCTTAATTATTAAAACTTCAATGATATTCTTTATCATTCAGATATGAAAAGAGGGCGCATTCGGTGAATGCGACCTTGAATGACCCATCTCAAGATGCCGGGAACCGAGACACTGGTTGAGACACCGTCTCTTTCCCTGGCTTGACTTGCAAGTCTTTCAACTTTTTCTTCAATACTTCTTTCAAAAGTCGTTTTTTCTCTCGTAGAACTTTGTCACGTTCTTTCATGGCCTCTCACCCCCGTACAGCGTAAGCAACCGACCGAGCATTACCGATTCTGAAAATCTTGAACTTGCACTAATCTACAAGTAAATTATAGCACATTTGTTTGTGAAATGTGAATCATTCTTACGAGTTCATCATTTCTTTACACGGATATCATTTGCATTACATACAAAAAACCTGTATAGTTTATAGAAATAACCTTTTTCTATTTAAGGAGGAGAGCGATGATGAGAATCACATTAGAAACCATCATGGGACATCCGGTAACCCAAAAATATTTAACTCGATCAGGCTTAAAACATGCTGTAGACGTTTGTGAACGCGCTCTCGAAATGGCAACGAAACGTGGTCTCGATACAGATTTAGCGACGAAAGCTGCGCTACTTCATGATATCGGTCACTATGAATGGTATACAGAAGGCAAATGGAATTATGACTTATATCGTCAGAACGATATTCATGCGATTAAAGGTGCGGAGCGGGCACATAAATTACTCATTCGTCTCGGGGAAGACCCTGCCCGTGCCAAAGAGATTTCTGTCATGATTCTCTTGCATACCGATTCCTATTTACCACCGAGCCGGATTCAACGGACACCACTTCAACAGCTCGTTCACGACGCAGATACGTTCGTGGAGCAGCCAGGTGGTCTTCACCATTATGAGACAATGGAGATTGAAGATGCACTAGCTCGCGTCCGTCAAATCGATGCCATCGTTGAACGCCTCTCGAATTTGCCGCGTATTTCAAACGGATAACCTGTCACCTATTCCAATAGGTGACTATTTTTTTGCGCTAAAAAAACCCTGACTTCATTTAGAAGTCAGGGCCATCGTATTAAACGAGTTGTGCTTTGTATGCTTCGTACTCTTCGTCCGTGAGCGAGACATAGTGTCCTGGCTCGACTTCGCGAAGTGGTGGGATACTCGAATCTTCATCCGAACGTCCGACTGGACCTTTCGAAGTTGACTCGTATACGATCCGCTTACGTGTACGTTCATGCTCCGGATCCGGAAGCGGAATCGCTGAAAGAAGCGATTTCGTGTACGCATGAATTGGGTTCTCATAAAGGCGATCTGCTGTCGCAAGCTCTACGAGGTGACCTTGATACATAACACCGATACGGTCAGAGATGTATTTAACCATCGACAAGTCGTGGGCGATGAACAAATACGTCAAATCGCGATCGCGTTGCAATTCTTTCATCAAGTTGACGACCTGCGCTTGAATCGAAACGTCAAGTGCAGAAATCGGCTCATCGGCGATGATGAAGTCTGGTTCAACCGCAAGGGCACGGGCAATCCCGATTCGCTGACGTTGTCCACCTGAGAATTCGTGTGGGTAACGACTCGCGTGCTCTTTCGTCAAACCAACCGTTTCAAGAAGGTCATACACGCGGTTCATACGATCTTCTTTCGTCTTCGCAAGACCGTGAATATCAATCCCTTCTGCGATGATATCCGCAACCGTCATACGCGGGTTAAGCGATGCGTATGGATCTTGGAAAATCATTTGCATAGCACGGTTGAATTTCAACTTGTCAGCTTTTGATTTTTTACCGTGGACGTTTTCGCCTTTGAACACAACGTCGCCGTCAGTCGCGTCATAAAGACCGATGATTGTACGTCCTGTCGTAGACTTCCCACAGCCAGACTCTCCTACGAGTCCGAGCACTTCACCTTTGAAAATATCAAACGAGATTCCGTCGACCGCTTTGACAACGCGGCCACGGCCAATTTTAAAGTGCTGCTTCAGGTTTTTTACTTCGAGTAATTTCTCGCGTTCCATTATTCAGCACCACCTTTCGTAAACGATTTTGCGAACGCACTGTCCGGACGATACTTGAGAGCGAGTTCACGAATCGCACGTGGCGGACTAACCACTGGTGCTTGTGGGTGTAATAACCAACTAGAAGCAAAGTGTGTATCACTCACCTGGAACATCGGTGGCTCTTTCTCAAAATCAATCTTCATCGCGTATGGGTTACGCGGTGCGAATGCATCCCCTTTTGGAGGATCGAGCAAGTTTGGAGGCGTACCCGGGATTGCCGGTAACGCTTCGTTACGGTCATCTGTCGGACGTGGCATCGAACCAAGAAGTCCCCATGTATACGGGTGACGTGGCTCATAGAAGATTTCATCGACTGTTCCCTTTTCGACAAGACGACCTGCATACATAACAGCGACACGGTCAGCCATGTTCGCAACAACGCCAAGGTCGTGCGTGATGAAGATAATCGCTGTGCCTGTTTTTTGCTGAATGTCTTTTAAAAGTTCGAGAATTTGCGCTTGAATCGTAACATCAAGTGCTGTTGTCGGTTCATCGGCAATCAACACTTTCGGGTTACATGCGAGTGCGATCGCGATAACGATACGCTGACGCATCCCACCAGAGAGTTGGTGTGGGTACTGTTTCAAACGCGCTTCTGGGTTTGGAATCCCTACAAGTGTCAACAATTCGAGCGTACGTTTCTTCGCATCCTCACCTGTTAACCCTTGGTGTTGTTTCAACCCTTCTGCGATTTGTTTGTAAATCGTCATTGTCGGGTTAAGTGATGTCATCGGGTCTTGGAAAATCATTGCGATATCGCGACCACGAATTTTAAGCATTTCTTTTTCCGAAAGTTTCGCCAAGTCTTTCCCTTCGAACATGATTTCTCCGTTCGTGATTTCACCTGGAGGGTTCGGAATGAGACGCATGATCGCCTTCGAAGTAACGGATTTACCTGAACCCGATTCTCCTACGATAGCGAGCGTCTCGCCTTTTTTCAAATCAAACGATACGCCACGAACGGCTTGAACCGTTCCTGCATATGTGTGGAACGAGACCTCTAAATCTCGGACTGATAAAATCGTTTCCATGCACGAGTCCCCCTCTTTCTTTTTTATTTACGCATTTTCGGATCGAACGCATCACGCAAGCCATCGGCAAGCAAGTTGAAGCTGACCATGAGCAAGACGATGATGACCGACGGGATAATAAGAAGGAACGGGAATGTCCGTAGTTCTTTGTATCCATCGTTGATCAACGTACCAAGTGATGCCTGTGGCGGTTGAAGCCCGATCCCGATAAAGCTGAGGAATGCCTCGAAGAAGATGGCAGATGGAATCGTGAACATGAGCGTGATGATAATCGCACCCAATGTGTTTGGAATCAAGTGTTTGAAAATCAATCGCGTACTAGATGCACCAAGTGTGCGAGCTGCCAAGACAAACTCTTGGTTTTTGAGTTTTAAAATCTGACCACGAACGAGTCGACTCATCCCGATCCAACCTGTGATGGCCATGGCGAGGATGATGGTGAATACACCAGGGTCAAAGATTAAGATGAACAAGATGATTAAGATCAAGTTAGGTACACCTGTCAAGATCTCAACAATACGTTGCATGATGTTATCCGTACGCCCACCGAAGTATGCTGAAATTCCACCATATGCCACACCGATGATTGTATCGATGATGGCCGCAACGAAACCGATGAAGAGGGAAATACGTGTCCCTTCCCAAATACGTGACCAGAGATCACGACCGAGGTAGTCCGTACCGAACCAGAAGTTCTCTTCTACGTTCTTTTGTTCGTAGAAGTCGATATCGCGACCACCGAGTGTCGCCATTCCATCAAAGCCAGCCCATTCAAGACCTGTGACTTTTGGCGGAAGTTTTGCTTGTGAAATGTTTTGTTCGTAGGCATCACGACCCGACAACATCGGTCCGAACAATGCAAGTGCAACGAGAATTAAAATAATTGATAGCGAGATGATGGCCGCTTTGTTTTTCTTTAGGCGCATCCATGCATCTTGCCAGAAGTTTAAACTTTTCCCAGCGATTCGTTCACCAAGCTGTTCATTCATCTCAACAGGTGTGAACATGTCTTGGTCGAACTGTTCGTAATTCTTTTTGTTTTCAATCATCAGTTATTCCCCCCAAGACGAATACGTGGGTCAACAACCCCATAGAGCAAGTCGACAAGCAAAATGATAATAATGAACAATCCTGAGAAGAACAATGTCGTTCCCATGATGACAGAGTAGTCGTTCAACGTGATTGACGTGACGAACAATTCACCAAGTCCTGGAACAGCGAAGATTTTCTCGATAACGAATGTACCCGTTAAGAGTCCAGCTGTCATCGGTCCAAGGATTGTGATGGCAGGAATCATTGCGTTACGAACCATGTGTTTCCACACGATGGCGTTCCCCGTCAATCCTTTCGCTTTCGCAAGCGTGACGTAGTCTTGTCCGGTAACCTCTAACATCTCGGTTCGGACGAAACGGGCAATCGCTGCCGTGACACCGAGTGACAACGAAATTGTTGGTAAAATCGTATGAGCTGGTGTTTCCCAGAATGCGACTGGGAGCAACTGCAATTTAACTCCGACATAGTACTGAAGGAGGGCTGCAAAAACGAACGATGGGACAGAAATCCCGATTACCGATACGAACATTGAACCATAGTCAATGACCGTATTGTGACGAATCGCCGCAACAACACCTAACAATACGCCTACAAGAGTTCCGAGAACTAATGCCTGGAGCCCTAATTGTGCCGAAGGACCAATTCGTTCCATAATCAATTCAGTTACTGGACGGTTAGCCGTACGGAATGAAACGCCAAGGTCACCTTGGAGCATGTTTCCGATGTACGTCGCATAACGGACCGGAAGCGGATCGTTGAGTCCGTAACGGTCATTCAATAATTGAATTTGTGATTCTGTCAGTTTTTCCTGGTTCTGATACGGTGAACCTGGGAGCAGGTCCATCAGGAAGAACGTGAACGTGGCAATCAAGAAGAACGTGATGAGGCCGTAAGTCAGCCGTTGTAGGATATAACGTCCCATGAATAAAAACCCCCTGTTTTTTCTAATTCTTTCTACTACTTGCACCAACAGCTTCACTATGACATATGACCTATTTTTCAAATTCACAAAATGAAAGGAATATTCTGAAAGAATAGCGTATACGTCATCTCAAGGCTCTTAGCACAGCGGCTGAAAACAAAGAATATTCTTTTCAGAGATTATTCTGAATTTTCACTGTTACTACATTATACTTTACCAACAAAACATTTGAACAGTATTTTCTCTAACTTCAGTAGATTTTTTTAGAAAATCGGGGACATGCGGTTCGCATGTCCCCTCATCCCATTACTTGATATCAACGTATTTGTACTGGTAATCAGCACCGAACAGTTGACGGTTAAAGTTTTCGATGTTTGGACGAATCAAGTACGCCACACCAGCTTGATAAATCGGCATGATCGCTTGATCTTGCTCAATCAAGAGAGCCTCAGCTTCTTTGAACAAGTCATAACGTGCATCGATGTTTGTTTCAGCAGACGCTTCGTCAATCAACTGGTCATATTCAGACGACGCATAGTTGATGTCGTTTTGTCCGTTGTCTGATGTGAAGATCCCAAGGTTCGTAAGTGGATCTTGGTAGTCAGGTCCCCAAAGTGCGAATGACATTTGGTAGTCTCCGTTTGCTTCACGCTCAAGTTTGTTGTTGAAAGGTTGTTGAGCGATTTCAACCGTTACGTTCGACAAGTTCGACTCAATTTGACCTTTCATGTACTCAGAAATTTGTTTTGAAACTTCGCTATCGAACGAGAGGAGTTCGATTGTTGTCGCTTCTCCGCCTGTTGCTTCTTCCCAAAGTGAAGCAGCTTCGTCAGCGTTTGTTTGGAAGTACTCAACACCTTCTGTGTAATCCGTTCCGTCTTCATATTTGATGAAGTCTTTTGGAATGAATGATGTTGTTGCAATTGAACCGTTGTTCAAGAGTTGGTCGATAATTCCAGTTGGATCGACCGCACGCGCGATGGCTTTACGTGCATTTACATCGGAGAAGATTTCATCTTCGTGGTTGAATTTGAAATATCCGATGGCAGAACGAAGACCTGTGTTGTAATCTTCATCTTCCTGGAAAGCAGCAACTTGTTCTGATGCAAGACCTGCATAGTCAACATCGCCAGCTTCATACAAGTTTACGACTGTAGATGTTTCTTTGACGACGCGAACATCAACGGCTTCAAGCGCGACGTTGTCTTTATCCCAGTACGTATCGTTCTTTGTTAAGACATAACCTTGTTCACGATCCCACTCTGTCCATGTGAATGGTCCGTTGTAGAGAAGGTTTTCAGGATTCGTTGCGAAATCTTCGCCTTTTTCAGTCGCGAATGCTTCATTGATCGGTGTGAATGTTCCGAATGAAGTAAGTGAAAGGAATGATGGGTCTGGACGCTCGAGTGTGACTTCGAGTGTTTTCTCATCAATTGCTTTAACGCCAAGCTCTTCTTTCGGTGTGTCACCTGTGTTGATCGCTTCAGCGTTTTTAATTGTGTTCATGATGTATGCATACTGTGAACCTGTTGCAGGATCAACAGCGCGTTGCCATGCATAAACGAAATCGTTGGCTGTAACTGGCTCTCCGTTTGACCATTCAGCATCACGAAGTGTGAATGTGTAAACAGTCTCATCTTCATTTACTTCTGGTTCGCCTTCAGCGAGAGCTGGTACGGCATTTCCATCTTTATCAAGACGGTAAAGACCTTCCATTGTGTTAGCGATCAAGTTGAATGCGACCGCGTCTGTAGCAAGAGCCGGATCGGCTGTTGTGATGTCTGACGTATCTGTCAAACGAAGAACTTTTTCTCCGTTTGAAGAAGAACTGCCGCCATCAGAGTCTCCGCCTGTCGAACAAGCCGCGAGTACTGAACCGAGTGCCAAGATGATCGTCATCATGAGCAGAATCGATTTTTTCTTCATTGCGATTTCCCCTTTCGTATTGAAAAGCTAGCCGTTCGTCGAATAAACATCTTACTTTTTCTTTAATTTTCTGAATATTTCATAAAGTATTCGACGAAAGAACGTTAGGGCTATTGTAAGAAATTTTTAATCAAACTGTCAACTACTGAATAAAACGCTATCATTCCGGCTGAGTTTCATACTCGCATTCTGCCCTACCTTCCTAGTATCATAGAAGAAACGCGGAACGGTTGCTCGTTCCCTTTATGGCGTGAAAGGAGATTACATCGTTGAAAAAGTTTCGAAATATATTGATTGTTTGGGGGATTGTCACAATCCTGTACACCGTTTGGTCGATTTTTTCATATTTCCGAAGCGAATCTTTCCTGTTTCATTTGAGCGGCGGTCTATTCGTTTCCGGAATTCTCACGTTTGCGATCGGGATGTTCTCACATATGAGTGCGACAGGATTGTTCGATGGCATTATGTATGGTTTCAAGCGAAGTCGACGTGCAAAACTCAAAGAAATTGATGCGGATTATGAAGAGGATGAAGAAGAAGAAGACCCTGAAGATCGGCAACTCCGTAAGCAATCGGCTTGGAACTGGGTGTTTGTCGGTGTCGGAAGTATCGTTCTTTCGTTTCTCGTTGCGTTGATTTAATCTTTTCGAGAGCATGATCCTATGCTAAACTTAATGCAGAATAAGAACACTTGGATGAAGACAAGTAATTCAAATCACCTTTTCCTCAGAGAGTCTACGGTGCTGCGAGTAGATGAAAAGTTTTTGAATGAATGGACTTCGGAGTGGCTCGCTTGAACAACAGTATGGCGAGACGGTTCACGCCCGTTAACGCGTTCAAGTGGCATAGTTTATGCAAATTTGGGTGGCACCGCGGTTATTCGTCCCGATTTATTCGGGAGGACGACTGCGGTTTTTTATATTCTTCGGAGGTGTATATACATGGCAACGATTTTTTCAGGAATCAAACCGACCGGCGTCGTGACGCTTGGGAACTACCTTGGCGCGATGAAACAATTCGTCGACCTACAAGACGACAACAATGCCTATTATTGTATCGTCGATTTACATTCGATTACCGTTCAACTCGACCGTGTCGAGCTCATGAACAACACTCGAAAACTAGCGGCACTCTACTTGGCTTCTGGTCTCGACCCAGAAAAAGCGACGATTTTTGTTCAGTCTGAAGTGAAAGCACACGCTCAGCTCGGTTGGATGTTAACTTGTATCGCCGGAATGGGTGAGCTCGGCCGGATGACGCAGTATAAAGATAAGTCGCAAGGTAGTGAGAACGTTGGCGCAGGGCTGTTCGTTTACCCGACGCTCATGGCATCTGACATCTTGTTATACAATACGGAACTCGTTCCAGTCGGAGATGACCAAAAGCAACATATCGAATTGACTCGTGATTTGGCGGAGCGCTTCAATAAACGTTACTATGAGACGTTCACGATGCCTGAACCACTTATTCAAAAAGAAGGCGCACGCATCATGTCTCTCACAAATCCCGTGAAAAAAATGTCAAAATCCGACACGAACGCCAAAGGATACATTTCGATGCTCGACGAGCCGAATGTTATCCGTAAAAAAATCAAGAGTGCCGTAACTGATTCAAGTGGTATCATCTCGTTTGACCGTGAGAACAAACCAGGAATTTCGAACTTGTTAGAAATTTATTCGCTTTCGACAGGTACCTCAATCGATGACCTCGTCAAGCAATATGAGAACTCAAATTACGGTACATTTAAACAAGATGTGGCAGAAGCAGTCGTCGCCTTGCTCGAACCGATTCAAGCTCGTTATCACGAACTGATCGATTCTCCAGAACTCGATGAAATTCTTGATGCCGGTCGTGCGAAAGCTGAAGCCATCGCGAACAAGAATCTCGCGAAGATTGAAAAAGCGATGGGTCTCAGTCGTAAGCGCGCCAAAGTGAAAAAATAAGCTTGTTGTGACAGAACTCTCCATGTGAGAGTTCTTTTTTGTATTAAAAAATGTACATAAAAAGAGAGACAGGCGTCCCTGTCTCTCTTCGTAAGATGATTTGATTATTCTTTGCCTTCGATTGAAGCCCACTTGTAAGAGTAGTCCGCACCGAATGCGTGCTCAACGATTCCTTTAACGTAAGGTTTCGTGAGGCGAGCCGATCCACGTTGGTAAACTGGCGAGATCGCGTTCTCTTCAAGAACGATTTTCTCCGCAGCTTGAAGGTCAGCCCAACGCTGTTCAGCATCTGTGCTTGATTTCGCAGATTCAATCAACTTATCGAATTCTTCGTTCGACCACTTACCACGGTTGTATGGTCCGTCAGTTACGAAGAGGTCAACGAATGTCATTGGATCTTGGTAGTCAGGTCCCCATCCAGCGAATGTGAACTCGAACTCACCTTTGTTCTCAAGGTCAAGTTTGTTGTTGAACGGTTGTTGCTTGATTGATACCGAAATGCCTGGAAGGTTCTTCTCAAGTTCACCTTTGATGAACTCACCGATTTGCTTCGCAGACTCTGAGTCATAGTTGAGGAGCTCAAGCTCAACTTTGTCTGTTCCGAGCTCTTTAAGCCCTTCTTCCCAAAGTTTTTGAGCTTCTTCCACATTGTATCCACCGATATCGCCGTTCGCTTCACGGAAATCTTTACCGTCAGGACCTGTTACGAAATCTTTTGGTACGAGGTAGTTCGCAGGAATCGAACCGTTCGCAAGAAGCGTCTCTGAGATTGCTGCTTTATCATACGCTTTGTCAATCGCGTTACGGATTTTTTGGTTGTCAAGTTCTTCCACAGCTGTGTTGAACTGGAGGTAGAAGAGTGTTGGTTCAACGACAGTTGAGAACTCTTCGCTGTCTTGATACTGGGCTACGAGCTCAGAAGTCAAGCCTGTGCGGTCAACGTCACCGTTTTCATACAAGTTAACACCCGTTGAAACTTCTTTAACGACTTTAACGTTGATTTCTTCAAGTTTAACTGTGTCAGCATCCCAATAGTCTTCGTTCTTGACCATCTTCCAGCCTTGCTCGCGCTCCCAGCTGTCGAGTTTGAACGGTCCGTTGTAGAGAGTCGTCTCTGCAGATGTACCGAAGTTCTCACCTTGCTCTGTATCGAATGACTCGAGTTTTGGCATGAATACGCCGAAGCTAGTCAATCCGAGGAAGTAGTCAGCTGGTGCAGTCAATTTAACTTCAAGTGTTTGATCGTCGATTGCTTTAACGCCTACAGCATCGCGCTCGCCTTCACCTGTGTTGTACGCTTCCGCGCCTTCGATGATTGACATAACGTATGCATATTGTGATGCGTTATCTGGGTTGAGTACTTCTTTCCAAGCGTATTCGAAGTCGTTCGCTGTGACAGGCTCCCCGTTTGACCAAGTCGCGCCTTCACGGATTTTGAACGTGTACGTCTTCCCGTCTTCTGAAACGTCGTGGTCTTCAGCCATACCTGGAGTCGGGTTGTCTTCTTCGTCCATGCGGTAAAGACCTTCGTTTACGTTGTTCAATACGTTGAATGAAACAGCGTCCGTTGCGAGTGTCGGGTTAAGTGAAGGAATATCTGAAGAATCGAGCAAGTTGAGGACTTGCGCTTCGTCTGCAGAACCTTCGTTTGTTGATCCTTGTGAAGAATCTGTTTCTTCCCCTGTCGAACATGCAGCTAGGAATGCACTAGATAGAAGTGTAACCGATGATGCTAAAGCAAAACCTTTTTTCTTATTCATTGCGATGACCCCCTGATTTTTTCGTTTTAACGAAGTGAATGATGGTAGAAAATTCAGTCATTTCTTCTGACAGTATTTGTTACCAAAATCCCGTTGATGCAATAATACAATATTCTGATAATTTTGCAAAGTGTTTATTTTGATTTTTCTAAAAAATTTTCTCTATAGTCAAAAAGCCCGCCTAGAGCGGCGGGCCTTTAGCTCAATTTTCATATTTTTTCGAAAAGGTTAGGACATATGAAGGACCGATGACCGGATAACCAATCTGATCGTATCCTTTTTCAACCAAATAAGAACGTCCTGCTTGATAGATTGGCATAACAACCGCCTCTTCTAACAGCTTTGCTTCCGCGTTTCGTAAAATGATATTACGTTCGTCCAAACTTTCAGTTGAGCGGGCCTGATCCATCAGTTGATCGTACGACTCATTTGCATATCGACTTGAATTGAGCACATCGTCAGACTCAAATTGAGTCAAATAGGCAGATAGCATCGGATAGTCCGGTTGCCATCCTGACAACGAAAAGGAATAATCTCCTGAGACTTCTTTCCTAACTTTTTCTCCAAGTGGTAGCTCTACAACCTTGACGGTCAACCCGTCCAATTGTTCCAAATTCTCTTTTAATCTTGTCGAAATTTCACGTGCTTCTTCATCGACAAAGCTAAGCAATTCAATCTCGATCGTTTCTTTTTTTAACCGTTTTTTCACGGTTTCAAATAATTGGTTGGCATCGCCTTCCAACTCTGCAACCAAAGCCTCCTCATCCATGACGAGAAGTCGTTCCGTCGTTCGTTCCGCTCGTGCAAGCGATTCTTCAAGTGTCGTCCGCTCAAGCATCAGTGCGAGGGCTTGTCGAAACGCAACATCATCGAATGGTGCTTTTTCAACGTTTGGTTTTAAATAAAACACGCCACTTCGCGGAACGTCCTCAATATTCATGACTTCCTCATCAATGGTAGAAGTGTCGAAGTCATAAGGAATCAAATGCATTCCTGACGTCTCATTCAAATTTGATTCACTTCGAATGGTGATCGTTTCAAGCGTAACATTGTCAGCCTCACGATACGTTTCGCTTCTATGTAACGAGATGCTTGTATCATTCATTCGATCAAATTCAAACGGACCGTTCGTTTCTAACTCATCCCATGATGTCACGGATGGTTGTGGTAAAAACGCTGGCATGGCAAATATTTCTTCGAACCCTTCCATCGGGCGGATGAGTGTGATTTCTAGCGTTCCTTCATCAATTGCTCGAACGCCTAACGCATCTGGTTCTTGTTGTCCGAGCCCAATTTCTTTTGCCGCTTTGACATCTGCGAGTAAGAAACTAAATGGTGAGTTCGTATCGTCATCGACGAGTTTACGGAAATGATCGACGAACGTTTGTGCCGTTATCGAATTGTCTTCTGTCGTCACACTTTCTTTCAATGTGAACGTATAGACTGTTCCGTCTTCAGATCGTTCTAGCTTCTCGACGAGTCCCGGCTCAATCGCCCCATCTGCGCCGAATCGATAGAGTCCTTCATATAGATGTGACAAAACCGTTTGGGATGCCGGGTCAATCGCGAGCATGACGTCCGGTTGAGTCGGAAGGGATTCCCCATGAATCGTAATGGTTTGTTCTTCTGGTGGTAGTAGTTCACGTGACTGCTCTCGTTGTTCGTTCCAAATAAATAAAAAAAGGATAAGGACTGAACCTAACAAGGCGGCCACGATGAATGATTTCTTGTTCATTCGTTGCACTCCTTTCTGTTAGACCAACCCTTATACCCTAACCTTTTTTGAATGATTTTTCTACCGTCAGTTCGTCACTTTCGCAAATGCGAGTGTCGCATTGTGGCCCCCGAAGCCAAGTGAGTTACTGAGTGCATACTGAATGTCAAGTTCCCGATTTCCTTCACGTACATAGTCAAGGTCGCAATCTGCTGCAGGTGATTCACAGTTGATTGTCGGATGAATCTTCCCTTCATGAATTGAAAGGGCTGTGATGACTGCCTCGACGCCACCTGCTCCTCCGAGAAGATGACCAATCATCGATTTCGACGAGTTGACTGCGAGTTTCTCAGCGTGTTCCCCGAACACACGACGAATCGCTTTCGTCTCAAGCATATCGTTGAGCGGTGTACTCGTCCCGTGTGCGTTGATGTATTGCACGTCTTCCGGCTTGATTCCCGCATCGCGAATCGCCTCACTCATTGCTTTTGACCCGCCTTCTGCTTCTGGTGATGGTGCAGTGATGTGATAGGCGTCTGAACTCATCCCGTATCCGACGACTTCTGCATACATTTTCGCTCCACGTGCCTTCGCATGTTCATACTCTTCTAATACGAGTACGCCAGCGCCTTCACCCATGACAAACCCGTCGCGGTTCTCGTCAAATGGACGGCACGCTGTATTCGGGTCCGGATTCGTTGAAAGTGCTTTGTTCGAACAGAAGCCTGCGAACGAGAGTGGTGTGATTGGCGCTTCCGCTCCACCGGCGAACATGGCAATCGCATCTCCTCGTTGAATGACGCGGAACGCTTCTCCGATTGAGTTCGTCCCTGATGCACATGCTGTCACCGAACAATTACTTGGTCCTTTAGCCCCCAGGTAGATCGACACTTGTCCGCTCGCCATGTTCGGAATCATCATCGGGATGAAGAACGGGCTTACACGACGCGGTCCACGGTCATGAAGGATGGCTGACTGCTTGTCGATGGTTTCGACGCCACCGATTCCGCTCCCAATCCACGTTCCGACTTCATCGGCAATCGCTTTTACATCGAGTCCGCTGTCTTTATGGGCAGCGTCTGCCGCCAAAAGTGAGTATTGAATGAACGAATCCATTTTACGTGCTTCTTTTGGTTCGACCAAGTGTTCGATGTTCCACTCTTTTACTTCCGCTCCGACTTTCGCCGGATATTGGCTAATGTCGATTTTCGTCAACGTATCGATCGCGTTGTCCCCTTTTAAAAGACGGTCCCACATTGTCGACACGTCGTTTCCTAACGGTGATACGACTCCTAATCCTGTCACTACTACTCGTTTCATGAATGATTCCCCTCCGTAATTGTTGCATGATTCCATGTCAGACAGCTTGCACCCCACGTGAGTCCGGCTCCAAACCCTGCGATGACGACCGTTTGTCCATCTTGGATTTTACCAGACTTGACGGCTTCCGCTAAGGCGAGCGGGATTGATGCCGCTGATGTATTCGCATGGTCTTGAATGGTCATGACGACTTTCTCTTCTTCTAAATCTAAACGTTCCATCGCCGCATCGATGATTCGACGATTCGCTTGGTGCGGTACAAGGACGTCGAGGTCGTTCAACGACTTATCGGCCTTGTTTAACGATTCGAGCACAATCTCCGGCATTTTCCGCACGGCGAACTTGAACACTTCGCGACCGTTCATGACAATCTTTCCTTCATCGTTTTCATACAAGTGCTTGCCACCTGTACCGTCACTTCCAAGTACGATGGAGTCGATTGAAGCGATCTCGTCTTCCCCGAGTACGACAGCTCCAGCTCCGTCTCCGAATAGGACAGCTGTCGACCGGTCATCCCAGTCAATCAAACTTCCCATCTTCTCTGCTCCGATGACGAGCGTTTTCTTGAAGCCTTTCGAGTCCATAAGGCTTTTCGCTGTATCCATGGCGAAAATAAATCCGCTACATGCTGCACTGACGTCGAACGCCACAGCGGCTTTCGCGCCAAGATTCGCCTGAACCACGCACGCGGTTGCGGGGAAGGCTGGCGCAGTCGCCGTCGCACAGACAATCGCCTCGATCTCATCGATGCTGACTCCAGCGCTCTGTAACGCCCGCTCTGCGGCACGTGTCGCCATATCCGAGACTGATACGTCACTTTCTGCTAAATGTCGCGCCTCGATGCCTGTACGCGTACGAATCCACTCATCGCTCGTATCCATTCGTTTTTCTAAATCGATATTTGTCACCCGATTGTCCGGTAAGAACGATCCGATGCCGATGATTCCAATATTCATATCGTCGACCCCTATTCTTAGTATCTGGTACTAATATAAGGGAATAAAAAGAGGATGTCAATGCATCCTCTTCATGATCAATCGATTAAGCTTGTTCGAGGCGTTTCGTGACAGCCATGACCATCTTCGCAGAGTTGATCGACGCCGTTTCTAAAAATTCATCAAACGATAAGTTCGCCTCTTCGTCCGCGCTGTCTGAAATCGAGCGTGTGACGACGAACGGAACACCGAACTGGTAACACGTTTGCGCGATTGGAGCAGCTTCCATCTCGACGGCAGCGACGCCATCGAAATGGCCAAGGATGTCCGCTACACGTTTTGAGTCGTTGATGAACGAATCCCCTGTTACGATCAATCCTTGATGCACGTTCACGTCCGGTAAGTTTTCAATCACATCTTTACAGACGCTGACGAGCTTTGGATCGGCTTCATACGCTGGTGGCATCCCTGGTACTTGTCCGTACTCATAGCCGAATGCTGTCACGTCAACATCGTGGTGACGTACTTCTGTTGAGACGACGACGTCACCGACTTTCATCCCTTTTTTAAATCCGCCGGCAGAACCCGTATTGATGACGACGTCCGGTTTGAATTTATCAATCAAGAGTGTAGTCCCAATCGCGGCATTGACTTTCCCGATGCCTGACTTCAAGATGACGACTTGCATGTTTCCAAGATACCCTTCATAAAAATGATAGCTTGCGATTTCTGTATCTTTACGTTCAGTTAGTTCGTTCCGAAGCAAATTCACTTCTTCTTCCATCGCACCGATGATTCCAACTTTCATACCGATTCCTCCTCAGAAAGAGAGCGACTTCCAAAATGGAGGTCGCTCAACAACTTATTTGATTTCTTTGATTTCGACGATCATGTCGCCACCTGGTGTTTGAACCGTGACCACATCTCCGATCGTACGGCCAAGAAGTGCTTTCGCGATTGGTGATTCGTTCGAGATTTTCCCTGTGAACGGGTCTGCCTCGGCACCACCGACGATTGTGTATGTCTCGTCTTCGTTATCTTCTTGGATGAAGAACGTTACAGTTTTCCCGATTGAGACAACCGAGTTATCGCCTGCATCATCTTGAATGATGACTGCGTTGCGGAGCATTTCTTCTAATTGTGCGATTCGTCCTTCGACCATCGCTTGTTCTTCTTTCGCCGCGTCGTATTCCGCGTTTTCTGATAAGTCACCGAAATCACGAGCAATCTTAATATTTTCAACGACTTCTTTACGGCGGACCGTCTTCAGTTCGTTTAATTCATTCTCGATCTTCGCTTTTCCGTCTAACGTCATATAGTGTTGTTTTTCAGCCATTTCTGTCACTCCTTCATTGTCTCCTAGTATATTACAGCTAGGGTAAATTGAAAACGATTTATTTCCTCACGCGCGATTACGCTCAGTGAGCACCCAACGGATCTTCGTCACGAGTAAATCGATTGCGACAAAGTTTTCTCCGCCTTCAGGAACGATGATGTCCGCATACCGCTTCGTCGGCTCACAGAACTGCAAATGCATCGGACGAACGACATTCGTGTACTGTGCCACGACCGAATCGATCGAACGTCCACGTTCATTGATATCCCGCTGCATGCGGCGCAGGATGCGAACGTCAGCATCTGTATCCACGAACACCTTAATATCCATCAATTCACGCAAACGGGCATCTTCAAGTGCTAAAATTCCTTCAACGATGACGACATCGACCGGTTCGATCAAAATCGTCTCATCAGAGCGCGTATGGGCCGCGTAGTCATATACCGGCTTCTCGACAGCCTGATGTTGTTGCAATTGTTGGATATGTTCAATTAGCAAATCGTTATCAAAGGCGAAGGGGTGGTCGTAGTTTGTCTTGTACCGCTCCTCCATCGTCATTTCAGATTGATCTTTATAATACGCGTCTTGTTCAATCATAACGACCGATTGACCTTTAAACGCATCGACGAGCGCACGGGCCACGGTCGTTTTTCCAGATCCGGTACCCCCGGCCACGCCAATAATGACGGGTTTATGTTGCATCAAAGTTAAGTCCTCCTCATCGTAATTTACGACTGATTGCTAGGCCATCACCAAGGGGCAAAATTGCAGTATGATAATCGGTCCGTGCCATCAATTGCTCAGTAAACTGTTTCACGAGACGGACAAGTCGGCGTCGACGTCGGTCAAGTACTGACACGTCCTCGAGTAAGACGTCCCCTCGTAAAAACAAATTATCGCTGTAAATCGTACCACCAATTGGTACTAAAGCGCCATACCCATCAAAAAATTTTTGATATTGTCCTTTTGCCGCATCAATAAACACGGCATCGAACTCACCTTCAATCGAACCAATCAATTCAACGGCGTCACCGTGAATCAATGTGATGCGATCGCGAACATCAGAACGTCCGATAAAACCAGTCGCCTCTTCGAAACGACGAGCATTTCGTTCAATCGTGACGATTTCGGCATCTGGTAACAACTCTGCCATACGGATTGCACTGTAGCCAATTGCCGTCCCCACCTCAAGGATGCGGGTCGGTCGCTGCATCGCCAACAAAGAGAGAAGCACTTCAGAGCCCGTCAAGTCCATGATTGGAACGTGATGTTCTCGCGCAAATGCCTCCATCTCCGTCAGTAGCGGAGAGCGGTCGTTGATCAATTGTTCTACATATCCCTCATAGGATGCATGGTCCACTCGTTCCACCTCTTAACTCTCTTCATTCAAACGACCGGAAGCATCCGCTTCCGGTCGTCCCATCAATTACTGTTCGCTTCTTCAAACGCTTCCCATTCGGAACGGTACTTATTGACGTTTTGTTGATGGTCCTCATAATTGACTTCGAACAAGACCTCCCCATTCGGGAACCCTTCACGTGGAGGGCGTGCATAGAAGTAAATGTTCTCTGTGTCGTTCGGGTTGAGTACCGCCTCAAACGCGTCGCGACTGACAGCCGCGATTGGACCGATCGGAATCCCTTCATAACGATATGTGTTATATAAGGAATCGTTCTCCAAATCTGCGAATGAAGTGAAAATCGATGTCTCCCCCGTGCCGTACCAGACGGTCGGGTCAGACTGTAATTTCATGCCGTCGTTTAGACGATTTTCAAAGACACCGGCAATCTCTTTCCGGTCTTCCGTTGAAACAGCTTCTTTCTCGACTACCGATGCGAGCGCGAGCGTCTCATGGAAGGTGCGTCCTGAATCAGCCAAACGACCTTTGTACTCTTGATACATGCTTTCAGTCGGGAGTAGCATCTCATCGATGATTTCAGTGAGTGTTACCCCTTTGTTGAATTCATATGTTGCCGGGAACAGGTATCCTTCAAGCGGATGATAAATGCCTTCCTGCAATACTTCCTCCGTCAACATCTCATGCTCGTTCACGAGCGAACTGATATATTCACGGTCACTCAATTGTTCGGAAATCTCTTCTTTCGGAATATCGGCCTCTTTCGCAAGTCGCGCGATGACCTGGTCGATTGTGAACCCTTCCGGAATGACGAGCTTGATATCAGGAACCACAATGACTTTACCTGTTTGCAACGTTTCAATCAACTCATCGATTGATTGAGATGGTGACAACGTATACGTCCCCGCTTGGAACGATGACTCGTTTTTAAAGCGTGTATAGAAACGGAAAATCGTGCTACTCCTTACAAGCCCATTCTCTTCTAGTAATTCACCAATATATCCCGAACCGGCACCGAGTGGGACTTCGACCTCAACGGTTTCCGTCGATGTCGGATCAATCGGTTCGACGGAGCGCTTCACAAAGACGTAAGCGAGTGCCGAGCCTGTGGCGATGACGAGAAGGAAGATGGCAAGGATGACAACCGTGATGCGACGAACGATCCGGTTGCGGGCACGTTTCTCATCTGACATAGATGGATGATTCATGCATTTCTCCCCTGTTCATTTTATAAAGAGAGGCGACGAGGGAAATCCCTAGCCGCCCGTCCCCTATTTAGTCTAGACCGACTTCGTCATTGACGATATCGAATGCTTCCATGACCTCTTCGAAGTCTTCATCGTCTTCGACGAGCTTCAAGATGAATTCGCCATCTTCAAGTTCTTCAATTTCAAATGCGTATACTTCGATTGTGTCTTCATCTTCTGTTTCCGGAGCGCCGACTGGTTCGAGTACAACGAATGTTTTCTTCGAACGGTCGCTTGTCATACGGAAAATTTCTGCAAATAAATGCTCGTCTCCATTTTCATCTGGAATACGGTACATTTCTTCTTCACGACGGATTTCTGCCATGAGAGATTCCTCCTTATTTCCCGGAACGGTCCAGGTAGTTTTGTAAAATCATCACGGCCGCCATTTTGTCGATGACCGCTTTTCTCTTTTTGCGGCTGACATCTGCTGAAATGAGCATCCGTTCCGCTTGCATCGTCGTTAATCGCTCATCCACCAACACGCAAGGTAAGCCTGTCTGTTCTGTGAACGCCTCGGCAAACGCCTCTGACGCCTCACCGCGTGGACCGACTGTCCCATTCATGTTTTTCGGGTGACCGACGACGACTTCTTTCACATCGTACTGCTCGATAAACGGACGAAGGAGACGGACGGCTTCGTCAAAGTCAGGTTCGGTCCAGTAGACCGTCTCCACACCTTGTGCCGTCCATCCCATCAGGTCACTCACCGCGACACCAATTGTCTTCGATCCGACATCGAGTCCCATGACTCGCTTCATATTAATCCTCTCTACGATCGTTCAAATACGATTTGACCAACTCTTCGAGAAGTTCATCCCGCTCAATTTTGCGAATCAAGTTTCGCGCATCATTATGACGTGGGATGTAGGCGGGGTCACCTGACAATAAGTATCCCACGATTTGATTGATCGGTTGATAACCTTTTTCCTCGAGTGCTTGATATACCGTAATCAGCGTCTCACGTGTGTTAGCACGTTGATCATCTTCTGGAAAATTGAATTGCATCGTGCGATCCATTTGGCTCACAAGAATCCACCTCTTTCCGTTTGCACTTCACACTCTATTATGCCAGTGATTGGACGTAATGTGAAGCAAACTTCAATGCTTCGTCCAGTTTTGTTGCATCACGGCCACCTGCTTGTGCCATGTCTGGACGACCGCCACCACCGCCACCACAGCGTGTTGCGACTTCTTTAATGAGTTTTCCGGCATGGAAGCCACGATCGTTCAAGTCTTTTGTTACACCGGCGACAAGGTTGACCTTCTCACCGTTTGCCGACCCGAGGATAATCACGGCAGAACCGAGTTTCCCTTTCAAGTCGTCGACCATGCTACGGAGGGCATCCATATCTTGTCCATCGACACGCTTCGCAATCAATTGGACGTCACCAATCGTTTCGATTGCATCCGTCAATGAAGAAGCTTCGATGTTCGCAAGTTTTGCTTTGAGCGATTCTGAAGCACGCTCCACGTCTTTGATTTCAGCCTGGAGTGCTTGAACACGTGCTGGAACCTCGAGTGGTTTCGTCTTCAACAGTTTCGCTGCCGTTTCGAGCGTCTCGATTTGCTGGTTCATTACTTCGTATGCGCCAGCACCTGTGACCGCTTCGATTCGACGCGTTCCTGCTCCAATTCCTGATTCAGACAAGATCTTGAAGAGTCCAATTTCAGCCGTGTTAGATACGTGGCATCCACCACAAAGCTCAACCGAGTAGTCCCCAGCCGATACGACACGAACGACATCGCCGTACTTCTCACCAAAGAGTGCCATCGCACCTTTTGCTTTCGCATCCGCGATATTCATTTCTTCGATGTCGACACCGATCGATGCCCAAATCTTCTCGTTCACTTGACGCTCAATCGATTGAAGCTCTTCAGCCGTCACTTGACCGAAGTGAGAGAAGTCGAAACGAAGACGATCTGGTGTCACGAGTGACCCAGCCTGGTTGACGTGCTCGCCGAGCGTGTCTTTCAAGGCACGGTGAAGGAGGTGCGTCGCCGTATGGTTTTTCACGATCGCTTGACGTGAGTCTTGGTCAACCGTTGCTGTCACTGCCACTTCCGCTTTCGCGACGCCTGACTCGACTGTGACCGTGTGCAAGTTTTGCCCATTCGGTGCTTTCGACACATCTTTTACGCGAAGAAGGAAGTCTTCGCCGACGATTTGACCTTTGTCACCGATTTGACCGCCGCTCTCAGCGTAGAATGGCGTTTGATCGAGGATCACTTGTGCCTCTTCCCCTGCAGCGACGACGTCAACGAGTTCCCCGTCGTGAATCAAGCTGACGATTTTCGCGTTCGTCTCAAGGTTGTTGTATCCGAGGAATGTCGATGGCATCGTGATGTCCGCGAGTACGCCAGACTGGATTTGCATTGATTCAACGTCAGCGCGCGCTTGACGTGCACGTTCGCGTTGCTCATTCATCGCTTCCTTAAAGCCGTCTTCATCGACCGTCATCTGATGGTCTTCAGCGTATTCGATTGTCAATTCGAGCGGGAAACCGTACGTGTCGTAAAGACGGAACGCGTCTTGACCGCTGATCACGTTTGATCCTGCTGCTTTTTGTGCTTTCGCGACTTCGTTCAAGATTGCAAGTCCATCGTTCAACGTTTCATGGAAACGCTCTTCCTCGTTTTTGATGACTTTCTTGATGAAGTCTTTCTTCTCGTTCACTTGTGGATAGAAGTCGACCATGATGTCACCGACAACTTCGACGAGCTCATACATGAACGGACGCTCGATGCCGAGCATCTTCGCATAGCGGACCGCACGGCGGAGAAGACGACGGAGGACATATCCACGTCCTTCGTTCGACGGGAGTGCACCGTCTCCGATCGCGAACGATACGGTACGGATGTGGTCAGCGATGACCTTGAAGGCAACGTCTTTGCTGCTATCTTGACGATATACGTCGCCACTGATTTTTTCTGTTTCACGAATGATTGGCATGAAGAGGTCGGTATCGAAGTTTGTCGGTACGTCTTGAAGGACGCTCGCCATCCGTTCGAGTCCCATCCCTGTATCAATGTTTTTACGTGGAAGCTCTGTGTAGTTCCCGTGCCCGTCATGGTTATATTGGCTGAACACGATGTTCCAGATTTCAAGGTAACGCTCGTTTTCTCCACCCGGATAAAGTTCAGGGTCTGTCGGGTCGTCTCCGAACGCTGGTCCACGGTCGAAGAAGATTTCGGTGTTCGGACCAGATGGGCCTTCGCCGATTTCCCAGAAGTTATCTTCAAGTGGGATGATACGGTCAGCCGGCATGCCGAGGTTCAACCAAATTTGTTTTGATTCTTCATCGTCCGGGTGAATCGTGACAGAGAGGCGATCTGGGTCGAGACCGTACCATTCGTCACTTGTCAACAGTTCCCAGCCCCATGTGATGGCTTCTTCACGGAAGTATTCTCCGACCGAGAAGTTTCCGAGCATTTCGAAGAACGTATGGTGACGTGCTGTCTTCCCGACATTCTCGATATCGTTCGTACGAATCGATTTTTGTGCGTTGACGATTCGTGGGTTCGCTGGGATGACACGTCCATCAAAGTATTTCTTCAATGTCGCAACACCAGAGTTGATCCATAGAAGAGTAGGATCTTCGACTGGTACGAGCGACGCACTCGGCTCAACGCTGTGACCTTTTGATTTGAAGAAATCTAAGTACATTTGGCGAATCTGTGCGCCAGTCAATGATTTGAGCGGTTTCATGAACAATTCCTCCTTATTTCTGAACGAAACGAAAAAAAGCGATGCCTGCCCCTGTGGAAAGGGACGAAAGCATCGCTTCGTGGTACCACCCTCGTTCGCACGGTAAACACCGTGCCTCGAACATCCGTTAACGTGGATGAGGCGCCCAGGTTGAGTGGGGACTCCAGAATAGCTTCGGTCGGCCGACCTCCATCTTCTCGCAGCCTAGGAAGATGTCTCTGTAGAGGCGGTGACGACGTACTCATTTCCTTCATCGTCTGTATCGTTTCAGTTGTCTATTCGTCATTATCACATGCGCTTATGAAGACGTCAAGACTTCCCGCCTAAGCGTTCGACCAATTTTGTCCGCCGTACGGGTTCTTCTTCTCGCGTTGCCGCCTCGAGTGCCCGTACGTCCCCAAACAACAGCAAGCTTTTCTTCGCCCGTGTCACGGCCGTATAAATCAAGTTTCGCGATGAGCGGAAGCCGCCGTTAAAGAAGACCGGCATGAGTACGATTGGGAACTCGGACCCTTGTGACTTATGAATCGTGATGGCGTAGGCGTGGGTGAACTGATCCCATTCACTACGGTTATATTCGACTTCCGTCTGATCGAATCGGATATAAATTTTATCGACTTTATCAACGTTCTCTTTCGCGTAGAAGATGTTCGTGATCTCACCGATGTCCCCGTTATAGACGTTCTCCTCGGCGTTGTTGACGAGTTGTAGCACTTTATCCCCATTTCGATAAATACGCGTCCCATGTTTCACTTCACGGGCACTCGATTTTGGATTGAACACGTGTTGAAGCGCTTCGTTCAGCCCATCGATTCCGCATACACCTCGATATGTCGGCGCGAGCACTTGGATATCAAATGGTGAATATCCTTTCCGGAGGGCCGCTCCTGCCATCTGACAAATCGCTTGAAGCGCCGTCTCTTGGTTCGCCGTGTAGAAGCGACGGTCCGGGAGCGCCGCCAATAAATCTTCTGGCATCTTTTTGGCGTTCAAGGAATGGGCGAGCCGTAAAATACTCGACTCCGACGCCTGACGGTGGACGACGTCGAGGCGGACGACGGGAATCCCATCCGTCGCCATTAGATCGGCGAGCACTTGTCCCGGTCCGACTGACGGGAGCTGATCGCGGTCCCCGACGAACAAGATTTTCATCCCGTTCGGTACCGCTTTGAGTAAGCTTCTGAATAAGAAAATATCAATCATCGACGCTTCGTCGACGATGAGCACTTTCCCCGCAAGTGGGTTCGTCTCATCGACTTGGAACGAACTTCCGTCAAATTTCAAGAGACGGTGAATCGTCGATGCCGGAAGACCCGTCGATTCACTGAGTCGCTTCGCGGCCCGACCCGTCGGTGCGGCCAAGACGAACGGGAACGGTTGGTTCGGTACGGGCTCTAACTTCCAGTCGAAGACGTCACTGAGTGCGTGAATAATCCCACGAACGACCGTCGTCTTCCCCGTACCCGGCCCACCGGTGAGCACCATGAGTGGCGATTTGAGCGCAAGCTCGATCGCTTCTCGCTGTTGGGTCGCATATTCAATCGAAAACATCTCCTCGACACGTCCGACCGCGTCAAAGATGGTCGTCATGTCCACGTCTTCCGTCGTCGATGTCGCCATGATACGCGCCAATTCCTCTGCCGCCTTTCGTTCAGCGCGGAACACCCGAGGATGATAGACGACCCCGTCATCGATGACGACCCGCTCGTCTTTTGCGAGCGACTCTAATGCCGTGACGAGTGCGTCACCTGGGTCTGCCCCGATGATTCGAGGCATCTCCGCTTCAAGTTGCTCCGCTGTCACGTAGAGGTGACCGTTCCCTTGTTCGAGTTCTAACACGTAAAGCACCGCTGCCGCGATACGTTCAGGATGAATGCCTTGAATCCCGAAATGCGCGGCGATGGCATCCGCCGTCTTAAATCCGATGCCTTGTACATCGTACATGAGTGCATACGGATTCTTCTCGATCGTCTCCATCGCCCGTCCTTCATATTCTTTATGAATCTTTGAGGCGAGACGCGGTGTCACGTCAAACGGAGCGAGAAACAAGAGCAGTTGGTCGACCCCGTATAAGACGTTCAGACGTTCCGTGATCACACGCGCCTGCTTTTCTTTTAATCCCTCGACTTCCGAGAGAATACTCGGATGCTTCACGATTTGGTCGATACAGTCGTCCCCAAGGGAATCCGCAATCTTTTGCGCCGTCTTTTGTCCGATCCCGGGAAAGGAACCGTTCGTCAAAAAGCGGACGGCGGCCCGTTTCGTCATCGGAACGACGCGACGAATCCAATCCGCCTTCATCTGTTTTCCGAATCGGGGATGTTCGACGAGACGACCGTGCGCCTTATACGTTTCCCCTTTTTCGATACCGACCCCGACGCCAGCGATGACCATCTCGGTCTCGTCCGTCTCAAAGTTCTTTTCTTTTATTCGTACGAGCGCAATGGTATGCGCTTCTTCTTCTGATTGAAACAGGACTCGAATGACTTTTCCAGTCAACTCGTAAGGTGCTGCCATCATATCCGACACCTCCAGCTATTTTTCCATCATTCATTATAGCCCGAGATGAATCGATTGAACAAATGACCTAGTCGAACAGACTCAAGATTTGCTCGATTCGGTCAAGGTCAACGACTTCCAAAATGCGAATAAGTTGTTCAAGGTCGACCCGGTCCAAAATCCGCTCGACTTGTTCGAGGTCCACCTCTTCAATCAAGCGTTGGATCCGGTCTAAGTCACCTGACGCCTCGTACGCCTCAAGTCTCGTGAAGAGTTCTGTCTTCTCGATTCGAATCGAATCCTCCAACATCCCCCGCGTGCCAAACAGGACGAGACCGATGACCGCTAACTGAATCAACCAATTCGTCACGACTTTCCAGAATGGGACGGTCTGTCCAATCAATGGGATGAGCGGGATGAACGTCAATTGTAGGAATAAGATTCCGACCTGAACGTATACGTTCGGAATCAACAAACCTAAAATCGCAAGAATCAACGGAACGATCCAGCCAATCCCAACATGTTCAGACGTGAGTTGCCAGGACTTCTCTTCCGCGTACACATAATGAACAATCCATCCGACAATGAGGAGCGCCACGAATAGAATGAGCAACAGCGTTAAAAGCCCCTGCGGTTCGACGACAACTTGATATAAAATCGTGTTCGTCCACTTCCCATCCGCAAGTCGCTGGTTCACCGTTTCAAATAATTGCGTGAACCACACATACTCAATAATAAAAAATAAAATGACACTGACCATGCTATATTTTCGCAAACGATTCGACCTCCTTCTATAAAGTGTCATTCCCTCACTTCAAGACAGCTAGTCGCGTTTTTGATTTGAAGAAAGCGGGAACTGTTCGAATGACACATTGAAGGAGGAGTCATACATGGGTAAACGAATTCCAGTCAGCGGATTATGTGAACTTGTATTAGAAGTGACAGATATGGAAGAAGCCGTATCCTTTTGGCATGAAAAATTAGGTCTCCCCGTCGTCGAACAATGGGTCGGAGACGATGCCGAGCCAAGTGAATCGCAAGAACAAGCGAATGAGCCATGGGCAACGTGGCTCTACATCGGAGGGAATACGCGGCTAGGGCTTTGGCTGAAACGTAACTTTACAGAAGAAGAGGATGCGAACCGAAAACAGGACGTGACCGAGTGGGACACGCTCTATGATGAAGGTGGGGTCCACGTCCACTGTGCGTTCTTCGTTCCGATGGAGTCGTTTGAAAAGGCACTCGAGATCCTAGATGAGACCGATGTGCCTGTAAAACTACGGACGTGGGACGAGGACGAGACAAAGAATGGGAAAGAACGCTCGGCATACTTTAAAGACCCGAGCCACAACATCATCGAACTGTATACGAAAAATATGGACGAGGCATACGGCGACTTCGCCGGAGAACCCGTCAAAATCACGACGAAACAACTTTAATTGCCACCAAAAAAAGTGCCATCGCTCCATTGCGATGGCACTTTCCTATTCAAGAGATCAGTTCCCGAGCAGTGCGTCCATCTTCGCGATGGCATCACGTGCGAGTTCGTGATCCGGTTGCATCTCCAAGACGCGTTGAAGTTCGGCATACGTCCGTTCCTGGTCACCCAAGAACGCATACGCGATTGCCAAGTTGTAACGGGCATCCGTATGGCTCGCATCGAGGTCGAGCGTCTCTTCTAACGCGACGACCGCTTCTTCAAGCTGTTCGCTTTGTGCGAGTGCAAGTCCGTATTGGAACGTGATTTCCACGTCTTCCGGCGATTGTTTCTTCGCTTCACGCAGGCGCGGCATCGCACGAACGAAGTCACCCATCGCTTTGTACGTCAAGCCGAGCATGAAATGAAGATCGGCATCATCCATCCCCGAGAGGAGCGCTTGGCGAAGCGACGCTTCTGCCGTCTCCAATTGCTCGAGTTCATAGGCAAGGGCACCTTTCGCATAATGCGCGGCACCGAACGAGCCATCGAGTTCAATCGCTTTGTCATAAAAGATGACGGCACGATCGTAATCGTTGATCGCCTGAAGCAACGTCCCCATGTTGACGAAACCAGTCGGGTCCGTCGGGTTCGCTTCAATCGCCTCATTGAAATGTTTGGCTGCCTGTTCGAATTCACCTTGTTGCATCGCTTGGATGCCTTGTTCGTTTGCGTTCATATCAATCACCTCATCCGATATAGTCGAGTCGTTTTCCGTTTCGGTACGCTTCGTCAATCGTTGCCCCACCGAGACAGATGTCGCCGTCATAGAAGACGACCGCTTGTCCAGGAGTGATGGCACGTTGTGGCTCGTCGAACTTGACGAGTACTTCGCCGCCCTCAAGTGGAGCGACCGTGACCGGCACGTCTTGTTGACGATAGCGGAACTTCGCTGTCGCCCGGAACTCTCCTGAAGGAGCAGCCCCTGTCCAAGACAGTTTCGAAGCGAGGAGCGCATCTGAATAGAGCGCGTCGTGATGGAAGCCTTGTCCGACGAACAAGACGTTGTTCTCGACGTCTTTCCCGACGACGAACCAAGGGTCCCCGTCGCCACCGATTCCGAGACCGTGACGCTGTCCGAGCGTGTAATACATCAACCCGTCATGACGCCCTTTGACGACACCGTCGAGCGTCCGCATTTCACCTGGCTGTGACGGCAGGTATTCCGACAAGAACTCCTTGAAGTTCCGCTCACCGATAAAGCAGATTCCGGTCGAATCTTTTTTCTTCGCTGTCGCGAGTCCTGCTTCTTCAGCAATGACACGTACATCCTTTTTGTCCATATGACCAATCGGGAACATCGTCCGCGCGAGCTGGTCTTGAGACAATTGGTTCAAGAAATACGTTTGGTCTTTGTTGTCGTCTTTCCCGCGCAACAAGCGGTGTTCGCCGTCGACGTATTCCACTTGTGCATAATGGCCGGTTGCGACAAAGTCCGCACCGAGTCGAAGCGCATGGTCAAGAAACGCCTTGAATTTGATTTCTTTGTTACACATGACGTCCGGGTTCGGTGTACGACCGAGACGATATTCTGCCAAGAAATACTCAAAGACACGGTCCCAATATTCTTTTTCAAAGTTGACCGCATAATATGGGATCCCGATTTGGTTCGCGACGGCGATGACGTCTTCATAGTCCTCTGTCGCCGTACATACACCATTTTCGTCCGTGTCATCCCAGTTTTTCATAAAAATCCCGATGACGTTATACCCTTGTTCTTTCAATACGTGGGCCGTCACCGATGAATCGACGCCACCTGACATCCCGACGACGACCGTCGTCTCTTCAGGGGCTTTCGTGCGTAAATTCATCTATCTCACTCCGTTCATAAATGTCGAGACGACTTCTTGTAGTCGCTCCGCGAGCCGTTTCGCGCCCTCGACCGAGTTACCGTGGCCAAAACTGATTCGAACAGACTGACGCGTCCGTTCTGAATCCCCGTACATCGCCGACAATACGTGGGACGGTTCGACCGACCCTGCCGTGCAGGCACTTCCGCTTGAAATCGCCATGCCCCGCATATCCATCATGATGAGGAAGGGTTCAAGGTCAATTCCAGGAAGGTATAGGTTCACGATGTGAGGTAAACGATTTGATCCGTTCACCTCATAAGATACGCCTAGTTCGTCAAGGCGCTGACGTAGTGCCAGATCGAGCGACTCATAGAGAGCCACTCGGTCCTCACGCTCTGCCATGACGAGTTCAGCTGCTTTTTGGAATCCGACGGCACCCGGAACATTTTCCGTGCCGGCTCTACGTTTACGTTCTTGTTGTCCACCAAAAGAACGTGACGCTAATTTTACACCTGTTTTCATGAAAAGAAAACCGATACCTTTTGGTCCATTCACTTTATGTGCGGACGCCGACAATAAATCGACATGAATCGCCTTTACATCAATCAGTTCTGTCCCGAGGGCTTGTACCGCATCGGTATGGAAAATAGCTTGATGGTCTCGCAACAACTCACCGATTTCTTGAATCGGTTGGCGTGTCCCGACTTCGTTATTGCCGTACATGACCGATACGAGAATCGTGTCATCCCGTAAGGCTGAACGCACGGCGTCGACAGTGACGGATCCCGACGCATCGACATCGAGATACGTGACCTCGAAGCCCTCACGCTCGAGCTGTTCCATCGCATGAAGAACGGCATGGTGCTCGACTTTTGTCGTGATGATATGTTTGCCTTTTTCCTGATGGGCATATGCCGCACCGAACAAGGCATAGTTATCTGACTCCGTCCCACCCGACGTAAAGACGATCTCGTTTGGTGAAGCACCGATCCATTTCGCGAGGACGCGACGTGACGAATCGAGCGCCGCCCGCGCGTTACGCCCAATTCCGTGAATGCTCGACGCGTTGCCGTACGTCTCTAAAAAGTAAGGGGTCATCGCCTCGAGGACTTCTGGTCGCATCGGTGTCGTCGCAGCGTGATCAAAATAGTTCATGTAAGGGTCACCTCGTTCTTAAATATAAAACATATAGCCGTCTGACTCTTCCTCGGCAAGGTCGGCGAGTGTCGTTTCGTCAAGGACGGTATCGATGGCTTCTTTGATTTTATCCCAAAGCTTCCGTTTCACCGCATCATCTGCTTCAGATTCCTCGACCACGGCTAACGGCCCTTCGAGTAAGCGAATGATTTCACCCGCCGTCACTTCTTCTGCCGGTTTGACGAGCTGATAGCCACCGTACGCGCCGCGTACACTCTTGACGAGTCCACCATTACGGAGTGGACCGATCAATTGCTCCAAATAATGCTCCGGCAACTCATGGCGTGCCGCAATCTTCTTTAAGCTGAGCGGCTTGTTGTCAGTTTCTCGCGCCAACGCAATCATGATCGTTAAGCCATAACGGCCCTTAGTAGATATTTTCATCTTCAAGTCTCCTTCTGTTATACTAATCGAACAAACGTTTGTCGAAAGGAATGGTTACGTATGCCTGATTTGTTTCATCAATCGAATGGCGGACCGCTCGCCAACCGCATGCGCCCCGAAACGTTAGATGACGTCATCGGACAGCGCCATATCATCGGTGAGGGCAAGCTACTTCGCCGTGCCATCGAAGCCGACCGACTCGGCACGATTATCCTATACGGTCCACCGGGCACTGGGAAGACGACACTCGCCCGTGTCATTTCGAATTACACGAAAGCGACATTTGTCCAATTGAACGCCGTCACAGCCAAACTCGATGAATTGCGGAACGTCATTCGTGAAGCGGAGTCCCGGTTTGACTATGAGGACGAGCGCACGATTCTCTTTTTAGATGAGATTCATCGATTTAATAAGCTCCAGCAGGACGCGCTCCTCCCTGCCCTTGAGTCCGGAAAACTCGTCCTCATCGGAGCGACGACCGAAAACCCAAGCTTTGAAGTGAACGCAGCCCTCTTGTCACGGGCAACCGTGTTTCGGCTTGAGCCACCAGGTGCCGAGGAGTTACGTATCGTCCTCGAGCGTGCACTACACGACTCACGTGGGCTCGGAAATTACCCGGTGAAGATGGATGAAGCTGCCGCTGACCATTATATCAAAATGGCAGATGGTGACTACCGTGTCCTATTGAACGCACTCGAACTCGCCGTCTTGACAACACCAGAAGTAGATGGACAAATTCACATCACGCTCGAGGTCGCGGAAGAGTCTATTCAACAGAAGTCAATCAAATACGATAAGACGGGTGACCGACATTACGACGTCATCTCGGCGTTTATCAAATCGATTCGTGGGTCGGATCCTGATGCGGCGCTATACTGGTTAGCCGTCATGATCGAAGCTGGCGAATCGCCGCGCTTCATCATGCGTCGCCTTTACGTCCATGCTGCCGAAGATATCGGAATGAGCGATCCGAACGCACTACTCATCGTGGATGCGGCGGCTCGAGCGAGCGAATACATCGGTTTCCCGGAAGCCCGCATCCCGATTGCCGAAGCTGTCATCTATTTGGCGACCGCACCAAAATCAAATGCGGTCATCACCGCCATCGACAAGGCACTCCATCACGTCCGTACAGTTGAGGGTGGACCTGTACCCGTACATCTCCGTGATGCTCATAGTCCAGGGGCTCGCGAACTCGGAAACGGGGTCGGATATAAATACCCACATGATGAAAAAGATGGGTTCGTTCCTCAAAACTACTGGCCAGAAAACTTAGCCCGAAAACGACCAACCTACTATAAACCGACGCCACGTGGATTCGAGCAACAGATTCGAAAACGGCTCGATTATTGGGAAAAACGACGCGACTCGAAATGAGCCAGCGTCGTTTTATTTTTGGATGCGGTTGATGTCGACGCCCGCTTTTTCGAGCAAATCGTTAATCACGTAACCGGCAGCCACAAGTCCTGCAACCGATGGGACGAAGGCGTTCGAACTCGGTGGCATCTTCGCTTTGCGGATCGGAGCGTCTTTCTTCCCGACGACTTCATTCACGTCTTCGCGTGTCACGATCGGAGATTCATCTGAGAAGACGACCGGAACACCTTTGTAGATTTTTTCTTTACGTAGACGGGTACGGACCATCTTCGCGATCGGGTCGTATGACGTGTCTTTAATGTCGACGACTTTGATACGTGTCGGGTCCATCTTGTTTGCCATCCCCATACTCGAGATGACCGGGATGCCGCGACGCTTACATTCCACGATTAAATGAATCTTATAGATGATCGTATCTGAGGCGTCGATGACGTAATCGATATTTTGAGCGAAGAACTCTTCGTATGTCTCTTCTGTATAAAACATTTTCAATTGGACGAGGTCTAAGTCCGGGTTAATGTCGAGAAGACGCTTCCCCATCGCTTCGACTTTCGGTTGACCGACTGTCGACAATAATGCATGGATTTGACGGTTGACGTTCGTGATGTCGATGTCATCTTTGTCGACGAGGACGATGCGCCCGACGCCACTGCGCGCAAGTGCCTCTGCCGCAAACGAGCCGACGCCACCGACACCTAAAATCGCGACCGTTTTATTCTTTAGAGCATCAAGGCCTTCAGAGCCGATGGCCAATTCATTTCGTGAAAACTGGTGTAACATATTTCTTCCTCCAACTAATTCTATTTTCTCATACTATTTTACTCGGAATTATAATCAAAAAAAAGACGTCTCGCGACGTATTTACAAAAAAATCGATGGGGCCCGGAGTGCCGTGACGATGCCCTGCTTTTGAACCTGCGTATGCAGGTGGGTGACCTAGCGTTTCCTTCACAAGTCCTCCTGCACGTGATGAGGCAGTTGATCTGGTTAGCAGTTCGGTCTCCCGTATTCAAAGTGTTGGCTCAAAATAACGAAGGCGGCTCTCGTACACCTCAGGTATCCCATCTGTTGATTTAACTATAGCGCTTCTGTAAAAAGAAGTCAATGAGAAACACCGACTTCTCGTGACAGTTTGGTCACAACCATTTGTTACGAAACGCACGATCTGGATCATACGTGAACTGCTGACGATCGATGTTGAAACGTCGGTCACGTGAGTCGTTTCCGACACCCGCCTGGTACGCCCAATTCCCCCAATTGCTCGCGACATCATAATCAATCAGTTTCGATTCAAAGTAGGCAGCCCCGTAGCGCCAGTCCTGCTTTAACTCTTTGGCAAAATAATTGGCCACGATTTGCCGTCCCCGATTGGACATCCAGCCCGTCGCATTCAATTCACGCATGAACGCATCGACGAAATCGACGCCCGTCTCTCCCCGTCGCCACTTTTCAATGACATCCGCCTCGACGCGCCAGTCTTTTCGCTTCGACCGGATACCTTGTGCCCGAAACAATTTCTTCCCTTGTTCGAGCGCAACCCATTGGAAAAATTCACGCCACAAGAGTTCAAAGTAGAGCCAATAGGTCGATTCGTTCACCCCATGCGTTCGTTCATGCGCTTCAAGTTCAAAGAACACCCGTCGTGGCGATAATGACCCGTTCGCTAAATACGCAGACAA
Organism: Exiguobacterium sp. s183; assembly: GCF_018617655.1. Taxonomy (NCBI): domain Bacteria; kingdom Bacillati; phylum Bacillota; class Bacilli; order Caryophanales; genus Exiguobacterium; species Exiguobacterium sp. s183. The sequence goes on from NZ_JACSKN010000003.1 coordinate 67,021, forward strand.
CTTCGTCGAGTCATCGACTCCAAACCCATTCCTCGTCTCTTTATATGTTCGAATCGGTACGGACAAATAGTCATTCAACCGACGCTTCGCAGCCAGTTCGCCACCTTTAAACGGAAATGCCGTCCTTGGGTCTTGCTCGACTTTTTGAAGCGGAAACGGGAACGTCACCTCGCGTGTAGCAGCAGTCGCCTTTCGGGAAATTAGTTCACGAGGACGGACATCATATTCGACCGCTTTTCTAAACTCTGTGAAAAGAAACGGCATTTTTTCAAACGGGATGTCATCCTCTTCAAATAACGTGAATCCATCGAACGCCTCGTACTCCCCTTTCCACTTTTTCATCACCTCTTCTTCACGCCGGCGCTCATTGTACCCGATGGCCCGTTGAAACAAGAGACGGTCGGTCGGGTCGAGCGTTTCGAGCGGATGACCGACATGAACAAAAAATGGGATTCCGAGCGCATCCAATGAACCGGCCACATCCTCCAACGACTCCTTCAGGAAATGGAGTCGTTCGCTCCCGAGCGGAATGACGCCATAACGATTTTCAGCGAGCTGTTTTGGACTGATAAAGTAATGACCTTCAATCGGATCATCATGACGCAATGCTTCCTCGAGGGGTAAATGATCATCGACACGTAAATCGTTTTGATACCAAATGATTGTTTTCATGAATAGACCTCCTCCACTCCTTAGTATGATGGGTTTATATGCAGTCCATAAGAATAGAATGTGCTAGAGATATGTTTTTAAAATCAATTTGTGTGGAATATATTCTTTTAGAAGAGAAAGGGGTGCAACATAATGGCTAAAAGAGGCAAAATGGGAACATTGATTAAAATCGCGACGGCGGTCGCACCGTTCGTCTACGATTACTATAAAAAGAACAAAGCAAAGAAATCACCGAAGAAATGAATCCAGCGTCTCAGCCAACAAGCTGAGGCGTTTTTTTCATGTTTTCAAACCGAGTGTGCTAAGATAAATCAATCATTTCATGGAAACGAGGCGATGTTCGTGCAAGTCCGATCCATCCACTTTTTACGTATTCTCTTCAAATGGGGTCTTTTCATGACCGGGCTGTTCTTGCTCGCACTCGGGTCATCTATCATGATCACGGCAGATCTTGGTGTCTCTACATGGGACGTCCTGCATATCGGGATTGCCCACCACCTTCCGATTTCAATCGGAACGGTGATTTTATGCGTGGGACTTCTACTCGTCCTATTCAAATACATACTCGACCGAATCCGTCCTCAATTCGGCACGCTCGTCAACGCGGTGTTTGTCGGGGTATTTATGAACCTGATTTTGAACGAGCAATGGCTCCCGACATTCGATGGATTATTTGTAAACGTCGTTTGGCTCACGTTCGGGATATTCGTGATGGGAATGGGAGCCGGCTTGTACGTCGCCGTCGGATATGGAGCCGGTCCACGCGATGGATTGACACTCGCCTTAGCAGACCGGTTTAACACGTCTGTCCGTTCCATGCGGACCTGGATGGAGCTGATCGCCTGTCTCATCGGTTGGGCGCTCGGGGGACCGCTCTTCTTCGGTACCGTCCTATCCATCTTCCTCATCGGTCCGTTCTTCCAGTTCTGGTTGGAACGCTTCCGTCTGTTCATCGCCTACGTCGATCGCTTGAAAGTCAAATTTGCATGAAAAAGAGAGGGATCACCCCCCTCTCTTTTATGTGTTCGGAATCAAGACAATCTTTCCGAACTTACCGGATTGTTTGAAATACGTTTGTGCCTCACGCGCCTCTTCGAGCGGGAACGTCCGATCAATGACCGGTTTCAGCTTCCCTTCTGCAATCGACCGCAACATTTCTGCGAATTCATAGCGTGTCCCGAGCACAGACCCGTACATGGCGATATGCTTCAAGTAGAGTGTCCGGAAGTCGAGATGGGTCGTCTGTCCGCCAGCAGAACCGGATATACAGAACTTCCCGCCCTTCTTCAATACTTGAAGAGACACACCAAACAACGCATCTCCGACAACGTCAAGCACGGCATCGACCGGACCACCGTTCGCAACGATGATGTCTTCCGCAAGCGTCTCAGAACGATAAGAAAAGACTTCCGTCGCCCCAAACGCCTTTAACTCTCTCTCATTCTTCAAATCACCAACGATGGCGAACACTTTCGCACCAAAAACGTTCGCGGCAATTTGAACGTTGAGCGAACCGACGCCACCGCTCGCACCCGTGACGACAATCGTTTCACCGGTACGGATGTGTAACTGCTCGTTCATATGCCATGCCGTGAGTCCACTCACGGAAAAGACCGCACTCTGGACAAAATCATCAAGTGGCATATCAAAACAAAGGTCAGCCGGCCAGGCTACGTATTCTGCGTAACCTCCGTCATATTCCGACCCGATAAAGGACATATCGTCCGACAAATGTTCTTTTCGTTCAGGACCGCTCGAGGTGAATGGGAACAAGACGACGTGTCGTCCCATCCAAGCTTGATCGACCCCATCCCCGAGCTCGACGACTTCACCTGTGATGTCTGAACCGGGAATGCGTGGGAACTGGACGCCTTCCGGGCGCCACCCTGACTTCTCGCCAGTTCCATACGCCCCTTCTCGCATCCATATTTCTGTATTGTTAATGGCACAGGCGCGTACCTTAATCAGCACTTCTCCAGTTTTTGGTGTCGGTTTTGGGATATCGACCACTTGGAGTTGATCGACATCACCGTATCCTACGACTTGTACAGCTTTCATGGTGAATCTTCCTCCTTCTCTTTCGTTCATCCATATGTATTTACCCACGAACCACCTATATCACGCCAGAAAGGCCACCTTTTAGAGAGGTGACCTTCCGTTTACAGTTGTTGACGTTGTAATAGGTTCGTGAAGACGCCGCCTTTTTGGCTAAGCTCTTCATGCGTTCCATCTTCTACGATTCCTTCCGCCGTCACGACAAGAATGCGATCGGCATTTTTTACTGTCGCTAAACGGTGGGCGATGATAAGCGTCGTCCGATTCGCAGCCAGTTCATTGAGTGAATCTTGAATGATGGCCTCCGTTTCCGTGTCGAGCGCCGAGGTCGCCTCATCCAAAATCAAAATCGGCGGATTTTTCAAGAACATGCGCGCAATGGCGATGCGCTGTTTCTGACCACCCGAGAGCTTCAGTCCACGTTCCCCGATTTGTGTGTCGAGACCGTGCTCGAGTTCCTCGACGAGCGTCCCAAGATGTGCCTTCTCGACCGCATGCATGATATCCGCATCGCTCGCATCGAGCTTCCCGTAAGCGATATTCTCACGTAGCGTACCCGCAAACAAGAAGACGTCCTGTTGCACGATTCCGATTTGACGACGTAAGCTCTCTTTCGTCATGTCGCGGATATCCATGCCGTCGATCGAGATGGCACCATTCGTCACATCATAAAAGCGTGGGATGAGTGAACAGATGGTCGTTTTACCCGCTCCGCTCGTCCCAACTAACGCGACGGTAGTCCCTGCCTTGATCGACAAGTCGATATCCGTCAACACTTGACGGTAGTCCGAGTAGCCAAACGAGACGTCGTCAAAGACGATATCGCCTTTCAACGTCTCGACTTCAATCGCATTCGCACGATTCTCGATGTCTGGCTCCTCATCGAGCAACTGCGTGAATCGCTTGAACCCGGCCATCCCTTTCGGATACATCTCTAAAAGTGCCGTGATCTTTTCAATCGGCTTGATAAGTAAGTTCATGTACAAGATGAACCCGACGAGCTGTCCGTATGATAACTGACCCTCGTACGTTAAGTACGCCCCGTAGACGAGGACGAGCAACGTCATCAGACGCGTCGTGATGTAAATGCCCGCGAGCGATGTACTCATGACACGATATGCCTCAATCTTCGAGCCACGATAGAAATTGTTGTCTTTTTGGAAACGTCCGATCTCGAACGCCTCGTTCGTAAACGACTGGACGACACGTGCCCCAGACACACTGTCCTCGACACGTGCGTTCACTTCTCCGATGTTCGTGTACATCTTTTGCCACGCCTTGTTCATATTCTTATTCGCATACGTGATCATGATGATCAGGAACGGTACCGCGACAACGGTGACGAGTGCGAGTTCCGGGTCGATCGAGAACATGATCCCGAACGCACCGAGCAACGTCATGATGGCGATAAAGAAGTCTTCCGGTCCATGGTGCGCCACTTCCCCGATGTCGAACAAGTCGTTCGTCACCCGGCTCATCAAATGTCCGGTCTTATGATTATCAAAGAATCGGAACGACTGTTTATGGATATGTGTGAACAACTCTTCCCGCATGTCTGTCTCGATGTTGATCCCGAGCTTATGCCCCCAGTAGTTGACAACATACTGCATCATCATGGCCAATATGTATAGAATCAACAGACCGATGCTGACGATGATAATCCAGTTCCATTCCCCACCCGGCAACAAGTCATCGATGAACCATTGAACGGCGAGCGGAAACCCGAGTTCAAGCAATCCGACGAGAATCGCGAATGAAAAATCGAGCAGGAATAACTTTTTATGTGGTCGATAATAACTAAAAAAACGTGAAATCATTCTCTTTCCCCCTTCTCAACACTCTAAGTGTACGCTTTTTTCCGAAAGGTGGAAAACAGGATGCATCCCTTTTTCATTCTTTTTTCAATCGGCGTATAATGAAAGTAAGGAGTGATACACATGCATGTACACATTACAGAACGTGCGCTCGAACGAATCGAGTCATTGAAAGGCGAACGTGAGGGACAAATGCACCTTTTCTATGAGACGGAAGGTTGCGGCTGTGGAAATAGCGGGATTTTCGAAATTCGATACGTCACGGAGAAGACCCCAGAAGACGTCGAAATCGAATCGAACCTTGGTCCGATCTTAATCAAAAACTGGACGAAAGTATTTTTAGACGAACAGATGAAAATCGACTTCCTTGAAGACCGTCGTACGCTCGTCTTGAAAAGTGACGGACAAGTATTCAATTCCAACCTTCTCGTCACGGACGGTACAGGTTGTCAGTTGAACGTCCCGAGCCGATGAAACAGACGCTGAAACAACATCCGAGACTGCTCATTCTCTTTTTCGCGAGTTTCGGGCTTGGCCTGCTTGGAATTTATTTAGCGTTCATCGATTCAGTCTATACGATGTCCGCAGTCATCGCCTCGCTGTTTGCGTTTGGTTTTGCGTTGCAGCGAACAGCAAAGTATATGCAACGCGATGAGGAAAAGAATTAAGGGAGATATCGTCTTTCAGGGACGAATCTTCCTTTTTTATATTCAAAAGAAAAGGGTTCGCATTTGCGAACCCCCTCCCTTCATAAAACCGTACTACCGATGACATTCATCGTTTTACTTCACATCAATGACGTAGAAACGAACCAATCCCTCACCATCTAATTCAGCATACGCTAATTTGCCATCTTTAAAGACCGGCTTGGATACCGTTCCACCGTCATTCGGTAAATACGAAACGGTCTCTTCTTTTAAATCCGCGATAAGCAATCGATTCATCCCTTCACGGAACAATATATAATCGTCACGCAAATAGCGAAACGCATCGAACGTAATGTTTTTCTGCGAGCCGTTATACACGTATTTTACAGGGGACGGAGTTGCGGATATAAATTCGACTCTTCCCTCTTTGCCAAGGGAGACAAACTTGCTTCCTCGTTCGAAATCAATCAATGCCCCACCTTCTTCATCAAATGAACCATCGGTCGTGACTAATCTACTCGTCAGGTCACCTTTGTTGAAGATACTTTTATGTAGGATTAATCCTTCCTCACCCGAGCGATAATCAAAGATATATTCCCCGTCACGCTTTCCCTCTTCTTGGAGCGTAAATGCCTCAATCGTTTGAATCGAATCCGACATCGGTGAGAACTGCATGACCGTCGTCTTCGTATCCGATGCCGACGCCTCATAATCGACCCATGTGACGGTATCATCTGAAGCTGTTACATAAGGAACGGGCGTCTCAAACCGACTAGTCCCTTCCGCTATTTGTTCAGGCTTTTGTTCATCCAACGACATCGTAAAAATCGACCATTCATATGCATACCCTTCAGCCTGTACATATTCAACCCAAAATACTTCATCTTGAATCCCGACAAGATTCCCAATCGTTTTTGAGGACGTATGAATAAGATCGTTTGTATTACGCCCCGTATCGTATACATTTATTTGACTGCTGCTTTCTTCAATCAACTCCGTATAGACGATTCGGTTGCCAGTGATGTGCTCTGGTGCGATCATCGGTACTTGATCTGCAAAGAATAAAGATAAGTCATACGATTCCACTTCCCCAATCGGTTCGCTCTCTCCCGCACTTTGTAAACGGATGGCTGGTTCCGATGTTTCCTCCGGTTCGGATGTTGCTGGTGCATCCGGTGTCGATTCTGTCGTCGACTCCGTCTTTTGAACAACCTCTTCCACTTCTGGTGCAGCTTCTGTGTCATCCGTACACCCGGATAACACCGTTGCAACCCCTAGACATACCCCTAATGCCAACGTATTAATTCGCTTCAACATTTCCCCTACTTTCAAAATACATTTTATTCCATAATCGTATCATAACCTTATACAAAGTTGTCAGAAAAATATAAAAAAGGATTCGCCGAGAACGACGAATCCTGTTTAAGCGTATTATTTTTTCTCTTTCACTGCCGTACGAATCGACAACTCTTCAAGTTGTGCGTCCGCGACCGGGCTCGGTGCTTGCGTGAGCAAGTCGCTTGCCGAAGCCGTTTTCGGGAAGGCGATCGTGTCGCGAAGGTTCGAACGACCTGCAAGAATCATGACGAGACGGTCGAGACCGAGTGCGATTCCCGCGTGTGGTGGCGTGCCGTATTCGAACGCTTCGAGCAAGAAGCCGAACTGTTCAACTGCTTCTTCTTGCGTGAAGCCGAGCAATTTGAACATGCGTTCCTGAATGTCACGCTCGTAAATACGCTGTGAGCCACCACCGAGCTCGTAACCGTTCAAGACGAGGTCATAGGCGATGGCGCGTACGCTTGCCGGGTCTGTCTCGAGAAGATGAAGGTCTTCACGGTTCGGCATCGTGAACGGGTGGTGGTTCGCATAGAAGCGACCGTCTTCTTCTTCAAACGTCACGAGTGGGAAGTCTGTCACCCATAGGAAGTTGAATTTCGACTCGTCGATGAGACCGAGGTCGTGTCCGAGTTTGACGCGGAGTGCGCCAAGGCTGTCTGCGACGACAGTTGGTTTCGATGCGACGAAGAGGAGAAGGTCTCCTGCTTCTGCATTCGTCGCTTCGATCAACTTCTGTGCGTATGTTTCGTCGAAGAACTTCGCGATCGGACCGTTCAAGCCTTCCGCTGTCACTTTGAGCCATGCGAGACCTTTCGCACCGTAGACCGCTGTGAACTCTTGAAGCTTGTCGATGTCTTTACGTGAGAAGTTGTCCGCCTCACCTTTGACATTGATCGCTTTGACTTGTCCGTTTGATTCGAGTGCTGCGTCGAACACTTTGAAGCCGGCACCTTTCACGGCGTCAGCCACATCGATGAGTTCGAGGCCAAAACGTGTGTCCGGCTTATCTGAACCGAAACGGCGCATCGCTTCTTCGTGAGTCATTCGTTCGAACTTCGCTGGTGTATCCGTACGACCGAGCGTCGATTCCATGACTTGTCCCATCATTGATTCCATCATCGCCATCAAGTCTTCGATGTCCATGAAGCTCGTCTCGATGTCGACTTGTGTGAACTCAGGCTGACGGTCTGCACGAAGGTCTTCGTCACGGAAGCAGCGTGCGATTTGGAAGTAACGGTCAAATCCTGCGACCATGAGCAACTGTTTGAAGAGCTGTGGTGATTGCGGGAGTGCGTAGAACTCACCACCGTGGACACGGCTCGGTACGAGATAGTCACGTGCGCCTTCTGGTGTCGACTTCGTCAAAATCGGCGTTTCGACTTCGAGGAACTCTTGCTCCGTCAAGAAGTTACGAATCGTGTTCGACGTCTTCGAGCGGAGACGGAACGTCTCTTGAAGCGCTGGACGACGAAGGTCGAGGTAACGGTATTTGAGGCGAAGGTCCTCTGAGACGTTTTCCGCTTCGTCACCGATCGGGATTGGTGTCATCTTCGCCGCGTTCAAGATGTTGATCTCAGACGCGATGACTTCGATGTTTCCTGTCGGCATGTTCGGGTTCTTGTTCTCACGTTCGAGAACCGTTCCTTTCACGTCGAGGACATACTCGCTACGAATCGTCTCCGCGAGTTGGTGGACTGCTTCGTTTTCTGGGCGTACGACGACTTGGACGATCCCTGTGCGGTCACGAAGATCGATGAAGATGAGTCCTCCGAGGTCACGACGTTTTTGTACCCATCCTTTTAATTGTACTTCTTGGCCGATGAGTGACTCTGTCACGCGGCCGTTCATATGTGTGCGTCCGATCATTGTCCTGCTCCTTCCGATAGTTCACGAATTTTGTCTGCGACGGCCGAGAGTGGCACGTCGACTTGTTCACCAGTCGTCATATCTTTCAAGGCGGCTGCCCCACGTTCGACTTCGTCATCCCCTAAGATGACTGTGAACTTGGCTTTCAGGCGGTCCGCCTGTTTGAATTGTCCTTTGAACTTGCGTCCTTGATAATCACGGTCAGCCTTGAACCCTTCCATGCGGAGGAGTTGCAAGAGGCGTGTCGCCGTCAATTCGACTTCTTTCTCACCTTGGGCGACGATGAAGACATCAAGGCCTGTCTCGAGTTCAGGCAAGACCCCTTCATTCTCCAATGCGAGGATGAGGCGCTCCAATCCAATCCCAAACCCGATTCCCGGCATGTCCGGTCCACCGATATCCTGTACGAGACCGTTATAGCGTCCGCCACCACAAAGTGTCGTGATGGCTCCGAATCCTTCTGCCTCGGACATGATTTCAAACGCCGTGTGCGTATAGTAATCGAGTCCACGAACGAGCGTCGGGTCGACTTCATAAGCAACGCCGAGTGCGTCGAGCTGTGCGAGCACTTGGTCGAAATAAGCTTTCGACTCTTCGTTCAAATATTCAAGGATTGACGGTGCTGTCTTCATCGACGGGTGATCGCGATCGACCTTACAATCCAAGATGCGAAGCGGGTTCTTGTAAAGACGTAACTGGCAGTCTTGGCAAAGTTCGTCTGCCACCGGCTCGAAGTGACGGATGAGCGCATCGCGGTGGGCGTTGCGGCTTTCCGCGTCCCCAAGCGAGTTGACGACGACTTTGATTTTCTGAAGCCCAAACGACTTGTAGATCGAGTAGGCGAGGCTGATGACTTCAGCGTCAACGGCTGGATCGCTACTGCCGATTGCTTCGACACCGTATTGGTGAAGCTGACGGAAGCGGCCTTTTTGAGGACGCTCATAGCGGAACATCGGTCCCATGTAGTAGAGCTTCGTCGGTTGGTCCGGATTTCCGAACAGTTTGTTCGTCACGAACGCACGGACGACAGATGCCGTTCCTTCTGGGCGAAGTGTGTACTCGTCTTTCCCTTTCTTCACGAGCGTGAACATCTCTTTTTGTACGATGTCCGTCGTTTCCCCGACACTGCGTGTGAACAGGTTCGTTGTTTCAAAGATTGGTGTGCGGATCTCTTTATAGTTGTAACGGGCGCTCATGTCGCGAAGTTTTTCCTCGACATATTGCCACGTCTCGACCGTGCCCGGAAGCAGGTCTTGTGTACCGCGTGGTGCTTTCATCATCACATTTCCCTCCTTAAAAAATACAAAAAGGCCCTCGTCCGCAAAGGGACGAGAGCCTGTGTAAGTTTCCCGTGGTACCACCCTCGTTGCAGAGCCATTACTTGAAACTCTGCCACTCGAAATCGGTTAACGCCCGATGAGACGGCTCCCCCTACTTGTTTTCAAGGGAGCACCTCCAAAGTGTCGTTCGGGTCATCATCCAGTCGATGCTTTCAGCCAAGGCATCGCTCTCTTTGCTGGTGGGTTGACCGTACTCTTCTTTATCATAGGTGTTTGACTATATGCTTCATGATGCCGAATCAAGCCGGCATCTGTCAAGCGTTTTTTTCGAGCATGAGTGTGACCGGTCCGTCATTGACGAGTGCGACGTCCATCATCGCACCGAAGCGTCCCGTCTCGACGACGAGCCCGTTCGACCGGAGTCGCTCATTGAATTTTTCATAGAGCGTCTCGGCCATGTCCGGTTTTGCGGCCTTTGTGAAAGCAGGTCGCCGTCCTTTCATCGTATCTCCATACAATGTGAATTGTGAGACCGACAAGATTTGACCGGACACATCTTGAATCGATAAGTTCATCTTTTCTTGATCGTCCTCGAAGACGCGGAGCCCGGTCACCTTGTCGGCGAGCCAGTTCACTTCCTCTTCTGTATCTTCATGTGTCACACCGACGAGAAGCAAGTACCCGGCGTTGATTGCCCCGACGACTTCTTCCTCGACTGTGACCGATGCTTCTTTCACTCGTTGCAATAATACACGCACGTTCCTCTTCCTTTCGTCACGTCATCATGACTCGGCTGACCGAATACACGTCTGAGATTTGTTTGATGCGCTCGACGACTTTCTGCAAGTGATTCACGTTCGGAATCGAAATCGTCATCGAGATGCGGGCTTGTTTGTTTTGGTCGCCCCGACCACTGACGGCCACGATATTCGTATTCGTCGCCGATACCGCTTGAAGGACGTCGTTCAAGAGACCTGAACGATCATATCCCGTGATCTCGATATCGACGTTATAGTTCTTCTCTTTCGCCTGTCCGACTTCCCATTCGACGTCAAGGAGACGCTCCGGGTGTTGTTCATTGACGATGTTCAAGCAGTCTTTCCGGTGAATCGAGACGCCGCGTCCACGGGTAATGTATCCGACGATTTCATCTCCTGGGACCGGGTTACAGCAACGGCTCATACGGACGAGCATGTTGTCGATCCCTTTGACCGTTACGCCCGCTTCCGTCGTTTTCTTCTTCGGTGCCTGACTGACTTTTAGTTCGCTGATCGCTTCAGAAAGTTCGAGTTTCGGCTCTTTCCGCTGTTTCTCCGTCAATTTATGTGCGACTTGGGCGGCCGTGATGCCTTGGTAACCGACAGCGGCATACATCTCTTCCTCGTTCCCGAAGTTGAACTTCTCGACGACGATACTGAGTGCCGGCTCATCGATCACTTCTTTCGGTTCAAAACCGAGTTTTTTGATTTCTGCCTCGACGAGATCTTTCCCTTTCTCGACGTTCTCTTCACGCTGTTGACGTTTGAACCATTGACGAATCTTGTTCTTCGCCTGACTCGAAACCGCGAGTTTCAACCAGTCCTTGCTCGGTCCATAACTGTGCTTCGATGTGATGATCTCAATGATGTCACCCGTCTCGAGTTTATAGTCGAGCGGCACCATCCGACCGTTCACTTTCGCACCCGTCATTCGATGACCGATTTCCGTATGGATCCGGTAGGCGTAGTCGATCGGGACAGAGCCTTTCGGCAATTCGAATACGTCCCCTTTCGGTGTGAAGACGTAGAGCATATCGCTAAAGAAGTCGACTTTGAGCGATTCCATGAATTCCTCAGCATCGGTCGTATCTTTTTGCAATTCAAGAATCTCACGCAGGTGCGCAATCTTCTCATCGAACCCGTTCGTCGAGACGTTCTTCCCTTCTTTATACGCCCAGTGTGCCGCAATCCCGAACTCGGCGATAAAATGCATGTCTTTCGTCCGAATCTGAACTTCGAGCGGCTCACCTTTCGGCCCGATCACGGTCGTATGGAGCGACTGATACATGTTCGGCTTCGGCATGGCGATATAATCTTTGAAGCGTCCTGGCATCGGCTTATATTGCGTGTGGATGATCCCAAGTACCGCATAACAATCGCGGATCGAGTCGACGATAATCCGAACCGCCATCAAGTCATAAATTTCATTGAATTCTTTTTTATGCTTCACCATCTTATTGTAGATGGAATAGATATGTTTCGGTCGGCCGTTTACATCGGCATCGATATGCACTTCTTCAAGAACTCCGTTCACTTCCGTGATGACAGAAGTGACGAGTGCTTCTCGTTCCGTCCGTTTTTGTTTCATCATCGAGACGATTTTATAATATTGTTGCGGGTTGATATAACGTAACGAAATATCCTCGAGCTCCCACTTAATCGTCGAGATCCCCATCCGGTGTGCGAGCGGGGCAAAGATCTCTAGCGTCTCTTCGGCCTTTTGGACTTGCTTTTCTTTCGGCATATGCTGAAGTGTCCGCATGTTGTGAAGACGGTCCGCGAGTTTGATCAAGATGACGCGCACGTCTTCCGCCATCGCGATAATCATCTTCCGATGGTTCTCGGCGAGTTCTTCTTTTTTCGACTTGTATTTAATCTTACCAAGTTTCGTGACGCCATCGACGAGCATGGCCACGTCCGGACCAAAGTCGTCCGTCAATTGCTGTAACGAAATGTCCGTATCTTCGACAACATCATGTAAAAGCGCTCCGATAATCGTCGTGGCATCTAAGCCGATATCAACGAGAATACCGGCCACTTGGACCGGATGGAGGATATAGGGCTCGCCCGAACGTCGGAACTGACCGGTATGATGAAGTTTTGCGTATTCGTAAGCGCGTTTCACTTCGGCTATATCGTCGTCACCCATATACTCCCCGAGCGCGTCGAGAAGATCCTCAATACTTACGATTTGTTTTTTGGTCATAACATTCGACACCCTTTTTCTTACCGCTCCTATCGACTCAGATTCGTCGCAGCATGGTAGTAGTTTATATACAAGATTCTCTAATTTTTATAACCATTATCGAAAAAATCTGACGACCTGTCAAAGGTTGTAGGTTATTTTCCTCAAAAACTATTCAAAAACGGGAAGCATATGCTTCCCGTTTAAACATTAGTCTTCGTATCGGATGAGTGAGAAGACGTCATATCCTTCAAGACGCTCACGTCCACCGAGTCCGTCGAGTTCAATCAAGAACCCGATTCCTGCCACAACTCCACCGAGTTGTTCAATCATTTTGATTGTCGCTTCAATTGTACCACCTGTTGCGAGCAAGTCGTCGAGGATGACTACTTGTTGTCCAGGTTGGATTGAATCTTTGTGCATCGTTAAGATGTCTGTTCCGTACTCGAGACCGTATGATACACGTACAGTCTCACGTGGTAACTTTCCTTCTTTACGTACAGGTACGAACCCGAGTTCAAGTGCATAGGCTGCCGGGCAACCGACGACAAATCCGCGCGCTTCCGGTCCAGCAATCAACTCTGCTCCACGTTCACGTGCATAAGCGACGAGCTCATCTACCGATTTCTTGTAGACTTCGCCATTTTGCATGAGTGACGTGATGTCTTTGAAGCTGATTCCTTCCTTCGGGTAATCCGCTACTTCTTTAATATGATGTTTGAAATCCATTTTATGTGTATGCCTCCTGCATCTTGTTCGATCGCAACGATTGTAACCGCTCTTTGAGCTCCGCCAATGACGCGTATACGAAACGCTCTTCGAGTTGTTGGCGCCCAATCCGGCGTTGATAGCACGGCGCCTCGGTCAAATCGCGTTTCGGTGCTTCTGGATTGACTCCAGGCAGTCCGTCTTCCATTGTAACAAGAAATTCGAGTTCAGAGAATACTTGATGCATAAATTGAATCGTATTTTTTGACCATTTTCGCTCTTTTGACAGACGAATCAGGTTTTCACGTAGATTTTTCCGTTCGCATGTCGCCATGTGTATATAATACGTTCGGAAATCCTCGCGTGATGGTAGACGCTCAAAGAACGAGTCTCCTTGACCGAACGCGCAATAAATTCGCTCGACGCCTTCATGGAGTTTTTCTGCAAGAACGTCTTCATCGTCAGGCAAATCGAGCAGGACGACGAAACGATTGAGCGGTTCGTCTCCTTCATGGAGCGGGTAGTCTTCCGTTGTTCCCTGGAACGACAAGAACGACGTATGTTCTTTCGGTAAGTCTTTCAGCTCTTGTACCGATTTTTTCTTCCCGCGATAGTCGAACACTTGGAAGTCATCGACGCGTAAGTCTTGAATCATGAGCTGCGGTTTTCGCATCCCGTTCCATTCATTCACTTGAAGACTGCCCATCACGGAGATGTGGGCCATCTGCGAGATTTCCGAGACGACATGCCCGAACCCGAAGCCGATGCCGTCGAGCTCACGCTTGTCTCCGGCGAGCTGCACTTTCAAATGTGTCGCATCGCGTCCGATTTGACGAATGTCACGAAGTTTCGCATCTGCGACGACGACGCGTGGAGACGGGTTGCCCATGCCGAACGGCGCCAGTTTCGCAATCTCTGAAATCAAATCGAGCGAGACGTCATTGACCGTCAGCTTTAAATCGACGTTGACCCGTGGCACGAATACGTCATCTGGAATTATTTCCGCTTGGCGATTCAGTCGTTCACGCAATTCGGCGACGTTCTCGGACTGAAGCGTCATCCCGGCAGCGGCCGGATGCCCCCCGAAGTGCGGCAAGATGTCTTCATTTTTCGAGAGTTCTTTAAATAAGTCAAACCCGTCAATCGAGCGACCCGAACCTTTCGCCTTGCCCGTCTCCGGGTCGTGGCAAAGGAGAATGACCGGACGATAGTACGCCTCGACGAGACGAGAGGCGACGATCCCGACGACACCCGGGTTCCACTTCTCACTCGCGACGACGAGCACACGGTCCTCTGTCATCGATGCTTCGACGAGTTCTTTCGCTTCAGCCGTAATCGTTTTGACGATATCTTGACGTTCTTTATTTTGCTTATCGAGCTGTTTCGCAAGTTCAAGCGCTTCTTCAACGTGTTCGGCAAGGAGCATTTGAAGCGCCGGCATCGCTGAATCGAGACGGCCCGCCGCATTGATCCGTGGACCGAACGCGAAACCGACCGATTCTTCGTTCAACACGCTATCACCGAGACCACACACTTCACGTAGTGCTAAAATACCTGGTCGTTTCGAAGCTTCGAGTGCCGCAATCCCTTTTTTCGCGAGCAATCGGTTCTCACCGTCGAGTGGGACGAGGTCGGCGATCGTTCCGAGTACTGCCAAATCAAGCAGTTCTTCTGGCATTCTTCCTAAAACGGCATGTGCCACTTTGAGGGCGACACCTGCACCGGCGAGTTTATCGTATGGATATCTCGGGTCGATGTGTGGGTGGATAATGGCATACGCGTCCGGCAATGTCTCTTTCGGCTCGTGGTGGTCCGTGATGATCAAATCGACACCAAGGTCTTTTAACAGTGTCGCTTCTTCAATCCCTGAGATTCCACAGTCCACGGTGATCACCAAGGTGAACCCTTCGTTCGCTGCCCATTGGAACGCTTCCTTGTTCGGTCCATACCCTTCCGTGAAACGGTTTGGGATATAGCACTCGGCCATGACACCAATCTCGGTCAAGGCGTGCCACATGACCGAAGAGGCACTGACACCATCGACATCGTAGTCACCATAGATGAGCACCATTTCACCCTCGTCCGCTGCCTGCTTGATCCGGGATACGACTTTTTCCATCTGTTCAAACAAATACGGGTCATGAAAGACGAGTTCTTCCTCGGCATACAAAAATGCCTTGGCCGCTTCTACATCCTGATGTCCACGCTGAACGAGCAACGTCGCGAGTTGTGCTGATATATTTAATTCGTTTTGTAAACGTGTGACGTCGTCCGGGTTCGTTTCCGGATAGAGCCACTGTTTCTTCGAATGGTACATGTCCTTCACTCCAATCAATTGTAGATTATAGCAGACCACGTGAAAGATGTGCCGTCTTGACATTTAAAAAGGTCTCCCGTTTAAAGGGAGACCCACTCATTACGCCTCTGTGACCGGCGTATCTTTTTTCTTGTTGATGGTCGTGCGTTTAATAAGGAGCCACAAATACGATGCAATGAAGATCGAAGAATACATCCCCATGAGGAGTCCAACGATGAGCGCGAGCGAGAAGCTTTGAATTGATTCTGCACCGAACGCATACAAGGCTATGGCTGTAACGAGTACTGTGATGACCGTATTCACGGACCGAACGATTGTCTCTTGAATCGACTTGTTGATGATCGACTCATAGACGTCCATCGACTTGATTTTTCGTTCTTTCTCATACGATGTGATATTCTCGCGGACCCGGTCGAACGTAACAATCGTATCGTTGACGGAATAACCGATAATCGTCAGGATCGCTGCGATGAAGTACAAGTTGACCTCAATATCAAAGAGTGAAAATGCGACGATCATGAAGAAGGCATCGTGTAACATCGCCACCACGGTCGCAACCGCATAGGAGAACTGGAAACGGACCGTGATATACAGGATGATCCCAATCGACGCAACGGCTACCGCGTACAAAGCATTTTTCGCCAAGTCACGACCGACTTGAGCCGAGACGGTGCTGATGTTCGGGTCGTTCCCGAACTGTTCTGTGAACGCCGTCTTGACGTTCGCGACTTCCTCTTGACCCAATTGTCCAACAAACGTCACGTATGCCAAACGTCCTTCATCAGCATATTGGACGCTCGAAATCTCTTGGTTGACACCGGCATCGTTGAACGCTTGTGTGAATTCTTCTTGCGAGACACGTTCTTCTGTTAAAATCTCGACACGTGTTCCTGAAGCAAAGTCAATCCCAAGGTTCAATCCTCGGAAGAACAAGAGACCGATTCCGAGAACGACGATTGCTGTCGAAACCAAGAACATCGTGCGCATATGTTTGACGTAATTCCATTCAGTAAGCTTAAAGTTCACGGATTTCACTCTCCTTCACACCAAACCATCCTTTACGTTTGTCGAACAGACGACTTGAGACAAGGAGGTGCATCAAATAACGTGAGATGAATACGTTCGAGATGAACGTCATCCCGATTGAGATCATGAGCATGACGGCGAACCCTTTGACCGAGCTTTGTCCAAAGTAGAACAAGACCGCAGCCGAGATGAGCGTCGTCAAGTTGGCATCAATGATCGTACTGAGGGAACGACGGTTACCTGCACGGAATGCCGACAAGACCGACTTCCCAGAGCGGAGCTCATCTTTGATTCGTTCCGCCGTGATGATGTTCGCATCGACCGCCATCCCGACCCCGAGGACGAGTGCCGCAATCCCTGGGAGCGTCAAGACCGCATTGATTCCATTGAAGAACAACATGATCAAGTTAATATACAGTACAAGCGTGATGATCGACACGAGTCCAGGTAGACGATAGAAGAACAACATGAAGATGAACACGGCAATGATCCCGATTGTAGCGGCAAATACCGTTTCTTCTAATGCGTCTTGACCGAACTGAGCCGATACCGACGTCGAGTAGATTTCGTCAAGTTTGACCGGGAGCGCCCCTGCGTTCAAGATGTCCGCAAGGCGTTGACCGCTTTCCGCGTCAATTCCACCACCTGAGATGATGGCTTTATCCGATAAGATCGGACTCGTTACCGAAGCATCTGACACAATTTTCGAGTTCTCTTTTTGAACTTCTTCCTCATATGTGTCGCCCTCTTCATAGTCGAGCCAGATGACCAGACGGTTCTCAGGAGCTGGACGTTGTGCAATCTCAGATGTCACTTCGCCAAACTTGTCGGCCGATTGAAGTGTCAGCTCAACGACCGGTTGTCCTTGTTGGTTGTAGCTGAGCGCTGCCCCACGCGGCGCCAAGTCTTTCCCGTCGAGCAAGACGTTGTCATCCACGTCACGGAACGTCAATTGTGCTGTTGACGAGATGACTTCGCGCGCTTCATTTTGGTTCGATACGCCAGCGAGCTGGACACGGATTCGATTGTTCTCTTCGATTCGAACGTCCGGTTCGGAAACCCCTAGGACGTTGATTCGGTTGTTGATGGCGCGAACGGTTGCATTCATCGCCGACTCGTCGATGACGTCGCCGTCTTCGAGCGGTTGTACTTCATACAAAACTTCGAATCCACCTTTTAAGTCGAGTCCGAGGTTTGTGTTCTTGACGATCCAAGGTGTCGAGAACACAGCGAGCAGGATCGTCGCAATCATGATGATCGCGAAAATCGCAATGTTGCCTTTTTTGTACATACGACTATTTCCTTTCTAAACCACTGTTCTTGATGTAACTTCTCTCGTTAACATTACAAATTTTCTAAACATTTATCAATCATTTTCCTAAAATTGTAACGTCTATTCACGTAAATGTAGCGTTAATTTGCATATAAGACTAAATGTTGCACAAGGGCAAAACTTCATGTATGATGTAGCTAACATCACAACATCAAAGGAGTCTTTCCACATGGACAGCACAATCATTTTTGCGTTTCTCCTCACCTTGTTCGCAGGGCTTGCGACGGGAATCGGGAGTATGATCGCATTCTTTGCGAAACGAACAAACACGGCTTTCTTGTCCATCTCTCTCGGATTTTCAGGCGGTGTCATGATTTACGTATCGTTCATCGAGATTTTCCCAAAGGCACTTGAGGAACTTGTCGGTGCACACGGGGAATATACCGGAACGATTTACACCGTCCTCGCGTTCTTCGGGGGAATGTTCTTGATTGGTATGATTGATAAGTTCATCCCGAAAATGGAGAACCCGCACGAGGTCAAGTTCGTTGAATCGATGCAGAACGATCCGTCAACGCAAGAGTTGGCAACGACAGCAACAAATGAAGCGGCTCCACTCAATCATCCTGAGACACAAAGTCGTCTAAAGAAAATGGGAGTCTTCATGGCACTCGCCATCGGGATTCACAACTTCCCGGAAGGACTTGCGACGTTCATCTCGGCGCTTGATGACCCAACCGTCGGTGTGGCCATCGCCATCGCCATCGCACTGCATAACATTCCGGAAGGGATCGCCGTCTCCGTCCCGATTTATTATGCGACAGGATCACGAAAGAAGGCGTTCAAACTTTCGATGTTATCCGGTCTCGCCGAACCAGCTGGGGCTGCCATCGGATTTTTAATTCTCATGCCGTTCTTGAGCGACACGGTCTTCGGACTGTTGTTTGCAGCAGTCGGAGGGATCATGGTCTTCATTTCGCTCGACGAGTTGCTTCCTGCCGCCCGTGAGTATGGGCATGCCCATCATTCGATGTATGGAATGGTCGCCGGAATGATCGTCATGGCGACGAGTCTTATCCTATTAATGTAACGAGCAATGCCCTGACGCGAGGCGTCAGGGCATTTGTCATGTCGTCTTAAACACATGGACGACATCCTTTAATTCAGACGACATATGGCTCATCGTTTCGGCGATGCTGTTGATTTCTTGGATCGCCGCGAGTTGTTCTTCGACATTGGCCCCCGCCTCTTCGACGCTTCGTTGTGTCGAGACGGCGTTCGTGGACATATCCTCGACCGAAACGGCAACTTCTGTCGTATTGGCACTGACTTCTTCTGTCGCCGCGGCAATCTCACTCATCTGACGCGACGTCTCTTCGATGACCGATACAATCTCACGGAACGCCGAGGCGACTTCACCCATCTGTGATACCCCACTCTCGACATGCACGCTCGATTCTTCGAACGCCGACTCGACTTGCTCCGTGTCTCGCTGGATGTCACGGACGACAGTCTGAATTTGGATGGCAGATTGCTTCGACTCCTCGGCAAGCTTTCTCACTTCTGCCGCGACGACCGCGAAGCCTTTCCCATGTTCACCCGCACGTGCCGCCTCGATGGCCGCATTGAGCGCAAGCAAGTTCGTCTGTTCCGTGATGGCCGTGATCGAACGCGTAATCTTCTCAATCTCAAGCGACTGGTTCGAAAGTCGGGTCACCATCTGTTGCGTGAGCTCATTGGCTCGACGTATCTCTTGCATTCGTTGCTCTGCTAATTGAACGGTCTCAAGCCCACCGTTTGCCGCTTCAAGTGTATGAATCGTCTGTTCGTTCACTCCTTGTGACGCTGCGGCAATCTGGTTCAACCCATCGACCGCTTGATTGACGCCAATCGTCCCTTCTTCCGCTCGTTTAGACGATCCTTGGGCCGCCACATTCATGTCTTCAAACAAACGAGAGACACCTTGAGTCGTTGTCGCCACGTGTTCCGTACTCGCATACAGTTCTTCAGAATAGGCAGTGACTTTCTCGGAAGCCTCGCCAACTCGACGAATCAATCCGACGAGGTTATGTTTCATCTCGTTGAAAGCCGTGACAAGGTCTCCGAGCTCATCGTTTGAGGCGACCTCAATATCTTCGCCCGTCAAATCGCCGCTTGCCATGATTCGCGCTTGACGACCAAGTCGATTGATCGGTTTTAAGAAGAGGCGTTGCAGGGCGAGCAAGGACAAGATTCCGATTACGACACCGACGACGCTGATGACAAGCATCCAGAGGATTGAACTCTCCGCTTCGGCCTGTACAGCTTTCGTCTCGGATGCGAGGAGTTCGCCCTTGTATTCGACAAGGTCTGTCACCGTCATCCGAACACGGTCCGTTGTCGGAGTCACACTCGTGTTGAGGACCGTTTTATACCCAATCTCATCTTGTTGCTGGCGAAGTTCGATGGCGCGACTCATCTCACGGTCCAACAACTCATTAAATTTCTCCAAATCCCCCAACCAAGATAAAATCTTCTCATCTGAAGAGGATGCTTTCAGTGAAGCCATCAACTCGTCACGCTGCTCTTGGACACTTTGCAGACTGATGAGTGTTTTCGGATTGGCAACGAGCATATAGTAGTTCAAATAACGTTCTGCATCGGTCACCGCAAGCGACAGATTTTCAGCCAACAGCATCTCCTGCGTCCCCTCGCTCAACACCCGGTCATATGCAGCAGTCGATTGTCTCAGCTGATATGAACCGAGCGCTCCGACAAGGACGAGCGCGATAATTGTGGGAACTAGCGCAATCGACATTCGTCTTCTGAGAGAAGAACGCCCTTTCTGTTTTGTACCGCTCCGCTTCCATGTCCACCCTTTCCACTTCTTCATCGGTCGTACCAATCGTTTCACGTCCATGTCATCCGTTCTCCTTCATCTCGAATTTCTTCTCACTTTGACATTAATGCAAACGTTTTCATGAATCAAATCGATTTTTCGAAATGAGGTGGATGAATCACCGAATTGACATACTTTGTCAAAAAACAGTCGCTTTTCTATAAAAAAAGCGTCTGACCATAATGGTCAGACGCTTACTGGCTTATTCCTCAAATGAGGCATTCGCTTTTTTCACGACTTCCGCAACTGCGCTTCGGTTGAAACGGAGAAGCGATTGATCGCATTTCAAAACGACATGTGTGTCTTCGATTTGATGAACGACGCCGTGTAAACCGCCGATTGTGACAACGTTGTCGCCACGCTCGA
The DNA here is from genome assembly GCF_018617655.1 of Exiguobacterium sp. s183. Lineage (NCBI taxonomy): Bacteria > Bacillati > Bacillota > Bacilli > Caryophanales > Exiguobacterium > Exiguobacterium sp. s183. The sequence goes on from NZ_JACSKN010000003.1 coordinate 88,204, forward strand.
GGGCGTTTTGCATCGCTTGAACTTCTTTTTGGCGTTTCGTCTGTGGACGAATCAACAAGAAGTAAAATACGACGAAAATCAAGATCATTGGTAATAACGCAACGATTGTTTCCATGAGTAACATTCACCCTTTCCTTCAATATCAGGTTCATTATACCGTGAAACTGAAGCATTGTCACACAATGTCCGACACGTTTGCTTAGAAATTCTTCGCGTTCGGCTTGTTGTAGCCGTATTCTTCGAAGAACTCTTCTTTGAAATCGAGCAAACGGTCTTCGCGAATCGCTTGACGAACCTGCTCCATCAACTTCACAAGGAAGTGAAGGTTGTGTGTCGTACATAAGTGAAGGCCGAACATCTCGTCCGCACGAATCAAATGATGGACATAGGCACGTGAGTAGTTCTTACACGTGTTGCAGTCACACTTCTCATCGATCGGGCCGAAGTCTGTCTTATACTTCGCTTGCTTGATTGTGACGCGACCTTTCGAAGTCATGAGCGTCCCGTTCCGTGCAATCCGTGTCGGGAGGACACAGTCGAACATATCGATTCCACGAATCGACCCTTCAATCAATGCATCCGGCGAACCGACACCCATCAAATAACGTGGTTTGTTTTCCGGCATGAGCGGCGTCGTGAACTCGAGGGCACGATACATGACGTCTTTCGGTTCACCGACCGAGAGACCGCCGACCGCATATCCTGGGAAATCGAGTGAGACGAGATCTTGTGCACTTTGACGACGAAGGTCCTCATATTCCCCACCTTGAATGATCCCGAAGAGCGCTTGGTCTTCTGGACGCTCGTGTGCCTCAAGGCAACGTTCTGCCCAACGGCTCGTGCGTTCGACCGACTTCTTCATGTATTCATGCGTCGCCGGATAAGGTGGGCACTCATCGAATGCCATCATGATATCCGAGCCGAGCGCGTTTTGAATCTCCATCGCCTTTTCCGGTGACAAGAACAACTTGTCGCCGTTCAAGTGGTTTCGGAAATGCACGCCTTCTTCTTGAATGTTTCGGAGGTCGGCAAGTGAGAACACTTGGAAGCCGCCTGAGTCCGTGAGAATCGCGCCGTCCCAGTTCATGAACTTATGAAGCCCGCCAGCTTGTTTGATGACCTCATGTCCCGGGCGGACCCATAGATGATACGTGTTCGACAAGATAATGTTCGCACCCATCGCCTTGACTTGTTCTGGTGCCATCGTCTTGACACTCGCTTGCGTCCCGACCGGCATAAAGACCGGTGTTTCGAACGACCCGTGCGGCGTATGGACGATTCCGTGCCGCGCTCCGGTCTGTTTACATGTGTGAATGTGTTCGTATGTGACTGCGTGTTTTGTCATTTTGTTACTTCCTTCCTCGTGATGAGCATCGCGTCTCCAAAACTGAAGAAGCGGTATCGTTCTGCGACCGCAGTCCGATAAGCGTGTAAGATGATGTCGCGCGTCGCGAATGCCGAGACGAGCATGACGAGTGTCGATTTAGGCAAGTGGAAGTTCGTGATCAATCCATCGATTGCTTTCAATTCGACACCAGGGTAGATAAAGATATCCGTCCAGCCCGATGACTCGACGAAGTCCCCATGGTCTCGCATGATTGTCTCGAGCGTGCGTGTCGATGTCGTACCGACCGCAAAGATGCGACCGCCACTCGACCGGACATCTCGGAGCGCTTCAGCCGATTGAGCTGACAACTCGAAATATTCGCTATGCATCGTATGTTCTTCAATCGAATCAGCCGTCACCGGACGGAACGTACCGAGACCGACGTGAAGCGTGAGCGGGATCAACCGAACCCCTTTCGCCTTCGCTGCCTCGAGCAGTTCTTCTGTGAAATGGAGACCTGCTGTCGGAGCGGCTGCACTGCCACGTTCCCGCGCATAGACCGTTTGATAACGATCTTGGTCATCGAGTTGTTCACGGATGTACGGTGGGAGTGGCATCGTTCCGAGTTCGTCTAAAATCTCGTAGAAGATACCGTCGTAGCCGAACTTGAAGCGACGTCCACCTTCCGGGAGTTCCTCGACGCATTCCGCGCGGAGAAGTCCGTCACCGAATTCGACGATGGAACCGACGCGAACTTTTTTCGCCGGTTTGACGAGTGCTTCCCATACGTCGTCCTCCGTCTGCTTCAACAAGAGCAACTCGACTTTCCCGCCTGTTTCTTGTTTCGCTCCGAAGAGACGAGCCGGTAAGACGCGCGAATCGTTGACGACGAGCGCATCTCCCTCGTTCAAGTAGTCGAGCACGTCACGGAAATGACGATGCTCGATGTCTCCTGTCTCACGGTCCAATACGAGCAGACGTGAGCTCGTCCGATCGAGCAACGGAACTTGCGCAATCAACTCTTCAGGCAATTCAAAATCATAATCGTTTACGTTCAATTGAATGTCTTGCATACCTTACTCCTCTTCCTCTTCATAACCAAAATGCGACTTGGCAAACTGTGTGATCATCCGTCCTCGCGGCGTCCGCTGCAAGAACCCTTGTTGTAATAAATATGGCTCGTAGACGTCTTCGATCGTCTGAGCATCCTCGCCGATGGTTGCGGCGAGCGTCTCAAGCCCGACCGGTCCCCCTCCAAATCGTTCCACCATGGCCCGAAGCAATCGGTGGTCGACTTCATCGAGTCCGAGCGCATCGACGTGTAGACGGTCGAGCGCATCGGATGCGAGCACTGGATCGATTTCTTTCGTGCCGGCTACCTGAGCGAAGTCACGGACTCGACGCAAGAGACGATTGGCGATTCGTGGTGTCCCTCGCGAGCGCTTCGCAATCGCGCCACTCGCCTCAGGTGAGATCGAAAGGCGGAACAGCTGGGCCGTCCGACTGACGATGGCCGCGAGTTCATGTGGCTCATAGTATTCAAGTTTCAATGTGACCCCGAAACGGTCCCGAAGCGGCGCCGATAACATCCCGGCCCGCGTCGTCGCCCCGACGAGTGTGAACGGTGGCAAATCGATGCGTACGCTTCGCGCCATCTCGCCTTGTCCGTAGACGATATCGAGACAGTAGTCTTCCATCGCTGGATAGAGAATCTCTTCAATCGTCCGACTCAACCGGTGAATCTCATCGATAAATAAGACGTCACCCGGCTCAAGTGTCGAGAGGATTGCTGCCAGGTCACCCGGTCGTTCAATCGCCGGTCCGGCGGTCGTCTTGATGCCGACGCCCATCTCGTTGGCGATAATTTGCGCGAGCGTCGTCTTCCCGAGTCCCGGTGGTCCATACAATAGGACGTGGTCGAGCGTCTCACTGCGAAGTTTGGCGGCCTGGATGAAGACCGACAAATTGCCTTTCGCCTTTTCCTGCCCGATATATTGCTCGAAGCGCTGCGGACGTAAGCTCCACTCTTCAGAGTCTTCATATTGCTGATGAGATTGTGACAACAATCGTTCGTCCATAGCTTCCTCCTTATTTCAATAACAGCTGTAGCGCGCGTTTTATGTACGCGTCGGTCGTCAAGATCTCCCCGCTCAATGCTTTGCGGACTTTCGCGATCTCTCGTTCAGAATATCCGAGGGCGACGAGCGCCTCACACGCCTCGTCTAGTTCTGATGCACCTTGTGCGAACAATCCTTCGTTCGGCACATAATCTGGTGCAAGTTCGGATAACTTCCCTTTCAAGTCGAGTGCCATCTGTTTGGCCGTCTTCTTCCCGACTCCCGGGAACTTCGTCAAATACTTCTCATTCTCGGTTTCAATCGCATCGATCAATGCGTCGATATCTCCAGAGGCGACGATGGCGAGTGCCCCTTTCGGTCCAATACCGCTCACGCTAAGGAGTTTATTGAAGAGCTCCCGTTCTCGGCGTGACCGGAAACCGTATAGCGTCTGTTGATCTTCACGGACGTAATGATGCGTAAACACGATTACATGTTCGTCTTGTTCACGATAAAAAAACGGGTTAGGCACATGTACTTTGTAGCCGACGCCCGAGACATCTAACGTTATATATTCCGCACACACATAGGCGACGGGTCCTTTTACGAATTCAATCACGGTGTAATCTCCTTTTCGGTCGGAAAAACTGCATTTATTGTACCATAACGAGCGATATGAAAAAAGGACAGGCGTTTGCCTGTCCTGAAGCGATTACCGTGCGAGCATACGTTCAAGTGCACGTTTCGACCACTCTGTCGTCTCAGCATCGACGCGAATGACGTTCACAGGGTCCGTCTCGAGCGACTCGAGCGCCCAGAGGAGATGTTGCAAGTCGATTCGGTTCATCGTCAGACATGGACACATGAACGGGTTCAACGAGACGATATCGAGATGCGGGTACGTCGCCGCCAATCGGTTCACGAGGTTCATCTCCGTCCCGACCGCCCATTTTGTCCCGGGTTCGCTCGCATCAATCTTGTCGATGATATATGACGTCGATCCTGCCTCGTCGGCTGCCTGCACGACATCAAACGTACATTCCGGATGGACGATGATGCGACGATCCGGTTCGCGCTCACGGAACGCTTGAATTTGCGAGACGGTAAACTTCTCATGGACAGAACAATGGCCTTTCCAAAGAATGACCCGAATCTGTTCGAGGTCTCCTTCTGCCACTAGTTCTTCGCGGAGCGGATCCCAGACGGCCATCGCCTCGAGTGGGATACCGAGGTCATACGCCGTATTCCGTCCGAGATGCTGATCAGGAAGGAACAAAATGCGCTCTCCTGCCTCTAGTGCCCAACGGACGATCTCATGCGCGTTCGACGATGTGACCGTCGCCCCGCCATGACGTCCGACAAACGCTTTGATGGCTGCCGTCGAATTGACGTATGTAATCGGGATGATGCCTTCCCCGAACTGCTCCGTCAACTCTTCCCACGCAATCTCCGTCTGGTCGATATCAGCCATGTCTGCCATGGAGCAACCGGCCCGCATATCAGGCAAGACGACAATCTGATCGTCGCGTGTCAACATATCTGCTGTCTCCGCCATGAAATGCACGCCACAGAAGACGATAAATTCCGCTTCGCTCATCTGTTCTGCGAGCCGTGCGAGCTGGAGCGAATCTCCTGTCGCGTCCGCGAATTGGACGACCTCGTCTTTTTGATAATGATGCGCAGGTAAGAAGAGACGTGTCCCGAGCCGGTCCTTGACCGTTTGAATCCGCGTCTCCATTTCCTCCACTGACAGATTAGCGTACGTCGGTGGGAGTGTTCCGAGTAGTTGCATGTTTCATTCCTCCTTGTAAATTCATACTGCAGTCGAGCGCCCGTACCGAGTGGGTCAACTGACCGAGTGAGATGACATCGATGCGAATCCCTCGATAGTCGTCAATCGAGTCGAGCGTGATGCCGCCAGACACTTCGATGGTGATATGGTCCGGAATATGCGGGACCCATTCTCGCAGTTCATCCGGCGTTCGATTATCGAGCATTACAATATCCGGATTCGCTTGAACGGCTTCTAAGAGCTGGGCTAACGATTCGACCTCGACTTCGATCGGAGTCGTATGACCGACTCTCGAACGTGCGGCGTGAATGGCTTCTGTCACACCGCCGAGTGCGACGATATGGTTGTCTTTGATCATGACGGCATCGTCGAGGCGGAGTCGATGGTTGTAGCCGCCACCGACACGAACGGCGTACTTCTCAAGCATGCGGAGTCCTGGTGTCGTTTTCCGCGTATCCGTGACGTGAATCGAGTCGTCATCGAGCGCATCGACACATTGACGTGTCATCGTCGCAATCCCGCTCACACGCTGAATCACATTCAATAGGACGCGTTCCGTCTCTAATAGGACACGGGTCTTCCCTTTCAAGATGATCAGTTCATCGCCTGGTTCAATCCGCTTCCCGTCATCTTGGCAATCCACCAATTCGAGTTGCTGCATCTTAGCGAGCTCTTGGACGATCGGCTTCCCGCAGAAGACGCCTTGCTCTTTTGCGATGATGGTCGCGATTGACTCGTCGTGTTCATCAATCAATTCACTCGATAGATCGCCATATCCGATATCCTCAATCAGAAACTGTCGTAGCTGTTCGCGTAGATAAATCGTGTTCATCGTACCTCTCCATTTCGAGGATGCTTTGCGCGATGAGGCGCGCCGCATCAAGTTGTAAAGTTTGTTCACTTAATTGTCTTGTCACGTGTTTCGTCATGGTCAACGTTTGGGTATTTTGTAAGAAACATTTTATTTCGTCGTGATTCGGTGAAATCGTCAACCACTTGCCGATTTGATGACGGAGCGAACGGAACGTGTCAGGTGAGATGTCATACGCCATCACATCACTCGTCGCAAAGCCTCTTTCCTTCACTCGAATCGCCTCAGCGACACGTTTTCCGAACACCCAGCATTCCAAGAGTGAATTTGAGGCCAGTCGATTCGTCCCGTGTACACCTGCTTCCGCCACTTCTCCGACGGCATACAATCCGTCGACGTCCGTTCGACCCGCGTCATCCACTTCGATTCCGCCCATATGAAAATGGAGCCCTGGGCGAACGGGGATTTGGCGAAGGTCGATGCCTAACTTGTCACACGTCGTTGCGAGTTTCGGGAACCGCTCACGTAGTCGCGTCACACTAGTCGTATCAAGAAAGACGGGTCCAACTCGGTCTGTTAAGACACGGGCCACCACGTCTCGAGGGGCGAGACTCCCAAGCGGGTGATGCGCCATCACATCGTTTCCGTATGGATCGACGAGCTTCGCACCGGCACCACGGAGCGCTTCGGTGACGAGATGAGGTTCCTCTGCGGCCAATAAGGTCGGGTGAAATTGGATCCGTTGTAAGTTCGTCAGTTTGGCCCCGCATCGATTTGCCAAGACGAGACCATCACCGGTCACCGTCTGAGCGTTCGAAGTCCAATCGACAAGTCCACCGATTCCACCGGTCGCGAGAACGACGGCACCTGCCTCGATGTGTAGCCATTTTTCTTTCTGAAACGCCATCGCACCGATAACTCGTCCTTCCTTCATCACAAGGTCATGGACGAGGACGTGTTCGAGTATGTTCACGTTGTCCGGTAAAGACTGACGCAAGTGCCGCATGACATGTCGACCGGTCTCGTCGCCCCCGGCATGAAAGATGCGATGCAACCGATGAGCCCCTTCCCGCCCGAGGGCATACCCGTCCTCGTCACGATCGAAGTGGACACCGAACCGTTCCATCTCTTCAATCGCTCGACGTCCTTCTTCCACGAGAATGTCGACGCGTTCCGAACACGATGTCTGATTCGAAGCAAGCATCGTGTCTTCTTTATGTGCCTCACTCGTCTCCTCGAGATACGAGCTCGCAATCCCTCCTTGTGCCAAATCGGAGTTCGTCGACGTCGCCTCCCCTTTGGAAACGAGGAGGACAGACAATGAGGATGGCACATGTAGCGCCGTCGCGACGGCGGCAAGTCCCGTTCCAATAATCAAAATGTCGGTTTTCTCTATATGTAAAGACACCTGTATATCACCTGTTTTTCATATGTAATGTTGACTTGTAAACTAGTTTCGCATAATTTTGTGTAGAAGACAACATGAGAAAAGGGGAGTCCATGATGAACCGCTACTTCGACTACGCCGCTACACATCCTATGACACACGCAGCATTAGACCATTACGTGGCTATGGCCAAAAACGTTTATGGAAACCCATCATCACTCCACGCGCACGGATATATGGCTGAAGATTATTTGACAGAGGCACGGCGCTTACTTAAACAAGCACTCGGACTCGACGTCTTACGTGGGAAATTATTGTTTACCGGAAGTGGTTCTGAAAGTAACTACATCGCACTGACGAGCTTACGGAAGCGCATGAAAGGCAAAGAAGTGATCACGTCCTGGCATGAACATGATTCGGTCGCCCTTTTGCTTGAAGAATGGGAACGCGAAGGGGTCATCGTCCATCGTTTGAAACTGAAAGACGGAAAGTTTGATTTAGAGACGTTCACACACTTACTCGACCGTGATATCGGACTCGTCACACTCCAACACGTCAATTCCGACACAGGATGGGTGTTGCCGCTCCATCACATCCAATGTCTCCTAAAATATAAAAAGATTCTCTTTCACGTGGATGGGGTACAGGCACTGGGGAAAATCCCGATTTCTGTGGAAGGAATCGACGCCTACTCGTTCAGCGCCCATAAGGTCGGTGGACCAAAAGGGATTGGCGCCCTCTATATGGAACGCTTGATTCCCCCACCTTACTACCCGGGTCATCACCAATACGGGATTCGTCCGGGTACGATCGACGTTCCAGGAATCAGCGCCTTCGTCAAAGCGCTCGGGGAACGTCAGGATCAACTGACACGTTTTCAGAGAAATTTCATGGCGTTTCGTGCTATCTTGAAAGAGAAGACGTCAGCGTATGTCCATTGGCTCGAGTTTGACGAACAAAGTCCCGCTATCTTTTCCTTCGTATCCCATCAACGCGACGGACAATGGTGGATGACCGAGCTCGACGATCTCGGGTTCCAAGTATCCGCCGGGTCAGCATGTCGCGCCGGTCAGAACGGACCGAACCGCATGCTCGAAGCACTCGGATATGAGACGAGCGCCTGCCACGGACTCGTCCGCATTTCCTTCGGCGCGCAAACGACCGTCGAAGACACATCGGCCCTCGCCGATGCCATCGTCACTTTAGCAAGGAGAGTCGAACATCATGAACAAACGTTTAGCCGGTGAAGAACGCCGTCGCACTTTACTTCAACTGATCGAATCGAGCAATGAACCGATCACTGGATCTGAACTGGCAAGGCACGTATCCGTCAGTCGCCAGGTCATCGTCCAAGATTTGTCGCTCTTAAAAGCGAAAGGTCACCAAATCGTCGCCACCGCGCGCGGTTACGTTTATTTGCACGGCGACTTCACCCCGTCTACTTATTCAAAAAAGGTGGCTTGCCGCCATACGGCAGAAGAGATGGAGGCAGAGATGAACGCCATCGTCGATGAAGGGGTCACCATCAAAGATGTCATCATCGACCACCCCGTTTACGGATCCATCACGGGACAGCTCATGGTGAAGAGTCGACGTGACGTCCGCGCCTTCCTCGAACGGGTCAAGGCACACGGGGCCTCACCGCTCTCGCAATTGACCGGAGGATTACATGTCCATACACTTGAAGCCGATCATCAGGAAGCGATTGATGCCGCGGTGAAAGAGCTTGACCGGCTCGGTATTCTCGTATCCGAATTAGATTGAAGAGATGTCACGAATATGTGACATCTCTTCTTTTTCTTTTCAGTCATGTCCGTTATACTGATGGATGGAACAAGTTTCCTGCAATCACTTTGAAAGGAGATCTCGTCATGAACGTCCTCGAGCACATGCTTGCCGTATGTGGTGTTTTCAGCATTCCTCTCGGCATCTTCATCCAATTCATCCCGAACGAACTCGTTCTCGCATATGGCGGCTTTCTCGTCGATTCGCATGACGCGTCTTTCTTCCTGATGTTCCTACTGGCGTGGGTTTCCTTCACGCTCAGTCAGATCGGTCTGTACTGGATTGGTCGATATGGTGGGCGTCCCGTCGCCTTGAAGCTGTATCGTTATTTCCGGATTCGGCAAGACAAGCAACTGCGGGCCGAGCGCTGGTTTGAGAAATACGGGGCATGGATCGTCTGTCTCAGCCTGTTCTGGCGCCAGCTGTTCGCGGTCAGTGCCGGCGTGATGCGCCTGTCGTTCCGAAAGTTCTTGTCGGTGACGACCGTCATTTTTGCCGTCTGGTCATTCATCTTCATTCATGTCGGGATGATGCTCGGCAACAACTGGCGGATGATTGGCCACTTCATGGACGACATCCTGCCCTTCCTGGCGCTCGCCATCGGAATTTTTCTCGTCGTCCGTCATCTTCGTCAGCAACCAAAACATGTGAAAGAATCAGCGTAACGAACGCTGATTCTTTTTTTGTCGGAAAGGGAAACGCTATCATCTGTCGAATAAGAACCATGTAAGCGAATCGCGGTCACACAAACAGGACACCGCACAACGAAAAAGGAGGAATCACCATGTTCCATCGCCGTAAAACGTATACGATTCGACCTGAACGCCTGCAAGAATTCACCGACTTCTTCCATACATACATCTATCCGATTCAAGCGTCCCATGGCGCCCGACTCGTCGGACGCTGGGTGACCGAAGACAAGTCGGAGGTCATGGCACTATGGGAATACCGGGACCGTGAACACTATGAACAAGTCGAGCGGGACTACCGCGGTAGCATGTTACGACGGGACGCCATGAAGCAGCGCGCCCGCCTCGGAAAAGACCTGTATATCAAGTCGAGCGAAGAGTTCATGATGCCGACCGGTCACTATACGCCACCGCGTGCAATCGTCTGTGTGACAGCGTATATCACGAATGAAGCAGGTGAGGTCCTCCTCGTCAAAAACATGCACCGAAACGACTCCTTCGAGATGCCGGGCGGACAGGTGGAAGAGCACGAGTCGCTCGTCGACGCCATCCACCGTGAAGTGGACGAAGAGACAGGCGTGAAAATCGAGGTCGAAGGCATCACGGGAATTTATCAAAACGTGTCGTCCCGCGTCCTCTGCGTCACGTTCCGTGCAAAATATGTATCCGGGGACCTCAGACCACAAGCCGGGGAAACACAGGAAGTCGGATTCTACAAAGTCGATTCGCGTAACGTCGGTGACTATATCAAACGGGAGCACTTCCAGATGCGCTTCCTCGATGCGATCGACCCTGTATATATGCCATACGCCATCTACAAAGTACGTCCATACGAATTGATTGAGCGCATCGAGCGCCAATCGGTGTAACGCAAAAAGGGATGATCCGCTACGCGCGAATCATCCCTTTTCTTTATGCTTCTTCTTGTAGATCTTCTTGCTGTGATTGTCCAGTCTCCACTAACAGTTTCCGGACACGGCGTTTTTCCACGTGGAGAACGGTGAACGTCATGTCTTGATACGTGACTTGTGCACCTTTCTCCGGAATGTCGCCGAGTAATTCAACGAACCAACCGCCCATCGTGTTGGAATCGACGTCTGGTTCCGCAATCCCCATCTCTTCGGCGAATTCATCGACGTTCATGTCAGCCATACACTCGTAGACCCCTTCACGGAGACGTCGGAGATAGACGACAGATTCGTCGTGCTCATCCCAGATGTCGCCGACGAGTTCTTCAAGCATGTCTTCTAACGTGATGAGACCCGCCGTGCCCCCGAATTCATCGAGGACGACAGCCATGTGAGATTGTTTCTGTTGGAGAATCGGAAGTAGTTCAATCAATTTCGTCTGTGGTGACACGTATGTGAGCGGTCGGATGAGCGAACGGACATCCGTCACTTCATCCTTCATCATCGAACGTAAGAAGTCACGTTCTGACAAGACACCGATGACGTTGTCAATCGAGTCTTTGTAGACCGGCAAACGTGAATGTCCTCCACTGAAAATCGTGTCTTTGATTTCATCGAGCGAATCGTCGATGTCGACAGCCAAAATATCGATTCGCGGCGTCAAGACGTCATCGACGGTAATATCGTTGAAGGCGAAGGCGCTATGGACGAGCTCAGCTTCCGTCTCACCAAGCACACCTTCCTCTTCTCCCATATCGACGAGCACTTTCAACTCTTCTTCCGTGACGGACGGTTCCTTGTCTTTCATCCCGATCATCCGAAGCGTCAACTTCTTCAACCCAGTGAAAATCATCGTCACCGGTTTGAGGACTTTGACGAGGAACACGAGAATCCCGCTGATGAGAAGCGAATACTTCTCCGCAAACTCTTTGGCGAGCGACTTCGGTAAAATCTCACCGAAGATCAAAATGATGACAGTCGTCGCGAACGTCGACACGAGAAGACCCGTACCGCCACTAAAAATCGACGTGGCGATGGCGGTCGATACCGTCGCCGAACCGATGTTGACAATGTTGTTCCCGACGAGGATCGTCGAGAGCGTATCGTCAAAGCGGTCGACGAGACTGAGGACGCGTTTTGCGGCTTTGTCGCCGTCTTCTGCCATCCGAATCATCCGAACACGGTTTACACTCGAAAGCGCCGTTTCTGCTGATGAGAAAAACGCTGACAACATGACGAGAACTACATATAGAATTAAACTTGACGAGGGCACAGGGTCCACGTTAGCTTCACACTCCGTTTCTTCTTAACAAATAATTTTTTTCTTACTCCACGAACTCGAATTCGAAGTCGAGAATCGCAACGACGCTGCCGTCTTCGGCACCGAGCTTACGAAGATCATCATCGACGCCCATCTGACGCATTTGACGAGCGAATCGTTTGATCGACTCATCATGGTCAAAGTTCGTCATCTTGAAGAGCTTCTCGATGCGTGGGCCCGTGATCACGAAGCGATCGTATTCATCGATGTGGATCTGATAGCCTTTCTCTTCCTTCTCATAACGATACACGACACGAGGCGTCGCTGTCTTCTCTTCAAGCTCATCGAGTGGGAATTCAGGTGTCGTATCGACAAAGTTCGCCACTTCGATCAACAAGTTACGAAGGCCATCTTGTGCGAGGGCAGAAATTGGGAAGACTTTGACATCGTCTCCTACTTTCTTCTTGAACTCTTCAAGATGTTCCTCTGCGTCCGGCATATCCATTTTGTTCGCCACGACGACTTGCGGACGCTCGAGAAGACGTAAGTTATACGACTCAAGCTCACGGTTGATTGTCGTGTAATCTTCGAACGGATCGCGTCCTTCCATCCCACTCATATCGATCATGTGAACGATGACTTTCGTCCGTTCGATATGACGAAGGAATTGGTGACCGAGACCGACGCCTTGGCTAGCCCCTTCAATCAAACCTGGAAGGTCGGCCATAACGAAGCTGCGGTCGTCCGCTGTCTTGACGACACCGAGGTTCGGTGTGATCGTCGTAAAGTGGTACGCCCCGATTTTCGGACGTGCCGACGAAACGACAGATAGAAGCGTTGATTTCCCGACAGACGGGAAACCGACGAGTCCGACGTCTGCGAGGAGTTTCAATTCAAGACGCAATTCACGCTCTTGACCTGGTTCACCGTTCTCCGCGATTTCTGGAGCCGGGTTGGCCGGTGTCGCGAAACGACAGTTCCCACGTCCACCACGTCCACCTTTGGCGATCGTCGCTTGTTGTCCGTGCTCCGTCAAGTCGGCGATGACCGTATCCGTCTCTGCGTCGAATACGATGGTACCAGGTGGGACTTTGACGATGAGCGGCTTCGCTTTACGTCCGTGCATCCCTTTTGACATTCCTTTTTCGCCATCATGGGCGATAAACTTCTTCGAATAACGGAAATCAACGAGTGTGCGCAATCCTTCTTCTACTTCGAAGACGACGTCTCCACCGTGACCACCGTCACCACCTGCAGGTCCACCATCTGGGACATACTTTTCGCGACGGAAGGCAACCATCCCTTTTCCGCCGTCTCCAGCTTTTACAAAAATATTAACCTGATCGACAAACATTTATTTCCCCTCCTTTATGTGAAACGTAGTCATCTCTACGTTCTGTTCGTACACATCGGCTGACGTGAACACATCTTCCGGGACTTCTCCCGTGACGCGAACCATCAGTCCGTCCGTGAACGTCACATGAATCGGCCCGTCCGTGTCTTTCAACAAGCGGACAAGCATCTCTGCCACTCGCGCATCATCGATGGCGAGTTGGTCGGTCGAAATCGTATACGTCATCCGTCCTTCCCAATTCGCTTGAATCACGACAAGGCTCGTCTGTGGCACATTCAACCGAACGAGCGCACTCTCCTCGTCGGCCTGTTTCCGATAGCGTTCGTAAAGTTCCTCGAGCTTAGTCGGATCGAGTGCCGCATAGAGCGAGATCAATTGAAGCCGATTCATCCATTCGTGACGGACGGTCGATAAAAGCTCGAGTGTCTGTTCTGAATCCATTTGATCCTCTCCTAGAAAAAAAGACTCTAACCAAAAAAGTGGCTAGAGTCTTCTGCGTCGTTCAACTTACGCGACTGGGTAAACGCTCACTTGTTTCTTGTCGCGACCAAGACGCTCATAGCGTACTACGCCGTCAACTTTCGCAAACAAAGTGTCGTCGCCACCACGGCCAACGTTTTCACCTGGGTGAATCTTTGTACCGCGTTGGCGGTAAAGGATTGATCCAGCTGAAACTGTTTGTCCGTCAGCGCGTTTTGCACCGAGACGTTTCGAAATTGAGTCACGACCGTTTTTAGTCGAACCAACTCCCTTTTTCGAAGCGAAGAACTGAAGGTTCAATTGTAACATGAGGTCCACCTCCTATTGTTCAATTTGGATATATTCACCGTAGCTTTGGGCGACCGTGTCTAACTGCACGAGCATCCCTTCTAATAACAGTTGGGTGCGTTCCATATCCTGCGGTGATAAGTCAGGATACGTCTCGACATAAAAGTAACCACCCTCTGTTTGATCTGCCATTTCTACAAGAAGCGATTGACCCGCAAGCGTTTCGACGGCGTTATAGGCACCAAATATGATGGCTGAAACACCGGCGCACACCAAGTCAGAACCAGGTTCTGCAAAGTTGGCATGACCAGTCACTTCGACGGAGCGAATCGAGTTCGCCTCGTCTCGTCTTACCTTGACCCGAATCATAGCTTACGCTTCGATTTTCTCGATGCGAACTTTCGTGTAAGGCTGACGGTGACCTTGCTTACGACGGTAGTTTTTCTTAGCTTTCATTTTGAAGACAGTGATCTTCTTAGCGCGGCCGTGTTTTACCACAGTACCGACAACTTTAGCGCCTTCTACGAGTGGAGCGCCGACTTTAACATCGTCACCACCAACGAAAAGAACCTCACCGAATTCTACAGTACCTTCGACATCAGCATCGAGTTTTTCGATGTAGATCTCTTGACCTGCTTCAACTTTGATTTGCTTACCACCAGTTTTGATGATTGCGTACATATACGTGCACCTCCTTGTTAAACTCAGACTCGCCATCCTGGGCAGGGCAAATACCTTTAAAACCCGTTCTGTGCGGTTGTAGCCATTTGGGTGCTTCCAAACGAACTAACGTTATAGATAATACCACTCTCAATTATTCATTGTCAACGGCGAGATAAGAAATTCTGACATTCTGCAGACGTCCCGTAAAAGGCGAACTCTGGCTCCCCTTCGATGAGGTGCACGTCGATGTCGAATTCATGCCAGGAAGCGTCATGCCACTTTTTCGGTAGTGCGAGCACGACCGCCTCGTATTGCCCGCTCAAATCAAGGAGTGCGCGTTCAAACTGCGAGAAGACAGCCAGTTTCGACGGCTTGCCTCCATACGTCATTCGGTCTTGAATCGAGCGTCCGGTCCGCTCCCGTGACAATTCGAATAACCCCATTCGTGTGAATCCGTACACTTCGACGCGTCGTGGGTCACGTGCCCCGAGCTCTTTCATCTTTTTCAGGAGACGGGTCTGACCATCTTTCGAACCGCGTAGGAAGTCGATGACAATCATGCCGCCGATGTTACGTAAACGCAACTGCTCCATGATCGTATAGAGCGCTGCTTCATTGATTGTGTCGGCCGCGCGTCCCTTGTCTTTGACGGCGACGTTCTTCCCGCTGTTGACGTCGATGACGGTCATCGTCTCGACTTGTTCGATTAAGACGAACGCCCCGCCATCTAACCAAACGGCACGACTCTCGAGCTTTTCAATCGCCTCGTCGAGACGCTTCGCCTCAGGGATGCGCCCTTTCCCGATGTGACGTTTCACAGGAACGTCCAAGCGTTCAACGCGAGCTTGTCCTTCCTTGTCGTTCAAGAGGACCGATTCGACCGCATGACGCCGTACGAAATGTTCACACAGTAGTTCGTCTTGTCCGTATCGCTGTTCGATTACAGCTTTCGCACGATCTCGGAGCAGATCGAGTTCTTCCTGTAAGGCGTCTGGTGCCACTTGTCCGGCCTCCGTCCGAAACAGGACCCCTTCCTCTTCTGTAAGGGCACCCGACTTCGAGAGACGGTCCTGCGTGACGAGGTCGAGCTTGCGACTGAACAGTTTCCGACGACCGTACGGGAAGTAGACGAGATAGCGTCCACCGAACCGAATGTTTTCGGTCACTTTATGATGCTTGCCGTTGATGCCTTCTTTCGTCACTTGTACGAGTCGTTTTTCCCCGACGACAGCCGCTTGTCCGATGGCAGGCACGTCCGGATACGAGGCAAGTGCGCGAAGCGTCTCCGCAATCGGTAAAAAGAACGTCGTCTCCCCGTCCGTCAAAAAAGCTGCGCCGAGTGACGGGTGGATCCGTTCAATCGCAGCCTCGACGATTGTACCGACCGACAGTTGGTCGACGAAGCGTTCTTCGACCTCGAGTAACCGTTCCCCGTCCACGAGCATCGCCCGTTCAATGGAAGGTGTTCGTTCGTAGATTAACTTCATGTGCACCTCTCCTTTCGACAGAAAAAGGCAACTTTCGTTGCCTTTACGCTTTTTTCATTCCAAATTTCATCATGAGTCGTGCCCAGAAGCCGACCGGCGCCGTCTCTGTCTGAATCGACATGAGCGGGACCGATTCGCCGAGGATGCGACGTGTGATGTTGCGGTACGCTTGTCCGGCATTGTTGTCCGGGTTCATCGTGACCGGCACCCCGCGGTTCGCAGCGGCAATGACTTCCTCATCGTCGATGACGACGCCAAGGAGGTCGATCGACAAGATGCGCATGATGTCATCGATATCGAGCATATCACCCGATTCGACGAGGTGGTTCTTCACCCGGTTGACGACGAGTTTCGGTGCTTCGATGTGACTCGCTTGCTCGAGCATCCCGATGATGCGGTCCGCGTCTTGAACGGCCGCCTTCTCAGGCGTCGTGACGACAATCGCCTCGTCCGCTCCGGCAATCGCGTTCATGAACCCTTGCTCGATCCCAGCAGGACAGTCGATCAAGACGAAATCATATTCCGTCTTCAACTGGTCGACAATCTCTTTCACTTGCTCAGGATTGACCGACGTCTTGTCTTTCGACTGCGCGGCCGGAAGTAAGTACATCTCTTCAAACCGCTTGTCGCGAACGAGCGCCTGATTCAACTTACATTGTCCCGTGATGACATCGACGAGGTTATAAATGCTCCGGTTGTCGAGTCCGAGAATGATATCGAGGTTACGCAACCCGATATCCGTATCGACGAGACAGACCGAGTGTCCAGACAAGGCGAGCCCCGTCCCGATGTTGGCGGTCGTCGTCGTTTTCCCGACGCCCCCTTTTCCTGATGTCACGACGATGGCTCTGCCGTTTTTCACTTCTTTTTCTGTATGTACAGGCTCCACTACTTGCTCCATTCCACTCACCCTCTCTGTAATTCCATTGCATATGCGTCTTTCAGACCGGTCATGACGTGGCGGAGACGTGTCATCTCAATCCCGTCATTCGTCTGATACGCACAACCCATCTCAATCTCAGGAAGTTCTTCCTCATCGTCGGACGTGAGAACATGTTCGCCGATTGCCAAAAACTTCGGATGGAGGAGGCTTGCGGTAATGACCGCTTCTTCCCATCCTTCGACACCCGCACGCACATTTCCTCGTATCGTGCCCAAACAATAAATACTTCCTGTCGCCCGGACCTCAGAACCAGGGTTGATATCCCCAATTACAAGCACCGAACCATCAAACGCGAGGACCTGCCCACTGCGAATCGTCCCGCTATGATAGTGGAACGTCTTTCTGCCGTACGTCGTTTTCGCTTCTTCCGTCAACATGACATCGCTCGACAAGTCTTCAATATAAAAAACGCCATGACGAGCGACGACCTCACGAATTTGACGTGTCAGCTCCTCGTCAAGATAACGAGTACCCGCGTGCAACTTCAGGGCAATCTTACCGGACGGCGGCTCCATTTCTTGTAATGTCGCTTCAAAGTCCGTAAGCACCTCGTCGATGCCACTCTTCGGATTGAAGTGGATGGCAATTCCGTTGCGATGTCCTTTAATCGTAATGTGTCGTTTACGCTCCATCATGGCTACCCTCTTTTCACAACAGGTCTGATCGTCACATACCGCATCATCGGATAATAAAGAATCACGATGGCGATGGCATTGACGAGCACGGTCCCTGGAATCTGTTCAATCAATAGTGTTTGAATCGTCATCAACGTCCCACCGATTGCTGCCATGATCCCGTATATCGCAACTGTGAATACGACAATCATGAACGTGAAGGTGATGGTGACGGAGAAGAAGTTCTCACCTATATATTTTAACACGAAGCTGGCTAAGAGAGGAATGAGTGAAAAAGTAAATACATAAATTCCGAGCAAGTCGGTGTAGACGATATCATACAGCAATCCGAATACAAGACCGAACCCGAGCGCCGTCTCCCATCGACCGTACAGACTGACGAACATCAGCCCGATCAAGGTCAATAAAAGATACGGCGTGGCATAGTGCCACGAGAAAATCGATGCCCATGTTCCTTCAATAAGAAAAAGGAGGAACAGGGCGATGAACACTTTCATGTTACTCACCCGCTGCTCCTCCTTCCTCGGGACCCGTTAGAAACGGTTCGTCTAGTGTCCGATCAATCACGTACATTTGTGAGAACTCATTGAAGTCGGCCTCCGGTTTGATCCGGGCGACTTGAGAGACGCCATATTCGTCTGTCTCGATCGACTCGATCGTACCGATGACGAGTCCGGCCGGGTAACGTCCTCCGAGTCCAGAGGTCGATACAATTTCTCCTTCTTTCAGCTTGACGCTATTCGATACTTTCGTGAAGAATAACTCGTTCGTCTCCGTATCGAAGCCGTCAATCGTCCCATACGTCGCTTTGCCGTCAGCATCTTTGACGACAGCCGAGACGTTGTTCGTCCGGTTGTTGTCGCTGAGCAGCTGCACTTGTGACGTATAGGCACTCGTTTGAATGACACGACCGACCATCCCGCTCGCCGCGGTCACGGCCATGCCTTTCTCAACGCCGCTTTCAGAACCGACGTTGATGGTGACGTAGCGTTGCCAATCGTTCGGTGTCCGCCCGATGACCTCCGCCGGAATGAGGTCGAAGTCGCGTAACGACTCGTCTTTCGCTTCGACCATTTTTCGAAGCTCCTCATTCTCACGGCGCAAATCATCCGCCTCAACCGATACCTCAGCATACTTCGCCAAATGTTCTTTCAGTTGACGGTTCTCTTCGTAGATGTCGCGGACGTCCGAGATGGATGAGACGGTCGAGTCCATCCATCCGATTGGTACCGCGAACACTCGCTGGAACGTGCCGACCACATCACGCGTGACGTCTTGGTACCAGGCTGATTCCGATCGTCCTCGAATCGAAACCCCTAAAATGACGAAAAACAAGATCAGTACAATTAGCGTGATGATGAGCTTTTTATTACGTACGAATCGGCTCATCGTGTCTCACCTCTCATCGACGTGACGAGATGCCTGATTTCGAACGGAGGACGTCCATCATTTCAAGAGATTTTCCTGTACCGACTGCTACACAGTCGAGTGGCTCATCCGCAACGAGTGTCGGGATGTGCGTCTCGTCTGAGATGACGTCGTCCAAGTTTTTGAGGAGCGCGCCGCCGCCAGTCAAGACGATTCCACGGTCCATCACGTCAGCCGCGAGTTCTGGTGGTGTTTGTTCAAGTGTCTGCTTGACACCTGCCAAGATCGCTTCGACTGTATCTGAGAGTGCTTCGCACACTTCTGTAGACGATACTTCGATTTGTTTCGGAAGTCCTGTCACGAGGTCGCGACCACGGATTTCCATCTTCTCCGCCTCGTTTGATGCGTCGATACGTGCTGAACCGACTTCCATCTTGAGCGTCTCGGCCGTACGTTCCCCGATCATGAGGTTGTACTTGTTTTTGATGTAACGAATAATGGCGTCATCCATTTCGTCACCACCGACACGAATCGATTGGCTTGTCACGATGCCGCCGAGTGAGATCACTGCGACTTCGGTCGTACCGCCACCGATATCCACGACCATCGAGCCAGTCGGTTCCCAAACCGGGAGACCTGCTCCGATTGCTGCCGCGAACGGTTCTTCGATTGTATAAGCTTCACGAGCGCCTGCTTGTTTTGCCGCGTCTTCAACAGCGCGTTTTTCAACAGACGTGATGCCACTTGGCACACAAATCATGACGTTCGTCTTCGATGAGAACAAACCGCCTTTTGATTTTTGAGCTTGCTCCATGAAGTATTTGATCATCGTTGCTGTCGTTTCAAAGTCAGCGATAACGCCGTCTTTCATCGGACGACGAGCAGAGACGTTCCCTGGTGTGCGTCCAATCATATCTTTGGCCTGGTTACCAACGGCCTCAATTCTACCTGTATCTGTGCGGAACGCCACAACGGACGGTTCACGAACAACAATTCCTTGACCCTTTACGTAAACGAGCGTGTTAGCCGTTCCAAGGTCGATTCCGATTTCTCGGTTAAAACTACGAAACATAGGTGTTGCTCCTCTCTTCGTTACACTATTTTTTATTATAACGGAAAAATCATGTTTGAAAACGTTCATTCGATTACAGGTTATTTACAATAACCGCATCTCAGTCCTGTCTCACCGTCTACTAGTTTGCCTTCTTTTGAGGAAAAAGGCAAATCAAAAAAGCAGACGCGAGTGGGCGTCTGCCTAAGAGAGAACGGTTACAAACCAGGTTGGAGCGGAAGTAGTAACATCGCGCCTTGACACTCCCACGATTAAAACCGTGGGATTCTGAAGTGCTTGTGCGAGCGCAGTCCATTTCTGTTTTGCTCAAGCCTTCAGATGAGGGTGTGCCATCACCCTTCCTGAGACAGACCGTATAGGTTCTCAGGCTGGTGGACTGTTACCATCCACCACAGGTCGTTGCAGGCGTGTCTATCTGATGTTTTAGCGTCTTTTGCATGACGACAGGCATCGTTTTACCGGTCATATGTTTTCATGACCGAACCGTATACGATTTTCAAGGGACGATGGACACAGGCGTTTTAGAGACTTGTTCTTGTCTATGGGATAAGTATACCAGAACGTCGGATGTGAAAACATCCGAACTCACTTTCATCCCATGCCTAAAGGCGGGCTATGCCCGATATGGGCTTTTCCGTTCGTAAAATCTGTAAAAGAAGACTGAGAAGATCAGGACCGGTCGAAAGAAGCGGGACGGCTTCAAGCGCGTCGCTCCGGCTAAAAAGCTCGTCGTCGTCATGACGAATATGTAAATGCCGGTGTACATGAGAAGTAAGCGTACGAGTACCGTACAGATGCCGAGTTGGTCGAGTTGGTCGAGTTGGTCGAGTTCGTTGAATGCGAGCACGATTAGACCGAGGTAGGCGATGAGCGATATTCAATTGATATCGGCTAATTCATCGAATTGTTTATCCTAGTTTTTTTTACTAGTTTTGATTCTGTGACTAACACAATCGGATAAACCATAATCAAGACTAATGTAATATACATGGAAAGTTCAAACATAGTTTGAAACATTTCTAGAGACCATCTACCTTCACCGATTATCCAATAGGCAATTTGATTTGAGATCCCTATTCCATCGTTTGCTTCAGGTATTAAACTTTGCGTGTAATTTTGACTAAGACTAATTGTCCCTAAGACTGATAGGGCGACTGCAATCCCAATACCTTTAGAAAATGCATTGTGAATACCAAGATTTTTGAAAATCAATATAGAACAGATTGTTATTACTAAACAACCGAATATATAAATCATTGCTCTCCTCCTACTAATTGATAAAAAACGGTTTAAAATGAATGATTGTTCTGTCTTTATATTCAATTGAAGTTTGTAGATTCCTGTAATTTAACGATTATTCTATATAAATTTAATTTACAATAATCAAACGATAGCACACTTACTTAATGATGATTAATTTTACAAAGTTAAGTAATTATTCCATATATGAAAAGGACAGGTGAACTCACCTGCCCTTAATTCACCCATTCATATATCCCCGCTGCTTCATGCTGACGTAGTGGTCTTCTCCAATGATGACGTGATCAAGACAGGCGATGCCGACGATATTACCCGCTTCAACCAACCGTTCGGACACCTCGATGTCTTCCCGACTCGGCGTCGCGTCCCCGCTCGGATGATTGTGCACGGCAATAAAGCACGCCGCCGATAACTTGAGCGCTTCGCGGAACACGTCGCGCGGATGCACAATCGACGAATTGAGTCCACCGACAAAGAGCGTCTTCCGGGCGATGAGTTGATTCTTCGTATTCAAATACAGACAAACGAAATGCTCCTGATTCAAAAGCCGCAATTCATCCCGCAACAACTCATACGCATCTTGCGGCGACCGAATCGTCGGCATACTCGCTTTCGGTTCTTCGACGTATCGAATCCCAATCGTGAACGCGGCCAGGAGTTGCTCTGCTTTCTTCTTCGTCATCCCTTCGATTTTGCACAAGTCATGGACGGACGCCTGTGACAGCGCCCGTAACGTCGGATACACATCCGAGATGCGGCGTGCCGTCTCCATCGGGTCCGGTCCACGTCCTCCGATTTGAAGCAATCTCGCGATGGCGGTCTCTACACTACGGTCAATCACCATGGTCATTCCTTCACCTACTTTCAAGGCATTCACAGGAAGCGAGGTGTCACCCCATGCCGTTCGAGCGTCTTGACGAGAGGATGAATCGGTAAGCCGACGACGTTATAAAAATCACCTTCGATTTTCTCGACGAAAAGACCACCCGACCCTTGGATGCCATATGCTCCTGCCTTGTCATACGGTTCTGTGGAATCAAGGTAATCTTCCATCCAACTTTCCGGAATCACATCGAACGTCACATGCGTCGTCGTGACGAACAAGTCCTGCGTCGCACCGATAATGCTCACGCCCGTCAGCACTTCATGGGTCGAGCCGGACAAGCGTTGGAGCATCCGTTTCGCATCCTCTCGGTCCGCTGGCTTCTCCAAGATGACGCCGTCTAAGACGACGACCGTGTCCGCACCAATCACGATAGCATCTCGATGATCCCGTGCCACATCCATCGCTTTCTCACGAGCGAGACGGGCGACATAATCGCTCGGGGACTCCTTGCCGTCCGTTCCTTCCGTCACGTTCGATGGGATGACCTCATGCTCGATTCCCGCTTTACGCAGTAACTCCGTACGTCGTGGTGACATCGAGGCGAGAATGACACGCTTCTGTGTTGAATTCATTGTATCGACTCCTTCTCTTCTTCTAAAACGGGCTTCCTTGCCGTTTCACACTTCTCTGTTGATTGTAGGCAACACGGGTCGTAAACACAATCACTCGGGTCGAAAAAAACGCCCCTTCATTTTCTGAAGGGACGTGTCGATTTATGGTGTCGTATAGTCGTAAACCGGGATATCCTTCTGTTCGAAGGCTGGTTCCGGGATGTAACGATCTGGAATGAGTTGATCGAGGTCCGGGCGATAGAAGGCATCTAGCTCGACCGTAAAATCAAGCGCCTGTACTTCTTCGACCGTATTCGGTCCTGTCTCGGCTGGTCCTGTGAATTGAATCGTCCGCAACACATGGATGCGGTTCATCGACTCAATCGATTCTAAAAACGAGACGAGGGCATCATACGTTTCGGCCTGAAGGGTCACGGTCGAACGAATTGTCGAGGCGTTGACCGGTGCGACGTCTGTCGGTTCAGCCGGTTCATTCGTCTCACTGACGTCGGCCGGATTGAACGGCTCGACTGTCTCAGGTACCTCTGACTCGGCCACCAAGCCGTCCGCGAAGGCGATGCTTGTCACATCGACGCCAGCGAGCAAGCTTGCCTGTGACAACGCCTCGACGACCGTATCGAGTGCAGGTGCCGTCGGAACACGCGTCTGGAGCGTTTGTGAGTCTGCCACGTCAACGGCTTTCCCTTCCTGACGCAACAGTTCAAGCTTCGTCCGTTCGAGCGAGAGGTCTCGCTCGAGCGCTTCGACTTCTCCTTGTTTGATGAAGTACGTATAGCCGAAGTAAGCCGGTGCTAGGATGGCTGCGAGGAGGCAAATCGCAAATAGCGCATAAATTGTCGAACGTTTCATTGACTCACCACCTCCGCATCTGCTTCCTCTTCTTCAGTCAATTCTTCCTCCACATCTTGGAACATGAACGTGAACTCTCCGATGTAGCGTGGAAGCGGGTTTTCTTCGAATGAATTTTCCTCTTCTTCCTCTTCTACCGCCTTCAATTCTGTCGTCACGCCGAGAAGTTTCACGTCAAGGAAGCGTTCATCGGTCATAAGCGAACGTTGGAAGGCGTTCAAATCCTCGAGCGTTTCAAATTGTGTCCGTACGCTCATAATCGATCCGTCCGCGTAGTTATACGTCAACACGTAACCCGTCGGAGGCAATTGTTCGGTCAGCGCCCGAAGTGCCGGCACCGCATCTTTCTCCATGTCCGTCAACGCCGTCACGGTCTGGTCGAGCGAGAGCACTTGTTGTGCTTTCGAGTTCACTTGTTCCGTTTGATAGATTTCAACAAGTTGGAGTTCCTCTTCAATACGTGCTTGTTCTGCTTCCAATTGCCCCACCTCATAGTACAGGTAACCGGCAGCGCCTCCTCCGAGGAGAAGTGCGACAAGTCCCGTCACGATTGGCCAACGGAGCGTCACATCGGTCGAGTTGATGAAGTTCGTATCCTGGTCCCGTTGAAGGGTCGCCATCCCGAGTAAAGGAAGCATCTGATGCGATAGCGGTGTCCCATGGGCAATCGCGAGCGGTTGTTCGACTCGAGTCACGGAGACGAGAGATTCGGCTTGAATCATGCGGACGAGGTCATCCACTTCAGATACTGTACCCGAGACGTACAAGTGGTCGATGGCACGACCATCCGTCCGTAGCGAGTAACGATAGAAATCAAGGAATCGGGCGAGTTCGTTCAACCAGTCATCCATCTGGTTCGCTTTCATCTCATCCGTTCCGTTGTATGTATACGTCACTACGCCGTCTTTCGTCCCGACTTGGTACGGAAGGTCTGACTCGATGGAACGAATGAAGCGAATCTGTCCTTCTTCTAACACCAACAATTGATGCGAGAATGGTGTCACGTGCCAAATGAGCGTCGACTGGAGCGAATCGATGTCTGATAAACGCATGACGCCGTTCGCGACTGCGACCGAGCGAGGCGTGATTTTCTTCAATGCGAGACCACGTTTTTTCATATACGAGCGCAGTGACTTCGTCAGCTCAATCGATACGGCATGGAGCATGACGTCCGTCTTGACCCCGTCTTCACCTAACACTTCATAATCGAACGACACATCGTCGAACGGTAAGATGATGGAACTACCGATTTCCATGAACAAGTAGCCACGGATCTCATCCTTCGGAATCGTAGAAGGAATCTCAACTTTCCGTGACAACACTTCTGTCTCATCCAATGCGACCGCACACGTCATACCGCGACGGACTTTCAACTTGCGGCAGAGTTCGTCGAAGGCGAGACTGAACGCCGTCTCATCGAGAATCTTCCCTTCGCCATACGCATCTTTCGCCAACTGAACTGAGGCGCTTCGCTTGAACACACCTTGTTTGATGACGGCACCGTGGATGCTGAGCGCATCAAACGAAAAATAGGTGACCGTCCCTTTCTCTATCCCACGACTCATGATCGTTTTCCCCCTACATCAACTCATAATACCAATCAAAAAAGCTTTCACTAAACCAAAACGTCAACATCGTCCCGAGTGCGATCGATGGCACGAACGGAATCGGTTGTTTGCGTCCAATTTTCTTTGAAGCGATCAAGGCCACTCCGACAACCGCACCAATCAAACTCGATAAGAACAACGCGACGAGCACATCCCGAGGACCGAGCACGAGACCGATCATGGTAAACAATTTGACATCACCTGCCCCAAGTCCCCCTTTTGAGACGAAAAAGACGGTCGCTAAAAGAGAAAATCCAAGGAGCGCCCCAGCAAGGGGTGACCACCACGTGGCACCTGCTACATATGTAAGGACGAGTAATATCGGTGCCGTTACACGCAAGATGACGTTCGGCACGAGCATCGTTGATAAATCAGACATCGCGAGCGCCAACAACGTCGATAAAAAGGCGAACGCGAGAAGCGTCGTCATGCTAAATCCGTAAAGCGCAAAGCTATAGCCATATCCGATGGCTCCGAGCAATTCAAAGATCGGATACGTCGGCGCGATCCGCTCGCCACACCCACGGCATCTCCCACGAAGGGCGAGATAGCCGAATATCGGGATGAGTTCCCACGGTGACAATTCGTGACCGCAAGACGGACAATGTGAACGCGGTGTCACGATGGATTGTTGACGTGGCACGCGGAGCCCGACGACGTTGGTGAACGACGTGATAACCGCCCCGAGGACGATGCTATATAAGAATCCAATCAATTCAATCAAGGGAGGATCCTCCTTTTGTCAGTGTATGCCAAAAACAGAAAACCGGCTAGGCTGAGCGAGTGCCCAGCGCCAGCCGGAGAAAAATATTAGTCTTCGTCTTTTTCTTTTTCTAATTCTGTTTTGTTTAAATTCGATTCTTGAGATGCTTTAAAATTATATTTTGGTTCTTCGCTAGTTAAAGTGACGGCATAACTGTATTTTCCTTCTGATTCGGTAATAGCTACTGAAGCTACCGAATAAGAGTCTGAACCAGTTTTATCAAATGGATCTTTCAAACCGGAAATATATTTCGCGCCTTCGCCAGTTGTAAAGTCAAGATTACTCGCGCCAGGGTTTGATGCAGTATGCAATTTCGCCGCACTTACCATCTGTTTCGCATCGGCAACCATTGCATCCTTCTTCGAGTTCTCGATAATCCCACCAATCGCAACGACCGCGATAGCTGCGATAATTCCTAAAATAACAACGACGACGAGCAACTCGACGAGTGTGAGTCCACGCTCATCTTTTAATTGTTTGGCATCTTGCCAAATCATTTTCAACTTCTCTACCATGATTCATTCTCCCCTTTGTGTGTTGTGCTGCATGTAAGCTAGATTCATTACGAAAGACCTAATATAAAAGTAGAACAATTTTACTATACCTTCTAAATATAGTATTGAAAAGGTATATTTTCAAAAGTTTGCATATTCCGTTTACTGATTTTGAATATCGCCATAGATTTGGAACATCGGAACGACGATCGAGATGACGATCACCCCAACGACGCTCGCTAGGACAACGATGAGAAGTGGCTCGATGATCGACTTGAGTCGATCCGTCGTCGTCTCGACCTCTGTCTCATAAAACTCGGCGACTTCGTTTAACATCGAGTCCAAATCCCCACTTTCTTCCCCGACCGCAATCATTTGCGTCATGAGCGGCGGAAAGTTCGAGTTACGCATGAGCGGCTCGTGGAGCGGAATCCCTTGTGCCATCATTTCACGTGCTTCCGTCAATCCTTTTCGAATGACGCGGTTCGACACGATACGTTCTGTAATCTCAATGGCTGTCAAAATCGGAACCGCCGCCTGTAACAGGACGGCTAGACTTCGCGTCAGTAGCGCGATTTGCGACTTCGTAACAATCGGTCCGAAAATCGGCATCTTGAGCAGCAAGCGATCGATGACAAATCGTTCTCGATCCCGCTTCAACATCCAGGTGAACACAAACACCCCGAGTATGGCGATGGCGAGTAAGAGCCACCAGAACGCCGCGATAAAGTCTGAAACGGCCACGACGATTCTCGTGATGAGCGGGAGCTCACCTCCGAGTTGACCAAATATGCTTGCGAACGTCGGAACGACGTTCACCATCAAGAATGCGACAACGCCGATGGCGACAATCGAAACGACCAACGGATACGTAAGGGCAGAGATGACTTTCCGCTTCACATCATACTGTTTCTGGAGTTGGAGCCCAATCTGGTCAAGCGCCTCCTCCAAGTTCCCGCTCGTCTCACCGGCAAGTGCCATCGAACTGAAGAAGTTCGAAAAGACGCGTGGATGCTTTTTGATCGCCTCGGAATAGGCAATCCCTTCTTTCAAGTCGTCCTCGACTTGACTGAGCGTCTTCTTCAAGACTTTTGATTCGGTCTGTACCCGCAAGATAGATGTTGCGCGGACAATCGGCACCCCCGCCCGGATGAGCGTCGCGAACTGCCTGACATACATGATCAGATGTTCGATCTTGACCCGTTCCGGTAGGATGTTGACCTCTTTGTTTAGTCCGGTCGACTCGAGTTCGGACAAGTCCGTCACGAGAATCGATTCTTGGCGTAACTTATCTTTTGCCTCCCGAAGCGAGACGGCCGTGATGCGACCCTTCTTGCGCTTCCCGTTCAGGAGCTTTCCTTCATACTGAAATATCGCCATCACTCATCACCTCATCTCTTCTGTCGGGACGGCGTTCGGATTGATGATCCCTTGCCGTACGAGCTGTTCAATCGCGGCATCCATCGACTGCATGCCATGCTGGCGACTCGTCTGGATGACGGTCGGAAGCTGGAACTCTTTTTCATTTCGAATCAAGTTGGCGACAGCCGGGTTCCCTAACATGATCTCCATGGCGGCGACACGGCCTTTTGGCACGTCGATCCGTGGGAACAGCCGTTGACTGACGACGCCGAGCAAGACGTTCGCGAGCTGCGTCCGGATTTGATCTTGCTGCTCGGAAGGGAACGCATCGATGATTCGGCTCACGGTCGACATCGCACTCGACGTATGGAGCGTCGCCATGACGAGGTGCCCCGTCTCGGCTGCTGTCATCGCCGTCGAAATCGTTTCTAAGTCACGCATCTCCCCGAGCAAAATGACGTCCGGGTCTTGTCGTAAAGCAGCTCGTAGACCGCTCACGAACTTCATGACGTCCGAGCCGATTTCACGTTGGTCGACGATGCTTTGGTCGTGTGAATGTAAATACTCAATCGGATCTTCTAACGTGATGATTCGCTTCCGTTGCGTCCGGTTGATCTCGTGGATCATCGCCGCAAGTGTCGTCGATTTCCCAGAACCGGTCGGCCCCGTCACGAGGATAAGACCATGCGGCTTCTCAATTAATCGCTTCAACACTGTCGGCAAGTTGAGTTCATTTAATGTTGGGATTTCCCCGGAAATGGAACGAAATGCGATCGCAATCGTTCCCCGCTGATAATAGGCGTTGACACGGAAGCGTGAGACACGTGGCACCCCGAACGAGAAGTCGAGATCACGCTCATGTTCGAGGCGTTCCCGCATGTCTTCCGTCATAATTTCTTTTAAGTATCCTTCAAGATGTTGAGGCAATACTTTCTCCTCGCCCATCGTGATCAAACTCCCATCCACCCGGATGATTGGTGGAGAACCCGCCGTCAAATGAATGTCTGAGGCGCGTCGCTCGACCGCATTCGTCAAGATGACTTCAATCGATTGATTAATCATAAGCACTCTCCGTAATGACCGTTCGTAATATTTCTTCCGTCGTTGTCAATCCGGCTGCAACTTTTTCTAGCCCGTCAGCTAATAAGAACGTCGCCCCTTGTGACTTCGCATATTCCACCATCTCAGACTCGGTCGCCTGGTTCATGATCATCCGTCGTAATCCTTCGTTAATTGGAATTACTTCATGGATGGCGAGACGCCCTCGGTATCCTGTCGAGTTGCATGAAGAACATCCTTTTCCACGAACAATTCGGTCGATGTGAATGCCTTCTGCCTCGAAGAGACGTTGTTCACTTTTCGAGACCGGCTCTGCCTGACCACAGTCACGACAGACGCGTCGTACGAGACGTTGCGCGACGAGCCCGGTCGTCGAAGCGGCGACGAGGAACGGTTCGACCCCCATGTCGACGAGACGGGTGATGGAACTGATGGCCGAGTTTGTATGTAGTGTCGATAGGACGAGGTGGCCCGTAAGTGAGGCCCGAATGGCAATCTCGGCTGTTTCGGTGTCACGAATCTCCCCGACCATGACGATGTTCGGGTCTTGTCGTAGAATCGAACGAAGACCGGATGCGAACGTCAAACCGACTTTGGAGTTGACCTGAACTTGGTTGATGCCATCGAGCTGATACTCGACCGGGTCTTCTACCGTAATGATGTTTTTCGTCTCGTCATTCAACTCTACTAGTGAGGCATAGAGAGTCGACGACTTCCCTGAACCGGTCGGACCGGTAATGAGAATAATGCCGTTCGGACGTTTGAGCATTTCACGATATGCTTGCTCGTTTCGTTCCCCGAATCCTAGTTTCGTCAAATCTGTTAGCCCTTGCGACGAGTCAAGCACTCGAATAACAATCTTCTCCCCGTACATCGTTGGGAGTGTCGACACACGGAAGTCATAGGCGCGATTGCGTAACGTATACTTGATCCGTCCGTCTTGCGGAAGACGACTTTCCGTGATGTCGAGGTTACTCATGACTTTAAGGCGCGTCAGCATGACACTTTGAATTTTCTTCGGATAAATCGTTTCCGTACGCAAATCTCCATCAATCCGAAACCGGACATGAAGTTGTTTTTCATGTGGGTCGAAATGGATATCCGAAGCTCGTTGATCGATTGCGCTTAAAAAGATTTGGTTCACGAGGCGAATGATTGGTGCATCGTCCCGATTCATCGTTTCTTGTTGATCCATCTCCGGTGCATCTTCTTTTAAAATCTCGACGAGCGACTGATCCATCTCATAATAACGACTGATCGTCTTCCGAATCTGTTCACGTGTCGAAATACCAATCTCGATATTCATCCCGGTCTGCAGACGGACATCATCAATCGCAATCAAATCGAGCGGATCGGCAGTCGCAATATGAAGCGTGTTTCCAATCAATTGATATGGCATGACGTCATGTTTTTGTGCCAATGCTTTCGGCACGAGCTTCGTGACCGTCACGTTGATATCCTGAGCATACAGCTCGATAATCGGCACATGCAGTTGTTCATGAATCATCTGAATCAATTGCGTTTCGGTAATGTGGTTCAACCGAATGAGTGTATCCCCCAGCTTTTCACCTGGTCGTTTTTGTTCGAGCGCTTCATCGAGCTGACTCGTCGTAATGAGTCCGGCCTCGATGAGCATCTCGCCGAGTCTTCGTTTCGTTCGTCTCACGTTACTTCACCATCCTTTGAGGAGCCTCCTCTTGCTCGACTTCCCTCTCTTCGACGAAAGTACTAGCCGTCACTCCACCAATCAATATGACAACGAGTAGGAACCACGCCCACCATGCTTGCGTCAACGACTCCGTCACCATGTAGTAAATTCCTGCTGAAAGAAGTGCTGTCCATACACTGATGAGCAGTTTCGTCTCACGTTTTTTCATTGATGGGACAGACAAGGCGAACAACGTCAATGTGGCCAATACCCAAAAACCAAGTAAAATCATATAACCAATCATCCGACTGCCTCCTGATCTGCAGGGTCTTCTTCAAATACGGGCGGTTCTTCAAAGTTGTCATTTAGTTCATCGTCAAAAGTCGGGTCTTCTTCCACCTCTTCATCCGGGAATGTTGGAATGACCGGTTCGACCGGTTCAGGTGGCGGAAGTGGAACCGAGCTCTTCGTCACGATTTCCGGTGTCGGGGCATAAAAATCAAATCCGAGCAATTCCATCGTTTCTCCTTCTTCCGTCACTTTGACACGATACAACTTCCCTGACTGGCCCGTTTGTCCGGACTGTGTGACAGATGAACTGCCTGAAGGAAGCGATGAAGAAAAACGGACGACTTTTTGATAAGGAACCGACGTCACTTCTTCCACTCGCGCCTCGTAAGCCGAATCAAACGGTTGACCTAGTAATTGGACGGTCACGGCATTCCCTTCATTCAAGACGAGAATGGCGTATGACGACTCTTCACGGTTTTGCACCGCAAAGTTTGATCGGGCATCCACTTTCGTGTCATATCCAAGTTCCATTCCAGATAGAAGTGTCTCGTGTGGCACACGTTCGAGAATGGCGAACGGCGTGGCGGCAAACATGCGATAGAACGAAGAACCGAGTGTCGTGAGTGCCTCAAAGTCTTCGCCGAATGATTTGAGGCTGAAGATATCCCCTGCTGCCATCTCGAATCCGTTCATTCGGTCGAGCGTCGACTGCATCGCCGGAGTCGGACTCACGGTGAATGAAGCGACAACTTCACTTTCCGCCGCGACTTGTTCTAAAGTGACCGTCGACTCGAGCATCGATGCCGCATCCATCAATACCGGTGCAATCATCGTCATCGTCACCGGTTGTCCATCAAGGTATGGCTCGACTTTTGTTTCATCGACTGTAGCCAACAATGGATAATCTCCCGCCTCGGTGATGGAATCAAGTGTATTCGGCACATCGAATGTCACGACCTCTTTTCCAATCTCGATGATGGTTCCGTCCATCAAATTGACCGAAAACGGCAACGTATTAAAATCTTTAATGGCGTTATCGAGACGGACGTCAGCTTCTTCCTTCGTCATCTCAGAAACGTCTACACCGGCGAGCGTTGTTTCTGTATATGTAGCGCTTGACTCGGCGGACGCATCTAAGTAATTGACGAGTCCGATGGTCGGCAATGTCACGAGTGCGACGAGTCCGATCAAAATGAAAAGATGCATCCCATACCGCTTCATGTAAAAATCCCCCTATGTCTTATATGTCTACTATTCTATGTATCCGTTCAGTGTATAACTTTAGTATAATATGTATTGTACAAAAAATAACAATTTATTCATTATTCCATACGTTATTTACCGATTGTTTCACTTTTTTTGAATAGGAGGTCAACGTTTTGTCGCATAACGAAAAAGGATTTACGCTCGTTGAAGTGCTCGTCTCGATTGTCGTCGTCTCCATCTTGGCAGGAGCCATGATGAGTATCTTCTCGCAAAGTCTTCAAATTACCTCTTCTGACTTAGATCGAACTGTCGCAAATCAAATTGCGCAAAACACGTTACATACGATTGAACGTCGTTCGAAGGAAATCGACACCGCATTTTCCATTGATGCATTGAAGACAGATGTGAATGGCATATGTGATTTATGTTCGGCCACAATCAACGGTCGTGATTATTCGATTGACATTGATTCTATTCAAACTTCTTCGAACGTCATGGACGTGACAATCATTGTCGACTCCGATACGTTGCTCCAACCAATCACATTGAAAGGAGTCGTGACCGATGCAAGTCTTCATGAAAAGTTCCCTGAAACGAGCAATCCTGAAGCTACAACGCTCTGAAGAAGGTGTCACACTCGTTGAATTGTTGTTGGCGCTCGTTATTTCCACCATCTTCGCTGGAATCATCATCACGGTATTTTTATCCGGTACCCTCGGCTTTCGTTTGACGAATGATTCGAGTTCACTTCGTGCAGAAGCAGACTATCTGATTGCCTCGGTCATGCAGGATTTGAATCAAACGAAATTTGATGCGATGTCTGAAAGTAATGGGGTCTATACGTTTCACGTCTTAAATGACCCGAAAGTATCGGCGAATGGGATTTTGTATCGTGAAAGCGGCTATATCGATACCGGCAAGACATTATCCGCTGCTTCCTTCTCCTCTTCTTCGAATGATGTTGTCCTTCAATCGATGGACATTTCGATTGTTGACGGTGCAGTCGAAGCGAGAGTCAATCAGCCATCCTACTATAAGTCTGGCTTGATTGAACTGACAATCACACTATCTCCAGCCAATGATCCATCTGAGACGAAGACATTCAAGAGTGCCATCCCATTCTGAAAAGGAGTTTGTACCTATGAAGCAAGATGAACGAGGTTACGTCCTCATTCTTGTCCTCGTGACCATGGCGGCATTAGCCGTCTTGTCACTTGCTGCCATCCAAGTCAATTTGGCGACAAATAAGCAGA
The DNA here is from genome assembly GCF_018617655.1 of Exiguobacterium sp. s183. Lineage (NCBI taxonomy): Bacteria > Bacillati > Bacillota > Bacilli > Caryophanales > Exiguobacterium > Exiguobacterium sp. s183. The sequence continues at coordinate 121,761 of NZ_JACSKN010000003.1, forward strand.
CCATCATTCGCGTCGACGAGACACAACTCGATGCCGATGTCAAAAGTACATTAAATTTGCTAGTTGCTGATTTAAAGACAACATTTCCGATTCACGATGAAGCGGATGTACCCAATTACATGAAATCGGAGCAAGCCTTTCAAGACGAAATCAATTCGTTACTCGTGAGTAATCAATCATATACCGGAAACCAATTGTCCGGAGATAACGATGTCGTCTATTCGATTGAACGCTCTACTGCAGATCGAACCGATGCCCCATTCACGACTGTACTCACACTGACAGCAACGGGAACAACCGTCCCAAAAGCCGAGCAACCAAAACAAACGGCTACGTATACACAAGAAGTATATGTGACCGCCCTGCCATCTTTTTTGTATTACGTTCTCGGGTCTGACGAACAGCTGACAGTCAATGGTCCACCTAAAATCACAGGAAACATCTTTGTCGGAAACAGTGATGCCTCGACGGATGAATTAAACGTTCAACGAACCGCATTCTACCAACTAGGTTCAACAAAGAAATCACTTGAAAATAGTTCGACGAGTCGATTTTATTTGGACGGAAAAATCGATTTAGCACCTGGAGCGACTTGTGAAGGTTGCGACTTAAACGAATATTTCACGAGTGACACGACACCGATTGCAGGAGAAAAACCACAGATTGGTGAGATTGATTCATCCTTCTCACCATTCAATTTCGACTATTCGATTATCCAATACGTCAACCGTTTTCAATCAGGTACAAAGCTGAGCTACGAGAATGCGCCGGGTACTTCCATTTTTAATAGCGGACGAATACCAGCAATCTCAAGTCCTCCTTACTTGGAGCAGCCCAACCTCGGCTTGACTGAATATATCGACAAGCAGCAGATTGATGGGATTGATTCTCTGAAAATCATCACTTCACCCGTCGCCGCTTCAACCATTATTAGTGAATCGGTCGCGAGCTCTAACGTGCCACTCTTATTTGATGGGGACGTGATCATCGAGGCGGTACGTCCAATCACAATCAGTCGACCACTTATTGTGAATGGAAACCTCACGATTCGAGGAAATGTTGCATTCAATACGACCGTATATGCTTTAAAAGATGCCTTTATCGACCGTGCCACAATTACAGGTGTCAGTCAGTCGCAAAACAGTTCCCTCGTCCTCTTGGCGAAAGGGAAAGTACTATTGAATCGAATCAATGAATTTGAACGCACGACGACACCGCTTCAAGCATTTTTATATAGTGACTCAGAGGAGAAGAGTAAACTATATGCGGTTGGCTCACTCATCAATATAAAAGGTGGTCTTTATAGTCGTGGTCCACTAGAAATTAATACGTTACGGGGGAGGTTCCTATTACCACCCCAAAGTGCAAAAGAAGCTCACTTCGCAACAGATAACCAGACTCAGACCGACAATATTGAAGAATCTCGCCTGATCATGACGTATAACGAAGGCGTGTTTGAACAAATCAATACGTTACCTGTTTCCAACCAGCTTCAGCTATTCACGGCACGCCCGGTCAAACAATGAACATAAAAAAGAAGCCGACATCAAATCGGCTTCTTTTTCGTATACTTAGTAAAAATCACCCGCCGGTGTATCGACACCAGGGTTTGGATCTGTGCCATCTTTCACTTGGACGTAGAAATATTGAGAGATTGGTTTTGGCCCCCCACCGTTCGGGAATGAAGCACTGACATCTTGTGTAACGAGCCCCACTTTCGCAAGCCCTGGTTTCAACAGTTTGAGTTCTCCCCGTTCGACCGTTAGCACATCTGTTCCTTCCAATACCTTCAATCCATAGCCCGTGACGTTTGCCGTATCTGGATAGAAGGTGATTTGTCTACTGTACGAATATGGGCTGTCACTCATGTAAAGGATGACGTTCGGCGTCGAAATCAACTGCGGGTATTCTTTGACGTCAATCAACGTGCTTTTAGATTGCCCTGGATAATCTGTAAGTTTACCAAGTATTGTGACGCCACCCTCGCTCCCATGTTCGGCACGAACCGTTGCAACGTTTGCTCCAGTTTCAGAGACAGACAATGCAGTAGATGAGGACGTCCAGTCAACTCCTAGTGGTCCAGTCAACTTAGACCCATCTAATTTCGTCTGGTCTAAAGTAATACTCGCAGATTGTTTGATGAGTGTACCTTGCGCATCTTGATATACCCATAGTTCATTCGGTTTCGGGTTCAATGCGAGATTTGGCAACTTGACAATCACTTTTAAATCATTCGACTTAACGACATGACCATTCGGATACGTATATGTCGCTCGAATTGTCGTCTCCCCTACTGTTTTAGGAGAAATCGCAACATTAGCCCCATTTGATTTCAGCCCGATAATGTTATCGTTGTCGCTTTCCCATTTTAGCTTAGAGGAATCGATGTTGCCCGTGGCGTCTACGTTCGTATTAGCCCCTTCTCCTATATACAACGTCAACGTCTTCGGAATGGTTAAAGTCGTTCCTTTCACCGTAACGATTTGAGATGATAACGTTCCTGGACTGCCATTTATGTCACGATCATGCTTCGTTGTACCTTGTCCAGAATGCTCCGCATAAAAGGTATACGCAAACTTACCTGAATTCAATGTAAATATTCCAGGTGTTGTCGCGGTTAAAGGAATGGAGAATTCAGATATCAGTGAGTTTTTATTCAGTACTTTGTTACATTTATTATCATTCTTCCCCTTCTCCTTCATACATTCTAGCGAAAACTTTCCTGTTAACTCTCGCGTCTCTTTATTGAAAGCAAAACCTTCAGGTAAGTCTTTATTATCAGGTACCGTAAACTCCTTAGGAATCTTCTCCACAATTTCCGCATTCCATTTGATTAGTTCATAGGAATTTAGACTAGGACGGCCTTTCACTTCATTTAGAATTTTTTGGAGGTCAAAGGTATACGTCAACGTAAAGATTGATTGCACCCAATCTTCGTCTGGAGATATCGTTCGAATGACTTCACCATTAACTGGTGTCGTTATCGGATAATCGCTATCTTTCTTAGCAAACGTTGAGGAGTAAATGGAAAGGATGAATACTGTCGCAATCAATATGATCAGGCCGTACTTGGATCTCGGATGCTTGAACATGGAAAGTCCTCCAGTCGGTTTGTCGTCACACTTCTTCAGTTAATTCATACCCTTTCCAATCCCAATTAACAAGTTCATTTTTTCAAACTTTGGAAATGAGTTCTTACTTCACTAATGAAATAAAGAGACCCGGTCACAATCAACGTCTTACTCGTCGGCGCTTCCATCCAATCGTTTAGCCATTCTTTCCATTCAACGAAGCGTGCTCCATCTTTTATAAGCTGCTCTTTCGTTCTCGCACGTGGAAAATCAAACGTCGTCTCATACACGTCGCCAATCCCTTGAAGGGCGTGAATCATCGTGTCACGGTCCTTGTCCGCCAAAATCGCCGTCAGGACTGTCACGTCTCGTTCTTGTTTGGCTTGAAGGACCAACGCCTCGATCCCTTCCTGGTTATGCGCCCCGTCCAAAATCACTCGTGGTCGTTTGGAGACGAGTTCATATCGCCCCGGATGTTGTGCCCGCTCAAGACCCGAACGAATCGCCTCTTCTTTCCAGCCGAGATGACGCGCTACCGCTACGGCACATGCTCCGTTATAGGCTTGATGATGGCCCGTCAATCCGAGCACGACAGGTGTCATACCTTCATACGTCACAATCGTCTCAGCCCCGTCCTCGATTTCTGTCACAAGTGTTCGTACATCATGAATCGAAGCGCCTACGTCTTCTCCTTTTTGAAGCAACAGTTCAATCAACTTTTCCTCACCGACACTATGGAACATCGGCACGTCACGCTTCATGATGCCGTACTTCTCCATCGCAATCTCTTCAAGCGTATCGCCGAGAATCCCTTGATGATCATGTCCAATCGAAGTCACGACGGTCGCAAGTGGATGTGTCAACACGTTCGTCGAGTCCAGTCGTCCCCCGAGACCGACTTCCCAAATGATCACATCAGGGCGTGTGTCGTCAAAATAGCACCATGCCATCATCGTCAACAGTTCAAACTCCGTCAGCGTCTCTGGTGATTTGTCCGCACACGCTTTGACACGGTTCGCCACGTCGACGAGCGCGTCTTCTTGAATCGGTTCCCCGTTCAACATAATCCGTTCCTCGAACTGAATGATATAAGGCGACGTGAACGTTCCGACGGATAATCCATTCTCCATCGCCATCGCCCGTAAAAATGCAACGGTCGACCCTTTTCCGTTCGTCCCTGCCACATGAATGGATGGACGTTCTTCTAATCCTAACTGCTCAATCATCCAGTTCATCCGCTCAAGACCCGGTTTGATACCGAAGCGAAGCTGTCCACTCAACCAATCAAATACATCTTGTCTCGTCTTCATCTTCCACACTCCTACTGTTTACACTTCTGTTTCATCTTATCAAAATTCACGACAGCCGTTATGGAAAACAGTCTGTGCTATACTCGAAGCGAAGAAGGAGGCATGCGCCATGACAACTGACTGGAACTTCGAGGCGACGTATCTCGAACTGCGTGACATTTTTTACGACCGTGGACCCATCCATCCGGTCGACAATCCGACACTCGTCTTGTTTAACGATCCATTAGCCGCTTCGCTCGGACTTGATGCAGAAACACTTAAACAAGACATCGATTTACTTGCCGGTAATCGTCAAACCGAGACGTCGTTCTCGCAAGCCTACGCCGGACATCAATTCGGTAACTTGACGATGCTCGGGGACGGACGGGCCCTCATGCTTGGGGAACACGTGACTCCGAACGGGAAGCGTGTCGATGTACAGCTCAAAGGTTCCGGACCGACGGAGTACTCTAGAGGTGGCGACGGACGGGCCGCCCTCGGGCCGATGGTACGGGAATTTATCATCAGTGAGGCGATGCATGCTCTCGGCATCCCGACGAACCGTGCACTCGCTGTCGTGCAGTCCGGGGAAGCCATCATGCGTCAAGGTCCAAAGCACGGAGCTATCCTGACCCGGGTCGCCTCGAGTCATTTGCGTGTCGGGACGTTCCAATTCGCGGCAGGTGCCGGCTCCATCGATGACGTCATCGCGCTCGCGGAGTTTGCAATCAAACGTCACGACCCTGACTTGATTGATGCACCCGATCGCTACGAACAGTTTCTCGGACGCGTCGTCGAAAGACAGGCGAGACTCATCGCTAACTGGCAACTCGTCGGGTTCATTCACGGGGTGATGAATACGGACAATATGTTCATCAGTGGAGAATGTCTCGATTACGGACCGTGCGCATTTATGGATACTTATCATCCGGAGACGGTCTTCAGTTCGATCGACCGGGAAGGACGCTATGCCTACGGAAATCAACCGTACATCGGGTCTTGGAACCTTGCCCGACTCGCAGAGACATTGCTGCCGCTTCTTGGTGAGACGAAAGAAGAAGCGGTCGATGTGGCGAACAAACAACTCACCCGCTATACGGAGTTGTATAAAGAAGCCTACTTTACCGGACTCGCGCATAAGATCGGCATATACGTCCGAAAAGACGGTGACGATGCACTAACCGATGAACTGCTCCGCTTGATGATGGAGACAGAAGCAGATTATACGAATACGTTCCGCTCGTTGACGCTCGGTGAAATCGATTCGCTTTCATTTGCAACTCGGGAAGATGGGAAGGCATGGATCGATGCTTGGCAAAAACGCCTAAGCGAACAAGGTCTACCAGACGAGGACGTAAGTCGAATCATGCGCCAATACAACCCGGCCGTCATTCCTCGAAATCATCACGTCGAAAAAGCAATCCAAGCAGCAGAACGGGGTGACTTCGGTCCGACCGAGGCGCTACTCACGATTTTACGTGATCCTTATAACTACGACCAACCATCTAAATACGTATCGGCAGGTCCAACTCGGACGTATCCCTACCAGACGTTTTGTGGCACATGAACCATTTCGCATTCGCGAGATGGTTTTTTTGAATCATTTTCCAATCTTTTAACGTAGGATAAGGTATTCCAAAATGGAGGTACTTATATATGCGCTTACTCACCTCACTCGTCTCATTAGGATTTGCCTGTTTACTCGCACTCGAACTTTGGCAAGCCCCATACTTAAGCAATATCGTTTGGGCGATGCCGGTCTTTTTCTTGAGCGTGTCGTTCGTCCAGTACATGAAACATCTGAATGAGTCGGAATGGAGTGACACAAAATGAAAAAGCTGATCCCATTGATGATCCTCATCACCACTTCAGCATCTTATGTAGTGTATAGTCTTTATTTAACTTTAGTCGATCAACCGATTCAGCCACAATTGACCGGTGTGGCGATTGGTCTTCTTTTCACGTCTTCATACTACGTCACAACAGGCCGTGTGCCGTTTTGGAGTGAAGAGGAAGAGGCATGAAACGCATCTATATCGCTCTCTTGGTTATTGGTGCGACTCTATATTCCACGTATATCGTCCACCTGTTTCGAATCGGTTTCACCACCCCACTGTATACTCAACTCCCGATGCTATTGGGGATTGGAGTCATCGTCTGGTGGCTCGTACAAACAAGACCCGAACGTCGCTCTTGACGCTCGGGCCTTGATATTATTCTGAATCCTGAAAAGGAAATGATCCTGATGAAGGTTCCGGTAGAGAATCAGCTAGCTTCAACAACTCCTCTTCCGAGATATTTCCCGTTATGATGATCAGCTTACCTTGAGATAAGTAATATAAGCCGTTCCCGTATGCTTGCTCCATTATGTATAGTTTTGGCTGATCCGATATCTCCCCTTCGATTTCAGTGAAATCGTCCGTCGCAATAATACTGATGAGGTGTGTCTCATCGTATAACGTCCAAAGCTTCACCGGCCAATCGTTAACTGAATAGTCAGAGCTGATGACTTCCATCTCTTTGACTGGAAGATTTAATCCCTGAGTAGACGCACTGGACGTATCGGGTACCCCGAAGCGTTGCATCCCGCGTTGCGCCCATCCTTTCTTTTCATCATGAATGAATACGCCAAACGGGTTCGCACGGTCAGGAACGGTCATCGCAACTAAACCGATTCCTCCGACCATCGTCTCCGTTAAAATGTGATCCTTCGACAACTGTTTTGTTGAGCCATCTTCATATTGAAGGGTGATTTGTGCCACGACTGCGTCAGAGACCTTTTCTGTCCCTGGTGGTACTTCGGCAATCATCGTCCCTGTCACTTCTGCGTCGGGAAATTGTGATTCATCGATTCCTTCCACTTGCTCTACTTTTTTCACCTCAACCGTCTCCACAGACTTCGTCTCTTTTGGTGCCATACACCCCGCTAGTCCCAACACAAGAACACAGATTACCCCGATTCGTTTCATTTCATATCCCCTCTACAATGATTCATAATGTTTACTTTCTCCAAAGCATCGATCCAACATCTCTTTTGTACATGAAGAATCTTTATTCTGCATCATCAAAAGGAAACGACACAGATGAAGGTTCCGGTAGAGAATCAGCTAGCTTCAACAACTCCTCTTCCGAGACATTTCCTGTTACAAGAATCAGTTTGTCTTGACTGATGAAGTAGATTCCATTGCCGCTCGGCTGATTCAATCGATAATACTCCACTCCATCCTCCTGACGATTGATCCACTCACCGTCGCCCACACTGAATGCATCAGTCATCAAAATGGTGACTAGTTGCGTCTCATCATATAATGTCCACAGTTTTACAGGTCGTTCCACGTCATCGATTTCACTATCGATTGTATACATCAAATCTTGTGGGAGCGCCAAGTCGTGACGTCTTTTATCAGAAGCGTCAGTAATCCCAAAATGCTTCATCCCGTGCATGACCCATTCCTTGTCACGTGAATAGTGATATACCCCGAAGGAAGGTGTTTGGTTCGGATGACCAATCGCGATCAATCCGATGTCTCCGACTGTCGTCTCATAGATGACATCGTTTTTAGAAAGGTGTCCTTCTGACCCGTCCTTGTATTGAAGTGTGATTTGCTGAACCACCGCATCTGATAGCGATTCGGTGCCTTTTCGTACATCTTCAATGAGCGTGCCCACCCATTCACTCGTGGATGCTTGGGATTCTTCACTCGTTTCAATTTTCTCTATATCTGTACCGTCCTCTGTCTCTTCTGATGTCGTACATCCAGTCAGCCCCAATACAAGAACACACATTACCCCGATTCGTCTCATCTCATATCCCCTTTTCTACGTCTACCTCTCCAAATTCTACCAAAACACAAAAAAACCTTCTTCAGAGAATTAATCTCTAAAGAAGGTCATGGTCTTACTTACGCAATTCTTCCAAACGGGCGCGGACCGCGTCACGCTTGTCGAGGTAATCTTTTTCTTTTGCTTTCTCTTCGTCGATGACGTGAGCCGGTGCCTTGGCGATGAAGCCTTGGTTTCCGAGTTTCTTCTGTACGCGCTCGACTTCTTTCTCATACTTCGCCACTTCTTTTTCAAGACGAGCGATTTCTTCTTCGAAATTGATGAGGTCTGCCAGCGGGATGAAGAGCTCCGCTCCTGTCATGATCGCGGACATCGACTTATCGGGAGCCGTGAGGCCACGTCCGATTTCAAGCTCTGTCGCGTTCGTGAACTTGCCGATCGTCATTTCGTTCGCGCTCAAGTGACCTTGTGTCGCATCGTCGCTCGTCGAGATGAAGAGCTGGATCGGTTTTGACATCGGTGCATTCACTTCTGCACGGATGTTACGAACCGAGCGGATGACGTTCATCACAGCGTCAAACGCTGGAACCGAATCTGCGAAGTGAAGGTCGTCACGACGCGTTGGGTAGCTTGCACGAACGATCGAATCGCCTTCGTGCGGTAAGTGCTGCCAAATTTCTTCTGTCAAGAACGGCATGAACGGGTGCATGAGACGCATGATTGAATCGAGCGTATGCGCGAGGACCGAACGTGTCGTGTGCTTCGCGGCTTCGTCCTCACCGTAGAGCGTGAGTTTCGCCATCTCGATGTACCAGTTACAGAACTCTTCCCAGATGAAGTTGTACAAGTAACGTCCAGCTTCACCGAACTCGTACTTATCGACGAGGCGTGTCACTTGGTCGATCGTATCGTTCAAGCGTGTCAAAATCCACTTGTCAGCAAGCGTCTTCTCGCCCGTGAGGTCGATCTCTTCCACTTTGAGTCCGTCCATGTTCATGAGAGCGAAACGGCTCGCGTTCCAAATCTTGTTCGAGAAGTTCCATGTCGACTCGATCTTCTCCCAATAGAAACGAAGGTCGTTCCCTGGTGTCGAACCCGTGAGGAGGAACCAACGGAGTGAATCCGCTCCGTACTGGTCGATGACTTCCATCGGGTCAACGCCGTTACCGAGTGATTTCGACATCTTGCGTCCTTCCGAGTCACGGATAAGACCGTGGATGAGGACATCGTTGAACGGTTGCTTCCCTGTGAACTCGAGTGATTGGAAGATCATGCGTGATACCCAGAAGAAGATGATGTCGTATCCCGTAACGAGTGCGCTCGTCGGGAAGTAACGGTTGAAGTCCGGTGCGTCCGTGTCCGGCCAGCCCATCGTTGAGAACGGCCAGAGCGCTGACGAGAACCATGTGTCGAGGACGTCCTCGTCTTGTGTCCAATTCTCACTGTCCGCCGGTGCTTCTTTTCCTACATACACTTCGCCTGTCTCGTTATGATACCAAGCCGGGATGCGGTGACCCCACCAAAGTTGACGGCTGATACACCAGTCGCGGATGTTCTCCATCCAACGGAGGTATGTGCCTTCGAAGCGTTCTGGGACGAAGTTGACTTTCGTGTCGTCGTTTCCTTGTGCTTCGAGTGCCGCTTTTGAGAGTGGCTCCATATCAACGAACCATTGTTTCGAAAGGTATGGCTCGATGACTGCGCCTGAACGCTCTGAGTGACCGACCGAGTGCGTGTGTGGCTCAATCTTCACGAGTGTGCCGTCCGCCTCTAAGTCTTTAACGAGTTGCTTGCGGCATTCGAAGCGATCGAGCCCTTCGTAAATGCCCGCGTTCTCGTTCATCTTCCCGCCTTCGTCCATGACGAGGATACGTGGAAGTTCGTGACGGTTTCCAATTTCAAAGTCATTCGGGTCGTGGGCTGGCGTGATTTTCACGCAACCTGTACCGAACTCCATGTCGACGTAGTCGTCCGCAACGATCGGAATCTCACGGTTCATGACCGGAAGCATGATCGTCTTGCCGATGAGGTGTGTGTAACGCTCATCTTTCGGGTTGACGGCAACCGCCGTATCCCCGAGCATCGTCTCTGGACGTGTCGTCGCGATTTCGATGTGACCTGAACCGTCAGCGAGTGGATACTTCATGTGATAGAACGCACCCTCGACTTCTTGATAAATAACCTCGATATCCGAAACGGCTGTCTTTTGAGCCGGGTCCCAGTTGACGATATATTCGCCACGGTAGATCAAACCTTTTTCATACAAGCGAACGAATACTTCTTGAACGGCTTTTGAGAGCCCTTCATCGAGTGTGAAGCGTTCACGTGAATAGTCGAGGCCGAGGCCGAGTTTAGACCATTGGTCGCGAATCGTCTTCGCGTACTCGTCTTTCCATTCCCACGTCTTCTCGAGGAACTTCTCACGTCCGAGGTCGTAACGCATGACGCCTTCTTCGCGGAGCTTTTGTTCGACTTTCGCCTGTGTCGCGATGCCGGCATGGTCCATCCCTGGTAGCCAGAGCACGTCATAACCTTGCATGCGCTTGAGACGCGTCAACAAATCTTGGAGCGTCGTGTCCCAAGCGTGACCGAGGTGAAGTTTCCCCGTAACGTTCGGTGGTGGGATGACGATCGTGTACGGTTGTTTCGAATCGTCCTCGTCTGCTTTAAATACATCATTTTCTAACCAGTAGTCGTACCATTTTGACTCCGTCGCACTTGGGTCGTACTTCGTCGGCATGGTGATTTCGTTTGTCTCATGGGCCATGTGTGGCGCCTCCTCTATATAATAATGAACACAAAAACGGCTTCTCTCGTCCTATACGCTAAGGACGAAAGAAGCCGTGATCTTCCGCGGTACCACCTTAGTTCGCCAACAAGTGGCGCCCTCAAAATCGAATAACGGTCGATGGACCGAACTTTCTTACTCCATTCAGAAAGTCAGCTCCGAGGCGACTTCCGCGTCCATCCCTCGCAACCTTTCACCAAGCGGTCGCGTCTCTAAAAAGGAATGGATGATGCGTACTACTCCTCATCAAAGCAATTCATCATATCTGTTAAATAATTGTAGCGACAGAAACGTCAGCAGTCAAGATTAGAGTGAAAACTCTTCTTGAAGCTCTTTAAACGTCGCTTCGACCGCTGCAATCGTCTTCTCGATATCCTCATCCGTATGCGCCGTCGAGAGGAACAATCCTTCGAACTGTGACGGTGGCAAGAATACGCCGCGCGCTGCCATCTTCTGATAGTACGAACGGAACATCTCGAGGTTCGCCGATTTCGCTTTTTCGAAGTTCGTCACTTTCTCATTCGTAAAGAAGAAACCAAACATCGAGCCGGCACGGTTCGTGTCGTGCGGGATGTTGTATTTCTCACCAGCTTGCGTGAAACCTTCCGCGAGACGGTCTGCTTTACGCTCGAACTCCTCGTAGTGCTCCGGTTTGAGTTGCGAGAGTGTCGTGTAACCAGCAATCATCGCGAGTGGGTTACCCGAGAGCGTACCCGCTTGATAGATTGGACCTTGCGGTGCAATCTGTTCCATGATTTCGCGTTTCCCGCCGTAAGCACCGACCGGAAGTCCGCCGCCGATGACCTTACCGAGACACGTGAGGTCCGGTGTGACACCGAAGTATCCTTGTGCACAGTTGTACCCGACACGGAAGCCTGTCATGACCTCATCAAAGATGAGAAGCGCTCCATTTTGTTCCGTGATTTCACGAAGTCCTTCGAGGAATCCTGGTTGTGGTGGCACGAAGCCCATGTTTCCAGCTGCCGGTTCGACGATGACACCAGCGAGGTCGTCACCGTATTTCTCAAACGCGACGCGGACAGCGTCCAAGTCGTTGTAAGGAACGGTGAGCGTATGGCTCGCGAGCTCTTTCGGTACACCTGGTGAGTCCGGGAGACCGAGTGTTGCGACACCAGAACCGGCTTTAATGAGAAGCGAGTCGCCGTGTCCGTGGTAGCATCCTTCGAACTTCAAGATCTTCGTCTTCCCTGTATAGCCGCGTGCGAGGCGAAGTGCTGCCATCGTCGCTTCCGTACCCGAGTTGACCATACGAACCATCTCGATTGATGGGACGCGGTCGATGACGAGTTCTGCCATCTTCGTCTCAAGCTCGGTCGGCGTTCCGAACGTCCAGCCTTTTTCAGCTTGTTCTTGGATCGCTTTCGTGACGACAGGGTCACGGTGACCGAGGATAAGTGGTCCCCATGAGAGGACGTAATCGATATACTCGTTACCATCGATGTCATAGACGCGTGAACCTGCACCACGTTCGGCGAAGATTGGTGTCATACCGACCGATTTGTAGGCACGGACCGGACTGTTGACACCGCCTGGCATGAGTGGGCGGGCTTGTTCGAACGCTTCTTGTGAGCGCGTTTGGTTGTATGTCATGCGTAGTCTCCTTCCAAATAGCGACAAACGTCTTTTGCGAAATACGTGACGATGAGATCTGCACCGGCACGTTTGAATCCGACCATCGTCTCCATGACGATGCGTTCTTCGTCGACCCAGTCGTTGAGTGACGCAGCTTTGATCATCGCGTACTCTCCGCTCACGTTATACGCCACGATTGGCATATCGAGTGAGTCGCGCATGTCACGGATGATGTCCATGAACGCGAGAGCCGGTTTGACAATCATGAAGTCGGCACCTTGTTCGACGTCCGATTGTGACTCGCGGAACGCCTCACGACGGTTCGCCGGGTCCATCTGATAGCCTTTACGGTCGCCTTCACCAGGAGCCGATTGGGCAGCGTCACGGAACGGTCCGTAATACGCCGACGCATATTTTACGCCATAGCTCATGATTGGGATGTGGCTGAATCCGTTTTGGTCGAGACCTTCACGGATGGCTGCGACGAATCCGTCCATCATCGAGCTCGGCGCGATGATATCGGCACCCGCTTGTGCTTGCGTAATGGCTGTCTGGACGTGAAGCGGAAGCGATGCGTCGTTATCGACGTCCCCGTCCTTCACGAGGCCACAGTGACCTGTAGACGTATATTCACATAGACACGTATCGGCAATGACCGTGAGCTGTGGCGCCCACTCTTTCACTTTACGGATCGCTTCTTGTACGATGCCGTGGTCATGATACGCTTCACTGCCTTCCGGATCTTTATGTTCCGGTACGCCGAACAAGAGCACGGATTGGAGACCGAGGTCGACGATTTCTTTGATCTCTTCTTCGAGTCGGTCAAGTGAATAATTAAAGACGCCAGGCATCGAGCTGACTTCACGTTTGATGTTAGTCCCTTCAATGATGAAGAGTGGGTAAATCAAATCTTCTTTCCGAACATGATTTTCACGTACGAGGGCACGCATCGACTTCGATGAGCGAAGACGACGGTGACGGTCAAACTGGTTCATGAAAAATCCTCCCCTACACACTGTATTAATGCATCCATAGTATAACATTCTGGCACTCGTACCGGTAACGTCGACACTTGTCGGACGGCACGTTCGGTCACTTCGCCGATGGCGTACCACGTCCCGGTGAAGCGGGACAAGTGCGGTGTGAGCGCCTCGACGGCCGATGGGCTCAAGACGAGCAGTGCCTTCACGGTCTCGAGTTGTTGCTGTTGCGCCGGTGTCAACGGCACTGGGATCGTCTCGTAGACGACCCAGTCCTGCACGTGAGAGAGCATCGTCATGTGCTTCGTGTTCGCCAAATTCCCACGCGCGAACAAGACGACCTCATCGGCGGAAACGATATCGCGTAACTGCTCAAAGAGCGCCTCACCCGTATACGTCTCCGGCATGAGCGAAACGGTAAACCCTTCCGCTTCAAGCGCCCGTTTCGTTTTCTCACCGACAGCAGCGACTTTGACGTCACGCTTCAGATTTTGAAGCGCGGGCACCGCGTTTTGACTCGTGACGACGAGCCAGTCGAATCGTTCCACGGGTGGCGGGACGTGCGTCTCTCTCGTCTGAATGAGCGGGACATGATGAACGGAAAGACCGCTCGCCTCGAGCAGCGCCCGTTGCGAAGCGGTCATTCGTTTCGTTCCCGTGTACCAGACGTCACTCATTGACCGAGGCGAGGATTTCACGCCCGCCACGTCCGAGCAATTCTTCTGCGACGTCCATTCCGAGTGCGATTCCGTCCGTTGACGTTTTCGTCACGCGGAGCACTTCTTTCCCGTCCACTGACGCGATGAGGCCCGTGAGCGTCACTTCGTCACCGTCGACCGTCGCGTAACCGCCGACTGGGACGTGACAGCTGCCTTCGATGGCTTTTAAGAAAGTCCGTTCCGCTGTCGCGGCTTTTGCCGTCACATCATCATGTAACAACTGAAGCACTGCCGTTACCTCTGCATCGTCTTTACGGCTCTCGATCGCAAGAACGCCTTGTCCGACAGCAGGTACCATGACGTCCGGGTCAAGCGCTTCAAAGTCGACACGGTCCGTCCAACCCATCCGTTCGAGCCCGGCTTTCGCGAGCAAGATGGCGTTGTAATTCTCCGAATCTAACTTCTTCAGACGCGTGTCGATGTTTCCGCGAATCCATTGAATCTCAAGATCGGGACGTGCCGCTAAAATTTGTGCCCCACGACGGAGCGAGCTCGTTCCGACGATTGAACCTTTCGGAAGCGTCTCGAACGTGTAGCCGTTCTCGCAGATGAGGACGTCACGCGCGTCGACACGTTTCGGCATGCAGCTGATATAGAGCTCTTCCGGAAGTTCGGCTGGTACGTCTTTCATGCTGTGGACAGCGAAATCGATGTCCCCGTCGAGCATCTGTTGTTGAATCTCTTTGACGAATAGACCTTTCCCGCCGACTTTTGACAATTGTACGTCGACGATTTGATCCCCTTTCGTCACGATTTCTTTAATCTCGAACTCATTTTGTGCTCCGGCTTGTTTCAATTGTTCGATGACCCATTTCGTTTGAGTCATGGCAAGTTGGGAACGGCGTGAGCCGACGATGATTTTTCGCATGTTGAGTCTCTCCTTCATAGAAAAAGGCGACACACGTCGCCTTTTATATCTTGTTAGCGCATCAATGCGCGAAGTGGTGCTTTCGCAGAAGTGGCATCTGTTTCTTCCACTTCGTCTACTGGTTGTTCTGGTAACTCGACATCGAGTCCGAACGTCTCGACGAATTGGGCGATTCGAACGTTCGCGTCCGGCTGTGCCGCTGCGTCTTTAATATAGTCGATCGGGTCACGAAGCATCTGGTTGATGATGGACTTCATATGCTTCCCGATGACTTTCTTGTCGCGCGCCGACAAGTGGTCGAGCTTACGCTCTAGACTCGTCATCGTGTCTTCTTGAATATCAAGGGCACGGGCACGCAACTCGTTCATGATCGGTACGACACCGAGCGTGACGAGCCATGTTTGGAACTCTTGAATCGCTTCATCGATTTTCATCTCGATCTTCTCGGCCTCGAGGAGACGAGCTTCGAGATTCTTGTTGACGATTCCATTCAAATCATCGACATCGAACAAATGAACACCTGGAAGTGTCGCGACCGCTGGATCGATATCTCGCGGCACAGCAATGTCAATGAGAAGAAGTGGACGTTCACGGCGCAACAATTGTGCCGCTGCCACATCGTCATATCCGATGACGGCGTCTTTCGCTCCGGTCGAACTGATCAAAATATCCGCATCGAGTAAACCACATGCGATTTCACGAATCGAATGGGCACGGCCTTTGAACTTGTCCGCAACAGCTTTCGCTTTGCTCTCCGTCCGGTTGAAGACGGCGATCTGTTTGGCACCAGCCTCGAACAAGTTGAGTGTTGTCAATTCACCGGTCTCCCCGGCTCCGACGACGACAACTTGCTTATCTTCGAGCTGTTGGTACATTTCTTGCGCGAGCGTCACGGCAGCCGAGCTGACCGATACAGACATTTCCCCAATTTGCGTGTCCGTATGGGCGCGCTTGGCGAGTGTGACCGCTTCTTTGAATAATTTGTTGAAGACAGTTCCTGTCGTTCCATGCTCTTGAGCACGGAAGAAACTCGTCTTCACCTGACCTAAAATTTGTGTTTCCCCGATGATCATCGAGTCGAGGCCCGATGTGACACGGAACAAGTGGCGAATCGCCTCTTCCCCTTCTCGAATCGACAAGTATGGTGTGAACTGCTCCATCTCTAGATTGAACCAGTTCGCCAAGAAACGTTTCGTGTAATAACGTCCAGTATGGAGTTGATCTGTCACGACGTACAGCTCCGTCCGGTTACACGTAGACAAAATAACCGACTCGAAAATGCTCTTCTCTTCGCGAAGTGCAATCATCGCATCCACGATTTCTTGCTCCCCAAACGAGAACTGCTCCCGAATCGCGACAGGGGCTGTCTTGTTATTTAGTCCAACGACGACAATATGCATGTATCTCTTCCCCTCATCTAAAATCCACCGACGGTTGTCTCTTCTTTTTTCAATCTCTACCGTACATTATAACAGTTCTTATCTGGTAACTATAATCTTCTGTTTGATTTTCCTGAAATAAAATAAGAACTTTTTGTGACAAAAAGAAGTAGAAATGGCGAAACCCCATTTCTACCCTTCTTCTTATGAATGTGGTGAGTTTGGATCCGTAATAATAGAGCTTTCCGTCTCTTCTTTGTCCAAATATTGTTTACGCTCTTTTAGTTTATAGATGCGAACGATATTCTGGACAACTGTTTTGGCGACCGCATAGAACGGTACGGCGATGAGCATCCCGATGATCCCGGCCAAGTTCCCAGCCACGAGCAAGACGATGATAATCGTGAGCGGATGTACTTTTAAGGACTTCCCTTGAATGAGCGGCGAGATGACGTTCGATTCGATCTGCTGCACGATGATGATGACGACGATGACCCAGATGACTTTGATTGGATCTTGAATGAACGCCACGATGACAGCCGGTACGGCACCTAAGAACGGTCCAACGTATGGGATGATGTTCGTCACCATCATGAAGAGTGCGAGCAGGATAGCATAATCCACACCGACGATCCAAAGACCGATGAGCGACGTGATCCCGACGAAGAACGCGACGAGCAGTTGAGCGTTGACATAGCTTCGCACCGTCTCGTGCATGTCATGCAAGATGTGACGCGTCTCTTTCTCATAGCTTGATGGCAAGAGTTTGACGATAGCGTCCGGCAGACGCTTCCCGTCAAGCAACATGTAAAGAAGCATGAACGGGATGACGACGATTGTGATGACCGCCGACGTCACGAATCCGACGACTTGCCCGAATGACGACGCGATGTTTCCGAACAAATCTCCTAAATACGACGTGATGTTCGTCGTCAAATTGCGGAACATCTCATCATTTTGTGCCATGAAGCGCGACAAGAACTCATTTTGGAGCAACGTGTCACGAACGGCGAACGCTTGTTGTTGAAGCTCTTTCGCGATACTCGGCATCGCATTGATGAGCGACGTGATCTGTTCGCCTAACACCGGTCCGAGGATACTGAAGACGAGTGTGAAAATCAGGACGAGACCGATCAACGTAATCGCTACAGCTAAAGTCCTCTTCCCTTTCAACCGTTTTTCTAAAAAGTCGACGATGCCGACCAAGAAATAAAAGAAGAGCCCGGCCACAATGAGTGGGACCGTGACGAGTGCCAAAATAACTTGAATCGGTTCAAACACGAATGAGATCTCCGTTCCGACCCAAATGACTAAAAAGATGGTCAGCGTCCAAAAGAGGGCGCGGTACCATTTGTTTTCAAACATGCGCTGCATTTCTCCACCTCGTTTACGATTATGACTATGTACTAACTATGATTATACGATAATTACCCGCTTGCGGGATGAGAAAAACAAAAAGGCGAAGGAATCCCTTCGCCCATACTTCATTCACCTTCCGTGATGAGTGCATAAATTGCTTTCCACGCATCGTCTTTTCCTTCTGCTGTTTCGGCTGAGAAAGCGACGAAACGGTCAGATGGATCGAACTGAAGCTTACGTTTTACCGCTGCCTCGTGCTTTTGACGCTGGCTCTTCTTGATCTTATCGAGCTTCGTCGCTACGACGATGACAGGAATGTCATAGTGCTTCAAGAAGTTGTACATCGTCACATCGTCACCCGTCGGTTCATGACGGATATCGACGAGTAAGACGACGCCGCGAAGCGCCTCTTGGCTCGTCAAATATTGCTCCATCATGACGCCCCACTTCTCACGCTCTGTCTTTGATACTTTCGCGTAACCGTATCCTGGAACGTCAACGAACATGATTTCATCATTGATATTGAAGAAGTTGAGGGTCTGAGTCTTTCCTGGTTTTGAAGACGTCCGTGCGAGCGCCTTCCGTTGGCAAATCTTATTGATAAACGACGACTTCCCGACGTTCGACCGTCCGGCAAGCGCCACTTCCGGCAACTCATGGACCGGATAATGGTCTGGCGCGACGGCACTCGTCACGAATTCTGCTTTGTTGATCTTCATTTAATTTCCTCCAAATGCTACATCTAGTACTTCATCGAGGGTCGTCACGGGAACGAACGTCAGTTTCTCACGCACCGTTTCTTGAATGTCATCGATGTCTCGCTCATTATCTTTCGGAATGACAATGGTCGTCAACCCGGCCCGATGAGCGGCGAGCGCTTTTTCTTTCAATCCACCAATCGGTAAGACGCGTCCACGAAGTGTGATCTCCCCCGTCATCCCGACATCGCGATGGACTTTCCTCCCGGTCAACGCGGAAATGAGTGCTGTCGCAATCGTGATCCCGGCCGACGGTCCGTCTTTCGGTACGGCACCTTCCGGAACGTGGATATGGATGTCTTGTCGCTCATAAAACGTCGGGTCAATCCCGAACCGCTCCGCATTCGCACGGACATAGCTATATGCCGTCTGTGCCGACTCCTGCATCACGTCACCGAGTTTACCCGTCAACTGAAGCTTGCCTTTACCAGGTGCGAGCGCCACTTCGATTGTGAGCGTGTCTCCACCGAACGCCGTGTAGGCAAGACCTGTCACTGCACCGATCGAGTCCTCGGTCTCTCCTTTTCCGTAACGATACTTCGGTTTTCCGAGATACGTGATGATGGCTTTCTTCGAAATCGTGACCCGTTTCTTCTCACCGATCGCGATTTGTTTCGCTGCTTTACGGCAGAGCGAACCGATGACGCGTTCTAAGTTCCGGACACCCGCTTCACGTGTGTAGCGGCGTACGACTTCATAGAGCGCATCTTCTTTGATCGTCAATTGGCTCTTCTTCAATCCGTGCTCTTTCAATTGTTTCGGCAATAAGTGACGCTTCGCGATTTCGACTTTCTCGAGCTCCGTATACCCACCGATTTGGATGAGTTCCATCCGGTCAAGGAGTGGTGCCGGAATTTGCGAGACATCGTTCGCTGTCGCGATGAAGAGGACGTTCGACAAATCGAACGGTTCTTCGATGTAGTGGTCCGAGAACGATACGTTTTGCTCTGGGTCGAGTACTTCGAGCATCGCCGACGCTGGGTCTCCTCTGAAGTCAGAAGCCATCTTGTCGATTTCATCGAGTAAGAAGACCGGGTTCTTGCTTTCCGCTTGCTTCAACCCGCGGATGACACGTCCTGGCATCGCGCCGATATACGTCCGGCGGTGACCACGGATTTCTGCCTCATCGCGTACCCCACCGAGTGAGACACGAACGAAGTGACGTTCAAGCGCCGAGGCGATCGAACGGGCGAGCGACGTCTTCCCGACCCCTGGAGGTCCGGCGAGACAAAGGATTGGTCCACGAAGCGAGTTCGTCAACTGACGAACGGCCAAGTATTCGAGGATTCGGTCTTTCACCGATTCTAGGCCGTAATGGTCATCGTCGAGGACGTCTGCCGCATGTTTCACATCGAGCTTGTCTTCCGTCTCGATGCCCCATGGAAGGGATACGACCCAGTCGAGATAGTTACGGATGACCGCATATTCCGGCGACGTTTGTGGGACGACGTTCAATCGCTCTGCTTCACGCATGACGTTCTTTCGAGTCGTCTCTGGCAAGTCGAGCGCTTCTAACTTCTCGCGGAGGCGATTCGGCTCAGACTCTTGTGTTTGGTCACCGAGCTCTTGTTGAATCGTCTTCATCTGTTCCCGTAAGTAGTACTCTCGCTGTGACTGCTCAATCGACTTCTTCGTCCGCTCGCGCATCTCTTGCTCGAGCTCGATCACTTCCACCTCGTGTGCGATGATTTCAAGCAGTTCAAGCCCTCGTTTGACCGCATCTGCTTCTTCGAGCATCGCTTGGCGAAGTTCGACATCGACATCTAGTTTCGACGTGATATAGTCCGTGAGCGACTCGAGTCGCTCATACATCTCGAAACGACGACGTTCGTCCGGGGACATGCCTTTAATGTTGGCGACAAGTTTTCCGAACTGCTCTTTCAACAGACGGACGAGCGCCGTACGTTCGACCTCTTCCCCTTCAGCAAGCTCGAGTGGTTCGACGTTGGCGAACCAGCCTTCATCCGTCGATTCGACCGAGTCGACGCGGACTCGCTCTTTCCCGACGATGCGAACCCGAATCGTCTCGTTCGACAATTCGCTCATCTTGGCGATATGAACACGCGTTCCAATCGTGTACAAGTCTTCCGGTTCTGGTGATTCGTTTCCGGTCTCTTTTTGAGTGACGACAATTAAATCTGTCTCATGCTCCTTTGCAGCAAGGAGCGCCCGAAGTGATAACGGGCGTCCGACATCGATTGTCACACCGATGAGCGGATATACGACGACTCCTCGCAACGGAAGGATTGGTAATTTTTCCATCTACAACGCCTCCTGTGCAAAAAGGCCCAAAACTCGGAGTGTGCCGAGTGTTTGAGCCTTCTTCGTTAACAAATTATGCTGTCTCTTTGTTGTCCCCTGTCTGTTCGACGGTACCATCACGAAGGACGTATTTCGGACCGGCAAGACCCGTAATCGTTTCATCTGTGATGATGACTTTCTCGATATCGTCACGCGATGGGACGGTGAACATCACATCGAGCATCATTTCTTCGATAATCGAGCGGAGACCGCGCGCGCCAGTCTTACGTTTGATCGCAAGTTTGGCGATTTCGATCAATGCCTCGTCTGTGAACGTCAATTCGACATCGTCAAGCTCGAGCATTTTCTCGTACTGACGAACGAGGGCATTTTTCGGCTTCGTCAAGATTTCAACGAGCGCTTCCTCATCGAGTGTCGTGAGCGTCGCCATGACTGGCAAACGACCGATGAACTCAGGAATCAAACCGAATTTTTGAAGGTCTTCAGGAAGTGCGCGGGCGAGCAAGTCTTCTTGCGTCAACTCGCGATTCTCTTGATCGTTTCCGAAACCGATGACTTTCTTCCCGATTCGGCGTTTGACGACCGATTCAATCCCGGCGAATGCTCCGCCGACGATGAAGAGAATGTTTGTCGTATCGATTTGGATGAATTCTTGATGCGGATGCTTACGTCCACCTTGTGGCGGTACGCTTGCTGTCGTGCCTTCAAGAATTTTAAGGAGTGCCTGCTGAACGCCTTCACCAGATACGTCACGCGTAATCGATGGGTTTTCAGACTTACGAGCAATCTTATCGATCTCATCAATATAGATGATTCCTTTTTCAGCCTTCTCGACATCATAGTCAGCTGATTGAATCAATTTGAGCAAGATATTTTCGACATCTTCACCGACGTAACCCGCTTCCGTCAAGCTTGTCGCATCCGCGATTGCGAATGGGACGTTCAAGACGCGAGCCATCGTCTGGGCGAGAAGCGTCTTCCCGCTACCAGTTGGTCCGATCATGACGATGTTCGACTTCGCAAGTTCGACATCATCCGAACGGCCGCCGGCGTTGATACGTTTATAGTGGTTATAGACAGCGACTGAAAGCGCACGTTTCGCGCGGTCTTGTCCAATGACATAATCGTCTAAAATGTTACGAATCTCTTGTGGTTTCGGAATGTCTTTAAATTCGACTTCTTCCTCTACACCGAGCTCTTCCTCAACGATTTCATTGCAAAGTTCGATACACTCATCGCAAATGTATACGCCTGGTCCGGCGACTAACTTACGAACTTGTTCTTGCGATTTTCCGCAAAACGAGCATTTGAGTTGCCCCTTTTCCTCGTTAAATTTGAACATTCGATACACCCCTTCTGTGGTGAAAATGGATGTAAGTGCGATAAATCGCGATTTGTATTTTCTGGTGCGATGCACCGTGAAAAGACATTTTACATCTCTGCGTTGAAATAATTGTAGCATGAACATATTGCGACTTCAAAGAATTACACATCCAAAGTGTTGTGACAGAAAAAAGGACGACCGCTAAGCAGTCGTCCCACTAATAATCAACTTACTTCGCCTTACCGTTTTCAACGAGGATGTCGATCGCTTTACGGAATTTGAGGTCACCTTTAAGTGTCTCAAGACCGCCCTGTGGAGCGAGCATCGTACGGAGTTGGTCCGGTGCGATGTTGTAAAGTTTAGACATTTCTTCAAGCTCTTTCTCAGCATCTTCGTCAGATACTTCGATTGCTTCTTTGTCAGCGATCGCTTTCAAGACGAGACGAGCTTTAACGCGCTCTTCAGCTTGCTCTTTCATCTCTTCGCGCATTGCTTCTTCAGAAGTACCAGTGAGTTCGAAGTACATGTTAAGGTCGATTCCTTGTGAAGATACGCGTGAACCGAACTCTTGAACCATGCGGTCTACTTCTTGGTCAACGAGAACTTGTGGTACGTCGATTGTCGCGTTAGCAGTTGCCTGCTCAACGAGTTGGTCTCGCATTGTACCTTCAGCTTCTTGTTTCTTACCAGCTTCTAAACGCTCACGGATGCTCGCTTTCAACTCGTCGAGTGTCGAAACAGACTCGTCGATGTCTTTTGCAAACTCGTCGTCGAGTTCAGGAACTTGTTTTGTTTTCACTTCGTGAAGTTTGACTTTGAATGTCGCTGGTTTACCCGCTAAGTTTTCAGCGTGGTACTCTTCAGGGAATGTTACTTCAACGTCTTTTTCTTCACCAGCAGTCATGCCGACCATTTGCTCTTCGAATCCTGGGATGAATTGACCAGAACCGATTTCGAGTGTGTAGTTCTCAGCTGTGCCGCCTTCGAACTGCTCACCGTCAGCGAAACCTGCGAAATCAAATACAGCTGTATCGCCGTTTTCGATTGCACCTTCTTTAACAGCGAGTTCTGCGCCTTGCTGTTGAAGTGCTTCAAGTTCTGCTGTTACTTCGTCTTCTGTTACTTCAGTTGAAACAGCTTCGTACTCGAGGCCTTTGTATTCGCCAAGCTCAGCTTCTGGCTCAACCACGAATGTCACTTTGAAAGCGACTGGTTTGCCTTTCTCGAGCGTGCCGTCTACATCGATGTTTTCGAGCGCGATTGGTTCGAAACCAGCTTCTTCAACCGCACCTTGGATTGTGTCGCGGTAGAGAATGTCGAGCGCATCTTGATAGAGCGCTTCTTCTCCATACATTTTGTTGAACATTGGGCGTGGCAATTTACCTTTACGGAAGCCAGGCACGTTCAAGTCTTTGACGACTGTTTTAAATGCGGCGTCAACTGCTTTATCAAAAGCTTCTGCAGGAGCTTCGTACGTGAGTACGCCTTGGCTACCTGATGTTTTTTCCCATTTTGCTGTCATGCTAAGTCCCTCCAACAATTCGTTTATACCGTACAAAAATGTACAACAATCCGTATTATAGCATAAATCCTCGGTATGCACACAAGGATTTAGTCTAATAACGCCTGTGTGAAGCGCAGATCCGCCTCTAAAATCGCAGCTGCCAAACCGTCGACTGCCTCGTCATGCAAAATCGCTTGTTTCGCCTGTACGAGCGCCTGTTCCACGTCCGCTTTTTCGGCTGGCACATACGGATAATGCGTGTACATATAGTTCATCAACAACTGAGTCCCGATCTCATCGCCCTCAACTGATTTCTGAAGCGAGAGGACGGTCTTCTCCCACGTCTCGATGTGCGATGTCGCTTCCATTTGCGACATCTCGTTTGTCGAATCCCCATCCGACCACTTGATGACCGCGAGTTCGGCAAACGCCTTCTCTAACACGATTAATTTGACGAGCTTCGGTCGCTTGGATACGAGTAGCTCATGAAGCACATTGTCGAGCACCGAATCGATATTGAAATGAACATGTTGCAACGCCTCGATTTGTTCCCCTGTACTGCCGCGCGTCAACGTCCGTTTCAATTTGGCGATGGCCGCAGGAAACTCGGTCATTTTCAACACTTGAAGCACCTGATGTGCCTGTGTGTTGACCGTATCCTTTTTGTCTTGCCATTCGAGATACTGGTTGATCCAGTGCGCCGCTTCAAACGGCTGGTCCCGCATGATGTAATACTGCGCAATCTGTAATCCGCCCGAAGCCGGTTCTTCCGCTTCCGCCATCTGGATGGCGACGAGTTCCTGCAACTTCTCGAGCGTTTCCGGGTCGTCCGGTTTTTCCATCGCACATTGGAAGATTTCCATGAAAATAAACGGGTCACCCGGAATCGCCTGATACCAATCCCATAAAATCGGTTCGATCCGCTGTCGTTCCCCAGAGGCATCTGCTTCTTGAATCATCTTATGCAGGCGCGACCAATTCCCGGGGAACGGATAGTCCTGGTCCTTTTCCTTCTCCATCTTCCCTCACCCTCTCTTCCATTCCCTTTCATCTTCCGTTAGGACGCGATTCCTTGTCAATCGATTTCCCGGAAAATGAAAAAAGAGACGTTCTCCGTAGAGAACATCTCTATTTTAATGGAAGCGTCCCAAGAGGGATTCGAACCCCCGACCGACGGCTTAGCTTACCACCATGACTTTCGTCACCAACATCGTGTTGTTTGTAGTCTGGACTATATCTTCACCGTTTCAGGTGCGACACGTGTAGTCTCTACGGAACCTCACGATAATCATCTGCAAAAAGAATATTTTGCTTTTGATTATTCTTTGGTGTTTTTACCCTCAATGAAATAGATTTTTCAAAAAGATTCGGTTCAAAGTAATAACAGGTATCAGTCTGTGGACAATATACACAGTATACATCAATTTCATCTTTGTTTATAAACCGCGTCTGAACTCCACTCGCGGTACTATAGCTTGAACGAAACCGAACATTTAGAACCCCGTTTGTGTTTAGTTCTCTGTACTTAACTTGAATCCGTTTAAACTGGTTGTCTTTGTAAACAACTAAGTCAAACGGTGCATGTTCAGTTGCAGGGAACAAAATCATAAACCCTTTTTGATATAAATCTACTTGAGCCTTTAAAACACCTAAATCTCCCTTACTTTTTGTGTGATGATACATAAAACATCACTCCTTAAGAGATCGTAAGTTTCCTCGGTATTACCATCAGCATCATCTGTTAAGGCTTCACCGATATAGTGTCGTCCACTTTATAGGTTTCTGTTTCCCTATAAAGGCTCCTATTAGTCTTGAAGGCCGTTGCTCTATCCTGCTGAGCTATTGGGACATTGACATGAAAACTATAATAGAAAAATGGTTTCCTGTCAATCGATTTCCCATTCGAAACTCATAGTTTTCCTGCGATGTCCAAATCTTCGACGTGAGAACCGTCTTCCGAGCGATAAAAACGTACCGCCGCTTCCCCGTTCTCTAGGTCAAGAAGCGCATACGTTTTGTCCGAACGTCCCCGTGGCATCCGAATCGAACCCGGGTTGATGTAGACGACCCCGTCTTCGATCAAAGCACCCGCCACATGCGAGTGACCGAACAAGACGACGTTCGCGCCGACTTCTTCAGCCCGGTAACGCAGCCGATTCAAGTCGAATTTGACGTCGTGATGATGCCCGTGGACGATGAGGATTGTGCCGGCATCCGTCGTCTCGATCCGTTCGAGCGGAAGGTCTCCCCCAAAATCACAATTCCCACGGACCGTTCGATAGGGCAATAGATGTTCATCGACAAGTGCAAGTTGTGAATCGCCGCAATGGAACGCGTCATCAATCTCCGCCTCGTGTCGTTCAAAAATCGTTGTCAATTCTTCCGTCAGACCATGACTATCACTCACTATTAGAAAACGCATAAGCTTCATCCTTTCATGAATGGAATGATTTCTGCCTCCAGTTTTCGTAATGCCTGTCCACGGTGACTGACGACCGCTTTTTCTTCACGTTCGAGTTCGGCCGCCGTCTTGTGGAGCGATGGAACGATAAAGAGCGGGTCGTATCCAAAACCGTTCTCGCCACGTGGGGAATAGCCGATTGTCCCTTCAATTGTTCCGCGAACGGTCAACGTCTCTCCTGTCGGTTTCGCCAGACAGAGGGCACAGACGAAGCGGGCCACGCGATTCGTTTCGCCGTTCAATTTTTCAAGAAGAAGCGCATTGTTCGCCTCATCCGATTTTTCAGGACCGGCGAAGCGAGCTGAATATACACCAGGTGCCCCGTCGAGCGCGTCGACTTCAAGACCGGAGTCGTCCGCGAGTACGGCATGCCCGAAATAGGCAGCCGCTTCCGTCGCTTTTAACGCCGCATTTTCTTCAAATGTCGTCCCTGTCTCATCTGTTTCCGGCGCATCCGGATAGTCGAGTAGTGATTCGACCTCAAATCCGAGCGGTGTTAACATCCCTTCTAGTTCTTTCACTTTTCCAGGATTGTGTGTCGCAATGATCAACTTCATAATGTCTCCTCCGAACGTTCTCCGACGTACCACCAAGAAGCACCGAGCGCCTCTTGTGCCGTCTTGAATAATGATTCGATTCCGTGTTGTGCAAGCGCGAGCATCTCGTTCATCTCTTGAAGCGTGAACGTCGCCTCTTCACCTGTCCCCTGTACTTCGACGAAACGACCGCTTGCCGTCATGACGACGTTCATGTCGACTTCAGCCGCCACATCTTCCATATAGTCCAAATCGAGAACGAGTTCATCGGTACGTCCGACCGAGATGGCCGCGACGCCTTCTTTGATTGGTGTATCGTCGAGTTTCCCTTGACGGATCAAACGATCGACGGCGAGGACGAGGGCACAAAAACCACCCGTGATGGATGCCGTACGCGTACCGCCATCCGCTTGGATAACGTCACAGTCAATCCAAATCGTGCGTTCGCCGAGACGTTCCAAGTCAACGACCGAACGGAGTGATCGGGCGATGAGACGCTGAATCTCCATCGTTCGACCCGATTGCTTCCCACGTACCGCTTCTCGGACAGTCCGGTCACCTGTCGCACGTGGCAACATGGCATACTCGGCATTGATCCAGCCTTGCTTCTTCCCACGAAGGAAGTTCGGAACACGTTCTTCGACAGTCGCTGTACAAATCACTTTCGTATCACCAATCGAAATGAGGACAGACCCTTCCGCATGCTTGTTCACATGCGGTACGATCTCGACTGTTCGTAATTCATCAAATTGTCTCGTATCACGCAATGCCGGTCACCTCGACTTTCTCCGCATGGACCGGACGACCGAGCCATTCGCTCGCTAGTCGGTCAAATAGTTCAATATCCCCCGTCGCATAAAAGGCATGGGATGGGACAGTATCTAATCCGTTCTCGAGCTCTTGATAATCAAGCATCGCTGCGACTTCGAGCGCCGTCTCGTCACCAGACGAGATGAGGTGCACGTTCGGCCCGACCACGTCCTGGATAACAGGAGCAAGGATCGGATAATGCGTACAACCGAGAATGAGTGTATCCATCTCGGAAGGTTGTAGCGGACGCAGCGTCTCTTCCACGATTTGACGGACGCGCTCTCCTGAAACGTCTCCCGCTTCGACGAGCGGGACGAACGGTGGGCAAGCGAGTGAGTACACGTCGACCTCACCAGCTACGTGACGAAGCGCCTTCTCATAAGAAGCGCTCTCAATCGTCATCTTCGTACCGATGACACCGATATGTTTGTTTCGCGTCCCTTTGACGGCCGCACGGGCACCTGGGTCGATGACACCGATGACCGGGATATCGAGGCGTTTCCGCGCCTCTTTCAAAACGACTGCCGTCGCCGTGTTACACGCGATGACAATCATTTTGACGTCTTTCTTCAATAGAAACTCAATGAGTTCCCATGTATAAGCTTCAATCTCATCGTGCGGACGCGGCCCGTATGGACAGCGTTCCGTATCGCCGATATAGATAATTTCTTCTTTAGGGAGCTGGCGCATCAATTCTTTGACTACCGTCAACCCGCCGACTCCTGAATCGAGGACTCCAATCGCTCGTTTCATTTTGCATCACTTCCATTCTCACCTATCTTACCAAAAAACATCAGACGGAAAAAGAAACGTTCCCATGACAAAAAAAGACGAGGTCGCCAGTGGCGCCTCGTCCCTTACCCGAATTACTGAGCAAGACCTTCGCTAGTGAGCATGTCAGAAAGCGTGTTGATCGCTTCTTCTGCATCTTCACCTTCAGCAGTGATCTTGATTGTAGAATCTTTTGCGATACCGAGTGAAAGTACACCCATGATCGACTTCAAGTTAACTGTTTTACCATTGTACTCGAGGTTGATGTCTGACTGGAACTTAGAAGCTGTGTTAACCAACTGAGTAGCTGGACGAGCGTGAATTCCTGAATCAGCAACGACTGTGAACGTTTTTTCCATGAGATGATGGTCTCCCTTCAAAATTCAATTCTACAGGCGAACCGGCAGAATATTTTTTGTTTGTGAACTCATTATCAAATGATAGCGGATTCGCAAAAATTCTGCAAGCGGTTTTTATATTCCGGAGTCCATTCCGTTGGACGACCTTCCTTCGTCAAATGAACGAGGCTCGTTCGTCCCGCGAAGAGGAGTTGTTCTCCGTCATATGCCCCGTAATGAATATCACATGAAGTGTTTCCGACCGTCAAGATATTGGCATGCACGGTCAGCTGTTGACGTGGCATGACTTGTCGAACATAGTCACATTGCGCATCGGCGACGACGACAAACCCGTCCTTCAAGGAGAATCCTGTCGCTTCTAACAACTCAATTCGCGCATCTTCGAAATAGATGAACGGGATCGTGTTGTTCATGTGACCGTACGGATCGCACTCCGAAAAGCGAACTTTTACATCGAGCGCGATCCCTGCTTTGACACGTGTTTCCCAACCTGGCTCTCGAAAGTACTTGGTCATCGGCTCGCTTACGCCTCGACCGCAGAACCGGTGCGACCTTTGTCACTACCGAAGAACTGTTTGAACGAATGAAGCGTCGTTTGACGGTTCATCGAAGCGATTGACGTCGTGAGCGGGATGCCTTTCGGACAAACTTCGACACAGTTTTGTGCGTTTCCGCACTGCATGATGCCGCCGTCTTCCATAAGGGCTTCGAGGCGGTCTTCCGCGTGGAAGGCACCTGTTGGATGCGAGTTGAAGAGACGGACTTGCGAGATTGCTGCTGGACCGATGAAGTCCGATTTGTCGTTGACGTTCGGACACGCTTCAAGACAAACCCCACAGGTCATACATTTTGATAACTCGTACGCCCATTGGCGTTTGTTTTCTGGCATACGCGGTCCTGGACCGAGGTCATACGTTCCATCGATCGGAACCCATGCCTTCACTTTTTTCAACGCGTCGAACATACGCTGACGGTCGACTTGAAGGTCACGGATAACCGGGAACGTCTTCATCGGCGCGAGGCGGATCGGTTGCTCGAGTTTATCGACGAGCGCTGTACACGACTGGCGTGGCTTCCCGTTGATGATCATCGAGCACGCACCACATACTTCCTCGAGACAGTTCATGTCCCAGTTGATCGGTGTCGTCTTGTCCCCGTTCGCGTTGACCGGATTACGGCGGATTTCCATCAGTGCCGAGATGACGTTCATGTTCGGACGGTACGGCACCGTGAATTCTTCAGTATACGTTGCTTGATCCGGTCCATCTTGGCGTTCGATGATGAAGCGGATGTCTTTTTGTTCAGAGTGCATTGGCGTCGTCATTTCGTCTTCGCCCCTTTCTTCGAGTAATCCCGTTTACGTGGCGGGATTAACGAAACATCGATGTCTTCATACGAGATATCGACTTCCCCATCTTTGTAACGTGCCATCGTCGTCTTCATGAACTGCTCGTCATTACGTTCCGGGAATTCCGGTTTGTAATGGGCACCACGGCTCTCGTCCCGCTTGAGTGCGCCGAGTGTGATGACGCGTGCGAGGTCGAGCATATGGTCGAGCTGTCGAATGAACGATGCCCCTTGATTGCTCCAGCGTGCCGTATCCGTAGCCGAGATGTTATGGAAACGTTCACGCAATTCTTGGATTTTTTTGTCCGTCGCTTCGAGCTTGTCGTTATAACGAACGACTGTGACGTTGTCCGTCATGAGTTCACCGAGTTCACGGTGGATTTGATACGCGTTCTCTGTCCCGTCCATCGCAAGGATGTCGTTGAAGCGTTCGATCTCTTCACGCTCGTTGAAGTTGAAGAGTGCGTCAGAGACGCTTTCTGTCGCTTGGTCGAGACCACGCATGTAGTTGACCGCTGCAGGACCTGCTTCCATTCCGCCGTGAACGGCTGAGAGAAGTGAGTTTGCGCCGAGACGGTTCGCACCGTGCATCGAGTAGTCACATTCACCGGCTGCGAAGAGTCCAGGGATGTTTGTCATTTGATCGTAGTCGACCCACAGTCCGCCCATCGAATAGTGGACTGCCGGGAAGATCTTCATCGGTACTTTACGCGGGTCATCCCCTACGAATTTCTCGTAGATTTCGAGGATCCCACCAAGTTTGATGTCGAGTTCTTTCGAATCTTTGTGAGACAAGTCGAGGTACACCATGTTCTCGCCGTTGACGCCGAGTTTTTGGTTCACACATACATCGAAGATCTCACGTGTCGCGATGTCACGCGGTACGAGGTTCCCGTATGCTGGATATTTCTCTTCGAGGAAGTACCATGGCTTCCCATCTTTGTATGTCCAGACACGTCCACCTTCCCCACGAGCCGATTCACTCATGAGACGAAGTTTGTCGTCCCCAGGAATCGCAGTCGGGTGAATTTGGATGAACTCCCCGTTCGCGTAGACTGCACCTTGGCGGTAAACCGCTGCCGCTGCTTGCCCTGTGTTGATGACCGAGTTTGTCGACTTACCGAAGATGACCCCTGGGCCACCTGTCGCCAAGATCACCGCGTCCGATGGGAACGCTTTAATTTCCATCGAGCGCAAATCCTGACAGACCGCACCGCGGCAGATCCCTTCTTCATCGATGACGGCACGAAGGAATTCCCATCCCTCATATTTCTCGACAAGACCTTGTGCTTCATAACGACGAACCTGCTCATCGAGTGCATAGAGAAGTTGTTGACCAGTTGTCGCTCCAGCGTATGCCGTACGGTGGTGAAGCGTTCCACCGAAACGACGGAAGTCTAAGAGACCTTCTGGCGTACGGTTGAACATGACACCCATCCGGTCGAACATGTGGATGATTTTCGGTGCATTCTCTGCCATTTTTTGAACAGGTGGTTGGTTAGCGAGGAAGTCGCCTCCGTAGACCGTGTCGTCAAAGTGTTGCCAAGGAGAATCACCTTCCCCTTTCGTGTTGACGGCCCCGTTGATGCCACCTTGGGCACAAACTGAATGTGAACGCTTGACCGGTACAAGCGAGAATAGTTTTACCGGAACACCCATCTCTGCCGACTTGATTGTCGCCATGAGTCCAGCTAGACCGCCACCGATGACGATCAAACTTTGATTTGCCATGTAAAATTCCCCCTAATTACAAGATGCCTGCAAACGTCAAAATCGAACGGATGCCGACAAAAGATAGTGCCAAGAACACGACACCTGATACGTAGCTCATGAGACGTTGCGAACGAGGTGACTGTGTGATTCCCCACGTGATCGAGAACGACCAAAGACCGTTCGCGAAGTGGAACGTAGCCGAAAGGATTCCGACTATGTAGAAGATTAACATGAGCGGGTTGTCGACGATGTTTTGCATCATCTCCGCATTGACTTCTACCCCGCGTAATTTCGCTAAGCGCGTTTCCCAAACGTGCCATGCGATAAAGATGACGAGGAAGACCCCTGTGAAGCGTTGGAAGAGATACAACCAGTTGCGTGCGTATGAATAACGGTTCGAGTTAATCGACCCGAGAAACGCATAGTACACGCCGTACACGCCGTGGAAGATCATCGGCAATGCGATAATCGTCACTTCAAGGAAGTACAAATACGGTAAGTTCTCCATGAATTTTGCTGCTTTGTTGAATGACTCCACCCCATCGACGATGTAGTAGTTGACCGATAAGTGAACGATCAAAAACAAACCGATTGGAATGACCCCAAGTAGCGAATGGACTTTACGACTGAAGTAGTCACGATGCGCTGCCATTCTAGTTCCCCCTTTTTTACGAGCATTGGCTCGTATTGTCAATAAAAGCGTTTTCAAATGCAGATATAGCTTTCTGACTCCTATTCTACTCTTGTGAAAATTGTATGACAAGATAACCTAGCCGATTTGTGCCACATTCTTTTCAAAAATACAGGATGACCAAATTCCGATTGGTCGTTATAATGATATAGAGAGATTGGAGTGATGGGATAGAATGGAAACGATGAGCCAACCAATTTTCGCGATTGAACTTCTTCGCGACTATGTGTTGACGGACTTGCTTGGTGAAGATTACGCCCAAGTCATCTATTGGTCAGGAAAACGGGTCGCCCGCAAATTCCCGACGATGTCTGACGATGAACTGACTGCATTCTTCGATGAGGCAGGTTGGGGAGCGTTGACGCTCAAAAAGGAACGTGGGAGTAAATTTACATACGAACTCATCCCACCGCCCACGACCCAAGCCAAGGCGACCGGTTACTATCAGCTCGAAGCTGGATTTTTAGCCGAACAGATTGCAGGTCGTTTCCAGTGCGTCGCGGAAGGATATGCCGATCCCGCCCGAAAAATTGTCCAAATCACCGTCCAACTAGACCGGAAAGACGATTACGAATAAGAGTCGATGCGTTTCGCATCGACTCTTATTTTTGTTTAGTGTGAAGTTGTTGACGCATGTAGCGACGGAATTCGTTGAGTTCATGTTGATCAAACGTCACGTCTTCCCCTTCATAGCCCTGAGTCGCCTTACGAACGACCGCTAAAACATTTCCCGGAAAATGTCCGTTCTCTATCACCCAACCGAGCGCTTCTTGTTTCGAGAGAAGGACACGTTCTTGTTCATAGGCCAGTCCGCGTAACAAGTTCAACACGCAATAGATCGGATTTTCATCCATCGTATCGAGACAGTCGAACGCATCTGCCCGAATCGCATCAGAAAAATGAGCGGAATCGAATCCGCAGAGCAATTGATGAAGTGGCTGTCCGCGCCAAGTGATGCCTCGTTCTAAAATCATCAACATATGAGCTGCCAAATCCGGATCGGTGAATCCTTGTTGCAATTCGGTTCGCTCTTCCCTACCTGCCTTTTCAAAACGTGAGCGCCACCCTTCACTATAGTGAAACTCGAAGGGACTCGGGTGACACCAGTCTTTTAGCTGCGCCGTCGTCATGATGCTCAGTTCGAGCGGATATGGTTCGTTGGAGTATGAGAGGCAACAGTCGATGAGTTTTTGTCGTTCCTCCCGAGTCAATGCGTTCGATACGACGAGCAACAAATCTACATCACTTCGTTTCGGATGAAAGCCACCCATTGCTAATGAACCATGAATGTATATATGCTGAACGGTTGATAGAAATTCATCAATCGCTTTCACGAATGTAGCGATTGTATTCTCCACGTCTGTCGGAAGCTGTCTCATTCATCCGTATCCTCGTGCACATATTGAAGGACGGTCTCCGCCAGTTTTTCCGGTAGTCCCGCTTCTTTCAATTGTTCGAGTGAGGCCAGACGAATCTGTTTCATCGACCCGAAATGACGGATGAGCTGTTGACGACGCTTCGGACCGACTCCCGGAATCTCATCTAAAATCGATTTTGTCATCTTCTTCGTGCGCAAGCTGCGGTGGAAGGTGATGGCGAAACGGTGGACCTCGTCTTGCATCCGCTGTAATAGATAAAAAGCACTCGATCGTGGATGAAGTTCCACGACCGCACCATGTTCTCCGAACAACAGTTGGCTCGTCCGATGTCGGTCATCCTTTTTGAGTGAGCCGACCGGCAAGTCGAGCCCGAACTCATTTTGGATGACGTCGAGCGCTGCATTCAATTGCCCGATTCCTCCATCAATCAATAGGAGATCCGGTAGACGCTTGTCTTCCGTCAACAGACGGCGGAACCGTCGCCGCACGACTTCGCGCATCGTCTCATAATCATCGGGTCCTTGGACGGTCCGAATCTTATATTTCCGATACTCTTTCTTGAGCGGCTTCCCGTCTTCAAAGACGACGAGCGCCGATACGGCGTCCGCCCCTTGAATGTTCGCGTTATCGATGATATCGACACGCGACAAGTTCGGGATGCCGATTGCTTCCCCGAGTTCACGCATCGCGAGTAACGTCCGCTCTTCGTCTCGGGCGAGCAATTCGAACTTCTCGTTCAAGGCAATCGTTGCATTCTTCGTCGCCAAATCGAGCAGTTGCTTCTTCGCCCCACGTTTCGGTTGCATCACTTTCGTGCCGATGGCGTCATTTAATAAATCGAGACGGACCGTCTCTGGTACGAGGATTTCTTTTGGCACGACGTTTTGTTCATAGAACTGGACGATAAAACTTTCGAGTTCTTCGGAAGGCTCTCCATGCATCGGGAAGAGCGAGACATCTCGCTCGATCATCTTACCGCCTCGCATGTAGAACACTTGGACACACATCCAGCCTCGGTCAAGCGTATAACCGAAGACGTCTCGCGCCGTCGGGTCGGCCGTAATCATGTTCTGTTTGTTCATGATCGATTCGACCGCTCGAATCTGATCGCGTAGTTCAGCCGCCCGCTCGAACTGCATGTCCTCAGCGGCACGTCCCATCTCCACATTCAGCTTGGCGAGCGTCTCGCTTGTCTCACCGTTCAGGAAACGACGAATCTCGTTGACGATCTCTTTTTGCGAATCCGTGTCGACCGCGAGCTCACAAGGTCCCAGACATTGCCCGATGTGATAATAGAGACAAAGTTTCTTCGGCATCGGCTGACATTTACGGAGCGGGTAGAGTTTATCGAGCAGACGTTTCGTCTCGTTCGCTGCGTAAGCGTTCGGATACGGTCCGAAGTAATGTCCACCGTCTTTCTTCAGCTTACGTGTCGTCAATAGACGCGGATATGGTTCGTTCGTGATTTTGATGTACGGATACGTCTTGTCATCTTTCAGGCGAATGTTGTACTTCGGGTCGTGCTTTTTGATGAGCGTCATTTCAAGAAGCAACGCCTCGAGTTCGCTCGCCGTTACGATGTACTCGAAGTCACGGATCTCTGCGACGAGACGCATCGTCTTGATATCGTGTGCACCCGTGAAGTAAGAGCGGACACGATTCTTAAGATTTTTCGCCTTCCCTACATAGATGACCTCACCATATTCATTTTTATGCAAATAGCAACCCGGTTCGTCCGGGAGTAGTGCCAATTTATGTTTAATGTGATCGGTATGACTCAATTCCATTCACCTCAGTTTAGCTTCCTCCTGGACGGGAAAAAGAGTGTGATATCTCGTCAGAGGAGGATTTTATATTATGAAACGATACGATGTCATTATTGTCGGTAGCGGATCAGCCGCGAGCCAAGTCGCCACGATTTTACGTGACGCCGGTAAAGAGATTGCTATCATTGAAAACTGGACGTTCGGAGGAACGTGTCCCCAGCGTGGATGTGACCCGAAAAAAATGCTCGCCGAAGGTGCCGAACTTCTCGCCCGTACGGAACGTATGCGCGAGCTCGGCGTCGAAGGAAGCCTATCCCTCGATTGGTCGTCCTTTAAAAAGCGGATTGATGAATATCGCTTCTCGATTCCTACGTCAAAAACGCAACATTGGAACGAGATGAACATTGATTTATATCAAGGGGAGCCTCACTTTATCGATGAAGACTCGATCGTCATCGATGGTCACGAGCTCTCCGCCCCTCAATTTTTAATCGCGACGGGCCAAACACCACGTCCTCTCGACATCCCAGGTGGCGAACTGGCCATCACGAGCGATGATGTGTTCGACCTCGACACGTTACCGAAATCGATTCATATTGTCGGTGCCGGTTATATCGCTTTTGAATTCGCCCATATCTTCCGACGCTTCGGAAGCGACGTGACCCTTCTCATTCGTTCACGTGCGCTGAAGGCATTCGACCCGAACGTCGTCCATCGGCTCCTCGAAGAATCAAAACGAATCGGGATCACTGTCCGACACGACGTCGAACCGACACGAATCGACGGGAACGTCTTAACGTTATCAGATGACTCTACCCTTGAAGGAGTTGTCCTTAACGCCACCGGGCGAATTCCAAGCATCGAGCGACTTCATCTCGAAGCAGCAGGCGTCAATGCCGATCATCATGGTGTTCAGGTGAACGAGCATCTCCAGACGAGCAACCCGAATATATACGCCGCCGGAGACGTCGCTAATAGTCCAAATCCCGCACTCACTCCGTTCGCCGGTCAGGAAGGTCGTCTCGCTGCATTGAACATGCTTCACGGGAATACGCGGGCACTTCCCGAGCGCCCAGCACCGACCATCGTCTATGCGACCCCACCGATTGCCAAAGTGGGGCTCACTGTGGAGGAAGCGGAAGCCGAGGGCATCGACTTCGACGTGAAAGAAACGGACATGTCCCATTTCCTCACCTATTCACGCATCAATGACACGACCGCCTATTCGAAAGTATTGTTGAGTGCGGAAGGTCATATTATCGGCGCACATCTGATTGGACACCATGCCCCGGAACTCATCAATCTGTTCTCTTTCATTATACAGAACAAACTGTCGCATCAACACGTGAAGCACTTAGAAGTCGCCTATCCGACGGCTGCCTCCGACCTGACCTATCTCATCTAAACAAAAGACGGGACTCGCCACACGGCGAATCCCGTCTTTCTCTTATTCGATTCCTTTATCCTTGTCTTCTTTCAATGCGTCTTGTAACGACTTCTCCCAAAGCGGGACTCCCTTCGCGTGGGCCGCACGTGAGATGAGGTGACCCCCGACAGGAGCCGTCAAGAGGACGAAGAAGAGACCGAGCAAGAGTCTTGCGTCAAATACCCGTTCATCGACATACACGTGAAGCACGGCCGCAAAGAGGACGAACATGACACCGAGTGTCGCGCTCTTTGAGGCAGCGTGTGTTCTAGAATAAATATCTGGGAGACGGATGAGACCGATCGCGGCGACGACCGTGAAGAAGACGCCGATGATCGTGAAGATGCCGGTAATGAGATCAAAGATCATTGTCGCGGTCATGTTGGATAATCTCTCCCCTCTCTAAGAATTTCGAGAACGCCACCGTTCCGATGAAGGCCAAAATACTGAGTAGCAAGATGACTTCAAAATATAAGGTCGTATCGAGCAGGATCGACAGTAACGCGACGACCGAGATGAGTGCGATCCCGATTGAGTCGAGGGCGATGACCCGGTCTGCCGTCGTCGGTCCTTTGACGACGCGATACAACATCATCAACATCGCAAGCAAGAGAATGGCGAGCGAGATGTAGATGAGAATGTCTAGTAAATCCATCACTCTGTCGCCTCCTTAATGCTTGATTCAAAGTTATCATAAATGTCTTTTTGTAATGCTTCCTTATCCGGCATGTTGAGCGCGTGGATATAGAGCACGGAATTGTCTTTTGACACCTGAACGACGAGCGTCCCTGGTGTGAGCGTGATCAGCATTGAGAGCAAGCTGACTTTCCAGCCTTTGTCGAGAGACGTCTCATACCGGAAGATTCCTGGTTGAATCTTGAGCTTTGGACTAAGGACGAGACGTAACACCTCGAAGTTCGCGAGGAAAAGTTCCCGGATGAAGATGAGGAGCAGTTTAAACAGACGCCAGACGCGTGTGAAGTAAAAGCTGCCTCCCCCTGACTTGAAGAATCGGCGCATCATGAACAAGATGAGCAATCCGAGTAGATACCCAACGAAGAATCCGCTCGTTGTGAACGATCCCGTGAGGAACATCCAGATGAACGCCAAGAAAAAGTTAATCAAAAGTTGATAAGCCATCTGTGTTTCACTCCTTTATCACGGCATCGATATAGATTTCTGGATTGACGAGCGGCTCAATCGCTTGCGTGATATACGGATGGATGGCTTCTGCCCCAAATCCGTATGCGACCGCAATGATGAGCAACAAGAATACCGGCACAATCAAACGTTTTGTATACGGTACGAGTGGTCCATCATACTCACGCTTCGCCTCTCCCCAGAATCCGTTCAAGAAGATCTTCATGACCGAATAGAGGACGAAGAGACTTGATAAGAGGACGAGAAGTGGTCCGAACAGTTCTCCTTCGTCCATCCCGCCTGATACGATCAATAACTTCCCGAAGAATCCACTAAGTGGCGGAATCCCTGCAAGCGAGAGCGCTGCGATGAAGAACGTCCATCCGAACAGCGGGAAGCGTGTGATGAGTCCACCCATATCGCGCAGTTGACCGGATTTGGTGATCCCAATCATCATCCCGACGAGCATGAAGAGAACTGCCTTGATGATCATGTCGTGAATCAAGTAGTAGAGCGACCCTTCAAGGGACGTCTGCGTGTTGACCGAGATCCCGTACAAAATGACCCCGACCGCAATCATGATGTTGTAGATGATGATCAGCTTCACGTCGTTATAAGCGATGGCACCTGTCATCCCGATGAAGATCGTGAGGACAGCGAGCACCATAAGGAACGTCTGTAAAAACTCACCGTTCCCATCAAACAGTAACGTGTACGTCCGTAAAATCGAGTAGACCCCGACTTTCGTCAAGAGTGCACCGAACATCGCGAGAATCGGTGTCGGTGCGACTACATACGCCCCAGGGAGCCAGTAGTGAAGTGGGACGAGTGCCCCTTTCATCCCGAAGACGATGACAAACATCACACCGATGACGGTAATGACGTCCGGGTTATCGACGAGCGGAATCTTCATCGCCAAGTCTGCCAAGTTGAGCGTACCTGTAACGCCATAGAGCAAGGCGACCGACATGACGAAGAGTGCCGAGGCGATGATGTTCACGAGCAAGTATTTGATGGACTCACGTAACTGGACGCCACGTCCACCGAGTACAATCAACACGTATGAAGACATCAAGAAGACCTCGAAGAAGACGAACAAGTTGAAGATATCACCTGTCGTGAAGGCACCGTTCACCCCGACGAGCAAGAAGAGCATCGAGATGTACAAGTAGTTGCCTTCATATGAGTCTGAGAAGTAATGGACGGCGAACCACACGATGAAGAGCGTGAGGAGAGTCGACGTCGTCACGAGTAGGGCTGACAACATATCCGATACGAGCGTGATCCCGAACGGTGCTTGCCAGTTCCCGAGGTTGAGGGTTTGAATCCCTTCCGTGGAGACCGTGTGCACAAGGAAGAGTGACACGATCGCCGTAATAACTAAAGCTCCAAGAGCCATCACACGCTGCAGCTGGACCCGTTTTGGCATGAACATCATGATGATGGCCGCAAGCGCAGGAATGACGATTGGAAAGACCGGTAAGTTAATCATACGATTCTGTTCCTTTCATTTCTTCCATATTGTCCGTGCTGAGCTCCTGATACGTGCGGTAGGCAAGTACGAGGAAGAACGCCGTCACCCCGAAACTGATGACGATTGCCGTCAAGACGAGCGCTTGCGGTAACGGGTCTGTGAATTCAGTCACACCGTCGACGAGGACAGGGGCTGCCCCTGTCTTCAAACCTGCCGTCGTCAAGACGAGAAGGTGTGCCGCGTGACTGAACAAGGCTGTGCCGATGATGATGCGTAACAAACTTCTTGAGAGAACAAGATAGACGGCACACATCGTCAAGACACCGATAATGATGCTAACGAAGATTTCCATTATTCACTCTCTCCAATCGTTTGTATAATCGTCAAGGTGATTCCGATGACTACGAGATAAACCCCTAAGTCGAACGCAATCGCCGTGTGGAGCGTCTGTTCACCGAGAAGTGGTAAGTCGAACTTCCCGTAAGCATGCGTCAAGAACGGACGACCCAAGAATACCGAGTGAAGACCTGTCGCGAGTGCAATCAACAATCCACTTGCCGTCATGAGACGGTAGTCGATTGGGAGCACGTTCGCGAGCGTCTTCGAATCAAATGCGAGTAGCAACAAGACGAGTGCCGCGGATGTCATCAATCCACCGATGAACCCTCCACCTGGTGAATAATGACCGGCAAAGAACAAATCGATCGAGAAGATGACGATGATGAAGAAAATGATAATCGCGGCCGTCTGCAAAATGACGTCATTGACGCGTTTGCTGTTTTGCTTCATGTGCACCTTCTCCTTTCGTACGTCGTGTTGTTCTAAATTTAATCATCGTGTAAATCCCGAAAGCCGCAATTCCGAGAACGACGATTTCAAACAAAGTATCAAATCCACGGAAGTCGACGAGGACGACGTTAACCATGTTTTTACCTGCTGCAAGCTCATACACGTTCTCTTTGTAATACTCAGAGATCGACGTGAGCGATTTGTTCGTGAGCGCCATGAAGCTGAGAAGCGTCACGGTCGTCCCGACGAGAATGGCCACAATGGCATTCCCGACTTTGAAACGCATCCGTACTTCCTTCTTGCTGATGTCCGGCATGTGATAGAACACGAGCAAGAACAAGGCAACCGAGACCGTCTCGATGACGAGCTGTGTGAGTGCCAAGTCAGGTGCACCGAAGAAGACGAAGAACAGTGCCACGCCGTACCCGACAACCCCGAGTAAGATGATGGACGGGAGACGCGACTTCATGAAGAGAATCGCGAGCGCCGCAAGCATGACGACAGCGCCTAGCACGTATTCATACGGTGCAATCTCTGCCAAGTTCTCGAACGAGAATCGGTACATGTCGAACCACCAGATGCTAAAGAGCATCATGCCTGAGAGGAAGACGAAAATATAGATCAAATACGACCGGATGAAACCAGTCATGTAGTTGTCTTTAAAGCGATATGCCGCCTTGTTTGACCAGACGAGCGTACCATCGTATATCCCGTTGAGCGTCAAACGATGTGGGATCCGATTGTAGATGCCCATCCATTTGCCCATTTGCCAGAACAACAATGAACCGAGAAGGATAACCCCGATTGTCATATATAGTTCAGGCGTGAGACCGTGCCAGAAATAAATATCTACCTTTACATCTTGCCCTTGCGCGACGAGTGTCGGATAAATCGACTCGACGGCCGGTTTGATGAGCGAGTTCGACAAAACGTTCGGGAAGAACCCGAGACCTACAACGAGAAGCGCGAGGATGGCCGGCGAAATCAACATGCCGATCGGCGCCTCATGCGGTTGTTTTGGCAATTGATCGAACTTCGCTTTGCCCATGAACGTCCGTGTAAACAGCATGATGCTGTAGATGAACGTGAACACACTTCCGACGAACGCGATGACCGGAAGTAAGATTCCAATCGTATCGAGTGCGAAGAAGTCGGCCGAGAAGACTTTCGTCGTCGCCTTCAAGAACATCTCTTTACTCAAGAAACCATTAAACGGCGGAAGACCGGCCATTGATAACGAACCGATGACGGCAATCGTGAACGTGATCGGCATGACCGTCATCAGACCGCCAAGCTTACGAATGTCACGTGTACCCGTCTCGTGGTCGACAATCCCGGCCATCATAAAGAGCGAGCCTTTGAATGTCGCGTGGTTGATCAAATGGAAGATTGCTGCGATCGTCGCGACCATAAAGATATTGTCATCCATACCGTCATAGTGGAGCGCAGCCGCACCAAGACCAAGGAGTGACATAATCAACCCGAGCTGACTGACTGTCGAGAATGCCAAGATTCCCTTCAAGTCGGTCTGCTTTACAGCGTTGAACGAGCCCCAGAACATCGTAAACATCCCGACCCCGGCAATCGTCCATAGCCAGACTGATGACTCTTGGAACACCGGGCTCATACGGGCCACGAGGTAGAGACCCGCCTTAACCATCGTTGCCGAGTGGAGGTACGCACTGACCGGAGTCGGTGCTTCCATCGCGTCAGGCAACCAGATGTGGAACGGGAACTGCGCTGATTTCGTGAACGCCCCGAGCAAGATGAGAATCATCGCGGCAAGGAAGAACGGGCTCTCGGCGATGACGCCAGAATTCGCGACCATATCACGAATGCTGTACGAACCAATCATCGACTCGAGTAAGACAATCCCCCCGAGCATCGACAATCCTCCGAATACGGTGAGAAGCATCGACTTCTGCGCGCCATAACGTGAACGCTCTTTCTCATACCAGTAACCAATCAACAGGAATGATGAAATCGATGTGAGCTCCCAGAACATATACATGACAATCATGTTGTCCGAGAGAACGACCCCGAGCATCGCACTCATGAACATCAAGAGATACACATAGAAATGCCCGAGTGACTCTTTGTCCTTATTCAAATAGTAAATTGAATATAAGACAACGAGTGCGCCGATCCCCGTGATGAGGAGGGCGAACAGTAGACTGAGTCCGTCGACGTATGCCGTGAAGTTGATCCCGAGGGACGGCATCCACGCAATCGTCTCTGTCACGACGTCCCCTGCACTCGTGATCGGAATGAATCCGGCGAAGTAGGTGACGAGCACGACCGGTACGATCAAGACGAACCAGCCTGTATGAATTTGCTTCATCCCCCGAAACAAGAACGGGATGAACGGTGCCGCGAGAAGCGGCAACAAAATAGCTAAATGTAACAGCGACAAGAAAATTCCTCCTTCGAACAGAGTCGTACAATAGATCGAGCCGTAAAGTAAGGTCACTTGACTCCATCATGTCTTCCTCATGAGTATAGCGTAAATTTTCAGTCTGTTTCCATGATAAAAGCTTCCAGTCTGCGCACGCCCTCACTAAAATTCCGAATCTTTTAAATATGAAGGAAGCCGACGGAATTTCTTCAAAAAAAATTTTGAAATCAGACGATATGTATCGGATTTTTCCGTAAATGAGGGGGTGTGGAATAACTCAACCTATTCCCTACTTGCCTGTCCTTTTCCTTCTTTTCCGTTCGACAAAACAAAAAAGCAGCCGATACAGGTCGGCTGCTACGCAATTATTGTGCTGTTGCGATAAACTCTTTCAATGCTTCTTTTGGTTGGAAGCCCATTGTTTTCGAAACAGGCTCGCCATCTTTGAACATCATGAGTGTCGGGATACTTTGGATTTGGAAAGCACCTGCGACTTCAGGGTTTTCGTCGACGTCGAGTTTCACGATTTGGACTTGGTCACCCATTTCTTGATCGAGTTCTTCGAGAACTGGCGCGATCATGCGACATGGTCCACACCAAGTTGCCCAGAAATCAACGAGGACTACGCCCTCTTTTACATCTTGTTCAAACGATTGAGTCGTTGCGTGTTTAATAGCCATTTGTAAAAACCTCCCCAATAAGATGAGAGAGCTCTGATATAGAACTCTCATGCAATTCATGTTCAGAGTATACCACGGAGGGTAACAACCCCAAAACGTTTTGCTTATTAGCTATTGACGAGGTGCTTGCGGAACTCTTCTGTCAACATTGGGACGACATCGAACAAGTCACCGACGATGCCATAGTCCGCCACACTGAAGATGTTCGCTTCCGGATCCTTGTTGATCGCGACGATGACCTTCGCGTTACTCATCCCTGCCAAGTGTTGGATTGCTCCAGAGATTCCGCATGCGATATAAAGGTCTGGTGTGACGACTTTACCCGTTTGTCCGATTTGAAGCGCGTAGTCGCAGTAGTCGGCGTCACATGCTCCACGTGAAGCACCGACTGCTCCCCCGAGAAGTTCAGCTAACTCTTCAAGTGGTTTGAAGCCGTCTTCGCTCTTCACGCCACGACCGCCTGCGACGATGACTTTCGCTTCCGCCAAGTCGACTTTCCCAGTCGCCTTACGAACGACTTCTTTGACAATCATCGCGAGGTCTTTCAATTCGACTGCTGGCGTTTCAACTGAGACGCTTGCACCTGCTTGACGCGCGAGTGCGTCGATGTTGTTCGGACGAATTGTGAAGAACATGACCGAGTCTTTG
This sequence comes from Exiguobacterium sp. s183, assembly GCF_018617655.1. Taxonomy (NCBI): domain Bacteria; kingdom Bacillati; phylum Bacillota; class Bacilli; order Caryophanales; genus Exiguobacterium; species Exiguobacterium sp. s183. The sequence continues at coordinate 165,823 of NZ_JACSKN010000003.1, forward strand.
AACTTCACTTTCTCGAACGCCTTCCCTGAATAGATCGGGCGAACGAATTCAGCGTCACGACCTGTTCCTTCGATAGAGACGACGTCACTGATGAGTCCAGCATCGAGACGTGCCGCGAGTTTCGGTGCGATGTCTTTCCCGAGAGCTGTGTGACCGAGGACAATCATGTCCGGACTTTCTTGCTCGATCAGCTGACGGAGTACTTGCCCGTAGCCGTCTGGCGTATAGTGTTTGAGACGATCGTCTTCAACGACGAGGACACGGCTTGCGCCATACTCCCCGAGTTCTTGCGCGAGTGATTGCACGTGATCCCCAATCACGACTGCCGTCACATCGTCTGTCAATTGCTTCGCCGCAGCGATGGCTTCGAATGATACGTTACGTAACGCGCCTTCACGCGCTTCTGCGAGTACTAAAGCTTTCATCTATGATCTCCCCCTTAAATGACTTTCGCTTCCGTGCGAAGAAGTTGTACGAGCTCGCTCACTTGTGTCGACATGTCGCCTTCAAGGATACGGCCGGCTTTCTTCTCTTCTGGCAAGAATCGTTCAATCGTCTCGATTTTCGCTTCGATTTCATCTTCATCGAGATCGATGTCCATGAGTTCAAGTTCTTCGAGTGGTTTCTTCTTCGCTTTCATGATCCCAGGCAAGCTCGGGTAACGTGGTTCGTTCAACCCTTGTTGCGCCGTCACGAGAAGTGGGAGTGCGACTTCGATGACTTCTGTATCGCCTTCGACGTCACGTGTGACCGTAGCCGTCGTGCCATCGATTTCAAGAGCCGTGATCGTCGTCACGTAGTTCATGTCGAGAAGTTCTGCGACACGTGGTGCGACTTGTCCGCTACCGCCATCGATTGCAACGTTCCCTGCCAAGATGAGGTCTGCATCCTGTTCTTTCAAGTATGTGGCGAGCACTTTTGAAATCGTGACGTGGTCTGCATCTTCGACATCGTCCTCGATCGAGATTCGGACAGCTTTGTCCGCTCCCATGGCGAGTGCCGTACGAAGCTCTTTGTCCGCGTCTTCCGGTCCTACCGTGACGACCGTGACCTCTCCCCCGAGTGCGTCACGTTTTTGAATCGCTTCTTCGACCGCATATTCGTCATACGGGTTGATGATGAACTCAGCGCCGTCTTCTTGAATTTCCCCATTCTCGAGCTGAATCGCTTCCTCAGTATCAAACGTACGTTTCAGCAAAACAAAAATATTCATGGTTGATCCCCCTTTAGTCAATTCTTTCCCATCATTCATGAATCAGCATTCATTTTTTGAGCTAGTGATAGGGCTCACTGTTAAGTAAGCCCCTTCTTTAACATATGGTGCACATTCGGAAGCGTCGACATCAAGTCGTACTTGAAGCCGCTCGCCATCCAGCTCGTCACAACCTCATCGATTGTGCCGAAAATCATCTGACGGGCGAGTCGATAATCTAGATCCTTGTCGAACTCTCCTGTCTCGATTCCGTGTTTGACGACCGAATCGATCAAATTCAAATATGGTTTGAGCACTTCTCCGATTTTTTGGCGAAGCACCAAGTTCGACTGTCGCAGTTCGATTTGTGTCACGACGGCAAGGTCGTAATCGGCCGACAGTTGTTTTAAATGTGATTCGATCAACTGATACAACTGATCTCCGGCTGTCGTCTCGTTCCCGATTTGTTGTTTCGAGTAGTCGATGAACAGCCCCATCTTCGCTTGGAACAACTCGATCAAGAGATGCTCCTTGTTTTTGAAGTACAAATAGATCGTGCCGTCCGCGACACCCGCCTCTTTGGCGATGGCTGTCACCTTTGCACCGTGATAGCCATGATTGGCAATTACTTTGACCGCCGCATCAATGATTCGGTCACTTTTCGAAATATGATTTGTCATTAACCCCAAGCTCCTTACCGCTGCAGAAAAATGAATGATGGTTCATTCATTTATTATTCTATCATGCATACGCTTGGTGTCAACTGCTTTGTTTCACTTGTTTCGCCTTCTCTTCGTCGACGAGAACACGGCGTAAAATCTTACCGACGAACGTCTTCGGCAACTCGTCACGGAACTCGTACAGCTTCGGCACTTTATAAGCCGCGAGCTTCTCACGACAATGCTTGTCGAGCTCTTCTTCGGTCACACTCGACCCGTCACGAAGGACGATGAACGCTTTGACCGTCTCACCACGATATGGGTCAGGAACACCGATACAGACCGCTTCCTTGACGGCCGGATGTTCGTAGAGCACTTCTTCGATTTCACGTGGATAGACGTTGAATCCACCGGCGATGATCATATCTTTCTTCCGGTCGACAATATAGAAGAATCCGTCCTCACCCATATAACCGAGGTCACCCGTCGCGAGCCATCCATCTTTCAAGACGGCTGCCGTCTCCTCCGGTTTTTGCCAATAGCCTTTCATGACTTGCGGACCACTCAGCATGATTTCACCAATCTCGCCGATATCCGCTTCCGTCTCTCCGTCTGCTTTTACTATTTTAGCAGAAGTATCCGACAGCGGCGCACCAATTGAGCCGACGATTCGCTTATCCCATAAGAAGTTCGCATGCGTGACCGGCGACGTCTCAGACAAACCATATCCTTCGACGATGCGACCGCCTGTGATCTTCTCGAACTCTTCTTGCACCTCAATCGGAAGCGGTGCCGAACCAGAGATACACGCTTCAATCGATGACAAGTCGTATTTTTTCAGTTTCGGGTCGTTCAAGATTCCGACGTACATCGTCGGAGCTCCTGGGAAGAAGTGCGGCTTTTTCTTTTGAATCGTCTTCAGGACATCCGTCACTTCGAAGCGCGGCACGAGCACGAGCTCATATCCGTTCGTGATCCCGAAGTTCAGACAGCACGACATCCCGTAGACATGGAAGAACGGAACGACACACAAGACGCGCTTCTCGTCCCCGCGATTATACTTATAGAATAAGTTCGTGATTTGATCCGCATTCGCCGTCAAGTTGAAGTGCGTCAACATGACGCCTTTCGGAAGTCCCGTCGTCCCTCCTGTATATTGAAGAACCGCGACGTCTTCTTTTGGATCGATGTCGAGCGGCGTGACCGGATTAAAGTCTTTGTAGTCTTTAAACGGCGTCGAGCCGGTCGTGTCGATGACAATATTATTTTCTCGTTTCACTTTGATCGGATACAGCTTGTTTTTCGGGAACGGTAAGTAATCGGCGATACTTGTCGTGATCACGGTTTGGATCTCCGTCTTTTCACTGACGCGAAGCGTTTTCGGATAGAGCAAGTCGAGGGTAATGACGATTTTGACGCCCGCATCCGTGATGAGGTTATCAAGCTCTCGTTCCGTATAAAGCGGGTTCGTCTGGACGACGGTCCCTCCTGCATAGAGCACGGCATAGAACGAGATGACGTATTGAGGACAGTTCGGGAGCATGAGGCTGACGCGGTCCCCTTTTTCAAGTCCTTTCGCTTGGAGCATCGTGGCGAGTCGACGTGCGGCATCATCGATCTCCGCGAAAGTCCACTCTTTCCCGATAAAGGAGACGGCCGTACGATTCGGATAATCCTTTGCTGCGCGAGACAATGCCTCATAGAGCGGCTTTACCTCGTAATCAATCGACTGGGGCATACCTTCTGGATAATCTTGTAACCACGGTTTGTTCATCGATGTTCCTCCTTGGAAATGAATACTCATTCAGTCAACTCTATTATAATGCTAAGAAAACGCTTTCATCTACCCTTTACCCGATAATTTTCAGAAAATATCAAAAAAAGCGATTGGATTTGTCATCCAATCGCTGTCATACCCGCCTAAAATAGGAATCTTTTGAATCCAGCTGTTCCAACTTCTGATTCATCAGTTGATGTAACTCATTCTCGTGACGAATGTTCGAGAAATCTGTTCCGAACCACGCTTCCATCTCTGGCCGGGAGAAGGCATACGTCCGGTTCGGGAAAGCGAAGCGGACGATCTCCGCATTCGGAATGAGTGTGAAGTAAGTAGCCGCATTCCGAATCGCGAGGCGCTCTTGCTCCGCTCGCTCCATCTCTGGATCTTCATAACGGACGGTCAACCCATAAGGACGCTTCTTCGTCTGCAACTCGACCGATTGATAGCATTCGTGTAGCGGCAAACTCCCGGCAATCCCGACGACGGCGGCATTGTCCCCGACTTTCGAACCTTTATATTCAAAGACGTTCGGTTCCGGATTCGTGCAACCTACTAGTGAGATGGCGAGAACGAGCAACAGACAGAAGCGTTTCATAGGTGTCCCTCCTTACGATTTGAGTTTCAAGTTGAAGCGGTAGAGCAAGCGTTTGGCGAGTAAGTGTGCCAGGAAGGCCGCAATCACGAAGCCAATCACATACAAGATCATGTTTTGCGGGTACGAGATGACCGAGAACAATACGCCACCTAACATCGCGAAGCAGATGACGATGACGATATGGATGAGCCACAACCAGCTCGAGAACATGAAGAAGCGTCCATTGTTCTCTTGTGGTGCTTCCTTGAACATCCACAACCCAAGACCGAATGTGAGCACGATGTTCGCGATCGCAAGGATCGGGGCATACGTGATAAAGTCATTCCACACCGATTGATCGGTATACACTGAATACATATCGACATTGAAAATATTGTTTAGCGGTGACAAAATCCGCATCGGGATACTCTCGAACGCTTCATCAAAGAACGAGAAGAGTCGATCTGGGAAAAAGGCGTAGAGTGAACCTTGGACGAGGAGTAAAATCCCCATCGGAAAGACGAGCGCGACAAACGTCCAAATGACTTGTGAGATGGACTCTCCGCCAAACGATCCCATCCATAATGAGAGCGAGAAGAACGAAATTCCGGATAGCATCAAGAATAGAATCATCGCGATCACCTTGAACTCTTTTCCTTCCATCAAGAAAGAGTAATCGGAGAAGCGGATGATGAGGAACATCAACGTGCCGCCAATCAAGGTCGATGTTACAATTCCTGTCGCACCGAGCACCCATTTCGATATGTATAGCTGGGTACGCGTGTACGGTAACGACATCGTGAAATCGGACATTTGGCTGTTGCGTTCACTTCCGATCAACACGGACGCCATGAGGGCCCCAAAGATGACAAACAAGAAAATGACACCGCCTGACGGAATGAGTCCGTTTAGACCCCCGAGGTATCCGTATCCAGATCCATCCCCGAAGAAGTCTTCCGGCACCATCTCGTTCACATCACCTGTCACGATATCCGGGAAGTCGCTCGGGTTTTGTTTAATTTCAAGAATCTGTTGTTCGTACGCATACATATCCGTCCATACCGGCACCGTGAAGGCGACGATCCCTAAGAAGACGAGCAAGATCCAAAGCAGTGACACTTGTTTCCAATCTTTTTTCAACAACACTTTAGACGGCATGAACTTCTCCTCCTAACTGAATACGGAACACGTCTTCGAGAGACATCGGGATCTCTTCGATGAGCATCGGATTGTATGAATCGATGAACGCCTCGAGCTCGTCCGTCCGTTCTTTCGCCATGAATAGCACGACACGTCCTGTCACACTAATGATTTCGATATCTTTTCGTTCGAGCAACTCGACCGGGACATGGTCGTTGAAGACGACTTGCCACTTGATGCTGAGGGCACGCGCCTCTTCGAGCGACATGATTGCTTTGACGCGCCCTTTCTCGATCATGATGATGCGGTCGGCGATTCGTTCGAGCTCATGCAGCTGGTGACTCGAGACGATGATCGAGCAGTTCCGCTTCTCGACCTGGGCGATCATCAGTTTCAACACGTCTGACTTGGCGACGACGTCCAAACCGTCCGTCGGTTCATCAAGCAGGTAGTATTTCGCTTGGACGGCGAAAGCGAGTGATAACGTGACGAGCGCCTTCTGTCCTTTTGACAGCTGGCGAATCTTTTTGTTCTCGATGTTGTAACGCGTCAACGTCTCACGGAAGGCGGAACGATTGAACGATGGATAGATCGATTCGTAGAAGTCCGTCGCCTCGTTTACCGTATAATGTTTGAGCGCATCCGCTGAATCCGGTACGAAGATGACGTCCCGCTTCAATCCGGCGTCTTTAAAGATACTTTTCGTTCCATATAGCACGTCTCCCTGATCGGGGCGGATGATTCCAACCATCGTCCGGAGAAGTGTCGTCTTGCCGGCACCGTTACGCCCGACGAGCGCAACGATTTCTCCTGATTCGACGGTAAAGTCAATTCCGTCAATAATCGTTTGACGGTCGATTTGTTTACTCAATTGCTCAACTTTCAGCATTGGCTTCCCCTACTTTCTCATATTCGGTCCGCAATACGTCGATGGCTTCTTCTAATGGCACATTCGCATAATGGCAATCAATCGCAATCTTCTTGATTGATGCGATAACCGGTTCTCTTGATGCATCATCGTCTACCCAGTCTTCAGAGACGAACGTCCCACGCCCGCGCCGCATCTCGAGGAGGCCGAGTCGCTCCAACTCCTGATACGCCTTACTAACCGTATTTGGATTGATGACGAGGTCGGTGGCAAGTTCACGTACAGACATCACCTTGTCTCCCGGACGTAAGATGCCGCGGATGACGAGTTCTTTCGTTTGATTGACGATTTGTTCGTAAAGCGGTTCTGAACTCTTCATATCAATTTTGTATAACATGGGTCACACCCTCTCATAGTCAATGTCACTCTTTAAGTGTATTATATGTATTAGTACACGTAATTGCAATAGTATTTCGAGGGCACTTTCAGTTTACAGGGAAATGGAAATGATTTGAATAAGACTTTGGACCGAGGTTTCTCCTCGATTTATCAGGTACATTGGGAAAGAGGCGACGAAATGATGAAAAAACGAATCGTGGCAGGCATTGTCGGAGGGCTTCTCGCTGGAGGGTTCTTCGTTTATACGACGATTGAAAAATCCGAGGCACGAGATGTATATAGTACTTATGTAAAAGAAACGTATCAGGAACAACCCGACATCGAACTGTCACGTGATTGGAAGATGGGCGGTTATGTCGGGGAAGTCACATTGACGAACGAACCGTTCGCCGGCACTTATTTTCTTGAGACGTATGGAGATGGCTCCATCCATGACAACGTGCTCGAGACGTATTGGGAACGTGAGGCGGAACGAACGATTCACGAGCGGCTCGTATCGGAAGGAATCTTAAAAAAAGAAGAGACCGTCCGTGCGGAGGTGCCGATCGGTGTGTCCGATGAAACACAAGCCAACGTCAGCCCGACCCCGACGTCTATCTATGAAACGAATCCGGAAACGTATCTCGACGTCTCAATCATGTTTCATGAAGACTGGAACAACACGGACGAACAAAAACAGCGCATTCTCAACGTCATCCGTGAAATCGAGTCTGACGTTTATTTGATCCATTTCTCGTTCGACGGGAAGCCAGGTGGCAATGACGACTATACAGAACGGTACATGATGTTCACGCGTGAAGCGTCTGATATCGACCCGTCATTCCTCGACGTGCGGACGATTGAGGATTTGAACGCCTACGACCGTCTTTACGGATTCGACGAGACGACGTTCATGACAGAATATCATTTTGATGGCACCCCCATCGAAGACGAGACGACACGATAATTTCGGTGTCGTCTTTTTTTGAGCGTTTGACTTTACAAGCAATCCGAAACGTTTTATCGTTTGACAAGTCAACGATTGATAAGTCAATTGAGAAAGGTGGGACGCAATGGACCTACGTGAAATCAGCCGATTACTTTACCAAATCAAGTTGGCGGAACAAAACGTCGCATCGTCGTTCGAACGGGAAACAGGATTCAGCCTGACCCGCTACGAGATGCTACAAGTCGTCAAAGAACGAGGCGTTTGTTCGCAACGTCTAATTAAAGAAGAAATGAAAATCGACAATGCCGCCATCACCAGACACTTAAAGATCCTCGAAGAAAAAGGATATGTCGTCAGAGAGCGGAACGCGGAGAACCATCGCGAGATGTTCGTTCGTGTGACAGAGAAAGCAGAGCAAGACCTCGGGCACTGCGAGCGAGACGAACGGGCCAACCACCTCGTCTTACAAGCCTTGTCCGCTGAAGAGATTCAACACTTATCCGGACTGCTTCAAAAACTGAACAGTCACGCCTAAACAGAGAAAGAAGGAATTCACCAATGGCAACTACATTCGAAAACAACACATTCAAAGACGTCATGTTCGGTCGTAAATCAATCCGTGTCTATGACGAGAACGTGAAAATCTCACAAGAAGAGATGCTCGAGATGATTCAGGAAGCAACGACTGCCCCATCATCGGTCAACATGCAACCATGGCGCTTCGTCGTCGTTGAAAGCCCAGAAGCGAAAGAGACGCTCAAGCCGCTCATCAAATTCAACACGCGTCAAAACGACACGTCTTCTGCGATGCTCCTCATCTTCGGAGACATGGAGTGCTACGAGTACGGCGAACAAATCTACGATCAAGCGGTCGCAGAAGGCAAAATGCCACAAGAAGTTCGTGATCAACAGCTCGGCGCAATCATCCCTTACTACAAAAACCTCTCGAAACAAGAGATGAACGACATCGTGAAGATTGATGCGAGTCTCGCAGCGATGCAATTCATGCTCACAGCACGTGCACACGGCTATGACACGAACCCAATCGGTGGTTTCGAGAAAGACCAACTCGCAGAAGCGTTCGGTCTCGACAAAGACCGTTATGTACCGGTCATGATCTTGTCTGTCGGGAAAGCGGCAGAAGAAGGTTACCAATCTGTACGTCTTGACGCTCAAACGGTCACTTCATTCAAATAATTTATTTAATAATCGGAGGAATCAACCATGATCTTAGTCAACGCCACATTTGACATCCAAGCATCACAACGCGAGAACTTCTTGCGTGACATCCAAGTCTTGATCGACTCATCAAAACAAGAAGCGGGCTGCGTCGGATATGACCTATACGAGTCAACGTCTGTCGAGAACCGTTTCGTCATGATCGAGAACTGGGAAGACCAAGCCGCTCTCGAGCAACACAACCAAAACCCGGTCCTCATCAACTTCGCACAAAACGTTGCGAACTACGTGTCTGCGAAACCTGTCGTGCAAGTAGCGGCGGTCAACTAATATGTCGACGCTCACCCTTGTGCTCGGGAGGCTCGTCGCCATAGAATTCTTCTACATCTTCTATTTAGAGACGATTGCGACAGCATCTTCCTCGACGTCACGCGTCTTCCGTCTATCGAGAGACGAACTGACGAGAGACTCAGTATCGGTTTTATTCAAAAATCAAGGCGTCTATAATGGATTGATTGGAGTCGGGCTCTTGTACGGACTCTACCTCTCCCCTAATCCAGTCGAGATTGTCACGATGATCCTGACCTATATCATTCTCGTTGCCCTATATGGCAGTATCACAAGTGACAAGAAGATTATCCTGACACAAGGTGGGCTCGCCATCTTGACGTTGATCTCGATGGTGATGTGATGACAGAAAAAGCGTTCGACCTGAGAAAAGGTCGGACGCTTTTTGTCATTCCAAATTCATAAAAAAACCGCCCTGACCGAAGTCAGAGCGGAATTGAGGTCTTATAAGACGAAAATCGCTGCAGATACACCGACGACACCGACGAGCGCCATCGCATATACCGGCACACGTGGCATTTCACCATTGTTATCGAGTGCTTTCCCGAACATGTAGAAGACGATTGGGTGCACGAGGAACGGCATCGAGAAGATGAGCGGGATGAGAAGCGAGGCTTCCGTCCCGAACATTCCGCCTTGGACCGCCGCGAACAAGCCGAAGTGCGAGATTGCTGACGATTGTGCCATCGTCGTGTAATCAAACGCAATTGTGCTGAACGCCAAGAGGACGAGACCACCGAAGACGGCCATCATCTGCCATCCGAACGAGAACTGCATAAGGGCTTTGACTTCTTTGAAGTCTTCCCCGTTCGCCGCGCGTAAGTTTTTCAACGCGAGCACCGTGAGAACGAGACCAATCAAGACGATGATGGCTGTCGGCCAAACCCAGAGCGCGCCGTTGTCGGCACTGACCGCGAGGATCGAGAAGACGAAGATATGTCCGAAGAACGGGATGTTGATCATGATTGGCGCACGTTTCGCCGCCACTTGACCGAAGTCCCCAGCCGTACACGCACCTGTGAGACCACTGTGTGAAAGTGACCCCGCCATACCTGGCGCGAGGTTACGAATGTGACCCGTACGAGCGAACCACATGATGAGTGCGATCCCACCGAACATCCAGAACAACTGACCGAAGAAACCGTAGACGAGAATCGAGTTCATGCCTTCGATGGCGAACGCGTCACCGATTCGTGAACCACCAACCATGAAGTTGGCAGCCAAGACGACCGGAATCCCTGCGAAGAGAAGCGCGCGGACAGTCGGTCCATACGTCCAGTTATGGAAGATGGCACCGAGTGCTGATGAAATCAACATCGCAAAGAAGATTTGCGGAAGTGCGATAATCGGCTGAACTGCTGTCGCAATCAAGAACGAGACGAACAAGATAACAAGCAAGAGGACTGTCTCGATGACACCTTTTTGCATGTATACTTTCTTGTCCTGAATCTGAGCTTTATGGTCGATGAGTAAGAACGACACCGCAAGACCGAGAAGTGCGAGGATTGGGTAGTAAAGCGCAATCCCTTCTGCCATACCTGGCTCGATTGCCATACGGAAGAATCCTTCCAAACCGACGAGCAAGAAGAACGAACGAAGGATAAAGATGAACTGCGTACGTCCTGTTCCGAGGAACATCTCCTCTTTTGCAGGAACGACGATATCTTCCATGTCGAGCTCTTGTTTGCTTAAGATTTTACGAAGTTCCTGTCCACCGACGAAGAACGAAACGATTAATGCGATGATTGTCGTCCGTGACAAGAAGTCGACGAGCGGGAATTCAGAAAGTCCCGGTGTCGCGATGCCGAGCTCGACCATACCGAAGCCGAGACCAAGACCGAAGATGACGATGACGAGGATCGGCGAGAAGCGCGTTCCAGCCACGACCATACGAGATAAAATGACCATTGGGATGATGAAGGCCATAAGCAACCAGAATTGGTTGATGAGTTGCATTTGAGATAATTGCTGTACAAGTTCCATTGACTAACCCCTAACATAATTTTTAGCACACAATATCGAAGTGTACAGGAATGAACATTATGTGACAATAGGGTGTGATGTTTTGTAAACATTGAAAGCGGAACCAAGTGAAATTGGTCCCGCTTTCGTTAGTTATTGGATTGTCTAAGACCCCAAATGCCTTTATTTCCCGTGGAATAAAAAAGGTCTTCTTTTCCGGTAAAGCTCGCTGAATCACTGGAATGCGCACGGATTTGTTTATTGACATGCCCTTTCCAATCTTTATATCGATCGAGCTCGAGTTGATAATACGATTTTTCGACATACGCATAAATGTCTTTTAAAGATGCAGTCCCACCATGGTGTTGGAGGGCGAATTGGATTTTGCGTAGTAATAGGCGTTTCACATTACCCCACCTTTCTACTTCTGTTTCATTTCAATGTAGTCTTCTAATTTGTTTTCAACCGCTAATTGAATAGCAGCATGCGCTTGTTTAGTCGGAATGCAGTACTCTTCTCTGACAATGAGTTTCCCATTCGCATTCTCAAATGGTGATTTACCTGTTCTTAGTGATTCTGTCGTCAAGGCTTTAAATGGTAGCGAATTTAGATGACGTTCGATTTCCTTCTGTGAGAATGATTCTTGAAATATTTTAGAGATGCCATTTAAAGAATGTTCTTCACTTTGCTTCCTTACCAAATCATAGTACTCTTTTGCAATCACATCAGCTGATAATGGGTGAAACCAATCTTCATATCCTCTGTTGAGCATGACTTGGATAACATTCATTTTATATGTACCTTGACGCGCAAAACCATCAATAAAGTTACAAAAAGACTGTATAGCAATCTCTGATGAGTTGATAGTTGTTTCCTCGTTCAGCATGCTCACCCTTTCGCTTTCCGACTAAAGTAGTAATGTAACCGAACATCTACAATTTGTTTCACCCATTTATAAACCACCGGATTACGGAGTCTCTCATTGAATTCGATATGCAAGGTTCCATCTTCTACATAAAACGGTCCTTTGGCAATTTTATCGAATGGCATTCGTAACAATAATTTTTCAATTCTTTGTTGATGGAAAGGTTGCTGAAAGTCTTTCGTCTTTCCATCAATCTGCTGACGATATGGTTTATTTTTAATGTAGTCATAAAAAGGAAGAGCGGCTTCAGAGGCTTTGAGTGGATTGTACCAATTCTCTTCTCCTCGTTTCAGCATAATAGAAAGTACAATCATTTTATAGCTTTTGGTCATGCTCGTGTATTCCACCTCGACTAGAAGCGACTTCACATCATTGTATATTATCGTTTCTTCCTCACTTAGTTCTCCGAGTTTATGCAAGAATCCGAAGAACCCACCAAGCTTTCTCCATTCGGAACGATACGCATCAATAGAGTACTCTCCTCGTTGGATTAATTCCATGTAGCTCGGGCGTCTACCCATTTCTTCTTTCACCATGAAATAATTTTGTTCAAGTAATTGCTGACGCGTTGAGGAACGTGTCACCATTTTCTTCAGTAAATCAACAGTCTGTAAATCAAACTCAATTGTACATGACGAAGGTAGATCAATCGTAGTTGGTAAGGAACTCACTGTATCCTGTCGGCTAGTCGTCAACAAAGCCAGTTTCTTATCAATATTTTTATAGTTCCCAATTAAATCGATAATCGTACAGTGCGTCTTTCCTTTTGATAGACGTAGCCCTCGTCCAATTTGTTGGGTGAATACTGTCAATGATTCAGTCGGACGACAGAACAATAGCGTATCGATTTCAGGAATATCGACACCTTCATTAAATAGATTCACTGCAAAAATGATGTCCAATTGTCCTTGCTTTAATTGGGCAATTACTTCCGTTCGATCATACTCGGCCTGACTATGAAGTGCTACCGCTTGTACTCCTTGCCTCCTGAAATAATCAGCCAAATATTCAGCTTGTATAACGGAAGAACAAAAGCCGAGTGCTCTCGATTGATGATGTTCTGCCCACGCCTTATAAATCTTCTCGGCAACACTTTCTTTTAACTGCTCTGCTAATAATTCCTCTTGATCATAACGACGTCCATTGATTAGTCGGATTTGAGAATAGTCGATTTCATCGTATATTCCTACATAATGAAACGGGGTTAAAAACGATTTTTCAATCGCTTCCGTAAAGTGCATCTGGAAGGCGACGTTATCATCACAAAGCGCATATACGTCTCCCCCGTCTAAGCGGTCAGGCGTCGCAGTCAAACCTAACAAAAATTTCGGCTTAAAATAATCTAATACACGACGATAGGACGGGGCTGCTGAATGATGAAACTCATCTACGATAATCAAATCGAATTGCTCTGGATTATATTGTTCCATTCTTTGTTTCGAAGCTAAAGTTTGAATCGAGGCGAACACGACATCAGCAGTTTCCTGATCTCGTGATTCACCTCCGAGTAATAGTCCGGTCTTCCAGTCGGTCGCAACATTGAGGAATGACTTTTCTGCCTGTAACAAAAGTTCTTTTTGATGCGCGACGAAAAGGACACGTTTGAATTGACGAGCAAAAAATGCACTCAAATATGTCTTTCCTAATCCGGTCGCCAAAACAAGCATCGCCTTTTTCCGACCTTCCGCCATCGTTTCCCGAAGTGCCAACAATGCTGCGTCTTGAACAGATGTCGGTGTAATCGAATCATCTTCTATGTAAACAGGAGAATGTTCAGCGACCTCCAGTTCTTTCATTCTATCCTTCCGCGCTTCATACTCTTCACGATAAGGCTGTAAGGAGACTAGATTCATCATTTGCGCATATTCACTATAAAATAATTCATGGAACGCAGCGACTGACTCTTCAAACACTTCTTCTGATACACTCGAAGGAATTTCAACATTCCATTCCACTCCATGACTGAGCGCGCTATGTGATAAGTTCGACGACCCGACAAAAAATGTACCGCTATTGTATGTGCGGAATAAATATGCTTTTGGATGGAACGACCTTCCCTTTGAGCGATAGAGCCTGAGCTCGATGTTCGGGATTTTCAGAAGCATATCCAGCGCATCAGGGTTGGTGAGATACAGATAGTCTCCCACTAAGATTCTGACTTGCGCACCGCGTTCATCCGCTTTTCTTAACGAAGCGGATAATTCTTTCACTCCCGACACTTGAGCAAACGCGACGACCATATAAATTTCAGTCGCCGCGTCTATGTGTTCTTTTAAAGGGGTGCCGAGGTTGCTTGTATGGAGTCGTAAATCACTCATGATCCAGAACCTCTTCTAAAAATAGTCCTTTTTCAAATCCGCCTCGTTTTTTACGTTTCTCTTCACGAATCTGATTCAATTCATCAAAGTCTGCCCCATGCATATTTCCGAGTGTATAGACCAACTCCAAAATGTCAGCTAACTCTTCAAGAGACTCTTCATCAATGTTCGTTTCTTCATACTCTTTGATTTCTTCGTATAGTTTTAATCGTGCTTGCTCAAAGTGTTCGGCTTGAGTAAGTTGCTTCACAATCGGGATTTTTCCTGATTCGTGAATGATTTCAGGGATACGGTCACGGATGAGTTTGTTGTATTTAGGCATTGTATTTCTCCTTTCACTCTATTTATCAGAAAGCTAACTTCACTAGGAGTGGTGGTCAACAAACTCAGATTACGGTTCATCACCATAGTCTCTTTTCAAAACAAGTTCCATTTTCTTCAAAGTGAAAAAAGCCCATGACGCTCTCCTCGAATAGAATGCAGTCACTACATCATACATTTAGACAGAGGAAATATCATGAGCTATACCCATCTCACCACAATGAAACGTGTTAAAATAGATATTTAGCTAGAGCTAGGGCCCACAGCGAGACGAATCGAGACTTACGAAGAGACGCTACAAGAGGGCGAAGTCCAACTACAGCACCAAGACGAAGCTCGACGATACACCTCGCCGGATAATCATCAAAAAGCTGCAGGCTACTTGATTGCTGGAACAGACTCGCGGTCACCTCTACACAAGCAAAATCGCCATCTCCAACATCTATTGTTGGATTTATTAAAGGACAAATTGAAGTGTCCTCGACTGCGCTGCGCTAGAAGGTGAAACGCCCAGAGGCCGTCAAGACGCGATGGGAATCAACGATTGCCTTCTTCGGACAGGGGCAATGAAAGACATACTTAGCGACGTTCACCGAGGGAAAGAACCATTTCTATCTTACCCTGCCGGACCAAACGAAGGCGACGACTGACCGGCTCAAAGAGTTCAATGGTCACAAGCGCGTCCTAGCGACGCTCAGAGTACCGATGTATTTCGCCAATCCGTACTCATCTGGCAACGAAGAAGAAACGAGAACGCCATTAGATTCCTCCACAAGTTCTTTCCAAAAGGAAAGGACTTCGCATAATACATGATGAAATCACGGACGCGCTCGCCAAGATTAACAAGCGACTGTGAAACCGCATACGAGGTCTTCTACGAGAAAGTGGTGCGCTTAATTCGATAAACCTTCATTTATATTAACTTTCATTACGTTTATCAGCTAATTTTCGGACTGCCGGAGTACACATCGCCATCTGTATTGTATGTTAGTGTAAACACCATATCTGATAACCATTTCTTAAAAGAGTCGTTATCATTGTACTGCTTAAACACTTCCATGTTGTCAGACATAAGGTTAATGACAGCTCGATTTAAGGCTTTTTGGCTCTCAATTTTTGCATTTTGCTTATCAGAGTTTTTCATCGCATTCTGATAATCTTTATCTTTTGCGACAATTTCCGGGATAGCAGCAATATGTTTCTTAACCTGGTCTTCGTCCCTCCAAGGTATATTTCCAAAGAGGTCATGGAAGGTTTCGAGAATATTGCTCAGTAAATCCAACTCTACTTCTGATTTCCCACCCATTGCCGATGTAGGTACTGGTGCAATTTCATACTCTTCCTTATCCTCTAGTACAATTGACATTTTAGCTTGTGCTTCGGCCCTGTAACTATCTAAGTCAATGGCTTCGAGGATACCAATTGATAGGTCTTCTTCTTTTGGTGCAGGTAGCTTTGGTATCAAGAAGTTTAGGAAGATTGAAAGTCTTTCCCACTCGGGGTTCCCATAAGGTAAAATGGATGCCAAAAATCCGTACGTGCGTACAAATGCCTTCGCCTTACTCTTGAAGTCAATTTGACCATCTTCATCCAAATCATCTTCATAATGCTTTGCACAGACATCAAGAATTGGGTCTAACTTATCTCGTTCCGCTCCATTAAGGTACAGCTCAACTAGGTTTTCAATATGTGTATCTGTGAAAACATGATATCGTCTGATGTCACTTTCTAAGTCATTCAACTTATCCGGGTCAGTCTCTTCTGAAAGCACCGTTGTTTTATAATACTTGGAAAAAGCATCTTGAATCGTAATTGTTTCATTTGCAAAGTCAAGTACGAACGTATCATGTTTCTGTGGATGAGCTCGATTCAAACGAGAAAGAGTTTGAACTGCTTTAATGTCTGTCAACACCTTATCAACATACATCGTATGAAGAAGCGGCTCATCGTAACCTGTTTGGAATTTATTTGCCACAACAAGGAGACGGTATGGGTCCTTTTTGAGTTTTTTCTCAATCTCATTACTCGGGAACCCATTAACTGAGCTCTCTGTTACCTTTTTCCCACCGTACTCGTGCTCACCTGAAAAGGCAACAATCGGTTTAAACTGACTTTTACGTTTTTCTAGATATGCAGATATTGAATAATAGTACTGGATTGCTCGTTCAATGCTGCTAGTTACAACCATAGCACGAGCATGACCACCAATTTTTCCTTTTGCAATCACTTGGTCATGAAAATGGTCTACCATAATTTCAGACTTTAGTTCGATTGCTTTTTCATTGGACTCAACGTACTTTCTCAGCTTTTTTTGTGCCTTCTTTTTGTCAAATTTCGGGTCATCTTCTACTATCTTGGCAATCTTATAGTAACTCTTAATTGGCGTATAATCTTTTAATACGTCCAAAATGAAGCCTTCCTGAATGGCTTGTTTCATCGTATAGACATGAAACGGTCGATGTTTAATCTTTCCGTCCTTTGGATAAGGAACACCAAACATTTCAAGCGTTTTATTCTTTGGGGTTGCTGTGAATGCAAAGTAACTCGCATTGTTAAGCATTTTTCTCCCCTCTAGTATCTTTAAAATCTTATCTTCTGTCGTTTCATTTTCCGCATCTTCGTATTGGTCAGAAAGTGCCATATTCATTTTGGCCGACATGTTTCCACTCTGACTAGAATGAGCTTCATCAATGATGATAGCAAACTTGTTTTTTCGGTGTTCGTTTCCGATGTCATCAAGAATGTACGGGAATTTATGCACGATAGTGATGATGATTTTTTTACCGTCTTGAAGTAGTTCCCTTAAGTCTCCCGAACTCTCTGCATGCCCCACGGTATTCGATACCTGCATAAATCCTTTGATGGTATTCTTAATCTGCTTATCGAGATTAATTCGGTCAGTGACAACGATAACTGAATCAAAGAAATTCTTACCGTCTTTTGACAATGAAACCAGTTGATGAGCAAGCCAAGCAATCGAGTTCGATTTTCCACTTCCTGCACTATGTTGGATAAGATATTTTTGACCAACACCCTTCTCACTGACATCAGCCAGGATAGACTTTACACCTGCTAATTGGTGATATCGAGGGAAGATTTGGGTACGCTTTACCTTTTTAGTTTCTTGGTCTTTCTCCTCAACAATTTGTGCATAGTTCTCAATGATATTTGCAAGTTCACTCTTCACAAAAATTTGTTTCCAAAGATAGTCCGTCTTGATTCCATCAGGATTAGGAGGATTCCCAGCTCCATTTTTATATCCTTTGTTAAAAGGGAGGAACCAAGATTTCTTACCGTCAAGTTTCGTACACA
This sequence comes from Exiguobacterium sp. s183, assembly GCF_018617655.1. Classification (NCBI taxonomy): domain Bacteria; kingdom Bacillati; phylum Bacillota; class Bacilli; order Caryophanales; genus Exiguobacterium; species Exiguobacterium sp. s183. The sequence goes on from NZ_JACSKN010000003.1 coordinate 183,728, forward strand.
TGCGGACTTCATTGTCATCAACTGCAAAATGAACCATACATCGTCCAAATTGAAAGAGTAATTCACGAGGGTCCCGGTCTATCTTATACTGATAAACCGCATCCTCAACATTCTGCTTCGTCAGTTGATTCTTAAGTTCACATGTAATGATAGGAAGACCGTTAAGAAAGATTACGAAATCAAGAGCGAGTTTCATGTTGTCTCTCGAATACATCAACTGTCTCGTTACACTAAATACATTTTTTGCATACAGTGCTTTGGCTGTTTCATTTGCTTCAGAAGGGGTCAGGTAAAATAAATCGAGTGTAACTGGATAGATTTTCAGTCCGTTTCTTAAAACTTCAATTACACCATTTTTCGTAATTTCTCCTTGCAAGCGATTCAACAACTTTGCTTTGTTGCTATCGCTTTTATAAACTCCTAACATCTCTAACTTTTCTTTTTGAGTATCCTCTAAAAACCGAAAAAAACGTGTCTCATCTATTGCATAGTCTTTATTGTAGTCACTGTTTTGCCCTTGCTCATATCCATTTTGATTCACAATATGGTTAACAATCAATGTCTCTAGTCCTGATTCTCTGGTGTTGGTTGCCATTAAACCTCACACTCCTCGCCCTCTAAGACTTCCTCCATTTCAATCACTTCTTCGTTAACTTCTTCAAAATCGACCTCATTTACATTATTATCAAACATAATATGACGTACATCTACTTTTCCTGTAACAACATCTGAAATAAGTCGGTTCTTGTACTCAATAATTAAATCAATTTCCCGTTGAGTATTAGATATAGTACTGTCAATCTTTGAAATACTTTCTTTAATAAAAGACACAATTTCAATCTGTTCTTCAAGTGGTGGTAATGGCACTTTCACACGGAGAAATCTGTCAGTTGAAATAACTTTTCTTAAACCAGTATATAAAGGTTTTAATGCTTTTTTTTGGTCTAAAGAGAGATAATAGTAATATAAATAATCTTTTGATTGTCTTGCTTTAAAAACTGTATATGCACCTGTAATCATTCCAGTTAAATTTGATAGCCCAATTGTACGGGGAGTTTCATCAATATCAAAAAGACAAAACACAAGGTCGTTAACATATACTTTTTGATATGTGGAAAAATCTGATGGGAATTTTCCCTTTCCGTTATCCAAATCTCGAGGAATAATACCATTTGTGGTTAATGATAAAAGCTTATAATTAACATGGTTTTCTCCTACCGTCTCTTTTCTAAGACTTAAAAGGTTTTTATTCCGTGTTATTTCCCAGTGTTCAGGAATATCTTGTACCCACTCAATTCCACTTGATTTTAGCTTGACATTTTGGTTAATACCTTTTGTTACTGCCTCATTAATTACAGCTTGTTTCTGCTCTTTTAATACAGAAATGAGTTTTTTCTTGTCTTTTATAAATTTATTTATTTTAACAAGCTGATAATCAAGGTAAGTTACTATTTTGTCTTGCTCTTCTAACGGTGGTATAGGCAGAACAATTTCTTTAAAATCATTAACATCTATGTTTTTACCTTGCCTAATACCAGTTACATTTCTTTGAAGCTCTCCTATAAAAACATGACTTTTAAATAGATACTTGTAATATTGTTGATTTTGGTTTGTTCGTTCTTCTAAAATATTATAAGCTGGACTAACTATTCCTCTATATTTTGAGTATTCTAATCCGCCTTGAAAAGAACGCAAACTAATAACAAAATTTCCTTCTTTAACAAGTTTAAATGTATCTAAATTTCCCGTCGGCATTACAACTCTTGTTTTTAATAAAGAACGAGGAATAACTCCTTGACTTTGTGTTGCTGATAATAATTGTTCGTATTGATGATTTTTAATAGATGTTTCAATAAACAATCGTTTTGATTTTGCTTCTGACCAATGTGTTGGGATTTTCTCTAACCATGATTGTTTAGCTTTTTTATATTCTTCATAAGGTTTCAAATTAGTTTCCAACTTCCTTTACCCCCTTATGATATCCTGAAGCAATCCATCTGTTTGAGCCTCTAGTGCTTTAATATCAGCAGAAATTTCTTCAAGAGTCCGCAATTGTACAGGCTTGTAAAAATATTTTGTAAAACTTATTTCGTAACCAATTTGTGTTTTACTTTCATCAATCCACGCATCAGATGTAAAAGGTAGTATTTCATCCTTAAAAAATTGCTCAATTCCACCAACGTGTAGTAAAGGAATTTGCTCTGTATCTCTTAAATTACTATCCGCTTCATACTCTACAATGCAATTATCCCCATTAATAATTACATTGAAAAGGCCAACTAAAGGGTTTGATTCAATTTTTTCAAGTTTATGAATCTTTTTAATGACTTTTTCAGCACTCTCGTCGACTTTTGCAAGATGATTTTTAATCATATTAAGCCTTTTTGCTGGTAGCTTCTCATTCAAGTCTTTTGCAATCTCACTTAATTCAATAACAAATTTGTTATAGTCTTTTACAATAGAGTAATTGTATTTTTCTGCTGTTTTTTCAATAATTTTAGCAAGCATTTTGTCCTTATGTTGCTCACATAATTTTATAAACATCATTAAGTTCTCTTTTGCTAGGTCTACACTTAAGCGTAAAGGTCGTTCAACCGTTATCTTGTGGTAGCCAAATTCTTGGTTAGCAAAAATCTGCGAGTGTTCTGTAGCCTCAAAGTTAATTAACATCTCTGATATTTGTCCTCTTAATTCAGAAGTCAACTCGCAACTTTTTTTTCCAAGGTTTTTACGAAGAGGGCTTTTTAAGCCAGTGGCATCAATTAGCTGTACCTTTCCTCGACGGTGAGGCGCTTTTCTATTAGTAACCACCCAAATAAAAGTGGCAATTTCAGTGTTATAAAACATATTCTCAGGCAATGCTATTATGGCTTCCAACCAATCATTTTCAATAATATATCTTCTAAGATTGCTTTCTCCTTGTCCAGCTTCACCAGTAAAAAGGGAAGAGCCATTATGTACTTCGACAATACGACTCCCAAGTTCTGTATCATGTTTCATTTTACTTAGTTTATTTGCAAGAAATAGCATTTGCCCGTCACTAGAACGAGGAATCATTTTAAATTCGGACTCTCCGTTATGGGTTACAATAAAACGTGGGTCCGAAATATCAGCCTTCCCACCTAGTCGCTCCAAATCCGTTTTCCAGCTCTTTCCGTATGGTGGATTCGATAACATGAAATCAAAGTTAAGCGTTGGATACCCATCATTTGATAATGTCGAACCGAACGCTACATTATCATCTTGTAACGATTCACCTTTAATTAATAAGTCTGCTTTTGTTATCGCATACGTTTCTGGATTGATTTCTTGTCCATATAAATATGTGTTGATTTCCTTGCCGTATTCTTTTGCCAATTGATGCAGACGCTCGTCAGCAATGGTCAACATTCCACCAGTTCCACATGCTCCATCGTAAACAAGATAAGGAGCATTTTTGATTTTATCGGCAATAGGCAAGAAAGTAATGTCTGCCATAAGTTCTACAACATCACGAGGGGTAAAGTGTTCTCCGGCCTCCTCGTTGTTCTCTTCATTAAAACGGCGAATAAGCTCTTCAAAGATGACACCCATCGTATGGTTATCAAGTCCCGGTATCTTAACATCGTCATTATCATCTAATATTGGTTTTGGACTTAAGTTAATAGTAGGGCTTACAAATTTCTCAATTACAGCACCTAAGATATCCGCTTCAATCATCGTATCTATCTGATTACGAAACTTAAACTTTTCAAGAATTTCTTGTACGTTCGGTGAAAAGCCATCTAGATAAGCAATAAAGTCAGCCTTCAATTGTTGCTGCTTAGCACGTGACTTCAAGTCTTTAAGAGTGAAAGGTGACGTGTTACAGAACGATTGCCCTGCTACACTACATAGAGCATCTGTTTGATTAATAACACCAGCTTCATCTAGATTTTTTTTCATCTGTAAAACCGCATCTTTTGTTGGTTCTAAAACAGCATCCAAACGACGAATAACGGTCATTGGCAAGATAACATCTCGATATTTCCCACGCACATATACATCTCTAAGGCAATCATCAGCAATGCCCCATATAAAACTAACAATTTGATTATAAGTCTGATTGTTCATTTTAACTTCCTCCAAATAAATGATACTTAGCACAATTCTATCATATAAATTGTTTATATTTTTGAGATTCGTAGTGAAAAAAAGAAAAGTATCCGTCCATTTTTTAACAAATGATGAATTATAAAATTAAGTGCAACACCCAAAAGTGAACACAAAAAAGCCCATGACGCTTTCCTCGTGTAAAATGAAGTCACCACAACACACATTCAGACGGAGGAAATCGCATGAGCTACACCAATCTTACCACAACGGAACGCGTGAAAATAGAGACGTATCTGGAGCTTGGGATGTCCATCCGGTCCATCGCGAGACGGCTCGGGCGACAGCCCTCGACCGTCTCGCGGGAGATCAGACGGAACCCCGACTATGTGGCTGAACGTGCCCAGAAACGCTACGAGATGGCGAAGACCAACTGTGGCGCCAAGACGAAACTCGACGACACGATGCGCCGGACGATCGTCGAGAAGCTGCGTGCGACCTGGTCCCCGGAACAGATCGTGGGACGGCTCTTCAACGGAAAGCTCGCCTTCTCCACCATCTACCGTTGGATCTATGCGGGACGAATCGACGTGCCCCTGACCGTGCTCCGCCAGAAAGGGAAACGTCAAAAACCGACCGAGACGCGCGGACGCATCAACGTCGGACTCCCCATCTCGCAACGACCGCCAGAGGTCAAGGGGCGCCGGACGTTCGGGCACTGGGAGCTCGACACCGTCGTCTCCGGACGAGGGAAGTCGAAGGCGTGCGTCGCGACGTTCATCGAGCGGAAGAGCCGGTTCTATCTCGCCCTGCCGATCGCGGACCGCACCGCGGCCTCGATGGAGGGGGCGATTCATGCGGTGCACGGCGCCTTCCCGGATGGCACGTTCGAGACGGCGACGACGGACCGGGGCAAGAAGTTCAGTGGTCACGAGCGCATCCAGGCGTCGCTCGGCGTGCCGATGTATTTCGCCGACCCATACTCATCGTGGCAACGGGGGAGCAACGAGAACGCCAACGGGCTCCTCCGCGAGTTCTTCCCGAAAGGAACGGACTTCGCGCAGGTGGCGCACGACGAACTCGCGGACGCGCTCGCCAAGATTAACGGGCGACCGAGAAAATGCCTGAACTGGAAAACCGCACACGAGGTCTTCACCGAGGAAGTGTTGCGCTTAATTTGACAAACCGTCAATGAAAATAAACAGTTGGCTTAGTTGGACAAAAAAATGTGGGAAATACAGAACTGGTCTATCATTATCAACACTATACTTAAAGTTGCTGCCATTATGAGATCTCTGCAAAACAATGCTTTTGAAGGTGAAGTTTACTTCAATTTAGGAGAACTTCTAAGAGAAGTATCCAGACAATGTTTTTATATAAAAAATAGAGAGAAAGTTACCATTAGTGCAAACCTTTTCCTTTGAGTATTTCTGTATTAGATAAGACATAGTGAAAAATTGTAACACGCTGTGTATCTCTAATGGGTTGGTTTGACGGATCCTCAAAAATAGAACTTATCAATAACCGTTATGGTGAAATATAGAATTCGTATGGATTTAGAGCGAGAATACACGTATGCCAAATAGAATTAGGTATTGAGACTTTATTGGGTTACATAAAGGCGGTTTGAAGTTAGTGAAGGTGTTTTATAATTGATTATAATTAAAATCTGATAAAAGGGAGTTGATTTTTTTGAAAATAACTAAATTAATTGTTAATAACTTTCGTTCCTTTGGACCAAGTAATACTGAGATAGAATTAGAAAAATTGTCAGTTCTAGTTGGAGCAAATAGTAGTGGCAAAACTTCTGCCATCCAAGCTCTATTAAAAATTTTTAGCCCTTATCAAAGAGATCGATTAATAGAAAGGTCAGATTTCCATATACCTGCTAATGAAAATCCTTTAGATTATGATGAGGCTTCACTTTCTATAGAGGCTGTAATAGATTTTAACGAACTAGGAAATGATGCTGAGCAGGTAAGCACTGCTATTCCTCCGCATTTTAATCATATGGTTGCAGGTGAAGTTGATGGAAGTCCTTATGTACGTATAAGGCTAAAAGCTGAGTTATCAGAAGGTAATACTTTAGAAGGAAATATTGAGCAAGCATTATATTATGTCCTATCTCCATTAGGAACGAAAGCAGAGGATGAAGATTTACAGCCAGTTAAAGCTAGTGAGCGATCCCAAATTCAAATGATATATATACCTGCAACAAGAGACCCGGCCGTACAATTAAAAAATGCATCAGGATCTATCTTAGGGAGGATTTTAAAAGGAATTAACTGGCCTAAAGAAATTAATAGTGACATACAAGAAAAAATGAAGCAAGTTGATGGGATTTTTGATGAAGTAAATGGTGTTAAACGGTTAAGAGAAATACTTAATAGTCAATGGAGAAAATACCATAATGATTTTCGCTATCGTTCAACTATGGTGGCTTTCAACCATGCAGATTTAGACTCAATTCTAAAAAAGGTAGAGGTTTATTTTGAACCAACTGAAACAGGAAGCAAATATAAGGTGGATCAATTAGGTGATGGGCTACGCTCAATTTTTTACTTAACTATAGTAAATTCTTTTTTAGAAATTGAGAATGAGGCATTACAAGATGAAACTGAGGAAGATAAAAAAGTGTATAAACTTCAACCACCAGTGTTGACGTTACTAGCCGTAGAAGAGCCAGAAAATCATATTTCTCCGCACTTGCTTGGTCGAATAATGAAAACCTTAACTGACGTTTCTGAAAATGATAATGCACAAGTTTTAGTTGCTACCCACTCACCTTCGATGATTAAAAGAGTTGACCCAAAGTCAATTCTCCATTTTAGAATCGATCAAAAAGCAATAAGAACTATCGTAAATTCAATAATACTTCCTGAGAAAGATAAAGAAGATGAATATAAATATATAAAAGCTGCAATTATGGCATATCCAGAACTGTATTTTTCACAATTAGTTGTTTTAGGAGAAGGTGAAAGTGAAGAGATTATACTTCCAAAGATAATTAACCTTTTAGATACTGATTTAGATCAAAGCAATATTTCTATCGTTCCATTGGGCGGAAGACACGTAAATCATTTTTGGAAATTACTACATCAGTTGAATATCCCTTATTTAACTTTATTGGATTTAGATTTAGAACGAAATGGAGGTGGATGGGGTCGAATTAAATATGCATTACAGCAATTGATCGAAATAGGTTTTGATAAGCGTGAGTTACTATCTGTACAAAACGGAGTATTAAGTGATGATCAATTTTCTCAGATGCATACATGGTCTATAGAGAAGGTAGATGAGAGGGAAAATCTATATTCTTGGGTTGAATTTTTAGAGAGTTATGGGGTTTACTTTTCAGCTCCACTAGATATTGATTTCCTAATGATTGAAAGTTTTTTAGAGGCATATAAAAAGCTAGTTCCTATACATGGAGGCCCAAAGGGTGTAGATAAAGCGAAAGGTTCTATTGAATATTCTGATCGCTTGGAAAAGGGAGTCAGAGCAACCTTAAAAACCGAGGGAGGTTCTGGATTCACTTATTCAGAAGAACAGAAAGAATTAATGATTTGGTATGATTACTTTTTCTTAGGTAGAGGTAAACCAAGTACTCATATTATGGCATTAGAAAATATAGATTCCAACCTATTAAGTGAGCAATTGCCAATTCCACTACAAAAGTTAATGAAGGGAATTAAATCAATTATTGATGGTGATTTTTCTGAATAACTATGTAAAAAAAGAATCTTGGATTCCAAAAGACGATGTAGTTTTAGAAAGCGCTGCGCAAGATGTAGTAAAGTACGAGAAAAATGCTTATGTGTTAGCTGGTCCCGGAGCAGGAAAAACCGAATTGTTGGCACAGAAAGCTTGTTATTTGTTAGAAACAAACACGAGCACTTATCCTGCCAGAATACTTGCTATAAGTTTTAAGAAAGATGCAGCTAAGAATTTAAAAGAACGAGTTGAAAAACGATCAGGAAAAGAATTTGCAAATAGATTTGTGTCCTTAACATATGACTCATTTGCAAAACAACTGATGGATAGATTTCGTTTAGCTATACCTGAATTTTATAGACCAACTCCGGAGTATGAAATAGTTAATTTTAATAGAAGAGATGTAACCAAACTTAGAGAAGAAGCAGAAGAACCTAGTGAGGGCAATGGGTGGAATTACTACTTTGATTATGAACTTTTTGCTAAGACTTACGCCAATGATAGACTACCATTACAAACGGACAAAATAAATTCAATAGAATCATGGTATAAGTTTCAACTTTGGAAAAACTATATTAATGATAAAGAAAATTCAATGTTAACCTTCCCCATGATTTCAAGAATTGTTGAATACTTATTTAGGTCAAACCCCAAGATTTTAAGAGCAATCAGAGCTACATATAGTCATGTATTTTTAGATGAATTTCAGGACACAACATTAATTCAGTACGACTTAATTAGAACAATTTTTATGGATTCAACTGTTTCAGTGACCGCTGTGGGTGACCTTAAACAAAAGATTATGGGTTGGGCAGGTGCGATGGAGGGCGTATTTAATCAATTTAAGGAAGACTTTAAGGCTAAAGAATTTGAGATGGTTTTAAATCATAGGTCTGCTCCTAATTTAGTCCGAATTCAAACATCAATAATAAATGACATGATGGGTGGTTCAACAGTAATATCACCATCTGACAAATGGAAGAATGAGAAAGAGGGAATATGCGAAATATGGAACTTTGCCTATGCTTCTGAAGAAGCAAAAAAATTGGCAATAGAAATTAAAACGTGGATTGATCAAGAAAAACTTGAACGGAGAGATATAGGTATTTTAGTTAGACAACGGGCAGATATGTATTGTGACATGCTTATAGATGAATTAAGTAATTTAGGAATACACTCAAGGATAGAGGATCAATGGCAAGACTTACTATCGGAAAATTTTATGAAAAATATAATCGATGTATTTTTTTTAGCCACAACAGATCGTGATCCTAATGCTTGGTCTAGTTTAATATCGAATGTATTAAGTTTACGTGGCGATAATGAAACAGAATCTTATCAAGTAGAAAAAGAAATTAATAGTTTTATAGTTGAATTTAAAGGGACTCTAAAAGATGAGACAATAAAAGTGACCGAAAAAGTAGTAGAGCAATGGTTATTCAAAATTTTAACTTTGGTAGGATTAGAATTAATTAAAAGTAGCTATCCAGAGTATAGAAAAGGAGATTATTTAGAAAGAAAAGTAAAACAAACTGCGGAGTTTCTTTTTTATTCATATGAAAAACATAAGGTTTGGAATAAAGCAGTAGACGATTTTCTGGGGATTTATTCAATTCCGATTATGTCAATTCATAAAAGTAAAGGTCTTGAGTTTGAAACTGTGATTTTATTGGGACTAGAAGACGGAGCTTTTTGGAATTTTGAGAACTTCCCAGATGACGAAACATTTACTTTTTTTGTTGCAATGTCTAGAGCAAAAACTCGAATGATTTTTACCTTCTGTAAAAACCGTTTCTATGGACAAGATAGATCTAAGATAAATGTTATTTATCAAATGCTGGAGAATGCGGACGTTAAACAATTCGAATGGACTTAAATCTGTTGATTTTAAAATCAGATAGGTTACTAATAATAAATAAAGCATTGTTAAAAAATAAGTTTACCAATGCTTTATTTTGCCCATTAAAATTGTATAACTAATTAAATCAAGTTTTTTTGAAAGAACTCTGTAATGTCCTCAAATGGGATGATATCAGTCTTGTCATACAAATCTGTATGACTAGCATTCGGAATCACCGTCAATTCTTTATTATCACCTTTAAATTTATTAAACGCGTCTTGACTAAAGTATAAAGAATGAGCTTTCTCACCATGTATCAAGAGAACCGCATTACGAATTTCATTGCTATATTGTAATAGCGGCATGTTCATAAATGATAATGAGGTATTGATATTCCATCCATCATTAGAATTTAATGAGCGCTCATGATACCCACGACTTGTTTTATAATAATCGAAATAATCTTTTACGAACGATGGCGCATCTTCTGGAAGAGGGTCTACTACTCCACCGGCTCTTGCATGTATTTTGCAATACAAATGTGGTTCTTACGCAATGTTGGTGAGGTAATGATGCTGACATTATGGGAATAAAATCAAAAAGGATTGATTTCCATGAACGAGTTGGAGTTCTTAGATGATCGCCTGTGTGTCACGAGTGCTCACTCACACGATGGGGTGAGACACTGTGCCACTCGTCTCGTGTCCAGCGGTGCATTCTGTCCAGACTGTGGTCGGTTTTGTCACCGACGTCACAGTTTCACGACACGGCGGCTAAAAGACTTCTCAGGAATACATCAGGTTTTCCGTCTGAACATTCAAGTACCGAAATGGTTCTGCGACAACTCAATATGCCAACGTTCCATCTTTACAGAGCGATTGCCGTGGGCCATTTCTCATTCGCGGAGAACGCTCCGTACGGAGCGTGTGTTGTCCACTTTAATGTTGGCCATGAGTGCGAAGGAAGCCGAGCGTGTCACGACCGTCCTAGGTTTTCGAATCAGTCACGACACGCTACTTAGGGTGCTACGACGCGTTCCCGTCCCGAGCCCCTGTGCTGAGGTGATCGGCATTGATGACTCCGCCTTCAAAAAGGGTCACCGATACGGGACCATCATCTGTGACGCGACAACCCATCGTCCCATCGACCTGCTGCGGACCCGCAAAGCAGACACGTTGAAGGATTGGCTTGTGAATCTGGAGAAACGGCCTATCCGCGCATCGGTCGATCGATTCCCAGCCTATCAAGAGGCATTGCTCGACCAGGACATCGTAGTGGTGAGCGACCGCTTCCACCTCGTAGATAACCTATGGCGATGCCTCAATTCGATATGCCAGCGTGTCCTCCCCTCTCGAATCCCTGTAAATCCGAAAGGTGCCGTATCATACGGTTTGAAACCGCAACATCCGACTGGACCCGAGAACGAGACAAAACGACCGTTGGTCGAAAGGGTTCAAAGCATGCACCGCCAAGGGATGAGTCTGAATGCGATCGCCCAGATGCTCAGCTTGAATTGGAGGACCGTCAAAAAATACAGTGATCCGGCTTACGAACCCTCCCCGCCGAAACGACAAAGACCTCACTTGATCGATCGTTTCATGCCACAATTGAGGGAATGTGTCCGAAATCGATACACACTCCAGGAAACGGACGCTCATCTGAGACAATTAGGTTACAGAGGCTCGTTTGGCGCGGTCCGTCACCGTTCACGCGACGCTCGGAGTGAGGGTCTTCCCGAACCCCAGGTTTTCGTATCACGCAAGGATGCCTGTCGTCTACTCTGGCAATGGCCTGTCACTAGGCCGGATGACACCATCGATGTCTCGTACCTGTTGGTCCGTTACGAAGACCTCGCCATCCCGTTCTGTTTCATTCAAGGATTTCGGGAAGCTATTCGGGAACGGGACGCGGGATATCTCCTTTCGTTGATCACCAATCCACAAGTCACATCACATCCCGGACTGAAGCGTTTCGTGGGTCGCCTCAAACAAAATGTAGAGGTGATCCTGGCGGCCTGTCAGTTTGAAGAAAGCAATGGTTACGTGGAAGGAAACGTCAATCGTCTAAAGATGATGAAGCGACTCATGTACAGAAGGGGAAATTTTGACTTGCTCAGAATTCGGGTGCTTTGTCGAAATCCCGATCCGAGTTGTGCTCACTGATATTCCAAAAAAATGAGCGACCACCTTCGGGCGATTGCTCATCATCGTTCACCAACATTGCGTAAGAACCACATTTGTATTGCAAAATACAGGAGGGCCCGGATGATCGGATAGTAGGCGTCAACCACAGATTCACGGTTCCTTCTATCAGGCTTTCGATACCCGTTGAGATATTTGTTGACCGTCCTGCGGTCGACCCCCATTTCTCTAGCGATCTGGCTTTTATTGATTTTCATGTTCATCGTCTCCATCATGTCGTTGAATTTCTGTAGGTCCGTAAGTTCGTTCACCTCGAACGTCGTGTCTACGTTTAATTGAATTTGCATAGTCGTTCACCTCGTGAACAAGTATGCGAGAAGGAGACAAAATTGTACATTCTTATCCCATCACTTTAGGACACATTAAAAGTATCATTTATACGCGTGAACCCGTGGTCTTCTTTTGATCGATTCGACCGTTCGGTAACGCTCGAAGCTCGTGCCGCCTTTTTCTTTTGCCGGTCTAAGATGCTTTTATAGACGCTGATGGTAGGCTGCGACGCGACCTCGAGTAAGCTCTTGGCGGCCGCCTCCATCTGGTCGTTCGAATGTTCCTTGTTCAGGTTCCGAATGACCGCCAGGAAGCCAAGCGCCTTTTTCTCCACATTGTTCTCGAGAATGTACGTCACGAACTTCTCCATGTTGGTACCTACGGTACGCGCCCATGCTCGGTTGCTCTCCGGGTTGTGGTCGAGATAGAGGCGATGGTTGTCGGGCATATGGTCGGTGTTCGTCGAGTACTGTCCGATTGCGCCCTTCAGGCGCGTATGGGAGGCGATTCTGACGTCCTTGAAATAGATCTCGATTAAGTTCGCCGTCAGGCGCACATCGACGTCTTCGCGGGTATAATCATAAGGGACGGAATAAAACATGCGTTCAACTTGGATGTGGTAGTTCAGTTGTACTTTCGCGGTTCGCCATTCCGTCATCTTGAAGCGTGTTTTCGGTAAGGGGCGCAAGGTCGCGCTCTCCTCTTCCGTGAACACGCTTTTTCTTGAACCGCTTCTTTTTTGGAACTCCTGGGTGTGCATCTCCTCGAGCCTCGAATGGATTTCCTTGTTCAGGTCTTCGATGTGGAAGCACTGGTAATTCCGTAACGCCGCGATGATCTGAGGTGAAAGGAAGCCACCCGCGCCCTCGGCGCTCGGCTTGTCTTTCGGTTTGCGGATACGGCTAGGCACGACGACCGTCCGATAATGGTCCGCCAGCTCACGGTAAGCCTCATTCACCTGTGAGTCGCCTCGACGATGCTTCGTGATTCCGGTCTTGAGGTTGTCCGGGACCAGCGTCTCGGTGACGCCGCCGAAGTATTCAAAGGCGTGTACGTGCGCAGTCAGCCATGATCGCGACTTCATGTCGAGGAAGGCCTCGGCGTAAAAATATTGGCTGTACGGAAGCGCAGCGACAAAGACATAGGCCTCAATCTCCTCGCCGGCGGCACTGTCCATGATTTTCAGCGTCGCTCCGGCCCAGTCGACCTCCAAGACCTCGCCCGGCTTACGACGGATGGGCATGGTCAGCTTGTACTTCTTTGCGTATGATCCATACTTCTCTGTGAAGGAGCGATAGGCATACGGGATTCTACCTGCGTCTCTCGCCATGCTGCAGTATTCATGGTGAAGCAGCTTCAATGTCACGTTCTTCTTCTGTAGCTCCTTATGGATCATCTCAAAATCGACAGGGTGGTAACCCTTTTTTATCGGTTCACGCTCAGGGAACAAGAACTCATACAGCCTTTTTTTGTCATCCTGTCTTCTAAGCTGTCGATGCCACGTTCAGTGGCGCGTTGAATCACATCGCTCACCGTGTTCCTCGAATGTCCCGTGCTCGCACTGATCGCGCGTTGACTGATCCCATCAAAATGAAGTTCCAGTATCTTACGACCATCTATCAAAACAGAACCCCCATACTTCAATGTCATGCCGACGGCATGCATCTCAAGTATAGGGGAGAAAAGGCATCAAGAGTATAAGTGGAATAGTGTCCGCACTGAGTGGATCAGTTGTCCGCACTCGGTGGCTCAGAAGAATGCACAAGTGGCTCATTTTAAATGCAATAATCAATGGGGGTCGCCTTACTCATTGCGATGCTGACGACGACCGAGATCATGTGGCAAAACGTCTCTGAACGAAAACCACAACTCGCCGTCTTGAAAGCGCTCGGTTGGCAGAATACGTCCATCCGTCGTCTCGTCTTGACAGAAGGTGCATTGACCGGATTCTTCGCCGGACTACTCGGTGTGACCTTCACCATCGTTATCGTCACCATCATGTATCAACAGTTCCCGACTTCAGAGCTACCATTCTTGTTTGCGACCATTCTCATCCCGGTCGTAACAGGGGTCTTAGGTGCACTGCTTCCGGCCGAACGCGCTGTCCGAATCACACCGGCTGAAGCAATTGGTGGGCACGTCGTCAACCAAAAACAAGTCGAGAAACGCTTCCGCTTCGTCCTCGGGACGACGGCGACTGCACTCGTCGTCGGAATCATCAGCTTGTTCGTCTTCACGTCACCAGAAGTCAAGCCGGTCACGGAAGAGGCGAAAGCGACACCAGCACCGACTGCGCAGACGACGGGTGCGAAACAGGCTGATTTTAAATCAGATAAACCAAAAGTAGCCAAAGCCACAACACCAAAAGAAGATGATCTTCAAAAAATCATGAACCTCGGCACGTTTCAAACGTTTATTGGAGATCCACAAATGAAAAAACGTGAATTCCAAGTGGGTGAACCTGTTTACGCTTCTCCGGACGGAACCGAACCGGAAGATGGCAAACGATTCGTCAGCCTACCGATCTCGTTGTACAATGAACCAGATCAGTATGAGGGCACTATGGATTATCGTCCAAACGGTTTCCGCCTGTACACGCCAGATGGGACGGAGTACAGTCCGGTCGACATGGTCAACCACAATAAGAAAGCATTTCGGGGTGGCTTCATTTACACACCAGGTGAGAAATCCGAAATTGATTTAGTCTTCCTTGTTCCAGAGAAAGAGAAGACGCTCGTCTTGTATGCGTCAAGCGGGGCGATGCCGAAAGTGTATACCGTCAAAATTGATGTTCCGTAAACGAAACAACGTCGCCCTGATTCGAGGCGACGTTGTTTTTATTCGGCTTCTTCCACGATTTCGACACGTACTCCCGTGTCCCCGACTTTCCCTAAATCTTCTACGGTCGGGTCTTCATACGCCAGGACATGAAACTCCTGCTCGATTGTGCGGATGACATAATGCGAGAGCGTCCCCCGCTCGCTGTTCACTCGATTTGTTCCCATCCCTTCATGTACGTATGACATGAAACGGGACGTCGTCAGCTTCACGATTGGGTGGTCGTTCCATAATCCTTCTTCCTTCAGACCGTGCTCTTCAAGTGTTCCAAGAAAGAGCGCATACTGTTCGAACCGAATCCGGATACGGTCGCGCTCAGCGTCCCATGTGAGAAGCATTGTCGGGTCCGAAGCTCCAAAGAACGTCCACTCTAGAGGATAATACGCCTCATTCTTCATTTGAAAGGATTCCGTGTCGAGTACGTAGCGCTCGGTCGACATCAAGTAGTGTAAGTCTAGATTCATGAATGATCCCCCCCTAGAACATACAATGTCTCCTTATATGACTTCCACGTCTTTACGTGATTCCTCATCGATTTCTACAAATTCTGCTTCGATGATTTCAAGATTCTCACGCTTTACTGCTTCCACACTTTCAACAAACTCCGCTTCCGTCATGTTGATCCCTTCTTCAAGCGCATGCATGAGACGATTGCCCATCTTTGTCATCGATGAGTACGTGATTCCTCCTGAAATGACACCACCTGCGAGTGGGATCATCTTCGAAATCCCTTTTGCGAACGTGTCTCTCGTCATCTTCACCCCGATCATCGCTGACATTTTCTTGATGATTGGATAGTACACCGTTTTCATCAATGCTTTGTTCGGGATTTTTTTCAAAGCTTCTTTCGATAGTTGTGCGGACAATGCTTTGATGGTAGCCGTCGCGCCGCCCACGCCGAACATGACACCTAAAAAGAGAATCAATTCTCCATTCACACGTTCGACATCTAGTTCCCCGTCTTCCCAAAAGTCATCGTACCCATATAAATATCCGATTTCTTGCGCTAAACGAAGTGCGAAACCGAAGAATTGCGCCGTATCGGCCGGAATCGTTGCTGCGAGACCGATGCCTCCTGGTAGACCGGCCGCAAACGACACACTCGAACTCTTCATCGTTTGATTGGCAATATTACGCTTCGCTACCTTTCTGATCACTGAAAGAGGAACATTCGCCTCAAGCGGTCCTTTCTCAACAACTTCTGCCAACTGATTCGCCGGTACGTGCTTACTGAAACTTTGTGCTAAAAACTCTTTACGGTCTACTTTCACCCCAGGTAATTTCACAGCATTTGTCATCAATACTTCAAACACTTCTGACCCGTTCGCCATAACCTGCACCTCAACCTTCTTATGTATCTCATTCCAAAATCTAGTTTCAGTATATACGGTTCCTCACACGAATTGTAAAATATTTTCCTATTACCGATATATTTTATATTCAGGGTTGCAAAAATAAAAAAAGGGAGCATCCGAACGGATCCTCCACTTTCCTCAATAAAAGATATACCATAGCGCCGCTGCCACTAAGAACAGCCCGGCCCCGATGAACAAAATTTTTGCCAATCGTTCGTATACCATGTCTTCACCTCACCAATGCCGCGCCGACGACGAGGGAGACCCCAATCGACAGCAAGAATGCCAACAACCCGACGGCGATATTCCCTTGTTGAATCTCATCGTTCACCTTCAGTGTCGGTGTCAAAAATTCAAACAACCAGTATGTCGCGAGGAGTAAAATGAATCCAAAACCACCCCCGACGAAGATGTCGATTGTGCTATCATGATGGCTCTCGACGACCCGGAAGATGTTGGCGAGACCGACAATCTTCCCGCCTGTCGCCAAGGCGACGGCAATATTTCCTTTTTGAATCTCACGCCAGTTGCTGTACGGCGTTGTCACCTCGAAGATGGCAAGACCGACGACAATCATCAGTCCCGCCATCGAATAGAGGCCGAACGATTCCAGCATGACGGCAAACGTAATCGTACCCATTCCCGACTCCCCTTACTTCAGTTCGACGACCGTGACACCGAGTCCACCTTCGCCCATTCCTCCTGGGCGTTGGCTCTTCACGTGACGATGTCCTTTTAAAAATTCTTGTGTCGCCTGACGCATCGCTCCTGTACCTAAACCATGGATGATCCGGACGTTGTCATAGCCTGACACAAGTGCTTCATCGATATACTTATCTAGACGCATGAGACCTTCTTCGACACGGACGCCGCGGAGGTCGAGCTCGGATTTCGTCGAACTCTGACGTTTGAGCGAGCTCCCTTTCGATTGAAGCGGCTTCTCTTTCGATGGACCGATCTTCTGAAGGTCATCCGCTTTGACGTTCACTTTCATGATGCCGACTTGGACGTTATACTCATTGTCGTTGATTTGTTTCACGATGTAGCCTTTTTGGTTGAACGTCGTCACTTTCACTTCTTCGCCTTTACTGAACGTACGTTTCTGCTGGGCTTTTTGTTTCACTTTTTGAATTTTTTTCTCTTGAAGCGTCGGTTTTGCCGACTCGAGCTCTTTCTTCGCCGCGATAATCTCGTGCTCTTTGACGATGCCCTGCTCCCGGAGTTTCTTCAAGCGGTCGATGACTTCGTTCGCCTGACGCTTCGCCTGTTCGACGGCCTTCTCGGCTTTTGCCTCGGCCGCGCTGTACAAGTTGTCGCGTTCGCGTTCGAATTCGGTCATCTTCTCTTCAAACGCTGCCTGCTCTTCTTCGAAGTCATGGCGTTTGACGAGGAGTTCCTGTTCGAGCTGCTCGGCGCGTTGTTTCGCCGCTTCGAGCTCATTGATCATCGACTCGACCGACTCCGCGTCACTACCGACGTGGCTACGTGCCTTGTCGATGACTTGCTCGGGCAGTCCGAGGCGACGGCTAATCTCGAAAGCGTTCGAACGACCCGGTACACCGATTAAAAGGCGATACGTCGGGCTGAGCGATTCAATATCGAACTCCATCGAGGCGTTCATGACGCCTTCGCGGTTATAGGCGTATGCCTTTAGTTCCGAATAGTGCGTCGTTGCCGCGACACGTGCCCCGCGACGTTTCACTTCATCGAGAATCGCGATGGCGAGGGCGGCCCCTTCTTGCGGGTCCGTCCCGGCACCGAGCTCATCGAAGAGGACAAGTGACATGAAGTCGATCTTGTCGAGCATGCCGACGATGTTCGTCATATGCGAGCTGAACGTCGAGAGACTCTGCTCGATTGATTGCTCATCGCCAATATCGGCATAGACGGCGTCAAACACAGAGAGCTCTGTTCCGAATTCTGCCGGCACGTAGAGACCTGACTGTACCATCAACTGGAGGAGTCCAATCGTCTTCAACGTGACCGTCTTCCCGCCGGTGTTTGGTCCGGTGATGACGAGCGACGTATAGTCTTCCCCGAGCTCGACCGTGATCGGCACGACCTCATCTTTCGGAATGAACGGGTGACGTGCTTGTTTCAACTTGATCTCACGGTTGTCGTTCAACTTCGGCTCGGTCGCTTTCATCTCTTGTCCGTAAGCGACTTTCGCAAAGATGAAATCGAGTTCGGCCAACACATCGAGGTTCGTCATGATCGCATCATGCACCCCACCGACTTCGTTCGAGAGCGCACTCAAAATCCGATCGATTTCGGCGCGTTCCTTCAAGCGAACTTCTTGAATCTCGTTGTTGATCGAGACGATGGCTTGCGGCTCGATGAAGAGCGTCTGACCAGAAGCCGACTGGTCATGGACAATCCCGCCGAACGCCTGGCGATATTCTTGTTTGACCGGCACGACATAGCGGTCGTTTCGAATCGTGACGATGGCGTCTGAAAGCATCTTCGCGTTGTTGCGGAGGATGTTGTCGATTCGTGAACGGACACTGCCTTCATAGCTACGGAGCTGTGTGCGAAGTCCACGGAGTTGTGAGCTCGCCGAGTCTTGGACCGTACCTTGGTCATCGATCGCATGACGAATCGACTGTTCGACTTCGATGAGCTTCGTCAACTTGTCCGCATACTCATCCAGACGTGGAATCCGAATCTCTTCGTTGTCCTCGTGCAGCTTCTCGAAGAAGTTCTTCACTTGACGCCCGCCATACATGACGGCAGCGACAGCGAGCAGTTCGCTCGTCGAGAGGACCGAGCCGATAGCAGCCCGCTTCACTTCCGCGCGGACGTCCGTGAGCCCACCGAGTGGCAAACGGTCACGGAGACGCACGACCTCGGTCGCCTCTTTCGTCACATTCAAATTTGAGAGTACCCGGTCGTACGAGTAGTCCGGTTGCATCTTGAGCGCCAAATCTTTCCCGAGAGAGCTCGATGCATGTCCGGCAAGCTGTTGACGCAATTTTTCATATTCTAATACGCGTAACGCGTGATCCATCTAGCATGTTCCTTTCTATCGCTTCGCTCCGAAGAACGCCTTGGCGTCTTCAAAGGAGAAGCAGTTGATAATATCCGATGGTTCGAGATAGGCTTTCCGTGCGTGTAACACGCCGAGTGCCATATCTTCCATCATGTCTGGGTGGTGTGTGTCGGTGTTGATCATTACTTTGACGCCCGCCGCCTTCGCTTTCTTCAGTGTCGAGGCCGTCAAATCGAGGCGGTTCGGGTTCGCGTTCAATTCAAGCGCCGTTCCCGTCTCTTTTGCGAGGGCAATCAACTTGTCCTCGTCAATCGGATAACCGTCGCGACGACCGATGAGTCGTCCCGTCGGATGCGCGATCACGTTGACGTATGGTGAACGGCAAGCGTTCTCGAGACGTGCCATGATCTCGTCGACGGATTGGTCCATCTTCGAGTGGATCGAGGCGACGACATAGTCGAGCGTCTCTAAAAATTCTGGCTCGTAGTCGAGCGTTCCGTCAGGACGGATATCCATCTCGACGCCACGCAACACGTTCATCTCATGTTTCTTTGCTGCTTCACGAATTTCCTCACCTTGTGCCTCGAGTCGTTTTTCGGTCAAGCCATTGACGAACGTCAAATACTTCCCGTGGTCGGTGATGGCCATCCACTCATAGCCGCGCCCTTTCATCGCCACGACAATCTCATCGACGGTCAACTTCCCGTCCGACCAGACCGTGTGCATATGCGCGTCTGCCTTGATGTCCTCGAGCGTGACGAGTTTTGACAAGTCATGCTCGAACTCGGCGTGCCCTTCCCGAAGCTCGGGTGGGATGAACGGGAGTCCGTACCGTTCGAACAGCTCTTCTTCCGTTTCCGGTTGCCACAGCCCGTCTACCGTTTCGACTCCGTATTCCGAAATCGACTCCCCTTTCGCTTTCGCGAGTTGGCGCATGCGGACGTTGTGGTCTTTCGAGCCTGTGAAATGGTGAAGCGTCGCGGCGAATGCGCCCGGTTCGACCATCCGGAAGTCGACCGATACCATTTCCTCACGTTCGAGGACGAGCGATACTTTCGTCTCCCCTGACGCGATCACTTCATTGATGAACGGCAAAGCGAGGAGTTTCTCCCGAAGCGCGATCGGCTCCTCGGTCGCAATGATAAAGTCGAGGTCTTTACACGTCTCTTCTGCTCGGCGGAAGCTTCCCCCGACGGAATGACGTAAGACGAGCTCTTCTTTCTCCAACACGTCGTTGATCTCTTCGACGATCGGTCGCATGACCGCATAAGCCAATCGTTCCGGACGCGACTCGAGGTTCTTCGCTGCGACGAGTAGCTTCTCGACACTCTTCGCCCCAAATCCCGGGAGTGAAGCCGCCGTCCCGTCTTCAAGCACACGGATGAGGGACTCTAAATCGACGACCCCGACTTCACGGAGTTTGGCGAGTTTCTTCCCGCCGAGTCCTTGAATTTTCAAAAGCTTCATCAAACCGAACGGGATCTCTTCTTGCAGCGCTTCGAGCACCTCACTGCGACCTGTATCGCGATACTCCTCAAGGACGGCCGCCGTCCCTTTGCCAATCCCTGAGATGGACGTCAAGTCGTCGATGTCCTCGAGCTCGAGGTCCGTATTCTCTAGAGCCGTTGCGGCCTTACGGAACGCATTGATTTTAAACGGGTTCTCCCCTTTGATCTCCATATATTGCGCGATCTTCTCGAGCAACATCATCGCTTCTACTTTATTCATAAGCTTCCCCCTCTTCACACAGAAAAGACCGAGATACAAGCACTAGCTTGCATTCCGGCCTGTCGTGTCACAACATCTTATTTGAAAACCAATCTGATAGATATGGCGTGTCTTGAATGATAAATGTCGCAAGCGACGAATTGTCGACGGCATTTTGAACGCCTGCCATCGGCACGAACGCAATCACCCAAAGGATGAAGAATGTGATGACATATGCCTCGAAGAATCCGAGGACTGCTCCGATCAACCCTTTTAATTGGCGCAAGATCGGCAAGTCTGTCAAGAAGTCGAGCATCGCCAAGATGAGATGCAAGACAAGTTTCGTGATGAGGAACAAGACGACGAACCAAAAGACGTTATAAAACGTCATCTCAATCCCTGAAAGCGAGTTGAGGTCCAAGACGCCGCCAGGGAGCGTTCCATCAAGCTGAGACGGATACGGGATCCAGAGCTTGAACGCTTCGGCTAAATCTTTATAGTACGTGTTGGCGACGAGAAAACTGATGATGAGCGCGACCCAATGGCCGAGCTGTAGAATCGCGCCACGACGGAAGCCGTTGACGATTCCAATAAACAAGAAAAACAGTATAAGTAGCGTAACCATGGATTGATTTATTCTCCCATATTTCGTTTAGTTTTGACGTGGTCGCTCGCGATTTGAATCGCAGCCAAGACCGCCGCCTGACGAGCATCTAAATGAGGGGATTGTTCACGAATCTCGCGGATCTTACTGTCGACCAAAAAGCCTACTTCCCTCACATGATCAGCGGGTTCTTCGCTCACGATCGTATAGTCTTGACCCGCAATGTGAATCGTTGTTCGTTGTAACTGCACGCGCACCCCTCCTTTACGTCTGTCAGCATTAATCATAACATCGTTTTTATATTAGGAAAAGGAGAAGCCCCTTCCCTTGATATGTACAACATTTTCTATTACCCTTTTATGAAGTTGTCAAACGTCTTTCTTCAGGAAAATTGCAAGAGATGGTGGCATCATTTCGTAAAATGTGCGAAAATATCAACTATTCAAACAAACAGAAAGGGTGATTGATTTGAAATTACGCATTGGCCTCTTAGGTCGCATCATCATCGCGATCGCTTTCGGGATTCTGCTCGGGAGCATCGTACCAGAAAGTCAGAACTGGATCGTTCGGACGTTCGTGACGTTCAACACGGTCTTCGGGCAGTTCTTAGGCTTCGCCATCCCACTGATCATTCTTGCTTTCATCATCCCAGGAATCGGGGAACTTGGTAAAGGAGCAGGAAAGTTAGTCGGACTCACAGCACTCATCGCTTACGCTTCAACAATTGTCGCAGGGACGCTCGCATATTTTGCAACGAGCAACTTGTTCCCGCAAATTTTGACACGGTCGACGGAAGGAGCCGAAAACCCAGAAGAAGCCTTATTGAAAGGGTTCATGGAATTTGAGATTCCACCGGTATTCGGTGTCATGACCGCACTCATTTTAGCTTTCGTCATCGGGATCGGGATTGCCGCGATTGAAAGCAAACGGTCACTCGACCTCGCCATGGATTTCCGCGATATCATCGAGCTCTTAATCAGTAAAGTCATTATTCCATTACTCCCATTCCACATCGCCGGAATTTTCATGAACATGACGTACGCCGGTCAGGTCGCTGAGATCCTCTCGGTGTTCTCGCTTGTCTTCGTCACAATCATCGTCCTTCATTTGACGATGCTTATGATCCAATATTCAATCGCAGGTGGTCTCAACAAAGAGAATCCGTTCAAGTTGCTCAAGACGATGATGCCGGCTTACTTCACAGCCATCGGGACGCAATCATCGGCCGCGACGATTCCTGTCACGCTTCGCCAAGCGAAGTTGAACAACACGGATGAGGGTGTCGCAAACTTTGTCATCCCGCTCTCGGCAACGATTCACTTGTCAGGCTCGACAATCACACTCACATCGGTCGGTGTCGCACTCATGTACTTGAACGGCATGCCGATGTCTTACGCAATCGTCCTTCCATTTATCCTCGCACTCGGTGTGACGATGATTGCAGCACCTGGTGTTCCAGGTGGAGCCGTTATGGCATCGCTCGGATTGTTCGGCTCGATCCTCGGGTTCGACGCGACGATGCAGAGCTTGGTCATCGCACTCTACTTGGCGCAAGATAGCTTCGGGACAGCTACAAACGTCACAGGTGACGGTGCCATCGCAAAAATTATCCACTACTTCAAACACAACACGAAACTTCTCGACAATACAGCGTCGAAACAAGAAGATATCGCATAACGTACAACGCATAAACGGGCAAGCCATCAGGTTTGTCCGTTTTTGTCTACATCGAATAGGAGAGATACATATGGAATGGATTGAATGGAAAGACCCGAATCACTTCGCTGACCGCGTCATGGACGCATTGTTAAAAGAAGAAGCCAAGAACAGCTTAATGATCGGCGTTTTGAATAACGTGATTCAAGGCGTTTATGAGGCGTTTCATCAATTTACCGTCGAAGAGAATGGTAAACTCCTCGCCATCCTTCAAGTGACACCGCCCCATCCGCTCCATTACATCGTCGTGGACTCGGAACAAGTGGAAAAACTCCCCGCTTTCATCATCCCGCACCTTCTCGAAAACGAGATCCCGTTCACCGAGGTGGTCTCAGAACGTGCTCAAGCCGAACGGTTCGGGAAAGCGTGGCAAGAAATCACATCTGGGACGAGTGAGATGTTCATGTCACAAGGTCTTTATCGACTCGACGAAGTGGAAGACATCGAGATGGCGAAAGGCCACATGCGAAAAGCGACAACAGCCGATCAAGCACAACTCGAAGCTTGGTATAGTGCCTTTGAAGCCGAGTCAGGACTTCGCTCTTCACCTCCTGAGAAAGTGACGAAAGCTGTGCAGACGATGCTTGACAGGGAAGAAGCCGTCTTTTGGGAAGTCGACGAACAGGTCGTCTCGTGTGCGAAACGCGCACGTCCGACCGAGAACGGCATCACCGTCTCTTTCGTCTATACGTCACCTGACGCACGTGGTAGAGGTTACGCGCGGAGTCTCGTTGCAGACCTTAGCCGCCAGTTACTTGAGACGAAATCGTTCTGTGTCCTCTATACGGACTTGACGAACCCGACTTCAAACAAAATCTATCAAGAAGTCGGGTACGAACAGATCATGGACTCTGCCTGGGTCCGACTCGCTAGATGAAACGAATCGCCTCCCCTATACTATTAGGTGGAGGCGATTTTTCATGGCTAGATTCCGAATTGTTTTACGTGCACTTGGCGTGGCACTCCTTCTTTATATGTTAATCGTCGGTGGACAGAGCGTCCTTGATGACCCGAACATCGATACGCTATGGCTCAGTGTCATCGGTGCCGCACTCTTGACGTTTATCGTGTATCAGACAACAAAAAAGTGATCGACGCGTTCGTCGATCACTATATTTGTGTTGATTAGAAGAATGATGCTGGGTTGACTGTGCTTCCCGCGCTCGATGAAGAGTACGAGTAGCCGCCACGGTGAATCTCGAAGTGAAGGTGTGAACCTGTCGAGTTCCCTGTGCTACCCATGCCGCCAAGGTTTTGACCTTGTGACACGCGTTGACCCGCTTTAACTGAGACCGAGCTCATGTGTGCGTATACTGTCGTCCACACTTGTCCGTTGATGACGTGTGCGATCATGACGTGGTTTCCGTATGCGCCACCCCAACCTGCACGAAGGACCGTACCAGTTTGTGCTGCATAGATCGGTGTACCAACTGGACCTGCGATATCAAGACCGTTATGGAACGAGTATCCGTTCGCACCGCTCGCTGCGCCCCATCCTTGTGAGAGGCGACCGCTTGCTGGACGTTGGAACATCCCACCGCTCGCTGGTGCAGACGCTACAGGTGTTGACGCTGAAGCGCTAGAACCACTGTTGCTTGAGCTTGCACTTTGTTTCTTCTTAGCAGCTGCTGCTTCTGCCGCTGCACGACGTGCTTCTTCTTCAGCACGACGTTGTGCTTCGATTTCTGCTTGAATCGCTTGTTCTTGAGCTTTGAGCGTATCTTCCATTTCTTGTAGACTCATGAGTTTTGATTCGAACTTCACTTTTTCAGCTTCGAGTTTCTTGATTTTCGCTGCACGCTCTTTCATTTTTTGATCGAGCTCTTTTTGGCGTTTTTCAAGCTCTTCTTTTTGCTTTACGAGTGAATCGCGTTCTGCTTTTAATTCAGCTTGCGCTTTTGCAAGTTTTTCTTTCGTTGCTTCATATTCTTCGAAGATCTGTTGGTCGTTCTCTTGAATCGTACCAGCTGTGATCATACGTGTGATCAAGTCACCGAAGTCTTTTGAACCGAAGATGAACTCAGCCCAGTTGACTGACGAGCCACCGTTCTTTTGCATCGTCGCCATGCGGTCTTTCATGAGTTCTTCTTGTGCTTTCATTTTTGCTTCGTATTTTTTGATTTGCTCTTGAAGCTTTTGAATTTTTTCTTCAGTTGCACGGATCTCAGCTTTTTTCTGAGCGACATCGTTGATGACGTCTTGGAGTTCAGCATCTAACTTGTTGATCTCTTGTTGCTCTTTGCTGATGGCTTGTTCACGTGATTGAATCGAAGAGTTTGCTTTCGACTGCTCGCTGCTATTCTTTTGTCGTTGTTCTTGTACTTTCTTCTGCTTCTCTGTAAGTGAGGCTGCATAAGTCGGTGACGTTCCGCCGATCAAGAGTGCGCCTAGAGTGACTGTGGCTGCAAATTTCTTCAAGTTACCCAATGTGCTTCCCTCCGCTGATTCCTGTGTATTTTTTATCTATAATCGTTCAAGTATTTTCTATAAGATATGTTGCGATATTTCATTCGCTCTGTGACTCATTATAGCAATCTAAACCAAAAGTTATTTTACACTTATATTTCATTCGTATGACATTGACCTAATTTAGGTTTTATCCCTTAAAAAACGTGGGTATAGACAATATTTTATTTGGTTTGTTGTCACAAAATAGTTTTTAAAATAAGAAAAGCACTTTAAGAAAGCGCTTTTCACATAACAACCTATATCATTTTTTGACTACCTTAATGCCACATATCCGGCTCGTTTCCCTCGTTTTCGTTTTGAACGAAGTATTAAGAAGCCACCGATGAGCACCACTCCAGCAATTGCCCCACTGCTGTCCAATAGGACATCTTGCAGTAACGGCGTCCGCTCCGGTGTCAAACTCTGATGATACTCATCAAAGATGGCGACCGTATTGGCGAGCGTCCAAGCGAACAATAGATTCAGCCCGGCATGAAGGCTCGTTCTCGAAATCGCCTTGACGAACAAGGCGCCAAGAGCGAAAAAGGTGACGAAATGTGCCGTTTTCCGCATCAAGAACTCGATAAGCCCGACTGTCCCTAACGTGTCGAGTGACACTTCTTTTCCTGCATAGTCAAACTCGACGTTCGCTAACGTCGGCTCAATCCAGCTCCAATCGAATCGCTCGAGTGGTGAAACGATCGACTGATCTGAGTAAGGTGTTGCACTCGAGAAGAATAATCCAATCAAAATGAGCGCGATCCATATAAATTCATTTTTTAAAAGTCGCATAACACCGTTCCTTTCTACAACGAGTTTCATTATACGGATTGTACTTCACGAAATATGTAACAGCGACATCATGATTTTATAACAATTTGATTGCACGCAACGCGTTCAAAGTCGAGATAGCGGATTTCTCTTGGTATACTACAGAAAAAAGGGGGATTCAATATGATTTATGATTTTGAAGCATTGGACATGAAAGGTCAGTTACAACCGTTAGCTACATATAAGGGAGACGTCTTACTCATCGTCAATACAGCGAGTAAGTGTGGATTCACGCCACAGCTCGAAGGTCTCGAGTCGCTATACAACTCGTATAAGGGGCAAGGTCTTCAGATTTTAGGTTTCCCTTGCAACCAGTTCGGACATCAAGACCCGGGCTCAAATGAAGAGATTCAAGAGTTCTGTCAACTTAACTATGGCGTATCGTTCCCGATGTTTGCGAAAGTCGATGTGAACGGAAAAGATGCGCACCCACTCTTTACGTATCTCTCAAAAGAAGCACCTGGACTGCTCGGATCGAAAACAATCAAATGGAACTTCACAAAGTTCTTAGTCGACCGTGATGGAAACGTCGTCGAACGCTTCTCGCCACAGACGACACCGGCCGAGATTGAGGATGCGGTCAAAAAACTCATCTAACACAAAAAGGATGGCTCCGAGGTGGAGTCATCCTTTTATCTAGGGGTAATGAAGTTGATCGTATAGAACGGACTGTTTTCATCATTATAGGCGAGCCCGACGGCAGCATGACTGAATCGAGGTTGCATGATGTTCTCACGATGCCCCTTCGAATTCATCAGCCCCCAATGCGCATGGAACACGCTCATCTGCCCCATGGCCAAATTCTCTCCGGCCATCGAGTACGACAGTCCCGCTTCATCCATCCGGTCAAACGGGTCGCGTCCTTCCGGGTCCGTATGACTGAAGAAGTCGTTCTCCGCCATGTTCTGACTGTGCGCCCGAACGACCGGATAGAGTGGCTCATAATCAGCGAGCGCACTCAACTCATATTTTTCACGGTCCCAGTTCATCAGGATTCGCATCAACTGTTCGTTCGCGACGGTCCCTTCCGCAGAAATGTCACCGTAGTAACCGTCACTCGCCTCTTCCACTCGGCGGTCAACCGACAAGACTCCTTTCAAGCGGTCGTCGTCATGTTGGTCGAAGAAGAGCGTGACATATTGTCCATCAATCGCAAACACCGAAAAGGATGGATCGTCCGGGATCAGGTAGCGATTCAATCCTTTGTTGTAGGACGTCACTTTCTCAAAGCCGATTTCCTCGACTTGGTCACGTGTCGTCTCATCAAGCACGAGACCGCGATACGTGCTTCCTGTCTCGAACTGATAAAACCCCTTTTTGGCGCCGTCCTCGTCAATGAGTTCAAGGCCACGATCTCCGCCACGTTCGACCAGGTACCAATCATGCCCGGCATATTGGCTCGTAAACTTCGGTGCATCCGTCGCACGTTCCGTCGCCACCTCAGACTCGACCTGAATGCTCGTCGGGGCAGAGACGTTCGGCATTTCATATTGCCAAGCCATATACAATCCAATCCCTATCAAGAGGATGATCAATTTTCGAAACATGGCTCCTCCTTCCTTACTGCTCGCGCTGACGCTCCCCGAAATCGTGAAGTCTCTCCTTGATATCGGTGAGCATCCCCATGTATGCGACATATGTCGCTTCGTCTATATTTAGCATACCACTGACTTGTAACGGCACATCTGCTGCCTGCTCACGCAACGCGCTGCCACGATCGGTCAAACGGACGATGACTTTTCGCTCATCGTCTGTCGCACGACTCTTTTCGACATATCCGATTTGAATCAATCGTTTCACGAGGGGGGACAACGTGCCCGAGTCGAGTGTCAGCCTCATTCCGAGCTGACGCAAATCGATGCCATCCTCTTCCCATAAGACGAGCATGACCAGATACTGACTATATGTCAGGTTTAGCGGTTCTAAAATTGGGCGATATAAACGGGTAAGCTCTTTTGAAGCGGTATACAATTGAAAACATATTTGGTGTTCGAGTTTTAAAGTTTGTTCCATACGTAATCCTCCGTACTCTTCTTTAGCCAAGCATATCACTTGCGAAACTTTTTGACTGCTCTATAATTTAAATTGTGCACAACTTAATTGTTTAAAATGAAATGGAGGAATTGAATCATGAAATCACTATTCACAGCATCAGCAACTGCAATCGGTGGCCGCGAAGGTCATGTGAAATCGACAGACGGTGTCATTGACATGGACGTCTCAATGCCAGGCGCGAAACACGTCGACGGTGCGACAAACCCAGAACAACTTTTCGCAGCGGGATATGCGGCTTGCTTCGGTAGTGCTCTCAACCTCATCATCGGGAAAGAACGTGTGAAAACAGACGGATCGAGCGTCACAGGTCATGTCACATTGAACCAAAACGATGAAGGGTTCTTCATTTCAGTCGAGCTTGAAGTCGAAATCAAAGGTGTCGACCAAGCGACAGCAGAACGCCTCGTTGAAGAAGCACACCAAGTGTGCCCTTATTCAAAAGCGACGCGCGGCAATGTCGATGTGAAATTGACAGCCAAAGCAGCATAATCATCCATCCCGCTCTTCAGGAGCGGGATTTTTTTGCTTAACCCTGCCTATCGGAGTAAGATAGAGACACAATTAAGAAAGGAGGGAGCACTGATGAAAAAACGTAAATCAACTTTTGTGTTGATCGCACTCGGTTTCTTGCTGTTCACGGCGACGTATAATGGGCTGACCGTCCAAACGTATGAGGTGATATCTGAAAAGCTGTCTGCTGACGAATCGCTTCGCATCGTGCTCCTTTCTGATCTACATAGCGCCTCGTACGGCTATAAACAATCGATTTTAATCGATCAAGTCCGTGCGCAAAAACCGGACCTGATCGTCATGCCTGGTGACCTGATTGATCGCTATCGTTCCCCCGAACCTGCTTTCGAACTCGTCGAAGGACTCGCCGGGATTGCGCCGATGTATTTCGTGACCGGCAACCACGAAATCGATGACTCTGACGACTACATTCGTCATGATGCCAAAAACGTATTCCGTTCTCTTGGCGTGACCGTTCTCGAAAACGAATGGGAACCGATCACCGTCAATGGAATCGAACTCGTCATCGGTGGATTAGAAGATCCGTTACGAACGTATGCCGAAAATATTTACGGAAGTTGGGAAACGGACGTCACGACAGCAATGCAAGATTTTGATTCAACCAACACGTTCAACCTGCTCCTTTCCCATCGAGCCGAAATGGTCGACACGTATGCCGACTTACCGTTCGACCTCGTCTTGTCCGGTCATGCCCACGGCGGACAAGTGAGGATCCCATATTTATTGAACGGTTTATTCGCCCCTGACCAAGGATTTTTCCCGAAATACGCGGGCGGTCTTTATGAACACGAAACGTTCACCCACGTGATCGGACGGGGATTCAATTATAGCTTTAACGTGCCTCGCATCTACAACCCACCAGAGATTGTGGTAATTGATGTGCACGGAAAAAAATAAGTCCTAGAATTTTTTGCATATTGCTTCACTTTTTTTAAAGAAGGGTAAAGACACTTTGTTGTCATCAACCCGTCTTTGTAAAAGAAGGAGATGTTAAATATGCGCGCCGTAACATATCAAGGAGCTAAGAAGATTCAAGTAAAAGATGTGAAAGATCCTGAGATCGAAAACCGTGAAGAAATTATTGTAAAGATTACTTCTACGGCTATTTGTGGATCAGACCTTCATATCTACCAAGGGAATATGCCTACTCGCCACGGATTCATCATAGGTCATGAACCGATGGGGATTGTCGAAGAAACCGGACCTGATGTAACAAAGGTCAAAAAAGGCGATCGAGTCGTACTTCCATTTAACGTATCTTGTGGTCACTGTTTTTATTGTACGAATGAGATGGAGAGCCAGTGCGATAATTCTAATCACGCTCCACATACAGATGCTGGTGGCCTGTTCGGATATACTGAGCAATTCGGTGATCACCCTGGCGGACAAGCAGAATTTTTAAAGGTTCCTTACGGCAATTTTATGCCACTTGTTATTCCTGAATCGTGTGAACTTGAAGATGAAGCGCTTCTCTTTTTATCTGACGTAATTCCTACCGCTTGGTGGAGTCTAGATAATGCCGGTATGAAAGCAGGTGACACTGTGGTCGTCCTTGGTTCCGGTCCTGTCGGGTTAATGACACAAAAATTGGCCTGGGTACGTGGTGCCAAGCGGGTTATTGCTGTGGACCCTGAACTTTATCGATTAAATCGGGCCAAACTCTCAAACAAAGTAGAAACGGTTCTCTTAAAAAACCCGACGGAAACAGGGAAATATATTTATGAAATAACTGGTGGCGGAGCAGATGTAGTTGTCGACTGTGTGGGAATTGACGGAAAAAAATCTCCTATTGAAAAAATAGAACAAAAACTTATGATTCAAGGTGGAACACTTAGCGCAATCAAAGTAGCGAAAGAAGCTGTTCGTAAATTCGGGGTCGTCCAACTCACGGGCGTTTACCCAATGAATTATAACCAATTTCCGATGGGGGACTTTTTCACTCGTAACGTCACTTTAAAAACTGGTCAAGCACCTGTGATTCACTACATGCCCGAGCTGTTTCAGATGATTGTGGATAAAAAGTTTGATCCGACCGACATCATTACGCATCGCCTCTCCCTTGAGGAAGCCGCTAACGCCTATCACTTATTTAACGAACATTTAGATGACTGCGTTAAGGTGGTCTTGAAACCATAAAAAAGTGGTGTCAGTGAAAACTGACACCACTTTTTTTACCAAATGATTCGTTCCTCGCAACATTGTCGCTCACGTTCGACTTGCACCGTTGAGCGCTCGAACGTCCCATATTTACGAATCCGTTCCGTCACTTGACGTAACACGACCTGGTCGTCCGTGTCTTCTCCGATCAACACATGGCACGTCGCCGCATGCTCACTCGATGAGATTGACCAGACATGCAGGTCGTGTACTTCTTTCACCCCTTCGACTGTGGCAATCTCTGCTTGCATCGCCCGGACATCGATTTGTTCCGGTGACCCTTCCATCAGGATGTGAATCGCATCGCGCGTCACGCGATAACCGCTAATCAAGATGAGAATGGCGACAAACGCACTCGCGACCGGGTCCGCCCACGTCCATCCGAACAACATAATCAAGAGTGCTGCCGTGATGGCACCGACCGATCCGAGTAAGTCTCCGAACACGTGAAGCAACGCACTCTTCACGTTCAAATTATCTTTCTCTCCGCGCATCAAAATCCAAGCGGCGAGGATATTGACGAGTAGTCCAATGATGGCGACCACGAGCATTCCCCCACTCAAAATTTCTGGTGGAGCACTCAATCGCTGATATGCCTCGAATAAGATATAAATCGAGATGACGAGTAAGGTCAGCCCGTTAATGAATGCCGCTAAAATTTCAAAGCGTCGATATCCAAACGTACGGTTCGGTGTCGCCGCCTTCGCCCCGAATCGAACGGCTAGGAAACTGAGTCCTAAAGCTGCTGCATCTCCGAGCATATGACCCGCATCGGATAAGAGTGCCAAACTGTTCGTCCATAGTCCGCCGATGACCTCGACGACCATGAACGTCGCAATCAACAGAAAAGCGAGGAACAGCGCACGCTGATTCGTGGAATGATGATGGTGATGGTCGTGATCATGATGATGTCCCATAACTGACGCCTCCTTCTACTTCTTATCTTATTCCATTTTCCCTAAACATTCAAACGTACATTTGAATGAAACATCATAAAAAACGGGAGATTTCTCTCCCGTCTTGTCTCACTTGTGCTCGAGACGCACGCGCATCACACCGCTGTATGGGAACAACTTCAACTGAACCGTCTCCCCTTCGTACCAAATCCCAGTTGCTTGTTCGTTCGTTGGTGTCACATCAGGCGTCGCGACTGCCTGACGGTCCCAATCGATGGCACGCACTTTTTGGTCCCGTACCATCAAGAAGAATCCATCATAGAAATGATATTCGTTCACTTGGTCACGCTGAACGGCAGTCGGGCTACCGAGTTCGGCGCGCACGGTCGCCACATCTTTGCCAATCCAATCAAGGACGGTCTCCGAAGCGCTCGGGACGACTTGTTGCCATGCGGCAATCACGTCATCGTCCGACAAGGCCGGTGCTTCCGTCGTCACACTTTCTTCCGTGACCCACCCCGTCATACGCTCATTCAACTGTACTTTCACGAAGCCACTGACCGTCTCCAAACGTTCGAAACGATCACCGAGGTCGGCCTCATAGACGACTGCGACACGGTCATCTGCATAGACTTTCGTATACGGTTGCCCGATATAGATTGTATCTGCAGACTCGGTTTTGGTATCGGTCGGCTGTTCCGACTCGGAATCGACCATCTCGGTCGCAATCTCATCTGATTTCGGTAAAGCAGACTTTTCTTTTTTGTCGATCAGTGCCGCGAACGCGATGATCCCGACTAAAGCGAGGACCAAGGCTACCGTCGTCGTCACCCGGAACACTCGTTTACGCTTTCGTGTCGTTGCGCGCGACAATCTTCCTCCATTCATGTTCTTCACTCCTACTCGATTCGATTCATTCCACTCGTTTCGTCAAATGGTAGGAGGTTTCCTGCCTCATCAAAAAATTTCAAGTCGTGTTTTGTCAATTCGTCCATCGTTTGCATCATCTGCTCGACATCGACGGGTTCATCGTTCTCCATATTCTCACGAATACGAATCGTTTTACCGAGCTCGATCGTCCGCGAGGTCAAACGATGAAAATAACGGTCATGCGTAATGAGAAGCAATCCACCCGGGTACACGGACAACGCCGTCTCGATTTGTTCCCGTGTCGCCACATCTAAATAGTTCGTCGGTTCGTCGAGTGCCAACAGATGCGCATCGGAGAAATAGAGAATCAAGAAGGCAATCCGACACTTCTCGCCCATACTCGCCTCATTGATCGGTCGATGCACCTCATCCCGACGGAACAAAAAGTGAGCGAGCAGTGTCCGAGCCTCTGTCTCTCCGATGTCACTCTGGGCAAGTAACGCATCGAGCAGTGTCCCCGTCTTCGGTAAACGTTCGAGCGTTTGCGAGAAATACCCAATCTTCAGACGAGGATGCCGCTTGATCACACCAGAAAGCGGCGTTCTTTCACCAATCAGTACATTCAACAACGTCGTCTTTCCGCTTCCGTTCGGTCCGATGATGGAGAGACGTTCTCCTTTTTGAATCGAGAAGGAAATCGGTTCATAGAACGGTTCGTGGTATCCAAACGTCACCTCTTCACACGTCAGCCATGTCTTCGCTTCGAGCTCATCTGCCGCAAATTGGACGGAGATGGTCTTCTCTTCTTTCGGCTTTCGTGGACGGTTATCTTCTAGCTGTTTTAACTTCTGTTCCCTTGCCTTCATTTTGACAGCGAGATTGGCCGCTCCTTTTTGCGCACCCGGACTGCGGACACTGGCTGTCGCTTTCGCCTTCAAGTGCCAGCCTTTGTATTGGGCAATCATATCGAGCAATTCTGTTTTGCGGCTCACGTAGCGGGCATGGGCTCGCTCGTCACGCAGGCGTTCGTCCTCTTTTTGACGTCGATACGCCGTATAGTTCCCCGGATATCTGGTGACTTCCCCATCCGACAGTTCGAGGATGACCGTCGCGACATCATCCATCAATTGACGGTCGTGGGAGATGATCAGCACCGTTCCGTCGAATCGATTCAGCCATTTCGTGAGCCAGTCAATCGACTCGACATCCAGATGGTTCGTCGGCTCGTCGAGTAGGACGACGTCGACCCGCTTCATCGTCAACGTTGAGAGTTGTGCCCGTGTCTTCTCTCCCCCGCTCAAATCGTTGATGTTTTGGTCAAGTTGACCGTCCAACCCGAGTCGGGTCAACGCTTTGATTGCCTCTTGCTCCAAGTTATACACATCGAGTGCGAGCGCTCGTTCATAGGAACGCATGACTCGCATCTCATCACCAGACGACACCTCTTCGTAGAGGGCGTACCGTTCAGGTTCGCTCCGCATCACCCACTCGAGTAGTGACATATCTTCGGATTCAATCGTCTGTCGGACGAGCCCAACTTCACCTTGACATTCGATCGCCCCGGCTTGTGGCGTCAATTCCCCTATCACGAGTCGGAAGAGTGTCGTCTTCCCACTTCCATTCAACCCGAATAACACAGCGCGTTCTCCGGCTACGACCTCAAACGAGACCGCTTCAAATAATGGTTTCCGGTCGTAATCGAACCGGACTTGTTTCATAGCTAACATCTGTTTCACCTCGCTCATTTTTCCGATACGCGATGAAACAAAAAACACCATCCGCTCAAAAGGCGATGGTGTGAAGGAATCCGTTCAAAGAGGAAAAGAGGACGCTTCCCGCACTTGAAAAATGGACACACTTCACCCGTGACTGTTCAAGCGAACAGTGATGATTCGTCTCATCGTTGGAGTGAACGTGTTTTTTTCATGGCACGGTGTACCTCTCTTTCCTAAGTTACTGCCACCTTATCAAATTGAAAGCGGATTCGCAAGAGCGCACCCCACAATCTCCCATTTTTTCTACTCCTTTAGGCGGATGCGATGTACGCTTCCCCGCGTTATGATGACAGTATATTCGAACAGTGAGGTGAGGCATGATGCGTCGACGCATCCTCGTTCCGAGTGCCGTCTTGGCGAGCGTCGGAACGTTTCTTTATACACGATTCAAACGACGGCTCCCCCGCCCACGTTTTAAATGGCCGGAACGTCCAGAACTGACAACCATCGATGAGACGCATGTGCAAGCGACGTGGATTGGGCATTCGACCGTCCTCATCCATTGGTATGGACTCAAAATTTTGACGGACCCCGTCTTCTCCAAACGAATCGGTGTCCATTTAGGACCACTGACAATCGGCATGAAACGTCACACGGCCCCCGCCCTCTCCATCGAGGATGTCGGACCGGTTGACGTCATCTTGCTCAGTCACGCCCATATGGACCACTTTGACCATAAAAGTTTAAAACGACTCATCACCCGCGAGACGATCGTCGTCTCCGCTCCAGGGACGAGTCGCCTGCTCCGTCGATACCTGAGTCTGCAGACGCTCGAGCTACATCCGCATGACAAAGTGACCTTGGCGAACGGGCTTGATGTCCGGGCCATCCCTGTCAAACATTGGGGCAACCGTTTCCCATGGGACAAACATATGGGCTATAACGGCTATCTATTAAAATACAAAGGGATCCGAATGCTGTTTGCGGGAGACACGGCATACACCGACTCCTTCAAAGGGCTCGCCGACCGTGAACCGATTGACCTCGCGTTCTTCCCAATCGGCGCTTATCAACCGGACTCGTTCCAAGAGGCGCACTGTACCCCCGAACAGGCTTGGATGATGTACAAAGAGAGCGGGGCGAAACGCTTCTTCCCGATGCATTGGGACACGTTCGTCCTCTCTTATGAGCCGGTCGAGGAGCCGTATCACCGTCTCGTCGCGGCCGCAAAACTGGACCGTGACCAAATTGTGATCAAATCACATGGGGAAAGCATCCGCCTGTAGTTTTTCCTTTCCCTTCATCCAAATTTTCGGTAACGTTAAAGACGAGAGGGAGGGATTTGTTATGGAATGGACGACGTTGAATAATGACGTCAAGATGCCGATGCTCGGGCTCGGTGTGTATAAGGTGGAAGACGGCGCAGTGACGGTCGATACGGTCAAAGCTGCGCTCGAAGCGGATTATCGTTTAATTGATACAGCCGCGATTTATCAAAACGAAGAAAGTGTCGGGCAAGCGCTTCGTGAAGCAGGCATTTCTCGGGAGGATGTGTTTGTGACGACGAAGCTTTGGAATGAGTTCCACGGATTCGATGAGGCGCTCCAAGCGTTTCAGGATAGTCTTGACCGACTCGGTCTTGAGTATGTCGATTTGTTCCTCATCCACTGGCCGATGCCCCGTTTCGGGAAGTTCGTCGAAACGTATAAGGCACTCGAACAGTTATACGAAGAAGGACGTGTCCGCGCAATCGGCGTCTCGAACTTTGAAGTCGAGCATTTAGAACAAATCATTCAGTCGTGCTCAATCGTCCCGGCCGTGAACCAAGTCGAGATCCATCCGTATTTGTCTCAAAAGGAATTGATTGCTTTCTGCAAACGATATGACATTCAGATTCAGGCATGGAGTCCACTCATGAAAGGACGCGAAGCGCTCGAAGACGACACGATTGTCGAAATTGCGAACCGTCACGGCAAGTCACCGGCTCAAGTCATCTTGCGCTGGCACTTACAAAACGGGGTCGCCGTCATCCCGAAATCGGTGACACCGAGTCGAATCAAAGAGAATATACAGGTATTCGACTTCACGTTGACGAAAGAAGAGATGGCGGCCATCGATGCGCTCAACCGTGATGAGCGGACCGGCTCCGACCCGAAAGAAATGCATAAAATCCATTACTAAGGAGTGAATGACATGTTCAAAAAACTGGCTTCTGATTTGACTGGCTTCAGCGACATCGGTGAGGTGATCGATCCGTCCGACTTCGATAAGGCAGATGCGGATGATTACGTCCTTCACGAGGACAATGAAAAGATTTATTTCTTGATCAAGTCAAAATCAGATGAGTATTGTTTCACCAACTTGTCGATGATCCACCTTGATGGAACGAGCGCCATCAGTTCGAAACGCGTCCTCTATCGTTATCCGTATGCCCATTATCCGATCAAGCATGTCATGTTTGAGACGGCGGGTACGGTCGACCTCGATGTCGAAGTCAAATTCACAATCGGCGACAAACCTTACTCGATTGATATCAACAAAAAGCAAATCGAACATGTGAAAGATTTGTATAAGGCACTTCTCGCAATCGAGGAGATTCAACGGGAAGGTCGTCGTATGATGGAGTATGCGAACACGTCGCTCACACACTCGGTGTCGATTTTGAGCGGGCTCCGCGAAGGCGACATGAACGTACCGAACACGTTCAAGGAATTGAACGAGCAATCGTTCGATTGGCTACAACGTCACTATCATGAATGGAACCGTAAAGACTTCGGAGCGGTATACGAGAAGTACATCAATAACTGATGGATGGTGACCAGATGGACCTTATGTGGATCTTGATTCTGTTTGGATTGTTCATGTTTGTGCTATTCACTGTATTCGTAAGCAGCGCACTTCAACTCTTATGTGAACTACTCGCCACTTATTTGCTTCGCAAATTGAAGGGGAGCTTCTTGGGAAGACCGTACTTTTACTAGCCACGGTTGTTGACCAAGCTCGTCGGGCAGTCCCTGCCCTGAAGGATTGTCAGTCGGCCAGCCTCAATAGGTTGAGGCTCGCGTTGATGTCACGGTCATGATGCGCGCCACAGGCACACGTCCATTCACGGACATTCATCGTCTGCCTCTGACCTTTCTCGCCACAAGAAGAACAGATCTGCGTCGATGCGAACCATTGATCCGCCTTGATGAGCGTCCGTCCGTAGAAGTTTGATTTGTATTCGAGTTGACGGACGAACTCGTACCAACTGACGTCCCCGATGGACTTGGCGAGCTTATGGTTTTGCATCATGTCCTTCGACTTCAATGTCTCCACGACGATGACTTGGTTCTCGTCAACGATCCGTCTCGACAGCTTGTGAAGGAAGTCCTTGCGTTGGTTGGCAATCTTTTCGTGTTTCTTGGCCAGAAGTAATTTGGCTTTTTCACGATTCTTGCTCCCGATCTTCTTTCGCGACAGCGCCCGTTGCGCCTTGTTGACCTTCGCTTCGGATTGTCGGAGGAAGCGAGGGTTGTCGATCTTCTCCGAGACCATCGCGTCGTTCGTCATGACGGCGAAATGTTTTAGGCCGAGATCGATCCCGACCTTGTTCTTGGCTGGGATCCATGGTGCATCGTCCTGTTCGACGAGGATGGAGATGAAGAACTTGCCTGTCTTGGTCATCGAGACCGTCGCTGAACGGATGACGCCCTCGAACGGGCGATGTTGGCTGAACCGCACGAACCCGACCTTTAGCAGACGGACCTTGCCCGCCTCGATGCGGATCGTGCCATGCTGGTTGTTCGTCGTGTAGGAGGCGCGCGACCGCCGTCTCGATTTGAAGTTCGGGAAGCCGGCCGTCCCGGCGAAGAACTTCGCGAACGCGGTGTCGAGGTTCAGTTTCGCGTTCGCGAGCGCGAGGCTGTCCGCCTCGGCGAGGAACGGGAACAGGGGCTTGTAGGAGGCGGGTGTCGCCGGTTTCCGTCTCGTTCCGCTCCCCGCCTTCGCCTCCTCGCGGATGGCGATGCGGTCCTCGAGCAGCTTGTTGTAGATGAACCGGGCGCAGCCGATCGTCTTGATGAGGAACTCGACCTGTGCCGGCGTCGGGTGGAGCCTGTATGTGTAGCCTTTCAGCATGTCCGTCCCTCCTCCCTCCAGAAGATTGTGAATCATCTTCCTCATCCGATACCCGCGGAGGGGGAGGGAGAATCTGACGGAATGACGAACTTTTGTTCGCTACATCTGTCACAGGGAGAGCAAACTGTTGGACCGGGCGATTCATCTCCCACCTACGCCGGGCTACGCCCCGAGACGCTTAGAGGAGGGAGAATTCTCGCCTGATTTAGTTAAACAGATTCATCCGTTCGTCCATGTTACTGTCATGTCAGGCTTGATCTTTTTGTATAATCGCATCCTAGATCATCCACAACTAATATGGGTCCTCGTGTTTCTTGTGTTCATCAGCTATAGCGCACCACTCATGGTGATGAAGATCTATGCTAAAGGCGAACGTATGGAACAAGAACGGTCCAAATAAAATGTCCCCCAGACGCTATTGAAGGTCTGGGGGACATTTTATTCCTCATCAATCAACTGCTCGGCCAATCGTTGATACAAGTGGCTCATGTGCACGGCAGATGCAATGGCGAGCGTTCGCTGCACACCGTTCTCTTTTTCGACCGATGCATGTAACAGCGTGTCCGCCTGAGTTTCAAACGCTTCTAAATTCTTCACTTTTTGCGTTTGATACGCTTCATAAAAGTCCTCGAGTGAGAACGTCTCGTCTGACTCGTTCAACGGTCGGAGCGTCTCTTTGATGTCATTGATTGACAGGAGACCTTTCATCTCATAGATCAAACTGAGTAACATCAGATGTTCGTTCGTATACTTTTTATTTTTGACAGGATGGAACAACTTGCCCTTGGCGTAGTTGTTGATCATCGTCTTCGTCAAAATCGTCTCATCCTCGTCCCGCTTCATCTTCCCATAATGTTGCTCGAACAATTGGATGACCTGGTCCATGTATAAATCGACAGTCGGCAATACGTCCCTCGGGAGCGTCCCTTCCGTTTCGGTAATATTCTTCGCTTTCATCCGTCTCACCTCACCTTCAAGTATAAAGAAAACTCTCATTTGTCGAAAGGTACACCTTGCTGTTTGTTCCTCTTCAGTATATCATGTAGTTATCGATACTACATGATGTGATAAGGAGTGTTTTACATGAATTCGATTTTCCGTGAACCGATCAACGCGCTAACGCATCTCGCTGGCGCGGTACTCGCTTTCATTGCGCTGATTGCGATGGTCGTCAAAGCTTCACTACTCGGCTCGCCCCTTGCGATTATGGCTGCGATTTTATTCGGGATCAGCCTCGTCTTTCTTTACTTATCGTCAGGTCTTTACCATAGCATCATCGCCTCACCGAACGTCATCGCCTTCTTCCGGAGAATCGACCATGCGATGATTTACGCATTGATTGCGGGTACATATGCGCCGCTCACGCTACTCGCGCTCGAGGGACCGACACGCTGGGTCCTCTTCGGTACCGTACACGCACTCGCCTTGTTCGGCATCGTCTTCAAACTCGTCTGGTTCCATGCCCCACGTTTCTTATCGACCGCGCTCTACATCGGGATGGGCTGGCTGTCCGTCTTCTTTATCGGACCGCTCCATGACGTGATTGGTAACGCCGGCATCTTCTGGCTCGTCCTCGGGGGCGTCATGTATACGATTGGTGGGCTCATCTACGGGTTCAAGCCAAAATTCGTCAATTGGCGGGGATGGGGATTCCATGAAGTGTTCCATTTGTTCATTTTGTTCGGAAGCTTTGCCCACTTCGTCTGCGTCTTCTGGTACGTCTTTTAAGTCCTCCTCGTGGAGGACTTTTTTTGTGAGCCGTTTCCTGTACTTTGAATTCAAGATTTCCTACACTAAGGACAGGAGGGATTCATGATGAAAATTGAAGTATGGTCAGATTATGTCTGCCCGTTTTGTTATATCGGGAAGCGTCGTCTAGAAGAGGCGCTCGAACAGTTCCCACAGGCAGACCAAGTGGAAGTCGAATTCAAGAGTTTCGAGCTCGACCCGAACGCGCCGACGAACGATTCACGCACCATTTATGAGGCACTCGCAACGAAATATCGTATGCCGATTGAGCAAGCAAAAGGAACGACGGCACAAGTCGCGGCTCAAGCCCGCGAAGTCGGACTCGATTACGACTTTGAGAACATGGTCGTCACGGGTACGCTCGACTCGCATCGTTTGACGCATTATGCGAAGACGGTCGGGAAAGAAAAAGAATTGTCGGAAGCGTTGCTTCAAGCTTACTTTGTCGATGCCAAACATATCGGGAACCACGATGTCCTGCTTGAAATCGCAACAAGCGTTGGTCTTGACCATGACGCTGTCCGTGACGTCTTGACGACTGACGTGTATACGGAAGACGTTCGTGCCGAAGAGAAGCGCGCAAGCGACCTTGGCATCACAGGTGTTCCGTTCTTCGTATTCGACAACAAATACGGAGTGTCTGGTGCTCAACCGACGGAAGCGTTCACGCAAGTGCTCGAAAAAGTCTGGTCTGAGAACAACCCGACAATCCAAGTCCTTTCGAACGGTGCGACGTGCACCGACGACAACTGTGATATTTGATTGATGAAGAAGCCGACATTCGGCTTCTTTTTTGTGGTATTCTCCACCCTACTACTTGATAATAGTGATTAGCATATAAGAATCGAGGACTACATCTATGTGGAAAAATCGGAACGTCTGGATCATCTTGATGGGCGAATTCGTCGCCGGTCTTGGTTTATGGCTTGGTATCATTGGCAATTTGGAATTCATGCAAGACCGCGTCCCCTCTGACTTTGTGAAGGCGGTCATTCTCGCCATCGGGTTACTCGCCGGGGTCGCCATCGGTCCGCTCGCCGGACGCCTCACCGACCAAGGCTCTAAGAAAAACATCATGCTCATCTCAAGCATCGTCCGAGCGCTCAGCGTGCTCTTCATGTTCGTTGCCATCGAGACGAATTCGGTCGTGTGGATGGTCGTCTTTTTAATTATTTTACAAGGGTCGGCGGCTTTTTACTTCCCTGCCCTACAGGCAGCGATTCCGCTCATCGTGAAAGAACGGGAACTTCTCGCCTTGAACGGCGTCCATATGAACGTTTCGACGTTATCACGTGTCATCGGGACGGCGATTGCCGGTGTCTTGTTGACACTGATTTCGCTCCGTAACGTCTATGCGCTTTCGCTCGTCGCCTATCTGTTGCTTGCGGTCGCGACGCTCTTCTTAAAGCTAGATGAATCGAAGACACCGTCGGCGAAAAAGATCGATGCGAAGGCGTCGAGTGGCTTCAAAGATGTCTTCCCAATCATCAAATCAATCCCGGTCATCTTCATGACGCTCGTCATGACGCTCATCCCCCTCCTCTTTATCGGAGGGTTCAACTTGCTCGTCATCAACATCAGTGAGTTGCAGGATTCGACCGCGATCAAAGGATGGATTTATACGGCGGAAGGACTCGCCTTCATGACAGGTGCCTTCATGATCAAACGGATTGGTGAAAAATTCTCGGCGTTCTCGATTTTATTCTCGTTCTCGTTTTTGATTGGTGTCGCACAACTGATGCTATATTTTGCGGACATCCCGTTCATGTCGATTGCGGCGTTCGTCCTCTTCGGCTTCTCGGTCGGTTGCTTTTTCCCGACGGCGGTCACGATTTTCCAGACACGGATGCCAAAAGAATATCACGGGCGCTTCTTCTCGTTCCGAAACATGCTCGACCGCATTATCTTCCAAATCGTCCTTCTCGTGACAGGATTCTTCCTCGATTTGATCGGACTTCAGCTCATGGTCGTCTTGTTTGGAATCAGTTCGATTGCGATGACCGCAGCGTTCCTCGTCTATACACGTAAACATAAACTGCATATTGAAGAAGACTCTGCTGAGAAGATCTCTTCTTAATTAAAACAAGCGATGACCGATGTCATCGCTTGTTTGCGTCTTCGAGCTCTCGCCACCATGTCGTCGTATCATTCCGACCGTCGAGTGTGATCCGCTCCCCAATCTTCGGAGTGAGGACGACCTCTTTCGGTAAGAGGGACGCCATCTGTTCCGCCGGGTCAAACCAATCGTGGAACGACAGCGTGAACGCCCCCCAATGAATCGGCATCA
This sequence comes from Exiguobacterium sp. s183, assembly GCF_018617655.1. Classification (NCBI taxonomy): domain Bacteria; kingdom Bacillati; phylum Bacillota; class Bacilli; order Caryophanales; genus Exiguobacterium; species Exiguobacterium sp. s183. The sequence goes on from NZ_JACSKN010000003.1 coordinate 226,691, forward strand.
TTTGGTCAGCGCGTAAATCGTGAAACGCCTGTGCCGTCTCTTCCGGCTGCATATGGACGTCTGGCCAGCGCACGTCATATTGTCCGCATTCGAGTGCGGCGAAATCGAACGGTCCGTACTGTTCACCAATCATCTTGAAGTGCGGCGCGTAGCCGCTGTCCCCGCTGAAGAAGAGACGATCTGTCTCGCCGAGGACGACCCATGACGCCCATAACGTGCTGTTGCGATCCGTCAGAGAACGACCGGAGAAGTGACGTGCCGGCGTACAGACGAACGTCCAATTCCCGAACGTATACGACTCGTTCCAATCTCTCTCCACGATTCGCTCAGCACCGACACCCCATCGTTTCAAATGACTCCCTACACCGAGTGGCACGATGAACATGGCGACCTTGTCTTTAATCGCAAGGATCGTCCCATAGTCGAGATGGTCGTAATGGTCATGCGTCAACAAGACGACATCGATTTCAGGCAAGTTCTCGAGGTCGAACGGCAAATCTTCACTGAAACGCTCATTTTTGGCAAACGGAAGCGGCGATGGGTTGCGTCCGAACATCGGGTCGACGAGCATCGTCTTCCCGTCCATTTGTACCATGAGCGCCGAATGACCGAGCCAGTAAATTCTCGTGAAGCTCGAACCTGTCTTCTCCTCGAAATCGATGGGCACAATCGGAAGGCGTTCACTCGGCTTACGAAGCGACGTCACATCACGATAGTCACGAGCCATCGACACCATGTCCTCTGCGGAAAAGTTCATCGGTGTCTCGTATTGATTACGGAATTTCCCGTTGACCTGGTTCGGGGATTGAATTGATTTCGGTTTTCGTCCGAGTGGTTTGTACTGTGTCAGAATCGTCCCGGTGACAGCCGCCATTCCGACTAATGAGAGCAACATCGTCTTTTTCATCTAGATCCTCTTTTCTACAAGTTCGTTGCATTGATTATAACGTGCATGTCTTCATCTGATATCGGTTAGTATGCAGATTCACTTATTTTTCAAAAAAAATGGCGTGTTCTTGACTTAAGTCAATGTGAGCCCGCTCCCATCCTTTTATGATGGAGACAAGATCATTCGAAAGGAGTTTTTCTCATGACCCATTCAACTGTCCGTTCACAACGGCGTGCCGCGCTTTGGTCTGGAATCGCACTCGTCCTCATGGCACTCGTCGCCTTTTTCGCGCAAGGCTACGTCTACCAATCACTCGTCATCGAAAATGAGGCGATGACAACATATGAGAACTTAGTCAGTCATCCGACGCTGTTCCGTTTCGGTATCATCGGCTGGGGGATCATTGTCGTGCTGGACTTGATTGTCGCCTACGGACTATATCGTTTCTTCAAACCGTTCCACACCACATTCGCATTACTCATCGGAACACTTCGCTACCTTTATACGCTCATTCTCGCCCTCGCTGTTTTACGTCTCGCAGAAGCCGAGCGTCTCCTCGATACTTCCACTTCAGCTAGACAAGTGTATGAAACGGTCACGTCATTTGAAACCATTTGGTCGCTTGGCTTAATCGTGTTCGGTCTTCACCTCATCGCAGTCGGATGGATTGCGATGCGGACCCAATTCATTCCAAGAACGATTGGCATCTTGCTTGTCGTTGCCGGTTTCAGTTATACGATTGTTCATGCCCTTTACCAATTCCAAACGCTTGAAAGCATGACAACTTTACTTGAGCTCACCCTCATGCTCCCGATGTTCGTCGGCGAATTGGCCTTTGCCGTATGGTTGATCGTGAAAGGAAGAATACTTCCTAGACATGATATCACTCGACAATCCGCAGGTGACGCGTCGCCCGCTTCTTGATCCGACTGAGTGACTCCGGTGTGATACCGAGATAGCTCGCCAGTTGATACTGTGGGACCCGGTGAACCAAGTCGGGTCTCTTCTCCATCATGGCCTGATACCGTTCCTCCGGTGTGGATGACATGAACGAGGCGAAAGTATCCCGCATCGTTCCCATATCTTCTTGCATCATGTCACGCGTCATCGTCTCAAGGACAGGATTCTCCTCGTATTGTTTCTGCTCTGTCGCAAGGTCTCCGACGACGAGGCAACATTCTTCTATACACGCTAACGAATACGGTGATCGTCCATCTGCATGATGTTTCGTCAATATGGTGATACTCTGTTCTTCCGTGATGAAATCGACAGTGTGCTCGTTCCCGTCTTCGTCGACTTTATATTGACGAATGCAACCACTCAGTACGAAATAGCATTTAGTCGGGACGTCTCCTTGATGCAATAGAGTTGTCCCTTTCGGAAACGTGGCAATCGGTACATCCGCTACTAACCGTTCACACTCGTCGTCATTCAAATCCGTAAACCGTTTCATGTATCGAATCAAGACGTCTTTCATCCCGTCCACTCCTTTTCAAGGAAATCGATCTAGTCCTTCCAGTATAGCAGGTTTCATCAATCAAAAAGACCTGCCCCCACCGCTTTGGTGGGGCAGGTCTTCAGTTAAGATTTTTGTAAGATTTTAATGTCGTTGATGATGTCTTCCGTCGGGACGTTTTGGAAACCAGGATACGCTTTGATGATCTTCCCTTCCTGGTCGACCAAATAGAAATACGTCGCGTGGTCGACTTGTGTACCTTCTTCAGGCTTCCGGACGAGCGCTTTAAAATTCTCTTGCGCGAACGTTTCGATTTCGTCTTGTGAGTAGCCCGACAAGAACTGCCAATCTGCTTTCGAAAGGTCATAACCGCTCATGAATTCTTTCATCTTCTCCGGAGTGTCCACGGTCGGGTCGACACTGAACGAGACGAATTGCACGTCTTCGACGCCCTCTTCTTCGAGCGCTTCATTCAGCTTCGTCATGTTGTACGTCATCGGCGGGCAGACCGTCTCACAGCTTGTGAAGACGAAGTCTGCCATCCACACTTTCCCTTTTAAATCGTCGAGACTGACCATCTCTTCTTCTTGGTTCATGTATTCAAACGATTCGACTTCCCAGTTGAGCGGGTCCTCGATTTCTTGTCCGCATCCTGCTAGGACGATGAGCATCGTTATCAAACTACCGATCCACCATTTCTTCACACGTTCCAACTCCTTATCGCTTTTTGACATTCCACATGAGGATGGTGATGAGCGTGAAAGCCGTCAATGCGAGGAACGGAATCGTGATGAATCCGAGCCAGTTGATGTATTGACCGCTGCACGGAACACCTTGTGCACAAGGCTGAATTTCTGCAAATCCCGGCACTTTTTGTACCAAGTAATGGTAAAGTGAAACAAAACCGCCTATGATAGTAAGCGGTAACACATATTTTCGCACCGCCCGATCTTCCGTGAAGACGGCAATCCCTAGGATAATCGTCAGCGGATACATAAAGATGCGTTGAATCCAGCAAAGCTCACATGGCACGAACTCCCGAATCTCACTGAAATAGAGACTCCCGAGTGTCGCCGTCAACGCGACGAGCCAAGCGAGATACAATCCGTACTTTTCGAAAAGTGACTTCATCTTATAGATCCTGCTCGATCAACTGTTGGATTTGTTCGTAGTCGAACGGGTCCTCGAGCATCACACCGTTAATCATGATTGAAGGTGTGAATTGAACACCGTTCTCTTTCACAAGCCCGTCGTCCGTACTGACTTTTTCGAGCACGGTCGAGTTTTCGCCAAGGTCTTGTTCAAGTTTTGCCAAGTCGACCGATGTCGTCTCACCTGCGATTTCTTTCAACTTCTCGACCGTCACCCATGCATTGTCGTGTTGTTGTGAAGCCGGTTGCGCGTCATAGAGCGCTTTATGGAACTTCCAGAACGATTCAGGATCTTGCTCGTACACCGACTCGGAAGCGAGGGATGCCAAAATCGATTCTTGTCCGTGGAACAAGACGTTAATATAGCTGAAACTGACATCTTCCTTGTCGAGATAATCCGCTTTCAGTTGCGGATAAATCGTTTCGCCCCACTGTTTACACGATGGACATTTATAATCTCCGAACTCGACAACCGATACTTTCGCGTCCGAGTCTCCGAGTGTCGGTTGTCCCTTGATCGACACGTGATCGCCTCGGTCGGCCGTTATCGGCTCATCTTGATTGAGCAAGACGAACACCAATGCAATCAATGCGACCGCGACGACGGTCATGATGACCAACCATTGATTCTTTTTCATTCTCTTCACCTCTATTTATTTTTCGACTCGTCTTTCATTATAGCGGAAGCTCTTTCACCTATCACGTGTTCGACTCGTTTTTCATAATTGTCTTCATTTCAAGCTTTAGGAGGTTTTACTCGCATGATCAAGTCTTTTACGATGCGCCTCGGACTCATTTTGGCGCTTAGCATTGCCACGCTCGTCTTTTTACTAACGATTGCACTCACATCCCTGATCAGTCATCGGGCATCTGATTCGCTCGAACAAGAAATCGGGGAACGTCTTTCTACGACATCACATCAATTGGCGGACAAACTCGACTTTTATATGTGGTCACGCTATCAAGAGGTCCAACTTTTACAAGGGCTCGACCTAGAAGACCCGGATGCGACACGACGACTCCTCAATCAAGTCCAATCGAATATTCCGGCATTCTCTTGGATGGGTGTCACGGATGCGGAAGGGACTGTCGTCGCTTCTACGAACGGCATACTCGAAGAGGCGTCCATCGCCGAGCGACCGGTTTATCTCGAAGCGAAAGAAGCACCTTTTATCGGTGACGTTCACGAGGCGGTCCTCTTAGCTGAACTGTTACCGAATCCGACGGGTGAACCGCTCCAATTCGTCGATATCAGTGTCCCCTTATTTCAAGACGGGACGTTTCAAGGGGTGCTTGCCACTCACTTGAGTTGGGCATGGGGAAAAGAAGTACTCGGACATTTTAATCGGACGCTCCATGAACAAGTCGACGATACGGATTTGTTCGTCGTCAGTGAGCGAGACAACGTGGTGCTCCTCGGTCCAGACGACCTAATCGGAAAACCGCTCCCCGTGTCGTTTACGGAAGGAGCTTCCGTGAAAGAATGGGAGGATGGACGGGACTATCTGACGGGGATGTCGATTGGGGAAGGGTATGATGAATATCCTGGACTCGGTTGGCGTGTCGTCGTCCGTCAACCGGCAGCCATCGCTTTCGCACCAGTTGACGCGCTAGAAACGAGAATTCTATGGATTGGTCTCTTCGCATCGCTTGTGACGGCCGTTCTCGGTTGGTTACTCGCTTCCGTCGTGACGAGACCGTTGAAACGAATTACTGAAACGGCTTCGCTCATGGAGCAAGGAAAAGTAGATAAATTTCCGCATCAATCCGGAATCAAAGAGATTGAGTCACTCGCATTCGCACTGGAATCGCTCGTCACATCCCTTACAGAGTCAGAATCGGAACGGGTGCACTTTGAGCTCCTTGCGAACCGTGATGCGCTGACCGGTCTCTCGAACCGCGTCGCCTTACGTGAGCAGTTGAATCAACTGCACACTTCGAAAGAGCCATACGTTTTCTTTTATATCGACCTCGATGGGTTCAAGGCGGTAAATGATACATACGGTCATGCGGTCGGCGATGAATTGTTAGTCGAAGTCGCACGGCGGCTACAAACACTTACAATCGATGACATCTATCCGGTCCGCTTGAGCGGGGATGAGTTCTTTCTCATGTTCCCAAGACATGAACGTTCGATTCAAGATATTCAAGAAATCGGAACATCCATCATTGATACGCTCTCAACCCCTGTGATGCTCGGTCTCCTGTCGGTAAAGGTCGGGGCAAGTATCGGCGCATCGATTTGGTCGCCAGCCGAGCCTCCACACGTCGCCATCGAACAAGCGGACGACGCCTTATATCGGTCAAAAGCGAACGGGAAAAAGCGGCTTTCGTTCCATGAGTCGTTCGAATGATTACTGGCACCCATACGAAAAGGAGTTCGTGATGAACTCCTTTTTGCTTACTCTTCGGTTTCCATATTCACGTCTTCCTTCTGCTCTTCCTCTTCGGGCATCGGCTCCAAATCCATCGTATATACGTATTCCTCACCGAAGTTGTTTAAGATGAACAACTCTTCTTCCGCACGTGTCGCGAGTCCGTTCGAAAATCCGATGACGGCGTACATCTCCTCTAGAAGAAGATCTTGTTCTTTGTCAATCTCATCAAAGATGGCTTGTTCCCATCGTTCGATGATTTGACCGAGTTGACGATAATCTTCGGACTTGATTTTATTCTTGTCCCGTAGCAACTCTAAATAGTCGCGGACCTCTTTCAGATTGTCGTGCGTCATCGGGATGGCACCCGCTTTTTCTGTCGCCAAGATTTTTTGGTGCGTCATCAGATGCATCGCATCGACGAGATTCCCTTTGTTTAATTTTTTCTCATCGTCAAAGACGAGTCCCGTCGTCTCCTGCGGGTCGATCCGGCGCGTCACGTTTTGACGCTGTCCGAGCGGGTCTTCTTCTTTGATGATGTCAATCAATTCAAGCGCTCGTTCATACTCTTCTTCCGTCAAATTGTCCCGGTCGAGCTCACTTTGATTCGGTCCCATCCAATACTGATAGAATGCATATGTAGCAATGATCACTATTACTAAAACAAGTCCCATCCAAGGAAACCATTTTTTCCATTTCATTTACCATTCACGCCCTTTTACTGATTCTCTCCATCAAGGATAACATATATACCTTGCTAAAAATTCCAATAAAAGGTTTTTTGTCTTGACCTTAAACAAAAAAGTACCCGCCTCCTGATATCGGAGCGGGTACTTCCTCTACATCTTATGCTTCGAACAACAATTGTTCTGGATCTTCAATCATCTCTTTGATGTGCTTGAGGAATGTCACAGCCTCACGACCATCTACGATTCGGTGGTCATATGAGAGTGCGACATACATCATCGGACGGTTTTCCATCGTGTCCGCGTCGATTGCGACTGGGCGGAGTTGAATCGAGTGCATCCCAAGGATAGCAACTTGTGGTCCGTTCAAGATTGGTGTTGAAAGAAGTGAACCGAACACGCCACCGTTTGTGATCGTGAACGTACCACCAGTGAGGTCACTCAAACCAAGCTTGTTGTTACGCGCTTTATCCGCAAGGTGAAGAATGTCCTTCTCGATTTCACCAAAGTTTTTACGATCCGCTTCACGGACGACAGGGACGACGAGACCGTCTGGCGCCGATACGGCAATCCCGATATCGTAGTACTTCTTCAAGACGATTTCATTCCCTTGGATTTCAGCGTTCAAGTAAGGCATGCGCTTAAGAGCCGCGACCGCTGCTTTCGTGAAGAATGACATGAAGCCGAGTTTGACATCATTGTCTTTCACGAACTTCTCTTGGCGACGTTTACGAAGCGCCATGACCGCCGACATATCGATTTCGTTGAACGTCGTGAGCATTGCTGCCGTCTGTTGCACTTCTACGAGACGGTTGGCAATCGTTTGACGACGACGTGTCATCTTGATGCGCTCTTCTTCTTTCCCACTTGCCGCCGGTTGTGGTGCTGGAGCTGCAGCAGCTGGTTTTTGCTCTTTCACAGCTGGTTTGTCTTCATGTTTTGAAACGTCATGGACATTGATGCGTCCCATCGGATCGTTCGTTTGAACGGCCGAGAGGTCGATGCCTTTCTCACGAGCGAGTTTACGGGCAGCAGGTGTTGCGATTGGTCCTTTACCTGGGCTCGCGACGTGTTCTTCGCGTTTCTCGACTTTCTTGCCTTCTTCAACAGACTCCGTTTTCTTCTCAGTCGGCGCTTCTGTTTTTGTTTCTGTCGCGTTTTCTGTCTTCGTCTTCGTCGCGACAGCTGTTCCGCCACCAGAACCTGAACCGAGACGTGCGATGACGTCGCCAACTTGAACCGTATCCCCTTCTCCGGCAAGTTGTTCTTCTAACACACCCGCTTCGTCAGCTGGGACTTCGATATTGACTTTATCGGTCTCGAGCTCGACGATGGCTTCCCCTTTTTCGACTTGGTCGCCTGGCTGTTTGAGCCATGTCGCGACCGTTCCTTCCGTAATGGATTCTGCTAATTCAGGTACTTTAATTTCGACCACAATGAGTTCCCCCTTAACTTATTTACGATCTTTTTGGTATGTGCTCGTGCCTGCACCGCTCGAGACGACGTCGCGAGAGAGTGCTTCACGGATGATGCGTGCTTGTTCTTGTTTATGGGCTGTCGGATTTCCTTCAGCCGGACTTGAGCGACGGCGACGACCGATATAACGAACGTCGAGTCGGTTCGTCGTGACCGCTTCAAGGCGAGGCTCGATGTACGTCCAAGCCCCCATGTTTTTCGGTTCTTCTTGTACCCAGACGATTTCGCGCGCGTTCGGATAACGGCTGATGACGTCACGAATCTCACGTACCGGGAACGGGTAGATTTCTTCGACCCGAATGATGTGCAAGAAGTCGAGTGACTCTTCTGACTTGCCGACCGCTTCCGCGAGGTCGATCGCCATCTTCCCTGTGCAGAAGACGAGACGTTCGACTTTCTCTGCGTTCTCACCGAGACCTGGCTGTTCAACGATTGGTTTGAAGCTCTCTTCCGTGAACGCCTCGATTGGTGACGTCGCGAGCGGATGACGAAGCAGACTCTTCGGTGTCATGATGATCATCGGACGAATCTCTTCCTTGCTAAGCATTTCAGCTTGGCGACGGAGAATATGGAAATATTGTGCCGCAGACGAAAGGTTTGCGACTGTCCAGTTTTTCTCACCGGCAAGCGTCAAGTAACGCTCCATCCGTGCACTCGAGTGCTCTGGTCCTTGTCCTTCGTAACCGTGTGGCAAAAGCATGACAAGCCCTGATTTTTGACCCCATTTCGCACGACCGGCCGAGATGAACTGGTCGAACATGACTTGCGCCGAGTTCGCAAAGTCACCGTACTGGGCTTCCCACAATACAAGCGTGTCTTGGGCGAATACGTTATACCCATATTCAAATCCGAGAACTGATCCTTCTGAAAGCGGGCTGTTGTAGACAGAGAACGAAGCTTTCGCCGTCGACAGCTGATGAAGTGGTGAGAACTTCTTACCTGACTCGACATCGTTTAACATGATGTTCCGTTGGGCGAACGTTCCGCGCTCCGAATCTTGACCGCTCAAGCGTACCGGCGTACCGTCTGAAAGAATCGAAGCGAAGGCAAGCGTTTCCGCATGACCCCAGTCGATTTTCCCACCTTCACCGAAAGCGTCACGGCGACGGTCGAGTACTTTTTGAAGTTTGTGGAAGACACCGAATCCTTCCGGCCAGTCAAGCAACTCTTCGTTCAATTGCGTGAGAAGTTCGAGATTCACGCTCGTATCGACTTTCGGGAATCCTTTATGGACCGCGTCCGGCAAGACGATGTCAGCATCCTCTTCTTCAGAAGGAACGAGGTCGCGTGCTGCTTTAAGCGCCTCTTCGATCTTTTGTTCGATTTGAGCTTTCTCATCTTTTGTCATGACGCCTTCTGCCTCAAGTTGCTCGGCATATACGTGACGGACAGACTGATGTCCTTTGATTGCTTTATAAAGAAGCGGGTTCGTATTCATCGGTTCGTCCATTTCGTTGTGACCGTAGCGACGATACCCAATCAAATCGACCAAGATGTCTTTATGGAACTTGGCACGATATTCACTGATCAATTTTGCGACGGCGACACATGCTTCAGGGTCATCTGCATTCACGTGGAATACTGGAATTTCATACCCTTTGGCGATATCACTCGCGTAACGTGTCGAACGTGAATCGTTCGGGTCCGTCGTGAAACCGATGGTGTTGTTCGCAATGACGTGAACCGTTCCACCCGTACGATAACCCGTCAAGTTCGTCATGTTGAGCGTCTCCGCGACAATTCCTTGTCCTGGGAACGCCGCATCTCCATGAATCAAGATCGAAGCTGCCAAATCATCCTGCTGGACAGCCGATCCTTTTTCAGAACGATCATCTTGTGCGGCACGTGTGTACCCTTCGACGACAGATCCGACGAATTCAAGGTGACTCGGGTTGTTCGCCAAGTTGAGACGTACTTCTCTTTGTTGTTCGACGACTTTGCGGTCAAGTCCAAGGTGATATTTCACGTCGCCTGACCAACCAAAGTTGATGCCGATTGATCCTTCAGACGGAATCAATTCTTTATTCGGTGCATGTTGGAACTCCGCAAAAATCATCTCGTATGGCTTGCCGAGTACGTGAGCGAGTACGTTCAAACGTCCACGGTGTGCCATCCCAATGTTGATGTGTTCAGATCCGCTCGAGATGAGTCCCCCGACCATCGCGTCGAGTAACGGCACCATCGCATCCAATCCTTCGATGGAGAAGCGCTTCTGTCCAACATACGTTTTATGAAGGAATGATTCAAACAGTTCTGTCTCAGCTAGACGTTTGAACAATTCGATTTTTTCTTCTTTTGAGAAGGTTTGTTTCAATGCGCCTTGTTCGACTTGACGGCGAATCCACTTCTTCTCTTCCATATCGTCTAGGTGACGGAGTTCGATTGCAACCGTCCCTGTATAGACGTCAAGCAAGTGACGGAATAACTCAAGGGCACTCGCATTTGGTTTTGGTGCATCGTCCGAAAGAAGACGGGCAGGAATTTGTTTTAAATCTTCTTCTGTCAAATCATAACGAGACAGTTCGAACAATTCCTGTTCACGCGGATGGTCTTTCAACGGATAAATATCCGCCGCCTTATGACCGAACGCACGGATATCGTTGACGAGACGTGTCGCCGAAACGACTTTCTCTAAGTCAAACGACGGACCCGAGACCGGTACTTCTGTCGGTGATGATTCTGGTGCCCCGTTCTCGTCGAAGTAACGACGTGTCTCCTCATCGACCGATGACGGGTCTTCCAAATATTGCTCGTACAGTTCAATGATGTAGCCTAAGTTAGGACCATAAAATGCTTGCGATCTCTCGTGAACATTCGACGACTCTCCCATTGAATAAATCCCCCTTATCCATTCCTAAACGTCCAATCTGTGAACGCTTTCATTTTAACATGTAGCCCGAAGCAGTTCACTCTTCTCTTACCCTAGTGAACAAAACCAAATCTTGCCTCTTACGCTCAACTTCATACTACACCTTTCATGCTAGAAAGACCCTTACAAATTCACAATTCGTCCATACTATTTCGATAAGTTTTGCTTATCGATAAATTGTGTCTCAGCGAATTTGTTTCAAACATTTCAAAAAAAGATGAAACCTTATTTCAAACAAGCCCGTAGAAGGGGATGTAGGAAGAACACTATCACTCTTAAAAGAAAGTTAGGTGACCACATGTTATCCGTACAAAATGTCCATAAGAAAATGGGAAAAGCAACGGTATTGACGAATGTCAGCTTTGATGTCGTCCCAGGTGAAATCTTCGGTTTCCTCGGACCGAACGGTGCCGGGAAGACGACAACCATTCGAATCATTACAGGTCTCATGCCTGCAACACACGGGACCGTGACGGTCGATGGGTATGACGTCGCGAACAACCGCCAAGAGGCGCTCAGCCGAATCGGAGCCATTGTCGAAAATCCGGCGTTCTATCCGTACATGACCGGTCGTGAGAATTTGATTCACGCCATGAACTTGATTCCGAACTTAAAGAAAGTCGATTTGAACGCACTTGGTGCGCTCGTCGGACTCGATGGAAAGCTCGATATGAAAGTGAAACAGTATTCGCTTGGGATGAAACAACGCCTCGGGATCGCCCGTGCTTTGTTGCATAATCCAAAGGTACTTATCCTTGATGAGCCGACAAACGGTCTCGACCCAGCCGGGATTGCTGATCTCCGAAATTACTTACGCCACCTCGCAGACCATCGTGGGATTGCCATCCTCATCTCGAGCCACTTGTTGAGTGAGATGGAACTGATCACGGACCGCTTCGCCATCATTGACCAAGGACAAATCAAATCAGTAGAAGACGGTCAGACGAAAGCCGATAGCGTCATCCTCTGTAAAGTAGCGAAAGAACAAATGAACGATGCGCTCGATGTCGCAGCCCTTGCCTTTGACGATGTAAAAATCGTTCAACAGTCTGCCGAGTCGTTCATCGTGCCACGTCAAGAGACGGATATCCCCGTCCTATTGAAACAGTTGATTGAGCGTGATATCGCCGTCTATCAGATCGGCATGAAACACGAGTCACTCGAAGAACAATTCTTGAAATTGACGAAAAAAGAAGGAGGTACAAACAATGCGTTCATTACTCAGCAATGAATGGATGAAGTGGCGCCGCACGATTAAACCTTACGTCGCCTTAGGTGTGTACACTGCGATCATCCTCATCGTCTATGCCGTATTGGCGAGCGGAGATGGGGCACCGGAAGCTGCGTCGTTCTTTGAATTCTCAACGATGGGCGCCATCGCCTTCCTCAGCATCTTTACCATCGTCTTTACAGCCGAGATGGTCGGGAATGAGTTGAAATTTGATACGCTGAAGCACCTCTTGATGAGTCCGTATTCCCGAGACCGCATCTTGTTGTCAAAACTCGTTATGGCCGTTCTCGTCATGTTGCTCCAATTCGTCTTTATTTTAGTCGTCGCGTTCGGGTTCTCACTCACGTTAGACGGCTCTGTCACATGGGACGTCGTTCGCCCTATTCTCATCAGTGTGAGCGGACCAATCTTCATCATCTTCTTGACGCTCATGTTCTCGGTCGTCTTCAAGTCAGTCGGCGTCGTCATCGGTTTTACGGTGCTCGCGAACTTCGCCTCAAGTATCATTGGGGGTCTTCTCGTTGCCTGGAAACCTGAACTCGCAAAATGGATCGTCTTCTTGCATTCAGACCTTTCTATTTATGATGTGAATCCAGAATTCATGAAAGCGATGGATGCTACGATGGGCTTCTCCATCTTCTATGTCGCCCTTCATATCATCGCCTTCTATCTCATCACGGCATTTATGTTCCGTAGCAAAACGTTCGCGGAATGAGAACAGGTCCCTTTTGATTCAAACGAATCGAAAGGGACTGTTGTTCGTCTTCATATGTGTGATGACTTCAAGACACCTTTGTCACACAAATTCAACATTCTGTCAGAAGTCTCTCACCTGTATGCGATATGATGAAAGTAACAGCACTTAAGAAGGATGTGACAATATGGCTCTCACGATTGGATTAGCATTGCTCGTCTGTTTGATTGCACTTATTTTTACCATCATGGTCGGACTTGGAAAAGACCGCTCGACGTACAGCCAAAAGAAGAGCTGGTCGATGGTTTCTTGGCTCTACATCATTTTGCTCCCTGTCTCGTTTATCGGACTCGGACTTCTCTATTATTTCATTACGAAATAACGCAAAAAAATCACGATGCCTGGATAGAGGCATCGTGATTTTTTATGCGATTAGGTCGCTCCAAATTTTGATGGTACTCGCTAAGATCAATAACGCCAAAATCCATTGAAGCGCTTTTGTATTCATATTCTTCCCGACATTCGCTCCGATTGGTGCAGCGATCAGACTCGCGATAATCATAATGATTGCCGGACCCCAAACGATTTGATCGGTGATGATTTTACCGAACGTCGACCCGATCGACGAGATGAATGTGATGGCGAGTGAACTTGCGATTGCCATCTTCGTCGGGATGCGCAAGACGACAAGCATAATCGGCATGAGAATGAATGCCCCTGCCGCTCCGACGATACCAGCTGCAATCCCGACGACGAAAGCTGAACTGGCCGCGATCACCTTGTTGAACTGCACTTGGTCAAGTGGCATATCGTCCACTTGCGGTTTCGGTAAGAACATCATGATCGTCGCAATCGTCGCGAGTACGGCGTAAACGACATTGATCATCGTCTCCGATAAAATCGTCGACCCGTATCCTCCAATGAAGCTTCCGATTAAGACTGACACACCCATATAGAGGATTAACTGTTTGTTTAAGTATCCACCTTTACGATAGGCATAGATTCCACCTATTGTCGCAAAGAACACTTGAATCGCACTGATTCCTGATACTTCGTGGGCACTGAACGCCGCAAATCCTAAGATTGGTGGAATGTATAACAACATCGGATACTTGATGATCGACCCACCAATCCCGACCATCCCTGAAATGAACGACCCGATAAACCCAATTAGAAAGATTGTAATGATAAACCCGAACTCCATATTGACTCCTCCATTTAATTCGTATTCTCTACTTAATTAACCGATTCCCAAGCCATCATTCCGCCTGATACGTCATAGATTTCCGTATAGCCGGCATCCTGTAATTGACTAGCAGCCTGGGCACTTCGGTTACCGCTTCGACAAATGACGTAGATTGGTTCGTCTTTCGGATACAACAGTTGGTTTGCATCTAATGAAGAAAGTGGTGCGTTCACCGCCCCTTCGATATGCCCCCCCTCGTATTCAGATACTTCACGTACATCAAGAAGCGTTATTTCCTCGTTTTCCAATTTGTTTTGTAGAGTTTCAGCATCAATTTTCGTGATTTCATCCTTTTCTGATGTGATTACAAAGATAAAAATCACCATAACAACCAAAATCCCAACAAATAAGGAAATTTTCTTCATGTTTTTCCCTCCAATTCTTTTCACTTGCGCTCATTATACCTTAGGGGGTATATTAAAGCCAACGAAACATTCTCGTTGCCAAAAACCTTAAACACGAAAAGGAGATCAAAGACTCATGAAGACGATTACGACTACTGAATTAGAAGCGTTACTTCAAGCTGACGACTCACTCAACCTCATCGATGTACGAGAGGTTGATGAATATGCTGGAGGTCACATTAAACAAGCGAAAAACGTACCACTTTCTGAATTCGGGGCAAAAGTCGATGAGCTCGATCGCTCTAAACCGATTCACGTCATTTGCGCAGCCGGTGGACGCAGCATGAACGCATCTGCTTACCTCGACTCACTCGGATTCGATGTCACGAACGTCGACGGTGGGATGATGAGCTGGCAAGGCGAAGTCGAATAAAACCATTACATTCATTTATAGGGGGAAATCCACATGCTATTACGTTATTTTTATGATGAGAAATTAGCACAAGCTTCATATATGGTCGGATGCCAAATGACAGGAGAAGCCATCGTCATCGATCCGGCCCGTAACATCGAGCCATATCTTCAAGAAGCGAAAAAAGAAGGCATGAACATTGTCGCAACAGCTGAGACACACATTCATGCGGACTTTGTATCGGGATCACTCGAACTTGCGAAGCGCACAGGTTCGAAAGCTTATTTATCAGATGAAGGCGATGCTTCTTGGAAGTATGCGTTCGCCAAAGACATCGACGCACAACTCGTCAAAGAAGGCGACACGTTCAAAATCGGAAACGTGACACTTGAAGTCATGCACACACCGGGTCACACACCAGAACACATTTCGTTCCTTCTGTATGACCGGAACCAGACACAACCGATGGGTATCTTCACAGGCGACTTCGTCTTCGTCGGAGATATCGGTCGCCCCGACCTTCTTGAAGAAGCAGCCGGTGTGAAAGGAACGACGACAATCGGCGCGGAACAAATGTTTGATTCACTCAAGAAATTCATGGCGCTTCCTGACTTCGTTCAAGTTTGGCCAGGACACGGTGCAGGCAGTGCTTGCGGGAAAGCGCTCGGCGCGATTCCAACGTCGACGGTCGGTTATGAGAAAGCGACGAACTGGGCGCTTCAAATGACGGACAAAGATGCCTTCATCAAAGAGTTGACGACGGATCAACCAGAACCGCCGAACTACTTCGCCATGATGAAGAAAGTGAACAAAGAAGGCATTCAAGTGACGACAGACGTCGCTCGTCCTGAAGTTGTCGGTTCAGATCGCCTTGATACACTCGTCGAAGAGACGCAAGTCGTCGACACGCGTAAAGGGGAAGACTTTGCGAACGGACACGTACCTGGGACAATCAACATCCCATACAACAACAAGTTCGTCTCGTGGGCTGGCTGGCTCGTCAACTTCGACAAAGACATCACACTCATCGCAAGTGCGGAAGATGTCGATCAAGTACAGACCGACCTTCAATCAATCGGTCTCGACCGTCTTCGCTTCATCGTTCCGGTCGAAGAGCTCGACGCTTCACTCTTGACGGAAACGTATACGGACGTGACGGTAGAAGAAGCAATCGAAGCTGCAGAAAAAGGTGACGTCTTCGTCCTCGACGTTCGTAACGCGACAGAATGGAACGCGAGCCATTACGAAAAGGCAGAGCGCATCTTGCTCGGTAAACTCACACGTGATCACGAAGGTCTTCCGACCGATCAAACGATTGCGGTCCACTGTGCATCAGGCGTACGCTCACGCATGGCTGCAAGTGTCCTTCAATCGCTCGGCTACAAAGATATCCACAATATCCTTGGTGGCTACGGCGCAATGAAGACTGTCTTGAACGCTCAACAAATCAAGTAATGTTATACTGACTATGAATATGGCGCCCGCTTCGAGAGGGGCGCCTTTTGTTTAGGAGGGAAAGACGTGGTCGCTATCGGTCCACTTAACATTCGTGTCGATTTACTCATTTTTTTAGTAAGCCTTGGTATCCTTTACGGGATCTTTCGTTTCCTCGGTCTGAAGAGTAAGCAACGTGAAGCCGTCATCGGTACATGGTTTTATGGATTCCTTGCCTGGAAAGGAAGCGCCATCCTCATCGGTCTGTTGACGACTCGTGATATTTCTCTTGCTCTCTATGCTACAGGAGGGGTATGGTCTCAATGGATCGCGGCCGTTGTTGTCCTTTGGCTCGTCTATCGACTCGATCGAGACCTTTTAGGATATTGGATGCTGAGCGGGCTCCTCATCTGGCTCGGGATGACGCTCGCGGTTCCGGTATACGGGACGATATTCTCTCTACCCGACCAGCCGATTCATCTTTGGAGTGCTGTCCTTATCCTCATACTATTCGGGATGACATGGCGTTGGATGCATGCACCGACTCGAGGACACCTCCTTTGGACCGTCCTTGGCGCATCTAGTACCTGGCTGTTTCAGTCGTATGCGGTTGGACAAGTTCAATGGTGGATGATGGGCATCTCCTTCATCCTGCTCGGGCTTTCGCTCTATGTCGCTCGTCCTTCAAGAAGAGTCATACAATTGAGTATCGGTGCTCTCGTCTTGCTCGCGATCGTGAATGCTGCCCTACCGGAACGCGCGACACAAACGATCATGACAGAGACGGCATCGACCGGGCTAAACATCGGGCAAATTCCCCCATCGTTTGAGTTACAACGAACTGACGGGAGTACGTTCGACTTAGCAGCGTTACGCGGTCAACAAGTCGTCGTTAACTTTTGGGCGTCCTGGTGTCCTCCGTGTCGTGCAGAAATGCCGGACATGGCGGCGTTCGCGAAAGAGCGAGACGACGTGACGATTGTCGCCGTCAACACGACGACGAGCGAACGTGACCCGGACAATGCCATCTCGTTCGTCGAACCGTACGAAGATGCGTTTACTGTCGTCTATGACCGTGACGGTCAAGTCGGAGATGCGTACCGGATTCAGGCGATGCCGACGACATATGTGCTCGATGAATCCGGTGTGATCATCGCAAAACAATTCGGTGCCATCGATAAGAATTGGCTCAATGCTCAAGTAAATTGAACATAACAAAACCGCCGACAGTGATTTGTCGGCGGTTTATCTTATTGCTTCAAATATCCTTGTGCTTTCAAGAAGTCTTTGACGTCAAGACGCGTTGATTTTGACAACATGCGTCCCATCTGTCCAGTCCACGTGTCTTTACGCGGGTTCGAGCCACGGACCATATAGTAATCGTGGATCAACGCATCGTAATCGGAAAGGGACTGCTTCATACGTTCTGGATTCGCTTCATACGTGTTCTCATGATAAACATGCTGGAACGGCAAGCGTGGTTTTTGATCTTCGACTGAGGCCGGTACACCGACGGCCATACCGAAGAGCGGGATGACCCGTTCCGGCAATTCGAGCACTTCTTTGACCGCAAAAAGGTCGTTCCGAATGCCACCGATATAACAGATGCCGAGCCCCATCGACTCTGCCGCTACGGCCGCATTTTGTGAGGCGAGTGCAGCGTCAATCACAGCGACAAGCAACTTCTCATCAGTCTCAAGCGTCGCAGACACTTCCGCTTCCTGTAGCTCACCAATCATTTCATGGCGATGCAAATCCGCACAAAAGACGAAAAAGTGACCGTTCTCGACGACATAGGACTGGTTGCCCGCAATCTCGGCAAGTCGTTTCTTCTTCGCTTCATCGGTCACCCCGATGATGGAATAGGCTTGGATAAAGCTAGACGTCGATGCGCGTTGAGCGCTCTCAACGATGGTTCGGATTTGTTCATCTGTTAATGTCTCGTCCGTAAAGTCACGGACGGAACGGTGGTTCAATAATGTCTCAATCACTTCGTTCATACGTTCTTCCCCCTTTTTTTCAATCTTGGCACAAGCTTTCTGAATCCACAAATGAGAGGAATCCGTCGGGCACATTTTGAAGGAGGACGCTCACTTCTCGTTTTCTTATGCTATCATTATAGACTACATAGAAAATACGATAGCGTAACTTCGAAATAAGGAGCGAGATATATGAAAAGAATGCCATTTTACATTCCATTCCTGCTTGGGGTACTGTTCCTCTCCGGTTGTATGGATACCGATGTGAGCGTCCCGACGTCGACTGAAGAAACCGTCGAAGAGGAACCGACACAAGAAGAACAGACAACCGAGACGCCTTCACCTGAACAGGAAGAAGATTTATTTGAAGGCTATACACAAATTGAGGTCGATGGCGGTGATCAGTCCGGAACACGGGAAGCGAATGTCGTCGTCGATATCGGCTTCGGCGACCGTGAGTACTGGGCGTTCACGAACGAGCATGGTCAATTGATTCGTGTTATCGCCGACGAAATCACGCTTCAAGACGATGAGACCGAAGACGTCAATTCTTCTGGTCGCTATTATTCAGACGAGGCGAAAGTTCCGGGTGTCGAAGACCCGAATCTCGATGAAGGTCATATCATCGCTGATTCGCTCGGTGGTGTCTCGAATGCCTATAACATCACACCACAAAACAGTGCACTCAACCGCTACGGGGACCAGGCGTTCATGGAAGATGTCATTCGAAAGGCTGGCGGTGCGAAAGACTTTGAGGCGATCATTACCTATCCGAACACGACGACACAGATTCCTTCCCGCTACCAGTATACGTATACCGTACGAGGCAACACGGTCACGGATACCTATGGTAACGAGGACCCGGAAGAAGTGAACGAATCGCTCGATTTTACGGACGACTCTCCACCTGACGTGACGACGGAACCGGTCGAGGAGCGAGACTTATCCGATATCGACGTTGACGGAAACGGACAAGTGACGATCAAAGAAGCGAAAAACGCCGGATTCGAGATGCCGATCACACGTGATCATTGGTTGTATCAATACATGGACGACCGAGACGGTGACGGGATGGTCGGTGAATAAGTACAATAGACGAGACGTTCCTCTATGAAAGGAGCGTCTTTTTGCATTCAAAAAAAAAAAACCGCGGCACAAGACCGCGGTTACATGCTTAGTTCGACATTTGGTTCAAGAATGGTGCGAGATCAACGTTCAACTCGTTCGAGAGACGCTCCCCGAGTTCACGATCCGCACGATAGAAGTTGCAAATCAAGAGGAGAACCGTCTTCTCATGACGAACTTCTTTGATATGCGCGACGAGGTTACGGATTAGCGCGTCCTTCTCTTCCTGAGAATAACGGCGATACACTTCTCCGGCCTGACCGAAGTCGTTCGTCTTCTCAATCTTCTGACGACCTGTCACGCCTGTAATCGGTTGCGGCGTTTCAATATAGTCCGCGTTCGGCTTCGGTGCGTCTTCATAGCGGTTTGGCTCGTAGTTGACCGGACTCGTCTGTTGCTTGAACGGCATCGCCCCGTCACGCTGGTTGTTCGCGACTTGAGCGAACGGGCAGTTGATCGGAAGTTGGAGATAGTTCGGTCCGATACGGTGACGCTGCGTATCCGAATACGAGAAGAGTCGTCCTTGGAGCATCTTGTCTTCCGACGGCTGGATTCCTGGGACGAGAACCCCCGGGTTGAAGCCGACAGATTCTGTCTCGGCGAAGAAGTTGTCGACGTTCTTATTGAGCGTCATCGTTCCGACCAATTGATACGGGATGACGTCTTCGAACCAATCTTTCGTCGCATCGAGTGGGTCAAAGTCGAAGTTGTCCATGTCCGCTGGGTCTAAAATTTGCACATATAGATCCCATTCCGGATAGTCTCCTTGCTCAATCGCGTTGAACAAGTCACGTGTCGCGTGGTTGAAATCTTCCGCCTGAATCTTCGCGGCTTCTTCCATTGACAAGTTTTGAATGCCTTGCTTCGGTACCCAGCGCATCTTTATGTACACCGTGTTGCCGAATTCATTCACCCACTTGAAGGAATGGACGGATGACCCTCGCATGTGGCGATACGATGCTGGGATTCCCTCGTCACTGAAGAGATGCACGAGCATGTTCGTTGATTCCGGTGTGAGCGACATGAAGTCGAAGAAGCGGTCTGGGTCTTGAAGATTTGTTTGTGGGTCCGGTTTGAGCGAGTGAATCACGTCCGGGAATTTAATCGCGTCACGGATGAAGAAGACCGGCAAGTTGTTTCCGACGAAGTCATAGTTTCCTTCTTCTGTGTAGAACTTGACGGCGAAACCACGTGGATCACGAAGCGTTTCTGGTGAACCTAAGCCGTGGATGACGGTCGAGAAACGCGCAAACACAGGCGTCTCTTGTCCCTCTTCTTGCAAGAATGCCGCTTTTGTATATCGTTTCATACTATTTTTTACAGTGAAGACACCATGCGCCCCTGCCCCTCTCGCGTGAACGACGCGTTCTGGTACACGTTCACGATCGAAATGCGCTAATTTCTCAATTAGTTGGTAGTCTTCGAGAAGCGTCGGGCCCCGACGACCCGCAGTGATGGAGTTGGCGTTATCCCCGATTGGTACGCCTTGGTTAGTAGTTAGTTGACGGTGTTGATCCATATGATTGCCTCCCATTATTTATAATCATTACAATCTTGATATTAATAAAAAATTAGAATGATTACAAATAAAAAGCTCGTGAATCACGAACTTTTTTTTACCTGTTTCTTTTGTTTGGCTTTTTCACGTTGATGGAGCGTCACGACGAAGAACGCGGCGAGCACTCCACCAAATGACCCGGCGATGATGTCGACCATCGTATCGTCGTTCCCGTTCCCTTGCATCGTCGTGTTTAAGACAACGTCGGATGTAAATTCATACATTTCCCAAAGCGCCGCTCCAGCCATAGAAAAGACAACGATATAGACGAATAAAAATCGTTTCGGAATTTCGGTTCGAATGTCGTCATCGAGTCGACTGAAAAAGTCGAACCCTAAAAATGCGAGAAAGATACCGCTCAAAAGATGAAGGAATGTGTCCCACCAGCCGTTCCCGTACAGCCCGACGATGGACCCTAAATACTGTGAGGCAAATAAGAACAGGATATATGCGACCTTCATCTTGCTATCGAGCTCTGTTTTGAACATCTTCTCAATGAAAAACGGGATGAGACCAGAGATGATCCCGGCTCCCGCCACACTCGCATCGAACCAGGATTCTTCAATGATTGATGTCACGAGCATGACCGCCATGAACAAGACGAATCCGAATTCGAGGATACGCCCTTTCGAGAGCTTCATGTTACTTCGCCTTCTTTCGTCTAGTTTGTTCTCTATAAGCTCTATTCCCAACTCTCAATCGTGTTCAACCACACAATCAAATTTAGTTGGACTCACTTGTTTTTTACGAACATTCGTTCTACAATGTATATTATGAATCCTAGGAGGAACTTGCTATGCCGATCAATCCGTATCTCAACTTTAATGGGAATTGCCGCGACGCCGTAAACTTCTATGCGGACGTATTCAACCATGCCGCTCCAGACATCATGACGTTCGGTGACCAACCTGGTCCAGACGGTCAACCGGTGCCGAGTGAAATGGCCAATCTCGTGCTGCATACCCGACTATCGATTCACGGCTCATCGCTCATGTTTTCTGATGCGATGCCTGACGGACCGGTCACGTTCGGGGACAACGTCACACTCGCCGTCGTCACGGACGACCTCGATGCCATCCACCGCGAGTTCGAAGCGCTAGCGGTGAACGGCCGTGTCTTGATGCCGCTTCAAGAGACGTTTTGGAGCAAAGCGTATGGTATGCTCGAAGATCAGTTCGGTGTCCAATGGCAGTTTAGCCACGAAGCATGATCGTCCAAAAGACCTCAAACACATTTTTATGATGAGGTCTTTTGTTCGTTTCAAGATTAGCTTCGCCATAGAAAGTACTTTCAAGGAGATGAATCAAACTCATGAAAGAAGAGAATCCTGATCACTTAACTATTCCTGTTTGGGCATATGAGGCGATTGAAATAGAAGATGCAAATATGCAATGGGAAACATATGGTCTACGTGAAACAAGAGAGTTGTCTGACGTACTTTCAAAATTTGATATTAAGGGAGTAGAACATATAGGTAGTACAGCGGTTCCCGGTCTACCTGCAAAACCCATTATTGATGTGATGATTCGAATCGAATCATTTGTAAATATGAATGCGATTGTTGATACTTTAACCGCATATGGTTGGCACTATGTACCACCTGAATTGGATGGAAAGCCATGGCGCAGATTTTTTGTGAAAGTGAAAGATGATAAACGAGTTGCTCATTTGCATCTCATGAAAGGCACAGCAAAACGGTGGGAAGAACAAATTGAATTTCGAGACAAGTTACGGGACTCTCCTTTGCTCGCAAAGGAATACGGGCTTCTAAAAAAGCAGTTAGCGACTGAATTTCGTGAGGACAGAGAAAAATATACTGAAGCCAAAGCTGAATTTATAAATCGAGTATTAAACTCCTGATACAGATGAAGACCCCATCGCTAATCTACGATGGGGTCTTCCTTATTTTTGGGCAACGAAGAAGATGCGTTCGGCATCCGCTCCCGGTGCATGTTCGGTGAAATCAGAAGTGACCGATTTGACGTGGAACCCGGCACCAATCAACCATTGCATGTACTGTCCTGGTTCATATGTCCGTTGTTCATGCGTCTCTTCGATCCGTTCGTACGTCCCGTCTTCAAGCGCGACGAAGAACGTCAAATCATGAACGACCGAGAGCGGTGCCTCTCCCGGGTCGGCAAACCAGATATACGAGCAATCTTCCCCGTTTGACGCGTACGTCTTTTGGTTGAAGAGCGTCTGCATCTTATTCGGCGCATGGACATCAAAGATGAACAGCCCGCCCGGTTTGAGTTGGTTGAAGACAGATTCGAACGTGTCGATCACATCTGCCTCATCCCGCAGGTAGCAGAGTGAGTCACAGAGGATCGTCACGGCATCGACCGGTTCCGGTAACTCCAACTCACGCATATCTTGTTCCCAAAGTGGCAACTCGATTTCTGCTTCGAGTGCCTTTTCTTGTGCGACTTCGAGCATCGACTCCGATAAGTCGATCCCCATCACATCGTAATGTTCGGCGAGGCGAATCGTAGCCGATCCTGTCCCACATCCGACATCCGCGAGTGTCGCGCCATCTTGGACGTGACGACGCACGAAAGCGACCCACTCATCATACGGAGCGTCTTTCATTAACTCGTCGTATACATAGGCGAATCCTTCGTATGCCATTAGCCGACTTCCACTTCGACGTGCGGTGCGTCAGCCCACAATTTCTCTAGGTTGTAGTAATCACGGTCGTCACGATGGAAGATGTGGACGACGACGTTCTCGAGGTCAGCGAGTACCCAACGTGCCGTGTCCATTCCTTCAAACTTGTGGAGTGGTAGGTCGTTTTCGCCAGCGACATCTTTGATCTCACGCGCGATTGCTTCGACTTGCTTCTCCGAGTTCCCGTGACAGATGACGAAGTAATCCGCGATCGGCGAGATCCCTTCCATGTCGAGTACAACGATTTCCTCGGCACGTTTATCGTCAGCCGCTTTAACAATCAATTCTAATTCTTCTCTTGCAGTCATATTGACCCTCCTAAGGTGTATTCACAAAATCATTATACGTTTCAATCGTCAGTGGAAAAATGCGCACCGACTTCTTCAATAAAAATTCAATCGTTTGGCGCAGTGTCGCGACAACCGCCCCTTCGAGCGAATGCGCTGCCTCTACTCGCAGGCGATCAACCCCTGGATAATTCCGATTCGGTTCGATGGCATCGGCCACGAACAGGATCTGATCGAGACGAGACATCCCAGGCTCTCCCGTCGTATGATTCCGAATCGCCGATAATACGGTTTCCTCGAGTTCATACCGACGGGCAAGCAAGATCGCACCGACCGGCGCATGCAACAATTCGTCCCCGTACTCAAGAAGACTTGAATCAAGTCCCTCTTCGATGACGACTTGACGCATCTCTTCCGTGTCAAAGTACTTGGCGTAGTCATGAAGCATTGCTGCTAGACGAGCCTCTTCGACGTTCTCGCCGTACTGAACCGCCATCCGCTCTGCCGTCTCGACGACACCGAGCGTATGGATATAGCGTTTTTCTGGTAGCGTCTGTTTAATCAACTCATGCGCTTCTTCAAACGTCATACAGCTTATGCTCCTTCACATACGTCTCGACGAGTGCCGGGACCAAATATTTGATGGATTTGCCTCGCTTCGCCCGCTCCCGAATATCGGTGGACGAAATCTCAAGTTGCGGCATATCGATTGGACGAACGTCCGCCTTCTCTGGAATCAAGTAACGCGTCCCAGGACGGGCGACGGCACCGAATGCAACGAGACGGATAAGTGTCTCATAGTCGTGCCACGATTCGAGTGCGACGAGCGAATCCGCTCCGATCAAGAAATAGAACGTATCGTCTGGATGCTGTTCAATCAACCGCTTCATCGTCTCCACCGTATAGGACGGCTCACTCCGCTCAAACTCAATCAGGTTCAATTTGAACTCTGACTGACCTTGAATGGCGCGGCGGGTCATCTCGATTCGATGGTCTGCCGAGCTGAAGCCGACCTTGTGTGGCGGAATCGCAGCCGGTAAAAACCAGACTTCATCGAGCTCAAGTTGTTCGCGAGCTTGTTCGGCGATCAACAGATGACCGAGATGCGGCGGGTCGAACGTGCCCCCCATCAAACCGATGCGGCTCATGGGAGTTTGATTTGGCGATTTTCTTTCTCAGTCGCCTCTTTGTATAAGACGATGACTTTACCAATGACTTGAACAACCTCAGCTTTTGTACCTTCTGATAATTCGCCGGCCACGTCTTTTGGTGTGTCCATGCAGTTTTGAAGTACTTGAACTTTGATCAATTCGCGTTTTTCGAGTGCGTCCACGATATCTTTACACATCGCTTCGCTGACCCCATTCTTCCCAACTTGATAGATTGGTGAGAGATGGTGCGCTTCTGCGCGTAAAAAGCGTTTTTGTTTACCTGATAGCATAGTATATTATTCCTCCAATAATCCTTCGATTAACTTTTTTCCGATGGTTTCGTCCGGTTTCACGCCCGTCCATTTTTCGAACGAGAGCGCGCCTTGCCCGACGAACATGGCTACCCCTGTCACAATGATGGCCCCGCGATGTTTCGCTTCACGAAGCATCGGGGTGACAAGTGGACGATATATGATATCACAAACGATCGTGTTTTGTCGTAGTCCTTCTAATGAAAGTGGTGTCGAGCTCTTGTCCATGCCGACAGAAGTCGTCTGAATGATGACCTCATATTGCGAGACATCGACCTTTTCGAACGTCGTATACGAGACATTGAACGTATCTGCGAGTTCTTTCGCCCGTTCGACTGTCCGATTGACAATCGTCACCCGACGCGTCGGTAGTGCCTGTACGATTCCACGCGCAGCCCCACCCGCACCGATGACGAGGACTTGTCCTGTCCAATCGGTGAACGGTGTCAGTGCTTGGACGAGCCCAGCACCGTCCGTATTCGTTCCGACAAGGCGTCCATCTCGCTTATACACTGTGTTGACGGCACCGGCAAGTTTCGCTGCCTCATCGAGTTCATCGACATAACGAACGACCGCTTCTTTATAGGGAATAGTGACGTTGAATCCGTCCCATTCTCCGCCCCGCATCGCTTCAAACAGTGCCGGTAAGTCGCTCGCCATGGCGTCAATAGCCTCATAACGCCCGAAAAGCCCAGACGCCCTCAACCACTGCTCGTGCAGCTGGGGAGAGAGCGAATGAGCAATCGGGTGGCCGATGACAGCCAGATTCATACGAGCGCCTCGCGGAGCGTGACTGCGACGCCTTTCGGAGCCCAAGCCGCAATGCGACCGCCTTTACCGTGAATCGCGACCCATCCGAGGCCACTGAACACGATGTCTGTCTTCACACCGTCTCGTAAGCTGAATTCATGGCGTACGAGTGGTGGTAAGATTTCGAGCGTCTTCTCGTTCGGGGGATTGAGCATTTTCCCAATATGCTGGTCATAGAGCTCATCCGCGCGTTCGAGTTTCGTACGGTGTGCTTTCAACTCGTTCGACATATAGATGACGAACGAGCGTTTATTGCCTTCCAAGTAATCCAAGCGTGCCAAACCGCCAAAGTAGAGCGTCTGTTGCGGGTTTAATTGGAACACATGTGGTTTGATTTCTTTTTTCGGCGTGATCGTCTTCAAATCTTTTGCATCGACGTAATGCGCCATTTGATGACGGTTGATGATCCCTGGTGTATCGTACAAGTTCGCATCATCATCAAGTGGGATGTCGATCAAGTCAAGCGTCGTTCCCGGGAAATGACTGACGGTGATGATGGCTTCATCCTCTTCACCGAAACGCTTGATCACCTGGTTGATGAGTGTCGATTTCCCGACATTCGTACAACCGACGACAAAGACGTCTTTGCCTTTACGGTAATATTCAATCTTCTCCGCGAGTTCATCGATCCCGTGTCCTTTTTTCGCACTGATCAAATGAACGTCAATCGGGTTCAAGCCGAGCTCTTTCGCTTCAGCCTTCATCCAGTTCGCCATCCGGTTCGGGTTGACGGATTTCGGCAACAAGTCAACCTTGTTCCCGACTAAGAGGACCGGGTTCGACCCGACAGAGCGTTGTAGACCCGGGAGCCAGCTGCCATTGAAGTCGAAAATATCGACAATCTTGATGACGAGTGCCTCTTTTGAACTGATTCCGTTCAAGATGCGCAAGAAGTCATCGTCTGACAACTCGACGTCTTGAACTTGGTTGTAATGCTTCAATTTGAAGCAACGTTGGCAAATGACGATTTCTCGGTCAAGTGCCGATTTTGGTGCATAGCCGACCCCGTTCGGGTCTTCCGTTTGGATGGCTACGCCGCACCCAGCGCAATATCGTTTGGTTTCTTCCATAGTTGTGCTTACTGCCGTTCAGGTTTCCCCTTCTTCATTCACTGTAGCACCTCGCTGCTACTCCTGAAGCGTTAATTCCGACGCCTTGGTCGCCGTACATGGGCAGCCTCCTTCTTCCTGTGCGTTCGAGGTCTTATTCATCTTTTTTATGTGAATCTTTGGAATGTGGATGCATCGCTTCGCCGATTTTTTCAGCAACCGCGACTTTCGCCCGCTGCGCGTCGACAGCAAGCTCTTCCACTTTTTTCGTGATCAATACATACTTCCCGCGACGCTTCATATGCGCAAAGACAACCTTCTCAAGCATCCGATTGAATTTCGTGACAAGCCCGTCCGTTTTAACGACCGGTTGAACGTGGATGACATGGATGCCGGCCATATTCGCACCGAGTACGTCTGTAAACAACTGATCCCCTAAGAAAATGGCTTCTTTCGGCGAATAACCATATTTCGAGAGTGCAGCCTTAAACCCAGAAGGTAATGGCTTCTTGGCACGAGCGACATAATGAAGTCCAAGCGGCTCCGTAAACGTCCGTACACGGTTCTCGTTATTATTTGATACGACAATCACATCGAAACCGTATGATTTCACTTTTTCAAGCCACATCAATAAAAGCTCAGGCGCATGCGGAACATCCCACGCCACGAGTGTATTATCAAGGTCGGTCAAAATGACGCGTACCCCACGGTCTTTCAATTCTTGTAAGTCGATGTCAAACACAGTCGCGACGAACTGTTTCGGATAAAGTCGATTAAACACGTAAAATTCCTCCAATTAGCTAAACGATTCAACTACTTATACAAGTATTGATATCCCTTCTATGGTAAACGAAAACCGACCAAACGACTAGTCTATCGTTCGGTCGGAAGAAAATTGATACAAAATTAGTTGGTTTTGATTGTCCCGATGACGTCACCGAGTCGAACCGGACCCATTTTTCCATGGTCCATTTGAATCGCATCCTTCTCAAAGCAAAGGACGACGGTCGAACCGAATGAGAAGTATCCGACCTCTTGCCCTTTCTCCGCTTGATCGCCCTCAAGCGTCCACTCAATCGTGTTCACGTTCAAGGCACCGACCATGATATGCTCATACGTCCCAGCTGGACTGTCAAAGCGTGTCACACGACGGTAGTTACGAGAGAGTGGTCTCACCGTCTCCGTCAATCCAAGCTCGTTTACGGGTGCCGAGCGGTCCCCGAGTTCGTAGTGACTGAGCACGCGACCCGAGAGAGGCGTATGGACGCGGTGATAATCACGCGGGCTGAGGTACAGGACGACGACCGTTCCGTCAGCGTAACGTCTCGCCTCTTGTTGAGAACCAAGTAATTCCGCAAGTGTATACGACTGACCTTTCACCTCAAAACGGCTATCCTCTGAGATCGATTCGATGACCGATAACTTTCCGTCACACGGTGAGACGAGTGTCTCGGACGATTCATCGATTGTACGCGCTCCCGGTTTCAAATGACGTGTGAAGAACGCATGGAGCGACGGATAGGCATGAAGCGGTTGAGCTGCTTCCTCCACCGCAATGTCATACACTTTGGCAAATGAAGGAATCAAGTGGCGACTTACGCTTGATTCCGCAAAGCGCTTCAAGCGTGTGGCAATCCAAGGCGAGGCGTTCAACTCAAATAACGTTTGGTAGAAACGACGCTTCATTCCTCTTTTGCCTCCTCATTTTTAAAGAATGTTTCGTATTGTTGTTCAGAGACCGCACCTTCAATGCGACCGACTTCTTTTCCATCTTCGAATCGAATGATCGTCGGTGTTCCATTGATGCCGTATGTTTCCCATACGTTATGGTCTGCCAAGTTGATCGATACCGCATCGTATTCTTCGATGAGTGGTTCGACATACGGTTTCACTTGCTCACAATATTCACAGCCTGTTTGCCAGAAGTAAGCGACGACCTCGCCATCCTGGTCCAACTGTTGCTGCAATTCGTCTGCGGTGACGGCATTGACGCCCTCTTCTTCATTGGCTCCGTTTAAAAAGAACAACAGACCGATTCCGATGACGATAATCGCTCCGATGATGGCGAACGTGATAAAATTCGCGCGTTTTTCAGGGTTTTTCATATGCATGATCCTCCTCTTATGTTGGATAAAGAAAAAAGACTGACTCATGCACGAGTCAGTTTGATTGTAGACGGCTTACTTCTCTTGTGCAACGTCGCTGATTCCCATGTCTTGGTTTAAGACATCGAGAAGTGCAACGAAGATTGTGATGGCCACGCCAAATCCTGTCGCGAGCATCGCGTTGAACTCTACACCATCAACAGCAGAAATGATAAACACCGCTGTATTTGAGAGCACAATCGCCCAGATCAATGTCACTAAATAACGCATTGAACGTCCCCTCCATCTCACAGATGATTCGTAAAAATTCATACGACATTAGTATAGCATTGTTCGAATGGAATATGCGACTTCGATTGTATATTCTTTCCGTCGAATCGAAAAATGTGATACGGTCGTAGAAACATCATTGTGAAGAAAAGAGGATGACTGATGTCACGTTATTTAATCGCAGTTGATTTAGATGGAACGTTATTAAGAGATGATAAAACAATTAGTGAACGAAATCTCCGTGCCCTTCAAGCGGCACGTGAAGCTGGCCATGAAGTCATGATCGCGACAGGGCGTCCAAAGCGCCATTCAATCATGTACTATGAGCAAATGGGATTGACGACTCCGCTCGTCAACTTCAACGGTGCCCTCGTGCATCACCCGAAAGATGCGAATTATGCGGTCACACACCGCCCGATTCCACTCAAAACCGCACACGATATCATAGAAGAGGTCGCCGATACGAAAGCCCATAACATCGTCGTCGAAGTGACCGACCACGTTTATTTCCAAAAAGACCCGCAAGAGTTTTACAGCCCGTATGCAGAACGTGCGCTCAGCGTCACGTCTGGTAACTTGTTGACGCACTTGCAGGATGAGCCGACGTCACTATTGATTCACGCGACAAAAGACCACGTGGCGCACGTCCGCTCGCAGCTTGACGACATTCATGCCGAGGCCGTATTGAACCGTCAATGGCGCATGCCGGAGCACATGATTGAAGTCATGAGCAAAAACACGTCGAAGGCACTCGGACTCCAGGAAGTCTCGAAACACTTGAACATCGACCGGAAACACATCATCGCTTTCGGTGATGAAGAAAACGACCTCGAGATGCTCGACTATGTCGGGACAGGTGTCGCGATGGGGAATGCCATCGACCAACTGAAAAACGTGGCCAATGAAGTGACAGCTTCGAACATGGACGACGGGATCGCCCTCTTCTTAGAAGAGCGACTTGGCATCAAGGCATAACGAAAGCACCGACCTAGAAAAGTCGGTGCTTTTTGTAATTCGTCTACTTTTTAGCGACGGAACGTTCCTTCTACGTCCTCTGTCGGCAAGATATTGATCCAAACGGATGGGTCTGCATCTTTACAGATGCGCGTGATCTCACGCACCTCGTGTCGTTGCGCAACCATCATGAGCGTTGCCTTCTCGACTTTCGAGTACGTGCCGATTGCCGGCATGAGCGTGATGCCACGGAACACGTGTTGATGCAATTCTTTCGTCACTTCATCTGGATGGTTCGTTACGATGAAGAGTGTTTGACGCTGTGTATTCGTATAAATCTCATCGATAACTTTTGACGTCACATACAAGAAGACGATCGTATAGAGCGCTGTCGGCCATCCAAACAAGGCACCCGCTGCGAGCGCGATCATCATGTTCATCAAGAAGAGGTAGACACCGACCGAGTTGTTCGTGAATTTCGCAAGAATCAACGCGACGATGTCAAAGCCTCCCGTCGAGGCACCGTACCGAATCGTAATCCCCGATCCGATCGCCAAAAGCACACCGCCGAACACGGCGTTCAATAACGGGTCGTCCGAGAGGAGCTGCGATTGCGGAAGCATACGAATGAACAACGTAACCGAGGCAACACTGACAAGCGTATGGATCATCATATTCCGCCCGAGCATAAAATAACTAACGACGAGCAGTGGTGCGTTCAGAATAAAGAACCAGAGCCCTTCCCCTAGTTCAAACGGTGTACCAGCTAGTAGTGCTGTCAAGATTTGGGCAAGGCCCGTAAATCCTGTCGAATAGACGCCGGCTGGAATTAAAAATAATGTCATGGATAAGGCAACGAACAATCCTCCGATGATCGAGACAACCCCGATTCGTGTATGTTCTTTAACGGCTTCCGTCAAGCTTCAACTCCCCTTTCTCAAAATAGCTAAGAATCAAGATAACATAGATTATTCATGCTGCATACAGCAAATATGCAGGAAATCCGATAAGTTTTTCATACAAAAACAAGCCGACCGAGGTCGGCTTGTTCGTATGAAGCAATTGGTCACGCTTTCACTGTTTCAATTGTAATCGATTCATTCGCAGGAACCGTTACTGCATTTCCATACACGTGAAGCGTTACATCTGTACCACCTGTTTGTTGGATTGTCACTTGTTCACGTGATGATGTGACCGTCAAGTGATGGCCACGCCAGAGCATGTTGAACGAGTAACCGTTCCAGTCCTTCGGAATCATCGGGCTGAACGAAAGGTGATCCCCTTGGATGCGCATGCCTGCGAAACCATGAACGATGGACATCCATGAGCCGACCATCGATGTGATGTGCAACCCATCTTCTGTATCGTTGTTGTAGTTGTCGAGGTCAAGACGTGCTGAACGTTGATACAGTTCAACCGCTTTGTCCTCATACCCGACTTCTGCCGCAATGATCGAATAGACACATGGCGACAAACTCGACTCATGAACCGTGCGTGGCTCATAGAAATCGAAGTTCGCACGTTTCTGTTCAAGCGTGAAGCGATCACCGAACGTGTAGAGTCCTTGTAGGACGTCCGCTTGTTTGATGAAGTTTGAGCGAAGGATGCGATCCCACGACCAGTTTTGGTTAAGTGGAAGGTGTTTCGGATCGAGGTCCTTCACCAAAATCTGCTCTTTATCCATGAAGCCATCCTGTTGCATGAAGACATCTGGCACGAGGTCATCTTTTGGATAGTACATCTTTGTTTGGATATCCGCCCACTTCGCAAGTTCAGCGTCTGTGATGCCAAGTGTCGACACGAGCTCTTCGAGACGTGCAGGTTCTGCTTCTTTCAAGTAGTTATACACTTCTTGCGTGTACTCGAGCGTCCACGCGGCAATCAAGTTCGTGTACCAGTTGTTGTTGACGTTATTGTCGTATTCGTTCGGACCTGTGACGCCTAGGATCATATACACGTCTTTGTGTGGCACAAAGTTGACGCGGCTAGCCCAGTAACGCGAGATCTCGACCAATACTTCAAGTCCGTATTGTCCAAGGTAAGACTTATCGCCTGTGAAGTTCGTGTAGTTGAAGATCGCATGGGCGATTGCACCGTTCCGGTGAATCTCTTCATGCGTGATTTCCCACTCGTTGTGACACTCTTCCCCGTTCATCGTGACCATCGGGTAAAGCGCACCTTCCATACCGACATTCTTCACAGCGTTCTCTTTTGCTTGTGGCAATTGATTGTGACGGTATTTGAGCAAGTTCCATGAGACCTCTGGTTTGGTCGTCGCCAAGTAGAAGTGGAGGCAATAGGCTTCCGTATCCCAATACGTCGCACCGCCGTACTTCTCGCCTGTGAATCCTTTCGGTCCGATATTGAGACGCGAATCTTCACCTGTATACGTCTGATACATGTTGAAGATGTTGAAACGGATTCCTTGTTGCGCTTCGATATCTCCATCGATTCGAACGTCCGCATCTTCCCAACGTGCGAGCCATGCTTCCGTCTGTTCAGTGAGAAGCGTCTCAAAGCCCTTTTCAAACGCCGCTTCGACGCGTTTCATCCCTGCAGATTGAAGGTCTTCAATCGCATGGTCGCGGTTCGTCACGACAGATACATATTTATAGGCTGTCGCTGTCTCGCCAGCAGTCACATTGACCGTGAATTTGTTCGCCACGAAGAGGTCTGTCGCTTCGAGCACTTCGCAACGAGCGCCTTCTACGTCCGCAATCATCGATGCCGTAACGTGCCAATCGAGTTTTTTCGTCTTCGTCGTCACGAAACCGAAGCGTTCTTCGATGCCACGGTCGACCGGGAGCCAGAACTTCTCATCGTAGTTCGAATCTTCGTTCTCGACATCGCCGTCTAAGTATGGTGTGAACTCGATTTTCGCTTCATAGTTCACAGGTGTGACGTTGTAACGAATCGCTAATACTTCTTTGTCGACGATGGAGAAGAAACGGACGACTTCTACGTTTGTCTCTTCTGTCCCGTTCATCAATGTGAACGTTCGCGTGAGGACACCACGCTGCATATCCAATTCACGTGTAAAGTCCTTCACGTCCCATTTCGCCAAATCGACAGGTGTCCCATTAATCGCGACGCGTAGACCGATGACGTTTGTCGCATTCAATACTTTGGCAAAGTATTCAGGATATCCGTTCTTCCACCAACCGACACGTGTTTTGTCCGGGTAATAGACGCCCGCCACATAGAATCCTTGGTGCGTATCATTCGAGTAATCTTCCTCGAAATTTCCTCGCATTCCCATGTGCCCGTTTCCGAGCGATGTGATCGATTCAGCAAGACGGTTTTCTTTCGGGTGAAGACCTTCTTCTGTTACTTTCCATTCATCGACTGCAAACAATCGTTTCATCTGTCTGCCACTCCTTTTTCTCTACAAGGCTACCTTCGATGGACAACAAGTTCGTGCAACCGTTTGTCTATGAAAGCGCTGTATTTAATCTCACCTTTCATTTTACACAACTGAAGAGAGAATGCAATCGTTTGCATAAAACTTTTTCTTTCTTTTTTTCGTCACATTTTTTAGAGAAAAAAACTGCCTCCCACGGAGACAGCCTAAATGGATTATCACTTTTGATTTTCTTCATCCTCACCGAACGCCGCATTCGCTTCGTGCCCTTCGAATAGAGCGCTCCGACCATCATTGAACCCCGTATCTGGTTCATCGATGACGAGCACATATCCACCTTGTTTCAATTGTGCATGTGCTTGCCCCACTTCATCATCTGAGATGCCTAAATCGTGTAGCGCCTATTTCATATCTTTGCCCTGACTTGTATCGTCCTGAAGGTTGTCTAACCAAGACGCGTCACCGTTTTCCACGTTTACGTTCGTCTCATGTTTGAGCACATGGACAGCGTCTTCCTGTTCGGTCACGACATATAGTTCTCCTTCATCGTAGCCATTTTCATTCAGTTCGTTCATTTTAGAAAGCAGGCTCTCTTTCGTATCGTATGTTCCGACAAATCGTTTTTCACTCATCTCAATCCATCCTTTCAATTTCAATCCGTTCGTGAGAAATGTTCCCCACTTCAGGCGACTTCAATCAACAGGATATGCAAAAGACGACCTCGCTCCTCGCGAGATCGTCTAGACGATTAAGAATTTGATTCGAGCGTCTCCGCTTTACTCTTTTTTTGTCCACATGATTGGCGGACGACCAAATAGTGTGGAACGATGACACGTTTTCCGTATGGTGGGGCATTATCGCTAATTTGTTCAATCAAGCAATTTGTCGCCTCAAAGCCGAGACCGAAAATGTTGATCTCGACCGAAGTGAGCGGCGGGTTCGAGTGTTCGGCGATATAGACGTTATTGAAACTGACGACAGCCACATCTTCAGGAATCTTGAGTCCCATTTCGCTGAGGGTACTGATGACCCCGAGTGCCATCATGTCATCACTGACGACGACAGCTGTCGGTGGCTCTTCATTTTGAAGCAGTTCACGGACGGCTTTTGCGCCACCTTTCGTCATGAACTCAGCCCGGGCAATATAGTCCTCACATACCGGGATGCCCGCTTCCATGAGTGCCGTCGCGTATCCGTTCCGGCGGTCTTGTGTCACGGCGAGTTTGTCCGATCCCCCGATGAAGGCGATGCGACGGTGACCTAGATTATAGAGGTGCTTCGTCACTTCGCGTCCGGCCAAATAGTTGTCCGTATCGACGTAAGTAATCGAAGAAGCGTCCCCGAACGGCTTCCCGACCACGACGAACGGAAACTTCGTCTGTCGCAAATATTGGACGACTTGGTCGTCTTCACGTGAATAGAGGACGATGACACCGTCGACACGGCGTCCTTGTACCATCTCGATCACACCCGATAATACCTCTTCTTCTGTCACACCGGTCGTCATATAGAGTGAATAACCGTTTTGATGCGCCTTCGTGCTGATTCCTCGCAATACCTCTGGGAAGAATGGGTTTTGGAGAGTCTTTGTTGCCGCGCTCGGCATAACGAGACCAATTGACTGTGTCGAGCGGTTGGCAAGACTTCTCGCATGAATGTTCGGATGATAACCGAGCTCTTCCATCGAGCTTCTGACCCGTTCTTTTGTCTTCTGACTGATTCTTGGACTGTTGGCGATGACGCGAGATACCGTCGACGGTGCGACGTTCGCGTGCTTCGCAACATCTTTAATTGTGATTTGCATGGTGTTCCCCCCTGCTTCCGTGAATTCATTTCGTGCCTTTCGGCGTGTCATATCTTTATTTGCGGCGCTTCCACATGACCAAACCTGTCAAGAAAATCGGAATCGTGACAACGATTAACCCAATCATCCACGGATTTACCGATGACTCCTCAACAATGTAAGCGTTCGCACTTTCGCCAGATAGTTCAATTGTAAACGTTCCGCGTTGATCTGTGACCAGTTGTGAGAATAATAGACCACGAAGTCTTGTATCTTCCCCGATTTCACTGACCTCGATTTCAATCTCTCGATCCTCACTGTTCATGTTGATCGCATATAACGCGACGTCATCCCCATCTTTACGTTCAAAGACGGCCATTCCGTCCTCCGATGCAATCATACGTTGTTCACCTGTCGCAAAAACAGGATACTCTTCACGCATGCGGTTCATCGTTGCGACGTATTCGTGTAACTCTTCATTTCCCGGGAATTCAGTCATGACACGGTTCGCCGGGTCGGCTCCACCTGTCTGAGCATTTTCTGTTCCTTGGAAGACGATTGGCATACCCGGTGACGCATAGAGTGCGAACAACCCAAGACGTAACCGTCGTTCCGCCGATTCCACGCCGCCGAGTTCAGCCATATGCATGAACCGTTCGACATCATGGTTATCGAGGAACGTCGCCATCTGATTCGGGTCGTTAAAGAACGTTTCGGCATAGCTTGCGGCAACATCGATCTCATCGACGTTCGCCTGCTGTTGCGTCATCGTTTTTGATACCCGGTCGTAGAATGTAAAGTTCGTGATGCTGTTGAATCCAAGGTCGTCATATTGCGCGACATATTGTGGGTCTGGGTCAAATACTTCAGCGAGTAAGTAAAAATCTGGGTCGACCGACCGAACACCTTCGACAAAGTCTTTCCAGAACGCTTTATCGACGTGACGGACCGTGTCGAGACGGTAACCATCGATATCTGTCTCTTCGATCCAGTACTTCGCCGCGTCGATCAAATACGATTTGACTTCCGGGTCTTCTGTCTTAAAGTCCGGTAAGTCGAATAACCAGTGCGTCTCGACCTGCTCCTGGTCTTTCCAGAATACGATCGGCAACTGTTCGTGGAACCATTCCGGTTTTTCTTCCACCCATGGATGGTTCGGGCCGACGTGGTTGACGACGAAGTCGAGAATGACTTTCATGTCTCGCTTGTGTGCTTCCGCGACAAGTTCTTGTAAATCTTCTTTCGTCCCGAATTGCGGGTCGATGTTATAAAAATCCTTAATCCAATACCCGTGATAGCCGTCCGGCATATTTTCAAAAACGGGTGTCAACCAAATCGATGTGAAGCCGAGTGACTCGATATAATCGAGCTTTTCGATGACCCCACGGATGTCTCCGCCATGAAACGCTTTCGGATCATCTTTGTCGACTTGCTCATTGTTGTCCGGGTTCCCGTCAACAAATCGGTCGACCATAATAAAATACATGCGTTCTTGTTCCCAAGTAGCAGCTTCCTTTGCACCGACGATTGTCGGAAACAAAAGAAGCGACAGGAGCACGAGCACGACGCCTCGCCTCATATCGCTTCCTCCTTTTACGAGTATTATCCTTTCGTACCACCCGCTGTAAGACCAGAAACGAAGTAGCGTTGGAACATGAAGAACAAGATGACGATCGGAAGGGCTGAAAGAACCGCACCCGCCGCGAATAACGTGAAGTTATTATCGAACTGTTTCGAGATCATGTTGTAAAGACCAACTGCCAATGTTTGTTTCTCTGGTGAACGAAGGACGAGCGATGCCAAGATAAAGTCGTTGAATGGTCCCATGAAGTTAAAGAGAGCAATCGTTGCGACAATCGGCTTCGCAAGTGGCAAGATGATTTGCCAGAAGATTCGGAGGTGACCTGCACCATCCATGCGGGCAGCTTCGTCAAGTTCTTTTGGAATCGTGTCGAAGTACCCTTTCGCCAAGTACGTGTTCATCGGAATCGCACCGCCTGCATAGAGCAAGATAAGTGCTGTATGTGTGTCAAGAAGGTTGAGCATGTTG
This sequence comes from Exiguobacterium sp. s183, assembly GCF_018617655.1. Taxonomy (NCBI): domain Bacteria; kingdom Bacillati; phylum Bacillota; class Bacilli; order Caryophanales; genus Exiguobacterium; species Exiguobacterium sp. s183. The sequence continues at coordinate 264,414 of NZ_JACSKN010000003.1, forward strand.
AGCAATACATAAATCGCGATGATCGCAACGAACTGTGGCACCATTTGAAGGACAAGGAACAAGACGAGTGAGTTCTTCCGTCCGACGAAACGGTAGCGTGAGAAGACGTAACCAGTAATCGTCACCAAGACGACAGAGAGCGCCATCGTGATGAAAGCGATTTTCAACGTGTTCACATACCATAAACTATAATCCGAAATCGTTAGGTCAAACAAGTTTTTATAGTGAATAAACGTCGGGTTAGCTGGAATAATTGTTGACGTAATCGTACGCCCCGGGTTGAATGATGTACCGACAACCCAAAGCATCGGATAGAGAATGATGATCGACGCAAGCGTCAAGATGACATACGAGATCGCCAAATTGATTCGTTTTTGTTTTTTCATATCAGATCATATCCTCGTCTTTGAAAGATTTTGTCCGACGGAACTGGATCACGGCAAGTGTCATGATGAAGAATGACAAGATGAGTGTGATCGCAGCCGCAAGTCCGTATTGCGGGTTGGCACCGAGAGACAATTTGTAAATCCAAGAAATCAAGATGTCGGTACCGCCGGCCGTTTGTCCAGGTACAGCAGGGCCACCGCCATTAAAGAGATAAATGATGTTGAAGTTATTGAAGTTGAACGTGAACTGCGTGATCAAGATCGGTGCAGTTGCGAACAAGAGCATCGGCAATGTGATCAAACGGAACTTATCAAAGATGGTTGCTCCGTCAATCGTTGCTGCTTCATATAAGTCACCAGGAATCGACTGAAGGACACCTGTCATAAGCGTCATGATGAACGGGAATCCGAGCCACCATTGAATGAGAACGAGTGCTGTTCGTGTCGCCGTCGGATCGGTCATCCAGTTGACTGGGTCAAGACCGAGTGCCGGCAAGATCGTCGTATTGAATACCCCGAACGATTCGTTGAACATCGAACGGAAGATCAAGATCGTGATGAATGCTGGAACTGCCCAAGAAAGAATCAAGATTGAGCGGAACAAGCGACGGAAACGAAGACCTTCTTGGTTCAAGAGTACCGCAAGGAAGATCCCGATTGCGATAACACCTGTCGTTGAAGCGACCGTCCAGACAAGCGTCCAGCCGAGTACGCCGACGAACGTGTCACGGAAGATATCGATTTCAAAAATACGCGTGAAGTTCTCGAATCCGACCCATTCGACGAGTTTCGCTGGTGGTGCGTTGTTATAGCGATAGTTCGTGAAGGCGATCAAGAACGTAAAGATCAATGGAAGAATAACGGTAAACACTAACAAAATGAGTGATGGGATTAACATTAAGTATGGGAATCCATGGTCACGCAAGTTGCGAAGTTGCATTTGGAACGATGGAAGGTTTAGATGCTGATCACGAGCGCGACCGACACGATAGGCGTCACGAATGTTCCAAACATAGAACGCGATTCCGAAGAAAAGTAAAATTAACGCGACAATCCCCTCGACCATCAAGAAGATGGAGTGGTCGTTACGAGGTCCTGGCACTTCACCAAGCGTGATCAATCCCCAAAGTCCTCCACGGTCACCTGGTCCGGCGCCCGCCCCTTTGAAAAATAGATCATAGTTTACGGCAAAATAAGATACGACGACGATAAAGAACGCTACCGCCTTCGCGTATTGTTTGTTATATAACTGTCCGAGTCCCGGAATGATGGAAAGTAGTCCCGCGTTCCGAGCATGGTTTGTAGGCTTGTCCGGGCGTTGGTCCGGTGTTTTAGGGTTCGCAATTGCAGCCATCCTCAGTTTCTCCTTTCGATTTGAGCAAATCAATCAAGCAAACGTTTGCTCAATGCTAGAAAATGAGGGGGAACGCCATGTGGCGCACCCCGTCATTTCAATTCCTTATTGGTTGTTTGCTTGGATTTGTTGCTCGATGACTTTCACTGCATCGTCTGCAGATTTTTGTGCATCTTGTTTACCAGTCGCTACAAGCTGAAGTGCTTGTGCCATTGGCTCCCAAACTTGTCCCATTTCAGGAATGTTCGGCATTGGGATTGCGTTTGTCGCTTGGTCGAATACCGCTTTCGCAACTTCGTTCGACGTGATTGTTTCGTTCGACTCGAGTGCTGCTACTGGTGGGATCTCGTTGTATGCTTCAAACATTGCCAATGCGTTTTCTTCGTTCGTCAACTCTTGAAGGAACATTTCAGCCCACTCTTGGTTTTCTGTGTAAGCTGAAAGGGCATATGTTTTCACACCCATGAACGTCTTGATTGGCTCACCGTTCGGAAGTGTTGGCATTGGAGCCGCTCCGAGGTTTACGCCTGCATCTGTGTAACCAGCTACAGCCCATGGTCCGTTCATGACTGAATGTGCTTTCTTCTCAGTGAAGAGTTGGTCCATCGCTTGGCCGCCAGACTCACCGATCAATCCTTTAGGGAAGAGGCCTTCTTCGTACCATTTGCCGATGTATTCGAATCCTTCAACTGCGCCTTCGTTGTTCAAACCGATATCAGCTGGGTCGAGTGCGCCACCGTCTTCTTTGAACACGTATCCGCCGAATCCAGCGACAACACCGTGTGCGAAGTAGAAGTTATCCCAAAGTGCGAGGAATCCGTACTCGCCGTCAGCTTTCACATCGTTTGACAACTTGTAGAGGTCGTCCATTGATGCTGGAGCTTCAGCCATCAAATCTTTGTTGTACATGAGAACTGGTGTCTCAACTGATTTTGGATATCCATAAGCTTGACCATCGAACATGACAGCTGATTTCGCAGCGTCTGTGAATGCGTCAAGTGATCCTTCGTCAGCGATTGGAGCCAAGTGACCTTGGTCAGCGATTGTACCGATTTGGTCGTGCGGTACGAGAACGATGTCTGGACCTTTTCCAGCTGGACCGTCAAGCGCAAGCTTGTCTTTTTGGTCTGTCATCTGTACTTCGACGACTTCAACTTTTACGCCATGCTCTTCTTCGAACGCCTTCGCAACTTCTTTCGTTGTTTCAGACTTTTCGATGTCTTCCCAGATGACGATCTTTTCAGGTTTGTTCTCGCTTGAAGAACCACCTTCGTTAGAAGATCCGTTGTCTGTTCCGCCACCACATGCAGCAAGTGCACCGAATGCGAATACTGCTGTTGAAAGTCCTGCTACCATTTTTTTCATCTTCATGATGAAAAACCTCCCCAAGGAAATAGTATGGTCAGATTTGCGCAATCGCACGACCACGTCAATTTTAAAACTCCGCTACGAAATTGACACGGTAGTGAAAACGTTTGCATCCTCACCTCAATTTTTATTATACAGTTGTGAAAGCGTTTTACAAGTCTTTTTTTTACACTTTTTTTACGTCTGTTGACCCATTTATGTAATTTATAAAATTTTGTTCTCAAATCTTCACTTTTTATGAGTTTCAGCAATTGACAAAATGTAAACGCTTTATTACCCTTTGCTTGAGCAAACGTTTTCGCAACACCTATTCTCTTTGATTCACAGTGTTGTAAAATGATGTCATCCCCTATAAAGAAAGGAATGTTTTCCTTATGATGAAAGAAGCGATTTATCATCGTGCTATGTCCCCGTTCGTTTACAAATATGACCGTGAGACGATCCACATCCGTTTTCATACGAAACGTGGTGATATTGAATCGGTCGATTTGATTTGGAACGACCCTTATGATTGGCATTCTGAAGACCCAGCTATGTGGAACTTTGACCCGGACAAGCCGAGCTACTGGCGTACATACGAGACTCCAATGGAGAAAATCGGTTTTGACGACGCCTATGACTACTGGTTCATCGCCATCAAACCACCGTTCCGTCGCCTTCGCTACGGATTCCGTTTGAATGATGGACAAGAGACAGCCGTCTATACCGAAAAAGGATGGTTCGAAGAAAAACCACTCGATGATACGGGCTATTACTTCTGTGTCCCGTTCATCAATCCGATTGATATCTTCCACGCACCGTCATGGGTGAAGGACACGGTTTGGTATCAAATCTTCCCGGATCGCTTTGCCAATGGAGATGCTTCACTTAATCCAGAAGAGACACTGCCATGGAACTCGACAGAGCCGACAATCACAAACTTCTTCGGTGGGGATTTCCAAGGGGTGATTGACCATATCGACCACTTGGTCGAACTCGGGATTACCGGAATCTATTTCTGCCCGATTTTTAAAGCGACGACGAACCACAAGTACGATACGCTCGACTATATGGAAATCGATCCACAGTTCGGGACAAAAGAGAAATTTAAAGAAATGGTCGACCTCTTGCACGAGAATGGCATCAAGGTCATGCTCGATGCCGTCTTCAATCATGTCGGATATCACCACCCATGGTTCCAAGATGTCGTCGAGAACGGTCCGGCGTCTGAGTATCGCGATTGGTTCTATCTCCGTGAATTCCCAATCGTGACGGAGCCGAAGCCGAACTACGATACGTTCGCGTTCGAAAAGAACATGCCGAAGATCAATACGGAGCATCCAGAGTTGAAAGCTTACTTATTAGATGTCGCCCGTTACTGGGTCGAAGAATTTGGCATCGACGGATGGCGCCTAGACGTCGCCAACGAAGTTGATCATGCGTTCTGGCGTGACTTCCGAAAAGCCGTCAAGCAAGCGAACCCGGAAGCCTACATCCTCGGGGAAATTTGGCACGACGCTCAACCTTGGCTACAAGGCGACCAGTTCGATGCCGTCATGAACTATCCATTCACGAACGCGAGCTTGAACTATTTCGCACTCGACCGGACGACGGCTTCTGAGTTCCGCAACGAATTGACGCGCGTCGAGATGATGAACACGATGAACGTTAACGAAGTCACGTTCAACTTGATCGACTCACATGATACGCCACGTGCGTTGACGCGGGCGAAAGGTCATAAAGGAAAGTTCAAGCTATTGATGACCTCGATGCTCACATACACAGGTAGCCCATGTATTTACTATGGGGATGAAATCGGACTCGAGGGAGAACAAGACCCGGGTTGCCGCCGCTGTATGCCGTGGGACGAAGCCGAAGAAGACCGTAACCTCTTCCGTTACATTCAAAAGCTCATCCAGCTACGGAAAGACCATCCCGTACTAGCGAATGCCGGCTCGTATCGCTTCAACTTGGTCGACGACGCCAACAATGCCGTCATCATCGAACGATGCACGAAAGATGAGACGTACTTGGTCTACTTCAACAACTCGGACTCTACTTCGAAACTAAGTCCGCTCGGTTATCGTGGCGCCGCCTACGACTTGTTACATGACCGCGATCTCGAGTCACTCGAAATTGAACTAGCACCATTTAGTGCAGCTATTCTGAAATTGAAATAATTTCGAAAATCACCTGATTTCTTCGGGTGATTTTTTTGTTGAAAATAATTTAGCAACCCCCCTATCTTTTTCATTTCATAAGGAGTAAGATGACCTTTGACATTTTTACAAAACAAATAGTTAACAGAAAGAATTATAGAGAAAAGGGAGAATACACTACATGCAGACGAAACAAACGGAACAGCTCACCCTGTTCAAACTGTCGTGGCCGATTTTCATCGAACTTGCCCTCCACATGGGAACCGGGATCATCGCCACATTGATGCTCGCACATTACTCAGACGCCGCCGCTTCGGCCGTCGGGGTTGCCAACCAAATTTTAAACGTGTTCTTGATTGTCTTCAGTGTGACGTCTGTCGGGGCGACCATTTTGATTGGTCAGGCCATCGGAGCTGGGCGCATGAAGAAGAGTCGTGACTTCGCCCGCTCCGCCGTCAGTTTGAATATGTGGCTCGGTGCAATCATGGTCGTCGTCATCTTCTTGTTCGGTGAAACGTTTTTGCGCCTATTCGGTCTATCGGATGAACTGTTTGCACACGGGCTGTTGTTCCTGCAAATCGTCGGCTTGTCGTTATTCACCGAAGCGCTCATCATGGCGCTCAGTTCGATCCTCCGAAGTCACGGGATGACGAAACATGCCATGCTCGCGACGCTTCTGATTGATATCATCACTGCTGTTGGTGCCATCTTTGCCGTTACCGGCTGGTTCGGACTTCCGGTCACTGGCGTTGCCGGTGTCGCTTGGGCCATCGTGATTGCACGATTCGCCGCCATGGTCCTGTTGTTCTGGCTCGTCAAACGGAAACTTATGATCCGCTTCCCGTTAAAAGAAGTGATTCGTCCGAAGAAAGACGACATCCAGTCGCTCCTTCAAATCGGTGTCCCTTCTGCCGGAGAGAACTTGTCTTATCAAGCTTCACAGATCATCATCACCGGTTTCATTGCGACGATGGGAGAAGCTTCCCTCGCCGCACGGGTATACGTCATGAACTTGTCGATGCTCGCCTTCTTGTTCACCGTCGCCGTCGCGCAAGGGACACAGCTCTTGATTGCGCGAGATATCGGGGGCAAACGTTTCAAAGAGGCGTATCATCGCGCCGTCAAAACATTGAAGATTGCCATGTTCGCCTCGTTCGTCGCCTCTCTCGGATTGGCGGTGTTCAGCGAGTCGCTACTCGGTCTCTTCACGTCAAATCCTGACATCATCGCGGTCGGAGTGCCAATCTTATGGGCAACGCTCATTTTAGAGCCAGGGCGCGCCATGAACATCGTCTTGATGGGATCGTTGAAGTCCGTTGGGGACGTCCGCTTCCCGGTCATGATTGGGATTGCCTCGATGTGGGGTGTCGCCGTGGCATTCAGCTACTTGTTCGGTCTTCAAATGGGGCTCGGCATCCTTGGGATTTGGCTCGCCTTCTCCCTCGATGAGTGGTTCCGCGGATTCTTCGCGTTCCGTCGTTGGAAATATGGGACATGGCAACAAAAAGGCTTCCAGTTCGAAGCCAAATCAACCACGTAAAAAAGCGGCCGCGGCCGCTTTTTTCATTTCATTAAAAATGCCTGCATCGCCTGGCGGTGTACGTCCGTGTCCCCACACTTTCGTTGCCAATCGATTTCTTCATTCAATCCCTCTTCAAATGAAGTGGCTCGCATGAGTGCCTTCATCCCTTGTACAGCAACCGGTGATTTCGCAGCGAGCGTCTCAGCGTATGACGTCAATCGCTCCGTATACATCGCATCTTCCACGAGCTCTGTGACGAGTCCGAATGTGTGCGCCGCCTCTGAGTCAATCGTACTACCACTCCAGAGCCAATCTAACGCAAGGTCGTCGCGCATGAGTCGACGTAAGTGATACGGTCCTCCTGCATCCGCGACCAACCCGATTTTGATGAACGCCGAGCTGAATTTCGTCGACTTGGCGACGATTCGGACATCAGCTGCAAGTGCCAAACTGAGTCCCGCTCCCGCCACGACGCCATGAATGCCCGCGATGATTGGCTTACGGCATGAGAAGAGCGCACGGACGAGTGGATGATACACCTCTTCTAAATATTCCCCGTAATCTGCATCGCTCTCGATCGTTAAATCTTGTCCAGATGAGAATGCCCGTCCTTCGCCGACAAGGACGATGACGCGAACCGCGTCGTCCTGATCAAATTCATCGATTGCCGTTTTCATTTCACGTAGCAACGTCTCGTTCAAGGCATTCAGCTTTTCAGGTCGGTTCAGTTTCAACCACCCTACCCCATTGTGTGTCGTCAATTGAATCGTCTCCACTTTCATTCCCCCTTATAAAATGAATCACTGTTCATTTCTTCGTTATTCCGTCAAACTCCTTCCTTTACTGAAAAGTTTTTTGAAGTTCAATTGCCGTGAAGTTGGTTGATTTGCTATTCTAAAAGGAGTCGGTCACGAAAGGATGAGTCAGATGCAACTGACAAACGCCGCTCGGCAACTGAAACAAAAGAAGATTCCGTTCGCTTATCATACGTATGAAGTCGATGAAACCGATGTCTCTGCCAAGCATGTTGCGGAGACGCTTCAGAAATCGCTCGATGAACTGTACAAAACGATTTGTCTCGTGAACGAGAAAAAACAATACGCCTTCTTTCTCATTTCCGGAGAGCGTGACATTGATTTAAAGGCAGCCGCGAAAGCTTGGGGAGCGAAGAAAGCATCGCCTGTCCCAATGAAAGAGCTCGAGTCACTGACCGGATACATCCGGGGTGGAGTCTCTCCCATCGGGGCGAAGAAGCCGTTCCCCGTATATCTGCACGAGGCAGCTAAAGAGAAAGAGACCATCACAATCTCTGCCGGGAAACGTGGTTATCAAATCGAGTTGAAGCCAAAAGATTTACTGCAATTCACAAACGGTCGCTGGTTCAGCCAATGACCTTACTGGGGGCAAAATTATGTGGAAAGAACGCATCCGTTCGTGGGTTCCAAACTCCTTTACGTTCGGAAACTTATTTTGTGGTGTCGTCGCGATTGTCTACGCCGCACGTGGTGACTTCTCAAACGCCACACTATTAATCATCATCGCGATGATGCTCGATAGTTTAGACGGGCGCCTCGCCCGTATGCTCGGAGTCGCTGGGGACTTTGGGAAGGAGCTAGACTCGCTCGCTGACATCGTTACGTTCGGTGTCGCACCGGCAATGCTCGCCTATTATACGTTTTTCATTGATTACGGCAATTATGGATTGTTCTTTGCGGCACTCTTTCCGCTATTCGGTGCATACCGTCTCGCCCGCTTCAACTTGTCTGCGACAAACGTTGCGGCAAGTTACTTCTCAGGCGTCCCGATTACGGCCGCCGGTGGACTTCTCGCCGTCATCACGACGTTCGGGGACCGCGTCAGCGAACTGTTGACACCGATTTTCTTCACAGGGCTCGCCCTGTTGATGGTCAGCCGTGTCCGCATCCCGAGTTTTAAAGATGTGCCACTGCCACGTCACTCGTTCATCATTACGATCAGCCTCGTCTATGTGACGTACATGATGTTCGCACGTTGGAAAGAATGGCCGACGTTCTGGTTTATCGCCGTCCCGTTTTATGTCTTATTCATCGCTTTCTCGTTCGTGAAAAGACGGAAACGGATGGCCAATTAAGAGTCTCGTTCGACGAGGCTCTTTTTTTGTACATGCATTTGTTAGACGAAGACTAAGATGAGCTTTAGAATGAAAGAAGAGGTGATGGAATGAAAGTGTATCCGTTTATTTGGAAATGGTTTATTGTCTGGTATTTCATTGGGTTGATCTTAGTCGGATTCGATTTGCTTCCGCCTTGGTTAGAATGGGCGAACCCCGTCTTTTTATGGCTCGCCGGCGCGATTGGTGGAACGATTCTTTATCAAGGGATTCGACAAGGTGTTTGGATTGTTCCGTTTATTTTCTTCGGTTCGATCGCCGTCGAGACACTTGGCGTAAAAACAGGGTTCCCGTTCAGCGAATACGTCTATGCCGAGGCATTCGGTCCGACAGTCTTTGGAGTCCCTGTCACAATCGGTGCGGCGTGGCTCGCTGTCATTGGCTCTAGTTTTGCCGTGGCTCGACTCTTCACGTTTCGCAACAACATTTTATGGCTCGTCCCGATTCTCGCCGTATGGCTCGATATGGCAATCGATCCTGTAGCAGCAAACGTGAAAGGCTACTGGGAATGGGCAAATGACGGCTTGTATTATGATATCCCGACGCAAAACTTTATCGGTTGGTTCGGGTTATCCCTTATTTTCTCATGGTTGTTACAGCGTCACGAACGAGCTGTCGATTCTTTGTTCATCCAGCACGGCGTTTACTTGTTCGTCATGCTTCATGCCCTCTTTGGCGTCACGGCCGTGAACGCAGGTCTCTATGGAATCGGCTTCCTGAGCATTCTGACGTCTGGGGTGATTCTTTTAGAAAGGAGAGTTCGCGATGATCGAGTCACACAAAAAGAAATGGTTCAATAACGTATTCTCAACATTCGTAAGGGAACGTCAAATTCGTCCGACGTTTCATAATATTTTTATTCGAACCGATGACATCCCGACGCCTGGTTTAATCTTAAGTACGCACAGTGCTTGGTGGGATGGACTCGTCATGTATATGGTAAATGAACATTTTTTGAGACATGACATCCATGTGTTGATGGACGAGGACGGATTGCGTCGTTTCCCGTTCTTTCGTCACCTTGGGGCCTTCTCTGTAAAAAAAGGAAGTCTATCCGATGTTCGTGGTTCCCTCGCCTACGCGAATGAGTTGATCGCTTCAGGCAAATCGGTATGGATGTATCCACAAGGTCGAGAAGTCCCTCAAGAAATGCGTCCGATTGAAATCGAATCTGGGGCGACCCTGTTACTGAATGAGCGTCCCCTTCATTTATGTGCCATGTATTATGCATTTGAAAGCCATGCCGAGCCCGTTGTCTACGTCCGATTCCGAAAATACAGCGTGACCTCGTCGACTCGGAGAACTCAAAAACAAGAGATTGCGCAAGCGCTCGAGCAGTTGTATGACGATGTCAGAGATGACGTCATCACACGTTCGACCGCCTATGCTCCTTTGTTCCGTCCGCGACGCAATCTAGCCGAATGGACAGAAACGTTCGTTCGACTCGGGAGGAGGGGCTCATGATTCTTTGGTTCGTGACCCTCTGCATGCTCATCTTCACACTCGTGAATCTGGCATTTTTACGACCACTCGCAAAACCCGGGAAAGCTATGGCGACAGCCGTCTGCATCCCGATGCGGAACGAGTCACGACATGTCGACCGATTGATTACTAATTTACAAATGGCGATCCCGGAGAATACTCATGTCTACATTTATGAAGACCGCTCCGAAGACGATACATATGAACGATTACATCGCGCAATCGGAGACGATTCCCGATTCACCGTCATTCAGGGAGTCCCTTTACCTGATGACTGGGCCGGGAAAGTCCATGCCTGTCATCAGCTCGCAACACATACGACTGAACCGTATCTCCTCTTTTTAGATGCGGACGTCACCATCGATTCGAGCTTCATCGCCCGCATGCATGCGACACTCGCACGTGAAAAGGCTGTCTTTTTATCCGGATTCCCTCAATTTCCGACATCGACATTTCTCGGGAAATTGTTGATTCCGATGCAACATGTGCTCATCGCCCAACACCTGCCTTTGTTCTGGCGAAAAGTGAAACACCCAGCATTCGCGGCGGCGAACGGAATGAACGTACTTGTCGAACGAAATAGTTACGAAGAGATTGGTGGGCACGCTTCGATCCGTTCATCGTTGATTGATGACATCGATTTATGTCGTATGTTCAAGCGTCATCAAAAAGTGACGTCACTCGTTCAAGTCGCCCCGTTCATCTCTTGTGATATGTATGAGACGAATGAAGAAGTATGGAGCGGGTTTTCAAAAAACGTATTCAAGGGAATGAATGAATCAGTAGGACTCGCCTTGTACTTCTTGACGTATTACGGGATTCAATTGACCGCCATGTTCGCATGGCTATTTTCACCAAGTTGGCAAACGATCAGTGCGGCACTCTTCGTACTCCTCGCCCGACTTGCTGTCGACATAAAATCTCATGGATCCGGTACATGGTTGCATCCAATCAGCTTGATCGCTTATCTGACCTTACTCGGGAACGCCGTCATCCGTAAATGGAGACGTCTACCGATCACGTGGAAAGGTCGCCATTATTCCTAATCGAGCGTTTTACTTAAGGGGGACAAATGTATGAAACAAATTGTTGTCATTGGAGCAGGGTTAGGTGGCCTGAGCGCTGCCGTCACGCTCGCCACACACGGCTATGACGTCACGGTCATTGAGAAGAATGAACATGTCGGTGGAAAACTTATGCCCGTCATCACCGACGGGCACCGTTTCGACTTCGGTCCGAACACCATCACGATGCCAGATGTCTTTCGTTCCGTCATCCGAAACAGCGGTGCCAATCCTGATGACTATTTTGAATTGATCAAACTCGATCAACATACCGTCAATTATTATTCGGACGGCTCCTCGTTCACATTTAGCGCCAATCGGGCACAGCTTGAATCGGAAGTGCGACGATTGACGAATGACCAAATGAAGAAAAATCAATTACAAGCTTATTTAGATGAAGCAGAGAAGTTGTTCCGAATCGCGAACGAACGCTTCTTCACCCGTATGGAGACAAAATTAGATCCCGGTCTTTGGGCGGACATGGTAAAAGTACACCCGCTGCAAAGTCTGCATGCCCTTCATCAGAAATACTTCAAAGACAAGCGCATCATCCAGGCACTCGACCGATATGCGACATACATCGGCAGTAGCCCATACGTGACACCTGGCACGTTCGCACTCATCTCTCATTTAGAATTGAATGAAGGGGTCTATTTTGCCAAGGGAGGCAACTGGAACATCGCCAAAGGGTTTGCGAAGCGAGCGAGTGAACTCGGGGTGACGTTCCGACTCGGACACGAAGTGACGAAAATTGAAGTCTTGAACGGGAAAGCCCATGAAGTCGTCGTTGATGACAAAGAAGTCATCTCTTGCGATGCTGTTCTGCTCAATGGCGAGCTGCTCACGCAATATCCTCGACTTGTCGATGCGAAAGACCGTCCTTCTTTCCCGGTCCCAACTCGCGATACCGTCGAGCCGTCCATCTCTGCATTCGTGTTAATGATCGGGTTATCGAAACGCTTGAACCTTGCTCATCATAACGTCTATTTCTCTGACGACTACGAGCGAGAATTTAAGGCACTCTTCCAAGAAGAACGCTATGCAGACGAGCCGACCATCTATATCTCCAATTCATCCGCAACTGACCCATCGATGGGAGAGGCAGGAGACAACTTGTTCATCCTCGTCAATGCTCCCGCGCATTTGACGGACATTGATGCCGATACGTATGAGCATTTGATACGTCGTCGGTTGCGCGCGTTCGGTGTCGATTGGGAAGAAGAAGAGGTTCTCTTCCACCGACGTGTGACACCACAAGACTTGAGCCGTGACTTTTATGCATATTACGGTGCTCTTTATGGCACGTCGGCCAACTCGAAAAAAGGTGCATTCTTTAGACCAGCAGCCCGCTCGACGGACGTGTCGAACATCTGGTTTGCAGGTGGTTCGACCCATCCTGGGGGAGGGAGCCCAATGGTCACGCTTTCAGGACAATTCGCGGCACGATCGATGTTAGAGGACATACCTCTGACAATATGAACATTTTGTGAACGCGAGTTTCGACACTTGTCGACAATTGAAAGACGTGATAATATCATATTCGAGTTCAAGCAGTTCTGTAACGTTGGTTACACCTGTAGCGATCGAATGGCTTCCCCGAGCCTCATCGCGTTTTGAACTTGTCACACCCGAGAAAAAGTGATGAGCGAGTTTCCCCACTCGTATCCCGTAGTTGAGACAGCTTGCGTATGATGTTCCCCCTTAGTCCATCAAGCATCCTGTTTCAACGAAGATGTCCCAACTGATTCATTCCCCATGAATCCCGGCACATCTTTAGGGCTTTATCACAAATCGATTCATTCATTTCCCCGATGAATGGATCACATAACGCTTACGCCACTTTTGGTCCCCCGCCAAAAGTGGTTTTTTTTGCGCAAAAAAACTGTAGACGCCTAAAAGCGCCTACAGTAAACCTGACCTCTTATAGTTTTGCTAGCAACTTTCCTTTTTGAAGCGTCGATACGTATGCACGCTTTGTGAAGACGTCATATCCGTTTGCTCGAGCCGCATCTAAAATTCCTTCGTATAGGAGCGCTGCCGCTTGAACTGGCTTTCGACTGGCCAGTGGATAGAGGTGATGGGTTCCACGTGCGCGTTCATACAAGAACTCCGCGCGTTTCGCCAACGCCTCCCATAGTTCGATAAAGGCAGGTGTCACTTCTCGTTGCTGTAACATCTCTTCAGTTACACCGAACTGTCGCATCATCGTCCGTGGTAAATAAATGCGATCTCGGTTCAAATCTTCCCCGACATCTCGCAAAATATTTGTCAGTTGCATCGCAATTCCAAGGTCAATGGCCCCTTGCCGAAGCTGACGTTTTGTAGCGGCATCTTGATTCGGAACAAGAATCGGGAGTAGCATCAGACCGACCGTACTCGCCGCATAGTAGCTATATTGCTCGGTCTCTTCGAGCGTCTCATATCGCGACTTATGTAAATCCCACTTCATCCCTTCTGCTAGCTCGAAGAAGGGATCGACGTCCATTTCATAGCGCTGCCAGACATCTCGAAGGGCAACCCACAGTGCATCGTCTTGATCATACCCGGCCAAAAAACGATCGAACGCATGCAAAAACGACGCCAGACTTTCTTCTGGACGGTCCGATTCATCGACTGCATCATCAAGGGTCCGACAAAACGTATACACGGCCATGACCGCTTGACGATCTGGTTTTGAGAGCAAAGAGAAGGCCCGATAAAAAGTCAGCGAGCCTTTCTTCATGATTTCCTCACATTGACGATACGCTTCTTGTGTCGTCACGATGTATTGCCCCCATTTCTTCTTCCATTTTTTTCACGAGTAACTGTGACCCAATCATGACGATTGGCACGCCACCACATGGATGGACAGATGCACCAACCGCATACAATCGTTCGATTTTCGGGAACGGTCTTGCCTGTGGCTTGAAGGCAGCTGATTGAGACAACTTCGGTGCAATCCCAAAGCTTCCTCCTTCAAATAGACCGAAACGCTCGGCATCCATCGGTGTCCGGACTTTCATCTCGGTCACGCGCTCACGAAAACCTGGTACGAGTGCCTCGATTCGTTCGAATAGATGGTCAATCGTTCCTTGCGTCTCAAAGTCTTCCCGTTCCAATTTACGAGGTACCGGAACGAGGACATACAGCACGCTCGTTCCATCCGGCGCTAGTGTCGGATCAATCCGTGATGGATTGAACGTGTACATCGCCGGATACTCACTTAGTTTACCATCCTCAAAGATTGTGCGCATCGATCCTTCAAAATCGTTTGGCAAATCAAATTGATGGACCGGTAAATCGAGTGCGCCATCAACGGTAAAGTACAGAAGTAACGTACCGCTGGACGGTTCGTATGTCTTTGGTGTGACGCCATCAATGAGTCGCTCCATGAGTGGAAAGTCCCCGTTCACGACGACCGCGTCATAAGACACATACTCGTCATTGACCGTGACACCGTCCGCCACTCCGTTTGTGACGTGAACGCGATTGACGGTCGCATTCATCACGAAACGGACACCTCGACGCTTCAGCTCTTGTTCCATTTTCGCCGCAAGCGAGAAATATCCTCCTTTTACGTACCAGACGCCCTCTTCCTGTTCACGATACGGGATCAGTCCATATAAAGAAGGCGTCGCATAAGGATTTCCACCGATATAGAGTGTCTGCAAACTGTAGGCGACTCGTAGGCGTTCGTCCTCAAAGAAACGTTTCATGTTCGCATAGGCCGTTTCATATGCTTTCAGACGCATCAGGAGGAGCAACAGTTTAGGTTCGAATAGTTCCGTCTTTGATGCGTAACTTCGGTCCAAAAACGTATCGAACCCAATCCGATACTCTTCTTTCTTCTGCGACATATAATGACGAAACGCATCCCCTTCACCGAACGTCCGCTCGATTTCTTCAGCCTGCCGTTCGATATCGCGATATTTGTAGAATGATGTCCCGTCTTGATAACGCAAGCGATAGAGCGGGTCGACTTCGAGTAACTCGACTTCATTTTCTGGTAGCCCTGCTTCCATCAACTGTTGCTTCAGTTTACTCGGTAACAAGACGATTGTCGGCCCTTCGTCGACTTTCGCCCCATTCTCAAACTCAACATAGTTTAACCGTCCTCCGACGCGTGCTTCTTTCTCATAAATCGTGATAGTTAGCGACGGATTCCGTTTCGTCAATAAAAGGGCGGCATAAAGAGTGCCGACCCCGGCCCCGACAAAGCTGATGTTCATCGGCCGACACCTGCCCGTTCACGCAACAGGTTCGTCGTGATTCGCGCCGATTCAAAAATCGTCGGAAGCCCACTTCCCGGATGCGTTCCACCGCCGACGAGCCAGACGTTGTCGAGCTCTTCAAATTGGTTGTGCGGACGGAAATACATCATTTGCGATAGATTATGGCCAAGGTTAAACGTTGCTCCCTCATACACGCCGAACGTCTCCCAGTCTATTGGTGTCAACGTCTCCATCACCTCGATATGTTGTCGGATGCCTCTGTACGGAGACCGTGTTTCAAGGGCGTCGAGTACACGTTCTGTCATCGTCGTCTGCAGCTCGTCCCATGGGAGACCGGATAAGTTATTCGGTACCGGTACGAGCACGTAAAGCGATGACTTTCCTGCAGGCGCGAGCGTCGGGTCGATGCGTGAGGCGTTTTGAACGTAGAATGAGAAATCCTCGCTCAGTTTCAACTCTTGCGTCATCTCTTTGACGTTCAACTCATAATCGTCTGCAAAGTGAATCGAATGGTGCGCCACGTCTTCGTATATGTGATCAAGTCCGAGATAGAGCATGAACGTCGAGCACGAATAGCGCTTCTTCTTCAGTTGAGCTGGACTCCACTTCGAGAGTTTACCTTCAGGGACAAGCGACGTCATCGCATGTGCAAAATCAGCACCGATTACGACTTCGTCGAACGCATAATGGACACTTCCGGCCACGAGACCTGTCACTTTCTTGTCCTCCATGAGGAGGCGCTCCACCGGTTCTCCTAGACGAATGGAGCCACCTTCTTCTTCCACGACTTTCGCCATCGCATGGCAAAGTTGATTCACTCCCCCAATCGGGTGATGAACCCCATATGCGTGTTCCATATACGATAAAATGGAGAAACCACCCGGGCATTCCCAAGCGGACATGCCTAAATATTTTGCTTGGAAGGTAAACGCATACTTCAGTTCTTCGCTCGTGAAGTACTCGGATAAGACATCATAAAGCGACTTCCCAATCGACAGAAACGGCAGTGCTTTGAGCACACGTAATGATACATAATCGGTCAATTTATCATGAGCGGTCTGTAAGACAGGCATCAACTTGGACAGCTTAATCGCCTGTTCGCTCATGAATCGCTCATATCCTTCTCCATTTCCCGGGAATTGTGCTTCGATGGCTTGATGCATCTGGTCACGATCTGTCGTCATCGAGAGCTGACGCGTGCCGCGATCGAAATACAAATCATACATCGGTTCCAGTCGTTTCATCTCGACGTAATCATGTAAATCGCGTCCCGTTTCTTCAAAGATTTCTTCTAAAATATAAGGCATGTTTAAAAATGTAGGTCCTCGGTCAAACGTGAATTCGCCGACTTGCAGGCGTGATGTCCTCCCTCCGACAAACGGTTGTTTCTCAAATACGGTGACGTCTACCCCACGATGCGCCAGTAGCATCGCAGCAGCCAATCCACCAGGTCCTGCCCCTATTACGGCAACTCTTTGTTTCGACACACTCAACAACTCCCTATGTGAATAGTCTCTTATGCTTCTCTATCATTATAGAAATGACCGGAGACAAGTTCAATTTTCAATCGGTTGATTGAGCAGGTTCTTTCTTCCTCGCTCGGCGATGACGATGTACCAAGATCCTTCTGGGATGAATGGGATGAATCGAATTTGTTCAAATCCGACTTCTTGCATCTGTCGGCGTAATCGTGGAATGGTCGGGAGCGGATACAAGTTGTCATGGAGAGTCATAAATGCGTTGAATGCGGAAGCGAATCGTCCGCCGAGTGCCGTCTCCGCAAGCGGCGTCACGAGGACTGCTACCCCGCTCTCTTCTAAACGACCTCGAAGTCTTTCAAGCAGCTTGATTCGTTCCTCTGGAGAAAAGTAATAGAGCATATTGTTCATCATGACAGCATCGAACTGCTCGTCTGTTTCCCAGTTCATGAAGTCGGCGACTTCAAAATGAATATCGCCCCGTTCATCACGAGACCGCGCCTCTTCGATGACCTCTTCCTCTAAATCAATACCTGTCAGTTCCCAACTTGGTTCGAGTGCTTGTAATTTACGTAAATAGCCACCGTGTCCACATCCGATATCAAGCATCGATTGGACATTTGCTTGGCGCAATAACTGCTGTACAATCGGGAACGCGACCGTTTCCACAAGGGTCGACGTTTTCGCGACGACTTGACCGTGCTCTGCCCCATCGAATGTCTTTTGTTTTCCAGACTCTAAAAATTCCGGATAAGCAATCAACGCAGGGATGTGGAGTTCCATCATCTCTTGCAACATGAATCCGATGCTTCGTTCGTCGTTACCGGATAATTGATATTTTAAGCCACGTGTCGGATAGTAGCGCCAGCCTCTCTTCTTCAAATGACGTACTGCGACTCCGACTTCTAACCAACGCTCTAGTGCAAGTTGCGTCACCGGGCGTTTGAGTCGCAAGTTCATTTCCGCCACGCTTGCGCCACCTTGAAGCGCATCGAAAAAGCCAAACTTATATCCGATATATCCGTGCCATAGTGGTAAAAATGATTCTGTTTGTTTCATCCATTTCCGTGCATGTAATACGCGTGTCCATTCAGTCATTTGTTGATCCATCGTTTCACCTCATCGTCATGATTACTGATTTTTTTATTTTCCCCTAATAATTTGTGTACAAACAAAAAATTCCCACTTCGGTGTGCGAAGTGGGAAAATCTTATTGAATGAAGCTGTTGAAGAATGATTGGCCATATGGTAATGCGTAACCGATAAAGATTGTCACAAGTGCCAATACAATAAATCCGCCGAACAAGGCGTTTGATGGTTTTTTCTTTTTCACTTTGACGAGCGTCATCTCACCGAAGATTAGTGTCAATAAACCGACTGTGATTTTCACGTGATAGAACGTGCCGCCTCCGTTTAATTGAAGGTAGAGATAAAGTCCTGTTCCGAATGCGATGAGTAACATGAGTCGAAACGCCATATGTGCGATCTTTCCACTCTTGTTGCCGTTCTTATAACCGATATAGGCCACGGCAAACAAAATAAGTAACAAAATCCAGCTCGTAACGTGCGTGTGCAAGAATGCAATCAGTGGCATTCTAATGCCCCCCTTTATGTTGTTGTACAGTCTTCATTGTACACGAACCTTCTCCTGATTGGTCAAGCGAACGCTTACTAAAAAAAATGAGCCATCCTTCAAGGATGACTCATTTCATTATACTGGTGTCGTCTCTGCCTCTTGGACAGCATATTCATAGCTAGGAATTTCAACGATGAAGGTCGACCCTTCGTGTTGAATCGATTCCACATGAATTTGACCGTTATGGCCACGGACGATTTCTTGACAGATCGGTAACCCAAGACCCGTTCCGCCGATTTCGCGGCTATCGGAGTTATCGACGCGATAGAACTTATCGAATAATCGATCGAGCGCGTCGCTCGGAATTCCAATCCCTTCGTCCTTCACTTTGATCGATACGATATGCTCATGATGGGCAAGCTCCACCGTAATCTTTCCACCACGTGGAGAATACTTCACGGCATTCGACAATAGATTACTCATCAGCTGCTTGAACTTCTGGCAGTCAACGAACAACTCATAAGGACGAGCATCATCCGCAATCAATTCGAATTCGTGCTTCAAGGAAGACGCTTCATAAAACGTCAACATATCACGGACGACCGGTTCGATATCAAGTTGTTCCCGGTCGTACATTTGACTACCGGATTCCATCCGCTGCACATCGAGGAAGTCGTTGACGAGGTGCGTCAGACGTTCTGTCTCTGCATGGATTGTCTCTAAATATTTTGCTTGTTTCTCATTTGGTAACTGTTTCTTCACCATCAATTCTGTAAATCCATAGATGGATGAGAGCGGTGTTCGCAATTCATGAGAAATCGTAGAGATGAATTCACTCTTCAATCTTTCAGCCTCTGTCTCACTCGTAATATCCCGGAAGACGAGAAGCGTCCCCTTCGATAGACCGCCGACGATAATCCGCTCCGCATACATCTGCAAGTTCATCTCACCTTTACGAATCGAGAAGCTGACACTTTCATGCGGGAAATCATCAGTGAACAAACGATTCGTATATTTCATAAAGTCTTCGGCCTGATCAACCGTCTCAACAAGCTGGTTTCGCCACTCTTCCCATGACTCTTCTTCAAGGTCTGTCATACTGACATCACTTAATTCTGGGAACATCTCGTAGAGTGGTCGGTTCACAAACACATCATCGGTCGCATGTTCAATATAGACGACCGCTTCCCGAATCGAGTCAAGAATGCGTTCCGTCTTTCCTTTCTCCCGTTTCATCTCTTCGAATAGACGCATCCGTAAGAGCGAGAGTGAAAGCTGACGAGCGAACGACATGATGTCACCCATCTGCGTCTGTGTGAAACGATCTTTATAACGGACCAGATAGATGAACGCGATGATTGAATCATCCGTCGGGTCATGGACCGGCACCGCCGTCTCGAACATATAGTACGGGTACGGAAGAGGGTGGTCACTTGCGACTTGTTTCGATGAATGCACCGTCGTCTTCAACGTCATCGCTCGCGTCAATACAGAATTCTCACTATCGAGCAATTGACGTGACAACGTGTCATTCAAACCATGGCTCGTCACGCGGTACGTACCCGATTCATCGACGAAAACGAGGGCACCGACTTCCGAATCCGTAATCGTAACGAGTTTCTCGATAATCTCTGGATAAGCCGTAAGCGAATCACGTGACGCTAACGTCTCCGTCAATTCGTTTCGGTACGCGAGATGTTGTTCGTTTTGTTGTGTCTGTTCGAGAATCTCTTCAAGCTCTTGCTGCTGGGCCTGAAGTTCTTCTTGTTGAGCAATCAATTCTTCTTGTTGCGCTTGAAGTTCATGGTTCTTTTCAATCAAATGACGTTCATTGTCGCGAAGTGTCTCGGCCATCTTATGGAACGAGCGAGACATCGTCCCGATTTCGTCTTCACGCTTCATTTGATCACTCAAGTCGACGATTTCACCTTTCAACAAACGGTTCGATGCAATCGAGAGTTTTGAAATTAAGCGTGTTTGACGACGAAGGAACGGTTGAACGAATAACAAGATCAATGCGGCAAATGAGGCGATGCTCATAATCCACAAGAATTGAAGAATGTTATTGTTTTGGCGCCATTCCGCGTAGACGTTTTCTTTTTCAGAAGCCATCAACTGACGGTAGTTTTCAAGAGACGACTCCACTTCATCAATCGGCCCTAAAATATCGATGCCACGCTCCGGATTAAATTGGACGAGACCTTGATCAATCAATCGTTGCGCCGTCGGTAACTCGGCAATCGTTTCGGCATCGATAAACGTTTCCGTAATCTCACCATCTAATTGTGCCTGCGCATATTCATACGTCACCGGAATGATGACGTCATAGTAGAAGTCATGGAACTGTTGCAAATCTTCTGCGAATAATTCACCTTGGCGAGTTTGTACCTGTGTTTTAAACCAGTTAATTTCTTGTTGGAACTTTGCTTCGTTCGCACTTGAACGTTCTAGCGACGCCGTATCACCAAACAAAAGATACCCGCGCGTGTCATATTGATCGGCTTGCCATTCATCCCAAAGCGTCGTCAAACGATCGACGCGTTCGTCTACTTGACGTAAACGAGCCTCATTCGCCTCGAGTCGATTCTCGATATACACATATGTCAGAACCGATCCAACCAACGCAATGGCGAGGAATGAATAGAGGACGACCATGATGTCTCGCCCAAGTTTTTGTTTAAACCACCTTTTCACTTCACGATGCCTCCTATGATTTTAACGAGTTCAAGTGGGCTGAACGGTTTTGAAATGAAGTAGTCGACCCCAATCTCATTCGCGCAATCACGGTCAGATTGTTGGCTTTTCGCTGTCAACATCATCACTTTCGTATCTTGTCGCCCTGGTAACTTCCGTACTTTTTCAATGACCTCAAGCCCTGTCATCCCAGGCATCATATGGTCCACAATCACCAAATCATATTCGTTCTCTTCAATCAATCGATAGGCCTCTACGCCATCTTGTGCCTCATCGATATCGTATCCTTCGTCTTCTAATGTATCCATCACAAGCATGCGTAGTACTTCTTCGTCTTCCGCAAGTAAGATTTTAACCATAATCGTTCCTCCATTTTTTATCCCATTTTTTTATTTTAACGGATTTGTAATTGTTACACAAAATAAAAAGACGTACGAAACTCATCTTCGTACGTCTTTTGCCTAATCAATAGCGCGCAAAACCTGTATTCTTCTTATACAACTTCTTTTTCAGCGAACTGACTATTATATAAATCTTCATAAAATCCACCTGCTTCGAGCAGTGATTCGTGTGTGCCTTGTTCGATGACGCGACCTTGGTCCATCACTAAGATGAGATCCGCATCCTTGATGGTCGATAAACGGTGTGCAATGACAAAACTCGTTCGCCCATTCATCAACCGCTTCATCGCCTGTTGAATCAAAATCTCGGTGCGCGTATCCACACTCGATGTCGCCTCGTCCAAAATCATAATCGGCGGATTTGCGAGAACCGCTCGCGCAATCGTCAGTAATTGCTTTTGACCTTGTGAGATATTATTCGCTTCTTCATTCAAGACGGTGTCATATCCGTCTGGCAACGTCCGGATGAACGAGTCCGCATGCGCCGTCTTCGCCGCGTTGACAATTTCATCTTCTGTCGCACCGGTTTTCCCGTAAGCGATGTTGTCACGGATTGTCCCATTAAACAACCACGTATCCTGTAAGACCATCCCGAACGTATGACGTAAATCTTGTCTCGACATTTTACGCGAGTCTTTCCCATCAATCAAAATCTCTCCATCGTTCAATTCATAGAAACGCATGAGAAGGTTGATTAATGTTGTTTTCCCGGCACCGGTCGGACCGACGATGGCTACCGTTTGTCCCGTCTTCACGTCGAGATTCATATCTTGAATGAGTAGATTCTCTCCATATCCAAAATCGACGTGACGGAATGCGACATTCCCTTCAGCTCGCTCCAATCGATAAGTCGTTACTTCTTTCACTTCTTCCTCTTCGTCTAACAACTCGAATACCCGTTCCGCTGCAGCGACCGTCGACTGGACGATGTTTGCGATGTTCGCTGTTTGCGTAATCGGCTGGGTGAACTGTCGCGTGTACGTGATAAACGCTTGAATGTCCCCGATGGAGATGCTTCGTTGCGTGACTAAAATCCCACCGACGACACTGATCAACACGTAACTAATGTTCCCGATGAACATCGTCATCGGCATGATGATCCCTGATATAAATTGCGCCTTGCGTCCGGCATCGTAAAGTTCTTCATTCACCTCATCAAACTCCCGGACGGCTGTCTCTTCACGACCGAACGCTTTGACGACCGCATGCCCGGTATACATTTCTTCCACGTGACCGTTTAAACGTCCGAGATGACGCTGTTGATCGGAAAAATATTGTTGTGATCGCTTTAGAATCGGGCGAATCGCAAAGATTGTGAGAGGTAAAGACACGAGAGAGATGACCGTCAACAGTGGACTGATGGACAGCATCATAATCAAGATTCCGACAATCGTGACGATTGAGGTAATGAATGACGTCACACTTTGTTGAAGCGTGCTCCCAATCAAATCGATGTCGTTCGTCACTCGGCTCAACGTCTCTCCATTCGAACGACCATCGTAATATTTGAGCGGAAGTCGTTCCAATTTTTTATTGACGTCTTCCCGCAAATCATAGACGGTCTTTTGCGCAACGCCTGACATTAAATACTGTTGCACGTAGTTAAATAGACTGCTGATGACGTAAAGTCCTGCGAGTAACGACAAGATTTGTCCGATTCTCGTGAAATCAATCTCTGCACCTGGTACACCGGTGAATTTCGCATAGGCGCCTTCAAAGAGTTCCGTGATGGCAATTCCCATGATCTTTGGACCGGCAATCATAAAGACCGTACTTAGAATCGCTGCGACGAAGACCGCGATCAGTGTGTTTCGCCGCGGTTTCAAATAGGCGAGTAGTCGACGGAACGTGACTTTGAACTCCTTAGGCTTCTCGCCCATCATCATCATGTTCCCACCGCCAGGACCTCCTGGACCACCGTGCCCGCCATGAGTTTGTCGCGCTGTCGTTTGTTTCTCACTCATGCGATTTCCTCCTCAGACAATTGCGACTTCACGATTTCTTGATAGACCGCATTCGTCGCAAACAATTCCTCATGTGTACCAATCCCGGCCACACTTCCTTCTTCTAGTACGATAATCCGATCGGCATCCATGATCGTACTCACCCGTTGCGCGACAATCAATACGGTCGCATCCTTTGTCTCTTCTTTTAAAGCCTTGCGTAACGCGGCATCCGTCTTAAAATCGAGTGCCGAGAAACTGTCATCGAATACATATAAATCTGGTTTTCGAACGAGCGCCCGCGCGATGGAGAGACGTTGTTTTTGTCCACCCGATACGTTCGACCCGCCTTGCTCAATCACAGATTCATATCGATCTGACATCTTCTCGATAAAGTCGCTCGCCTGTGCAATCGACGCGGCATGTTCGACTTCTTCGGTCGTCGCATCGGCTTTCCCGTATCGAATATTCTCAGCGATTGTACCGGTGAACAGCAACGCCTTTTGCGGAACGAATCCGATTTTTGAACGGAGCTCTTCTTGCGATACGGCTTGAACATCGACTCCGTTCACGCGAATTTCTCCAGACGTCACATCATAAAATCGTGGAATCAGATTGACGAGTGTCGACTTACCAGACCCGGTTCCACCAATCACCGCCGTGACTTCTCCTGGGTTTGCTGAAAAACTGACATGTGATAATGCCGGCTCTTCGGCACCTGGATAAAAGAACGTGACATCGTCAAATACGAGTGTCCCTTGCTCCATGTCGGCCGTCTTCGTGCCGTCATCGACGAGTGAAGGCGTCATCTCGAGAACTTCATTGATACGGTTCGCTGATACGGACGCTCGCGGAATCATGATGAACATGACAGAAGCCATGACGAGCGCGAACATGATTTGCATGACATATTGAATGAACGCCATCAAATCCCCGATTTGCATCGCCCCGTTATCGATTCGGATGCCTCCGAACCAGATGACGCCGACGACGGTCAAGTTCATGACGAGCATCATGGCCGGCATGAGGAACGCCATGATTTGGTTGACTTTAATCGAGACGTCCGTCAATCGTTCATTCGCCTCTGTCAAACGAACTTGCTCTTCTTTTTCACGATTAAAGGCCCGAATGACACGAATACCCGTCAAATTTTCTCGTAGGACGAGATTCAATCGGTCCAATCGTTTTTGTACTTTCTTAAAGAGCGGCATCGCCTTCCAGAAAATGAGGAAAATTGAGATGACGAGAACAGGCATGGCGGCAACGATGACAAGTGACAACGTTGCATCTTTTGACGTCGCCATGATCAAACCACCGACGAACATGATCGGTGCACTGACGACCATCCGAAGCATCATGATGATGACTTGCTGGACTTGCGTGATGTCGTTCGTCGTCCGCGTGATGAGCGAGGCTGTGCCGACACGATCGAACTCTTCCAGCGAGAAACGCTCGACATGGTTAAACACACGTCTTCGTAAGTCACGTCCGAATCCCATCGCCGCTTTCGATGAATAAAAACTTGCCACGACCGCTGCAAGCGCCCCGAGTCCGGTCACACCGAGCATGATGCCACCCATTTGCCAAATATAGCCCGTGTCTCCTGTCACGACCCCGTTATCGATGATATCCGCCATTAATGTCGGTAAGAATAAATCTGCTAACGACTGGGCGAATACAAATAACAAGACCATAAGGACGGCCCATTTATAAGTAATCAAACGTTTTAACAACTTAATCATGACGACATCCTCCTTCACAATCGATGAATCCTTCGTTCAACCCATCTGCAATGTGTTGATGCGCTTCAATCATATGGCGATACGTCTCTTCATCTAAACGAGCGAGGATTTGATTCAACTGTCGTTCGGTTCCTTCCTCCTGCTGTTCAATCTCCTCAATCAATCGCTTGCCGGATTGATCGATTGTCAATACCACTTCGCGTCGATTGTCCGGGTTGATGTCTCGACGAATGAGCCCTCTTTCCACAAGTCCATCCAATGATTGACTCAACGTACTCTTCGGCATCCTTGTGCGCCGAACCAACTCTTTTTGAGTGATTGCCCCTTGTTCATTCAACATCATCAGTCCGTGAAGCTGTGGCAAGGTAAGGTCATTTTGTTGGGCCGTCTGATGCATGAGACGAATCAACACACGTTGGACGCGCCAAAACGATTGCATCATTTCCCGCGCTCTTGTTGCGCTCATTTCAGTCATGTTTCTTCACTCCTTTTATCGTTCCGTTTCGGATTGTTCTATATGGAACAATTACTTATATAAAATAAATTACTCCTCCTCAACTCACTTGTCAATGATTTAGAATGTGAAGATGCACATAACAAAAAGAGCGATGTCATGTAGCTGACATCGCTCAACGTGTAGCCTTTATGAAGTTGTCACCGTGACGATTTCCTGTAAATCAAGTGAGTAAATGAGCGTCTGTTCGACGCGAATCTCCCAAATCGTCTCAATGGCCTCTCGGTACAGCTGCAACTGAATCGCGTATCGCTCACGGAGCCGCTCGTGTGCGTCTTCACGAGATTCGGACAAATGAACAACGGCATCTGATTTATAATCCAACAGGACATACGATGTTCCGTCGAAATACAGACAGTCGATAATCCCTTGAATCAAGACGTCCTCATCCGTAAACTGTCCATCCGGGTTAACTCGTTCAGCCGGAACGGTATAGGTGAACGGAAGCTCTCGCCACGCCGTGCCGCGCTCAAGCGCGTCGGCGAGCGCTTGCCCGACGTCGGTCTGGAAAAATGCTTCGACGTCAGGAATGGCAAGACGCGCCGTCTCAGCCTCGACCGGGCTCAGCATACCGTGTCTCTCCCATTGATCGATTTGATCGACAATCGGTTGGTTCGGATCAGCCATTTGGAAAATCAA
This sequence comes from Exiguobacterium sp. s183, assembly GCF_018617655.1. Lineage (NCBI taxonomy): Bacteria > Bacillati > Bacillota > Bacilli > Caryophanales > Exiguobacterium > Exiguobacterium sp. s183. The sequence continues at coordinate 291,075 of NZ_JACSKN010000003.1, forward strand.
ATGTAACGTGGTCCCCCGTTCGGCACCGGTCTGTTTCACTTGACGCCATTTCGGCTCCCGATAAGGTGTATCGATTGGACGAACCGGGTCTTCGAAGGCGGCTTGTTCCAGTTGCATCGCCCGTTTTAATTCCGTCACCGTCTGTTTCGCCGCTGTGCGTACAGCATCCTGAGCTGGATAGCTATAAGTTAACGCTTTGTGGACGGCACGAATCGTCTCATCCTCATTTTGAATAGGAAAATCAATCGCTTCAAATCGTTGCACATGGTGGAGTTGTGCCATCATTTCTTGAAGTGTCGCAATCTCTGCAAGATCGTCTTCTCCAATCAAACGATACGTCCACGAAGTCGATTCATAAAATGAGGCGGGTACCGTGAAACCGAACGACTCGATAAATGTCGTGGCACTTGGCAAACGTAAGAGTGCTGGCGCAATCCAATCCAAGTACGTTTTCGCCTCTCGTCTCGCCTCACTTGCTAACAGTTCCCCAGATTGCCCGACCTGTAGCCATTGCTGGAGCTGCTTGGCTGAATCTCCAACCGTACCGACGAGAATGAGTTTCTCTTTTGCCCGTGTCAATGCGACATAGAGGACACGCATCTCTTCGGCTTTCATCGTTGCGTCCAAATCTCGTCGGATCATTTCTTTCACGAATGTTTCCGATTTCGTACGTGTCACGACATCAATCGCATCGAGTGAAATTCCATATTGCTTATGGAAAATGACGCGCTGTTTCTGGTCGAGTGTATTGAACTGTTTTCCGAGCTGGGCGACAATCGTCACCGGGAACTCAAGACCTTTTGACTTATGCACAGTCATGATGCGAACAACGTTCTCCTCATCACCGAGAGAACGCGCCTCGGATAAATCTTCTCCTGTATCTTGTAAACGGTCCATGACACGTAAGAAGCGATACAGTCCACGATAGCCGCTTCGCTCGTAAGAGAGGGCGCGGTCATAGAGCGCTTTTAAGTTTTCCTGTCGTCCTTTCCCACCAGGCAATCCACCCGAGAAGTCATAAAACCCAGTATCGTTAAACAGCTGTTGAATCAGTTCAGATAAGCTATGATTGCGTGCATACGTACGCCAGTGGGAAAGACGATCGAGAAAATCTCCACACTTCACGCCAAGCTCGTCATCGTCATCCGCTTTTGCTTTCAAAGCTTCAAAGAAAGAATCTTCGGACTCGAGTCGGATTCGTGCCAATTCCCCATCATCGAATCGGAACATCGGGGAACGGAGCGCACCGGCGAGCGGGATGTCCTGTAGGGGATTATCAATTACTTTCAAGAGAGCAAGAATCATTCGAATCTCTGTCGCTTGAAAATAGCCGCCATCTGAATCCGTATAAGCCGGAATGTTGTACTGTGTCAAAATGTCCATCAACTGTTCAACCCGCCCTTTTTTCGAACGGACGAGAATCACGATGTCCCGGTACTCACAGTTTCTTAGTTGACCCGTCACTTCATCCGTCACTTTGAACGGTTCTTCCCCAGATACTAATTCTAGGATTCGAGTTGCAATCGCTCGTCCTTCGACTTCCTGTTTCGATAATTCGCGACTTGTCCCGTCGACTATCATGAATTCAGGATTCGCTGGAATCGGTTCATATTCACGACCCGGCACGAGTTGAGCGGCCTCATCATAAGCGATTTCTCCGACCTCTTCGTCCATGAGCTGGACGAACAAGTCATTGATTCCGTGAAGCACCTCTGCCCGACTGCGGAAGTTTTGAGAGAGATCAATTCGTTTTCCCGTGTCCGCCTGTTTGAAGCGCGTCGCCTTATCGATGAAGAGACCCGGTTCCGCATGACGGAACCGATAAATCGACTGCTTGATGTCTCCAACCATGAACAGGTTCCCAATCTCTTCCCGTTCATTTGCGACCAGGTTGATAATCGTTTCTTGAATTTCGTTCGTATCTTGATATTCATCGACTAGTACCTCGACGAAACGTTCCTTGTATAGAGCGGCGACATCAGACGGTCCATCCTCCTGCCGTAAAATGGCGAGCGCATAATGTTCCAAGTCGCTAAAGTCGACGAAGGCTCGGTCACGTTTCGCTTGCTCATACGCTGTTCCGAACGCACGGACCGTTCGGACGAGCGTCTTGACGAGAGGTTGTTGCATCGAGACGCTCTCTAATAGATCCGCCCCACTGACACGTGCCCGTTCAGCAGCTGCCGTCAACTTCTTCTTCGCTTGATCGTACGCCGGTTTGAGCACCTCATGATAAATTTGATGCTCCTCTTTTTTAGGGACGGCTTTCATCGTTCCAAACTTCATCGCACGTGCAGCCGTTTCAAGTTCACTCCAGACAATTTCTTCCCCTTCTAACTGTTCAAACGGGAAAATCGCCTGACGAATGTTTTCCGACTGCGGTTCATAGCCTGCAACCCGAAGTTCCGCCTCGAGCTTCCGAAGATCACGCACCGCTTTCTCAATGTCCTGCCACAGCATGTGACCGAACTCGATGAGGATGGCTTCATGATCCGGGTCATCGCCGAACGAATACATCGAAATGAGTTTGTCCAAATAGGCATCAGGGTCTGGGAGTGTACGAGCATAATGATAAAGACCAAGAATAAGGTCTTCGATTTCGCTATCGCCACGGTCTGACGTATAGGCATCGACAAGGGCGAAGAAATCCGTATCCTGCTTTCCGTACTCCTCTTCAAGCACCTCTTCTAACACATCATCTTGTAAGAGCACGAGGTCACGTTCTTCCGCAATCTTGAATGCCGGGTCTAAGTCTAACAAATAGTAATTCTCACGAATCACTTCTAAGCAAAAGGAATGGATGGTTGTAATGAGAGCCCGGTTCAACATTTGTCGTTGTTTTCGGACGTACTCATTCGTCGGGTCGTCGCGTAACGCCTCTTCGAGCGCCTTTGCGATGCGTCGCTTCATTTCTGCAGCTGCCGCGTTCGTAAACGTGACGACGAGCATACGGTCTGCCGTCAACGCATCCGCTTCGTCCAGCAATCGGCTAGACAACCGTTCAACGAGAACTGCTGTCTTTCCTGAACCGGCCGCAGCCGAGACAAGTACGTGACTTCCCCTCGCTTCAATTGCGGCGAATTGATCATTCGTCCATTTCACGGTCATCCCCTCCTAACTCCTGAAATACATCTTCTTTCTCTAACTTTTTCAATTTGCGTGGTTCATTCGCGAGCGCCTCGTCAAAATGGCAGACACTCTGGTACGGACACGTCTGACACGGGCGGCGCTCTTTATATTCGTAAGGTTCTACGTCAATTTTTCCTTCATACATCTCTTCGGCACTCGATTTGACGACGTCAAACGCATGGTCCATCAATTGTTCGAGTTGAGGTGGTGTGACAATCTTCTTCAGTGTATTCGAATCAGGTGTGCCATCTTTTTTATATTTGACCGGGATGACGATTGATTTTTTCGAAGATCCTTTCGCAGAGCGGTCCATCATCTCCAAAATTTCCGGATCGTCGACCAACAACCCCTGCATCTGATACGACTCCAATACTTTCTGTCGCGTCTCTTCCTCAGAACCTGCCGGTGGGACGAGTGGGCGATGAACGTGGAAATACAGTGCCGCAGCCGGCGCCACGTTCTCTTTCGTCCATACCTCTGCCTGTTCAATCAGTACTTTCAAGTAGATGAGCATCTGCATGGCAAGACCATAGTAAATTTCCGCGAAGTCGACTTCACGTTTGCTCGACTTATAATCGACGATACGAACGTACAGCTGATCGTGGACCATCGCCGTGTCGACACGGTCGATGCGACCGATGAGTTCACACGTGGCCCCATTCGATAATGTGAATGAGACAGGCGGGAACTGTCCACTCCCGAACGCGAGTTCAAACGCTTTCGGGTCAAATCCGTCCCGCTTCGACTGTTCAATCAATACTTCTGCCGTTTTGCTGACGACGTCCGTCAATTTTTTCTTTAAATAGGCGTAACGATTTGAACTCATCAGAATGGCGTGTTGAATTTCAGGCGTCACGAGTTCTACTGCTTGTTCCGCTAAGTTCACACATTCATCAGGTGCTACATCTCGCCATTCTTTTCCGTCCATCTTCACCGTTTGTGACATATGTTCAATCGTTCGGTGATACAAGTTTCCGATATCCGGTGCCTCGAGTCGATACAATCGGCGTTCCTTCAGGCGCAAGCCATAACTCGCAAAATGTTTGAACGGACATGCTTGGAACGTCTCAAGTCGCGAGACACTCGCCCGAATCGACGGTGTATAAAGAGATTTAGCCACATCGTCGTCTAGTGATTTCGGGATATTTTGATAGAACAGGGCGCTCGTCAACAACTGCAAACGTTCACGACCATCCGGATGTTTTAACAGTTCGTTATAGACGGCGAACCACATATCTTGAATCGGATAATGACGACTCAATCGTTGCAGTTCAAGAGCCGTGACCGCTGCCGTCTGGTTCACGTTCGTCAAAAAGGCGAATTGGTCACGTGGTCGGTGCTCTCCTGCTTCAGCAAAGTGTGTCTTAATGATGTTTTTATGGAGACGCACCTTCAAATCAGCGATGAAACGTGCCGGTTGAACCGCCTTACCGGTCCTGTCGACGAGGGCGTAGCTAATATAGAGACGCTCACTCGGTGCCGTCACTGCTTTATATAAGTAATACGTTTCATCATCGAACAAGTGCTCGGTCGCTTTCCCGGCACGCAGTCCGTTCTCATGCATGAAGTCCAAGTCGTGATCGGTCAACAGTTTGGATTGTGTCGTGACGAGAGGGATTTGGTCTTCATTTGCCCCGAGCAAGAACACCACTTTCTTATCAATCAATCGACCACGGACATAGTCCGTCACCGTCAACTGATCGAGTGAAGGTGGAATGAGCGCATAACGTAGACTATCTAGCCCAGTGTCCATCATCTGAAGAAACAGTTCCGTCGACAACTTCTCTTCCGGAGCTGCCGCTTCCAATTGTTCGAGTAGATGTAAGACCGCGTCCCACACTTGGGTATGCTCACGCGCTTCGAGCAACTGCGCTTCTTCAATCGCCTCGTCACGCCAATGGGTCAGACAGTCGGATACACCAATCCGCTCCAAAAAGGCATACATGGCATGCGTATAGGCTTGCATCGTCTTCGCCTGCTTCAAATCCGCTAACAACGGATCGAACGTTTCGATGACGCGTTCCCGGTATCGATTCAACTCCACTTCGACGTCTAGCTCTTCACTCGTCAGTCGCGCTTCTTCACCTGTACGACGACGCAATTGCCATGCATCGTGCCAATGATAGTGTTTGATTCCGCGCTCAATGACGAACGCTTCGAGACGGTCAACGGACGTGCGTCGATGTGTCGGGTCGAGGACGACGAGTTCCGTCTTCAATGCCCGGAAGACCGCCTCCTCCCGATAGCTACGCAAGGCGATGTCGATGGTTGCTTTCAACAATTCGACGAGCGGATGGTCAAGCATCGGTTGCCGTTCATCTAGGAAGTAAGGGAGCCCCATTTTTTGTAACGCCTGCGATGCCAAATCGCCATACTCTTCGAGTGAACGCGAAATGAGCGCGATATCTCGGTAACGATATCCTTCTTCACGGGTGAGTCGGATGACTTCTCGAACGGCCGCTTCCACCTCGACAGTCCGGTCGACGGCAGCATGTAAATCGACGCGGTTCTCTGCCCCTGTATACGGCTCTGCCGTCATCTGGTCAAACGTCGCCTCTAAATAGCGAAGGCTTGGATGCGTATAGCGATAGATGGTGTCATACGGTTTGTCGACCGATGGAAGTTGCCGTTCCGACAAGAGTTCCTTGAAGCGCATGAGCGTCCGTTGCGTCGGTCCAAACAATGGGTCAGGACGATACATCGATGAAGGATCTAGCGTCAGCAACACATCGACGTCGACTTTTTCCGCAAGACCGACAAGGACGGCTAATTCCTGCTCCGAGAACTCATTAAATCCGTCTACGTAAACACGGACTCCCGTCAAATCCGTCTCGGGCAACAGTTGCAACAGGACGTTGAAGTAATCTTCCGCATGTAGTGACTTCCCTTCTGTCATCTTTAAAAATCCTTCATAGATGATGGAGAGGTCCTGTAACTTCAAGGCACGATGTTGCGCTTGTTCACTCAACCGCAACAGATGTTCGGGTTCGACAAGTCCTCGCTTCAACATCGAAATCAATTGGTTCAACTCTTCATAAAATCCGAACTGGTTCATCGTTCGACGGAACAAGGTCAATCGTTCCTCGCTCATCTCGACGACTCTCCGCAACAACAGATGTGTCCCCGTCTGATCTAAAAATTGGTCGGTCGCCACTCCCGCATCCCGCATCATCAAAAATGCAAGACGGCGCATCGACAGCACTTGGATTCTTGTCGAGCCGCGTAGGCCGTCCACTGTCGCCATCTTTTTCTCCATTTCAAACGACATTTGGTCCGGCACGATCATATAAATCGTTGGTCCGCTCGGGTTTTGTTTCAGTTCTTGAATAACCTGTTCGATCATCCGTTCACTTTTCCCCGTTCCCGATCGACCAACGTGAAAGGTTACTGTCATTTTAGCGAACACTCCTTCCCTTTTTTCTTTCATTATGAACCATCCGCTCTTATTTGTAGAGGGAAACCTCCTCTTTACCCTAGTCAAAAAAGTCACAGCTTGCATCATTCCCATTTTTGCTCGAAATCGATTAGACTGAACGTATGAGGGGGAATGAATGTGAGTGCCTATGAACAATTTGGAGGCGAAAGCGGCGTTCAACAACTCGTTGACGCGTTTTATGACCTCGTCTATGCCGATCCGATTCTACTTCCGCTGTTTCCGGAAGACAAAGAACGGGTGAAGCAACACCAATTCGAATTTTTAACCCAATTGCTCGGTGGTCCGAAGTTGTATTCGGAACGTCGCGGTGGTGGGAATTTAGCGATGATTCATCATGAACATCCGATTTCTGAGACCCATGCCGGGCATTGGCTCGGATGCATGGAGCAAGCGCTCAAGACAGTCGATGCGCCAGAATCGATCAAACGTCAGCTCTTCCAGCGACTGATCATGTCCTCTTCGAATGTCGTCCGGGTTTGCTCACATCATTTTGAGTAGTCACAACTATAAAAAGTGGGTATGATAGGAAAGTAAGTAAAGGAGGTCGTTTCACATGACAGAAGAAGAAAAAAAAGAAGTCGTCTCATCTGAAGAAGAGGGGACAGAAGAAAAAGAAGAAACGGTAGTCCTCGCCGACGCGCTTGATGAAGCTAACGAAGCTGCTGAAGCAGAAGAAGATGAGGACGATGATGAGGATCAACCGGAAGAGAAGAACATGGATCACATCAAAGGCGTCTTCAACTACGATCATGAAAATGGTCGTGAGTACCGTGTCGTCTTTTACAACGATCGCAAAAACTTAGTGTTCCGTGAACTTGGAAACGGCAAAGTCGAATTTGTCGGACGCTTCACGGACGATGCATACGACGAAGAAAATGAGGCAGAAATGCGTGAACTCGGGCAACGTGAACTCGAGCGCATCCTCGCTGAACGCTTCAAATAAAAAAATCGCCGAATTTTTCGGCGATTTTTTTATTAGTTCTTCTTATTTCGTTTCTTTTTACGGAGTGCATATGCGACACCAGCAATCCCACCGACAACGGCAAGTCCGGCGACAACCGGAACGAGCACACGTTTTGTCGGAATCATCTCTTTCACACGCTCATACGGTGTTGGTGTCGAGAACTCTAACTGTACGGCTGTATCGCCATGTCCATGCGCCCGTGCCTTACGTGACGCATCCGTGACGACGACACGTCCCGTCGTCCAACGACGATTGCCGTATTCGTCTACATATGGACGACGTACACGTTTCACGTCGCGTACCATCTTCCCACGCGCACGGTCTGGTCGAACGACACGCTCACTCGACCAAGAACGGCTCCCCGTCACACTGTATGCGGGTCGTACTTTACGGCGATTAAGCCAAGTATATGAATCGTTCATCTTCAATTCCCTCCCATACTGTTCAAAACCTCTCTTCTAATTATACCCATACAACATCACCCAAAACATGTGACAAATGGTTCAAAAAAAGATGTGACACCATACGGCATCACATCTTCAAGCTGAATCATTCTGTAAACGGTTTGTCCTTGTGACGGCGTTTCGCCAAAATCAGGTAGTATGCCGGGACAAGCACGAGAGTCAACACAGTCGAGAATAGAATACCCGATACAATTCCAATCGCAAGCGGTTTGAAGAGCGGGTCTTCTCCAAGTGCAACCGGTAGGAGGGCAACGACTGCAGTAAGTGCTGTCAAGAGAATCGGACGAATCCGAGCACGTCCGGCTTCGTACACGGCGGTCGTGACCGGTAAGCCTTCACGAATGCGCTGTTCGATAAACTCGAACAGGACGACTGCGTTCCGGACGACGATTCCCGCAAGCGATACCATCCCCATCGATGCCATGAAACTGAACGGCGTCTGTGTCACGAACAACCCGACGACCGCTCCAGCGATTGCGAGATAAATCGTGAACAATACGAGAAGTGGTAATGACAATGAGTTGAACTGGAACGCGATGATCAAGTAAATCAAGAACAAGACGACGACGAACAATGTCGCAAGCTCTAAGAAGAACTCATTCTGCGTATCACTCGCCCCGGACTGGTCGAACGTGATTCCTTCATCTTCTAACCCAGACTTCGCGTCATCCAATACTTGCTCGACATCTTGCTTGAACGCATCTTCATCCATGCCCTCACTCGCATAAATTTGGAGTGTGACCGAACGTTCTCCATTCTCGCGAGGAATCTGTTGAATTTGCTCCGTTGTCGTTTCTGTCACGAACGTGCTAAGCGGTGCAACCGGTGGACCGGCTTCCGTTTCGACCGGGATTAAAATGTCATCAAGCGCAAGTGCCTCACGGTTTGCTTCCGCATCGATGACAATCTTCACGTCACGCTGTTCCACTCCGTCATCGAACGTGCCGATTGGAATCCCGTCTGTGACGAGTCGGATTTGATCACTGATGGCTTTCGCTGTGACACCCGCTTGGGCCATCTCCTCACGATTTAGTTCGTACGTGAGCGTTTGGAACGGCTCTTTGATGTTATCGAGGACGATGGCGCCATCGATTTCTTCTAAGTCGGCCTTCACTTGGTCACGTGCAGCGACGAGCTGATCAATCGTTTCGCTACGCATCGTGAACTCGACAGGTGCCGATGCCGGTGGTCCTTGTTGTTGCGTATCTAAGAAGATTTCTGCATCAGGATATGCCTCACGCAACTCATTCGTGTATTTATCAATCAACTCGATGGCATCGATTGATTCATTATCGACACGAACAACGACTTGCCCTGTGTTTTCACCGGACTGATCGAGTCCACCCGTGAATAGACCAGGAAGTCCACTACCTGCAAAGATCGATGTTTCAACGACCCCTTCTTCTTCTTGGAACCTTGCTTCGATTTCTTCAAGACGTGCTTCTGTCTCTTCTAAATCCGTCTGTACAGGCAAGGTCACACTTGTCACGACTTCCGGACGGTTCGCCGCCGGAAAGAACTCAAACGGCGTGAGAAGAATCAATCCATACAGCGCTGTCGTGATGACGAAACCGACAATCCCGAACGTCCAAGGACGTTTCGCGACACTCGGTAACAGACGATCGGCATAGAAGTTACTGAGACGATTGAGCGGTCCGCCGAGCCAACCCGGTTCACGCTTCGATACTTTCACTTCTTTTCGGTTCAAGCGATATTGCGCAATCGGGACTAGCGTCAAACTGATGACCATCGAGGCCAAAACAGAGAGCGCGAGCACCGTCGGCAAGGCACGGATGAAGTTTCCGTTCGCTCCAGATAGCAACGTGAGCGGAAGGAAGGCGAAGACGACAGCGAGTGTCGACGTGACAATCGAGCCCCATACTTCTTTCGTTCCCCGCACTGCTCCGAGCATCGCGGAATCACCACTACGGTACCGTCGTAAAATATTGTCGTTGACGACGATCGCGTCATCAACCAAAATCCCCAAGGCGATGATTGCTCCAATAATCGAGATTTGGTTCAAGTCGACCCCGGTGAATTGTAACGGGATCAACGCAATCAAGAATGACAATGGAATTGCCAAACTGACGATGATTGACCCAGAGAACGTGAGACCAATCGTTGTCACGGCGATGACGGCGATGATCGCGATAATGAATTCACGCGTCAGCGACGAGAAGATTGCATCGACAGCCTTCGCCTGTTCATAATACGGAACAAGCTCAAAACCGTCCAAATCTCCAAGGCCGTCTTCCACTACCTCGTTGACACGGTCTTGCATCGTTGGGATATCCAAACCTGACTCAATCGGTACAGTGATGGAAACGGCTGGTTTTCCGTCTAATGAAACGAGGTCCGTCTCACTTTTCGCCGTCTCTTCAACCGTTCCGACATCTTCTAACAAAACTGGCTCTCCATTGAACGAACCGACAATGACTTGCTCCATGTCGTTCACATTCGTCAAGTTATCGATCGCCAGTTGATAGATGCCTTCATCGGTCGATTGGCGACCGAGTGGTGTCGTCTTATACTCTTCGTTAATTGCTGTCAACACGTCAGGGAAGGCGAGCTGCCGTGCACTGAGTTCTTCGGAGTCAAGTGAGACGACATACTCTTGCTCCGGTAGACCTTTGACGGTGACCCCTGTCACACCATCTGTTCGCAGAAGGTTCGATTCTAATTCCTCGATGTCTGCACGAACATCCTCGAATGATTCACGATCATCCGCTGTCAACAAGTATGAGGCGACCGGTAATTGACCGAGCGAGTCATTGACTGTCGGTGCGAGTGCGTTTTCTGGTAGCTTTGGTGTTGCGTCAGACAAAGCTTGGCGTACGTTCGCCTGAAACTCTGCCTGGTCAGTCCCATCTGCATACTCGACCGTAATGTTTGAGAACTCTGAAGCCGAAATCGACGTCACGTTCTCCACTCCTTCTAGACTACGTAGTTCTTCTTCTAACACGCCAGTCACACTACGTTCAACCGTTTCGGCAGTCGCACCAGGATATGGTGTTTGAACGAGTACGATGTTGATTCCCGTTTCAGGAATCTCACGTTTAGGGAGCTGGAAGAACGTCAGCACACCTACGACGATTGCGACGAGAAGAAACACGATGACCAGTTTCCCTCGCTCAATCATTTTTTCAAAAAACATATAAACCCCTCACTTTCGGAAGATGTGCAAATACACATATGATATCTCTTCTTCATCATAGAGGGGTTTCGTATTGAATTCAATCCTTAAGCGTGTTGCAATGTGCTGTCATGGAAACGTTTTTGAAATGCGTATGATAATTCGATTGACCGTTGTTTTTGCCTTGCCACCGTATGGTCGGATACGTGAACCTTGACCGATTCACCTGTCAAAAACTGAATGAGTGTCTGATTTCCGTCTTTTTTGATGGCTGTCACGTGCTGAAAATTGATCCACGCACAGTCTGGGCTCTCCTTTGCAATCGTCGGAAAGAAGACCGCGTCAGCGTGCCAATCCATCACAACAGGTGTTTTCCGATGTGGACCTAGGACGTGACGCGCAGCTTCGATTCTACCTTGAATGCTCGATCCATAGTACAAACATGCATGTTCTAATAGGTCGATGGGTGACCCTTTCACTCGCGTCACGCCTTCCGGTTGATACACGAGCGTCTCCGCTTCGCCAAACTCGTTAAATACAGGAATTAAAGCTCTCGTTTCATTGGTCAATCTACTCATCTTTTCATCCCCCATAACGTATGTAATGACTTACATGTCATTCATACCAGGATTCTGCACGCCCCGCAAATCGACTTTTTGACATTTCCCATAAAAAAACCAGCCGTTTCTTGGCTGGTTTTCAAAATCAAGCGTTAGATTTTAAAGCATGGTTCGGTTTGAGTCGCGGAAAATAAAATCTCACCGCAGTTCCGTCTCCTGTATTTCGAAGGGACACTTCTCCTGTGTGAAGTGTCACAATTCGTTGGACGATAAATAATCCGAGCCCGAACTTCCCTTGTTTCCCACGAGAGAACTGATGGAATAAATCAAGGCTCTCGTCAACGGGTGGTCCATCATTAAAGATGATGATTTCCACGCCAGACTCGTCTCGGTTTAAGTCAATTCGAATACATGTTTCCGCATAACGAAGCGCATTGTCGAGAACGTTCTCAAACGCGACCCGGATCTGTTCCCCATCCCCGAGCATCTCTCCACCTTCACCGTTAATTTCCCAATCAAGCCGCCCTCTCAGTTTAAAGCGCGCCACAAGGAGTTCCATCAACTTATCCAGATTGATCGGTTCAAGTTTCATCTCTTGTCCTTTGAAATATTCGAGCTTCGTCACATACAGCAAGTCGACAACTTTCTTTTCAAGTCGAGATGCCTCTTCGTCAATAACTTCAGAAGACCCCTTCAAGTCTCCCGTCGGATAGATCCCGTCCCCGATCGACTGGGCATATCCACGGATGACCATAATTGGCGTCTTCAAATCATGTGAGATGTTTTGGAGTAACGCTTGTTGAGCGAGATCCTGTTCCTTCAATTCTTTGCGCATCGCATCGATTGAATGGGCCAATTGTCCAAGTTCATCTTGTCGATCTAGCGGAAGAGCCGTCTCCCATTGGCGATTCGAAATTTTCTCGACCGCACGTTCCATCTCGACAATCGGTTTCGTCAACTGGCGAGACATGAGCAGTGCCGGGATGAGCGACAAGAGACTGATGACACCAATCAGAATTGAAATGCGCAAATACAACGTCGAGACTAATTCACGACGGTACGCATCCCAAGCGTAGGATGCTTGATAGACGATCGTACCATCGTATTCATTTTGACGAATGATGTAATAGACGTCTTCCCCGTCAATCGTCGTCTGATATCGCTCGACTTGACCACTTTGATTCAATGCTTCCTGATACATGCGGTTCGTCAATTCGAGTGGTGCCGATCCGTAGATGATTCGTCCGTTCGGAAGAAAAATCAATTGGTTGACCGAACGCGACTCTTGCTGACGTCGGTCATACTCGATTGGATTTTGCGGATAATTCTCCAACTCATTCGTATTGCCCAAATAATAGTCTACATCTCGTAACGTCTCATATACTTGTTCATCGATGAACTGGGTGATAGAAGAGCGGACCGTAATCAAAATCATGAGCGCGAGGGTCACGATGATGAGAAGGATGAGTACCCATATCTTCCACATGAGACGCTTCGGCTTGATGGCGTTCATCATGGTCTGACGAGACGGTAGCCGATACCGTAAAGCGTTTCGAGCTCGAGACGGTGCAATTTCTTACGAACGCGGCGCACCAAATCATCGACGACTCGGTCCGAACCGAAATAATCGTTCCCCCAAACTCCTTCAAGAATCTGTTCACGCGATAAAGCCGAACCCGGATGTTCGAGGAAGAGAAGGAGTAAGTCGAATTCTTTCGAAGTCAAATCAATCTCTTCATCCCCGTGTTTGATGAGTCGTTTGTCCGGATAGATTGTATACTCTCCGTACTCGATATGTTCATTCGACTTCGATCCGTAGACACGATCAATCAGTTTTTTGACGCGAATGACAAGTTCTCTCGGGAGGAAAGGTTTCGCAATGTAGTCATCCGATCCCATCTCAAGACCAATGATTTTGTCGATGTCCTCGTCTCGGGCTGAAATGAAGATGGTCGGTGTATTGGCATTGACGGCCTTAATTTGTTTCAGCAATTGAAAACCATCCAAGTCCGGCAGCATGATGTCGAGCACCCATAAGTCTGGCTGATCCGGGATCGCTTCTTGCGCGGATGTCCCGTCCGCGAATGAGCGAACGTTGTATCCTTCCTGTTCTAGATACGTGACGAGCATTTTATTCAAGTTTGCTTCATCGTCGACTAAGTAGATTGTATACATTCAAGTCACCTCAACACGTTTTTTCTCATCATATCAAACAATTGTCGTGAAATGATGGGAAAGGTTTAGAGTCAAAAAAAGAAGGCAACGAAATCGCACCTTCTTCAACGTACTGAATTTGTTCGTAGCTGTTGCGCCAAAAACGCTGTGCCCCCACTAATCAACGCCAACACTCCACTGATCATGATGATTTCCATGATGTCCGCCTCCTGTTGATACCGATTCTCATTATCAACTTAAATATAGCACACATCCTATTTGTTGAATACAACAAAAAAAGTCCCGATTTTACTCGGGACCCTTCGTCATTATGCCTTTACGTCGTATCCTTGCTCTTCGACTGCTTCGACCATCGCCTCGCGTGAGACAGAATCTTCGTGAATCACGTCGACCCGATGCTCTTGGAGTGATACGGTTGCTGATTCGACACCGTTCAATTCATTCAATGCTCCCTCAACGGCAGCTTTGCAGTGATTACATGTCATGCCTTCTACTGTCAATGTTGTTTCTTTCATGATGATGATCCTCCTTGTGTTTTTAATCGTAATGCGTTCAAGACGACAGACACCGAACTGAACGCCATCGCCGCACCGGCAATCCATGGGGCAAGTAACCCCGCTGCAGCGACCGGTATGCCAAGACTGTTATAAGCGAGCGCCCAGAACAAGTTTTGACGAATGTTTTTCATCGTCAAACGGCTCATATTCATCGCCCGGCTCACACCTTCAATGTCATGCCCTACAATTGTAACATCTGCCGCCTCGAGTGCGACATCTGTACCGCTCCCAAAAGCAATCCCGACGTCTGCGACCGCAAGGGCAGGAGCATCGTTCATACCGTCCCCCACCATGGCGACACGCCCTGATTGCTTCAAGCGTTCGATTTGGTCCGCCTTCTCGACCGGAAGGACTTCGGCAATGACATGATGATGCGGAAGGCCAAGTTCGTCGGCAATCGCATAGGCGACTTCTTTTCGGTCACCCGTCAAGACATACACGTCACGTGTTTGGCTAAGTGCTTGCACGACATCACGGCTTTTCGGTTTCAATTGATCCTGTAGTCCGAACGCCGCGACAATCCCGCTCTCATCTGCGACATAGACCGGGGTCATCGCCCGCATCGACCAATCTGGCAAATTGTACCCGAGCTCTTCCATCATCCGAACAGACCCGATGATGAGTTCTTTCCCATCAACGACCGCTTTGACACCACGACCCGCCAGCTCTTCCACTTTCGTCACGATACCATCACCGTGTTCTCGACCGATTGCTGCCGCCAAAGGATGTGTTGATTGCCGTTCTGCCATGACAGCACGGCGGAGCGCCGCTTCATCTCCGAACGTTTCTATCACTTCCGGTGTCCCGTTCGTCAATGTTCCTGTTTTGTCAAAAACGACGATGTTTGCTTCATTGAGTGATTCGAGTTGCCCGCCACCTTTGAACAATACACCTTGCTCTGCCGCTCTTCCCGTTCCGACCATGATCGATGTCGGTGTTGCCAAACCGAGCGCACACGGACAAGCGATGACAAGTACTGCGATCGATGCGCGAATGGCCGTATCGATATCATTTAAAAGAAACGCCCAGACAGCGAACGTGACGGCACTTATGGCTACGACAATCGGCACGAACACGCCAGAGATACGGTCGGCCTGCCGTTGAATCGGCGCCTTATCTGTTTGTGCCTGCTCGACGACACGTACGATTTGAGCGAGCATTGTCTCTTTCCCGACTCGTTCTGCCCGCATAAGGATCCGGTGGGACTGGTTGATCGTACCGCCGACGACTTCAGCATCGACCGTTTTCTCGGCAGGAATCGATTCACCGGTCAACATCGATTCATCGATGACCGTCTCTCCTTCGATGATGCGTCCGTCCACCGGAATCTTCTCTCCTGGACGCACAACGAGAACGTCACCTACTTTGACGAGCTCAACGGCGACAGACCGTTCTTCTCCGTCAACAAAGAGGATTGCCTCTTTCGCCTGAAGCGATAAGAGTGATTTTAACGCATCGGTCGTCTTCTCTTTCGCTCGTCCTTCTAACCATTTCCCGAGCAGGACGAGCGTGATGAGGACGGCACTCGTTTCGAAGTAAAGATGCGGATTCATCGGATGTACAATCATTTCAAAAATAGAGTAAAAGTATGCGGCCGACGTTCCCGTCGCGACGAGCACATCCATGTTCGCCGAACCGCTCTTTAAGCTCTTATAGGCCCCTTGATAAAACTGTGCGCCAATCCAAAACTGCACGGGCGTCGCAAGAGCGAGTTGCCACCATGGGTTCATCAGCCACGGTGCATGAAATCCAAGTCCTGGTATATGCGTCAACATGACGAGGAGTAAAGGTGCCGACAACAAGGCAGAGATGATGACTTTCCGCTGTAATGGACGTAAGTCATGCGGTGGCGCCATCTCCACTTTCGGTTCGGCTCCATATCCGATTTTTTCGATACGGGCAATCAGCTCTTCTTCTGTAATGCCTTCCTCGACACGAATCGTTGCTGTCTCGAGCGGAAGGTTGACCGTCGCTTCCACTCCGTCCATTTTGTTCAACACTTTCTCAATTCGGGCCGAACAAGCCGCACAGGTCATTCCTTGTATGGATAACTCAACGGTTTTCATGAAATCCCTCCTTATTTTTTGATGCGGCTGACAATCGTCATCAATTCATCAATGTAAGGTTCCATGTTTTCCGTCTCACTTGCGTGAACCAAACACTTGCGCATATGACGCTCTAACAGTTGCATCTCGACTTGCTTCAGCGCGGCCTGAATGGCTGACGTCTGTGTCAAAATATCGACACAGTATCGGTCGTTCTCGACCATCTTTTGAATTCCCCTGACTTGTCCTTCGATTCGTTTTAGACGCTTTCCGAGTGCCTCCCGCTCAGCATCATCACGCGGAACGAGTGGTTGTTCATGCAAAAATTCATCCATGTTGATCACCTCACCACCAATATACCCCTACCCCGTAATAGTGTCAAATAAAATGATAAAAAAGGGACGACTCGTAGTCGCCCCCCCTTTACTCAACTATTTTGAAACGCTTCGCTTTTTAAGACAGTACGTAAAATCTTACCTGTCGTATTTCGCGGAAGCTCTTCGATGATCTCAATATAAGTTGGTTGCTTATATTTCGCCAACTTCGTTTGTGTGTATGCACGAATGTCCTCTTTCGTCACATTTTCATGTTTCGTGACGACGAACGCTTTCACCGCTTCCCCTTGCTCCGCATCCGGCACACCAATCACCGCTGCTTCCACGATATCAGGATGTTGATATAAAACTTCTTCTACCTCACGAGGGTATACGTTATAACCTCCGACGATGACCATATCCTTTTTCCGGTCGACGATATAGAAATAACCGTCCTCGTCACGTCTCGCCAAATCTCCCGTATAGAGCCAGCCGTCGCGGAGTGTGATCATCGTCTCTTCCGGTAACTTATAATACCCTTTCATGACGTTCGGTCCACGTACAATCAACTCTCCGACTTCACCGACGCCGACTTCTTCCCCAAGCTCGTCGACGACTTTGTTTTCGACGTGAACGATAGAAGGTCCGATCGATCCCGCTTTTCGCTCGCCGTGAAGCGGATTGAAGCAAGTGACCGGTGACGCCTCAGACAGACCATACCCTTCGAGAATTTTACATTCGAACATCTGCTCAAATGACTCGAGCAATTGGACCGGTAAACTTGCCCCTCCTGAGACGAACACGCGGACATGTTTCAACGCGGACGTATAGGCCGGTACTTTCATCGCCGTCTGCAGCAAGAAGTTGTACATCGTCGGTACTCCTGCAAAGAACGTCACGCGATGCTTTGGCACCAAGTCAAATACATCTTGTGGTGAGAACTTCGGTAAGATGACAATCGTCGCCCCACGAAGGAGTGGTGCATTCACAATGACCGTCAAACAGAAGACGTGGAACATCGGCAATGCGGCTAACGCTTTATCCTCTGGTGTAATGTCCAAATACTCCCCGATTGAATGCGCATTCGAGAACAGGTTCTGGTGCGTCAATAATGCGCCCTTCGGCTTCCCGGTCGTCCCACTCGTATAGAGAATGACGGCAACCTCTTCTTCATCGACTTCAATGAACGTTCCTTCTGTCGCAGCGAACGCTTCCGCGAAAGGGATAAACTCAATTTCGCCTTCACGCTTCAATGCCGGTACGTCCGCATATGGGACAGAGATGACGAGTTTCAACTGAGGTAACTTCGAGAGTGCCGCTTCTGCCTGCGCGACGAGCGGTGACAAGCCAACAATTCCTTTGACGTCTCCATCAAGTAGAATGTAGGCCATTTCATCAGGCGTGTATGTAGGGTTGATCGGAATGACGACCCCTCCACGTGACAACACGGCGAAGTACGCGATCAAGAACGCTGGGCTGTTGCCGAGAACGAGGGCGACGTGATCGCCTTGTCCAATCCCTTTTTGTTCAAGCGTCGATGCCATCGCCTTGACTTGCCCATAAAACTGTTCGTAACTCACCGTGTCTTCCCCAAACACGTACGCAGCCTTTTGCGGGTGAGCGGTCACCACTTCTTGTAGTGACTTGACTAAGTTTGCCATGGTAATCCCCCTTTAAATGAATGATGATTCACTTTTGAGCCATAAAAAAGAGCACGTTGTCCGCGCTCTTTTCAATTACTTCTATTGTACATGAAATGTTTCAATAAGAAAACGCTTCCAAAAAGTTCGTTTGTAAGTGATATAATCCCGTTCGGCTTTGAACGTGAACGAGCGCTTGGAGCGACTCATCATCCATAAGTAAATCATCAATCAATTTGTGATACGCCTGCTTTTTCGGTTCCGTCGTAGCTGTAATCAATAAGATGGCTTTCGCGTGAATCGTTTCACCAGTGATCGTCTTCATCTCGCATGGATTCAACAGATGAAGGAGTGAGATGCCGTCTCGTTTTGAAATCGAGAGCGGGACGTCGATGACAGCAACCGGCTCGGCCACGTCACTCACTCCGGACGGAATAATCGCTTCTTGATTCAGGATCACTCGTGTAAATGAAGAATCGACAATCTCTTTACGTTCCAACTCTAGCCCTATCGCCATGACAGCCCGTTCAAACGTCGCTTGTTCCGTCACCCACATCCGACTTGGATCCATCCATTCACTGAGCCTTCGATACATGGTTACTCCTCCTATTTTGATCAGCCTCTATGAAAGCGTTTGCATAAATTATGATACGCCTTATTTTTTCTAGGTGCAATCCGTAGCATCAACGTTCACGAAACTGCCAAAAAAGGACGACCTCCATGGAGATCGTCCTGACCATCTTAACTAATCAAATCAACCAATTCCTCGAGTTCAACATTTCCGAAGTAGTGCTTCAGATCGAGTTGTAACAATTGCTCGCGGATAGCCGCACGTTCGAAACGAGTCCCGACGAGCGCCTGTTCGACATCTTGGATGTCACCGACACCGAAGAAATCACCGTAAATCTTCGCTTCAGTGATTGTCCCTTTGTTGACGTTCAAGCGGACATCGATCGTCCCGATTGGGAAGCGACGTTTCGACTCGACATCAAACTTCGGCGATTTCCCGAAGTTCCAGTCCCAGTTCGCATAACGTTCTTTCGAGATATCATGGACAATTTCCCAATCCTCATCACGAAGCACGTAACGCTCTGGCTGCTCTCCATCGTAAATCGAATGGAGCAACGCCTCGACGAAATGTTCCATCTCCATCTCACGCTCTAAAAATTCAGTGATGTTCGCTACACGGCTACGGACCGACTTGATTCCTTTTGAGCGCATTTTCTCTTCCGAGACGTTGAGCGAGTTGACGACTTCTTCAATGTTCGAGTTGAACATGAGCGTCCCGTGGCTGAACATGCGTCCGCGCGTCGTGAATTGTGCGTTCCCGCTGATTTTACGTTCACCGACCTGAATATCGTTACGGCCTGTTAGCTCCGCCTCGACACCGAGGTTACGTAAGGCATCCACGATTGGTTGCGTGAACTTCTTATAGTTATTGAACGAGTTGCCATCGTCTTTTGTGATGAAGCTGAAGTTCAAGTTTCCTTCATCGTGATAGACGGCACCGCCACCAGAGAGGCGACGTACGACATCGATGCCGTTCTCTTCAATGTACTTCAAGTTGACCTCTTCAGACGTGTTTTGGTTTTTCCCGATGATGATCGATGGACCGTTAATATAGAACAAGAAGTAGTCTTCATGGTCTACGTTCAAGTGTTTTAAGATATACTCTTCGACCGCCAAGTTAAGCTTTGGGTCGCGGATATCTGGATTAAAAATAAATTTCACAGTCTATTTCCTCCTAGTCGGATGTTCGTTACTCGTATTATACGAGACGAGACGATGACTCGACAAATCTTTTACTTCCACTCACCTGTCATCACTCGTTTCAAGGCGTTCGCCACCCCATACTCGTCGTGACGCTCTGTGACGTGGTCGCTGATAGCAATCAAGTCCTCATGGCTGTTCCCCATTGCAATCCCTTTTCCGGCCACTTTGAACATCGGTACGTCATTCAAGTTATCACCGATGACGACGACTTCTGATAAATCGATACCGTAATGTTCAGCGAGCTTCGTCACACCGTTTCCTTTATCTGCGCCGTGTGCCATCACTTCAATGTTGTCATTACCTGAAGATGTGACGTACACACCTTCGACTTGTGCTTCGATTTCTTTCCAAAGCGCCGTCATTTTCTCGAGATGGCTTGAGAACGCGATGAACTTATAGACACGTCCTGCTTCCTCACGAATGAAGCTCTCGATGTCGTCGACAATCTTGACGTCTTCATTGACATAATAGCGATTCTTAAAGAATTCATACATCTCGAGCGAGCGGTCGTCACCATTCGCTTTCAGGTTTTTCATCGATGCTTCAATCAAGTCGCCACGGCTCGCCACGAGTCCAGCTTCCGTGTACATCTCGTAAAAGACGTCCGCATACTTATGGTCTTGATGAAGGACTTCAATGACCTGAAGTGCCTCTTCGATCGTCAAGTCGATTTCATGAAGGACTTCTCCTGATGTGTCGAGCACGCGTCCCCCATTCGACGATACGATTGGGCAAGAAAGGCCGACCTCATCTAGAATTTGTTTCGCATTCACATAGTTGCGCCCCGTCGCAATTGCGAATCGAATGCCTGCTGCCTCTGCTTCACGAACGATTTCTGCCGTCTCGTTCGCAATCTTGGTGTGGTTGTGCAAAATCGTACCGTCCATGTCTGATACAAAAAGTTTATACGTTGCCATCTTCCATCACTCCTTTTTCTCTTTCGCTTCTAACTATAACAAAAAGAGAGGGATTCGGAACAATCCGAACCCTCCCTTCATCAAATCTCAATTTTTTTCACGCAATGCTTTCACTTGTTCCCGCACACTCTTCACACAGTCTGGCATCCCGATTCCGTCATAGGCGATTCCCGCCAGAATGACTCCAGGATATACCCGGCTCATCTCGGCACGAAGCGCTTTGACGCGATCCGCATGAAAGACGGCATACGGTGGCAGACCGTCACGAAGTCGACTGACGACTGTCTGAATCGGATCACGGTGAATTTTCATGAGACCTCGAAGATCATGTAACGCTGTCTCGATGATTTCTTCATCGGACGCTTCCACGATGTCATCTGCCCCCGGTCGACCTAAAAAGACACGGAGGACGTGATATCCTTCCGGCACGGCATGTGGCCATTTTTGGTCGATGAACGTACAAGCCGTTATCGTCACGTCTGCTTCCTGACTCGTCACAAATCCTGTCCCAACGAATGGGAGCTCGATATCTTCTTCTTTAAAGACAAGCGAGCAAGTCGCCGTCGCATGCGGTTTCATATCCGTCAAAAAGTCACTATCGACTTTCGGGAGGAACTGACGAATGAGGCGTGGTGGGACCGTCAATACGAGATGATCCGTGTCGATATCTCCACGATTCGTGAATAATCGATACCCGTCCTCACGCTCGGACACTTGCTCGACGGAACAGTTCAATACGACCTCCGTCCGTTCCAATCGTTCGGCCAGACGATCCGTGAGCGATTTTAGTCCTCGTTTTAATGAGGCAAACTGTCCTACTTTTTTCGCCCCAACTTCAGCGACCCGTTGTTCGGGACGTAGATGACGCATCCCTTCATACAAGTTCCCGTATTTCTTTTCTCCCTCGATGAACTGAGGGAATGTCGACATCGCACTCATTTGATCGATGTCCCCGGCATAGATACCAGAGAGCAACGGTTCGATCAAGCGGTCGACAATCGGGTCCCCGACACGTTCACGAAGGTAAAGACCAAGCGAGACGTCCGAATCTGGTGCTTCTACATCAGGTGGTGTCAGCAACATCTGTTTCAAGTCTTCGTGTTCTTCTTCCGAGAGCAACGTCGTCTCACGAAACGCGTTGACATCTAGCGGAATTCCCATCACTGTCTGCTTCGGAATCGGATGGAGTCCGTCATGATGGAGAACGTAAGCCTGTCCGACGCCGTTTCGAACGAGTTCATCACCTAAACCGACGTCTTCAATCAATTCTGTCATAGCTGTCTTTCGAAAAACGTACGAATCCGGTCCACGTTCAACCGCAAACTCGCCCGTCTCATACGTGTCAATCTTCCCACCGAGACGGTCTGTCGCCTCAAGCAATGTGATTGAAACGCCTTCCGGCAAATAACGCTCCGCATAAAAAGCGGCGGTGAGACCTGTGATCCCACCACCGACAATCGTAAATTTACGCATGATGCACAATCACGCTTTCCATTCGATCCGCGATGGCTTCGATGAAGCTTCGCTCTGCATTTGGCATAGCTGGACGTGCGTAATGGACACCGAGGCGGTCACAGACGACTTTACATTCGACATCGTTGTCGAACAATACTTCGAGGTGATCTGCGACAAAGCCGACCGGCGTGTAGACGAACGCTTCGTAGCCATGCTTTTCATAAAGTTCAGCCGTTAAATCTTGCACATCCGGTCCAATCCATGGATCCGGTGTATTTCCTTCTGACTGCCAACCGACTTCCACGTTCGGTACACCTGTCGCCTGAGCAATCTTATCTGCTGTCTCCTTCAATTGATCTGGATACGGGTCGCCCCCAGCCAAGATCTTTTCAGGAAGACTATGTGCCGATACGATGAGACATGCTTTTTCAGCCGGTACAGGCAAGTTCGCGAACGTCTCTTTAATCGCCTCTGCCCACCAATTGATAAACTTCGGCTCGTCATACCATGAGTCGACTGAACGGATGTCGATGCCATACTTCGCTGCCTCTTCATGAGCACGACCGTTATATGACTTGACGCTATATGACGAGTAATGAGGTGCCAAGACGACCGATACCGCTTCTTTGATGCCGTCGTTCGCCATTTGCGCGACCGCATCTTCTACGAACGGTTCGATATGCTTCAATCCGATATACAGTTTGAACTCGATTTCACCTACATGGCGCTCATTCAAGATGTCACGAAGCGTCTCCGCTTGATCGATCGTGATTTTTGCGAGTGGAGATACGCCGCCAATCGCTTCATAGCGTTCCGTCAAATCTTGGAGCGCTTCCGGCGATGGTTTACGTCCGTACCGAATATGCGTGTAGTAACGTTCGATATCTTCCGGCTTGTACGGTGTCCCGTACGCCATGACAAGTAGTCCGACTGTTTTCATGATTCATTGCCTCCCATTTTTTCGCGTGAATAATCGTGAATGAATGCCGTCAATTTGACGAGTACGGCTGGGTCGACTTCCGGGAACACCCCATGTCCCAAGTTGAAGACGTATCCTGGCTGCTTCATTCCTTCATCCAAAATCTCTTTTACCTTCTCTTCGATGACCGGCCACGGTGCCAGTAAGAACGACGGGTCCAAGTTTCCTTGGACAGCCTTTGTGATCCCGCGGTCGCGCGCTTCTTGTACCGATAGACGCCAATCGAGTCCGACCACATCAAGTGGAAGGTCGTGCCATTCTTCGATTTGATGGCTCGCTCCGACTCCATGCATAATGAGCGGGATGTCGAGGGAACGTAATTCTTTGAAAATACGTTCCGTCGTCGGCTTGATGTAACGCGCATAGTCTTTACGGCTGAGCGTCCCGACCCACGAATCAAACAATTGGAACGCTTGAATGCCAGCATCCGCTTGCGCCTTCGCATACGTGATGACCATGTCACCGAGTTTTTCCATCAACGCATTCCATACATCCGGTTCTGCATACATGAGCGCTTTCGTACGATGGTAGTTCCGTGACGGACCACCTTCGATCATGTAGCTCGCCAATGTGAACGGCGCCCCTGAAAAGCCGATGAGCGGGACTTCTAATCGTTCCCGAAGTAAACGGATTGTGTCGAAGACGTATGAGATATCATCTGGGTTTAACGGTTTTAAGCGTTCCACATCTTCCATCGTTCGATATGGATTGTCGATGACCGGTCCGATTCCGCTCTTAATCTCGACATCTACCCCCATCGATGGAAGTGGCGTCATGATGTCTTTATATAGAATGGCCGCGTCGACTCCGAGTTGTTTCACCGGAAGTTCCGTGACATATGCACAAAGTTCAGGATCATGCGTGATCTCGAATAGTGACCTCGTCTTTTTAATCTCTCGATATTCCGGTTGATAGCGTCCGGCTTGGCGCATATACCATACAGGTACATAGTCTGTCGCCTCTCCTTTAAACGCTTTTAAAATAGTATCGTTCATACGTCGCGTCATTCCCCTCTAAATTTCTCCTACACTCTTTATTCTCGTGTTTGTGAACTCAAAAACATTATACAGAAATTAATTAGAATTATGCTAATGTGAAGCATTTTCATTGTGTTTTCTTTGTGTCATTTTTTTGTCGGAAATGTTCGGAAAGCCGAATTCAACTGACCGCGAATCAAATCGTCACGCTGCTTCGCCGATAATCGACGCTCGCGCTCTTTAATATCTTGAATTCGCCACCCATCTTCCAATTTAGTCGCTACTTCAACCAAACGCTCCACGTCATGGAAAGAATATTTACGTGAACCGCCTTTCGTACGTTCAGGAAAGACGAGACCTTTTTCTTCATAATAACGGACCTGACGCTCAGAAAGTCCCGTCAACTCAGTTACGACACCCATCCCGATCACTTTCTTCGATTTATAGTCCATTTGCCCTCGCCCTCCTCAATAAAAAAACTATGTCAGATAATCTGACAAAATGCAATCCAACATCAAATTTTCGTTTTACACTGAAGTCAACTTTTGGAAAGCACCTAAGAAAAAGGAGGGCATGAACATGGAAGACATTCTCTATTATATGGACACGCTGTATGTACTCATCGCTGCATTGCTCGTATTGACGATGCAATTAGGTTTCGGACTACTCGAGACAGGGACGCTTCGGGCGAAGAACGCCGGTCACGTCGCGGTCAAACAAATTATCAGCCTCTCTGTGGCGGCACTCGCTTTTTGGGCGGTCGGATTCGGCCTCTCGTTTGGTGACGGAACGACTTGGTTTGGGACAGAAGGATTCTTCTTAAGCGGATCGTTCACAAGCCTCGACTGGGCGAACGTATCAATCGACATCAAATTCTTATTCCAGTTATCATTCGTTGCGGTATCCCTTGCTATCGCTTGGGGTGGATTTGCGGAACGGGCTAAGCTTTCTGCCTACGTTCTCTTCGGTATCTTCTTCGTTGCCATCCTCTACCCAATCGTCGCACGCTCAGTATGGGCTGGCGGAATGCTCGGATCAATGGGTATGCAAGACTTCGCAGGTTCGGCGGTCGTTCACCTTCAAGGTGGGATGGCGGCTCTCATGGCGACTATCATCTTGAAACCACGTCGCAAGACGGAATCACTCGCTGGTCACAACCACGTGTTGACGGTCGTTGGCGGTCTCGTACTTTGGCTTTGCTGGTTCGGATTCAACGCTGGTTCAACGATGTCGGTCGCTGACGGATTCTTCGGTTACGTGGCGTTGACAACAATGCTCGCAACAGCAGCTGGTGCGCTTGGTGCTCTTGCCATTGTCATGCTCCACCGTAGAACGGCAGACATCCCGACGATCGTCAACGGTGTTCTCGGAGCACTCGTTGCCATCACAGCAGCTTGTGCGTTTGTAGAGCCTTGGGCAGCAGTCGTCATCGGTGCCCTCGCATCGATTGCAACATACGGAACGAGCATCTTGATGGCAAAATATGTGGACGACCCACTCTGCGCCTTCTCTGTACACGGCGTGGCTGGTATTATCGGGACACTCGCACTCGGTTTCTTCGCTTCTCCTCGACTCGTCGAAATTACAGGTATCGGTTCTGCTGGTCTCTTCTACGGCGGCGGATTGACACAGCTCGGCGTTCAGACACTCGGCGTATTGATCGCCATGGTCATCGCTGGTGGCGGAAGCTACGCGTTCTTGAAACTCCTTGACGTCACAATCGGTCTTCGCGTTACAGAAGAACAAGAAGATGTCGGTCTCGATATCGCAGAGCATGGTGTATCAGCATATGGTGAAGTCGAAGAAACAACAGAGAAACCAGGACGCCTTCCGAAGATTCTCGGTTCGAGCGTATCGGTTATGTCACCTAAGAAATAACGTCAATCACGCGAGAAGGACATCCGGAATCGGATGTCCTTCTTTTTCATGTCAACCGTCTCAAGTAATAACGAATGACCACAATGGATAAAACCAGCCCGACTGCCGCGTCCCATGTCGCACCAAATCCAACCGAGGCGAGCACGAGCACGATGGATTGCACGATGAGTAACCGCATCGCCCACCACGAATAGCCTTCGATCCGCTCTTGACGGGTGATTGGTAGCCAGGACACGATGGAAATCGCCTCTAACCGTTTAAACAATGGAACGAGCTGTAACGCTGTCAACCCTACAAATAGTGGTGTGACGAATCCTACATACCAACCGCCTGACATCCACATGACGATGAGCGCCACCGCCGTCAATCGAAGAATCAGGTCGAGGGAGTCGTTCGAACGAATAATCCGAAGACCGTACACGTAACGGGACGCATCGACGCGTTGAAGCACTCGTTTTTCGAGCAGCTTTGTCAGAAGTCGTCGTTCCCGCACTTCTTCTTTCAAGGTAGGCAAGTCGACGAACCAGCTGATCACCCGTTCAAACTGAGCCCGACTCTTCTCTTCAAGCGCCAACCAATGTAAGAGTGGGATTCGTTCGTTTCGTTTTACATGTAAGAAAATGAACGGCATGAACGCGGGCACCCACGCCCACTCTGTCCAATCCATTAGAAGACATGCGCCGCTCACGAGCGCGAACGGGACGATGAGCCATTCGCGTACCCCTTCCACTTTTGCCAATCGACCTGCAGCCGACAGTAACGTCATCGTGACAACGAGTGATAATACCTCAAAACCCGTATAGCTCTCCGTCCGCACGAGAAGCGGCAATAAAATGAGTAAGACGAGAAGTGCTCGGATTGTCGCAAAGCCGATATTGAACAAGCGCACACCAATCATATAGGAACGAATCATCCCTAGTTCCGGGAGGAGGAACACTTGGTCCGCCTCTTGGATAAACGTTCTCGGACGATGGCCGAGCGGGATGAGAATGAGAAGCGCGGCGGCAATCCACACCCCCGGAAACGTCCCATCAATACGTTCTAAAAAGTTGTTGTAGACGAATGCCCCGTAAATCAAAGTGAAGTAGAGCGTGAACAAGAGTCCGCCGTTTGCGACGTAGCGACTATATTTGACGATCTCTTCCATCCAGTTGCCGAGTCTTGATGTAAATCGATTCATGACGACCGTTCCTCCGACGCAATCGCCTCTACATAAATGTCATCGAGTGTCGCATCAGGTGACAATTGATACTTGTCTCGCAACTGCGCGGCCGTCCCGTTCGCGATGACGACACCTTGATGAAGGAAGACGAAACGGTCGCAATGCCGCTCCGCTGTCTCAAGAATATGGGTCGACATCAAAATCGCACAGTCTTGTTTGTACTCATCAAACAGTTGGAGCAACTGACGAATCGCTAGTGGATCAAGACCGACGAACGGCTCATCGACGATGAGGAGCGGCGTCTTCGTCACAAGGGCGCATAAGATCATCGCCTTTTGTCGCATCCCTTTTGAAAAGACGGACGGGAACCAAGTAAGTTGTTTTTCCATTCGCATTTCTTTTGCTAAACGCTTCGTCCGTTCGGTCAATTCGTCCGGATTCACGTCGTACGCTTTCCCCATCAACTCGATATGTTCTTGTAAGGTTAACGTCTCGTATAAAATCGGTGTCTCCGGTATGTAACTTACTTTCTTACGATACCTTTTCTCTGAAGACTCTAATGTTTCTCCATCAATTTCGATTTTTCCGGATAGTGGTGACAAGAGACCCAAAATGTGTTTGATCGTCGTCGATTTTCCAGCTCCATTTAGCCCTATCAACCCAACGAGCTCTCCTTTTTTCACTTCAAACGAAACGTCGTGCAAAACTTGCTTTCCGATATATCCGCCGTTCAATCGATCGACGTGCAGCATGAAAACCACACCTTTCATTTTCAACTTTTTTTCGTGGTATATGTTTTAAATGTTGTCACATGGGAATAATCTGAACTGTAAGGCATTTTAAAATAAAACATCAATACTCCCATTGTTCCACAAAATCGTTGAAAAGAACAATGGGCAAACAGAGGAAGGAGAAATGAATGATGGGGTTTATTCTTTATTTGATTATCGGAGGTATCATCGGTTGGTTAGCAGGATTAATTTTAGGTAAGGACGTACCAGGTGGAATCATCGGTAACATCATCGCAGGGATCATCGGTGCTTGGTTGGGTGGACTCATCTTCGGTGATTTCGGACCAATCGTAGCGGATATCGCGATTATCCCAGCTCTTATCGGTGCGATTATCCTTATTTTGATTGTATCGTTCGTCATGAAATCAATGCGTAAAAAGTAATTATTTATGTACAGGAGGGGCTTCCGTAATGGAATGTCCCTCTTTTTTCATTGGATCAATAAATACATCGCGTCATTTTTTTCAATAAACTGCTTCTCCGTTTCAAGACCAAAGAACGTGAAGAATGATTCGAAGAAGGATTGACCGTAATCCCACTCTGTTCCGAGTTTGTGTTCTGTCTTTTCATTTGGTTCGCCGAGTAATGCAATCAAGTCGTCTGGTCGTTTATCAAGATCGATTAAAACTGACTGCACGTCTCCCTTTTCAAACACGACAGTCAATCGCTCATAATCCCATTCATCGTCACGTTTCCCATCTGGCTCTCCTAACGTTTCTTGAACCTTTCCTTCCGATTGTCCAATCAACGAATCAATCGTTTCTAACGGATGACCGGTTTGCGCTTCTACTTCGATCTCAATCAACTCTGCCCGCTTCAAATCGAACTGTCCCGCAATCGCTTCACTCGATTCCGGCATCAATGCATACTCGAGCGATTCAGGAGATGTTAATTGAATTGTCTCTGTTTCGGACACCGTCTCACCATTCGCCACGGCGACCGCCTTCACATCATAACTTCCTGGCATCTTCTCGAACGTGAATCGTCCGTTCGCTTCATCAATCCGACCGACGCGCTGCCCATCGACCCAAATATTCGTCAACGGTACGTCTGAAGTGACATCGATTCGTTGTGGCAATAACTCAATCCGATAATCTGAAAAGCCAAAGCGCCCTTCACCTGTATCAATCAATCGAAACAGCCCTTCCGCTTCCATGCCTTTCGTCCGATTCGCACGATCTTGTGCGACTTCGGCGATGGCATCGCCACGAATGGATTTTTCATCGTTCAGCCAGCCCATAAACCGCAGTGCCTCAGCACGCGTTAACGTTTCTCCTTGATATTCTACCTTTTCCTCAAAGAAAGCACGGTCTTCCTCTAATAAGGCCTCTTTAAATGCGACGTGAATCTTATCTTGCTCCGCCGCTGGTTTGTATCCATATATATAGAAGACAATGGCTCCGACTAAAATAGTGAAAATAGATAATAGAAGAATCATTTTGGAATGACGTTCTTTCTTTCGACTTCTTGTATACGACATCTTTTCGCCTCCTTTCTTCAGTGCTTACTTCAAGTATAAAAGGAATCAATCTCTCTTCCAATCGTTCTTGCGCCCGAATTTCCGTGGTATGATGAAACAGAAATGACTTTTTAGAATGGAGGAATATAGATGCATACCGATCCAACCTGTATCTTTTGCAAAATCGCTCAACAAGAAATCCCGTCGTATCGGGTATATGAAGATGAGGCGGTCGTCGCTTTCCTCGACCTCTCGCAAGTGACAAAAGGTCACACGCTCGTCATCCCGAAACATCATGCGAAAAACGTTTACGAGCTACCTGAAGAGGTCGCAGCGGACGTCTTCAAACGCGTCCCGACCATCGCGAAGGCCATTCAACGCGAAACAGGGGCAATCGGCATGAACGTCTTGTCGAATGCTGAGGAAGTTGCCGGACAAACGGTCTATCACTTCCACATTCATTTAATTCCACGTTTCGGACACGAAGATGGATTCGGAGCAAAATGGATTACACAAAATGATGCGTTCACATCTGAAGAACTCACAACCCTCGCATCGAATATTCAATCACACGTTTAAGACAGACCGAGACCCGTCAATCGATGACGGGTCTCGTTTTTTATGATTGATTGATTGAATCAAGGTGACGTTTCCGTTCTTCTTCTAATTGCGCTCGCTCGACCTGAAGTTTGATTGCCACTTCGTATAACTGTTGACGCGTCTTAACAGATGTCGCTTGTTCAAATTCTTTTCGTAATTCAGTTAGACGGGTATCTATTTCAAGCATACGTTTTTCTCGTATCGATTCTTCGCGTGCCTGCTCTGTTTGTTTCGACGCTTCATACCCCGCCTCTAGTGTGTTCATAATGGAGTCGGCCCAAGTGTCATCTCCCAGTCGTTTCGCAGCGAGATACAGGTCAAGCATGTCATCTACCCAACGCTTCGCTTTCTCCACTGAGGATCACCTTCCTTTACCTGTATTTTAAAATAAAATGATTTTTCGGTCAAAATTGAATGTTCTGAAAAATTTTATTTGCGATATAGGTTTTTAATCACTCTTTTTTGGTAAAATAATATGAAAAGAATGTAATTCGGATTATCCGAGCTTGAGGAGGGGAATGTTTTGTCGAGTCGCCAACGTCGAGATTGGATTGCTTTCGGCTTTGTTTTAGCATTTTTAGGAGTTGCCACGTTTAAAAAACTGGCGCGAGGTACCGCAAATGATGCTGCTGCTCAACAACATCGAGCATCCACAATCACTACGCTAAAAGAACAATTTGGGAATGTGGCGAAACATGCATCGCAAGTTGCCGCCGCAGGAAAACTGCAAGGAAAAGAATTGACTGATCAAGTGAAAGCCGAAGTCGAACGCTATCAACAAGACATTCAGCCTTCAGTCGAGCGAATTCAAGGGAACCTTCAGGAACTCTCGAACGTACAGTCTGCTATGACTGACAACACTGTCAATCAAACACAATGAGTGTTTGAGGTCATCGTCCGTCGATTACTTTTGATTTTTTATCCGGAAAGGATGGATCGAAATGGAACACGAAAAAGAATTCACTGGCCCTGAGGCCATGCTCTATAGCCACAAAATTATTCAATTGAGTAAGGCTTTGTGGAAAACCGTCGAAAAAGATTGGCAAAACTGGATTAAACCATTTGATTTAAACATCAATGAGCACCATATCTTATGGATTGCCCACGCGTTAGGCGGCGCATCGATCTCGGAAATTGCAAAATATGGCGTCATGCACGTCTCGACCGCTTTCAACTTCTCGAAGAAGTTAGAAGATCGTGGATTACTTACGTTTTCGAAAAAAGAGACGGACAAGCGAAATACGTATGTTCAATTGACACCTGAAGGAGAATCGTTGTTGCTTGAAACGATTCACGCGTTTGATCCAGAAGGAAACGGCGTATTCCGCGCCTCACTTCCACTCCAAGAACTTTATGGCAAGTTCCCTGACTTAACAGACATGACGGCCATCGTGCGTCGTTTATATGGGGACAACTTCATGGATATCTTTGCTGAAACATCAAAAATGATCACAGAAGAGGCAGGCAGACGTCCTGATGAGGATGAACTCAGTCAAGAAGCCTAACCTGCCGATAGAGTGGCTCTGTGACGTCTAACTCGATCCCTTGACGGACGCATGCCCCCAGAATCGTCTTAACGTCGAGCCTTGAATCTAACATACCCACAAAATGGACGAGCAACGGCTCTATGGACGTAAACCCATAGCGCATTTGCTCGTTTTGTCGTGCCCGAATATCCTCGAGCAACTGATAAAACGCCTCTACGTCCTGCTTCGTCAAATTCGCTCGAATCACTTCATATTCAAACGGACGGTCCGTCCAATCAACAATCTCGAGTAAGATCTTCATCTGATATGATAAATGCTCGACCTTCTCTTCTAGTGACACTACCCTCACCCCATCATTTCACATTCTATTACATCATTATACGACAGGATTGTGTGCTATGATACTGTACAGACAAGAGAACAGCTGTCATGATTAGGAAAATGTGATATAGTCGGACTTAGAAACTTTAAAGAATTATTAGGGGTGGAATACATGTCAAACGGAATGACAAACGAACCAAAAAAGCAAGATAAAAAATTCTCAACCGGCGCTCTCGTCGGTGCATCTGCACTTGCACTGATCATCGGTGCTGGCGGCACATACGCAGCGACAAGCGCAGGCGGCGGAGAATCAGACGATTCAGCAGTCGTCACATATAAAGGCGGCGAAATCACACGCGGTGAAATCGCCGACATGAGTTACGACCGCATGGTCCCACAACTCGCATTCCAAGAGACGATGAATGCACTTCTTGAAAAAGAATATGGTGACCAAGTCGAGCAAGAAAAAGTAGATGAGGAGTTCAGCAAGACAGAAGAACAATTCAACTCAAAAGAAGAATTCGAACAAGCGATTCAACAAGCCGGCATGAGCGGTACAGAAGAGTTCAAAGAAGCGCTTCGCGGACAAATGCTTGTCGATGCAGCTAAATCTGAACTTGTCGACGTTTCGGATGAAGAAGTCGAAGCACAGTTCGCTAAAGAAAACGTGGAAGTGGAAGCTAGCCACATCCTCGTCGAATCAGAAGAAGAAGCACAAGACATCATCAAACAGTTGAATGACGGTGCAGACTTCGCTGAACTCGCGAAAGAAAAATCAACAGATACAGGTTCTGGTGAACAAGGCGGAGAACTCGGTTTCTTCTCTACAGGCACGATGGTACCTGAATTCGAAGAATATGCATTCAAAGAAGACGTGGTTGGAAAAGTCTCTGATCCAATCCAATCGCAATTCGGTTTCCACGTCATTAAAGTGACAGACCGTAAAGAGAAAGACTTGAAACTCGAAGACGAGAAAGACCGTATTCGTGAAGAGTTGGCAACAGAAAAATCAGCTTCTGTCGATGCAAACAAAATTTACGCGGAGTTGATTGAAAAATACAACGTTGACGTAAAAGATGCAAAAGCAGAGCAACAATTTGACGCTGTCAAAGAAGCAATCAAAAACGCAGACGAGTCTTCTGAAGAATCGACTGAACAATAAGACAAAAATGGCACTCCGCAATGGAGCGCCATTTTTTTTATGGACATATTATAACTTCGGACGATAGAAGGCACGGTTATCGAGTGCCATGACACGCTCCGTAAACGTACCCGGCTCGACGCCTTCATACGCTTTTTCGAACATGTTCATCCGCGCGTCGATGTTGTCGATGAAGAATAACATCTCCGCTTCAGGGAGTTGTGGCGTATTCGCCGATCCCCACTCCGGTTTCCCATGATGGCTTAAGACGAGATGTTGCAACAACGTCGTCACTTCTCGGTCCGTCCCGAGCTCACGTGACACGACTTCTAGTTCAGATGCCATGAGTGAGAGATGACCGAGCAACTTGCCTTCAAGCGTGTATTCTGGTGTGATCGCATCCGATAACTCGATGACTTTCGCCAAATCATGCAAGATCACGCCGGCAATCAACAGGTCTCGGTTCAACGATGGATACAGGTCACACATCGTGTCCGCAAGCTTCAGCATCGACATGACGTGGAATGCGAGTCCTGAATAGACCGCGTGATGATGTCGCACAGCAGCCGGATACGTGAAGTATGCCTCTTCGTGACGATTGACGATTTCTTCAACGAGACGACGAATGTCATCGTGTTGCAGTGACGTGATGAACTCACGGATGGTCGTTTCAAGTTCCGACTTCGGAATCGGCGCCGACCTAACGTACGGGGCGATATCGACTTCTTGCTCGATGATTGAAATTTGCTTCAACTTCAATTGCGTCCGTCCACGATAGTCCATCACTTCACCCGCCGCATGGACGATTTTTTTCGTCGCATACTTTTCGGTATCCGAACTATCCCATAACTTCGTTTCAATTTCTCCACTCTCGTCGCAAAGGATTAATGTTAAATAAGGCTTTCCGTTCCCGGCAAGTCCCTTATACGATTGTTTGATCATGACATATTGGTCTAGCGTGTCGCCCACTTTGAGCTGACCGATTTTTGTCGTCAATGAAAGCACCTCTCTCTTATTCAGTACCTTCATCTTATCGAAACTTTGCGACAGATGCCAACATTCCTGACAATTTGGGAATACTACTACTATAGCGAATTGGAGGAATAGACGATGGAATGGGATTGGTACACGCGCCCCGAGGATTATGTGGAAGTAGATTCTAAATATGCACTGGCCTATACGTATTGGCTCGAGCAGTTGACGACCGCAAGCGTCACAAAAATCGTGGTCGAGGATGGTTATATGTACGGCTCACTTACACTCGACTACGAGCAGTTAGAACGTGAGCCTCAGAAAATCGGGCACTATTTTATCGGCCCTGATTTTTTATGGACAATTGGATTTGACGATTTGCATCACGAATCGGTCCTTGCGAAAGACTGCAACTCACCGATTGAAGCGTTCTATGAATTGCTTGCCGAACGGATGAACAATTACTTTCACGGAATCGATGAATTCGAAGAACGACTTCTCGTGGCACAGCGAGAAATGGCAGGACAAGTTCCTGCCACGTTCATGAATGAAATCTTTGGTCTTCGGAGTGAAATCGAACGTTGGTCCGACACCGTCACTCCCTATAAAGAACTCGTCATGGCAGGACGTGAGGCCTTTCTCGATATCGACCTACAAACGTTGAGACCTTACCAACTCGCGGATTATCGAGTCAGTCGACTATTGACGCTCATCAATCATTATCAAGGTGACGTCATCGCGATGACAGACCTCGCCTCGACACTTTCTAACTTTCGGGGAAATGAAATCATGAAGGCACTCACCGTCTTCACGGCACTCACGACCCCTGTCGTCGCGTTCGGTGCCGTATGGGGGATGAACTTTAAAGCAATGCCTGAACTGGATTGGCCGTTTGGTTACGCGTTCGCCTGGTTGATGATTCTATTCTTCACTCTTATCATTCAAGTATGGTTGAAACGGAAGAATTGGATTGGTTCGTTGTTACAATTCCCGAATCAAACCACTTCATCAAAGAATAAAACGAAACAAAAATCTAAAAAAACGAACAAAAGTTCGTTATAATAAAGAAAAGAGATTTGCACAGGAAAGGTGATGTTATGGAACGACTCATCATTCATGTGGACATGGATGCCTTTTATGCCTCCGTCGAACAACGGGATCGTCCAAATTTACGTGGAAAACCTGTCATCGTCGGTGGACCACCTCACAGTCGTGGAGTCGTTGCCACTTGTTCATATGAAGCGAGGAAGTACGGCGTACACAGCGCGATGTCATCACGTCGCGCTTTTGCGTTGTGTCCACACGCTACGTTTGTCAAACCACGATTTCAAGCCTATCGACAAGTGAGCGCGCAGGTCATGGACATCTTTAAGTCGGTCACTCCTCTCGTCGAACCTTTATCCCTTGATGAAGCCTATTTGGACGTGACCGAAAATACGTTGTTGAGCACATCAGGTCCGTATATCGCCCGCTATATTCTAGGAGAGATCAAACGTCGTACCGGTCTTACGGCATCCGCTGGCGTCGCACCTTCAAAATTCGTCGCAAAAATTGCGTCCGGCTTTGATAAGCCGAACGGCCTTACCGTAGTCTCGTCTGAGAAAGTCGCTGATTTCCTCGCTCCCCTCTCCATCGAAGCGATGCATGGTGTCGGAAAAGTGACCGCCCAAACGCTTTATAAAAGTGGCTATCATACAATCGGTGACCTTCAACAAGCTCGTCCCGAACAACTGAAGGCCATCTTTGGACATGATCGCGGACAACAACTGTATGAACTGGCACATGGACGAGATACGCGTCCTGTCGTCGCCACACGAGAGCGTAAGTCGATCGGATCGGAAACGACGTTTGCGTTTGACATCGACGACCCCGAAGAAGTATTCGAACGGGTCATTCCCGAAATGGAAGACGTGTTGCGTCAGCTCGATCGTCGCGAACTGAGTTGCCAAACAGTCACCATCAAATTAAAGACGAGCGAGTTTCAGGCTAGAAGTCATCAAATCAAATTGAATCATCCGACGCATGACCATGATGAGATTCGACGACTAGCAAGACGCCTCTTCGATGAGATGAATGTCACCGAGCCCGTTCGCTTGATTGGACTGACCGTATCGGACTTGATTCCTCGAACTGAATCCACACGTCAACTGACATTTGACGAACTAACGAAACCTTCTCTTGAAGAATGAATGACCATTCATTAAAATAGAGAAAAAGGGGGTCGTGTGAATGGAGACATACACGGTGACAGGATTCGAAAATGATGGCACACTCGTGTTGAATGAAATGTTCGAAGCGAGCGATGATCAATCGGCCAAACAGCAAGGACTCGACATGCTTCGAGCAGCAGGGCATGAACATAAAGGTGCGCGCATCGTTCGCCGGGGACAACTCATCTATTTCGAACGCTGCAAATTACCGGGGAAATTAAAAGGAACGGCATCTTAAGACAAGGCAGACCGACATAAACGGTCTGCCTTTCTCTATTCAACACAACGTTAGAATGGAAAGAGAAACAGAATCATCAGGATTCCGACGATCCCGGTGAGCAGTTGTAACGGCACACCGACTTTGACAAAGTCTATAAACCGATAGCCTCCTACACTAAACACCATCGCATTTGTCGGAGAACCGAACGGTGTCATGAAAGCAAGGGAGGCTGAAATGGCGACAGCGATGACGAACGGGACTGGACTTACCGCCATGGATTCCGATAGAGCGATGGCTAGCGGAATAAACAAAATAGCAGTCGCGGTGTTCGAGATGATTTGACTGAGGACCATCGTCGCAAGAAATAAAACGACGAGGACCCAGGCTGGACCAAAGCCCGCGAACGACTGCCCAATCCAGTCGACAAGCCACGTCATGATCCCCGCCTTCTCAAGCGCTGTTCCTACCGGGATCATCGCGGCAATCAAGACGAGTGAAGACCATTGAATCGATTGATACGCAATGTCTAGGTGGCGCACGGCGCCGCTCATCACCATCGCAAGTGCTGCCAGCCAAACCGCAACGGTCGGGTCGACCCATTCGAAGACGAACAACGTCATCATCATAACCATGATTACACCTGCCGCAAGTTGGTGATGACTCGACACCGTTCGATTCGCCACATCCGTCACCCGCTCGTTCGAGAGGAGCAATCGTGTATCTTGTTCAACTCGCTCTAAATCCTCCCACTTGCCCTGCACCATCAACAAATCCCCTTGTTTTAGCGGCAGATCTTTCAGGCGTACTTGTGCAATTTCTTCTTGAGGGCGGATGACACGCAAGACGTTCACATGAAACTCATTCCGTAACTGGCTCTCATGAAGACATCTCCCTACAAGTTGACTCGACCCTGGAATCGTGAACATGACGATGCCACCGGTCTTGTCATAGACGTTTGTTGCCTCAACCTGCTGAAACGGAATGTGTTGTTGTTCCGAGAGAGAACGGACTCGCTGCTCATCCCCACTGACGAGGATCGACCCGGCACGCAATACGGTGTCAGCGCGAGCAGTTTCGTAATGCCGCCCTATCCCTTTCACTCGTTCCTTTAGGACGATGATACCGTCACGCGACCATTTCAATTCACTTAGTCGTTTGCCAATCAACGGATGTACCTCGTCAATCGACAGGACATACACGTTCGGGTTGATCGTCTCGATTGCACCGCCTCCATCCCATTCCCTTGAACGATTATCTTCGAGCAAGCGATTTCCGACGAGACGAAAATAGAACAAGCCGACAATCATCACGACCGCACCGATTGGGAGCAAAGAAAAGAAGCCAATCGGCACATCAATTAGACCTCGTAGCGATTCAGCTGCGACAAGGTTCGGCGGTGTCCCAATCAATGTCATCGTCCCTCCGATGCTCGAGAAGAAAGCAAGCGGCATCAGATACGTCTTTGCGGATCGTTTGATTTGTCGTGACATCGCCATGACGACAGGAATGAGCAATGCGACCGTCCCTGTGTTCGACATGACGCTTGAAAGCAAGGCGACGGTCAACATGAACAAATAAAAGAGTCGTGTCTCACTTCCGTTCGCGTACGGAATGAGTGTAGATGCCAATCGTTCCGCTAAACCGGAATGAAACAACCCTGCTCCAACGATGAACAGTCCAGCAATCATCAAGACGACTGAATTTGAGAATCCCGCCATCGCCTCACCCGGCGTCAATTGATTAGTTAGGACGAGACATAAAAGACCAATCAATGCGACCAAGTCTGCTCGGAGCCAACCTGTTATGAAAAAGAGAATCATCCCGAATAGAATGAGCACGGTCCACATGCCAGTTCACCCTTTCCCCATCATTCTACTTTCATTATAAACCCCCTATGAAAACGCTTACTTCAATCTTGTGACAATCTCATCAACAAAAAAGCGGATGGCTCAATCGCCATCCGCTTTTCACATCTTATTGAACTTCGTTTTCATTTACCATCGGCGCGTAAAGCTCCTCAAGTGGTTTCATGATGATTTTCGTTACTTCTGTAACGAGCTGGTGCATGCGTTGCTCTTCTTGCATGAGCTCCATGATTAATTCGTTCTGTTGAACGCTCATCATTTTCGTTTGCGCATCCATCATTTCCTGCTCAGAGATTTCCTCTCCTTGCATTTGCTTTTGTTGAAGCGTCATTTGGATGTTACGGAAGTCAGCGAACAACTGGTTCGCTTCCGCATCCGCATTGACACGATCGTATAAAGAAGAGAGTGTTGTGAACTCTTCAGAATCGCGAAGTGCTTTCTCCAATTGGTAAGCTTGGTCGTACAAGTTTGTTTGTGACATGTAACGTCCTCCTAAATGCTATTAGGGTCTAGCTCATCATAAGATGGCAATTAACCCTTGAATCAACCCAATCATACCACCTAACAGCGCTCCAAGCCATGTTATTGCCCGGAACTCTCGTTTCGAGATCGATAACACGATCTCTTCGAGGTACGAGGTGTCGAGCGACTGGACTTGTTGCTGTACGATTTGATCGATTTTTAATCGGTCCATGATCGTCTCCATTTGATTCGTGAAGCGCTCAATGACAAGGCTGACCCCTTGAGGCACTAGTTCATCGACGACACGGGATTCGATGGACTCGGTATACGATGAGACCGGTCGATCCAACAATTGCCCAATCGGCAAACGCGTGACGACTTGCTCGGTGATGCCATCGATGAGTCGAGCTTCTAATCGTTCATCCATCAACGTATCGACCGTCTTTTCACTGAATCGTTCGAACTCGCGTGTAATCATCGTCGTCATGCCGTCACGAGTCGACTGACCTCGTAAAATATTAACGATTTCTGGTCGAACCATCTCGACAAAATTCATATTTTGAATGAATCCTGCGATAAATCCAAGTCGACGTTGAACGAACGAATCGACCATATGACGAAGTTGCGCCTCACCTTCAGGAGAATAAAAATACTCTTCCGATTTGACGAGAAGTGCGTCAACAATTTCAGGAATGACTGCCCGTATGCGGTCCATTCCTTCTTCTCCAAGCAATTCAAACAACTTCCGTTCTTTCACCTCGGCCATGACGCTCGTTAGCTCGTCACGTAACTTTTCATCCGCTGACGTGAGGATGCGTGCCTCTGCATTCGTATAGAGAGGTTCTACGAGTTCTCGAACGGTTTTATCCGAGCGTAGCATCGCTTGAACTTCTTGTTGCGCAAAGTGCGTAATATGCGTCGTCACTTGGTCATCTAGTAAACGTTTTCGCATGCCCTCCGGCGTCAATAAGTGTTTGACGACCGTTTTTCCTAAGCTAGATGCCAGTTCATCCCGACGTTTCGGAATGAGACCTGGTGTAAAAGGAATCCGGAATGAACCGATATATTTCGGTTCATGTGGCCGAAACAACATCTTGATGGCGAGAAAGTTCGTCACGCCACCAATCGTCGCCCCAATCACAATCATGAGTAAAATCTTTAATAACCCGTCCAAACTGCAAGCCTCCGATCTGAAATATGATACATTGTTGATGAGGTGATAGTATTGAATACGTTTGATCGTATTAAATCGATTTTTCCGACTGCTGTCCATCGGTCGGAAGATGCATCTGGTGACCTTGACTGGTTCGAGACGCAAGATGGTACCATATTTGGGCTCCCAACATT
This sequence comes from Exiguobacterium sp. s183, assembly GCF_018617655.1. Lineage (NCBI taxonomy): Bacteria > Bacillati > Bacillota > Bacilli > Caryophanales > Exiguobacterium > Exiguobacterium sp. s183. Next base: position 331,508 of record NZ_JACSKN010000003.1, read on the forward strand.
CGAATTGACCGAACGTGAACAACAATTGCTCCGCATGTGGGCGACCCCGTTCCTTCAGTCCGACCCACATCAGCGAAAATGGCAAGAACGCCTTCAAGATGAGACGTACCGTCTTGAACAATCGTTTCGGCTCATCTCGCTTTCGCTCCAAGAAGCAGAAGAGGAAGCGTTCGAATCATTCATCAGCATTATCCACGACTTCATGCCACATGCTGAAATCGTGTTGGTCACAACCAAACATATCGAACTTATCGAACAAGACACGTTTGTCGACCTTCAGGAGTTCGAGGACGTCTTGCGTGCCATCGCGAGCGATTGCTTCATCGAAGCACACGCTGTCTATAGCGAACGTTCTCAAGGTCCTCTCGCCCGTGTATATCGTCAACATCAACTGCTCATGCCATACGCTCGTCTATCTACTAAAACTTACCCTGCTAGTCAATTATTATACCATTATTTACTACAAGAGCAGGACTTAAAAGAGCGGAACCATATCACGGCCTCACTCATGGAGATGCTTGATCTATCGACGATTGAACTGCTTGAGGCGTTGTTCAGTCATTCATTGAACGTCTCCCATACGGCCAAAGCGCTCTTCATGCATCGAAACACGCTGAATTATCGACTTGATCGTCTGTTCGAGACGACGGGTTATGATGCACGGAAGTTCTATGACGCGAGTCTCCTTCAATTAATGGTCACGTTGCACAAATCCGATTGACGGTTTTTGTGCAACTTGTCTATATTCAATGCAAGCGGTTTCATCATATAATCGTTCTTGTAAGCGCTATTATACACACACAGATTCTTTAGGAGGCTAACGACATGGCAGAAATTCGTTTAGAACACATTGATAAAATTTACGATGGTGGCGTCAAAGCCGTCAGCGATTTTAACTTACACATCAAAGACCGTGAGTTCATCGTCTTCGTCGGACCATCTGGTTGCGGTAAATCGACGACACTTCGTATGATCGCAGGTCTTGAAGAGATTTCAAACGGTGACTTTATCATTGACGGGAAACGAATGAACGATGTCGCTCCTAAAGATCGTGATATCGCCATGGTCTTCCAAAACTACGCGCTCTATCCGCACATGAGTGTCTATGACAACATGGCGTTCGGCTTGAAGCTCCGTAAGTTCCCGAAAGACGAGATTGATCGTCGCGTAAAAGACGCTGCTCGTATTCTCGGGTTGGAAGAGTACCTCGAGCGTAAACCAAAAGCGCTCTCAGGTGGACAACGTCAACGTGTCGCTATCGGCCGTGCCATCGTTCGTGATGCAAAAGTCTTCTTGATGGATGAGCCGCTCTCGAACTTGGATGCAAAACTTCGTGTACAAATGCGTAAAGAGATTATCCAGCTCCACAACCGTTTGGACACAACGACAATCTACGTTACCCACGACCAAACAGAAGCGATGACACTCGCAACGCGCATCGTCATCTTGAAAGATGGTCTTATCCAACAAGTCGGTTCGCCGAAAGAAGTATACGACAACCCAGACAACATCTTCGTCGCTGGTTTCATCGGCTCACCTTCGATGAACTTCTTCCGCGGTACGCTCGCTGAAGGTAAATTCATCACGAACGGTGAAGAAGTCAACGTTCCAGAAGGAAAAATGAAAACACTCCGTGACCGTGGCTATGTCGGAAAAGAACTCGTCCTCGGGATTCGTCCAGAATCAATCCATGATGAGCCAATCTACATCGACTCACCAACGACACACACGTTCAAAGCGCACATCGACGTCGCTGAGCTCATGGGTTCTGAGTCTTACCTCTACGCTGAACTTGGTGGACAACAGTTCACAGCACGTGTTGACGGCCGCTCGAACATCCACATGGGTGACGATGTCGAACTCGCACTCGATATGACAAAAGCGCACTTCTTCGACGGAGAAACAGAAGCAGTGATCCGTTAAGGCATACAAAAAACCTCGATTCAGATGAATCGAGGTTTTTTCTTATCGAATCGCATAGCGCTGTTCGAGCTTGTGTTGACCGGCTTGAATCAAGGTCGATAAGATCCAGTAAATCGAAGCCGAGAACAAGAGCAACGGCATGACCAAATACGTCGTTGCCGCAATTTGGTCAGACACATACGTTAACTCCTGGACCGCGATGACCGAACCGAGTGACGTCGACTTGATGATGTCGATGACCGAGTTCGAGACAGGCGGGATGGCGCGAGAGAGCGCCTGTGGGAAAATGATGTCTTTGAAACGCTTCATTTTCGGGATTCCTAGCGCGACACTCGCCTCTACCTGTCCTTTGTCGACAGAGTTGATGGCTGCCCGGAACGCTTCCGAGATATAGGCCGCAAAGTGGAATCCAAGTCCGAAGATGAGCGCCTGCATCCCACTGAGTTGCACGAACCCAGTGAGACCGACATACAAAATCAATAATTGAAGTAAGAGCGGTGTTCCACGGAAGAACGAAATGTACGTCCGCGTGAACAACCGTACAATTTTAATCGGGCTACTATGAAGTAAAGCGATGATCAGACCGAGCGCCAAGGCGAGAAGAATCGACAGGACACTGGCGATCAACGTGAGCTGGACGGCTTCAAGATAGACCGAGCGGTTATCTATAACGGTCGTGATCAGTTCATTCATTGACTGATGTCCTCACCGAAGTACTTCTCACCGATTTCCTGCATCGTACCGTCTTCTTTCATTTCCGCAAGTGAATCGTTCAACTTCTCAAGAACGTCGCTATCTTGACGTGTCATGAATCCAGCTTCACTCGTGTTGAAGATGTCACCGACTGCTTTGACGTCATAGCCTGTTTTTTCAAGCTCTGTCAAGATGAAGAGACGGTCGTTCAATGCTGCATCAAGACGACCGACTTCGAGGTCTTGAAGCACTTGGTTCGCCCCTTTGTAGTATTTCACTTCAGCGCCAGCTTCTTCAGCCATTTGTGCATAGACTGAACCTTGTGTCGATCCGACTAATTTGCCGTCGAGGTCTTCTACGCCTTGGATGTCGTTGTTATCCGAACCAACGATGACTTGAGCTCCTGATACCGCATACGGGTCAGAGAACGCATACTTCTCTTCACGCTCAGGTGTGATGCTCATTTGGTTGGCAATCATGTCAATTCGTTCTGCATCAAGTGCTGGAACGAGTCCTTTGAAGTCCATTGCCTCATACTCTACTTTATAACCGGCACGTTCTGCCGCTTCGTTCAAGACGTCGATATCATATCCCATCAATTCACCTTTATCTTTGTATGTGAACGGTGGGTATGTCGCCTCTGTCCCGACAGTGATGACTGCTTCGTCCGCTCCACTGTCTGTCTCGTTACCGCAAGCTGCGAGAAGCCCGACTGAAGCTCCGATTGCGAGTACGCTTGTTAATGTCTTTTTCATGATGATTCCGCCTTTCCTATAATCCTTATATGATTACACGGTTTTAAACAATAACCTCATCATACTGGCGTGATGTCTTCATGTCAAACAAAAAACATCACCCTATCGCTAGAGTGATGTCTCTCATCAATCGATGGCTTTCGCCTGTTTCATGACGTCCGCTTCAATTGCTTCACGTTTCGATGTCGTCTTCTCGGCACGATCCGCATGAACACTAAAGTAAAACTTGATTTTCGGCTCAGTGCCAGATGGGCGAAGGCAGAACCAAGACCCGTCAGCAAAGACGAATTTCAAGACGTTCGATGACGGCAACTCGATTGCTTCAGACGTGTTCGTCCGTAAGTCGGTCGCCACTTGTTTCTTATAGTCTTCGAAACGAACGACTTCGTATCCCCCGACTTCTTTCGGCGGATTGGCACGGAACGCTTCCATCATACGACCGATTTGTTCGAGACCGGCTTTCCCTTTCAATGTCATCGACTGTAATGACTCTTCGTAGAAACCGTACTTCTCATAAATCGACTGCAACGCATCGTAAAGCGTCCGATCGTGCTTTTTATGGTATGCCGCCATCTCTGCTGCGAGTAGACAAGCCTGAACCGCATCTTTGTCACGGCAGAAGTCACCAATCAAATAGCCGTAGCTTTCTTCATAGCCAAAGAGGAATTCATATTCGCCTGATTCCTCGTATTGTTTGATTTTCTCCCCAATGAACTTGAATCCCGTCAACGTGTTCTCAAGATGCACGCCATATGCTTTCGCAATTTCGGCCCCGAGTTCTGACGTGACGATTGTTTTGGCGACAAAACCGTTCGATGGGAGTGTTCCCGTCTCACTCTTTTGTGACAAGATGTATTCCATCAAGAGCGCACCTGTTTGGTTACCAGTCAAGACGAACCATTCTCCGTCACGTCCGCGCACCGTCAAACCGACACGATCCGCATCCGGGTCCGTCGCCATGAGCAAATCGGCCCCGACGCGATCCCCGTATTCCATCGCCAGTTTAAACGCAGCTTTTTCTTCTGGGTTCGGATAACTGACGGTTGGGAAAGCACCATCTGGTTCTGCTTGCTCTTCTACAATCGTCACATGGTCAAACCCATACGCTTTCAACCCTTCCATGACCGGACGGCGTCCCGTCCCATGGAGTGGCGAATAAACGATTTGAAGGGGGCTGTCCTGTACGTCACGATGAATCCGAATCGACTGGAGTGCTTCCATATACGCTTCATCGACGGATGGGTCGACTGTGACGAGTAGTCCTGTTTGACGAAGCGCCGCCTCATCTTCGATATCGATCTTCAACTCATCTTCAATCGCATTGACGTAACTGACGAGTTCATCCGCTTCTGCTGGCGGAAGCTGTCCACCGTCTGCCCCATACACTTTGAACCCGTTATATTCAGGTGGGTTGTGACTCGCCGTGATAACGATACCACCGAACGCATTCAAATGACGTACGGCAAACGAGAGTTCCGGTGTGGCGCGCAAACTTGGGAACAAGTACGTCTTGATCCCGTTTGACGCAAGCGTCCGTGCCGCCTCTAATGCAAACTCTGGTGAAAAATGGCGCGAATCATGGGCGATCACGACGCCGTGACGTTTCGCTTCTTCTCCTGAAGCTGCGATAAAGTCAGCAAAGCCTTGTGACGCTTTTCGAATCGTGTATACGTTCATTCGGTTCGCACCCGGTCCGATTTCTCCGCGCATTCCGCCTGTCCCGAACTCAAGCGTCTTATAAAATGCGTCTTCTAACGTTGTCTCATCTTTTGCGAGTTCCTCAAGTTCCGCTCGTAAATGCGGCTCAAGTCCTTCAAATTGATTCCAACGGTCATACGTTTGTTGCCATGTCATGATTCATTCCCCTTTCACCCTCAAAAAATTCAATCGAAGTACTCGCCAATTGCTTCCATCTTGTATACGATGAGAGTAACGAAACCTCGAGGTGATATTAATGTTTCCAACAATGCGTGCCCAAGAATTAAAACAAATCGTGCATACGAACTCGATTCGTTTCATCGATTGCCGATATTCGCTAAACGACGCGTCCTATGGTAAATATGTCTACCGAAAGGGACACCTTCCGAACGCCGTCTTTCTCGATTTGATGGAAGACTTGTCCGGTCCGCTCGGCGAACATGGCGGACGTCACCCGCTCCCCTCGAAAGAAGCGTGGACGGCAACGCTCCGTCGCATCGGCTTGAAAAAAGAAGATTTGGTCGTCATTTATGATGACGGCTTCCCATTCGCAGCTCGTGCGTGGTGGCTCTTCAAGTGGGCCGGTCACGAACGTGTCGTCGTCCTAGAAGGCGGTATTCAATCTGGCATCACTTATTGCGGTGAGACCACAACTGAGGTACCGAACTATCCAGCGAGTGACTATACTCCAGATTTTAAAGACGACATGATTGCGACACTCGAAGAAGTGAAAGCCGCCACGAGCGGTACACTCTATGATTCGCGAACAGAAGATCGATTTAACGGGACACATGAGCCGATTGACAAAAAAGCAGGTCATATCCCGAACGCATTGCTCTGTTCTTATGCCGAGGCCATCACAGAGCTAGGCACATTAGAAGACTTTCACGATTTAAAAGAACTCTACAAGGATGTTCTTTCCGTCGACAATCCAATCTTTTATTGCGGTAGCGGCGTGACCGCCTGCGTCAATATTCTGGCGCTGCACGCTCTTGGGAAAGACGATGTTCGACTTTATCCCGGATCCTATTCTGACTGGATCAGCTATCCAGAAAACGAGGTCCACCCGTAACGGGTGGATCGTTTTTATTTTACACCGAAGTTAATGCTATTCCAAAATAATCTTTATTTAACGCTCGTCGGCTTAATGTTCCAAACTGCGTTTGCATATTCCGTAATGGTACGGTCGCTCGAGAAGATTCCTGATTTTGCCGTGTTGACGATTGAGCTCTCTGCCCAACGCGGACGGTCGCTGAAAACTTCGTCGACGCGTCGCTGTGCTCGCATATAGGAGATGAAGTCTTTCAATACGAGGAAATCATCGTTATAGACGAGGAGTGAGTCGAAGATCGACTGGAATTGATATTCACCGACCTTATCGAATGTACCGTTGACGAGACCATCGACCACATCTTTAATTTCTTGGTGGGCATGATAAATTTCCGCCGCATGGTATCCCCCGAACTTTTTATAGTTCATGACTTCTTGTGGGGATAATCCAAAAATAAAGATATGGTCGTCTCCGACCGCGTCACGAATCTCGATATTGGCACCGTCTAACGTACCGATTGTTAACGCACCGTTCATCATGAACTTCATGTTACCGGTACCCGACGCCTCGTAGCTCGCTGTCGAGATTTGTTCGCTCAAGTCAGAGCCTGGGAAAATACGTTCCGCCATTGAGACACGATAGTTCTCAAGGAAGATGACTTTAATAAATTGGCTCGCCCGCTTATCTTTATTGATCAACGTGGCAAGGGCATTGATGTAGCGAATGATTTCTTTCGCGTAATAGTACCCCGGTGCCGCCTTGGCGCCAAAAATAAATGTACGAGGAACCATCGTAAACGTCGGATCCGCTTGAATCTTCAAATAAAGTGCATGGATATGAAGGGCATTCAGGAGCTGACGCTTATAGGCGTGGAGACGTTTGACTTGAACGTCAAAAATAGAATGCGGGTCAATCGTTTCTCCCGTCTCCTCCTGAATATAAGCAGCCAAATCAAATTTATTTTGTTGTTTCACATCCATCACGGTTTCTTGGAAGCTCTTATCTTTCGAGACACCCATCAACTTTTCCAAGTCGTTCGGATGTTCGATCCATGATGGTCCAATCGCTTCCGTGATTGCGTCAGACAGTCGCGGATTCGATTTCAAGAGCCAACGTCGATGCGTGATCCCGTTCGTCTTGTTGTTAAAGCGCAGTGGGAACATCTCGTATAAGTAACGCATCTCGCGCTGTTTTAAAATATCGGTATGGATTTGGGCAACCCCATTCGTGGAATGAGAGCCGACGACAGCCAAGTTGGCCATGTTGATGTGCTCATTCGATACGATTGCGATTTCACCCATATGTGATTCAAGATGAGGATAGTTGACTAATACATCCCGACAGAAGCGTCGATTGATCTCCTCGATAATTTGATATACGCGAGGTAATAGACGTTGATACATCTCGACCGGCCATTTCTCTAACGCTTCGGCGAGTAGCGTATGGTTCGTGAACGACATGACGCTTTTCGTGATACGCCACGCCTCATCCCAACCATACCCATGCTCATCCATCAAGATTCGCATCAACTCAGGAATCGCGACAACCGGGTGTGTATCGTTGATGTGAATCGCATAGTGATCGCCTAATTGTTTGAGCGACTTATTGCGCTTCACATAGGAAGCAAGCATCGATTGAATCCCCGCTGACACAAAGAAGTACTGTTGTTTCAAACGCAGTACTTTTCCTTCATACGTCGTATCATCTGGATATAAAAACTCCGAAATGGTCGCAATCGACTGTTTGTGTCGCAACAAGTCTTTGTACGTCCCTTTCGTTTTCTCCAAATACGCCTCATCGTCAAGCGGCGACTCCGCATTCCAAAGACGTAAGGTATTCACGACGTCATTTTGGTAGCCGATGATCGGCATATCGTACGGTACTGCTCTCACGACTTCATCCGGATGATGGACGACGCGCAATCGGTCTCCGATTTGCTTCATCTCAATCCATCCGCCGAAGTTGATATCGACCGCTTTATCCTGACGTCTCGTCTCCCACATATTTCCGTCACGGAGCCAGTTGTCCGGTAACTCGACTTGATATCCATCGACAATCTTTTGTTTGAAGAGACCGTATCGGTAACGGATGCCGTTTCCGTGCCCAGGCAAACTGAGCGCAGCCAATGAATCGAGGAAGCAGGCTGCTAAGCGACCAAGTCCCCCGTTCCCAAGTCCCGGTTCTGGTTCTAACTCCGTGATGTCCGTGAAGTCGTATCCGAGATCCTCGAGCCCTTCTTTGACGAGTTCTAACACGTCGAGACTCAACAAATTATTGTATAGAAAACGACCTAATAAAAATTCAAGCGAGAAGTAGATGACTTGCTTGCTGTGCTTTTCTTCTTGACGGTCTCGCGTGTGGATCCATTTTGGCATGGCTTGTTCGCGTACCATCGTTGCCAAGGTTTGATACACTTCCTGCTCTGTCCCATCCTCAATCGACTTCCCATTTAATGCGATGAATCGTTCTTTAAACGCGTCGACAAAGCTCTGTTTATCTGTGAACATAAATCAAGTTAGCTCCTTCCACTCATGCGAATAAATGATATAACTCACGATATTGCTTGGCGGATTGTTTCCAGCTAAAGTCCGCGGTCATCGCCTGATGGACGAGGGCATGCCAATTTTCTTTCTCATAGAAGACACGAATCGCTTTTTCGATCGTTGCCAGCATCTCATGAGCATTATAGTTCATGAACCCGAATCCGGTCCCTTCCTGTGTGAATTCGTTATACGGCTTCACCGTGTCACGAAGTCCACCCGTCTCACGGACAATCGGCAATGTTCCGTAGCGCATGGAAATCAATTGACTGAGTCCACACGGCTCAAAACGTGACGGCATTAAAAAAGCATCCGATCCAGCGTAAATCAAGTGAGCGAGTTCGATGTCAAAACCGATATAAGAGCCCACTTTCCCTGGATGTGCTGCTGTCATCTCGTGAACGATTCCTTCGTATTCTGGTTGTCCTGAACCAAGGAATGCGAATTGGCATGGCAATTGACCGAGTTCTTCAAACACGCCATTGATTAAATCGAGCCCTTTTTGGTCAACGAGACGGCTGACGAACCCGATGAGCATGACGTCATCTCGAACTTCTAGACCGAGTCGTTCTTGTAACGCTCGTTTATTCGCAAGCTTTCCTTCTTTGTACGTATCGAGGTTATACGTCTGTTCGATTCGCGCATCTGTGTTTGGGTCGTTCGTTGCCAAATCGATTCCGTTTAAAATCCCTCGGACATCGACCGCGCGATGACGTAATGCCCCGTCCAAGCCTTCCCCATAATACGGTTCCATGATTTCGTCACGGTATGAGGGGCTGACGGTCGTGATTTGATCGGAATGAACAATTCCAGCTTTCATATAGTTGACGAGACCGTTATGTTGAATCCCTTCGGTCGTAAAATGTTCATGACCGAACTGTAATAGTTCGCCGAGAATCTCTTCTGGGAAAATCCCTTGGTATTGCAGGTTATGGATGGTATAAACCGTGCGAATGTGTTGATACGCTTCAATATGTTGATAGTGAATTCGTAGAAAGGCCGGTAAAATGCCGGTCTGCCAGTCGTGGCAATGAAGAACATCAGGCACTTCTTCCATCTTTCCAATCATCTCAAGGACTGCCCGTGAGAAGAAGGCGAAGCGTTCCGCATCATCAAAGTGCCCATATAAGACACCGTCACGTTTAAAGTAGTATTCATTATCGATGAAGTAATACGTGATGCCGTCTCGCTCTAATTTCAAGACCGCACCGAATTGCTTCCGCCAACCGACCGGAACGATGAGGTCAAATAAATACTCCATCTCGTCCACATATTCAGCAGCAATCGAGCCATATTTCGGCATGACGACACTCACTTCTTCTCCTAAATCCGCCACCGCTTGAGGGAGCGAACCGACAACGTCGGCCAGCCCCCCCGTTTTCATAAACGGTGCCGCTTCTGAAGCAACATACCAAATTTTCATAAAATCCTCCTCACACCACTGTTCGCTTCGCGATGACAATCGGTTCGTCGATTGTGCCTCGGATGACCTGGCCTCGTTTTACGACGACTTCCTTATCAAGGATCGCGTTTTCAACGACAGCGCCCTCTTCAATGATTGATTTCGATGAGATGATTGAGTTTTTCACGCGCGCGTGCTTGCTGACTTCAACACCACGGAAGAGAATACTGTTTTGAACTTCTCCATGGATTTTACATCCGTTCGCTACGAGCGCTTCATTCACTTTCGACCCTTTCAAATAACGAGTCGGTGGCTCATGCTTAATCTTCGTATAGATGTGTGGGAAGTCATAGATGATTCCTTCTCCACGAAGCAGTCGCATGCTCTCGTTATAGTACGAAAGTACCGAATGAATAGCCTGCATTTTACCGACATAATGGTATCCGTGCACATGCAACCGATGGAGCTGTGGACGGATGACACCGTCTAACAAGTCATATTCACCTTTAGACGTCGCTTCGTCGACAAGACGCATAAAGAGGTTTTTTGACATGATGATGGTTTCCGTATAAGCATATTCATCGTCTGGTGAAAAGCCACGTTCTGACACGCCGACGACACGATCGTTCTCGCCGAGACGAATCGGACGACAGTAACCACACTTCTGCTCATGCGTCGTATAGGCGAGTGTGATGTCCGCGCCCATCGACTTGTGATGTTCGAGCATGTCGTTATAGTCGATTGTCGTCAATACATTCGATCCCGTAATGACGACGTACGGTTGTTTGCTGCGAATGAAGTGTTCACGGTGCATCGAGAAGTTCGCCAAATCACCGAGGTACGCTTCCCCGTCCGGTTTTAGGGCAGGTGGGAAAATGTGTAGTCCCCCTTGTGAACGGTCCAAATCCCATTCTTTCCCCGAGCCGAGATGATCCATCAACGAGCGGTATTTGTCTAACGTGAAAATTCCGACTTGACTGATGTTTTGCGTAATCATATTCGTCAACGTGAAATCAATTAAACGATAACGTCCCGAAAATGGAACCGCTGCTAAATTGCGATGACCTGTGAATTCCGGAAATAGACCTTGCTCCGTACCTAAGTTAATGACCCCTAATAAATCGTTCGTCAACAGTAACGCCTCCTTGCGTCGATCTTTAGTCGTTTCAAACTCGTTGTTTGAAGACGGTTCCGCTTTCAATGTTTTCGTGTGGTTCAATAACAACGATTTCACCACCCGGCTCACCGACTGTCGCGCCGTCTTCAATGACCGCACAGCTTGCGACAATGGCTCTGTGAATTGTTACATCCTTCCCGATTCTAGCCCCGGGCATGATAACCGAGTCTTTTACGAGAGATCCTTCTCCGACACGAACGTCATAGAACAAGACCGAATGTTGTACTTCTCCTTCGATGTGACAGCCTTCATTAATCACAGACTGTTCGACGCAGGCATCTTTACCGATATATTGCGGCGTCTGATTCGGGTTAACCGAATAGATTTTCCAGTTCGGGTCATATAAATCGAATGGTGGTTCTTCCTCAAGAAGGTCCATATTTGCTTCCCAAAGCGATTGAATCGTTCCAACGTCTTTCCAGTAGCCTTTAAATTTATAGGCGAAAACATCAAGTCCTTGGAGAAGTGTGTTTGGAATGATGTTCTTTCCGAAGTCAAAGCTTGACGTCTCATCTTCAGCATCTTTAATCAAATGTTCGCGCAAGACGCTCCAGTTGAAGATATAAATCCCCATCGATGCCAAGTTACTCTTCGGCTCTTCAGGCTTCTCTTCAAATTCATTGATGCGAAGATCATCTGCCGTGTTCAAGATCCCGAAACGTGAAGCTTCGTCCCACGGCACTTCCATGACGGAGATCGTCACATCGGCTTGTTTTTCTTTGTGGGCTTCGAGCATCTTCTCGTAGTCCATCTTGTAGATGTGGTCTCCTGATAGGATCAAAACGTAATCCGGATCGTAATCGTCGATGTAGCTCAAGTTACGATAGATCGCATTCGCTGTCCCTTCGTACCAATTTTTCCCCGACTGTGCTTGGTAAGGTGGGAGAATCGCTAATCCCCCATTACGACGATCTAAATCCCATGCTGATCCGATTCCTAAGTAACGATTCAATTCAAGCGGCTCGTATTGCGTCAACACCCCGACTGTTGTAATTCCAGAATTCGTACAGTTTGACAATGGGAAATCGATAATTCGGTACTTCCCACCAAAGTTAACGGCTGGTTTCGCCGTTTTTCGCGTGAGAGGGCCCAATCGTTTTCCTTCTCCTCCCGCAAGGAGCATCGCAACCATTTCTTGCTTCATAAATAATAAGCCTCCTCAAAATCGTAATATACAATCCCTTTTACCCTTTTTCGCCCTTTCCTAAAGTATTCCTTCTCAAATTATTATATGATAACGTTTACATTTTTATTTTTTTGTAAATGTGACGATATAATGAGTAGAAAGAGGTGAAACGATGAGAGCTTGGATTGGAATCTTGTTTTTTGCAGGACTATTGGCGACTTCTTTGACGCTTGCGAATGCTTTGAAAGAAGAAATCGAAAAGACAAATGAAATTTTATCTTGGGGACAAGAACTGGTGTCAGAACAACCACTCTCGTCGAAGCATGCAATCACGCTCGCGTACAATGGTGGCGAACAGCAGATTTACTTGGCAGGTCGCCGAAATGACGTCTCTCCAAAGGCATTACCTGAACACATTCAAGAAGCCATCATGGTCATTGAAGACCGAAAATTCAATGCCCATCCCGGCTATGATTTGAGCGGGATTGCCCGGGCATTTATTAATAACGCGAACGAGACATCTGTGCAAGGTGGAAGCACGATCACCCAACAGCTCGCGCGAAATGTTTACTTAACTCACGAACGGACATATGAACGAAAAGTGAAAGAATTATTGATTGCACGAGCATTAGAAAAAAGTTATAGCAAAAAAGAAATTTTGACCGCCTATAGCAACGTTATTTTCTTTGGACATAATGTTTATGGTATTCAATCCGCGGCCGATACATACTTCTCGAGACCGCTCGCCGACCTCAACTGGAACCAACTCGCCTATTTGTTGACAGTGCCGAACAATCCGTCATTGTATGACCCGCTCAATCCGTCAGATGCTTATTTCGAGCGAAAAGACCGGATTTTGACACAACTATTCGAGGCTGGCACCATCTCAAAAAGCGCCTATGATCAATATCATGGTGTGAAACTGCAAGCCACTTATCGAAGTCAAACGATTCAATATCCGGACTATATGGATACGGTCGTTCGTGAAGCGATTCAGTTAGTACGCTCTCGATACGATTTGGATGATGCCGAAGCACGAGACTATTTATCGACGCACGAAGCGACGATCGAGACGTACCTGTCGACGGCCAAACAGACGAAAGCGAAGCAAGTGATGAGTCAGTTGCCATCCGGGTTAAACGGAGGATATACGGAACTGACACCACAAGGACGAATCGTGGCGATGGTTGATTCGGAAATGACACAAGTCGGTGAATTCAACCGCGCAACGCAAGCCTATCGTCAACCGGGGTCCGCAATCAAACCGATTCTCGTGTTCGCCCCATTCATTGAAGAGACGGGGGCGACGCTTGAGACGGTTCTCGATGGACGACCAGCTTGCTATGGTTCTTATTGTCCAGGTAACAGTCATAATCGCGTGTTAGGAGATGTGTTATTGAAAGATGCGGTCGCCTATTCCTACAACACGCCGGCCTTGGCTGCTTTCTCCACAATCGATCAGCCACGAGCCTATGAGACGGCTGATATGATGTTCAGTCAATGGGATGAACAGGACGAGAACTTGGCGAGCGCGCTCGGTGGTCTCACACAAGGCGTCTCTCCGAAAGAACTTGCGGCCGCCTACACACCATTCTTAAACAAAGGCGTCTATACGTCGGGTCATACGATTAAACAAATCACATTCAAAACGGATGAGCCCGCATTGACGCCTATCTTGACCGAGGAGGCAGTCTGGTCTCCCGATACGATAACTACGATGAAAAAGGCTTTAGCGACCGTCACGACATACGGGACGGGACGTTACGCGAGTAAGCTGAAACGTGATTATGAGTACCTCGGAGGAAAGACAGGGACAACAAACGATAATAAAGATATGTGGTACGTCGGACTTACAGATCAAACGATCACCGCCATTTGGCTCGGGGCCGACACGCCGCGCCCGTTCCCCGAACTCGCCAACCGTGCTTACCCGGCAATCATCTGGACAGAGGCGCATTAATCAAAAAGAGTCAGCCGATTTTCATCAGCTGACTCTTTTTTGATGACTTACACGCTGCGTTCGATTCGCATATGATAATTTCCCCAGTGTTTCAATAATTCATCGTGATTTATGAGTTTCCATGGGTTAAAACGAACTTGACCGTGCTTGTTGAAATATAGGTTTTCTCGAACACAGTAGCTGGCGTGAATAAGTTGCTCTTGTTCGTTCCAAAAAGTAAGGACGTCACCTGCTTCCGGAACAGCATCCGTTACCGTTTCAAAACCGCTCTGCTGAATCGTCTGAAGAAATGTCTCCGGATGAATCCACTGGTGAATCATCCACTCATGTTGTGTAGCTGCGAATAACGTCGCTGCCAGACAGTTACTCCCTTCATATATCGGAAATGTGTTCGCATATGTAACGAGATGTGCTGGTGTCCGTTCATCACATCGTTCCCCTTCCCACGTATCCCATTCTTTCGCATAGCGATAGATAAGCGAATGACGGGTTTCTGTCGAAAGCTTGTTCCAGTTCGACTCGTCTAAGACGATGAAAGATTCCCCACCCTTCTCCACGATCGCGTCATCGGATACCTCATTCCGCTGCTCAACCGTAAGAGGTAACACAAGCCCACGATTCGTCTTCACCTGATATTCAAGAAAACGCGACTTGACGTCATGTCGTAAACCATCAATCGCGTTTGACGGGGCATGGACAACATGTGTGACGCCTTCCCCCATCATCCATGTCAGATAGGCATTCGAAAGATACGGATTTTTATATGCGGGGTGACGGGAAAACTCTCCTCTCGGTAAAATGAGGACACTACTCGGCAATTCTTCAAAGAAAGTAGAATCGATCCAGTACAACGTTTCTTTTGGAACAAACGTCTGACACCACGCCTCTATTTCATCAAACGTCGGCTCAAATTTCTCTCTCATAAGATGATATCCCCTACAGAGTTAAACAGCCGCAGAATCGACCATCCTAATCCACTGATCAATGTCGCCCACATGACACCTTGCATGAGCAACAAGCCGATGGCACGTGGAACGGACATCGATTGACTCACTTGCCAGACGTAGTAAAAGAGATACATCAATAACGTACAGACGAGGACGGCCATGACGGCAAGTAATGTATTGAGAAACAGAAAACTGATCCCAGAACCAATGAGGAAAATAATCGCCCCAGGTTTAAGCCGATGGAGTGACGTCCCGTTTGTTTCTCGCGCAAAAAAAGCGAAGCCGAGTTGATTGAACGTATCGGCGACCAGTTTGAGTGCACTAAACAACATAAAGAAGATGGTGAAGAACACGACAAGTACGAATACTTTCGTTTCTTGCACGGATAACAGTTCAATGATTTCACTATATACGCCAATTTGATTCAGCCACTGGATCACATACTCGGATGTCGCAATCGCAAGTGACATGGAAAACAAAATAATTCCGATGAGTGGGGCATAGCTCAGTAAGTACACATTCGTTTTCATGTTCCTTCTCCAATTTCACAGTAATTTCTTATATTCAGTGCAATTCTACTACCAAGTATATTATACTATTTATAGTTATGGAGATTAAAAGGGGGATTTTTGGATGGGCCTATTATTGATGGTTGGAATCAGCGTCGTCTTCCTCGCAGCGATTTTGACAGCTGGATATAACCGTAAACCTGAGGGTAACGAATAAGAGCCGGGATTCGTAAGAATCCGGCTCTTTTTTTATTTCAACCCTGCATATCCCTGTTGGCGTAGAGCCTCATATACAATGATGGCAGCTGTATTCGACACGTTCAATGAACGGACGAGGTTCGATTGTGGAAGACGGATACAACGGTCTAAGTTGTTCTCAATCACTTCCATCGGTAATCCTTTCGTTTCACGACCGAATACAAAGAAATAGTCGCCTTCTACGTCCGAAACGTCTAAATCACTCGGATATTGTTCCCCATACTTCGTGATATAAAAGAACTGTCCGTCCGGATGCTTCTCCCACAATTCTTCTAACGAATCATGATAACGTACATCGACAAACTGCCAATAATCTAACCCTGCACGCTTCAACATTTTATCGTCTGTCGAGAAACCGAGCGGACGAATCAAATGAAGAACCGAGTTTGTCGCCGCACACGTACGTGAGACGTTCCCTGTATTTGCTGGTATTTCTGGTTGAAACATTACGACATGAATCGCCATAGTTCATTTCCCTCACTTTTTCATTTCAAATTCAAGTAGGCGTTGCTTTTCAGACAACCCTCCTGCAAAGCCGACAAGCTTCCCACTGCTTCCAATCACCCGATGACACGGAAATAAAATCGGTAACGGATTTCGGTTGAGCGCTTGGCCGACGGCACGAACAGCTTTCGGCCGACCGATTTGTTCTGCAATTTGTTTATATGTCCGTGTCTCACCATATGGAATCGTCAACAACGCATCCCATACTTCCTGTTGAAATGGTGTTCCCTTCATTTCGATGTAGGCACGATCTGATTCATGGAATCCATGCTGCTCGACGCGCATCATGAGATGTTGTAACCAGTCAGGGGCTTCTTCTGTCGGTTCATGTGTGGTGAACTCAAGAGCTGTCAGTTTGCCCGCTGCGTTTAATTCATACGCTAACGGTCCCCATTTAGACGACACGATCTTCATGTGCCCACTCCTCTCGATAGATACGAATCTCTTCATGTACCATGTCAGACACTTCTTTACGTTCAATCTCTTCAAAAATCGATTCGGCATCGGGACCAAGAATCGCACCAATCGCCCATACCGCAGTCGCTCGCATGTCTTCACGTTCATCGTTTTGGATGAATTCACGTAAAATCGGGATCGCAGATGGTTCCCGATAATGTGCGAGCGCCAAGATCGCATTTCGCTGAATCGGTTTCTTTCCACGCCATGCGCCAGATAAATGTCCGAATTTTTGTTTGAACTCTCGGTTACTCAATGTCAAGAGCGGCTCTAACAGCGGTTTAACGATTTCTGCTTCCGGTAATAGTTCTTCGTGGTGACGCCAATCCTTTTTACGGTTGTACGGGCAAACTTGCTGGCACGTATCACATCCGTATAAGCGACCTCCGAGCTTCGAACGAAACTCTCGTGGCATCAACGTTTTCATTTGTGTCAAATAGGCAATGCAACGTTTCGCATCTAGTACGCCCGGTTCAACGAGTGCTGTCGTCGGGCAGGCCGTCATACATTTATTACAGTCGCCACATCCATCTTCAATCGCTTCATCCGGAGGCAAGTAAACATCTAAAATCATTTCCCCCAAATATAAGTACGATCCTTTTTCAGGTGAGATGATGGAGCAGTTTTTTCCGCTGAAACCGATTCCGGCACGTTCGGCGACGGCCCGGTCTACGAGCTCACCCGTGTCGACCATCGAGCGCGTACGCACTCCAGGAACCAACTCTTCAATGTACGTTTGAAGCTTCTCTAATCGATTGCCGACGGCACGATGATAATCCAGCCCCCATGAGGCTCGGGCAAATAGCCCTCGTCTCTCTCCAGCAACACTTCGAGGTGCATCCTTCAACTTACTTGGATAGGCAATCGCAATCGCAATGATTGACTGGGCTTCTTCAAGTAAAAGTTCCGGGTTTGTACGCTTGTCTAGGTCGGGTTCTTCAAACCCAGAGGCAAACCCTTTCTTTTGCTGTCGAATGAGTCGCTGTTTCATGACGATGAACGGATCAGCCGTCGTCACTTTCAACTCGTCGATTCCGATGGTTTCGGCATACTCAAGGATTTGTTGTTTTAATGTGTACGGGTCCATTCCGTTCACCTCCTTTATATATTTTCGCATACAAAAAATCTCTCCGCCACTCGGCAGAGAGATATGAAGCGGGTGAAGAGAATCGAACTCTCGTCATCAGCTTGGAAGGCTGAGGTTTTACCATTAAACTACACCCGCATGAAATATTGTTGTCGTTCAAGCGACTACAGTTAATATACACCTATACCATTAAACTGTCAACAAATATTCGTAAGTTTTTCTAAAATCGCTGAAAAAAATATTTCAATATACCTTAATCACTAATATTATGCCTGTACAAATAACGATTCAAGTGGTCTGATCACACGAAATGCTCGTCCATGCCCTTCTGTCTCAACATACGTTAACGTCCTCAATCGTCCTGATTGATACATATTGATCTAAAGGAAGGAATCTTAGGTATGGTTATTTTGCCCTCACTCCTTCTCATAATGGAGATTCATTCAAGTAAGTTTCAGGATGCTCTTTCTAAAATAAAATATTCTGTCGCCGCAGCCACTCTTGTTCGTGAGAAAACAAGAAATCCCACTTTTTCTTAATCATCCAGTCAATTATTCGAATCACATCTACGTGATCAGGATAGCGAGAAAGAAAAGTCATCGCCACAATCAACGCGTCGTCCTCAACGATTCGCTTTCGACTGATCAGTTGCCGGACACGTTGGATGATGACCGGGATAGCACTTTCATTCCCATGAACGCTAATCGCATACATTGCTTCATACTTCACTTCAATCGAACGACGACTCATACATTCAATAAATAGAGGTAATAGCGACTCATCGCCGAGTTGTGTAAGTGTTCGAATCGCAGATGATGCTACGCCTCCGTTCTGATGTTCTGCTAGCTTGATAAGAGACGGAATCGTTTCCTTATTTCCTACGTACGACAGTTCCCCAACAAGATATTGAAGAGCCATTGCATCATGAGCTTGAACCGCTAATTGGGTACGTAAGAAACATTCGGCTTCAATTGGATCACAAAGATGAAACACCTGAATAGCATCATATTTAACCTGCCAAGCGGAGTGTGTCGCATACGGAACCAATTGTTTTACAGATACAATCCCTTGATACCCATCGTCTAGTGTTGCGAGATGCCCTAATAAACTCGACAATACATATTTGTTCGATTCAAGACCTAACCGATCAACGAGAAACAAAAAGACATCACGATCACCTAGGTGTCGCCCAATATGGTAGAGGATAAAATATAGCGAGTCACGTTGTTCATGCGATTCTAATCGCTCGACCAAATCGATTGCGAGAGGAATGATAGTCCGGTCTTGTAGCGTCTCGGCATAACGAAATGCATGCCACGAGATGGAGTCATCACTCGTATTTGTATCACCTTGGTGATTCATTCGTTCGATTAAATCGAGTAATTGTTGCTCCGTCATATCAAGATCACCTCAATACATTTTTATATACAAAAAAGACCCTAACCTCAGTTAGAGTCATACGGATACCGGTGGTCGGAGTCGAACCGACACTCCAGAGGAACACGATTTTGAGTCGTGCGCGTCTACCAATTCCGCCACACCGGCATATTATGTTGGAGGCGCCAGTCGGAATCGAACCGACGATAGAGGAGTTGCAGTCCTCTGCCTTACCACTTGGCTATGGCGCCAAAAAGTCATTGGAGCGGAAGACGGGATTCGAACCCGCGACCCCGACCTTGGCAAGGTCGTATTCTACCACTGAACTACTTCCGCAAAATGGCTGGGCTGGAAGGGATCGAACCTTCGCATGTCGGAATCAAAATCCGATGCCTTACCACTTGGCTACAGCCCAATAATAATGGGGCGACTGAAGGGAATTGAACCCTCGAATGCCGGAATCACAATCCGGTGCGTTAACCACTTCGCCACAATCGCCATGATTAAATTAAAACAGGGGCAGCAGGAATCGAACCCGCGCTGACGGTTTTGGAGACCGTAGTTCTACCGCTAAACTATGCCCCTAAGTGGTGGGGGGGGGCGGATTCGAACCGCCGAACCCGAGGGAGCGGATTTACAGTCCGCCGCGTTTAGCCACTTCGCTACCCCCCCACATATGGTGGCTTTGGACGGAATCGAACCGCCGACACAAGGATTTTCAGTCCTTTGCTCTACCAACTGAGCTACAAAGCCATATGTAGTCTTGATTTTTTAAGAATAAAAATGGCGGTCTCGACGGGATTCGAACCCGCGATCTCCTGCGTGACAGGCAGGCATGTTAACCCCTACACCACGAGACCGGACATTAATTGCGGGGGCCGGATTTGAACCGACGACCTTCGGGTTATGAGCCCGACGAGCTACCAGACTGCTCCACCCCGCGACGATATAAAATTAAATGGTGACCCGTACGGGATTCGAACCCGTGTTACCGCCGTGAAAGGGCGGTGTCTTAACCGCTTGACCAACGGGCCATGTTTGAATTTTGAAAAACTGGCGGAGAGCAAGGGATTCGAACCCTTGAGACGGTTTTGCCGCCTACACGAATTCCAATCGTGCTCCTTCGGCCACTCGGACAGCTCTCCAAAAGAGAAAGTGGCTCCGCAAGTAGGATTTGAACCTACGACCTACCGGTTAACAGCCGGTTGCTCTACCACTGAGCTATTGCGGAACGATCTTGCCTGGCAACGTCCTATCCTCACAGGGGGAGATCCCCCAACTACTTTCGGCGCTGAGACGC
This sequence comes from Exiguobacterium sp. s183, assembly GCF_018617655.1. Classification (NCBI taxonomy): domain Bacteria; kingdom Bacillati; phylum Bacillota; class Bacilli; order Caryophanales; genus Exiguobacterium; species Exiguobacterium sp. s183. The sequence continues at coordinate 352,271 of NZ_JACSKN010000003.1, forward strand.
TTAACTTCCGTGTTCGGCATGGGAACGGGTGTGGCCGTCTCGCTATCGCCACCAGACAAGTATTATATTAACATTATTTATCGATAATGTCAACATATTTTAGAGAGATTGTTCTCTCAAAACTGAGGATTCATCAACACAAACCATAGACTAGATCAAAGCCTCGACCGATTAGTATCATTCAGCTCCACGTGTCACCACGCTTCCACCCATGACCTATCTACCTCATCGTCTC
>NZ_JACSKN010000021.1:0-272 GCF_018617655.1 Exiguobacterium sp. s183
CGCACCATATGCACCCTTAGCTCAGCTGGATAGAGCGTTAGACTACGAATCTAAAGGCCGGGAGTTCGAATCTCTCAGGGTGCACCATTCTTTTTTATGGGCCTATAGCTCAGCCGGTTAGAGCGCACGCCTGATAAGCGTGAGGTCGGTGGTTCGAGTCCACTTAGGCCCACCATTTAAACTGACGAACTTTGAAAACTGAACGATGAGGCAAAAATAAGTTTTACAATTTTTGAATGAAGCGCAAGCTTCGTCAATTTAAGAGCTATATC
>NZ_JACSKN010000022.1:0-238 GCF_018617655.1 Exiguobacterium sp. s183
GAAGCGTGGTGACACGTGGAGCTGAATGATACTAATCGGTCGAGGCTTTGATCTAGTCTAACGGTTTGTGTTGATGAATCCTCAGTTTTGAGAGAATGATCTCTTAAAAAACATGTTGACATTATGTTAAGATAATGTTAATATAATATTTGTCTGGTGGCGATAGCGAGACGGCCACACCCGTTCCCATGCCGAACACGGAAGTTAAGCGTCTCAGCGCCGAAAGTAGTTGGGGGAT
>NZ_JACSKN010000023.1:0-234 GCF_018617655.1 Exiguobacterium sp. s183
TCGAACGGGCGATGTTGTGTGAACCGCACGAACCCGACCTTCGGCAGACGGACCTTGCCCGCCTCGATGCGGATCGTGCCATGCTGGTTGTTCGTCGTGTAGGAGGCGCGCGACCGTCGTCTCGATTTGAAGTTCGGGAAGCCGCCCGTCCCGGCGAAGAACTTCGCGAACGCGGTGTCGAGGTTCAGTTTCGCGTTCGCGAGCGCGAGGCTGTCCGCCTCGGCGAGGAACGGG
>NZ_JACSKN010000024.1:0-230 GCF_018617655.1 Exiguobacterium sp. s183
TGGTGACACGTGGAGCTGAATGATACTAATCGGTCGAGGCTTTGATCTAGTCTATGGTTTGTGTTGATGAATCCTCAGTTTTCAGGGAATAAACCCTAAACATTATTGACATGCGTATGACGTGGTGTTAATATTCATTTTGTCTGGTGGCGATAGCGAGACGGCCACACCTGTTCCCATGCCGAACACAGAAGTTAAGCGTCTCAGCGCCGAAAGTAGTTGGGGGATCT
>NZ_JACSKN010000025.1:0-211 GCF_018617655.1 Exiguobacterium sp. s183
CCCGTCTTGGTCATCGAGACCGTCGCCGACCGGATGACGCCCTCGAACGGGCGATGTTGTGTGAACCGCACGAACCCGACCTTCGGCAGCCGGACTTTTCCCGCCTCGATGCGGATCGTGCCGTGCTGGTTGTTCGTCGTGTAGGAGGCACGCGACCGTCGTCTCGATTTGAAGGCCGGGAAGCCGCCCGTCCCGGCGAAGAACTTCGCGA
>NZ_JACSKN010000004.1:0-324167 GCF_018617655.1 Exiguobacterium sp. s183
CCCGATTTCTCGTGGTTATCCCAGACCTATGGGCAGGTTCTTTACGTGTTACTCACCCGTCCGCCGCTCATTCCGCCGTCGTCCCCCCGAAGGGTTCAGACGGTTTCCTGCGCTCGACTTGCATGTATTAGGCACGCCGCCAGCGTTCGTCCTGAGCCAGGATCAAACTCTCCAAAGAATTTGATATAGCTCTTAAATTGACGAAGCTTGCGCTTCATTCAAAAATTGTAAAACTTATTTTTGCCTCATCGTTCAGTTTTCAAAGTTCGTCTGCCGCTCTTAGCGACTCATTTATAATAGCATCTGACTTTATATTCGTCAACTATAAAAATAAAGTTTTTTAAAAAAGAATAAATAAAGACGATTCCTATCATTTTTGATGAGAGGAATCGCCAGTCTCTTCTTATTGAAATGATACAATTTTCACTTCAGCCAAACGTGATAAATCATATTCAGTCTCATCCGTATCTTCTATAACAATAGGTCGCTCAATACGATTCGTATAGGCGTGAATCTTTCCCCGCACTCCGCTACTCAATAAAACGGTTCGACCGATTTCATAAAATCCGAGCAACGTAGCGAGAAGCGACAAGGCCTCCTCGTCATAGGCTTTATTCTGCCACATATAGAAGTATGCTTCTTCTGGCGAAAGTGGTTTTCGAAACGTTCGAGGTGCGGTTAACTGACAGAATCGATCAGCGACAATAAATAGAGGAGACGCGGGATTCAACTCCCGCTCGGTTAGACGTTTTGGAAAACCGGATCCATCTAGACGTTCGTGATGCTCTGTGATCAATTGATAGACACGCCCTCGTAGCGTTTGGGTACTTGGAAGCATCGCTGCCGAGACGAGTGGGTGTTGGTATAGTAGCTCCCGTTCCATTTTTGTGAAATAACGCATATGAGACCATTTTCGAATTTTAGCGTAACTTGCATCAGCGAAATAAGAAGCAATTCCGTAATCAAATTGAAGTTGGTGCTCATCCCCTCGATATTTCGATAAGGCGCGTGCGACGAGTGCTCGATAAATCGCATGGTAGATGACATGGTTTTTTCGCAAAGGTTGATGTGTAAAAAAATGAACGACTGCTGAAAGCGGGAGTTCCTGACGAAATAGTTGATGAATGAATTCTAAACCTTCATAAGGATTCGGGGCGATTCGCTCTTCCCACTGATTATAATGTTTCTCATATTGTAGAACCTGTTCGCAAAGAAGCTTTTCTTCTATAGAAGTGAAGATGAATTGTTCAACAGGTGCAACATCAATTGCTTCAATCTTTAAGAAACGGAGCAAACGTAGATGTTCATTTGTTAAATGAATTCCTGCCTCTAAGGAAGAAACGGGTGACAATAACGTCATACCAACATGTACAGCGAATAAGTTCAAACGCACGCGAATCCCTCCTATATATGAAAAAGGTCGAACGTAAACACCGTTCGACCTCTCGTCTTACTCATTCACATCAGACGATTCGTCGGCTTCAGGTGCTTCTACCTCAAACCCATTCTCCAAATCGACTGCTGATTCCTCTTCTAACTCATCTTTTTTCAATTTTGCGATAGTCGCTAGACGATCGCCATCTTCAATGTTCATCACTTTCACACCACGTGTGCTTCGACCCATCTGAGAGATGGTTTGCGAATCGATTCGAATCGCAACGCCGTGCTCAGTCATCAACATGATATCATCATCTTCATCAACGACACGCATACCCACGACTGTTCCACGATCTGTCTTAATTCCAATGATTCCGGAACCGCCACGACCTTGTGTACGGAACTGCTCCATAGCCGTACGTTTCCCGAATCCTTTTTCAGTGATAATCAAGACGTCTTGCGTTGTGCGAACGATTTCCATTGAGACGACCAAATCATCGTCTTTCTTCAAACGAATTGCACGAACACCACGTGCCGTACGTCCCATCGATCGAACTTCTCCTTCGAGAGGGAAACGAATCGACATTCCTTGGCGAGTGACAATCAACATTTCATCATCGCTCTTCGCAAGGCGGACGGTGACGAGCTCATCTGTTTCATTCAAGCTGATGGCCCGAAGACCGTTTTTGTTGATTCGAGCGTATGCCGAGAGTGGTGAACGCTTAATCAAACCTTCTTTTGTAATGAAGACAAGAGACAATTGCTCATCTGCCACTTCTTCTTCCGATTCATTCTGCGCATCTTCTGCCACCGTTTGGTTTGCCAGGTAACTGTTGAAATCGACAGGAATCATCGTTTCAACTTTTTCACCTTTATCAATTTGAAGCAAGTTAATGATTGGCATTCCTTTTGCGGTACGACTCATCTCAGGAATTTCATATCCTTTAAGACGGAAGACACGACCGAAGTTCGTAAAGAAGAGAATCGTATCGTGTGTCGATGCTGATAGCAAACGAAGTACGAAGTCTTCATCGTTCGTTCCCATACCTTGTTTCCCACGTCCACCCCGACGCTGTGCGCGGTATGAATCGGATGGGATTGACTTGATGTAACCTTCGCTCGTTAACGTGATCATCATGTCACGAACCGGGATTAAATCTTCGTCCTCAAGTTCAACGATGTCTGTACGAATCACCGTACGACGTGCATCACCATACCGCTCTTTGATTTCAAGCAACTCGTTACGAATGATGTCGAGAAGCAACTCCTCATCACCAAGAATCGCACGAAGTTCCTCGATCAACGCTTTCACTTCACGGTATTCGCCTTCGATTTTCTCGCGCTCCAAACCAGTCAATCGTTGGAGACGCATATCTAAAATCGCTTGCGTTTGCTCAGTAGAAAGTCCAAAGCGAGCAATCAACTTCTCACGTGCCTCGTCACCAGTACGTGTACTACGAATGATGGCGATGACTTCATCCAAGTGATCAAGGGCAACACGAAGTCCTTCTAAGATGTGGGCACGTGCTTCCGCTTTATCCAAATCGAATTGCGTACGACGACGTACGACTTCTTTTTGGTGTTCGATGTAGTAATAGATTGCTTGTTTGATGTTCAACGTTTTCGGGCGGCCACCTACGAGGGCAAGCATGTTCACTCCGAACGTCGTCTGCATCGGCGTTTGCTTATACAAGTTGTTCAAGATGACACTCGCATTCGCATCCCGACGAACTTCGATGACGACCCGCATTCCATTACGGTCGGATTCATCACGCAAGTCTGTGATTCCTTCGATTTTTTTATCACGTACCAAATCGGCAATTTTCTCAACGAGACGTGCTTTGTTGACTTGATATGGGATTTCATGAACGAGGATCCGTTCACGACCGTTTTTCAACGTTTCGATTTCGGCTTTCGCACGCATCGTAATCGATCCACGTCCCGTTTCATAGGCACGACGAATCCCACTACGTCCCAAAATCTCTCCCGCTGTCGGGAAGTCAGGGCCTGGGATGTGTTGCATCAATTCAGCAATCGTGATGTCCGGGTTATGAGTAAGAGCCAACACCCCATCGATGACTTCATTCAAGTTATGCGGAGGAACGTTCGTTGCCATCCCGACCGCGATCCCGCTCGTTCCGTTGACAAGGAAGTTCGGGAAACGCGCCGGAAGAACGACCGGCTCTTTCTCTTCACCATCGAAGTTTGGTTGGTAATCGATTGTGTTTTTGCCAATGTCTCGTACGAGTTCCATCGCAATCTTAGACATACGTGCCTCGGTATAACGCATCGCAGCGGCCGAGTCGCCATCGACTGAACCGAAGTTCCCGTGACCGTCGACTAGTTCGTAACGATAACTGAAATCTTGAGCCATACGAACCATCGTTTCGTAGACGGCAGAGTCACCGTGTGGGTGATACTTACCGATCACGTCCCCGACGACACGCGCCGATTTCTTATGTGGCTTGTCCGCACGAATTCCGAGCTCGTTCATCGCATACAAAATACGACGGTGAACCGGCTTCAAACCATCTCGCACGTCCGGAAGGGCACGTGATACGATGACGCTCATCGCATAGTCCATGAATGACGTTCGCATCTCTTGGCTAATATTTATATCCTTGATATTTTCTTGTTCTGCCATTCGTTATTGCCTACCCTTCTTATTAAATATCGAGGTTCTTCACGTAATGGGCGTGAGATTGAATAAAGTCACGGCGTGGTTCGACGTTGTCACCCATGAGCGTTTCAAAAATCTCATCTGCTTCAATCGCATCTTGAAGATCGACGCGAAGCATCGAACGCGTTTCCGGGTTCATCGTCGTATTCCATAACTGTTCAGGATCCATCTCCCCAAGACCTTTGTAACGTTGAACGCTATAACGTGCATTTTCAGGAAGTTGTGCAAGTGTAGCTTGTAGCTCTCGCTCGTTTTGAACATAGATCGTTTCTTTACCGTGTTTCACACCATAGAGCGGTGGTTGCGCGATATAGACGTATCCACTTTCCACGAGTGGTCGCATGTAACGATAGAAGAACGTCAATAACAGCGTACGAATGTGCGCTCCATCGACATCGGCATCGGTCATGATGATCAGTTTATGGTAACGCGCTTTTGATAAATCAAACTCATCCGCAATTCCTGTTCCGAGAGCCGTGATAATGGTCCGGACTTCTTGGTTGGCTAAAATCTTATCAAGACGTGCTTTCTCGACGTTGATGATTTTCCCTCGAATCGGCAAGATTGCTTGGAAGTGACGGTCACGACCAGATTTCGCCGAACCACCCGCTGAGTCACCCTCAACGATGTATAGTTCAGATTTCGAAGCGTCTTTCGACGAACAGTCAGCCAATTTCCCTGGTAATGAACTGACTTCGAGAATACCTTTACGACGTGTCATCTCACGTGCGCGTTTCGCAGCAAGACGTGCGCGTGCTGCCATCAATCCTTTGTCGACAATAAGACGACCGACTGATGGATTCTCGAGCAAGAATTGTTCGAACGTGTCACTGAATAACGTATCTGTCGCCGTACGAGCATCGGCATTTCCAAGTTTCGTCTTCGTCTGTCCTTCAAACTGAGGTGCCGGGTGTTTGACGGAAACGATCGCCGTCAATCCTTCACGGACATCATCCCCGGAGAGACTTCCGTCGGCCTCTTTCATCAATCCGAATCGCTTCGCATAATCATTGATTGAACGTGTGAGTGCTGTCTTAAATCCAGTCTCGTGCGTCCCACCTTCATGTGTCGGGATGTTGTTCGTGAATGAGTAGATGTTACTTGCGAAACCTTCGTTGTACTGAAGGGCAATCTCTACCTCGATTCCATCTTTCGTTCCGTGCACATACACAGGCTCTTCATGAATCGATGCCTTCGAACGGTTCAAGTGCTCGACGTAAGACTTAATTCCGCCCTCGTAGTGATAATTACGTTCAATCGTCTCATCGCTACGATCATCTTTTGCGACAATCCGTAGCCCTTTGTTTAAGAAAGCGAGCTCGCGAAGACGTGTTGCTAGCAAATCAAAATCATACTCGAGCGTTTCTTGGAAGATATCGCCGTCCGGGAAGAAGCGGACAGTCGTTCCTGTCGTATCTGTCGTTCCGACGATTTCAAGTTCGCCTTGTGGCACGCCACGTTTGAACGATTGATAATACACGTTGCCGTCGCGACGGACGAACACTTCAAGTTTTGTCGATAGTGCGTTGACAACCGACGCCCCTACACCGTGAAGACCACCTGAAACTTTGTATCCGCCACCGCCGAATTTACCGCCGGCGTGCAATACCGTGAAAATAACTTCAACGGCAGGTCGACCTGTTTTCTTTTGAACGTCTACTGGAATCCCACGTCCGTTATCTTCGACAACGATGGAGTTTCCTGGCTCAACCGTCACTGTGATCGTGTCACAATAACCTGCAAGCGCCTCATCGATTGAGTTATCGACAATCTCCCATACTAAGTGGTGGAGACCGCGAGAGCTTGTGGAACCGATATACATCCCTGGACGTTTACGTACAGCCTCTAAGCCTTCAAGAACTTGAATCTGATCGGCGCCATACGCTTGTAATTCTTTTTCGTTTTCATTACTCATCGGTTATTTTCACCTACTATACATGATTTGGTGTTCCTTCTTACCACGATTACACGGATTCTGTTTCGACTTCGCCTTGTTTCACGTGAAACACTTTGGCTTGTTGAATGGTTTCATGCGCGATTCCATCAATGTTTGTTGTCGTCAAAATCGTTTGTACTTTCCGTCCCATCGTATCGAGTAGATGGGTTTGGCGATGATCGTCAAGTTCAGATAACACATCGTCTAATAACAAAAGAGGATATTCGCCCACTTCTTCATGAATCAATTCAATTTCAGCTAGCTTCAATGACAAGGCCGCCGTTCGTTGCTGACCTTGTGAACCGAACGTTTGAACGTTTCGACCGTTTACGTACAATTCAAAATCGTCACGATGCGGACCAAATAAGGTCACACCTCTTCTTCGTTCGTTCTCTCTTATTTTATCAAACTTTTGGCGATACGTTTCAAACATCTGTTCTTTTGAGAAACGTTCTTTTTGGAACGTGTCAGAAACGTATTGAATCGTCAGTGTCTCTAACTCACGTGTGATCCCAGAATGAATCGGATTGGCCCATTTTTCGAGTTGATCGATGAAATGATAGCGTCTCATCACAATCTTCACGGCGAGTTCAATCAATTGGTCCGTCAATACTTCGAGTAACGTCTCGTCCCCACCCTTTGTGGATAACTGCTTCAACAAGGCATTTCTCTGTTTTAACGTCTTCAAATATTGATTGAGCTCATGTAAGTACACGGGACTGACCTGACCGATTTCCATATCTAAAAATCGCCGTCTCCCTTGTGGACTGCCTTTGACGATGGCTAAGTCTTCAGGGGCGAACAAGACGACGTTAAATGCGCCGACATAGTCACTGAGACGACGTTGTTCTAAATGATTGAGCTTTGCTTTTTTTCCTTTAGGAGAAAATGAAAGACTCTGCACGGATTCGCCGGTGCGTTTATGAATCCGTCCTTCGATACTTGCGGCATCAGCTTCCCAACCGATCAATTCTCGGTCTTGTGTCGTCCGATGCGATTTTGCGAGCGCAAGTACGTAAATCGATTCGAGAAGATTCGTTTTTCCTTGGGCATTCTCACCAATTAGAACATTCGTCTGTTCTGAGAAATCTAGCTCGAGGGTTTCGTAGTTGCGGTAATTTTGCAATCGGATCGACTTTAAATGCACGTCAGTTTCCCTCGATTTGATATTCCCCGAAGCCTTCGACCTCGATTGTATCTCCATCTCTCAATTTGCGACCACGGCGTTGGTCCTGCTCACCGTTCACTTTGATCATGACATCTTCTAAAAAGAACTTTGCTTGTCCCCCGCTTGAGATGATATCTGCTAATTTTAAAAATTGTCCGAGCGTTACATACTCGGTTGTAATCGACACTTTTTCCATGTCGTCACTTCCTTTCTCACATGCTGATCTGAAAAAATCGCCATACATATTAGTTTATCGAAAATCGTCGAATAAGGCAAAAAGAGGGATGACAAGGTCAGACACCTCATCATCCCTATCCGCTGCTTACGATGTGCGGACTGGTAAAATCAGTTGAAGAACGCTATCTTGCTCAACCGGTCGTAGAATGAACGGTCTCATCGAACCCGTGAACTGGATTTCGATTTCAGATGCATCGAGCGCACGAAGCGCATCCATTACAAATTTAGAGTTGAAGGAAATTTTCAATTCTTCCCCTTCAAGCGATAAGATGCTGACACGCTCAGACACTTTACCGACTTCAGGTGAATGTGAAGATACTTCGACTGCTGTCGTATCTTCCGCGACAAATTTAATCACGTTGTTCCGGTCAGCACGTGCTAAGAGTGACGCACGGTCGATGGCTTGTAAGAATTCTTTCGCATTCATACGTACTGCTGTACGATATTCTTCCGGAATGAGGCGTGACGTGTCTGGGTACGCCCCGTCTAACAAACGCGAGAAGAATGAGATATTTTTCATGCGGAACAAGATCTGCTGGTCTGTCAGTACGATTTCAATCGGCAACTCTTCACGATCGAGCAATTTAGCAAGTTCGTTGAGCGAACGACCAGGGACGACGACATTTTGGAACGTCAAGTCGTTATCTGTCTCAAAACGAGCACGACGGAGCGCCAAGCGGTGGCTGTCTGTCGCTACACATGTGAGGAAGCCTTTCTCAGCAGAGAAGTTGACCCCTGTTAAAACTGGGCGTGTCTCTTGTGAGGAAACAGCGAAACTTGTCTGACGGATGATGGTTTTTAAAAGATCCGCTGGTAGATAGAAACGACGGTCGCTCGCAAGTTCTGGCAGGCGAGGATATTCGTCAGGGTCGAGACCGTTTAAATGGAATTCTGCCTGGCCAGACTCAATTCGTGTCATGAAGTTTGGTGACACTTCGAGTGTGACTTCGTTTGTCGGCAATTTCTTCACGATTTCTCCTAAGAAGCGCGCGTTTAATACGACACTTCCGGCACGTTGAATTTGAATGAGTTCGATCCCACCTTCTTCGATTGGGATCAAACGTTCAATCGAAATTTCAGTGTCACTTCCTGTCAGTGTTAAACCGTCCGCATGAGCTTCAAGCTTTAAGCCTGTCAAAATTGGAATAGTCGTTCGTGAAGCCACAGCTTTTGATACATCTTGTACGGCTTGCATGAATACATCTCGTTGAATCGTTAAATGCATGTGGATAATTCCTCCTAAGGTGAAATGAGTCATTTACTAATGATAATAATAGTATTATTTAAGTCATAATAGTAATAAGGGCTGTGGATACTGGGGATAAGTCCCCTGAAGCATACGTATAAAGCCATTTCGCCTGTGAATAACTTGTGGATAACTAAGGTGGTTTATCCACAGGATATCCACAGAGAATCCCTCATCAGTTAGACAGTGCTTTTTTCAACGTTTGAATCGTCTCTTGCATTTCCACATCGTTTTTCAGAAGCGTGCTAATTTTCTCATGTGCATGAATCACAGTCGTATGATCACGCCCTCCAAACTCTTCCCCGATTTTCGGTAATGAACTCTCCGTCATCTCACGAGATAAGTACATCGCGATTTGACGTGGGAATGCCAACGTTTTTGTGCGTTTTTTCGAGTTCAACTCTTCTACTTGAATGTTGAAGTGTTGACCGACTATTTCTTGAATATCACGAATGACGATCTTCTTCGCTTCCTGGACCGGCATGATGTTATGAAGCGCTTCTGCTGCTACGTCTGGGTCAATCGGTCGCCCAACTAGTTTTGCGTAAGCGACAACGCGTGTCAACGCCCCTTCTAGTTCACGAATGTTCGTATCGATTTGATTCGCAATATAAAGCATGACCTCGTTTGAGATATCGAGACCTTCAGCAGTCGCCTTTTTACGGAGAATCGCAATTCGTGTCTCGAGGTCAGGTGGTGTGATATCCGTAATGAGTCCCCATTCGAAACGCGAACGTAGGCGATCTTCTAACGTCGGAATTTCTTTTGGTGGTCGGTCGCTTGAAATGACGATTTGTTTCTGATCATTGTGTAGCGCATTGAAAGTGTGGAAAAACTCTTCCTGCGTTTGTTCTTTTCCTGCTAAGAACTGAATATCATCAATCAGCAACACATCGATGTTCCGATAGCGATTACGGAACTCGCCTGTTTTATTGTCTCGAATGGAGTTGATGAATTCATTCGTAAACTTTTCAGAAGAGACATACGCAATCCGAGCTCCTGGTTTTTGTCCTTTTACGTAATGACCAATCGCATGCATCAAATGCGTTTTCCCGAGTCCGACTCCCCCGTAAATGAATAGCGGGTTATATGCACGGGCTGGCGCTTCAGCAACAGCGAGTGATGCGGCGTGGGCAAATCGGTTCCCCGATCCGATGACAAACGTCTCGAAGATATATTTGTCATTCAGCTGTCCGAGATCCCCTTCCTCTTTTGAAGGTAATGGTAAAGGCTGTTCCCTTGTTTCCGTCACGGCAATGGATTCTTGTGACGATCCATCCGCTGGAGCATACTTGTGTGCTTGAGATTCTTCAATAAAATGAATTTCGAGCTTATTGTTTGTGATTTCTTCGACCGTATCTTGTAAAAGTGACAAGTACTGTCGCTCTAACCACGTAACGATAAAACTGGCCGGCGCCGACACAACGAGTGTCGTTCCCATCAGTGATATCCCTTCGGTTGATTTCAACCACATGTCAAAACTAGCTTTTGGAGTTCGTTCCTCTTCTTCAATCACAGATAAAACGTTTCTCCAAATCTCGCGAGCATTCTTCAATGAAAGACCTCCTTTACTCACATGTTTGGTAAAACTTATTCACACGATATACACATACACTATTCTATAGTAGAAACTAGGGTTATCCCCAGAGAACAAAAACTGTGGATAAAGTTATCCACATGGTGTTCATTATGGGGATAACACTTATCCACAGCCTGTGTATATCTCGGAATCACGAATTGTTCATCCACAAGTTTGTGCACATTCAGTTTAGCAAAATAAAATAGACGTGGCAATGCTTTTCGGTATTTATCCACAGACAAAGAAAAGTATCCACACCCACTTATCCACACGCTGTGTGTTTTGTGGATAAACTGTGGATATGTTGTGGATAAAGGTGTTTGGATAGAAAGGTCACTGAAAAAGTTATGCACAAAAGAGGAGGAAGTGAATTGAGAGAAAGTTTTTGTAAAAGAAGAAAATGAAAAAATAAAGAATTTAGACATGAAAAAAGAAGAGTTATTCACATATAAATGTGGATAACTTCGTGAATATGTGGATAAAATGGCTCAACATCGCTATTTATAAAGACCGTTTAAGAAATACGTTAAGGTTTCGTGTCAATCTGGTCCTATATAAGTCGTTCTAGACAAAGTTAAACAATCTCCAATGACACCTCTCGATCACGTAATCTCCCCGATTCGAAAACCGTTCGAAAATACATTGACAATTGTTGATTCGATTTATATAATCTTAAAGACTGCCTTAAATGAAACTATAACTTGCTAATAGAGCGTTAATCTTGAGGAGGTGCTGTAACCATGAAACCAACTTTCAACCCTAACAACCGTAAGCGTAAGAAAGTTCACGGATTCCGTGCACGCATGGCGACTAAAAACGGTCGCAACATTCTTGCTGCTCGTCGTCGTAAAGGCCGTAAAGCCTTGACTGTATAATTTCGAATGAAGATTGCCCGGGGATCCTTTCCTCGGGCAATTTTTTAGTTTGTCACAGAAACGTAGTATTTCATGGATTCTCCCTCGTTCAAATGATGCGGATATGATATGATGTTAGTTGACGATTTTTGAAGCGAAGGATGGAGTGAGAATTTTGAAAAAAGAATACCGCCTGCAAAAGAATGAAGAGTTCCAAGCGGTGTTTCGCGAAGGACGCTCCGTGGCCAATCGTCAGTTTGTCGTCTACACGCTCAAAGCGGATCAAACGCATTTCAGAGTGGGTCTTTCTGTCAGCAAAAAGCTTGGAAATGCTGTAGAACGAAACCGCATGAAACGATTGATGCGTGAGTCGCTTCGCTTGCTTGAACCGAACGTTGCGCCGAATGATTATGTGATCATCGCCCGGAAGCCTGCGACCGCATTGACGCAGTCGGAAGTGACCGAGAGTTTGAAACACGTATTCAAACGAGCGAAGGTTTGGCAAAAACAAAGCCGGTGACCATGACAATCTGAATTTGTTCTCTCATATAAAGAGTCTTATAAGATTGCCCGATCGACGTGTGCGTTAAAAAAGAATTGATAAAGAAAGCGTAGGAGGAACTATGAGCAAAAAGCTAAAATTAGGATTACTCGCTGCCATGACTGCGGTCATTATGCTGATGGCAGGCTGTGTGGATCCGTCTACCATCCAAGCCGAACCAATCACGGCTGACACAGAAGGTTTCTGGGCGAAGTACTTTGTATGGCCGCTCGCATGGCTCTTGAAGGAAGTTGCTTACTTAGTCGGTGGATCGTGGCAATACGGGATTTCAATCATCATCGCGACAATCATTGTTCGTTTGTTGATTCTCCCGCTCATGATCAAGCAGACGAAGAGTATGGGTGCGATGCAAGTCTTGCAACCGGAAATGTTGAAGCTTCGTGAGAAGTACAGCTCGAAAGACCAAGAAACGCAACGTAAACTTCAAGAAGAGATGATGAAGCTTTATCAGGAGTATCAAATCAACCCGCTCGCAGGGTGTTTGCCAATCTTGATTCAAATGCCGATTCTCTTCGCGTTCTATGATGCGATTCGTCGCACACCTGAGATTTTCGAAGCGAACTTCTTATGGTTCGACCTCGGTGCTCCAGACCCAACGTTCATCTTGCCGATTTTAGCGGCGATCTTGACGTTCGTCCAACAAAAAATCTCAATGGCGGGTCAAGAACAGAACCCACAATTGAAGATGATGCTTTATATCTTCCCGGTCATGATTTTCATCATGTCGATCAACCTTCCAGCCGCGCTCTCATTGTACTGGGTAGTCGGTTATATCATCTCAATCATCGTCACGATGGCCATCATGCTTCCGATGCGTGAGAAGATGAAGGTTGCAGCAGAAGCGAAAATCGCTGCGAAAGAAGCAGAGCGTGCAGCGCTTGCTGAAGAAGAGAAGAAAAGCAAAAAGAAAAAACGTAAATAATCGTTAGGCTGGGTGTCTTCTGACACTCAGCTTTTTTTGTGGGATTGTATGTTGAGAAGACGGGAATAATGAAAGAAACGGGTAAATGGAGGTGTGGAAACATGGAGGCATTTATTCATCGTGTAGAACGTTCGACGTTATGGCAAGCCATCCTTTACTTTGTGCTCGGTGTTCTTATTCTACTGTACCCTCGATTTTTCTTTGATGTCATGGTGTACGTGATTGCCGGATACTTGGCGATCATGGGCATATGGATGATCTTTCAGGGAGTTCGCAGACGACAAGGCGGATTACCGCCGGCTTTCTTTATGGGTCTCATCTATTTGATTTTGGCAGCGGTCGTCTTTTTCTTCGCCGAGACGCTGGCTAGTCTACTCCCGATTTTAATCGGGGCGCTGTTTTTATTTGGAGGAATCATTCGCCTCATTCAGGCGCTCGGTTACCGTCAATCGATGGCAGGGCGATGGCTCTGGTTTTTGATTGGCAGTCTACTGTGGATTGGTGTCGGGATTCTCATGCTGACGAATCCGTTCAGTAGCCTACTTGTCCTATTCCAGCTTTTCGGTGGAATCCTCATCGCCATTGCAATTCTAGAATTGTTCCTCTATTTCACGATTCGTTCGACGAAACGACAAGCACGTTACTAAAAAACAAACCGTCCTCTTTCAAGGGCGGTTTGTTTCTCGTTGAAGCAACTGTTCCATAAACGATCCGAACACATTGTAGCCGGATAAGGATTGGAAGAAAGGGTGTTCTTCTTTAAGTCGCTCGATATAGAGTCGGGCGGCTTTTTCATGATGCGTTGGAGTCAATTGATTATAAATTGGATGTAGGTCGATTTCTTGTCGCTGCGTCATATCCTTTAAACCGAGGGAAGCCCGATCCGGTGTATGGTGAGCGGCTAACACATATGCAAAATGGACCATTCCTTGACGAAGCATTTCGGCTGCCCAAATGTCGTTACCGCGATTTCTTGATTTCGTATATTGGAAAAAGAACCAAACGGTGTCGAAGGCATGGTCACTTGTCGTCTTTTCCTCAATCTGTAACGAGCTTTCATGCGCTATCAGGAGATGATGCGGATCGTAGAGAATCTGCATTGAGTCCTGATGGTTCAAGGTGTCTTTAGTGACGGTGAATAAGTCCATGTGAAGAAAATCGTCGAATACGACGATGAGTTGTGGGGCGACAATGAAGATGTCGTCTTTCAACAGAACAGGTCGATACGCACGAAGGTGATCGAGTCGTCTTGATAGAAACGATTCTTCTTGATCGGGGTGCACCATGACATAGAGGTCGATATCTGAATACTCATCGGCTTCTCCCCTGCCGAAAGAGCCTTTCAAAAAAATTGCTTGAACTGCCTCATCCTGTTTTAATCGTTCCGTAATAAGTTGAATCGCTTCCTGTTGCTTCATGTTCATCCCTCTCCTCTCTGTCAATATATTCCTTTATTGTACGAAAATAATGATAGGAACTGCAATGACTTCATCGGCGGGTGAACTCTTTCGTTCAAGTCGAATATCGTGTATAGTAGGTTCGTTATGCATATGATAGAAGAAGATGGTTTAGGTTTGGAGGGAGAAAGATGCTAGAGTTTGACACGATTACAGCGATTTCGACGCCGATGGGTGAAGGTGCCATTGGAATCGTCCGATTATCAGGCGATTTGGCGGTCGAAACGGTGAACAATGTGTTTTCTGGAAAAGACTTAACAACGGTCGATTCACATACCATTCATTATGGAACATTAAAACGTCCTGATACGGGCGAAGTCGTAGATGAAGTCATGGTCAGTATCATGCGAGCACCAAAGACGTTTACACGAGAAGACGTCGTCGAAATCAATTGTCACGGAGGTGTCGTGGCGGTCAATCGTGTGCTAGAACTCATTCTCGACCAACCCGACATCCGCTTAGCAGAACCGGGCGAGTTCACGAAACGCGCCTTTTTAAATGGCCGCATCGATTTATCACAGGCCGAAGCGGTCATGGACTTGATTCGTGCGAAAACGGATCGGGCGATGAACGTGGCCATGTCTCAAATGGAAGGACGTTTGTCGCGACTCGTTCGCGAATTGCGTCAACAACTGCTTGAGACGATTGCGGCAGTCGAGGTCAATATTGACTATCCGGAGTATGACGCCGAAGAGATGACACAAGCGATCGTCGAAGAGAAGGCCGGCGAAGTCAAACGAATCTTGGAGCAATTGCTCGAGACGGCGCGACAAGGGAAAATCTTACGCGAAGGTTTGGCGACGGCGATCATCGGGCGACCGAACGTCGGAAAATCCTCACTCATGAATACGCTCGTGCAGGAGACGAAAGCGATTGTCACTGAGATTGCGGGGACGACACGTGACACGATCGAGGAATATGTCAACGTGAAAGGTGTTCCGCTCAAGTTGGTGGACACTGCCGGTATTCGCGAGACAGAGGATATCGTTGAACGCATCGGCGTGGAAAAATCGAGGAAGGCGTTAGAAGCGGCGGACTTGGTCCTTCTCGTCTTAAACGGACATGAGGGGCTGACTGTCGAAGATGAGGCGTTGTTTGAGGCCGTCAAAGGGATGAATGCCATCATCATCATCAACAAGACAGACTTGCCACAAAACATGGATTCTTCTAAGCTAGAGAAACTAGCGGCAGGCCGTCCAATCGTGGCGACGTCGCTCTTACTAGATGAGGGGATCGATGCACTTGAAGCGGCGATTGCGAACCTCTTCTTTGCAAAAGGCGTCGAATCGCAAGATATGACATATATCTCAAACGCTCGACACATTCAGTTAATTAAACGAACGATTGGTCAAATTGATGAGGCGCTCGGTAGTGCTGTCATGAATATGCCAATCGATATGGTCCAAATCGATTTACGTCGGGCGTGGGATACGCTCGGTGAAATCAATGGAGATACCGTTCAAGAGAGCTTGATCGATCAGCTCTTTTCACAGTTTTGTCTTGGGAAATAATAAGGAGGAACAAATATGGCTTATACGGCAGGCGAATATGACGTAATCGTCATCGGGGCCGGACACGCAGGGATTGAAGCGGCACTCGCATCGGCTCGGATGGGTGCCAAAACAGCGATGCTGACGATGAACCCTGATATGGTCGGGTTCATGTATTGCAACCCGTCGATCGGCGGACCGGCGAAAGGGATCGTCGTACGTGAAATCGATGCACTCGGTGGAGAAATGGGTCGTGCGATTGATGCGACATACATCCAAATGAAGATGCTCAACACGTCGAAAGGTCCAGCGGTACGTGCGCTACGTGCACAGGCGGACAAATTCCAATATCAAAATCACATGAAGAAAGTGCTAGAAGACGAGCCGAATCTATTGCTTCGTCAGGCACTTGTTGAACGATTGCTCATCGAAGACGGGGAAGTGCGTGGCGTGGTAACGAACACGGGTTCAGAATATCGCGCGAAAGCAGTCATCGTCACGACGGGAACGTTCATGCGTGGTCAAATCATCATCGGTGAATTGGCATACGAAAGTGGTCCAAACAACCAAATGCCATCAGTCGAGCTTTCAAAACATTTAGAAGAACTCGGCCTCGATTTAGTACGATTCAAAACAGGGACACCGCCACGAATCGATGGGAAAACGATCGATTACTCGAAGACTGAGATTCAGCCTGGAGACGAGAATCCATCATTCTTCTCGTACACGTCGACTGACTTGAATCCAATTGAACAAATCCCATGCTGGCTCACGTATACGAGTGAACGTACGCATCAATTGATTGATGAGAACTTACACCGTTCACCAATGTATTCGGGTGCAATCAAAGGAACAGGACCACGTTACTGTCCATCGATTGAAGATAAAGTCGTCCGTTTCAATGACAAGCCGCGTCACCAGATCTTCTTAGAACCAGAAGGTCGCGACACGGAAGAAGTATACGTTCAAGGTTTCTCGACGAGTATGCCAGAAGACGTTCAACATCAGATGCTTCGGACGATTCCAGGTCTTGAAAAGTCAGAAATGATGCGTCCAGGTTATGCGATTGAGTACGATGCGGTCGTACCGACGCAACTTTGGCCGACTCTTGAAACAAAGGCAGTTCCAGGACTCTTTACAGCGGGACAAATCAACGGGACGAGCGGCTACGAAGAAGCAGCCGGACAAGGAATCATGGCGGGAATCAACGCCGCATGCAAAGTGCTCGGTAAAGACCCGGTCATCCTTGATCGCTCTCAAGCATATATCGGTGTCTTAATCGATGACTTGGTGACGAAAGGAACGAACGAACCCTATCGTCTCCTCACATCGCGTGCTGAGTATCGCCTCTTGTTGCGTCATGACAATGCAGATTTACGTCTCAGCGACATCGGGCATGAGATCGGCTTACTTTCAGAAGAACGCCATGCACATCTCAATGAGAAGCGTGAAGCGATTGAAAAAGAAGTGAAGCGACTCGCATCACTTGTCGTCAAACCGACGCCTGAAGTGAACGCGATGCTTGAATCGGTCGGTGCACAACCGCTGAAAGAAGCGACACATGCCAACATTTTGTTGAAGCGTCCAGAAGTGACGTATGAGGCGCTCATGACGGCCGTGCCATCTGCGGACGAGTTATCGTTCGAAGTGAAAGAACAAGTCGAGATTCAAGTGAAGTATGAAGGTTATATCTCAAAACAACTCGAACAAGTCGAGAAGATGCGTCGCATGGAAGCAAAACGAATCCCAGAAAACTTGGATTACGATGCAATCGGCGGTCTTGCGACAGAAGCGAAACAAAAATTAAAACAAGTTCGTCCACTTTCGATCGGACAAGCATCACGAATCTCAGGTGTAAACCCTGCAGACGTGTCAATCTTGCTCGTCTATATCGAACAAGGACAATATGCGACGGTGGAGTGAAACGATGAACGAATCTCAATTTATTGAAGCGTTACGGGCGAAAGGGTTTGAACTGAACGAGACACAACTCGCTCAGTTCAAGCGCTATTTCGAGATGCTCGTTGAATGGAACGAAAAAATGAACTTGACGGCCATCACGGACAAAGAGGAAGTGTATTTGAAGCACTTTTACGATTCGCTCAGCGCAGCGTTCCATTTCGATTTCACGAAAGTCGAAACGGTATGTGATGTCGGAGCGGGTGCCGGATTCCCAAGTCTCCCTCTCAAGATTTTATTCCCGCACTTACATGTCACGATCATCGATTCATTGAACAAACGCATCACGTTCTTGAATGAGTTGGCGCTCGCCCTTGGACTTGAAGGTGTCGCGTTCCATCATGGACGTGCCGAAGAGTTCGGGAAAAACAAAAAATTCCGCGAACAGTTTGATGTCGTCACAGCACGTGCGGTAGCTCGCATGACAGTGCTGGCTGAGTACTGCCTACCGCTCGCAAAAGTAGGCGGAAACTTTGTCGCGCTGAAAGCGGCGAAAGTATCTGATGAGATGAAAGACGCCCAAAATGCGTTGGCTGTCCTTGGCGGGAAAGAAAAAGCGACACACCAGTTCCTATTGCCAGGAGAGATGAGTGAGCGTAATATCGTAGTTGTAGATAAACTACGAAAAACGCCCGGGAAATATCCGCGTAAGGCGGGGACACCGGCGAAAGAGCCACTTATCTGATGATGTCGTTTCACGTGAAACAAAAGCAGATTCCAGTGGTGGAGTCTGCTTATTTTTTTACATAAAAGGGGTGCCCGACGTTGAAGAATAGATTTGCGAAATTGTTCGGTGTGAATCGAAAAGACGAAGTTGCCGTGACGCAGATTGCAGAAGTTCGAGCGGATGACACGGTACAGGAGCTCTCGTTGTCACGATTGCGTCCGAACCGATATCAACCGCGTAAAGTATTCGAACCGGCTAAAATTGAAGAGTTGGCAACGACGATTTCGGAACACGGACTGCTTCAACCGATCGTGGTTCGTAAGGCAGATGGGGACTGCTATGAAATCATCGCCGGGGAGCGTCGTTTCCGTGCCGTGAAATCGCTCGGCTGGTCAGCGATTCCGGCAATCGTTCGAGACATGGACGACGACACGACGGCTGCGCTCGCCTTGATTGAAAACTTGCAACGGGAACAGTTGAGTCCGATTGAAGAGGCGGAAGCATACGACCGTTTACTCGCCTTGAACGGCTTGACGCAGGATGCGTTAGCGAAGAGTTTAGGGAAAAGTCAGTCTACGATTGCGAATAAGTTACGACTGTTGAAGTTGCCTGAAGACGTGAAACAGTCACTTCGCGATCGTCGCATCAATGAACGACACGCTCGTGCGCTGTTACCGTTAAAAGAAGAGGGATTACAGCTCCAAGTGCTCGTGGAAGTATTGGAACAGGATTACAATGTTAAAGAGACGGAAGAACGAGTCGCCTTTTTGACAACGCCGATTGAAGAAGAAAAGCGTAAACCGAAAAAACAACGTCGCCGGACGAAAAGTTTTGCGCGCGATACTCGAATCGCCATCAATACGATTCGTGACTCAATCGATTTGATTGGGAAAACAGGGATTGATGTCCAAACTGAAGAAGTAGACGAAGAGGAATTTGTTGAAATTCGAATTCGCATCCCGAAAGCGCGGCCTCAAAAATGAGTCCGTGCTTTTTCATACGATGAAGGAGGTTTGTAGATGGAACGATTAGCATTAAAATTCATTCGCCCAAACCCGAACCAACCCCGGAAACAATTTGAGGTGGAAAAACTAGAAGAGTTGCGCCAGTCGATTGAACGGTATGGCGTTCTGCAGCCGATTGTCGTACGAAAAGCGACCGGTTACTATGAAATCATCGCTGGGGAAAGACGATTCCAAGCGGCAAAACTTGCCGGGAAAGAAGACATTCCCGCTCTAGTCGTCACGGCGGACTCGGATCGCGTCATGGAGTTGGCCTTGATTGAAAACATTCAGCGTGCCGACTTGAACGCCATCGAAGAAGCCGTCGCCTATGAACAATTGATGCAGACACTCGGCCTGACGCAACAACAATTGGCAGACCGGGTCGGGAAAAGCAGAAGTCATGTGACGAACAGTTTGCGTCTGCTTCGTCTACCGAGCGCGGTCCAGCACGCGGTCATGGTCGGTGATTTGACGATGGGTCATGCACGGGCGATTACAGGCATGAAATCAGAACAAGCGATGGAACAGATTGCAAAACGAGTGATTGCCGAACATTGGACGGTAAGGCGGCTCGAGCGTTACTTACAAAAAGAGCGCACAGCAAAAAAGACGCTGAAGCAATCGAACGCAGATATCGAAGCGGTCGAAGCAGTGCTTGCAGAGCGTCTTCAAATGGATGTGTCAATTCGTCCTCGTCGAAAAGGAGGCGTGTTAGAACTAAAATACTTCTCACAAGACGATTTAGAACAACTCCTTACGTTGTTGTCGCCTCAAGACTTTGATTCGTCTCGTGATTGACGAAGTCTCGTGATTGCGGCTTCTTCGTGATGAAGGCGTCCGATACGTGAATCGAAATCGACGAACCCTTCCGTGATGAAGCGTGCGAGTTCATAGACGAGATGGAGTCGTGTATTTTGAAGAATCATCATCTCCATAAAGCCACTGACGTTCACGACGGCCTTGATATTATAAGCACCGACGGCAGGGAGTTCTTTTTGGACGCCTGCACCGGGGGCGAGTGGTCCTTCTGAAAAGAAAACGTAGCCGACGCTCGACAAACGTCCGAGACAGGCATCGATGGCAATGATGAGCGGTTGATGGAAGCGGGTTTGAATCTCATGTAACGTCTCCACTAAGTTGAGCGCATGTACGGGCTTCGTCAACGTACCGTATACGTGTAGGTTGCGGATGCGACGTTCTTCTAAAAACGTTCCGACGAGTGGACCAAGAGAATCACCGGTCGAACGATCCGAACCGATGCAAACAAGGACGATGGGGCGATGGGTTTCATTGACCAACTGTTCATGAAGCTGGTCCGCAAGTAATCTGGATCCACTCCGCTCAGTGTGTTCAATGAAGAAAGAGTATGGTTTATGAGGTTTTAGGCGAAACGGCATGAATCTCATCCTCTCTTCTGAGCTGCCTATTCCTAGTTGCAGTTAGGGGATTGATCTCGTATTAACCCATTCCCAAAAGTGGAAAACTTCTAAACTTCCGAATGCGGCGTTTGAGAAAAGTCGCGAAATATGTTTTGATGATTTAGAATCTACGACTTTTGAGGTGAAAAGATGGCTTCGCAAAATACAGAAAAAGATTTAAATACGGTTGCCGATGAGACAATCGATAGTGTAAACCGATTCGTGGAGTACTTTAAGGATACAGACATGTGGATTGGCTTGGGGATCAAGCTTGCAGGCGTCGCACTCATCATTCTTGGCTTATATATCGCGACAAGAATTTTGACGACGATGGTCGAACGTGTGTTTACGCTTCGGAAAATAAAAGAACATGATATTGTCGCTCAGCGTCAAAACGAGACACTTTTGAAACTCGCACAAAATACGATCCGTTATGTGATCGGTTTGATTATGGTCCTGACAGTGCTCGGACAATTTGGCGTTAATATCGCCGGTTTAATCGCATCAGCCGGGGTAGCAGGTCTTGCCATCTCGTTCGGTGCGCAAAGTTTAGTGAAGGACGTCATTACAGGCGCATTCATCATTTTTGAAAATCAATATAAAAACGGGGATTACGTCAATTTGAACCAGCAGGTCGATGGAACGGTCATTGAGGTCGGCATTCGCACAACGAAGTTAAAGGGATTAAATGGACAAGTAACGATTATTCCGAACGGACAAATTTTGCAAGTGACGAACTATTCGCTTGAAAACAGCGTTGCGGTTGTCGATATTGGTGTTGCATACGAAGAAGATATGTCAAAAGTAGAACAAGCGCTAAAAGAAATTGCAAAGTTGGTCGAAGAACGCTATCACGACTTGTTCATCGAACCTATCAACTTGGCTGGAGTCCAATCGCTTGGACCTTCGGAGGTCGTCTATCGATTAATGGCGGAAGTCCCGCCGACCCAGCACTTTGCTGCCGGGCGAATTTTGCATAAAGAGTTGAAGGCTGGACTTGACGAACGCGGTATTGAAATTCCATATCCACGTACGGTCATGATGCCACCGAACTCGACTCCTAAAGGAGGAGAAACAGAACATGCAAAGTAAAACTTATGCGTTGAACGATGTTGTGGAAATGAAAAAACCACATGCCTGCAAGACGAACCGCTGGCAAATCACACGTGTAGGGATGGACATTCGCATCAAATGTCAAGGTTGCGGAGCAAGTGTACTCATGCAACGCCGTGACTTTGATAAGCGATTCAAGAAAGTGCTTGAGCAAGGGAACGCCGCAGAATAAGCGGCGTTTTTCTTTAGGTTATGAACGTGAGTTGCGGTTTAATCGTGGACTATCTATAATTGTGAAGGATGTGACGGTGTGGTGTACTGAAGGTACCCACTCCACAGACGGCTTAACATTTCCCGGGAAACACCGGATGAGGAGGAACTACTAGTGGGATTAACAGCAGGAATTGTCGGATTACCAAACGTCGGGAAATCGACTTTGTTTAATGCGATTACACAAGCAGGAGTCGAAGCGGCCAACTATCCGTTCGCGACAATCGACCCGAACGTCGGAGTCGTTGAAGTACCAGATGCGCGTCTTGATCGATTGACGGAACTCGTCAAACCGAAAAAGACGGTGCCAACAGCGTTTGAATTTACAGATATCGCTGGAATCGTCAAAGGTGCATCAAAAGGTGAAGGACTCGGAAACAAGTTCTTGGCGAACATCCGCGAAGTCGATGCAATTTGCCAAGTCGTTCGTTGCTTCGAGGACGAGAACATCACGCACGTCGCGGGACGCGTCTCACCGATTGACGACATCACGACCATCAACCTTGAATTGATCTTAGCTGACCTTGAACAAGTCGATAAACGAATCGCACGCGTTCAAAAAATGGTAAAAGCAAAAGATAAAGGAGCGGTACAGGAGCTTGAAGCACTTGAGATCGTACGTGACGTTCTTGAGTCGGAGCGCCCGGCACGTGTCGCTGAATTAACGGACGACCAACTCGCCATCGTGAAACACTTCCAGTTGTTGACGATGAAGCCGATGCTTTATGTGGCGAACGTGAGTGAGGATGAAGTGGCGGACGCGGACTCAAACGAGTACGTTCAAGCGGTCCGTGACCATGCGGCAACAGAAGGGGCGAAAGTGATCGTCATCTGTGCACGTATCGAAGAAGAAATTTCAGAGCTCGAACCAGAAGAGCGCCTTGAATTCCTACAAGATCTCGGCATCGAAGAGTCAGGACTCGATCAATTGATCCGCGCTGCGTATTCGACACTTGGTCTTGCGACATACTTCACGGCAGGTGAAAAAGAAGTTCGCGCTTGGACGTTCAAACAAGGGATGAAGGCCCCACAATGTGCCGGTGTCATTCACTCTGATTTCGAACGTGGATTTATTCGTGCTGAAGTTGTCGCGTATGAAGATCTTTCGGCAGCTGGCAACATGACGACAGTGAAAGAACAAGGGAAACTTCGCTCGGAAGGTAAAGAATATGTCTTCCAAGACGGCGATGTTGTCACATTCCGCTTCAACGTATAAGTTGATTTGCTGAAACGTGTTGTAAAAGTCAAGGAAGTTTGATAGTATATTATGACGTGAGTAAAACAATTGTTTGCTCCTTGCTCCTACAAACCGGTAGGAGCCGTTAGTCCAAGAGGAGGTGAAAGATAATGCGTAAATACGAACTTCTTTACATTATCCGTCCATCAGTTGATGAGGAAGCGAAGAAAGCTTTGATCGAGCGCTTCAACAACGTCATCACTGAAAACGGTGGTACTGTTGAAAAAACAACAGACATGGGTAAACGTCGTTTCGCTTATGAAATCAACAAGATGCGCGAAGGACACTACGTTCTTCTTAACATCGTTGCTGAACCTAAAGCGATCCAAGAAACAGAGCGTCTCATGAAGATCTCTGACGACGTTGTCCGTCAAATGACAACAAAAGACGAGCGTTAATCCTTAACGTCTCGTATCGTGAAAGGGGAGCTTGGAGATGATTAACCGAGTTGTGTTAGTTGGTCGATTGACTCGCGATCCGGAAATGCGTTACACGCAGAGCGGAATCGCCGTAACACGCCTTACTCTCGCTTGCGATCGTCCATTCGCTGGACAAGATGGGAAGCGCGAGACGGACTTTATTGATTGTGTCGTTTGGCGCAAACAAGCAGAGAACGTAGCACAATACTTGAAAAAGGGCAGCATGGCCGGCGTTGACGGTCGCCTTCAAATCAGTAGTTACGAAGGACAAGATGGCCAACGTCGTTACCGGGCAGAAGTAGTCGCCGACAGCGTACGCTTCCTTGAACCACGCGGGGCCTCAGGGCAACGTGAGCAAGCACCATCTGGAGATGTCTTCGGTGGTGGTGAATCAAGTGGATCAGGATGGGGCGCAGGAGCTGCTTCGACTTCATCTCAGTCCTCGAATTCGAATAAAGGTTTTGACGCAGATCCGTTCTCGGGTGGCGGCAAAATCGACTTGTCAGATGATGATTTGCCATTCTAATCATTGTTGACAATAAAAACTAACTTATAAAGGAGGTCTTCACATGGCACGTCGTCCAGGAGGTCGTCGTCGTCGTAAAGTATGTTTCTTTACGTCGAACAACATCACTCATATCGATTATAAAGACGTAGAATTGCTCAAACGCTTCGTTTCGGAGCGTGGTAAAATTCTTCCACGTCGTGTGACTGGTACTTCAGCGAAATACCAACGTCCACTTACTGTCGCTATCAAGCGCTCACGTCAAATGGCTTTGCTTCCATACGTTGCAGAGTAATGTTTGACGAACGGCTTATCCTTTTGGATAAGTCGTTTTTTTGTATTTCATCTCGTTTGTAAGTGTGTAAGTGAAACCGACGAATATGGTATGATAGAGCAGAAACCTTTACGATTCCATGGGTGAACATTACTCATTTTAGGAGGCATACATGCACAGTGGTGAAGCAATAACATCCGTGAAGAACCAATACGCGCGGCACATGATTCCATATGTGATTGGATTTCTTGTCTCGTTAGGATTGGCGTTCTACAGCATTGTGGCGGCAATCACCCTGTTTATGGGCACGCTGATCTTTTTCATCTATCAGCAAGTGACGATGCGACGGGAACGTAAAAATTGGGAACAGTATGTCCTTTCACTCTCTCATCAAATCGAAGAGGTCGGAAAAGAAGCGTTGACGACGATGCCGATCGGAATTTTAGTCTTCGATCAAGACCGACGAATCAGTTGGTATAACGAGCAATCACGATTGATCTTTGAACTCGATATGGCGATTGGTGTACCGCTTGATGCGCTCCATTCCGCATTCGATGAGTTGATTGAAGAGGAAGAGGATGAAGCCACGATTGAAGTGGG
Source organism: Exiguobacterium sp. s183 (assembly GCF_018617655.1). NCBI lineage: Bacteria > Bacillati > Bacillota > Bacilli > Caryophanales > Exiguobacterium > Exiguobacterium sp. s183. Next base: position 24,915 of record NZ_JACSKN010000004.1, read on the forward strand.
TGACCGCGTATATCGTGTTTTTTACAATCAAACACATCAAACGCTTTATTTGTTTGATATGACCGAAGAAGCAGAGATGGAACAAAAATATGTTCAAACGCAAACGGTCATTGGCATCTTGTATCTAGACAACTACGATGAAATGTCGACTGCAGTGGATGAGCAAGTGCGAAGCGAAGTAAACCGTCGTGTGACGGTGCTTCTCAACCAATGGGCGCAACGGCATCACATCTACATGCGTCGTACGGCAGCAGACCGCTTTTTCCTCGTGATGAACGAGCGAACGTTATCTGAACTGGAGAACAATCGCTTTTCTATTTTGGATGAAGTGCGTGATGCGACGAAGGAACAAAGGATTCCATTGACGTTATCGATTGGGGTCGGATGTGGTGAGACGACATTGACCGAGCTTGGCAATCTATCTCAGTCGAGTCTGGATTTAGGGCTTGGTCGTGGTGGTGACCAGGCAGTCGTCAAGCGCCATAACGGAAAAGTTCGTTTCTTTGGAGGGAAGACAAACCCGACGGAAAAACGGACGCGCGTCCGTGCACGTGTCATCTCGAACTCGATGCGTGATTTGATTCGCGAATCGAGCCGTGTCCTCGTCATGGGACATAAAAACCCAGATATGGACTCGCTCGGGGCTTCGATCGGGATTATGAAATTAGCTGAGTTTGTCGGACGTGAGGCGTACGTGGTTGTGCCGTCAGGTGAGACGAGCATCGGCATTCAACGTCTCGTTCAAGAGGTAGAAAACGATGACTCGTTATACAGCCAGTTCTTAACCGAATATGAAGCACAACCGCTCATCGATGAACAGACGCTTCTCGTCGTCGTCGACACGCATCGTCCTTCACTTGTCATTTCAAAAGACATCCTGTATCGAGCGGAGCGTGTTGTCGTGATTGACCATCACCGACGTGGTGAAGAATTTATCGAGGATCCGGTTCTTGTGTACATGGAACCTTATGCATCGTCGACGTGTGAGCTCGTCACGGAGTTGATTGAGTATCAGGCGGGAAGTCGCAAGCTCTCGATTTTAGAGGCGACGTCACTTCTTGCAGGAATCATGGTCGACACGAAAGGCTTTACGCTCCGTACAGGTTCACGTACGTTTGATGCGGCGTCCTTCTTACGTATTCAAGGGGCTGACACGGTACTCGTGCAACACTTTATGCGTCAAGACCTCGATGCCTATATCGAACAGTCACAGATTTTAAAAAACACCGAGATTTACGCAGATGGCATGGCGATCGCGGTCGCTTCTGACGATGAGGCCCATCACCAGGTATTGATTGCCCAGTCTGCAGACCAGTTGCTGAACATGGAGGGTGTCAAAGCCTCGTTCGTCATCGCGATTTTACCGGATGGACGAACCGGGATCAGCGCGAGGTCTCTCGGTGACGTCAATGTTCAAGTCATCATGGAAATGCTCGATGGCGGCGGACATTTGACGAATGCAGCGACACAACTCGAAATGAGTCGTGAACAAGCAAACGTCTTGTTAAAAGAAGCAATTGATCATTATTTGACAGATGATACTGAAGGAGAGGAATTAGAATGAAAGTCATTTTGAAAGTAGATGTAAAAGGGCAAGGAAAAGCTGGAGAAGTGAAGAACGTGGCAGACGCTTACGCAAAAAACGTCTTGTTCAAGAAAAACTTGGCGGTTGAAGCGACACCTGGAAACTTAAAAGCGTTCGCGGCGAAAGAACGTCGTGCTGAAGAGGCTGCAGAAGAAGAGTTGAAAGAAGCGCAGCAACTTAAGGCAAAACTTGAAAAAGAGACGATCGCCGTCACGACAAAAGCCGGTGAAGGTGGTCGCGTGTTCGGATCGGTCACGAGCAAACAAATCGCGGATGCCCTCAAATCAATGGGCTACAAGATTGATAAGCGTAAAATTGAACTCGAGCACCCAATCAAGGCGCTCGGTTTCACGAAAGTGCCAGTGAAGTTGCACCATGACGTCGTTGCGACGTTGAACGTACATGTACAAGAAGCTTGAAGGTGAGGTAGAGACGGATGAGTGATGCGATTCAAGTCAATACACCACCACATAGCGTGGAAGCGGAGCAAGCCGTCTTAGGGGCGATCATCCTCGATTCGGACCGGTTGATCACGGCCTCAGAGCGGGTCGACCCGGACGACTTTTATCGCGTCAGCCACCAGCGCATCTTTGAAGCGATGTTAAAAATCAATGACCGGGGCGAACTTGTCGACTTGGTCACGCTCAGTTCAGAACTCCAGGCGCAAGGCATTTTAGACGAAATCGGCGGTCTCAACTATTTGGCGGAGGTCGCTGAATCCGTCCCGGCCATCGGGAACATCGGCTATTACTTGAATGTCGTCGATCAAAAAGCGGCACTTCGTCGTCTGATTCGAACGGCAACGAACATCGTTTCAGATGGTTATGAGCGTCAGGACGAGGTCGATTCTGTCCTCTCGGACGCGGAGCGGAACATTCTAAAAGTATCGCAACGGAAAGGGCAGTCCAGTTTCCACCCGATTGGTTCCGTGCTATCGGATGCCTATTCGACGATTGAAAAATTGCATCAGTCGAGCGGTGAGATCACTGGGATTGCGACAGGGTTCACGGATTTAGATAAGATGACGGCCGGTTTCCAACGAAACGATTTGATTATCGTGGCCGCTCGTCCATCTGTTGGGAAGACTGCGTTCGCCTTGAACATCTCGCAAAACGTTGCCGTCCGTACGGGCGAGAACGTCGCCATCTTCAGTTTAGAGATGGGGGCGGAACAGCTCGTCATGCGTATGTTGTGTGCGGAAGGAAATATCGATGCCCAGCGCCTCCGGACCGGACGCCTTGAAGCGGAAGACTGGGGTCGCTTATCACTTGCGATGTCGTCGCTCTCACAAGCGGGCATCTACATCGACGATACGCCGGGTCTTCGTGTCAACGAGATTCGGGCGAAGTGTCGTCGCTTGAAGCAAGAACATGGTCTCGGGATGATTATGATTGACTACTTGCAGCTCATCGTCGGGAACGGCAAACCGGGCGAGAACCGACAACAGGAAGTATCGGAAATTTCACGTACGCTCAAAGCGATTGCGCGTGAACTTCAAGTACCTGTGATCGCCTTGTCACAGCTCTCTCGTGGGGTAGAGAGTCGTCAAGACAAGCGACCGATGATGTCGGATATCCGTGAATCGGGAGCGATTGAGCAGGATGCCGATATCGTTGCCTTCCTCTATCGTGATGACTATTACGATAAAGAGAGTGAAGACGCCAATACGATTGAAATCATCATTGCGAAACAACGTAACGGTCCGACCGGTACGGTCAAGCTCTCCTTCCGGAAAGAGTACAACAAGTTCGTCAATATGGAGACACAAGCCTTCGCACCACCGATGTAACGTCGGTGGTGTCTTTTTTTATATAGGTGATTTGTAAAATAACGAACGAATAGTTACATGTTATATAAAACGTTCGGTATTGGATTGACTTTCTCGCTTTTCAAGTGTACACTTACGGATGGTTTGAACAGAACGTTGATCAATAAGGAGGATTCATTATGTCATCAGTAGTCGTAGTGGGAACGCAGTGGGGCGATGAAGGGAAAGGGAAAATCACCGATTTCTTATCGAAACAAGCCGAAGTCGTCGCGCGTTATCAAGGGGGAGACAACGCTGGTCATACGATCGTCTTCAATGATACGAAATATAAACTTCACCTCATTCCGTCGGGTATCTTCTATTCGGATAAGACGTGTGTCATCGGGAACGGAATGGTCGTCAACCCGAAATCACTCGTGACCGAACTCGCTTACTTACATGAGCGCGGTGTGAGCACGGATAACCTTCGTATCTCGAACCGGGCGCACATCATCTTACCGTATCATCAGCTTCAGGATCGTTTAGAAGAAGATGCGAAAGGTGATGCGAAAGTCGGGACAACACTTAAAGGGATTGGTCCAGCATACATGGACAAAGCGGCGCGTATCGGGATTCGTATCGCAGATCTTCTCGACAAAGAAGTGTTCGCAGAGAAATTAAAGACCGTTCTCGAGTTGAAAAACCGCATGTTCGTGAAAATGTACGAGGTCGATCCAGTAGAATTTGATGATATTTTCGAAGAGTACTACGCGTATGGCCAACAGTTTGCGAAATACGTGTGTGATACATCTGTCGTCTTGAACGATTCACTCGACGAAGAGAAGAAGGTTCTCTTTGAAGGAGCACAAGGTGTCCTTCTCGATATCGACCACGGAACGTACCCGTTCGTCACATCGTCGAACGCAGCATCAGGTGGCGTATCAAGTGGTGCCGGAATCGGTCCATCAAAAATCCATCACGTTGTCGGTGTTTGTAAAGCATATACGTCACGCGTCGGTGACGGTCCTTTCCCAACACAACTCGATGACGAGATCGGTCATACGATCCGTGAAGTCGGGAAAGAATACGGAACGACAACAGGTCGTCCACGTCGTGTCGGCTGGTTCGACTCGGTCGTCGTTCGTCACTCACGTCGTGTCAGCGGGATCACAGATCTTTGCCTCAACTCAATCGATGTGTTGACAGGTCTTGAGACACTCAAGATTTGTACATCGTATGAGTACGAAGGAAAGCATCTTGATGAATATCCTCCGAACTTCCGCGTCCTTGAGAAGTGTGTACCGGTATACGAAGAACTTCCTGGTTGGACTGAAGACATTACGGGCGTTCGTAACTTCGACGACCTTCCAGAAAACGCGAAACGTTACGTGCGTCGCATCGAAGAATTGACGGGTATTGAGTTATTGACCTTCTCGGTCGGACCGGCTCGTGAGCAGACGGTCATCTTGCGTGACATTTACGAAGCATAAGAAAGGAGAGCCATTGCGGCTCTCTTTTTCATTTCCACGGAAATGGACCACGCTTTCTAAGCTGTATAAAAAGAGTTACAATGTAGGCATGTACGTTTAATGATAAGAGGAGGACTCACTGAATGGATCGTACGATTTTAGTGGTAGATGACGAACAACCAATCGCAGATATATTGAAGTTTAAACTTGAAAAAGAAGGTTACCAGGTGCATGTCGCCTATGACGGCGAAGAAGCGCTCGTGAAAGTAGAAGAGATTCAACCGGATCTCATCTTACTCGACATCATGCTTCCACTCAAAGACGGCATGGAAGTATGCCGCGAGGTACGGAAGAAGTATGATATGCCGATTATCATGTTGACGGCAAAAGACTCAGAGATTGATAAAGTGCTCGGACTAGAGCTCGGTGCGGACGATTACGTCACGAAACCGTTTAGCTCACGTGAGTTATTGGCTCGCGTCAAAGCGAACATGCGACGTCATGCGACGGCGCCGGCGCCTGAAGCGAAAGGGGCGAACGCGAACGATATCGTGATCGGCGACTTGACGATTCACCCGGATTCGTACATGGTGACGAAACGGGACGAGAAGATCGAGCTGACGCATCGCGAGTTCGAATTGATTCATTACCTCGCGCAAAACATCGGACAAGTGATGACGCGTGAGCATTTACTCCAAACGGTTTGGGGCTATGATTACTTCGGGGATGTTCGTACCGTGGATGTCACCGTACGCCGTCTTCGTGAAAAAGTAGAGGACAACCCATCGACACCGACGTATATCATTACGCGTCGCGGAGTCGGGTATTATTTGAAGGCAGGAGAAGAAGATTAAACGATGAAACGGACGAACTTCTTTAAATCAATCCAGTGGAAGCTCGTCGTCATCTATGCGCTGCTCATTCTCGTTGCGATGCAAGTCATCGGCGTGTACTTTGTGCGTTCTTTGGAACGGCAATACATCAACAACTTCTCGCAGTCACTCGTCGACCGGGCGAACCTACTGAGCTATAACGTCAGTGAGGGCATCGCCGCGAACGAGAGTGACTCGACCACGGACCAGCAGTTGAACCAGTTACTGGATCAGCTGCTGTCTGACTTTACCGAGAGCACGACGCTAGCTGACGACATTCGAGAAGTCCAAATCATCGATACGAACAGTGTCGTACGGGCGACCTCGAACCAGAACAATCAAAGCCTTGTCGGACAACGAACGGCAAGTACGTTTATCCAGAAGTCATTCGCGACAGGCGGCGCCCAAGAAACGCTCGTCTATGAAGATTCAAATGACCGGATGCGCGTCGTCGCCGTTCCCGTCAAGTCAGAAGTAGACGGGACCACAATCGGCATGATCTATATCGAGGCATCGATGCAGTCCATCTATAACCAGATGGAACAAGTCATCCGAATCCTCGCGACCGGGACGGTCATCGCCCTGATCATCACATCCTTCCTCGGTATCTTATTATCTCGAACGATCACACGACCGATTGCCGATATGCGTCGGCAAGCCGTCGAGATGCGAAAAGGGAACTTCTCGCGGAAAGTTAAAGTGTATTCGGATGATGAGGTCGGTCAACTCGCCTACGCGTTTAACGAATTGACGGACGAGTTGATGGAAGCGAATGCGACAACGGAAGCAGAGCGTCGTCGATTGACGAGTGTCCTCGAAAACATGTCGGACGGTGTGGTTGCCACCGATCGTTCGTTACGGGTCATCTTAATGAACGACCAGGCGCGTGACATGATTGGGGTCGATGAAGAAGAGGCGATGGGGATGAACTTGCAGAGCCTCCTCGCATTCGAAGAGGAAATCGTCATTCCAGAGGATGGGACGATGCCGGCGAAACTGATTGACCTCAGTACGGATGAGGAACTGTTCCTCGTTCGAGCCTATTTCTCACCGATTCAAAAACATAGTGGACCAATCACAGGTCTTATCGTCGTCTTGCACGACGTCACCGAACAAGAGCAAGTCGAACAAGATCGCCGTGAATTCGTCGCAAACGTCAGTCACGAGTTGCGCACGCCGCTCACGACGATGCGTAGTTATTTGGAAGTCCTTGCGGAAGGGGCTTATCAGGATGATGAGTTGGCGCCGCGCTTCTTAGAGACGACGCAAAACGAGACAGAGCGAATGATTCGCCTCGTCAATGACTTGTTGCAACTCTCGAAGATGGACAGTAAAGAATATAAGATGCAGAAAGTGAAGTTTGACTTTGTACAGTTCTTTAACGACATCATCGATCGTCATGAGATGACGAAAGGGGACGCGATTCAATTCCGTCGGAAGCTGATGAAACGTCGCGTGTACGTGCATGCCGACCAGGATAAGATGACCCAAGTGATCGATAACATCATTACGAACGCCATCAAGTTCTCACCGGAAGGCGGTACGATCACGTTCCGGACGATGCTTCGGGCGAAACGCCTCGTCATCGGCATCAAGGATGAAGGGGTCGGGATTCCGAAGTCGAACTTGAAGAAAATTTTCGAACGCTTCTATCGTGTCGATAAGGCGCGGGCGCGTAATATCGGTGGTACCGGACTCGGACTATCGATTGCCAAAGAAGTCGTATCCGCTCACGGTGGAGACATCTGGGCAGAGAGTGAATTTGGCCGCGGCACGACGATTTACTTCACGATTCCGTTCGATACGATTGTGGAGGTGAATGATTGATGAAACGGTTTACGATTGCAAAGCCAGAACTGTGGAAGTCGTTCCTTTTGCTCACGTTAATCGTCACGTCGATTGTTCAAACCATCATTTTGTGGGATTATCATCCCACCTATCAGGCAGTCCAATCGGAGACGCAATTGACGACAGTGGACGAGTCACTTCAACGCCGGGCGAATCAAGTCGTCATCCCGGTTCAAGCGGTCGTTCATGACAACAACGCCGTCTTCGCTTCGAAGAACACCCCAAAGCAGTTGATGCGGGTCATTCGGGATACGTTTGAAGCGAGTGAATTCAAACCACTCGCCGCAAAGAATATCCCGAGCTTTTACACGGATATCAACGAAGGACTCGAATTGATTTTACCGGAAGCCTATTATGCGGATACGCTCAGCTATATGCTGCCGGGCACGTATAGTCTGTCTGGAAAGATTCCGCAACGTGTGCTCATCTACATGGAAGACAATGCGTTTACAATCCGAACGATCATGAGTGACCAATCGATTTGGGAAGGGAAGTTGACGAAGGTCGGAAACGGCGACGTGAACAGTCTATTCCTAAAAAACTCGAGTCGGACGATGAAGCGAGTGACGTATACGGATGAGCGTGTGAACTATATCCCGGTCGTCGGACCGGAGATGAATGAGTTGTTCGCATATGACGTATCGTCGATTCAAATCGATGCGCGCCTCGACTGGATGCGGGACACGTTCTTCCCAGGCGACCCGAACGTCCAGGAAGTCGACCCGGCGAGTTCGGTCGGTGCATTGACGAACGGTGTCAGTGTGGCGGAATATGACGCGAAGCTGAACGCGAGTCGCTATCGGAACTTATCGCGAAACAGCACTGAGCGGGAAACGGCACTCGGATTGGATTCGATTGTCGAATTCGTGAATTTCCATGGTGGATGGGTCGACGAGTCTTCGGAGAATCAAGGACTCTCGCTTCGTTTCGATGCCATTACACCGGCGAACAAAGGCTTTGAAACGACCGTATTCCGTTTTCATGTGAAAGGATTCCCGGTCTTTAGCCAACGTGAGGCGTTTATCAACAATGACGCCATCGACTTATCCACATTGCGTGTGGAAAACGACGGGGCGCAAGTCCGGTCCATCACACGACATCACTTAGAGATTGACCGCTTGATCACAGTCGGCACGACGCAGCTGGCTGACGCAGAAGAAGTACTCGGGACACTCATCAACTCTGGACGGTTTGAGAACGTGACTGAGATTCGAATCGGTTATGAAATTGAGTATAACGAGGATACGAGCCGATATGTGACGTTCTCACCGAATTGGTTCGTACGTGAAGCGGGACGTTGGGTCCCATATAATCAGTCAGAAGATTGGACAGAAAGGATGATGTATCGTGGATTGGAGTAAAGCGAAAACCATTTTAATCTTCGCCTTCCTCGCCTTGAACATCTATCTGTTGTTCCAATTGGTGACTGAGACATGGGCGACCGAAGTCGTGACGAACGACAACACGTCGATTGCACAAATTTTAGACCAACGAAACGTCGACCCGGCAAAACTGCCACGAATGGGTCGGGATATCGGCTATTTGACAGGGTCGTCTGAAGAGATGTCGGCCGCGATGATTACGAAAAATCGAGAGGCACAACTGGCAACGACGCTCGACAATATGCAACTCGAAGTCGAGCTGAAACAGCCGGTACCGCTCGATGCAAAAGAATTGAGAACAACGGCTTCAACGTTTGTTGCGGAATATGTCCCGTTCGGAGAAGAGTATGCCTACTGGCGATATGATGAAAAGACGAGACAAATCGCTTTCGTCCAAACGTTTGAAGATAATAAGATTTTCTCGGCACCTGAAGTTGAGGGAGATTCGGAGATGTATATCGGACCGTCCCTCATCTTGATTCAATTGAATGAGGCGTTTGAAGTGACGGATTATAAGCAACGTCACTTGAAAGACATCTCATCGAAACCACAAGACGATCTCGTGTTAACGGCCAGCGAAGCCATCTCTCAACTTGCGTCACGGAAGTATTTCCAACCGAACCAGGAGATGCGGGCCATCAACACCGGTTTTTATAGCTTACCCCTCGACAGCTCTGGCGGTTTGATTATCATGCCACCGCTCTGGTCAGTCGCGATTGACGATCATGTGTATTTCGTCAATGCCATCGACGGAACGGTAGAGCGCGTCGAGTTTGAAACGAAAGAATGAAAGGAGTGATGGTGTGAGTTTACAGTATAGTGTGTTAGCGAGCGGGTCGACCGGGAACGCCCTCTATATCGAGACGGAACGGACAAAGCTGCTCGTCGATGCCGGATTGACCGGGAAAGCGATGCAACAACGCATCGAAGCAATCGGTCGGTCGTTTGATGGGATCGATGCACTGCTCGTCACCCATGAGCACTCCGACCATATTAAAGGAGTAGGGATATTAGCACGAAAGTATAACTTACCGATTTATGCGAATGCGAAGACGTGGGCGGCGATGGAATCACTCATCGGAAAGATTGACCCGGCGTTGAAGTTTCACATCGAGGTCGGGGACATCAAGCAGTTCGGTGATATTGAAATCGAGACATTCAATGTCAGTCATGATGCGGCGGACCCGATGTTTTATCAGTTTGCCCACGACGGGAAACGCTTGGCCCATATCACGGATACCGGCTACGTCTCAGACCGGATGAAAGGGATTATCCGCGGAGCTGACGACTTTATCTTTGAGTCAAACCATGACGTCTCGATGCTGCAGATGGGACGTTACCCGTGGAGCGTCAAACGACGCATCCTTGGGGACTACGGACACGTCTCGAATGAGGATGCGGCGATTGCGATGAGCGAGGTCATCGGCGACCGGACGAAACGGATCTATTTGGCGCATTTAAGCAAGGACAACAACATGAAAGAGCTCGCGCAAATGAGCGTCTCGCAAACACTCGGCATGCGAGACGTCGACTTAGGTCGAATCAAATTGTGCGATACGGACCCGACAATCCCCACTTCGCTCGTTTCTTTATAAGGAAACTTGGGAAAAGACAGTTATCACACTGTCTTGAAGGGGGGGACGCGTCGTGAACGAAGAGAGACACCATGAGTATGAACCTCAAGACGTCGAACCTGAAGTACACGAAGCAACAGAAGAGAAATCGACGTATCCGTCTCGGAGCGAATGGCGTCCGAAGCAAGAGGAGCACGTACGCCACAAGCCGAGACCGAATATAAAACCGTTGTTACTCGGAGGGGTTGGCGGATTCTTAGGAGCGGCTTTGTTTTTTGTCACAGTGATGCTCTGGGATTCGCCGACCTCTCGTTTTGTGACGAACGAACTGACGCGGACCGAGCAAGCCGTGACCGTCACCGAATCCGACGTCACGACCGCTGTCCTTGGAGCGAAGACATCCGTTGTCAGTATTACGAACATTCAGCGGGCCTTCACTTCGGACTCGCAATGGGAGGCGGGCGCTGGTTCTGGCGTCATTTATAAAGTGGAAGGGAATACGGCATACATCGTCACAAATTTCCACGTCATTGAAGAGGCGGACGAAATCAACATCGCCTTTTCCGACGGTCAGATCGCGTCGGCAACAATTTTAGGTGAAGACCCGCTCAATGATTTGGCGGTCGCAGAAGTGGAGCTGCCAGATAACATCGATGCGAAACCGATCGTGCTTGGTGATTCGACCGTGCTACAAGCCGGTGAGACCGTCATGGCCATCGGAAATCCGCTCGGTGTCTTCTCAAACTCGGTCACCCGTGGTATCGTCAGTGGTGTCGAGCGGACGGTGCCGGTCGATACGAATAGCGACGGCTTGATGGATTATAACGCAGAAGTCATCCAGACCGATGCGGCCATCAACCCAGGGAATTCGGGCGGTGCCCTCATCAATATTCGTGGAGAACTCGTCGGAATTAATTCGATGAAAATCGCCGAAGCGAGCGTAGAAGGGGTCGGCTTCTCGATTCCGGTGAACGTGGCGCTGCCGGTCATTGACATGTTAGAACGTGATGGGAAAGTGACACGAGCACAGCTCGGGGTCACGATTCAAGAAGTCATTGCGGTACCCGGTAACGTCCGGGAAGAGTATGGCATTTCATTCGATCAAGAAGACGGTGTCTTCGTCGAAGAAGTGACACCAGGTAGTCCGGCTGAAGAAGCGGGACTCCGTGTCGGCGATATCATCACGCAAATCGGAAATCGGGAGATTAAACGATACGTCGATTTACGCGATGCGCTCTATCGAGATGCAACGGTCGGTGATACGATTACGATTGAGTATTTACGTCGCGGGGAAACGAGAGAAACCGAGGCGACATTAACTGAAGCAACTTAAAGAAGCGGCGACGCTTCTTTTTTAAGGAGGAAAAACTGTGGAAAAAAAAGTATGCAAGGAACATGTTGAAATCGCTTTAGACATCATTGTGGATGAAACAGGGGAGTACCCGTTGTTAGAGGAATTATCCACAAGTGAACAAGTGACATGTGAGTTCTGTGAAGCTGATGCAACATATGTTGTGTCAAGCAAAAACTAATTATCAACATGTGGATTTGTGGATAACTCTGTGGATAACCCTATGGATAACTCCAAAAAAACTGTGGAAAAAGGAAGAATTGGATGAATATTTCAATTATCACGGTCGGCAAACTGAAAGAAAAATATTTAAAGCAAGGAATTGCCGAGTACACAAAGCGGCTCTCTGCCTACGCAAAAGTGCAGGAAATCGAGGTCTCAGACGAAAAAGCACCCGAGCATTTGAGTGAGGCAGATATGTTCTTAGTAAAACAAAAGGAAGGCGAGCGGATTTTGGCAAAGATATCCCCAGATACGCACGTCATCGCTTTAGCGATTCAAGGAAAGCAGCGGACGAGTGAAGCGTTCGCCCGTGAACTCGATCAACTCGCGACGTATGGAAAGAGTAAAATTGCCTTCGTCATCGGAGGATCGCTCGGTTTGTCGGATGATGTGATGAAACGAGCGGACGATACGATCTCGTTCTCGAAGATGACGTTCCCCCATCAACTCATGAAACTCGTGTTGTGTGAACAGATTTATCGGGCGTATCGGATCAATCGGAATGAACCGTACCACAAATAAGAAAACAACTTAAGCTTCTGAAAATGCAACGATGTTGATGATATATATCAACATCGTTTTTTTATAACACTTAAAAATCATATATAAAAAGTCGATATCTTATAGTGAAACCAAATATCCAAATATTTTCTATAAATAACATTCAAAAAGTAAAAAATCGGAGGTATTACCACATGAAAAAAATAGTATTATCATTCAAAAACATAATAGAAGATGATAACCCAACTTTTATATATGGTTTATGGAAATTAATATTTTTAAGTTTACAGAAAATAACTCTATTTGATTTGATAAGAAGAATTTTTCCGAGTTCTAGAACAGGAAAATATAGATTCTTGTTAGTAGAGATTTGGGTGATTTCTAATGTCATGTTATCAATTTTTTCTTTAATATATATTAGTAATAATAGTAACGGGAACTTCCAACAAATTTTAAGTGGTTTAATTATTTTTTATGGAGTACTCAGAGTGTTTGAAATCGGTATTACACAAATAAATATCTTAATGTTTTCTGATTCAAATCATGAAGTTCGAAGTTACAAAAGAACAATTATACTCTTGCTACATAATTATGTAGAGATAGTGATGTGGTTCACGTGTACTTATTTATTTTTCTCTACTGAATTTGACTTGATGGAGACAAAATCATTTAGCGAAGTTATTTATATTAGCTTTATGACAATGGCAAGTTTTCAGTCTTCTCTAAAGCCACTTACGAGTTTAGGTTATTATTTGATTGTATTCCAAACACTCACTGGATTGATGTTGACTTTGATTTGTTTGGCAAAATTTATACCACTCTTAAATAACCCTACATCAATAAATTCAGACGAGAAAAATTTAGATCAACAAAATACAAATGATGCTATAGCAAAAATCCTTGTTGAAAATATGAAGCTAACAGAGAAATTAAGTAGACATGAAAGATATCTACAAGAGATTATAAAGAATAGTCATTATAGAGAAACGATAATCAACAATAACAACATCTCAGAGTATATAGAAAATAAAAACTAACAAATAGTTTAGTTAAAAATCTAACTTCCAATATTTTTTGAAGACAACTATTCTAACCCGAACTAGGAGGATGCTAGATGAACTACATCATCAAACTCCTAACAGAACGAATCGCTCTCGATTTTCTAACGACCTTTGAACGTTTTCAGGAAACGCATCGCATTTATGCCGTGGATTCAAATGGTGAGCTTTATCAAAAAGACGAGCATTACATCGATGAATGGGATGACGCGAAAAAACAACAGGTCATTGAGATTCTTAACTACTACATCGACCGTGGCGGCGTTGTTGTGGCAATCCAAAAAAGTGAAACGTTACTTGGCTTTGCCGGACTGGATGGACACCTGCTCGGAACGGAAGGCCAGTATTTGAATCTGGGCTTCATTCATGTGAGTCGTCCTAATCGTGGACAGGGGATTGGTAAAGTGTTATTTGAACAGGTCTGTCAGGCAGCGGTCGATCGAGGTGCGAAGAAACTCTACATTGGAGCGAACCCGGCCGTCGATACATATCATTTCTATGAAGCGATGGGATGCATACTAGCCGAAGAAATCGTGCCAGAAATCTATAAAGAAGAACCACTCGATTTACAACTCGAATATGTTTTATCATCTTCTGAGACCGCATCGTAACGATGTGGTCTTTTTCATGTACAAAATCGCTTAACTCCAAGCTTTTCCTCCTATGAAGAATTGACCGATTTCGAAAAATTGTGATAGAATCACAAGGCAAATGATTATCATTATCAGTCAATAAGAATAGATGAATTCGAACAGTTGGAGTGAACGTGAAAGGATGAATACAATGAGCACGCTTGAAGCATATAACATGGCATTTAAAAACGGATTGGAATTAGAGGACGATGTGGTTCTCGAAGATATGAAGCTCGGAGAATCGACGGAATGGGATTCGATTGGACACATGACGCTCATCGCAGAAATCGAGGATGCGTTTGACGTCTATATCGACTCGGATGAAATGACGGAGTTCCATTCGTATCAGTCTGGCATCGCGTTGCTGCAGCGCCTCGGTGTGGACATCCAATCATGACGCTTTTTCAAACACTCGAGCAGTACACAGGTCGTGAGGCGGTCTATGCGGACCGTTCTTACACATACGGCGAGATGTTGGAGGTTGGGGACTCGATTTGTCAAGAAGTCGGCGAACGGTCGCTCGTCTTCTGTCTATGTGCCAACCGGGTCGAGTCGCTCTTCGGGTATGTCGGTTTCATTCGAGGACATGTCGTACCCGTCTTGTTAGACGCGGACATCCCAGCCGAGCAATTACAGAAGCTGATGGACCGGTATGAACCGACGCACGTATGGGCACCGGAATCGAGAGAGGATTTGGCAAACTCGTTGGATGCTTACTATGGTTACGGTGGTTACGCCTTGTTTGAAATAGGAGCAACAGTTCACCATGAACTTCATGAAGAGTTGGCCCTTCTGTTAACGACTTCAGGGAGTACCGGAAGTCCGAAATTTGTCCGTCTCACGTATAGCAATCTATCAGCGAACGCCACGTCGATCATCGACTATCTCGACATCGATCAAACAGATAAACCAATCACGACCCTTCCGATGAACTATTCGTATGGGCTCTCGATCATCAACAGTCATCTGTTGAAAGGAGCAACGATCATCTTGACAGATCGCTCGATCGTTCAAAAAGAGTTTTGGGAGTTGTGTCGTGCCGAGCAGGCGACCACGTTTGGTGGGGTACCGTTTCATTACGAGATGTTAAAACGTTTGAAGTTTGAGACGTATGATTTGCCAAGTTTGAAGAAGGTGACGCAAGCGGGTGGGAAGTTGGGCCCGACGCTCGCCCATCACTTCGCGACGGTATGTGAAGAAAAAGGGCTTCAATTTATTATCATGTACGGCCAAACGGAGGCGACGGCCCGAATGTCGTATTTACCCGATCGGATGCGTGCGGAAAAAGCAGGGAGTATCGGTATCGCCATCCCAGGTGGAACACTCTCACTACGAGACGAAGCCGGAAACGACATCAAAGATGCAAACGTGACGGGCGAACTGGTGTATCAAGGCGATAACGTGTCGTTCGGGTATGCGACCTCATTAGCTGACCTTGCGAAGGGTGACGACAATCACGGTGTCTTACGTACAGGTGACATGGCGTATCGTGACGAGGATGGGTATTTCTTCATCGTCGGCCGCATGAAGCGCATGATTAAACTATATGGAAGTCGAATCAGCCTGGACGAAGTCGAGGCCCTCCTTCGAGAGCACGGACATGACTGTGTCTGTGCCGGGGAAGACGACCAACTATATGTGTATACGTTGCAAGATGACGTCGCACGCATTCAAAAAATCATCAAAGAACAAATCAAGGTGAAAGGTGTTCGGGTGATGCAGATTGACGAGATTCCACGTAATTCGTTCGGAAAGATTCGTTATGCCGCATTGCCGAAGGGAGAACTTGTGACCACCTGATTGTCAGGAATCGGTACATCGTCAAGTTTCATAACATCAGGTGGTAAATATGACTTTTATTTCGATTGAATTTCTCTTATTTTTAACAATCATCGTTGGAACCTATTACGTGGTCCCACATCGATTCCGATGGGTACTCCTCCTCTTAGCGAGCTATGTCTTTTACGCCACGTTGAGCGTTCAATTCATTCCGCTCCTGTTGATCAGTACCGCCTTCACTTATGTGATTGGGATTCTGATTGAGAAGCAGGAAAAGAAAGAACAGAAGAAACGGCTCATGTGGGTCGGTGTCTCCGTTCTCGTCTTCTTCCTCGGATGGTTCAAATATTTTAATTTCGTCAATGATTCGCTCCGTTCGTTCGCCGCATGGAGCGGATTTGATTATGACGTCCCGTATAAAGAAATCGTGTTGCCGTTGGCCATCTCGTTTTATACGTTCCAAGCCATCAGTTATGTCGTGGACGTCTCGCGAGGGAAGCAAAAAGCAGAGCGTCATTACGGCTATTTCTCAGTCTATTTCGCCTTCTTCCCGCAACTTGTGGCGGGTCCGATTGAGCGGGCGAAAAAGCTGCTTCCCCAGCTGAAGACGGAGCAACATCTCGACTATGACAATATCAGCTATGGGATTCAGCGCATCATTTGGGGATTCTTCAAGAAGACGTTGATTGCTGACCGATTGGCCCCGATTGTCGCAAGTGTGTTCAATAGTCCGGACCCGACCGGTTCAGAGATTGTCCTCGCGACGATGTTGTTCTCGATTCAACTGTTCGCCGACTTTTCGGCATGCAGTGATATTGCCATCGGTTGTGCACGATTGCTCGGAATTCGATTATCGGAGAACTTCAAACAGCCACACTTTGCCGTATCGATTGCCGACTTCTGGAACCGCTGGCACATCACACTTTCGATGTGGTTGCGAGATTATATCTTCATGCCGCTCGCGAAAGGGAAGAAGAAGCGCGAGCAGATTTATGGTGCCATCCTTGCGACTTTCTTAGTGAGTGGAATCTGGCACGGTGCCGCGTGGAATTTCGTCTTATGGGGACTCATTCATGGAATCTATCGTGTGTTCGGAGACCATACGAAGCAACAACGCGAAAAAATGGCGTCATGGGTTGGGTTTGACCGCGTGCCAACACTGCATCGTTGGTGGAAAATCGCCATCACGTTCCAGCTCGTCTGCTTCTCGCGCGTATTCTTTCAATCGCATTCGATGGCAGAGGCATTCTCGCATGCCAAACTGTACGTGACACCCTCTTCATGGGCACCGTCAGGCATGATACAGGCAATTCAAATGTTCTCGTTACTCGATTTGATTATCTTCCTCGTCGTCTTTGTCGTCGTTCACTTGTTCCAACATATTGAACGGACGAAAGGTTCGGCTTGGGATTGGATGGCACGTCAGTCTGCCGTGACGAGCGTGGCCATCAACTTGTTCTTGATTGTCTCGGCCTTCTTGTTTGGCGTGTCGGGCCAAGGATTTGTGTACGGTGGGTTTTAAGATGCAAGGAAAGGAATTAGCATGAAGCGTTTAGGAATTAAAATCGTCGTTGTGTTACTCGTCATGATCGCCATCTTTATTCCCGTCAACGAGTTCGTGAAAGACTCGTGGGAATACAATAATAACCGGGCCGTCCTAGCGTTTAAAGAAGACCCTCATCCTGTCGATATCATCAATTTGGGTACGTCTCATGCGATGTATGGGTATTATTTTAAACCGACCGGATTATCGCATCTCGACTTGGCGTTACCGAGTCAACCGATTGAATATGATTTGAAGATGCTAAAAGAATACGATGAGCACTTGAAGCCAGGAGGGATCGTGATTGTGTCCCTATCTCAAATCACATTCAGCAACTCGGATGTCGGTCGGAAAGCCAATTACTATCGCGTCTTGGACCGTAAAGACATCGAACCGGTCAGCCTGTTTCAATATTATACGCATGAACAGTTCCCGGCATTGAATAGTGGCAGTGTTTATGCCGCGATTTCCCGGGAAATCCGGGATTTTCGGTTTGATGCGCATAAGCCATGGGAGAATGGTGGGCTGAATTACTCCGAGCGTAAGTATGAGGAAGTGGCCGCTCAGTATGAAAATGCCGTGAACAATCATGAGATTGAAGAAAACATGGCTCATTTACAAGACATCATCGACTATTGTAAACAACAAGGGTATCGTGTCGTCTTGGCGATGGAGCCGGTCCACGCGTCATACCATACGTATTTTGATGAAGACGTCATGGAACGCCTCGTGTTTCAGCATTTAGAGAACTTGGATTTAGATGTCCCGTTCCTCAATTATATGGGGGATGAACGATTCATTCATGAGCAGTCATTCTTCCATAACCCGGACCATTTGAACGGTGATGGGCGAACGCTGTTGTCTTCACTCGTTTATGAAGATTTGAAGCGGTTGGGATATTTATAAATTGATGGGCGGCTGTCCATCAATTTTTTTATGCTTTATGATAGCGAAAGGGACGAAGTGAAGGGGGAAACCATGAACAATCAGCAAATGGTAAAAATCCATGACTGTGAGTTATATGTTGAGTATATTCAACAACATTCAAAGTCAGTGACAATCATCATGGATGCAGGATATGGCGATGATTCTACGACTTGGAGACAGGTGGCTGATGAAGTGTCGACATATGCCAATGTCCTTCTTTATGATCGGGCAGGTCTAGGCAAAAGCGGGACTAGTACGAATCGAAGAACAAGTAAGGAGATGGTTCGAGAATTGCACCAACTAATCAAACAGTTGAATATAGCATCTCCGTTCATCTTGGTCGGTCATTCGTTCGGAGGCGTCAATATGCAATTGTTCGCATCTGAATATCGAGATGAGGTAACGGGTCTAGTGCTAGTAGACACGACGCCGAGCGACTATCGAGAACGATTTCTTCCGACCATGTCACGAGAGTTTCAAAACGCATACTCCAAGCAATTTGTGCGGGAAGGGAACTATGATGAATTTATGGAAAGTTTGCACCAAGTGAACCAAGCAAATCTTGATCTTTCAATCCCAACAACAATCATATCAGCAGGAAAGAAAGACTTTTATTCCGCAGAAAATCAGAGGCTGTGGAATGTCTTACAAAAAGAAATGACGGGAATATCTTCAAATGCCACGTTTGTAATTGCAGAGCAGAGCGCACATTATATCCAAAGAGATGAGCCACACTTGATTGTAGAAGCAATTCGAAAGTTAATTTAAACACTTTTAAGTCACGCATAAACGATGGGGATTTATCGCGAGACGAAGCTATATATTCAATCAAAAAGAATGCCTGCGAACGTCCATAGTATCACTAGCATCGACAGGAACGAGACGAATACCGTCTGATTCGATACCCGTTGCTCCGCAAAGCGTCGAAATAGTCGTTCGAGGATTGTTTGGCCGATGACGACCGCTAGAAAGATGATTGCCATTTCAGCGAATAGAGAATAGTCGTTACGAAAAATAAAGATCATGGCAACAAAGAGGATGATGGAGCTGGTCAATGTGGTGAGAAAACGTTGTTTATTCAATCAAATTCCTCCCTTCTCTCATTATTACGTGTATGCTTTAGAAAAGATTCAAATAGACGGGGAGTGATTCACATCGAAACGATTTATTTAGCGGGCGGATGTCTATGGGGTGTCCAGGAGTTTGTGAAGACGTTACCGGGTGTCCTTTTAACAGAAGCGGGACGCGCAAACGGGACGACCGATACGTTAGACGGGGAGTATGACGGCTACGCGGAGTGTGTCAAAACAACGTTCGATCCGGACGTAGTGACGGTCGAAGATTTAATGCATTACTTGTTCGAAATTATTGATCCATACAGTGTCAACCAACAAGGAATCGATGTCGGGGAGAAGTATCGAACGGGCGTCTACAGTGAGGAGTCACGACATTTGATGGAGGCGCAAACGTTTATTGATCGACGCACGGATGCAGAACGAATCGCTGTTGAAGTCAAACCGCTCACGAACTATGTGCGGAGTGCGGACGAACACCAGGATCGCCTGACGCGTTGCCCGGACGATTATTGTCATATACCGAAAGACTTATTAACAAAATATCAGACCGTTTAATCAACAAAGGTGTCTCTCCGAGATGCCTTTTTCATTTTTTTCCAAATGAATAAAGCTAAATGCATGAGTTTCATGTCTAATAAGTGTAAGGGAAAAAACGAAAAGGGGGGACGTTCGATGAAACGTCTCATTCAGAAAGCGCAGCGAGGCAATGACCAAGCATTCTTAAAGATCTTTCATCATTACGAGGAAGACCTATATCGGATGGCCTATGTGTACGTCAAAAATCCGGACGATGCGCTAGACGTTGTACAAGAAGTCGCTTACCAAGCTTTTAAAAAAATCGGGACGTTACGGGAACCGCAATTTTTGAAGACGTGGCTGATGAAAATCACCATCAACTGTGCACTCGATGTGATGAAAAAAAGACAGAACGTGATTCACTTGAATGCAGATGTGGAAGAGGCTTTCGGGAGTGAACAAACAGATCTTGCGATGACGATGACACTAGCTGACATGATGAAGTCCCTTCATGAGGACGAACGCAGTGTGATCGTACTGAAGTATTACCAAGACTATACGTTTCAACAAATCTCAGATTTATTGGAATGGCCGATCGGTACGGTGAAGACAACTTTATATCGAGCTGTAGCTAAATTGAGACGTGAATGGAAGGAGGCCGATTGCTATGAATCATGAGATGAAACGAATGTTGGCGGACATCGAAATCCCAAGTGAACTGCGTGAGCGGAGTCGCCAAGGTGTGAAGCGAGCGAAACAAGAAATGCGCCGGGAACCAGGATTTATCCGTCGGCGGTTGATGACGGTCGGAATCGCGGCGGCACTACTCATCCCGACTGGTGCATTCGCCTATCAATCCCTGCTTGCAGATGAGTTATACGGTTCGTTTGATGAGATGAAGGTACATATCGTCAGCGCTACTTTAGAGAAATATTTGTTATTGGATGCTAAATTGAATCAAGCGAAAGGGGTACTCGGTGAGGCAGAGTATGAGGAGTTCAAGCAAGGTCTGAGTGTCTTCACGGATACGCGAATCGCCTATGGAAATGCGAATGGAAACGTTGATTATGAAGCAATTCCGAAAACGGAACGAGCGGAAGTGAAGCAGGCACTTGCCGACATTCAGCCATACTTCGATCAATTGAACAACCAGCCAAGTGCACGTGATGTGTTGACTACTGACGAATATGACGCATACATCGAAGCGCTCATGCGAGAAGAGTCGATTCGGGTACGTGCTGGAGAGTATGTTCAAGACATGCCGGATGAGTTGCGACAGTCTTATGAAGAGGCACTCGCGATTATTCGAGAAGTAGATGCAAAGCAGCAACAGAACTAAATAGATTTCAGGAACATGAAAAGAAGGGGTCCATCCTTAAAATCGAGTGATGGACTCCTTCTTTTTTACGTCCGCTCGAGAATGTTCACGAGCATTTGATGAACGACGTCATGGTCGTTTGTGTCATGCAGCTGATATGGACTCCCGGGGAGCGTGTATATATCTTTCGCTCCGACGTATGTGACGTGGAGTGTCAAGGAACCATCTTCCTGACACGCCGTCGTCAATTCCAAGTCACCACTGATGACACCGACTTCTTCCGTCATGACACCGTGGGTTGCCTTAAAGGTAGAGGTAAGTTTGTTCATGAATGACTCCTTTTCTGTCTCAATAAATGCAAGCGTTGATGGCTGTCGTGAGTGCGGACTTCTCTGACGATTGAAGGCTCAAGCCCCAACGACTCTTCGTCTCGACCCACATCTTCGCATATGCACAACGTGCGCCGGTGCGAGGTGGTTGCCATGTCGACGGGTCTTGATCTCCTTTTGAGCGGTTCGATGAAGCAGATACCGCGATCAATTGAGGACCGCTCAAGTCGTTCGCAAAGCTTTGACGTTTGGTTGTCGTCCAGCTGCTTGCGCCAGAGCGCCATGCTTCAGCGAGCGGGACAACGTGGTCGATATCGATGTCAGATGCCGACGTGAACGTCAAACCGTCATAGTAACTGTACCATGAGCCCGTCGTTACGGGACATTGGTCGACGACCGAATCAGCGTCCCGTTTCAAGACGATGTGACGCGTGTTACAACCACTTCCTTGACTCGACCAGTGCGGGAAGAGGTCCCGACTGTATCCTGTCATCGACCCTTCATTTTTGACCGTGAGCGCATTCAGTTTCGTGAGCGCATCCGCTTTCGAAGGGATATTAGGCGGGAAAGCAGAGACCGGTGTCGCGTCAAATGACGCGGAAATCCAAACAAGCAATGTGACGAGTGCGACAGACATGAGTTTCTTCAACATAAAAAGCCTCCTACTATGTATTTGGAATGAACACTTGTCGAAGCAAGTGGGCAACCTTTCATCAACCAAAAAGTGAGACAAACATCACGCAATAAATTCAACTTGATCATACACAGGACGATTTTGAAAAAGTGTGAAAATCTGCAAAATGATTAGAAAGACTATCGCAAATCCTTCTCTAGCATTAATGAACGACCTGGTGTTATTTCTTTGGAACTAGTGAGCGATCAGGACTGGTATAATGAATGACATGGATTTAGAGAAAAGAAGAGGTGGATGGAATGAACAAGAAAGAGATTGCGGCGATTCGCCGACAGTTTAAAGTGAATGCGACGAAGCTGAAGATTGCTGACTTATATACGATTTACATCCGACAGGAAACGAATGAGATTTACTACGAAGAGTTGCGTCCGTTCCCGTTCTTAGAAGAAGAACAGCAGGAACTGTTTTTGACGAACTTCAAAAAAGTGCTCGGTGGGAAACTCGATGAAAAGTTATTCGAAGTGAAGTTCCAATATCCGGAGGAAGGTCAAGTCGACCATACGCAAGGATTGCTGTATGAAGGACTTCGTACGGAAGAGACAGACGTATGGACGGACTATATGCAGCGTATCGCCTTGAAGATGGTGAAAGACACGCCATTTGAAAAAGACATGGTCGTGACGTTCATCCGGGGTAATTACAATAAGCCGACGAACCGATACTCGGAAGAGTCTGAGATTCACGCGAACGATGAAGTGTATACGACGAAGTTCATCCTCGGCAGTATCAGCCCGACAGAACTTCCGAAAAAGTCACTCGTCTTTGACTTCGTCGAGCGTGAATTCAAAGCCAGCTTGATTGTAAATCCAATCATCAAACTCGAGGCGCCAATCGGTGGATTCTTATTCCCGTGTTTCACCGATAATGCGGCCGATGTGAACCATGTCCTCTACTCGGCACATAAAGCGCACCAACCGGATATGACGTTCATTGAGAACGTGCTGAACGGTTCGGAAATCGTTACGGCAGTGGAAGAGAAGGCGGTCTTTGAAGAAGTCGTGAAAGCGGTCATCGGAGAAGAAGTCAATTCCCGTACGCTCGCGACCGTTTATGATGAGATCAATCAAATCATTGTCGCCGAAGAAGAGAACGAACAGGAAGAAGAGAGGGTCGCAATGCTCGACTCTCGTGCGGTCGAGGTCGTCCTTCGGGCGAGCGGTGTGGAAGATGTGACGACAGAAAAAGTCGAGCAGGCGTTCAAACAAGTCGTCGATGACACGAAATATGAGATGAAAGCGACGAGCGTCGTTCCAAAATATACGTCAAAATCGATTAAAATCAATACGAAAGTCGCCAACATTTCCGTCAGTCCACAAGATCTGAAATACGTGAAGCAAGTGAACTATAAAGGAAAACCATGCTTGTTGATCGAAGTGGAGGAAGAGACAGAGATTGAAGGATTCAAGCTCATCTCTGAAGAGTCGCTAGACTGACTGGGGGAAAATCGATGCATCCGCTCGAGTTGATTGATCTGTTGATTGTGTTCGCCATCGTAGTTGTATTGGTTTTGCTGTCGTTTCAATTTCATGGGAAATGGCGCAGGCGTATACGGGTCGCGACGGTGTGTTGTGTATTAGCGTACGGAATATTCTATGCAGTTCGTCCTTATTGGGTGAATCAACAGGTGCAGGAAGAAAAAATAGTGCTCGAAGCGTATCTCAAGGATCGATATCCGACCGAAACCATCACCGTCCGCTCTATTCCTTATGGGGAGGACGGATTTGAGAGTATGAATCCTCATACATTGTTCGTGAAATTTTCGACAGAACCGGATGCTGAGTACACATATCTCGTGAGTCGTGACGAATCGATTCATCAAACGAGCCACAGTTCAACCATCGACTCAAAATTTGATTTTCTTCACTTGGAAGACTGAGCCCAAACGACAGATTGGGCTCTTTTTTGACAATCGAGTGAGGAAGGTTGAATTTGAGATTTGATACAGGTATGATGCAGGTGAAAACGTTTTCCGAAGCCCATATTTTTTTAATATTTATCGAAAGCGCTTTCGGTTATTACGAAGTAATAAAAAACCTCAAAGACGAATATCATCTTTGAGGCTGAATCTGCATTACTTACGTGCTTTGCTTACTTTTAATTTCTTCCCTTTGACAGGAGTCGTTTCCATCGCTTGAAGGACGATCGAGCCTTTTCCGTTAAGGATATCGACGTACGTCATCTGGTCATTGATTGTGATGATCCCGATGTCGTCAGCAGATACGCCAGGAATTTTGGCAATCGTTCCAACGAAGTCGACAGCGCGAAGTTTTTTCTTCTTCCCGCCACTGAAGTGGAGCTTCATGATGTCCTGGTTGATGCGAGCTGTCTTGTTGTTTCGAACGACGCGTCGTCCGCTCAACTTTTGCTCGAAGGCATCTTGGTTAGCTGCTACTTCCGCTTCTGTCGGAGCATCGATCATCGGAATTTCGAATTGAACGTATGATTCGATAGCTCCGATGAGACGTTCTTCCTGACGGGTCATGAGCGTGATAGCTGTTCCTTGTTTGCCGGCACGTCCGGTACGACCCGTCCGGTGCACGTAACTTTCTTTTTCGACAGGAACGTCATAGTTGATGACGAGTTCGACGTTGTCGACATCGATTCCACGTGCTGCGACGTCTGTCGCCACGAGGTAGCGGAAGTTACCCATCTTGAAGCCGTTCATGACGGCGAAACGGTCCTCTTGCTCAAGTCCGCCGTGAAGACGTTCAGCCGAGTAACCGGCTTTGTCGAGCTCAGCGTACACGGTATCGACGTTCTCTTTCGTACGACAGAAAATCATACAGCTATCCGGGTTTTCGACGACCGTGATGTCTTGAAGGACAGCAAGTTTCTCGTTCCGATGAACGGGAAGTAAACGGTGTTCGATTGTCGAAGCCGTCATACCTGTCGACTCGATTGCGACACGTGCCGGAGCATTCATATGCTTCTGGCAGAGACGTTCGATATCTTGTGGGAATGTCGCTGAGAAGACCATTGTGACGCGATCTTTCGGTAACTGTTGAAGAATCTTCTCAACGTCGGCGAGGAAGCCGCGATTGAGCATCTCGTCCGCTTCATCGATGATCAAGTATTCGATGCGGTCGAGTGAGAGGGTTTCGCGCTCGATGTGGTCCATGACGCGACCAGGTGTACCGACAACGATATGTGTCTTTTGCTTCAACTCTTCACGCTGTTTCGAGAACGGTTCTTTCCCGTAGACGGCAGTCGCTTTGATTCGTTTGAAACGTCCGATGTTCGTCATGTCTTCCCGTACTTGAACGGCGAGTTCGCGTGTCGGTGTCAAGACGAGCACTTGCGGTTTGTTTTCGGCCCAATCGATGAGCTCGATGACCGGAATCCCGAAAGCAGCTGTCTTTCCGCTTCCCGTCTGTGCTTTGACGATCAAGTCTTCGCGCTCGAGAGCACGGGGGATGACCTGCTGTTGTACTTCGGTCGGTGATTCGTATTTCATAATGCCTAACGCACGAGTGATCTCGTCGCTCAGGCGATAATCAGTAAATTGCTGTTTGTTCATGGGTAACCTCATTCTTTCGTGAAAACTTCTGCTTCAGAAAATTTCAATGTCTATTTGCAATACAGTCCATTATAGACCGAAAGACGGTAGGAAAGCGAATGAGAATCCATTATCCGAAGTCAGGCAACGTCGGGTCGGGTTGAATCACATAAAAAATAAACTGGTCATGAACATCTTCTAACTGTTCGATCAGCTCTTCATTTTGTTGTTGATATGCTTCTAGCATTTGAGGGCATATGTAATGAACTGTTCCATCTTCACGAGCCAGGCTAGCGGTTTCTTCCTGATCAAATTGTAAAACTAACGGTTGTTGGCATGCTGTGCAGCAACCAATCTCCATCTTGTGAAAACCGATTTTTGCTCCCTCAATGAAGCAAGCATCGCAATAATGCTTGATTGGATCACCGAAATGACCGAGTTCATCTGTATGGATGACTTCATGTTCGTTCAATGATTTATTGCAGCTGACGCAGTTATACATCAATAACACTCCTTTAGTGATCTGTTCCAACAACGTATCATGCGATGAGCCGATGTACAACTTTATCCAATAACAATATTTTATCAGGTTCAGAAATGTTGAAAGAAAGGGGCTTACATAATGGAATCCGATTATAAATATCTCGTCCAACACCTTCAACAAAGCCAATATCGAACGCACGCGAACCATCTCGAAACCATCATCAAACCCATACCGGATTCAGACCGCACCGGCGATCTCGACCCACGCGTGTTCGAAACGCTGACCGCAAATCATTCTTCACACGATGAACCGGATACAGCATTTGACCTCGAGGCGGCACGTGCCAGTATGGGTTGGCCGAATCAGGATCGGACGACGACTGATATCAAAACCGAGCATCTCATGATTCCTAGTGAGGACGGTGACATTCCGGTCCGCCTGTATCGTCCGCATCATACTGAAGCCATCCCAGCTATCCTCTTCTTCCATGGTGGTGGATTTTTCGGAGGAACGCTCGATACGGTCGAGAATCCTTGTAAATTGCTGGCGGAACAGGCGAACGCGGTCGTCATCTCCGTCGATTATCGTCTTGCTCCCGAGCATCCGTTCCCGGCCGGATTGAATGACTGTTACGGCGCCTTTGAATGGGTATACGCCAACGCGACGGAGTTGAACGTCATCCGTGACCAAATCGCCGTCGCCGGAGACAGTGCCGGAGGGAATTTGGCGACCGCTTGTTGTCTGATGGAGAAAGAACGAGGGGAGGGGCGCATTTGTTATCAAGCACTCGTCTATCCCGTCGTCAATCTGGGATCGATTCCGACAGATGATTTTGAATGGACACTCGATGCGTACGATATCTCACACCATCACGACCTGATTCGAGGTGTCGTGCTCGCTCTTGCAGATCCAGATTCGTTACTAAATGACCTCTATCTTCAAGGGAAGACGGATGTCACGCATCCACTCGTCTCACCGTTGTTGGCAGAAGACGTCACGACTTTACCGCCAGCCTTGATTGTGACGGCAGAGTACGATTACTTACGACTTGAAGGGGAGGCGTATGCCCGAAAACTTTCAGAAGCTGGTATTCCGACTCGACTGATTCAATATCGGGGTATGGATCATGCCTTTATGGACAAATTAGGAGACTACCCACAGGCAGAAGATTGTATGAATGAAATCGCAGAAGGACTTAAGGAGCTGACGAAATGAAACAGTATACATTGGATTGGAAACGTTATGAGGAATTGGCACGTCAAGCGGTTGCGGAAGGGGTCGTGTTAGTCAAAAACGAACAGAAAACTCTCCCGTTGCAGTCTGAAACGAAGCTTGCCGTATTTGGGCGTAGTCAGTTCCATTACTATAAGAGCGGTACCGGTTCAGGTGGGATGGTGAACGTCGGACATGTCACGACACCGCTCGAGGCGTTGCGTGAACGTACAGACATTCATATCAATGAATCGCTTTATGCGACGTATGAGGAATGGGTGAAAGAGAACCCGTTCGACCAAGGTGTCGGTTGGGCCGGTGAACCGTGGTCGCAACAGGAAATGGACGTATCGGATGAACTCGTCGATCAAGCTGCACAGGAGTCGGATGTCGCCCTCATCATGATCGGACGTACGGCAGGGGAAGACCGTGACAATACGGCCGACCCGGGCAGTTACTTATTGACGGATATCGAACACGCGATGATTGAGCGCGTAACGAAGCGTTTCAACAAGACGGTCGTCGTGTTGAACGTCGGAAACATCATCGACATGAAGTGGGCGAATGAGCCGAGTGCCATCCTCTATGCTTGGCAAGGTGGGATGGAAGGCGGAAAAGGACTCGTCGACGTGCTTGTCGGAGACGTGAGTCCTTCCGGGAAACTGACGGATACGATTGCTCGATCCATCGAGGATTATCCGTCGACAAAGAACTTTGGTCACGCGGATAAAGGGATTTATCAGGAAGATATCTATGTCGGTTACCGCTACTTTGAAACGTTCGCGAAAGATGACGTCTTGTACCCGTTCGGATTTGGATTGTCTTATACGACGTTCCATACTGAAGTGAAGCGTACGGCAGAAGTCGATGGCGTTTTAACGGTTGAGGTGGAAGTGACGAACACGGGTGAGTGTGACGGGAAAGAAGTCGTCCAACTCTACGTCGAGAAACCGCAAGGAAAACTCGGAAATCCGCTCCGGTCTTTAGTAGCGTTTGAGAAAACATTGCTTCTTGAACCGAGTGAGCGACAAACCCTTTCGTTTAACGTCCAGATGACTGATTTTGCGAGCTACGACGACTCTGGCGTGACGGGTCATGAATCGAGCTTCGTTCTCGAAGCAGGGGCATATCGCTTATATGTCGGGACAGATGTCCGTTCGGCTACACTCGCTTTCGAAGTCGAGCAACAGGAACAACGCATCCTCGAGACGTTAAGCGAAAATATGGCACCTGTCCTTCCGTTCGAACGGATGAAGCCGATTCAGAGCGAAAAAGGATGGGAAGTAGGTTACGAATCAACACCGCTTCGCGCCGTTGACGTCGAGACACGTTATTTGGAAGAACGCCCTGAGACTAGAGTGTTCACGGGTGACCAAGGTATCAAATTGAGCGATGTATATCATGGAAAGGCGTCACTCGACACATTCTTAGATCAATTGACGGATGAGGATTTGGCGACAATCGTTCGCGGACAAGGGATGAACTCACCGCGTGTCACACCGGGGACGGCAGCGGCGTTTGGTGGCGTGTCCGACCGATTGAACGAGCTTGAGATTCCAGCGGCGTGTTGTGCCGATGGTCCATCAGGCATTCGTATGGATATCGGGACGAAGGCGTTCGCGCTTCCGAACGGGACTCTCTTGGCTTCTACGTTCAACGTCGACCTCGTTGAAGACTTGTTCGAGATGACAGGGCTCGAGATGCGGAAAAACCGCGTCGACACGTTGCTCGGACCAGGGATGAACATTCATCGCAACCCGTTGAACGGTCGGAACTTTGAATACTTCTCGGAAGACCCGCATTTGACAGGGAAGATGGCAGTCGCTCAGTTGAACGGGATGCATCGTGTCGGTGTGACAGGAACGCTCAAGCATTTCAGCGCCAACAACCAGGAGGCGCATCGTCACGATATCGATTCGGTCGTCTCGGAGCGGGCGTTACGCGAGATTTATTTGAAAGGGTTCGAGATGGCCGTGAAAGAAGGTCGGGCATCGTCAATCATGACGACATATGGTGCGGTCAACGGGATTTGGACGGCCGGATTATACGATCAAAATACGCGCATCTTACGTGACGAGTGGGGCTTTGAAGGGATTGTCATGACGGACTGGTGGGCAAAAGTGAACTTCCGTGAGGACGAGTCCGCCAACCGTCAAAACACAGCGGCGATGGTACGCTCGCAAAACGATTTGTATATGGTCGTCGACCGTCCGGACCTCAACTCATTCGAGGACAATACGATGACCTCTCTTGAAGAGGGAGTGGTCACACGGGGTGAGTTGTTGCGGAGCGCGCGCAACATTTGTTCATTCATCTTGAAATCACCAGCGATGGAGCGTCTTCTCGGAATTCATGATGGTTCGGTCGAGGTGCTCGGTTTTGAAGACGAGACGAATCAACAAGACGCATTCGAGTTGGACTATCAGCATCTCGAAAACGGGGAACACGTCGATTTGTCAGGAATCGACACCTCGACAGGGAGCACGCACGTCTTCGCCATCTCGGTCGACCAGACCGGAACGTATGACATCACGTTGACGGCCCGTTCGAACGCAGGGGAGTTGGCGCAGATGCCGGTGACGTTGTTTGCGAACAATATCCCGGGTGCGACGTTCACGTTTAACGGGACGGACGGAGAATGGGTGACACAGACGAAGCAGGTCTTCTTCCTGAACCAGCATAACTATCTCCAACTCTATTTCGCATTGAGCGGACTAGAAGTGAAGGACGTGTCCTTCACCCTTGCGGATGAGTTCAGTATGAAGAACGGCTGAGTCGCCCTTTTGTCGATTCATTGAATTCGGTATAATCGAAAGAACGACACATCGCAAAGGAGGCGCATACCCGTGGAAAATCGGCTTCGATTTTCTAGGTCTTCACGCACTCATGCAAAGCCATTTGGACGAAAGGCGATCACTTGCATGGGGCGAAACGAATACCTTGATCGCTTGATTTAACGTAACCACTTGGCTTTGCTCCCTTATCGGATTGGATTCATTCAATAAGGAGCGAGGTACGATGAAGTACGTCAATGCGCAACACATCCTGCCAGAACATTTGCTGCGAGAAGTGCAGCAGTATGTACAAGGCGAAACGCTATATGTGCCGACCCCGACCGACACGAAACGGAAATGGGGGACGGTCAACGGTGGAAAACAATTACTTGAGGAACGAAACGAAGCCATACGCGCAGCGTTTCGGAATGGAGAGCGAATCGAAAATCTGGCCAAGTCCTATCATTTGGCGACGCATACGATTCGAAAGATTGTATACCGCTCGAGATGAAGGAGGTACGACTAGTTCGCTAGTCGTACCTTTTTAGGTCGACTATGTTTCTTAATCAAAGTGTACACAGTAAGGAAGCATCGATTCCTGTAAACTGAAGATGGAGGAAGGGGGCGACAAAATGTCAGATCCATTTATTCAAAACGAACAGTATAATCTCATCAAAGAACAAGTGACGCTCGTCAAAGAGAGTCGAACGCAAAGCCTGCCGCCTTCTGTCTTGCGAGCAGTCATCGACTTGGCACAATCGAAAGTGATGTATGCATTTCCTGAAGCGACGACTGAACAACTGAAGCTGTTACAGTTCGCGGCGCTACAGACGAACGAAGCGTTCGACGAATACATGCAACAATTACGAGAATGGGTTCAACCGTTTCCCGTTATTTCTGCCGAGCAGCTGAAGGAATTGTTCCCGAAACAGAAGAAGCTTCGCTTACCGGAGTTATCCGATGTTGATTTTGGACGACTCACTTATCTGAGTTGGAACGATGGACGTTCCAATCAAAAGTTGATGATTTGCCAATACGAAGGTCAATTGATTGGCATCGCATGTAAACCGAGCACGAATACGAAGAAAAACATATGTGCCTTTTGTAATCAGTTCACGGATGTGACGTACTGCGTTACGATCACTAAAGCGAAACAAGTGAAAAATCCGGACTATTACAAAGCCATCGGCACATATATATGTGTCGACAGTAAGACGTGCAACGAACACATCACGAGCCAAGAGGCGTTGCATACTTTTGTTCATACAGCGTTACAGGCCTGACGAGAGAGTCAGGCTTTTTATGTTGTTGAAATGGCGGCATTTACAAAAACCATACAGGGCTGTATTCAATCTGAAAATGTATCTTTACAAATGTCCGTTAGGCTACAGGAGTAGTACATATTCGGGAGGGTTTACAGATGAAAAAGACAATGAAGAAGTTTGTTCCACTCGCGGTCGTTTCGACGCTTGCACTTGGGGGAATCGTTGGCGTTCAACAACAAAATGAAGCAGAAGCCGCAAAAGATTCAAAGAATCATAAGGCGAAAAACGTCATCTTTATGATCGGGGACGGGATGGGCGTGCCTTATACGACAGCGCTTCGTTACATGAACGACAATGAAGAAACGGTAGAGATGGAGCCGACTGCCTTCGATCCACATTTGGTGGGTATGCAATCGACATATCCTGAAGACGACGCGGAGAACGTGACAGATTCGGCAGCCGCAGCGACGGCGATGAGTTCTGGTGTCAAGACGTATAACAACGCAATTGCCGTCGATAACGACAAAACAGACGTGAAAACGGTACTCGAACAAGCGAAAGAGAACGGCATGTCGACAGGACTTGTCGCCACGTCAGAAATCACGCATGCGACGCCGGCATCTTACGGGGCACATGAAGAGCAGCGTAAGAGTGAAAACGCCATCGCTAACGATTATTATGATGACTTGATTGATGGGGAGCACAAAGTAGACGTCATGCTCGGAGGCGGAACGAAATTCTTCGAACGCTCGGATCGAAATATTGCGAAACAGTTCCAAGAAGACGGCTACAGCTACGTTACGTCTGCAGAAGAAATGAAGCAAGACAACAACGAGCAAGTGCTCGGTCTTTTCGCGGAAGTTGGCATGGATAAAATGATTGACCGTGACGAGGAACAACCGAGTCTTGCGGACATGACGACTTCGGCTCTTGATCGCCTAAAAGGGAACGATGATGGGTTCTTCCTCATGGTAGAAGGAAGTCAAATCGACTGGGCCGGACATGATAATGATGTCGTCGGTGCGATGAGTGAGATGAGAGACTTTGAGCAAGCATTTGAAGTCGTTCGTGACTTCGCCAAAGAGAATGGGGAGACGTTGGTCGTCGTGACAGCGGATCACTCGACAGGTGGTATTTCAATCGGAGCGGACGGAAATTACAACTGGGATCCGACACCGATCCAAGCAGCGAAACGCACACCAGATTTCATGGCGAAAGAAATTGAAGGTGGAGCGGATGTGGAAGCCGTCTTACGTGAGAACATCGATTTGGAATTAACGTCTGAAGAGATTGCTTCTGTGAAGAAAGCAGCTGAGACGAATGACGTGACGGAAATCGACAACGCCATCGAGAAAATCTTCGATCAGCGTTCAGGAACGGGCTGGACAACGGACGGTCATACGGGTGACGATGTACCAGTATACGCATTCGGGCCACAACAAGAGAAATTCGTCGGTATGAGCGACAACACGGATCAGGCGAAACGGATCTTCAACTTGTTGAAGAATAAAGGGAAAATCAAATAAGTAAGAATATACGCTAAGACTACGTGGGATTTCCCGCGTAGTCTTTTTTGGAAGAATTACTCAAAAAGAAGCTATACTCGGGTAAGAGTCGTATGATAGACAGACAAGCCATGAATCAGTCAACAAGGGGGAAGCGGATGAAACACGCAGTGATTTTTGATATGGATGGAACATTGTTTCGGACAGATTTGATTTTAAAGTTGGCGTTGGATGAAACGTTTGAGCACCTACGAAAAAATGGAGAATGGGATGGACCGACACCGATTGACGAATACCGAAAGATCATGGGCGTACCATTGCCTGTTGTTTGGAAAACCTTGCTCCCACAACACGACGAACAAACTAGAGAAGAGGTCGATGCCTATTTCTTAAGACGACTCATCAAAAACATTCAAAACGGGAATGGTGCATTATATACCGGGGTACTCGAGTTGTTTGAACAATTGAATCATAGGGGTTATCCAGTCTTCATTGCGAGCAATGGCTTGGTTGCCTATTTACAAGCGATTGTAACGCACTATGAATTGGATCATTGGATTACCGAAACATACAGTATTCAGCAAATCGATACGTTGGATAAGGGTGATTTAGTGGCTGAAATCGTGAATAAGTATGAACTACAGGATGGCTTCGTAGTCGGAGACAGATTATCGGATATCATGGCTGCACGAGCGAACGGACTTACTTCAATCGGCTGTCGTTTTGACTTTGCGCAAGAAGCAGAATTGAAAGAAGCGGATTACGTCGTGAATCACTTGTCGGAAGTGCTAGACATCGTTCTAAAGGAGACGGTTTCGCTATAAGTGAATCGATTTCGAGGTTGGGTTCGTACGTAAAGTACTACAACAAATCGGAGGGATCATTATGCACACGCTCTACATGAAACAAAAAGTGTTCAGTTTACGCGGCCGCTTCACCATTAAAGATGCGGACGGACATGATCAATATTTCATCGAAGGTAGCTTTATGAAGTTTCCAAAGTCGTTTGAAATTAAAGATGTGAATGGTCAAACGGTCACAACCATCACGAAAAAGACATTCAGTTTTTTACCGAAGTTTTTTGTAGAAGTGGATGGTACGGATATGATGACCATCTCAAAAGAGTTTTCATTCTTTAAACCGAAGTATTCGATCGATGCGGCCGGGATTGGTGTCCAAGGGGATTGGTGGGACATGGATTTTGACGTGACGAAGAATGGGCAATCTATCGGAAGTGTTCAAAAGAAATGGTTCTCATGGGGCGACAGTTATGAGATTCGCGTCGAAGAACCGGATATGGAGCACCTTCTCATCTCAATCGTCGTAGCCATCGATTGCGCGAAAGCAGATCAAGCAGCGGCATCAAGTGCAGCAACATAAAGGGGAGTATCTAATGGAATTTTGGGACGTCTATAGCGTGGACCGGGAAAAGACCGGTCGCACGTGGCAACGGGGAAGTCGATTGCCAGAAGGAGAATATCACCTTGTGATTCACGTGTGTATCTTTAACGAGACGGGCGAGATGCTGATTCAACAGCGCCAACCGTTCAAGGATGGATGGGCCAATATGTGGGATATCACAGTCGGTGGAAGTGCCACGGTAGGAGATACGAGCCAACAAGCTGCGATGCGGGAGCTCGAAGAAGAGATTGGGCTCAAGCTTGATCTATCTCAGACACGACCGCACTTGACCATCAACTTCGACGAAGGATTTGATGACATTTACCTCGTCGAAGCGGAAGTGGATTTGAATGAGCTGACACTCCAGGAATCTGAAGTGCAGGCTGTGAAGTGGGCGGATGAAGCAACAATTCTGCAGATGATTCGACAGCATGAATTCATACCGTATCATACGCCGATGATACCGTTATTGTTTGCCATGCGAGGACAATGGGGAGGGATTGATCGTCATGCATACGTACAAGTGGATAAATGAACCGAATAGCGTGAACGGATTTGAACCGCTCGCTTTCCGGACTTTGCCAGATACGGACTTTTGGCGAAATACACATTACGGATTTAACCGCATGACGGCGCATGC
Source organism: Exiguobacterium sp. s183 (assembly GCF_018617655.1). Taxonomy (NCBI): domain Bacteria; kingdom Bacillati; phylum Bacillota; class Bacilli; order Caryophanales; genus Exiguobacterium; species Exiguobacterium sp. s183. Next base: position 60,115 of record NZ_JACSKN010000004.1, read on the forward strand.
ACGACTAACAGATGTCAAAGTCAAACGATTTACATGTCGGGCGACAATCCAAATGGAACCGAGCCATACATATGACCAGGCCGGGATTGTCCTATATGTAAACGATGACCATTGGATCAAGACGTCTGTCGAGTATATTCCAGACGGACCGTCCCATCTTGGCGCAGTCGTCACTTCGTTTGGCTATTCGGATTGGTCGACACGTGATTTTTCAAATGAGATGATTCCTCAACCATTGACGTTTGAAATCGTGTATACAGATGGAGATGTGGAAATTTTTGTTGAGTATGATGACGGTACGCGTGAACAGCTTCGCATTGCCCATCTTCATGACGTATCGACGTTACGCATCGGGCCGTATGCGTGCAGTCCGGATGTGAATGCGACAGGTTTTGACGTGACATTTTCAAATTGGGAACTGCGTGAAGCATCGACATGAGTCGGTGCTTTTTATGTCATTTTGATTTCACTTCCGAAAAGTGGTTGAAGTTGGGATGGATAAAATTTTATAATAGCGTTAACGAAAGCGCTTTCGGAAATCGCTTTCAAAAGAACGGACTGATATATTGCCATCACTTATCCTGAAGGAGGACACATGATGAAGAAATGGGTTGCACTCGCACTTGGAACAGGTCTCGTCTTGTCATTGCCACAAGAAATACCTGCTGAAAAGAGCTCAAAAGCAGACGACGCCAAGTGGAAACTTGTCTGGTCAGATGAGTTTAGTAAGGCGGAAATCGATCATTCGAAATGGAACTTTGAAACGGGGAACTGGATTGTCGACAAAGACGGAAATCCGGTCGCTGCCGGTTGGGGGAACAACGAGAAGCAATTTTATACGGACAAAAACGAAAACGCTTTCGTAAAAGATGGGAAGCTCGTCATCCGTGCAAAAAAAGAGCAAGCATCCGATCAATTCGGCACATATGATTACACGTCGGCGAAGTTGACGACGAAGGGCACGTTCAGTAAGACATACGGTCGTTACGAGATGCGAGCGAAACTTCCAACAGGAAAAGGGCTCTGGCCAGCATTTTGGATGCTACCGGAAGAGGACCGTTACGGTGGTTGGGCCGCATCTGGTGAGATCGACATCATGGAGTCATGGGGCAGTCAGCCGGACAAAGTCGCTGGCACGATTCATTACGGGGAAACATGGCCGAACAACAAGTACACGGGGAAAGACTATCATTTCGCAGAAGGTGACGGCATCGACAAATGGCATACATATGCGGTCGAGTGGGAGCCGGGTGAGATTCGTTGGTATGTAGATGGTCAACTCTACCAGACTCAAAATGACTGGTATGCGAAAGAAGCGAACAAAGCATCGAAATATAGCTATCCTGCGCCATTCGACCAAGATTTCTATTTGATCATGAACTTGGCGGTCGGTGGATGGTTTGATGGGGACGTCGATGAGACGACACCATTCCCGGCAGAGATGGAAGTCGATTACGTCCGCGTCTTTGACTTGAAGAATGGGAAGTATCGCGATGCTGTCGAGCCGACATACTCGGATGAAGAAGTCGTATTGCCAGAAGGAGCGAAGCAACCTTTAGAAGAGGGGAACCTCGTCTATGATGAAGACTATGTAGAACCAATCACAACGGTGACGAACGGTGCACAGGCGCTCAACCCGACGTATTGGAACTATGTGGCGCTTCCTGACTTTGGTGGTGTCGGTTCAGTCGATGTAATCGATTTGGCAGGATCACGTTTTGCCGACATTTCGATTGATCAGGCAGGAAGTCAGCCGTACTCGCATCAATTGATTCAAAACGTATCGCTCGGACAAGGCGGACATTATAAAGTGACGTTTGACGCCAAAGCGGACGCGGCGCGTTCGATCGCCGTTAAAGTCGGTGGTGGTCCAGACCGAGGCTATGCGAAATATTCAGATGAAGGGTCATTTGATTTGACGACAGACGTCCAAACGTACTCGATGACATTCGATATGACAGAAGAGACTGACCTTGCGGCACGTCTTGAGTTCAACGTTGGACTCAGTACGTCTGGTGTCCAAATCGGGAACGTCCGTGTCGAGCAGACACCTCGTGAGGCGTTCGATCCGAATGCGACAAAACCGAAGCTTGGAGACGGGAACCATGTGTATAACGGGACGTTCGACCAAGGTGCGATGGATCGCATGACGTATTGGACGTTCGACCCAGGCATCACGAAAGGGACAGGAACGGTCGACCCGGTAGAGCGTCTCTTCCGTTTTGAAACGAACAAGAAAAAAGGAGCACCGGCTACATTGGTGCAGCAAGGCATTCAATTGCAAGAAGGACATGAATACGTTCTCCGCTTCAAAGCACGGGCAGAACGTGTAGATGGTCTTAAAGTAGGATTGAACGGAGCGAATGGAGATGCCTATCTCCCACTCCAGCGTGTCGCTCTATCTGAAGCGTTCGATACGTATGAAATTCCGTTCACGATGGAAGCCGGAACGGACCTCATGAGTCAGCTTCAGTTCATTCTCGGTTCTGAAAAAGGTGTGATTGAAATCGATGACGTCGAATTGCGCGATGTCACACCGGTTTATATCGATCCGTCTCCACTTAAAAACGGAGCATTCACAGAAGGTCTCACACACTGGGGCTCTTATGTACACTTTGACGCACAGGCTGCCATCGAAGCGGTAAATGAGGCAGCACGTATCTCGATTACGCAAGAAGGGAACGAAGCGTGGAGTGTCCTCATGGAGCAAGGCGGTCTCGAGTTACAGCAAGACCAAACATACGTCGTTCAATTTGACGCATCTTCTACAGTCGCTCGTTCATTCGAAGTGACGTTAGAGAATGCCGGGTACTATCGCTATTTGAGCGAAGTCGTTTCGGTCACACCGGAAACGAACACGTACACGTTTGAAGTGACGATGCCAGTAACGGATATGACAGGATTGAAGTTCTTGATGGGACGTACAGAAGGATCACCACTCGGTGCCCATGACATCACGATTGATAACGTAAGTGTGACGTTGAAATAAGATTATACGTAAAACAGGAATTTCTCCTCGTGAGAAATTCCTGTTTTTTAACGTTTTCGACTAATCAACCGTGCCGTCCGTAAGATTGACGGCAAGAGTTTCCGACGTTGACGGAACGCAAGATAACGCCCTTCCCACGACGGTTTGAACTTTTGCTTAAACTGTCGTAATCCGCTGAACGGATAGATGTAGCTGATGTTTTCAAAAATATCGGCGGCAACGCGCTCTGGCCAATGGGAGAACGTCTGCTCACCAACGGCGGCAAGTGGTGCCACGCCGAGTCCGACATGTTCATAACCTTGCGCACGCGCCCATTCGATGATGTGAAGAATCAACACCTCGATTGCTCCAGTTGGTGCTTCATTTTTCGAACGCATCAAATCGATTGAAAGGATCCCATTCCCTCGGAGTAACGAAATGAAGGCGACGACGACACCGTCCGCGTCCCGTAACAGAGCGATCGGATAACGTCTTAATGTTTCGTAGTCAAAGAAACCGAGAGAGAATCCTTTCTCATTTCGATTTCCAATCCATTCATCTGAGATATCTTTTAACTCCTCTAATAACAAGAGGCTCGGTTCACAGACGATCTCGAATGTGATTCCTTTCTTCTCAAATTGATTGTAGAGGGAGCGCATATTTGCACGCTTCTTACCCGACAACGAGAAGGTCGACACGTCAATCGTCGCCTCTTCCCCAAGTTTGAAGAACGTGAAGCCGGCATCATGAAGGCGTGGCATCCAATTCGGTGTGATTTGATAAAATAAAGGAATATACCCAATCCGGTCCGCATCTTCAATGAAACGCGTTAACAGTTCAGTTGCGGCCTGTCGTTCACCTTGGATGTCTCCAAGAACAATCGCGTGGTTCCGCGCTGTCGCAAATAAGAGACACGCGTTTCCAGTCTCGTTCATATAGAAACGCTTATCTGCCATATGGGCCAAATCAAAGCCACTCGATGTGTGCTGTGTTGATTGAAACTGTCTGATTCGATCTTCATCGTATGCTTCGCCAAGCGCCGGACGCTTCCAGCGGTCGAACAAGAGCAGGAGTGCACTTGCTACGAGCGACGTGAAGAGGAGAAGGAACACCGTCAACCAACCAGCCTGATGCGATGTGAAGAACAAGTCGTCGGTACCTGCGAAAGATTGCAACAAGAGGGCGTGAGAGCCTACATACAGCAAAACGTAGAACAGGTTTCGAATGAGACGACCGGTCGTTAAAATCGAGCGGTATCGAACGTGACGTTTTCGCGTCAACCAGACGAAAGCTGCGAAACCGATGACGACGAATGTTTCGAATAAGTTCAAGCCTCGAGCGATGACCCCGACGGTCGCCCAGATGAATGCCGTATTGAGTAACCAGAGCGTTCGCTTTGTCCGCACATACATGCCATATACGGACAGGAACATGAGAAGTCCGGCACTCAATAAGAAGAGCGTTCCAATCCACTCGAACCAACGATTCACTTCATAGAGTGGTGTCACACTCGGGAGAAGTGTCTGGAACCAAATCAATAGACTGCTCATCAAGGCAATAAGACTCCCGGTCAAGCGCCCAATCTTCGCGAGTGTCCGGGAAACGATGCGCCATACGACGGTCCCGATCTCATAAGAAGATCCGATGATTGGTCGATATTCGATTTGTTTGACGACCTGGTCCCCGAACGCGATGGCCGCGAGAAACAGTCCAATCAAAAAAGGAACGACAAAATAGACGAATCGGTAGATGATTAAAGATGAGAGGACAATGTCTTGATGAATCCCCAATTGTGTCATTCCGACAAGATATAGTAAATCGAACGTTCCGGCACCCCCTGGGACGAGGGAGACGACACCGACGACCGTGGCGACGATAAATACTCCAAAGAGTTGGGTGAACGAAGCTGACCCGTCGAGTAACGATAACGCGTAGATGGCGACAAGTCCTGCGGTGACCCATTCGGCAAGTGAAGTCAGCGTGTATCCGATCAACGTGGACCAACCGACGTTTGAGCGGCGTGAGGTGACGAACAGGTAAAACGGGAGCATTGCACTCACAGCGAGCAACACTGGCCAAATCCAAGGTTTCGTCCCGACGAGTGCACCTGCTGGAAAAATTCCGAGAAGCACACCGATGGAGAGGATCGAAAGACCACTGATGAGTGTCGGTGTCATCCAGCCGATTGCACGGAGTAGGCGTTTCGTATCTGTGTAAGGACGGTACAGGGAAGTACGAAGGGCGATCCCAATCACCCCACCGAATCCGAGCATCCCGTTCATCGAGTTCGTGATCCATGCCGTTTGCACGACTTTTCGCTTCGGCAACTCAATATGTAAAGAACGAAGCAGGAAGTAATCGTATCCCGTCATCGTCAGGACGGCGAATCCACCGAGTAGAATGAGCGTGAACTGTTCCCACCCGGTCAGTTGTTTCAATGTCGTGAAGGCGGTCGCAAGCGAGAGATTTTTTAACTCTTGTCCGCTCTGGATTAAAATCAATCCGATTAACGCTATAGGGATGAGCCATTTTAATTGTTTCCATGAAAAACGAGTGCGCATGAGATTTTCTCCTTATCTGTCATATGACTGACAGCGTCTTCTAACTAAATCGTACTATAGGATACGACTGAAATCTGTAAAACGTTTCAAAAGAGGGGATTGTAAGCGCAAGAAAGAGGACGAGATGTTGATTTTATATTTGCTACAGTGAGAGTAAGAGAGGGGTGTGGACATGCTGACATTTGAAGAAAAGTGGGCGAAAGTGCTCGCTTGTGACGCAACGTATGATGGGTTATTTTATACGGCCGTGAAGACGACAGGAATCTATTGCCGACCCTCGTGTCGTTCCCGCAAACCGAAAAAAGAGAATGTTGATTTTTACATCACAAGACAAGAGGCAGAAACGAACGGCTTCCGACCGTGCAAGCGATGCCAGCCGGAAGTCGAGCATGCCCCACACCGAGCGCTCGTACAACAGGTGACCGTGTATCTGATGGAACATTATAAACAGCCGATTCGCCTCGAACAGATTGCCGAACATGTCCAACTGAGCCCGTTCCATTTGGAGCGGACGTTCACCCAAGCGACAGGAGAGACACCAAGGCAGCTATTGGAACGACTTCGTATCGACAAGGCGGCGTATTTATTGCGAACAACCACGATGAGCAATCTGACAGTCTGCTATGAGGTCGGGTTTCAAACGCCGTCGAACTTTTACCGCGTCTTCCGTCAAGTGAAAGGGTGCACACCGAATATGTATCGAAAAGGAGGGGACATATGAACGATTTGCTACTAGACGTTCCGCAACCGTTTGATTTTCATGAGTGTCTCGTCTTTTTAAGTCGGTCCGAACAAGAAGTGCTCCATGTCACGACGGACAGGGTAGTTCAAAAACTGATGCGAATCGGGGAACGCCTCATTCTCGTCGAACTTCAAGGAGAGCAAGACCACATTCGTATCCTGTTCCCGGTCGATGACGTCTCGGATACGGAAACAGAAAGCATTGAACGTGAAGTGCGTGACTGGTTAGACCTTGATCGTGACCTCACACCGTTTGAGGCGATGGGTGCAAAAGATGAATTATTGGCTCCTTTGATTGAAGCGCATCGTGGGTTACGGATGATTGGCTTCCCAAATTTGTTCGAGGCACTCACATGGGCCATCATCGGGCAACAAATCACGCTCTCCTTCGCCTATACGATCAAGCGGCGGTTCGTCGAACGATATGGCGAACAGCGAGTCGTCGAGGGAAGAACGTACTGGACGTTCCCGCGTGCGGAACGAATCGCCTTGCTCGAGCCGGAAACGTTACGTGAGCTTCAGTTTAGTCGAAGGAAAGCGGAGTATGTCATTGATATTGCACGGGAAATAACAGGTGGAACGCTATCGAAATCGGCTCTACAGTCGCAATCTTCATCCGATATTCGTCAACGATTGCTTTCCATACGAGGTGTCGGGGCTTGGACGGCGGACTATGTATTGATGAAGTGTTTTCAGGATGCATCAGCCTTTCCGGTCGCGGATGTCGGATTGCATCAAGCGATTCAGCATCAATTAGGTACGCCTAAAAAGCCGACGATTGAAGAAGTGAAACGATACGGAGAGCGCTGGAAAGGTTGGGAAGGATACGCGACATTCTATTTATGGAGGTCATTATATGGAGACGTATAAATTAGACATGGAGACGCCGGTTGGCGTGATCGAAATCGTTGGAACAGAGAAAGTCATCCAGTCGATCTTATTCGTTGAACGCGAAGTGGCGCAATTACCTGAACCGAATGTACCTGATGTGTTGCGACAGTGTAAGGAGGAACTCGATGCTTATTTTCGAGGGGAGAGGATGACGTTCACCTTTCCTATTGAACAAGTGGGCACGCCATTTCAGCGGGAAGTGTGGGATGCATTACAGACAATTCCTTTTGCGGAGACGACATCATATCGTGAACTCTCTGAACGAGTGAAGAGACCTGCGGCTGTTCGGGCAGTCGGTGCGACGAACGGACGCAACAAACTGAGCATCGTCGTGCCTTGTCATCGTGTCATCGGGTCGAATGGGAAATTGACGGGGTATGCCGGCGGATTATGGCGAAAAGAATGGCTCTTACACCACGAGAAACAAGTCGCACATCAAACCCAGTAAAAAAACATTTCCCCCTCCAAATCTGCTACACTAAAGGAGGTCCTATCGTGACGTCTGAATCGACGAAGTTGTAGGATGATTCCCGTCACTTATGGAGAAGGTTTTTGGAGGAATGTATGATTAAATTACTAGCAGATTCAACGTGTGACTTATCAGATGCAGTGCTTGAACAGTACAACATCGGGGTCGCGCCGTTGATCATTACGATGAACAATATGTCTTACCAGGACCGGGTGGATATCCAGCCGGATGATTTTTACGGAATGTTGGAAGCGCTCCCGGAATTCCCGACCACGGCGATGCCGAGTCCGGCGACGTTCTTAACATTGATGGAAGATGCGGTCGCTGCCGGTCACGAAGAGATCTTATGCATCTGTATGTCGAGTGGAACGAGCGGGTCTTACCAGTCAGCGGTCATTGGGAAAGAATACTTCGAAGAGGCGCATCCTGACTCAAACGTGAAAATCCATGTCGTCGATTCCCGATCGATGAGTCACGGCAGCGGCTGGCTATTGCTAAAGAGCGCGCAAATGCGTGAAGCCGGTGCGACGTTCGAAGAGCTCGTCGATTTTAACGAGACGTATAAGACGAACGTGAAGCACTTCTTGTCCGTGGATGACTTGGACCATTTGATCAAGAGTGGGCGCATCTCGAACGCGAGTGCTATCATCGGAAAACTACTCATGGTGAAACCGATTATGAGCATGAAGAACGGGAAAGGTGCCATTGTTGCCAAAGAGCGAGGCACACGTAAAGTGTTGAAGCATTATACGGATGAGTTCGTGAAGCGCGTGAATCCGGACATCACGAATTTCGTGATCATCGGGTACACATCCGATCAGCGGATTGCCGAGAACTTAAAAGCGAAGCTTGAAACCGAAACAGATTTCACAGGCGAGATTTACCTCATGCAGATGGGGGTCTCGGTCGGGACACACGTTGGTCTCGGAGCCATTTCGATGTTCTTCGTGGAGAAATAACAAAAGCCGTCTCATGTCGAGACGGCTTATTTATGTGGCCATATGCATTTGATGACGGGCTCTTCGTTACTTAAATCGAGACGATAGATGTCCGGGTTACGCATCGTACGCCATGTTTCAAAGTCATATTTAGGATCAAGCCGTTGTAACAGGAGCGCAAGCAGATTACCGTGAGTCACGAGTAGTATCGAGCTATGTTGAGATTGGGCACGCTCGATCACTTGCATGATTCGCTGAGTCGCTTCCTCACCAGATTCAGCACCAGGCAACTTGAACGTCGGGTCGATGAACGACTGACGTAGCGGTGTCAGCCAGTCTTCGAGCGGTCCATCAGACAGAATACGCTCTCGTAACAACGGTTCACGTTCGATTGGGAGTTGGTGGGCTTCGGCAAGAGGTGTGACCGAAGCGACCGCTCGGGTGTAGTCGCTTGAGAGTATTCGGTCAATCGGGATTTCACGAAAGAAATCACGGAGTAGGTGTGCTTGTTCGTGACCCGCTTCCGTGAGTGGTGCATCAGATTCTTGACCGGAGGCCGAGCAGTGGCGAATCAGATAGAGTGTGGGCATGTGGATTCTCCTTTTTGAAATGCTCAATTACCAGCAAGATAAGCGTGTCATCGAGTCATTATGACTTGTGATGTATGCAATCTCCTCGAATTCATGCAAAAAAGCATTTTCGTAGAGGGAGTTGAGCATCTCGTGGTCTTTACAGTATATCGTCACGTATTGACTATCTATCAAAAGTAGTACAAACTCGCACGTGCTCTGTAGAAAATCTTCATACGTTACGATTTCCGAGGACATATTAGAGTGGAACGCTTTTATATCAACAAAAATCAAATAGTGTTCATGTTGAGTGATCCGTTCATTGAGTTGTCGACCATTGATAATGGTCGACTTCGGAAACAACAACCAGTCAAGTTGTTCATCTTTCACAACATAGGATTCCTCATCAATTACCTTCCATTGATATTGGTCGATAGGGATAGGAGTCAAAATATCTTGTAAAAAATGACCGTATTGATTGGGGATTGTAAAACTTAGACCGCGTCTCACAAGAACACCTCCTTCGTTTCAAGGAATCATGACAATTTCATAAAAAGTTTCAGCACAAAAAATCATACATAACCCTTATCATTCATCACAAAAGAGTTATAATCGGTATAACGATTATAAAATATATGATTGAGGAATGGGGATTCTTCGGTTGTATGACAAAAAATTCAGGGGATAAGGATGGGGTTTTCATGAGCAGTACGCAAACGAGAACAGACGTCATTTTAATTGGGGCAGGCATTATGAGCGCAACGCTCGGTTCACTCTTTAAAGAGCTCGTACCGGAGTGGAATATCAAAGTGTTCGAAAAGCTCGATGCAGCAGGGGAAGAAAGTTCAAACGAATGGAATAACGCAGGTACGGGACATGCCGCACTTTGCGAATTAAACTATACAACGGAGAACGCGGATGGGACGATTGATATTTCCAAAGCGGTCAACGTCAACGAGCAATTCCAAATCTCACGCCAGTTTTGGGCGCATCTCGTCAAGCAAGGATTGATTGAAAATCCGGGTGCCTTCATTCGTTCAATTCCACATATGAGTATGGTCCAAGGGGAGAAGAATGTCGATTTCTTGAAACGTCGTTTGGAAGCGCTCACAACGAATCCGTTATTTGAAGGCATGGTCTTATCGGACGATCCGAATCAGCTACGGGAATGGTTCCCGCTCATCATGGATGGACGGACATCGGACGAACCGATTGCCGCGACGAAAATCGATTCAGGGACGGACGTGAACTTCGGTGCGTTGACACGGATGCTGTTTGACCATCTCACATCAAACGGAGTCGAGGTCAACTACGGCCATAGCGTCGAGGACGTGAAGCGTCTCGATAACGGTCTTTGGGAAGTGAAAGTGAAAGACTTGTCTGCGAACAAGATCGAGACGCATACGGCACCGTTTCTCTTCATCGGAGGCGGTGGCGGAAGTTTACCACTCTTACAAAAGACAGGGATTCCGGAGTCGAAACAAATCGGCGGGTTCCCAGTCAGTGGACTCTTCCTCGTCTGTAAAAATCGTGAGGTCATCGAGCAACATCACGCGAAGGTCTATGGAAAGGCGAAAGTCGGGGCACCACCAATGTCGGTACCGCACCTCGACACACGCTTTATCGATGGACGAAAAGAGTTGTTATTCGGACCGTTCGCCGGCTTCACGCCGAAGTTCTTGAAAACAGGATCGAACTTGGATTTGATTCGTTCGGTCAAACCAAACAACGTCATCACGATGCTTGCGGCAGGGGCAAAAGAGATGCCGCTCACGAAATACTTGATCGAACAGGTGCTCTTGTCACACGACAAGCGCATGGATGAACTTCGTGAATTCATCCCGAACGCCAAGAACGAAGATTGGGAAATCGTTGTGGCCGGGCAACGGGTTCAGGTCATCAAAGATACACCGCAAGGAAAAGGGACACTTCAGTTCGGAACAGAAGTCGTCAGCGCGGAAGATGGTTCCGTTGCGGCACTTCTTGGTGCTTCTCCAGGCGCATCGACAGCTGTTCATGTCATGTTGAAGGTGCTCGAGCAGTGCTTCCCGCAACAGTTACCGGAGTGGGAAGAGAAAATCAAAGAGATGGTTCCGTCATATGGCTTGAAACTTTCGGAACATCCGGACCTGTTCAAGACGATTCACGAATCGACAGCGGTCACGCTCGGTTTAGAAGAAAAGGACATGGTCCATAACTGAAGAGAATGAGGCGAGTATACAATCGTATGCTCGCTTTTTGTATAGAAAAAGCGACCCACCGTTAGGTCGCTTACACCATCTTAAGAAACGTCTTCGCCTGTTGTTCGAGTGTAGCGGCTGAATCCGCTAATTTCTCGAACTCTCGGACCGTCTGTTCGAGTTGTCCGGAGCTATCTTTCACTTTGTGAGAGATGCGTCCGATGCTCGTGGACACGTCATCGATCCGTTTGACGATTCCTTCGATATTGTGATTCACTTCCGTGATGGAGAGGGACACTTTATTCGACAGATTACGCACTTCCGTGGCGACGACATTGAACCCGCGCCCATGCTCACCTGCTCGTGCCGCCTCGATGGCCGCATTGAGTGCGAGCAAGTTCGTTTGAGCAGCGATTTCTCGAATCGTACGGACGATATCTGTAATCGATTTTGCCTCTTGCTGGAGCGCAAGGAGATGTTGCATATTTTGTATGGACTCTGCTTCGATTTGTTTCACGTTTTCTAGCACATGTTCCCCATCCTGTTTCCCGACTTTGGATTGTGCAGATAAGTACTCCGATGTTTCTTGAAGGTCGTTCGCCATATGGAGGACATCCTGTTGACGAGACGTGATATCAGCCGCAATCTTAGATACACCGATGACATGCTGGTTCGTGTCATCGAAAATCGGCATATAGGTAGCCTCTAACCAAACACTATGACCATCGGCCGCACGTCGCTCGATTTTGTCGTGATAGCTCAAGCCTTGCAACAGCTTTCGCCAAAACAAGTCATATTGAGGACTGTTCGCAAACTCGGGTAAGCAAAGGTCACGATGGTGTCGTCCCATCAATTGAGTGACTTCATAGCCCATCGTTCTGGCGAAAATTTCATTGACGTAAGCGACGCGACGATTTTCATCGAAACGAATGATTGCTAAATTGTTTTCGATTGCCCGAACGACATGCGTGTCGGTGACATGGGTCGTACTAGAGTGCAGTTGCATCCTAACATCCTCCCTATATCATAAGGTTTATTTGTTTTAGGATACCCGAAAATTGTCAAAAAAAGTATATTATTGTAGCAGAACAAAAAAAGACCTCTTCCACGTGGAAGGGTCAAGGTGTGAGTGTCGCCATGCTTTCATGTAAGTATTCACCGATTTGACGTTCGATGTCGCTCTCTGAACGTTCGAGAGCGAGCGAGAGTTCTTTCACCAAAATGGTTTTGGCGTTCTCTAAAATTTTACGATCTTGTTCGTACAGCTTTTTGTTTGCCTGTAACGCCTCGATTTGACGACGGCTCAACGTATTCACGACTTGAGCGATCTCATGACGGTTCCCTGAATGGACAACATTTAAAAATTCACGATTGCGATTGTTCGAATGCGGATTCCATTCAACGCCAGGCGAGCGGAACGACTCTAAAATCTCTAATGCTTCGTCTGCTTCGAGCAACGTCAACATCATCACATTGTCATTATCGACCGGGATGCTAATCTGCAACTTCTGTGAGTTGTTGATGGGGTGAAGCGTATAGTACGATTTCGTTTCTCCTGCGACCGTTTTGTCCGAAATGTCGTCGATCCGACATACGCCATGGGTCGAGTAGATGATTAAGTCTCCAGCTTTAAACAAGTCGATCACCTCTTCCTTACCTATAAGCATAGTCATTCAGAAGGTGAAATGTCAACTCGGTTGACGTTTGGTGCAAGGTGTGCATATAAAAATCGTGACGAGTGAACCCGACACGATTACAGTTTCCAGTCCATCCGTAGAATGGTTTTCAGTTGATTGAACGCCTCTTGTCCGATGCTTTCTTGAATCTGTTGCTCGAGCTGCGCTTTGAGTGCCTCGTTTTGTTCATAACAAGTGTGACCGAGAGAGGTCAGCTCGATACATTTGTCCTTTCGATTTTGCGGATGGTCCGTCACGAGAACGAGCGCTTTACCTTCTAGATTCTTAATCAGTTTATGAATCGCTTGCCGCGAAATATGGACGTTTCGCGTGACCTCGGCGATGGTCGTCTTTGCTTGATAAAGTGTAGCGAGAATATACCATTCGGAATTTGAGATATGGATGTCACTCTGCTCATTCCAGGATTGTTCACTCATGCGTCGAACTTGATCGTTTCGTTCTGTCAGTAAATCAAGCAGACGTGTTGACGTTGATGGAGTCAAATCAAGTCACTCCTCTTTCGTTTCCGGGTTTTAGACGTTCCTAACTATACAAAAGCGACTATACCCCGTCAACGTCAATCTAGAACAAAACGAGGCACAAGGCCTCGTTTTTTACTGACAATCTTTATTTTTGAAATCGATGACCATCCGTCCCTGAATTTTCCCTTGTTCCATCTCTTCGAACACGTCTTGTACTTCGTGAAGGCAACGCTTATGAACGACCGGGACGACGAGTCCTTCGGCTCCGAACTGGAAGGCTTCCTCTAGGTCTTTACGTGTCCCGACGAGCGAACCGACGACTTCAATCCCATCGAGAACGAGACGTGGGATGTTTAAATCCATCGTTTCAGAAGGAAGCCCGACGGCTACGACTTTCCCGCAGGCTCGAACGGCGTTGACCGCTGAATTGAAGGCAACTTTTGAGACGGCCGTGACGACTGCGGCGTGTGCTCCGCCGAACTTCTCTTGAACGATGTCCGCCGCATCTCCCTCGTTCGAAGGGTTGATCGTCAAATCGGCGCCGCTCTCTTTAGCGAGTTCTAGCTTGTCGTCGTTCAAATCGACAGCGATGACGTGCGCGTTGAAAACATGTTTTGCATATTGGATGGCTAGGTTGCCGAGTCCACCACAACCGTAGATGACGACCGTCTCCCCAGGCTTCACGTCCGCGACTTTGATGGCCTTATACGTCGTGACGCCCGCACATGTGATACTTGAAGCTTGTGCAGGATCCAAGCCTTCTGGCACTTTGACGGCATAATCTGCCACGACGATACTTTGCTCAGCCATGCCACCGTCAACGCTATAGCCGGCATTTTGAACGTTTCGGCAGAACGTCTCACGTCCCGTCGTACAATATTCGCAGCGACCACACGCATGGTACATCCAGGCGATGCTGACGCGGTCGCCAACTTTTAGACTTTTGACATCGTCCGCGATTTTTGACACGATCCCAATCCCTTCATGACCAAGCACACGTCCTTGGACATCCCCGAAGTCACCGGCCGCGACGTGAAGGTCCGTGTGACACACGCCACAGTACTCGACATCGACGAGCGCTTCCCCAGATTGTAATGGACGAATTTCCTTTTCCACGACTTCAATGTTGGCTTTGCTTGCTGAATTGACAACGACTGCTTTCATGTTTGAACACACTCCTTGTGAGAAATTAGCGAATCTGCCTAAAAACACTCTGAATCACACCGTCAGAATATCACAAAAAATGGAATGAAAGCGCTTTATTTTTTGGGTAGCATTTGTCTGAAACATGAACTTTTGTCACATGAAGATTTAGGGAAATAGAGATGAAGGAAGCAAACGAAAGGAGTGTCAGTTACATGACACGGACAGAGTTATTTCACACATACAAATCGAAAATTTTGCAGTTATCAGATTTAGAGGAAGAGACGTTAAAAAGCGAAGATTTTTTGTTAGACCGTGACGAAAAGAAACAACTCGATATCTATTACGCACCATTCGAATACATTAATCCAAATGCGAAAGTCGTCATCGCGGGAATCACGCCAGGCTTATATCAGATGCGTCAGTCGTTCGAGGCGATTCGTGACTTAGAAGATGCCACGGACGAAGAGGCGCTTCGAGCCGTCAAACAACGTGGCAGTTTTTCCGGTCCGATTCGAAAGAACTTAGTGACGATGTTAGATGATTTAGATTTGCATCATCACTTAGGGCTCGAGTCCTCCCTCGATTTGTTCGGATCAGCAAATCATCTCGTACAAAACACGGCGGTCCTCCCTTATCCGGTCTTTTATAAGGGCAAAAACTATAATGGGTCGAGTCCGGATATGATTCGGACGGATTTGTTTCGACCGTACGTGGAAGGTACGTTCGCTGAAGAGATGGCACACCTTCGAAATGCGCTCATCTTGCCGATGGGCGTGAACGTGCGGCGAGCCGTGGAATTATTGGTCGATCAAGGTCTCTTGGATCAGGAGCGCGTAGTGAGCGGGTTTCCGCACCCATCCGGTGGGAACGGCCATCGCCATCGCATCTTCGCCGAAAATCGAGACGCCATGAAGCGACACATCGCCGAACATTTCGAAAGACATCCACTCTGAACCGCACTGCGGTTCTTTTCGTACGAGCACATGACCTGACATCAACTCTTTACTTCGCTAAAATGATAAATGGTTGACTCACTCACGAGAAATAGAAAGGATGTCCGCCATGATCACGTTGTCGTCCGTCCATAAACGTTATGGACAAGAGATGGCCGTTCGAAATGTATCGCTTCACATTCGAAAAGGAGAGATTTACGGCATCATCGGCGCAAGCGGTGCCGGGAAGTCGACACTTCTTCGATTGATGAATGTATTGGAGCGACCCGATAGTGGAAGTGTCATAGTCGATGGCGACCAGTTGACCGAGCTCTCCAACCGGGAACTCCGCAAGAAGCGACATCGGATCGGTATGATTTTTCAACAATTTAATCTTGTCGCGAATAAGACCGTCTTTGATAACGTCCTCGATTCCCTGAAGCTTGCTAAACGACCGAGAGGATCATGGGAAGCACGCGTGATGGAATGTCTCCAGTTCGTCGGACTCGAAGCGTATCGCGATAAATATCCTTCCCAGTTGAGTGGTGGACAGAAGCAACGTGTCGCCATCGCTCGGGCACTCGCGAGCGAACCGAGCGTGCTCCTGTGCGATGAGCCGACCTCTTCCCTAGATCCGAACACGACGGCAGAAGTGTTACGTGTTCTTCAGTCGGTCAATGAACAACTTGGCGTCACCATCGTCCTCGTCACGCATGAGATGGATGTTATTCGTCAAATCTGTCATCGCGTCACCGTCATGGCAGAAGGCGCCGTTCATGAGACGATTGAACGGGAACCGACGGGTGTGGTGGCCATCGATCAGAACCCAAGTTGGTTCGTCGAACAGTTACGGAAGGAGGGCGAACCGAATGCCTGACATCCTGTTACGCTATCAATCGGAGATTTGGCAGTCCATCGCTGAGACGTTCATCATGGTCGGGGTATCGATTCTCGCCGCGATTCTAGTCGGATTGCCATTAGGCACGTGGCTTTATCTTTCGCGTAAAGGACAACTGTTAGAGAACCAAGTCGTCTTCTCTGTCCTCAACTTAGTCGTGAACATCGTCCGGTCTTTTCCGTTCTTGTTACTCGTCGTGTTTTTGATTCCATTTACACGGCTCATTATCGGGACGGCCATTGGAACAGCGGCAGCTACCGTGCCACTTTCCATCATTGCCATCGCGCATTATGCGCGCCTTGTCGAACAGTCATTGATTGATGTTCCGCGCGGGGTCGTCGAAGCGGCGCTCTCGATGGGGGCGTCGGTGAAAGACATCATCTTTAAGTTTCTTTACGTCGAAGCCAGATCCGGCCTCGTACTCGGATTGACGACGTCCATCATTAGCTTTATCTCGTACTCGACGATCATGGGGGTCGTCGGGGGAGGTGGCATCGGTGACTTTGCCATCCGTTACGGGTATCAGCAATTTCAGACAGAACTCATGCTCTATATGATTTTGATCATGCTCGTCTTCGTACAGCTGATCCAGTTCACGGGCACGACCGTGGCACGAATTATCGACAAACGCTAAACAGAAAGTAGGAAATGAATATGAAAAAATTGATGGCACTTCTTGCCTCGCTCACACTCGTCCTCGCCGCATGTGGGAACGACACGGAAACACAAACAGAACAATCGAACGAACCACAGACGTTGAAAGTCGCGTCACTCATCCCACCGATGACAGATATGCTTGAAATCGCGAAAAAACAGCTTGCAGAAGAGAACATCGAACTCGAAATCGTCGTCCTCGGAGACAACGTCCAGCCGAACTCGGCACTTGCGGCGAAAGAAGTCGATGCGAACTTCTTCCAACACGTCCCGTACATGGAAGAGTTCAACCGCAGCAATGATGCGAATCTCGTTCCAATCGAACCAATCTATTTCGCAAACTACGGCGTATACGCGAAAAACTATGACAACATGGAAGACATTCCGGAAGGCGCGACCATCGCCATCGCCAACGACGTATCGAACATCGACCGCTCGCTCTCCCTTCTTGCACAACATGATGTGATCGAACTCGGAGAGAAAGAAGGCACGTACTATACACAAGCCGATATCACATCGAATCCGAAAAACTTCAAGTTTGAAGAAGTCGACTTGTTGATGCTCGCTCGTGCATATGATGATGTCGATGCGGTCTTGATGACACCGGCTTACGCGGCACCGCTCGGTTTGACACCGAAGAGTGACGCACTCCTAACAGAAGGTGTCGAGAACGACTTCGCGATCACGCTCGTCGCACGTGAAGATAACCAGGACGACGAAGCGATCCAAAAACTCGGAGAGGCCCTCACGAGCGATGAAGTCCGTGCGTTCTTAGAAGAAAACTATGCAGAAACGGCTATTCCGGCGTTTTAAATAAAAAAGATTGAGCCTTCGTGAACTGCCCCATAAAAGTTGGACATGAAAATCCAACTTTTATGGGGTGTTTTTTATGACCAAATATTCAAAGGCATTGAAAGTCCAAATCGCCCAGCGCTACTTCACGGGAAGGGACGGATTTGAGGTTTTGTCACAGGAGTTCGGAATCTCGTATAACCAGGTGCGTACCTGGGCGCATCTCTACAAGCGTTGGGGGGAGGAAATCTTCGATCCTTCCTATACAGTCCACTCGCAGGCGTTTAAACTGGAAGTACTAAACGATATGGCTACCAATGGACTGTCCTGCTTGGATGCGGCCCTGAAGTACCGCATCTCCTCCCCTGGAATGATCTCCAAGTGGCGGTCCGCGTACGAACGGAAAGGAGTGGAGGGGCTGGTAGCCAAAGCGAAAGGACGTGCCCCAATGGCGAAACGCAAGAAAAAGAATCCTGACGAGATGACAGAGGTCGAGAAGCTCAAGGAACGGGTCGAGTACCTCGAGATGGAGAACGCCGCGTTAAAAAAATTGAAAGCCTTGGTTCAAGAAGAGGAAGCGCGACGAACCGGATCAAGGCCCAAGTAATCGACGAGCTGCGAGCCACCTATCCTGTACCGGGTCTCCTCCAAGTGCTCGATATGGCTCGAAGCGTCTACTACTATTGGCGGACACGCCTGACGGCTGTTGACAAGTACGCGGACGTGAAGGAAGCGATTCAGACCCTCTTCCACGAACACGAAGGACGTTGTGGTTATCGTCGCATCCATGCGCTTCTCGAGCGCCGAGGGTTCAGGCACGACCCGAAGACCGTATTGCGTCTCATGGACGAGCTTGGTCTCAAGTGCCTCGTCCGCATGAAGAAATATCCGTCCTACAAAGGAGAGGTCGGAACGATCGCACCGAACCTCCTCGAACGGGATTTCCAGGCCACAGGCCTAAACCAGAAGTGGGTGACCGATGTCACCGAGTTCCATCTTTTCGGGGAGAAACTCTATCTCTCACCGATGATGGACCTGGCCAACCGGGAAATCATTGCCTATTCGATGTCAGACAGTCCTAGATATCCGTTCGTCGGCGAGATGTTGGACCAAGCCATCGCAAGACTCGACGGTGATGGGAGACCAATCCTCCATTCTGACCAGGGCTGGCAATACCAGTTCCGAGCATTCACGGCGAAGCTGCGCGAACACGGCATCACCCAGAGTATGTCCCGAAAGGGCAACTGTCTCGACAACGCGGCCATCGAGAGCTTCTTCGCCGTGCTCAAGTCCGAGCTCCTTTATCTCAGGAAGTTCGAAGATATGACCCATTTCAAACAGGAGCTCGAGCGATACATCGAGTACTATAATCATCGTCGCATCAAGAAACGACTAAAAAACCTGAGCCCGGTGGAATATCGGACGCAGGTTCTAAAGGTCGCCTAAAGAAACTATTTAGTGTCTAACTTTTTCGGTTCAGTTCATTCGTCGGCTCAATCTTTTTTAGTACTCTTCGTATTCTCTTGGATCTTGGTCATCGATGCGACCATCTGGCTTCGTCAACGCATTGAGCGTCTCCATCTCTTCATCCGTCAACTCGAAGTTGAAGACATCGAGATTCTCTTTCTGATGCAATTCGCTAGACGAGCGGGCGAGCGGAATCACACCGAGCTGGATATGCCAGCGCAAGATGACTTGAGAGACGCTCTTTCCTTTTTGTTTCGCGAGTTCGGTGATCTTCTCGTCGTGGATGACCGTACGGGCGCGACTGAGCGGGCTCCATGCCTCTGTGATGATGCCACGCTCCTTATCGGCTTGACGCTGCTCGACTTGCGAGAAGTACGGATGTAGCTCGATTTGGTTGATGACCGGTGTTTCTCCCGTCTCTTCAATCAAGCGGTCAAGGTGCTCCGGCATGAAGTTCGAGACCCCGATAGAGCGAATCCATCCGTTTTTCTTCGCCTGAATCAAGGCACGCCATGCCTCGACGTACTTGTCTTGCTTCGGGTTTGGCCAATGCAAGAGGAACAAATCCCAATAGTCGAGGTTTGCCCGATACAGGGACTCCCGAATCATCTCGAGTGCCTGGTCGTAGTCATAATATTGCGCGCGCAATTTTGATGTTAAGAAAAGCTGTTCGCGCGGGATGCCAGATTGGCGAACTGCCTCACCGACCGCACCTTCATTATCGTAACGAATCGCCGAATCGATGAGTCGATATCCGTTTCGGATGGCGCACGTAATGGCGTCGACCCCTGCTTCACCTTTTAAATAAACTGTTCCGAGTCCAATGGCCGGAATCTCATAACCATCATGTAACTTCATTGTTGGAATACCCATCAAATGCCTCCCCATTCAAAATCCGTTCTCTTCTCCGCTATTCCACTTTCCTCGGAAATGAAACGTTTGAATGTGAGGTCAACGACGAAAGACTTTGATCAACCCTTCGGCCAGGTCGAGGATACACACGACGATGATCGTGAACAAAATACTCCATACACCCCAGCGACTGATTGTTTCGATGTCGATATTCGTTTGTTCAGCAATCAAAGAGAGTGCTTCGGTCGAAATTAGATCAGGTTGCAGTAAAATGAGTGCCGTGACGACAATCCATGCGATATTGAAAAGCATGTTCCATAAGGCGAGCGGCTTCGTCCAGTGTCGAACGATCCATTTGTAAATGGCAATCGCAATTCCGAAGATTGCTAAAACGATGATGAGCGGCAAGAATTGATTCAAGACGGACGAATTGAGTAGTGGATAGGATTCGCCATCCGTGACGACGCGAATTAACTGTTCGGCGTTGACGTACAATACGACCATCAAAACGGTGACGACAACATCAAACAAGATTGAACCAAGAGAGATTGAGGTCGAACGAGGTTTTACTTTCTTAAGTTGTTCAGGTTTCCAACTCGAGAAGGGGACTTCGCCCTCAGGTACAGCCCGTTCGATGATGAAGAACGTGAGGGTAATCCAGAATAGCGTTTGAACGACAACATTGAAGATGGCAGCCCCGGTTTGAAGGAATGCTTGAATCAAGAACTGACTCCAAGACGTGTCTTCTATGGGGTTGGTCAAATAACCGATGATGGAGAGAATTGTGACAACCGTGACGACAATCGGTAAGACGATCTTGATGATGTTCACGTACTGTGTGAAGAAAGCTGGTCCGATGAGATGGAGGGGACGATTCGCATAACGAGCAGCGAGAACATGAGGGTCGCCGAGTTCGCGCAACGCTTCAAACAAGGCAGTTTCAGACGGGTCATTTCCAGTCATGTCATCGATGGTCGATTCCAATTCAAGGGCGACATCTTGCTGCATCGATTCAGGGATTCGAGAGGTGACTTCATCGATATACACATCACGAAGATTCATGATCATTTCCTCCTTCAATTAGACGGGTCAACGTTTTCGACATCTTCATCCATTCTTCGTACAACTCATTCAAAATAGCCATTCCATCGGGACTGAGCACATAGTACTTTCGAGGTCGACTTTCCGTCGTATCCCAGGAGCTTGTGACGAGTCCTTGTTTTTCCAGTCGACGCAAGAGCGGATAGAGCGTGCTTTGATCAATGTTGATCTCGGCATCAAGTAATGCCTGGACGAGCGAGTAACCATACTGTGGTGTCTTCAACTGACTGAGTACCGCAATCGTCAACGTACCACGACGCAACTCTGTCACCAACGAGGCTTTGACATCCGACATTTTTTCGCCTCCTTCATTCGTTCATCTTTATACTGTATATAATACACTATAAGTCATCATACATCAATGTAGTTAATTATCTAAAAAACAAATTGAGTCTTTTCCTGATTCTGGGATAATGAAGGGGAGGTGATGTTCATGAAGTGGTGGTGGATAGTTGGCGGTGTGGTGATTGTTAGCTTATTGATGGTCAATGCACAATGGTATGGGAATGCAGGGACGTTCGGGGTGCCGATTGGATGGATGATTACGCTATTTGTTCTAGCCCATTTCCGAAAGCCGATATCGACTCGGTGGGCTGTGGCGTTTGGGGTGATCAGCGTAAGTATCGGAATCATGTTATCCGTACCAAGTTATTCAGTAGCGGAAGCACAAGAGACGCTGAATAAAACGTACAATGACGTGACGTACATCGAGAGCGTACCGACGACCGGGGGAGAATGGAATCCATTCACGCCTCGAGTGGGCTATCGGTTTGAAACGGGGAGCGGAGAGGCGGTCTTGTTCATCCCGGACTCCGGGCAAACGTTTGAATTGTAAAAAGACTCGCTCTCATGATAGAGGGCGAGTCTTTGTATTAGTTGCGAATCATGTAGTCGAAGGCGCCGAGTGCGGCTGTCGCACCAGAACCCATCGAGATGATGATTTGTTTGTAGGCGCTGTTCGTGCAGTCTCCTGCAGCGAACACACCTGGGACGTTCGTCGCGCCATGACGGTCGACAACGATTTCCCCGAAGTTGTTGCGTTCGACCGAGTCGAGCCAGTCCGTGTTCGGGACGAGGCCGATTTGGACGAAGACGCCTTCAAGTTCGACATGGTGTGACTCGTTCGTCTCACGAGACACATACGAGAT
Organism: Exiguobacterium sp. s183; assembly: GCF_018617655.1. NCBI lineage: Bacteria > Bacillati > Bacillota > Bacilli > Caryophanales > Exiguobacterium > Exiguobacterium sp. s183. The sequence goes on from NZ_JACSKN010000004.1 coordinate 82,580, forward strand.
GCCGTTCACTTTGTCCGTACCCGTGATTTCTGTCGTCTGAGCGTTCGTGATGACAGTCACGTTCGGAAGGCTGTGGAGACGGTCTTGAAGCACTTGGTCGGCCTTGAGTTCAGGAGCGAACTCGAGGACCGTCACGTGCTTGACGATTCCTGCGAGGTCGATGGCCGCTTCGATCCCAGAGTTACCGCCACCGATGACCGCGACACGTTTCCCTTCGAAGAGAGGACCGTCACAGTGCGGGCAGTAAGCGACCCCTTTGTTTTTGAACTCCGCCTCACCTGGAACGTTGACGTTACGCCAGCGTGCACCAGTTGAGAGGATGACGCTCTTACTCTTCAAGACAGCACCGTTCTCGAGTTCGATCTCGACGAGGTCATTTTTCTCAAGACGCTTCGCGCGTTGGAGGTTCATGACGTCGATTCCGTACTCTTTGACGTGCTCTTCAAGACTTGCGACAAGTTTTGGACCTTCCGTATAAGCGGTACCGATGAAGTTCTCGATGCCCATCGTGTCCATCACTTGGCCACCAAAGCGCTCCGCGATGATTCCTGTACGGATTCCTTTACGAGCCGCGTATACGGCAGCACTCGCACCAGCTGGACCGCCACCGACGACGAGGACGTCGTACGGGTCTTTGTCCGAGAAAGCAGAGGCGTCAGGACCTGTACCGAGTTTCGCTAAGATCTCTTCGAGTGACATCCGACCGTTACCGAACGATTCTCCGTTCAAGAAGACCGTCGGGACAGCCATGATCTCTTTCGCTTCCACTTCATCCTTGAACGCGGCTCCGTCGATCATCGTGTGGGTGATGTTCGGGTTGAGGACGCTCATGACGTTTAGCGCTTGCACGACGTCAGGGCAGTTGTGGCAGCTGAGGCTGATGTATGACTCGAAGTGATACGTGCCTTCGATGTTTTGGATCTGTTTGATCGTGTCCGCATCAACTTTCGGTGCGCGCCCGCTCACTTGGAGGAGGGCGAGGACGAGTGATGTGAACTCATGTCCGAGTGGAATCCCCGCGAAGACGATTCCTGTCTCTTCAGACGGACGATTCACGCTGAAGCTCGGTGTACGCTCGAGTGTCGCGCGTTCGACCGAGATACGTGATGACATGCTGGCGAGTTCGTTGACGAGCTCGAGCATCTCGTTTGAGACTTTGTCTTCCCCAGCGCTCACACGGAGGACGACATCGCCCTCCATGAGCTGGAGATATTGGTCGAGCTGTTGTTTAATCGCTGCTTCTAACATGCAATCGCTCCTTACAATTTACCGACGAGGTCAAGGCTTGGGCGGAGTGTTTCAGAACCCTCTTCCCATTTCGCTGGGCAGACTTCGCCTGGATTGTTGCGTACGTATTGTGCTGCTTTGACTTTGTTGACGAGCGTGCTCGCGTCACGGCCGATGCCGCCAGCGTTGATCTCGACAGTTTGGATGACGCCGTCTGGGTCGATGATGAACGTACCACGGTCTGCGAGGCCGTCTTCTTCGTTCAAGACGTCGAAGTTGCGTGAGATGACGTGTGATGGGTCACCGATCATGATGTACTCGATTTTTCCGATTTTCTCAGATGTTTCGTGCCAAGCTTTATGTGTGAAGTGTGTGTCTGTTGAGACAGAGTAAACTTCTACACCGAGGTTTTTGAGTGTAGCGTACTCGTTTTGAAGGTCTTCGAGTTCAGTTGGGCAGACGAATGTGAAGTCAGCTGGGTAGAAGCAGACAACGCTCCATTTACCTTTGAGATCGTTCTCTGTAACTTCGAGGAATTCACCTGTTTGGAATGCTTGTGCTTTGAATGGTAGTACTTCTTTGCCGATTAATGACATGGGTTATGTCCTCCTTGTTTTTTACTCTAGCGTTTCTATCTCGACTAGAATAATTATAATGTAATACTAACTTCATATAACGAGCTGAAATTGTCAAGGCGTTTGCATGCTTTGAAATGTGTTGAAATAACTCGTAATTATTTATGATTAGCTTAATATCAATGAAGAAAACGATTACAATAATGGTGTATTTTCTTTCGATAAGTAGTATCTTTACAAAATATTGAATGAGTCACAAACTTGTTTGAAAGATGGAGGGTGTATCGTTATTCTCGTCTTTCTGTTCGTGATTATCATTTACAGACAGGGGATTTGTTATGAGATATCGAGTCCATTCTCATCGATTCGGTGAGGCGATATTAAAGAACGGTGAAGAGTTCAAAGAGATTTGGTCAGAGATTCATGACATTATTCAGTCAATCAGCGACGATGACATCATCAAATTATTTAATGAAAAATACACTAAAAAGAACAAGAGTCTATCAAAGGCTTTGAACGAACTGTTCAGATTGGAATTTTTAAAAAGAGGATGGGTGCGTGAGAGTCCGATTTTTCAGGATCGTGACTATTCGGAGAATGTGTGGCGTCTTGATTTTGCAAAAGACAACATCTCGCTCGAGGTCGGATTTAACCATGCGGGTACCATCGCTTGGAACTTATTGAAACCGGTCATCGCAAGTGAACTGAACCATGTCGAAAAGGCGATTCAAACACGAATCGGAGTAATCATCTGTGCGACTCAACGTTTACAGCGAGCTGGTAATTTTGATGGCGCCATTGGGACGTATGAGAAATATGTCCACCATTTGAAGCCGCTGAACACGCAACTCACCGTACCCATTGTCATTATCGGACTTGAAGCACCTGATACGTTCAAAATCGTTGAATGTTTAAACGAGAAAGGCGAAAAAAGAGGCCGCGTAGAGGAATTCTACGCGAACCTGCTTGTCGATGAAACGACCGAGACCTATGATGAACCGATGTTCGATGAAGACTTGGACTGACGTACTTTTAATCTCAGCCACTTCGTATGTGTCGGTTTTGCTTGGCCATATCAACGAAATGAGTGATGGTATAGATGACATGATCAAAATCATCATTGACCTGGTGTTCCCAAAATCGAAGAATGATCCAACCTTCCTCTACATAATGTTGTGTGACGTCGGCATCACGCTCGATGTTACGTCCAATCTTTTGACGCCAAAAATCGGCATTCGTCTTCGGCAATTTGAAGTGGAGGGGACAGCCGTGCCAATAGCAAGAGTCCAGAAATACGACGACGCGTAATCCAGGAAACGAGATGTCGGGCGTCCCGTAAAGTTTGCGATTGTTCTTGCGATACCGATATCCGGCCGCCCACAGCGCTTTTCTGACTTTGACTTCCATCTTCGTATCTTTCCCACGGTTTCCGCTCATCGTCTTGAACACGGCTGGACTCGATGCTTTCGGTACGTTTCTGGCCATACCCTCTCCTCCTTGAGTTCTTAGAGAAGGTATTCCCTATACAGTCAGCAGATTATCAACAGAATATGTTCAAGATTTAATCATCATGGATTGCTGAAACTTTTTGTGTAAAAAATCTTTGTTAAACATGAAGCATGTTTTTCGTCCACCTTTGAAAAAAGCTTCATAACAAGAGTCGTCTTTTCCGCCTTTAGTAGAAATGACTAGAGGAGAATCTGGACATTTGGTCGCTGTTGGGAGATCCGAGATCTTGTTTGTGACAAGCGCCTTCTGAATCTGTTTATATGTCTTTGCGAAGTCCTCAATTTCGTCAGGGGTGAATGCGACTTTGAACAAACACTCTAACTTTCTGTGTCCATTTTTAGAGGAGTTCTTTTCGCCGAGATAACCGACATAGAAGAAAGTACTCTCTTCAAAAAATAGCTTCCAATCAGAAATCTCCCATTCATCTTGAAAATCTTCTCTGTGGAGAGTTCGGAAGGTTGCTTTTTCAAGAGGATAGTAGTTTGTTTTTATGGGGATACTCCTGATGTCATACGTCAATTTATTGAAAATCTCGACCTTCTCCAAATCCTCTTCGGTGCCAATGACACGTTTCTTAATCATTCCACCTATGCCTTTCGGAATTTTATCTTTAACAGAATCGGGGTCTACAGTCTTCAGGATTTCAATCTGGGTCATCCCTTTGAATTTTCTCAATCGATTCCACAACCACTCTTCCGGTGTAAGTTCTTTCGGTAGATGCACATCATAGCTTGCGCGATGCTCTTTCAAGACACCTTTTATGAAAGAGTTTTTAATCGAGAAGGCTCTTGTTTTAGCTTTGATGGGAGAATAAGGCTGAACTTGTGTTTGCCCAGACGCGCCTTTGGTGGCGGCTCCTAAAACGACGCTGTTTCCCTCAGATAGTTCGTGTGCGAGCCCTTTCTTTACAAAGTCTTGAATCACCAAGTAATCTTTTTCGATTACTGGTTCGATGGCCGTCATATCGTACAATTGATAGTCACGAATAACAAAATCTCTAGGGTCGCCTCCTTTGACAAATTCATACCAAATAAATAAAATTTTTCGGTTTTTTGAAATTAAAGAACTATATTGAAACTCTTGCTCAACGATTTTTGAAAAGTTGATTTGAGAGAGTGATATCCGTTCTTTGGCAGACCATAGCCCCTTCTTAGTCACTGTGAACCCTGAGACTTTTAGTTCAACCCCTAAATTGTCAAAGTCCGCTTCGGCGTTGTTGTTGTTAGGATATCCATAAAATCCTGTTTCAACTATTTTTCCGAGGATTCCCTTGTCATTCGAAAGTCGTTCAAAATAATTTTCTGTGTCGATTTCACCAAAAGTTTTACCAACAATTTCACTCGTCTTACTTAAAAGTGACTCGATTGAATCAAATTTCAACAATATATAGACCTCCAATAATGGTTATTATTAACATATTACTATAGATTATGATTATATTTTGTAGAAAAGATAAAATAGGATAGGCTTGATCCTTTTTGATATAGGTGATAAACTGTTTTCATTGAGAGAAATGTGTAAATGAAGTAAATTAAAGATAGAAAATACGAAAGGGTGTTCCCATTGATTAAAGTAGTTGAGTTATTTGCCGGTGTAGGAGGTTTCCGCATCGCGCTTGAAGGAATTGAAGATGTGAATGCCGAGCCTACATCCGACAAATTCGATGTGGTTTGGGGCAATCAGTGGGAGCCGGCGACGAAGGTACAACCGGCCTTTGATTGCTATGCTGAACGTTTTAAAGGACGTGGTCAACACGTGAATGAGGATATCGCGCTGTCGTGGATGGAAGCAGGGCCACACCATTTGCTTGTTGGTGGCTTCCCGTGCCAAGACTACAGCGTGTCACGTAGCTTGAAGAATGAGCAAGGGATTCAAGGGAAGAAGGGTGTCTTGTTCTGGGAAATCATGAACATCATCGAGCAGGAAAAGCCACCTTACGTCTTACTTGAGAACGTCGATCGCCTCATGAAGTCACCTGCGAAACAAAGAGGGCGTGATTTCAGTGTCATGCTTCGTGCGTTTGCCGATCAGGGATATACGGTCGAGTGGCGAGTCATCAATGCTGCCGATTACGGTTTTGCTCAACGCCGCCGTCGCATCTTCATCTTTGCGACTCGAGCAGATTTAAAGCATTCAACCCGAGCGGGGAAAGCAAATCCTGAGCAGTGGTTGTTGAAAGACGGGTTCTTTGCACCGACTTTCCCGGTCATGGAGATGACGAGCGAGAAGCATCCGGGCTCGACATTCGAATTGCCGAAAGACATCGTCGAAATCTCGGACACATTCTCTGCGACTTATCGAAATGCAGGTGTGATGACGGGAAATCAAGTGACGACGCTTGAGACGCTCCCGGTTCGAGAAACGCCTAAGACGCTCGGAGAGATTGTCCAAGAGGTGTATGAACAGTTTGGTCCTGCCCCAGAACATTACTATCTAGATACGGAAAAAGTTAAAAAATCTGGGCGTACGGAAAAAGAGGAATTGGCTTATATGAAAGGGCCGAAAAAAATCGAACGTACTTCTGCGAGCGGTCACGTCTATGTCTATGCTGAAGGAGGCATGTCCTATCCGGATTCGTTAGACCTTCCAGGTAGAACGATGTTGACAAGCGAAGGGACGTGCAATCGTTCGAGCCATGTCATCGAAGACCCGCATACGAAAAAATTGCGCTATTTGCGTCCGGAAGAATGTGAAGGGTTGAATGGCTTCCCATACGGATGGACCGCGACTATGACAGACCGCAAGCGATACTTCACGATGGGGAATGCTCTAGTCGTCGGGTTGATTGAGCGGATGGGTCATCGAATTGCGGAGATTCATGAGCAAGAAGATGAAAAGAGCTTGTTGCATGAAGTGAAACAGATGCAGCTTTTAGGAACATATAATAACTTTAAATAATTAAAATGCCCTCATTCCGAATGATATTTTCATTCAGATGAGGGCATTTGCTATTTAGAGTCACTCCGCCATCAACGCACACACCGCATTCGAATACGCTACCGGATCTTCAATCGGTAACCCTTCAATGAGGAGGGCTTGTTGATATAAGAGGTCTGTATATTGTTTCGCTTTCGCTTCATCTTCCTTATACACACGTTGGAGTGTCTGGAAGATGGCGTGGTCGGCGTTCACTTCAAGTACTTTCTCTGCTTTCATGCCGCCGCCATTTGGCATCGCGTTCAGAATCTTCTCCATCTCAATCGAGACGTCACCCGCGACCGTCAAGCAGACCGGATGTGACTTGAGGCGTGTCGAGGCACGCACTTCTTTGACGCGGTCCCCGAGTTCTTCTTTCATGAAAGCAAACAGGTCTTGGTTGTCCTCGTTGAGCGACTTCGCTTCCGCGTCATCGAGACCGAGGTCACCGCTCGCAATCGACTTGAACTCTTTGTCGTCATACGACTGCAGCATCTTGATTGCGAACTCGTCGATTTCTTCTGTGAAGTAGAGGATTTCATATCCTTCCTCTTTCAAGCGCTCTGCTTGTGGCAAGAGGTCGATGCGATGAATCGATTCGCCTGTCGCATAGTAGATATACTTCTGATCTTCTTTCATCCGCTCAACGTACTCTTTGAGCGAGACGAGTTTCTTCTCATGAGAAGAATGGAAGAGAATCAAGTCTTTCAATTCGTCTTTGGCTGCTCCGAACTGGTCGTACACGCCGAACTTCAATTGGCGACCGAACGACTCGTAGAACTTCTCGTAGTCCTCGCGCTCGTTTTGGAGCATCTTCTCGAGCATCCCTTTGATTTTGGACTTCACGTTCTTCGCAATCACGCGAAGCTGGCGGTCTTGCTGCAACATTTCACGGGAAATGTTGAGTGAGAGGTCTTCAGAGTCGACCATCCCTTTGACGAAACCGAAATAGTCCGGCAAGAGGTCTGGTGACTTCTCCATGATCAACACACCGTTCGAGTAGAGCTCGAGCCCTTTCTCAAATTCTTTCGTGTAATAGTCGAACGGAACCGTTGACGGGATGTAGAGGATCGATTGATAACGAATCGTCCCGTCGACGTTCAAGTGAAGATGCTTGAGCGGTTCATCAAAGCCATAGCGCTTCTCGTGATAGAACGCTTTGTAATCTTCGTCAGTCAACTCGCTCTTACGCTTCCGCCAAATCGGCACCATGCTGTTGACGGTCTCTTCTTCCTTGTAGTCCTCATACTCTTCTGAGTCCTCTTTTTGACGATGTTTCGTCACATCAAGTTTGATTGGGTAACGGATGAAGTCCGAATGTTTCTTGATGAGCGAGCGGATCTCGTATTCTTCAAGGAATGACGAATACGCGTCATCTTCTGTGTCTGCCTTCAAATGGAGCGTGATTTCTGTACCGATGTCCGCCTTGTCTGTCGGTTCGATTGAATAGCCGTCTGTGCCTTCTGACTCCCATACGTATCCTTGATCACTGTCAATCGAGCGAGTCCGTACCGTCACACGGTCAGCGACCATGAACGCGGAATAGAATCCGACCCCGAATTGACCGATGAGGCTATAGTCTTCTTCCATCTTCGTCGCCTGTTTCATGGCGAGTGAACCGCTCTTTGCGATGATTCCGAGGTTCGTTTCAAGTTCTTCTTCTGTCATCCCGATGCCCGTGTCGCGAATCGTAATCGTCCGTGCCTCTTTATCGAGTTCGATTTTGACGAAGTAATCGTCTTTGTTGAACTCGATGCTCTCGTCGGAGAGGGCGCGATAATACATCTTGTCGATCGCGTCACTTGCGTTCGAGATGAGCTCGCGCAAGAAGATGTCCTTATGTGTATAAATTGAGTGGACCATCAACTCTAAAATTCGTTTCGATTCCGTTTGAAACTGTTTCTTTGTCATGATCGTTCTCCCTTTTTTGTCTGTATTTTGGCACTCTCGTATAAAGAGTGCTAACACTATTGATTATCCTAAAAATTAGGAAGATGTCAACCGGATTTGAAGAAAAGATTGACGAGGACGTAGGTTTCGCATATAGTTGAGTACATGCGATGAGCTGGTCTATGTAAGACGGCGGACATTCCCTTGAGGAGCACGTTGTGGAGCGTGGTCTGTCGCGGTAGACTTTCGAGAGCACCTCTAGTGAGAGGTGCTCATTTTTTGTATACGGGGGTAGAATGATGAACTTACATACGATTCACCACGTCGCAATCATTGCGTCGGATTACGATAAAGCCAAGCAGTTTTATGTCGAGGCACTCGGATTCGAAGTGATTCGAGAACACCACCGCCCGGAGAAACAGGATCACAAAATCGACTTACGTCTTGGTACATATGAGCTCGAGCTGTTCATCAAACCGAATAGTCCCGAGCGTCCAAATTTCCCAGAGGCGCGCGGTCTACGACACTTGGCGTTTAAAGTCCACGACATCGAGTCCGTCGTTGCCGAATTAAACGAACGTGGGATTGCGACAGAACCGATTCGTCGTGATGATTTTACAGGAGAGAAGATGACTTTCTTCTTCGACCCGGATGGACTGCCGTTAGAACTACACGAATAAACCCCTTCACGAGGAAGGGGTTTTCTTATGCCCGAATGGATGCGAGCAACATCTCTTTCAACGCGTTGATTTGCACAGCCGGTTCAATATCGTCCTCTAAATAACTGATGTGCGACTTCAACATGATATTGTTGCCGAACGTCCCGAATGCATTGATGATCGTAACAATTGTCACTTTCACATCGATATCTGGTCGGAACGAGCCATCACGCTTTCCGTCTTCGATCAACGGTTCAAGCGTCTGCATGATTCGTCGTTGTACGTCAATGTATGTCTCGATGCCAGGAAGGGGTGTGGCGACGAACGATGCATAGCTCTCGAACGCCTCACGAAAACGGGCGTGGTCTGTCCGCTCCAACTGCATCTCGAAAAAGTGGTTCAAGATGATCTCGAGCCGTTCATAGGCGTTGCCTTCCTCATTCACAAACTGTTCAAATCGCTCGAGTGTCGGCTGTAGATTTTTGACGGCCGCTGCGACGATCAATTGGTCTTTCTTCGGAAAATAGCGAAACAGTGTCGCTACCCCAATCCCTGCCGCATCCGCAATGTCCTGCATTTGAACTTTCTCAAAGCCATTCTCTAAAAATAAGCGTTCGGCCTCATGGATAATCAGTTGGATCCGTTCTTCTTTGTTTTGTTGTCGTTTACTCAATTCCATCACCTCATTGTCTGTCATAAGTATATCGTCTTCGAGCAGTTTCGTTGAGATTAATGTCACATCCAATTATTATTATGATAGTTAGACTATCATAATTTAACGAATGGAGCTGGGACAATGCGTTTAGAGGGGAAAGTAGCGGTCATCACAGGGGCAGGAAGCGGTATGGGAGAGTCGACGGCACGTCTATTCGCCAAAGAAGGGGCGACGGTCGTCGCAACCGATATCAATGAACAAGGGGTACAAAGCGTAGTCGAGTCGATTCGTGCACAAGGTGGGGAAGCCATCGCGGTGAAGCATGACGTGACCTCACGTTCAAGCTGGGAAGACGTGTTTGCAGAAGTGGAAGCGACGTGTGGAAAATTGGATATCCTCATCAATAATGCCGGAATCGCACTCGCGAAACCGTTCTTGGAACAGACAGAAGAGGACTGGGCACGGACATACCGCATCAACATCGATGGAGTCATGTTAGGAACGCAGTATGCGATTCCGCTCATGACAGAAAATGGCGGAGGATCGATTGTCAACATCTCCTCCATCTCAGCACTGACAGGTATGGCAGGTGCCGGGGCATACACGGCCTCAAAAGGTGCTGTCCGTTCTCTCACAAAAGCAGCGGCCGTCGATTACGGGAAGCAAAATATTCGGGTCAACTCGGTGCATCCGGGGTATATTGTGACACCGATGAGTGCGCCGCATATGGAACATCCGGACTATAAGCAGCACTTCTTGAATCAAATCGCTTTGCCGAATCTCGGACAAGCGGATGAGGTGGCAGCAGCCGTCCTATTCCTCGCGTCAGACGAAGCGAATCATATTAGCGGAATCGAACTTCCGGTAGACGGTGGCGTGACGGCGAAATAAAACTAGGGTCTCTATGGAGGCCCTAGTTTTTGATTACTCAAAGATTCCGACTAACTCCATCACGAGTAGCATGACTAGACCTGAGCTGAGCACAGCGGCAAAAAAGACGAGCACAGCATACTCTTTCTGCTTCAGAATAGCCCACCATCCTGTCACAAACGCTCCGAGCCCGAGGACGGAGAATGTGGTCATATAGCTGAGTCGAAGCATGTTTGCAGTATTGTCGCTCCAAAGCGTCGAGTAAAAGGTCGTATCAAAGTTATCGAGCAGGAGAAACGGCACATACATGGCAAGAAACAAGGCAATCAGGATGATAGACCACTTGCCGACCGAGGTGTGTGGAAAGATTGCACCATTCATGACGAATCACCTCTTTTCGTTTGAAAACCATCTGTACCATTCATATTCCCGTTTTGAGTAAAAAATTTAAATGATTCATCAAATTGACATGATATAGTCGAAACGAAAGCGTGGGGATGAGGATGGTAGAACAAATCAAAATGACGCGAATATGGGAAGACGATTTCGCAATCGAAGTGATGATGACGCTAAAAGGAAAGTGGTGCGAGGTTACCGTGAACGAGTATGTCACAGCATCCGATATCAACGCCTTCATCTCTTCGTTACGAGCGTTCAATGAACGGAATGGGAAGTCTCCGGAGATGTGGATACTCAACCTTCCACTCGTCCGTCTCTCCTTGACGTTCGCGCTTGCGAATGCAAGAGGGGTTGTTCAAGTCAGCGCCGCAATCGAGCAAAATAAAGGTGATGGCGGAGATATGAAGGCGACGTTCTCGTTCGAGACGACGATGGGACAGATGGATGATTTGCAGCGACAACTGTCGGCATTCTTAGGACACGAAACCGATTCGGTCGAATCGCTTCGCCCAGAGTAAGTGGTCAGATTAAAACGAAAAGGCGTGTGCGAAAAGTGAAAACTCAATTCGAGATGGAACGGATTTGGATGGATGAGACTGAGCTGTTTTATCAGGTTAGGCTACAGCTCCATGCATCCGTCTGTTCGAGCAATCAAGATGTATATATACAGGACGAGACATTGGAAGAACTGATTGACTCAATCGATGGATTCAATAATATATGGGGAAAGAATCCCGTGACTTGGGAGTTGTTGGACCCGGATGCGGATGACCAAAAAATCAGCCTCACGTTCACACTGATTGATCGGATAGGCACGATTCAAGTCGACGTCTTCATCCATGACGAGTGGCAACACGATTCGTTCGACCACTTCCATGCGACCTTTAAGTTCAGAACGACAATGGGCCAGCTCGACGACTTGAGCGCTCAACTCAAACGTTTCATTCGTCGTGAGACCGACCATGTCGCATCGCTTCAACCAGAATAAAAAACAAGCCTAGACGCGCGTCTAGGCTTGTTTTAGTACCATTCTTTCGGTTCGTAATTCAATTCGCGGAACAACTGCTCCCGCTCTTTTTTCGAAAGGTCGCGCCATTGTCCAGGCGGGAGTTTTCCGAGCGTGATGTTCATGACACGCACGCGTTGGAGGCGGAATACTTCATAGCCGAGCGCCTCACACATCCGACGGATCTGACGGTTTAGTCCTTGCGTGAGGGTGATGTTGAAGTCGAATTTCGAGAGCGGACGCACTTTACATGGTAGCGTCTTCTGTCCGAGGATTTTGACGCCGGCTTCCATCTGTTCGACGAATTCTGGTGTGATCGGCTTATCGACCGAGACGATGTATTCTTTCTCGTGCTCGCCTTCTGCGCGGAGAATCTCGTTGACGATATCGCCATCGTTCGTCATGAGGATGAGACCTTCCGAGTCCTTATCGAGACGACCGATATTGAAGATGCGGAGCGGGTGGTTGACCATGTCGACCAAGTTCCCTTTTACTTTCTTCTCTGTCGTACTCGTGATCCCGACCGGTTTATGGACGGCGATATACACGTTGTTTCGTGCGACACGTGCGACCGAACCGTTGACGAGGACTTCATCCCCCGGTTTTACCTGGTCGCCGATTTTTGCTTTTTTCCCGTTGATGGTGACGCGTCCCTCTTCGACGAGGCGGTCGGCTTGGCGGCGGGACGCCTTGCCTGATTCACTGATAAATTTATTGATGCGCATGTGTACACGTCCTTTGTTTGGCTTCGTCCTCTCACTATAACGCATTTTATAAACTCTCGAAAGCGGGAAACGAACGGGAGAGGAGGGATGATATGGAGGCAGTACAATTGTTACAAGATGCGATTCGATTTCAAGCAGTGTTATGTGAGACATCGTTTGGTCAAGAACTGATTTCAGAAGCATCACCTGTCCTTTGGTACGGTCGTCCTCGTCCGAATCAATGGCTGACCATCGGAACGAATCCGTCGCGCGGCGAATTTTTACATCGAGACGGGACACCGAGAACGGGGCAAGCCCAAAAGTTCTATTGGCGTGATGCGCTCTCGTTTGAAGATTACCTCGGAAATGAAGAGGCGCTACAAGAAACGATAGAACGAGCATCGGCCTATTTCGAATCGGGTCGCGCGACGACGAGCTGGTTCGGGAAACCAGGTGGGGCCAAACTTGAGGCGCTGTTGAATGGGATGGGACGGTCGTTCTATGACGCTTCGACCTCTGTCATCCACGTCGATTTTTTTAAGTATGCCACGTATGAACAAATGGGGAAGGTGAAGACCGGACGCGACTGGATGGAACACCCGAACTCAATCGAGTTATTGGAGCGCACAATTACATATATCAACCCGACCCGGTTGATTGTGCTGGGGCGAGAGAATTGTCGTGCCTTCACAGGTTTCTCGACGACGGGGAGACTGGCAGCCTATCCTGCCGTCACCTATGAAATCGGACGCCATGAATCGGGCATCCCGATGATTGGACTTCATATGAAGCCGTCTGAAGTGTTCGTCGGGCTCGGGAATGGTCGTGATTCAAATGGGCTGCATTACGGGTCATATGCCAAGCGTGAGCATCTGTTACGAATCGGACAAGCGCTTGAAACGATTATGGACGAGTGGCTGGCGGATGGACGCGCGTGATACTTCCCCAGAAATTGAATTCGTTGAAGTCGATGTAGCGCACGTCTTTTGAACGGTTGTCGAGCACGGCCAACAAGATGACGTCCGGAAAACCCCGTTTTTCAAATTGTAAATAACCGATTCCGGTGACGGAATGGTTTTTATAAAATCCGTTCGCCATATTCAATACAAACGGGCGACCCGCTTTCAGCTCACGCTCAAACGTCGACCATTTCCATAGATAGCGTGAACTGCCTCGACCGTCATATCCGTATCGCTTCCATAGCTTCGTGATGATGGTGGCGATTTGAGTCGGAGGTGTCCCTTTCTCGTCTTTGAAATGATGCATGAAGGCGATCTCGCGCACATCTTCTTGAATTTGCGTCACATCATCTGGAATATTCGTATACCCATGGTCTCGATAGAAACGAAAGATCGCGGTAATGGACGTCAACGTACAGTTGTTCTTTCCGTTCTCGAACTGGCGTTGGAGTAAGACGGGCACGCCTTCAATCTGTACGGAGCGCTTTAATGTCCAGCGTCCGTGATAGCGATCGTTCACATAAAGCTCCGGGTCGATGATTCCGGCATATCCGTTGTTCGCGACCTCGAGTTGTCCTGCAAATGGGTGCTCCATCTTGGTCTCCCTCCTTTTCTTTTAGTATACAAAGGACGCCCCATCTCATAAAAGAGAAAGGGCGTCGTTTTCGTTAAAAGACAAGATGTGCGATTCCGACGATGATCGGAAGTGTGATGAACGTCCGTAACAAAAAGATTAAGACGAGGTCGAGGAATGAGATCGGTAGTTTTGAACCGAGCAATAAGCCACCGACTTCAGACATATAGATAAGCTGAGTGACGGACAGTGTGGCGATGACGAAACGCGTCAACTCGCTCTCGATGCCGCTTCCGAGGACGGCCGGCAAGAACATATCGGCGAAACCGACTACCATCGTCTGAGCAGCCTCCGATGCCTCAGGTACTTGCAGGAGCATCAGGATTGGTTCGAACGGCTTCCCGATAATGGTAAAGAACGGCGTATATTCTGCGATGACGACCGCAATCGTCCCGACCGCCATGACGACAGGGAGAACACCGATCCACATATCGAGGACGTTTTTGAAGCCGTCTTTGAGTGTCTCTAGGAAACTTTTACTCGAACGTGACTTTTGTAGCGCTTGTATCAACGCCCACTTCCCGAGTGAAACGTCTGACGGAACTTCTTCTTCCGGTTTGAGCTCGGTCTTCTCATAAGCCGTATCTGCTTTTTTAGATAGTGGATAAATCCGTGGCATGATGAGCGCTGCGACCAAGCCAGATAAGACGATTGCCCCGTAGTACGGTAGGAAGTATTGATCGAGTTCGACATATTGTAAGACGACAATGGTGAACGTGATCGAGACGACGGAGAAGGTCGTCGCAATGATCGATGCTTCCCGTTTCGTGTAATAACCTTCCTCATACTGTTTGGTCGTCAGTAGAATCCCGATCGTCGCATCTCCGACCCATGAAGCGAGCGAGTCGAGTGAGGCGCGCCCTGGCAATCGGAAGAGTGGGCGCATGATTTTCATCAAGAACGTCCCGACGAACTCGAGAAGCCCAAAGTTCAAGAGAAGCGGTAACAACATACCTGCAAAAAAGAATGTCGCAAACAAGATTGGAATCAAATCAAAGAGGAGCAAA
This sequence comes from Exiguobacterium sp. s183, assembly GCF_018617655.1. NCBI lineage: Bacteria > Bacillati > Bacillota > Bacilli > Caryophanales > Exiguobacterium > Exiguobacterium sp. s183. The sequence goes on from NZ_JACSKN010000004.1 coordinate 97,590, forward strand.
CCTCCTGTGAATTCTGACGTGATCATTTCTGGTCCGAGTGTGAGTAGCGTCATGACACCGGCGACAAAACCGATGATGCGCATGACGAACCAAAACGGTGTCACGCTAAAGAGTGCGTTGATGGACGGTCGTTCCACCATAAAAGCAGGACGTGCCGTAAACAACAATAAAGATCCAACAATCGAAATACCCATCATGATGACAGCGAGTGTCGGGACGAACTCCCCAATCCACTCAATCAATAGATTGGATAAGAAAGCGACCGGAATCGTAAAGCCTTCTTCTGATGAGATTGGTACGATGAAAAACATGATGCCGATGAGCGATGGAATCAAGAACTTAAAAAAGTCTCGACTCGAAAAAGAAGGTTTCTTTCCGTCTGGTGTTGATGAACCATTCATGATGCATTCCCCATTTCCCCGAAGTGTTTGTACTGTCTATGTATCCCCATTACACATCCAGCTCTTCTTAAAACGTATTTCTTTATTAGTATAAAAAATATGACCAGGTGCTATCAACCGAATGCGTAAATTTTCTGAAAAATATAAAGCAGACACTAGGCAAAAGATTCGTATTCCCTTGAAGCATTTAGTATGATGACGGCGAGTCCAACAAATTCAAGATATTTAGAAACTTCATTATAGAGATAGGAGAATGCATCATGAGATTGAGTGTGTTAGACCAGGCGCCGGTCACGTCGGGTCATACAGGCGAGCATGCGCTGAACAGCGCGGTCGAGCTCGCACAAGTCGCAGAGGAGTTAGGATATTACCGGATGTGGATGGCGGAGCACCATGGCGGCATGTCGTTCGCGAGCTCGGCTCCGGAGGTGATTGCGGCCTATCTGGCGGCGAAAACGAATAAGATTCGTCTCGGGTCCGGCGGCATCATGATGATGCACTATTCGCCATTGAAGATGGCGGAAGTGTTCAAGACGCTCAGCGCCCTAGCGCCAGGACGCATCGACTTCGGTGTCGGACGCGCACCAGGCGGGGACGCGAACGCCATCTATGCGATGTCACAAGGGCAGAAGCCGATGATGGACGGTCTATACGAAAAGCTCGACACGACGCTTCAATTAATCAAAGATGAAGCACCGGAAGAACGATGGTATAAAAATACGCCGGCCGCCCCAACAGGCGTCACGCTTCCGGAAGCGTGGTTACTTGGATCGAGCGGAAACAGTGCCGTACAAGCCGGTCGGATGGGACTCGGCTATTCCTTCGCACAGTTTTTCAATGGTCAATTGAGTGCCGACACGCTTGATACGTATCGCCACCACTTCACCCCGTCTGACTTTATGGAGAAGCCGGACATCAGCGTCACGTATTTGGTCACGACGGCAGAGACGGAGGAAGAGGCCGAATATTTGGCTCGACCGTCTGATTTGTCGCGACTCTTCTTGATGCGCGGACAGTTGAGACAATTATTGAGTCCGGAAGCGGCCCATGACTATCCGCTCACGGAAGTCGACAAGATTCATATCGCCAACAACCGGGCGATTCACCTCGTGGGAACACCGAAACAAATCGCAGAACAGTTGCGAGATGAATCGGAACGCTATGGTTTCGATGAAGCGATGATTTGTAGCATCCAGCATAAGCAAGAAGATCGCTTGAACGTCTATCGCCTGTTAGCGAACGAGTTGCTTTGATTCGACGAACACCTTCTCAGATTGAGGAGGTGTTTTTGTATGAATGAAAAACGTTTTCCCATTTTTTCAAAGGTTTTCTCCCTAGTCGGAGCGAAACCAACTACACTATAAGAAAAAGGAACAGGTGGAGGTATACGATGCAACGGATGAAAGGCGACCCATATTATCTATTCGAGCTGTTCACACGCTTGTATCGAATGGTATTTCTAATGGAAGTGACGGATGAAGGCTATCGTTATGTTCATGTGAGCGATCAGGGGAAAGTCGCTTCCTCGCTTCCGAATGATGTGGAAGGTCAGTATTTACATGAGATGTATCGCTCAGAAGTGGCGAATGAATTGATTGGACATTATGATGCGGTCGTCGAGACGGGGGAACCGGTCTATTTCATGTCAAAAATGAATGTCGAATCCAATACGGCCCGATTCGCTTCCTCTATGCTTGTGCCAATCGAAGATGAATCGGGTGTCGTGCGCTATGTGCTCAGTTTGACGACGGATTTGTCAGAAGAAGCGGAAATCAAGTTGTTACGTAGTATCGAACATATGGACTATTTGACGGGGATGCCGAATTTGATGAAAGTCAAATTGGATCTCGATCAACTGTTTGAACAACAGGGCACGGAAGAAACAAGTGTGATGCGCCTACATATTAATCGTTTCAAGATGATGATGTCGCTCCAAGGGGTGGAGCGCTCGAATGAATTGATTAAAGACATCACGCGTCAATTGGCGAATACACTCCCGCAAGGTTCCATTATCGGTCGGGTCGATGGGGAAGATTTTATCGCGGTCTTGCCCCACGTCCCGATGAAGACGGCCTATATGTATGCGGAACATTTACTTGATGTCATCGCGAGTCATTCTTACAAAGTGGCCGATGCAGAATTTCCTTTATCAAGTTGTATCGGCATCAGTTCGGGAGTTGCTGACGCCGATCGCGTCATCATGAACGCCTCAACGGCTTTATTAGAGGCACGTCAGAACGGTAACCAAACGATTCATCTATATGAACATGATGAGTATGTACAACGTTACATTGACGAAATCATGATTGAAACGGAATTAGTGAAAGCTCTCAAACAAGATGAACTATATATGGTGTATCAACCGAAAGTGACGATGGATGGGTCGATTCATTTCGAGGCGCTCGTTCGTTGGAATAGTCCGGTACTCGGGTTCGTCTCTCCTGAAACGTTCATTCGTGTGGCGGAACAGTCACTGCTTATTGAAGACGTGACACAGTTCGTCATGAATCGAGTCTGTCAGGACGTATCTGCACATGCAGAGCAATTCGAAGGTCGTCGTGTCGCCGTGAATGTGTCACCAAATTTGTTTCATGAGCATCACATGAATGAATTGGTGACCATCATTTCGTCATATGACCTGAAGCCGGAGCAGTTTGAATTCGAAGTGACGGAGCACACACTCATGCATGAACCGGTCGCTGCCATCAAAACGGTTGAATCGTTGAAGCAGCAAGGATTCCGATTGGTGATTGATGATTTTGGGGTGAGTTATTCTTCTTTAAATTACTTGAAGCTATTTGAAATCGATGGCATCAAGATTGACCGATCATTCGTTGCACAACTCGATCAAGAGAATGGGATGAAAGAATACGAAATCGTCAAACTGATTGTGTCACTCGCTAAAAAATTAGAACTCGAAGTGACAGCAGAGGGCGTTGAAACGGAAGAACAGTATCGTATTTTACGTCAGCTCGGCTGTGATGAAATTCAAGGTTATTTCTTTAGCCGCCCGATGGCGCTCGAAAACCTAGATGAGTCACTCGAAATCTTGTATTCTCACCAGGCGGTCTTATCGAAAATTGAACAGCCGTCGCAGTTACTTCATCCTTCACTCGATGAACGCGAGATAAAGCGAATAAAGGCCATCTTACGATTGGAGATTTTAAACACGCCACACGAAGAACGGTTTGATCGGATTTCTCGCTTGGTCGCACAAACGTTTCAGATGCCGATCGCCTTCATCTCCATCATGACGACGGACCAGCAATGGTTCAAATCGTGTGTCGGGATTGAACTCGAGTCTTCTCACCACAAGCGGGAGTGGACGCTATGTACGCGAGTCGTCACGTCGGAACGTCCGATTGTGATTGAAGATGTGGCCGCTGAAGCATTTGAGAGTGAGAGTCCGTTTCTCGAACAAGTCGGGTTCTATGCCGGGGTGCCGCTCCGGACGAAACAAGGTCACGTCATCGGTACGCTTTGTGTGGTAGATACGAAAGCAAGAACGTTCACTGAAGAGAATCTACATGCGCTCGAGTCGTTCACACACTGGGTCATGGCGGAGATTGAGCATACAGAAATGTCACGGCGACAAATCAAACGCCAACAAGTCGTAGAGGCGTTGTATGAAGCGACGGCACTTCGTATGCCGTTCCAAGACCAGTTGGCACGTGTTCAAGAAGTTTTGTTGGAATGGGTCGGTTACTCGCATGCCGTGATTTTCTCAAGTGAATCCTCACATCGTCTCTTGGTCGAGAATGGGGTGTCTCGTCTGATGTGGGAGGAAGAAGAGCTACGCACCCTCCATCAACTGACGACGGTCGGTTCACAAACTCTCCAAGAAGGAGAACTGATTGTAGATGGAATCGAGTTCACAACGATTGTCAGCTTCCCTTTGACACATAAACACCAAGTGTTTGGGTGGATTGTCTTATTGGCGGAACAAGGCAATTTAAACGATCAACTCGACGAAGAAACCCTGCAAGAGTTGGCAGACACGATTCGGTTGCTTGCAAGATGGTTAGAGAACGGCATTCGGAAAGAGCGGAAACAACGCGAAATGATTCGAATTGCGACACAGGATCAACTGACAAAACTCTGTAATCGATATACACTGATGACCGATTTATATAGACAGATTCAGCGTTCACAAAGAATCACATTGTTGTTGATCGATATAGATGACTTCAAACGGATTAATGATCAATATGGTTACCTAATCGGAGATGAATTGTTGATTGAAATCGCACAACGATTGAGCGGGTTCGTGGAAACGTTCGAAGGTCAGGTATATCGGTTTTCAGCTGATGAATTCGTTGTCGTTCAAGAGGATGGACCTGTTGGCTTAAATGAGATAAACGACGTTATTTCCCAGGGAATAAACGCGTCAAATGGTGAAACCATACGTCTTACAGTAAGTATCGGGGTCGCCACGATCCAATCTACCTCAACGATTGATTCGATTCTTCAGCAAGCGGATGCGGCTATGTATATTGCGAAGAACAATGGTGGCAACCAATGGTTTCAATACGATGGATATTCAAATGATGAGGGGTTTTAAGTATGGGGAAATTGTGGTTGATTGAGGGGTTGCCGGGAAGTGGGAAATCCACATTTGCTGAAAAGATGTGTGCGTTGAAAGAAGGTGTCTTCTATTCGGAAGTGGACGCTGCTCACCCCGTCGATCTGCATGAAATCTACTGGGTAACGGAACCACCTTCACATGGTACGATTCTTGATGAAATTGAAGACGGATGGCTCGTTCGTTACGATGAAGGGGAAAAGCGCGTAGGAACGGATGTCTATGAGTTACCCTTTGCACTCCACACACGAATCATGTGCGAACGATGGCGACGTTATGTAACGAAATTCGAGCAGGAAGAACGTGACGTCATCTTTGAATGTGCGTTGTTCCAAAATCCGTTCACGATTGGGATGGTCGCCCAAGACGTTTCGTTAGAGGCGATTGAAGCATACGTTCAAGAGGTTTCATCGATTCTAAAACCAATCGAACCAATCATCATATATTTGGAGTTAAACGATGTCGCTCGGATATTTCCAGTCGTCTACGACGAGCGACCGATTGAATGGCAACAGGGGTTTGTCGAGTATTACACGACAGGGTCCTATGCATCGAAACGTAACCTTGTCGGTGTATCGGGGACGATTGCGGTATTGGGCGAAAGACAGCGACTTGAACTCGAATTACTTGAACGGATCCCACTTCGTCATGTCCGAATCCAAAATGATGAGCGTTCTTCATTTGAAGAACTAACCAAATTGATAGAAGAGGAGTCGAGCCGTTCATGCAAACCTTGATTAAACATTCGGATCGTTTTTGGTATATGACACCGGTTGCGCATACGGATCGTCCGATTCTTGGTGCCGTTGTCGGTGACACCCATACATTACTCATTGACGCGGGCAACTCCGTGGCGCACGCATCATTCTTTTTACAGCATTTGAACGAGCGTGGTCTCCGTGCGCCTTCGATGGTCGCATTGACACATTGGCATTGGGACCACATCTTCGGTCTACCTGCCTTAGAAGGAGTGGTCTCGATCGCAAGCGAGGCGACGAAACACGAGATGGAGAAACTCGTCCCTTACGCTTGGGACGATGCATCATTGAATCAACGAGTTGCTGAAGGAATTGAAATCGACTTTTGTGCCAAGGCGATCCGCGAAGAGTATGGTGATTCGCGAGACATTCAAATCGTTCTGCCGACACTGACGTTTCAGGAATCGTTGACGCTTGATCTTGGTGGGGTTCATGTCATATTGAGGCATGTCGGTGGCGACCATGCAAGAGATTCGGTCGTTCTCTATCTCGTGGAAGAACGCATCTTATTTTTAGGAGACGCGCTGTATGCAAATTTGTATGCCCCGACATGGCGAATGACACCAGAAGAGACACTTCGGTTGTTACATGTACTAGAGACATTTGATGCACAACAGATCGTCTGGTCACACGGTGAGATGGTAAGTCGTGAAGCGTTCGCAGCAGATTGCCTTACTTTGAAAAGAATCGCCAAGATTTCAAGTGATTTCCCGGGAAATATTGAAGAAATCACACAATCATACGCTGCACTTGTCAATCGTGAGGTGAATGAGGACGAGCAGGAGCTGATTACGTTTTTTGTGAATGGGACGGTGGAGAATTAATGCATACGATTGTACGAATCCATGAAGAAGACGAGTCATTTCAACAGTTTTTGACTGGGAAGCTACGTGATTATAACAATGTTCACTCTGCGCATCATCGCGAGATTCGCGAGGCGATCGTACCGGCCATTCAATTGAAAATCGAGCAAGAAGGACGGATCATTGCTGGCTTATACGGGAGTGTGTATTGGGGATGGTTCGATTTAGACCGTTTATGGGTGGAGTCGAATGTTCAGGGGCAGCGGCTAGGGAGTCGCTTGCTTGAAGAAGGGGAAACGATTGCGAGGTCGCTCGGTGCAACGCGTGTGAAGTTGACGACGTTCTCGTTTCAGGCTAAATCATTTTATGAGCGCTTTGGCTATACGGTCGCCGGTGTGCTACCGGACTACCCACCCGGATCTGACTATTACATGATGATGAAGGAACTATAAAAGGCGACACGAGGTCGCCTTTTTTTAGTACACTTTATCCCCATTGAAGATTGAGTTTTTCACCATGACATAGTCTACCGTGCGCAATGCTTCGAGACTGTCGCCACCCGCGTAAGAAATCGCCGACTGGAGATCTTGCTCCATCTCGGTCAATGTATCTTGTAATGCCCCTTTGTGTTCGACAAACATCTTTTTCCCCTCGACGTTTTTTCGCTCACCTTTTTGGAACTCGGAAGCAGAGCCGAAATACTCTTTTAGTTGTTTGCCGTCTTGCTCGAACGTTTCCCCTGGAGATTCGTCATGGCCAGCGAACAATGAGCCGATCATGACCATCGAAGCGCCAAAACGAATCGACTTGGCGATATCCCCATGTGTACGGATTCCCCCATCCGCGATGATTGGCTTCGTCGCTGCCTTGGCACACCAGCGGAGCGCCGCTAATTGCCAGCCGCCCGTGCCGAATCCCGTTTTGATTTTCGTGATGCATACTTTCCCTGGTCCGATTCCGACTTTCGTCGCATCCGCTCCGGCATGTTCCAATTCACGAACGGCTTCTGGCGTCCCGACGTTCCCCGCGATGACAAATGAACCAGGAAGATGGTGCTTGATATGTTGAATCATTCGGATGACCGCGTTCGAGTGTCCATGTGCGATATCGATCGTAATAAATTCTGGTGTATGACCAGTCGACTGAAGCATCTCGATAAATGCGTACTCCTCTTCTTTCACCCCGACGCTGATTGAGGCATAGAGACCTTTCTCATGCATGTCTTGGATAAACGCGAGACGCGTCTCAGGATTGAAGCGATGCATGATGTAAAAGTAACCGTTCTCGGCCAACATGAGCGCCACTTTCTCATCAATAATCGTTTGCATGTTAGCCGGGACGACCGGTAAACGGAACGTGAAGCCCCCGAGCTCGACGGTCGGGTCACATTCCGAGCGACTCTCGACAATACATTTTGCAGGAATTAATTGAATATCTTCATAATCAAACACTTTATCCATATGTCACACCCCTATTCACGAACATTAACAACTTGAACAATAAAAAAACTTCGCCCATTCGGTAATATAACGCGAACAACTTTCAATGTCAAAGGTAAACTTTATAAAAATGACCTAAAAATGAATATATTTAGGTTCTTATGCATTTAATGTTCGGATTTGGGTGTTTTGCGGATGTTTCACGTGAAAAAAGGACCATTATTCATGGTCCTTTGCGAGTACATATTGGTTTCGACCGTCTGCTTTCGCCTCATATAAAGCGAGGTCGGCGCGTTTCAACAGCTGTTTAGTCGACAATCCTTTTGTATAACGAGCGCCACCGACGCTCGAAGTTGTGATGAATGTATGCTGGTCGATTTCCCAAGGTCGTTGTAACGCTTGGATAATCTTTTCGGCGACACGATGGAGAGAAGAAGGATCGGTGAATCGGATGAGGACGGCGAATTCATCGCCCCCGAGTCTTGCCACCATATCTTGTTTTCGGAGTACCGACGTCAATCGGCGCGCCAATTGACGCAAGAGCTCATCCCCGACATCATGGCCGAACGTGTCGTTGATTTGTTTGAAACGGTCGACATCGAGCGCGAGAACGCCTAATTGCTCTTTCTCATATCTCGTCTCTTCGATGGCTTCTTCAAGATAGGCGAGGAAGTAGCGTCGGTTCGGCAAATCAGTCAGCGTGTCGTGATATGCCAAGTGCTTTAAGCGCTTCTCAAGCGCTTTTCGCTGCATGATTTCTCGGCTGACCGTCAAGTAGTGCAGAAGATGCCCTGATTCGTCATAGATAGCTTGAATTTTTGTCTCGAGCCAGATCCAGCGTTGGTCCGCGTGAAAGTGTCGGAATTCAAGAGTCAGCGAGACGTCTTGCTCTTTCAAGTCCTTCAATTGTGAACGGACGATTTGAATGTCATCTGGATGAATATAGTCGAGCGTATTCTTCCCTTCATAGTAATCGGCCGCAAATCCGAGAACTGTACGATGAGAAGGGGAGGCGTAACGAACCGTCCCATCCCGTTCTAATATGCAAACGAGATCACTCATGTTTTCCGTAATCAGTCTGTATTGTAACTCACTTTGTCTCAGGGCCTGTTCCATTTCTCGTTTTTCCGTGACATCGCGCAAAATCGTCAATACGGCCAGTTGTCCTTCATAGTCGATGAGGAGACTGCTGATGTCCATATGAAGTCGGTCCCCGCTCGGCGTCACAACGACCGTCTCCGTATCTTGAACAGGTCCACCTAGTTCAAGGGTAGCGAGACGTGTCCGAGTGGATTGGTGATATTCTTCTGCAATGAAAGAAAAGATGGATTCACTCTCGAGATAAGTCTCTCCAATCGTTTCGAGCGCCATTGCGTTCGCATATAAAATCTTCCCATCTTGGTGAACGATGATGCCTTCCGGAATCGTCTCGATCAGTTGGCGATAGCGACGTTCACTTTCGATTGTGGCCCGTTCAGCGTTCTTCTCAGGCGTTAAATCGATGATGATGGCAAACAATCCAGTGATGTTGCCACCGACTTCGATCGGGATGTTCAATACGGTCAAATCAAGCCGCTCCCCAGACTCATGAGTGGCGTAAACCGAATACTTGTGCGGAATGCCGGATAACGCGTACTGCAACCCTTTCCGTACACGAGAACGTTCGTCCTCGGGAAGCCAGTAAAGGAACGGTTGATGGAGCATCTCCTGCTCGGCATATCCAGTGATGCTCATGACGGCCGGGTTGACCGATTTGATATTCAGATGATGATCAAGTACAAAAATGCCGTGAGGCGAGTAACGTCTTAATGACTCATGATGATCTTTCAAAATGGACAATTCCAGTTCGCGACGCTTTCGTTCCGTCACTTCGCGGACGACCGAGACGATATGTGTACATTGTCCCTCGTCATTAAAAATAGGAGTCACTTCTGACTCGAAGTAATGAAGTGGAAGCGTCAATACGTCATTTGCTTCTACCGTATCTGTGTAGAACGAGTCAGCGAGACGATAGTCCTCATAGACGACACTTTTTTTCGTTCGAATCGCTTCATCGTAATATGTTGTGATGAGCGCGGCCGTTTCAGCGGGGACAAGCTCATCTATTTGTTTTCCGATATCTGCGTCCGACCAGTTGATCGCGCGTTTTGCTGGTTCATTCACGAAGACGTATCGATAAGCTGAACCATCGACTTCCATAAAGAACACATAGTCTGAAATTTTATCGAACGTCCGTAATAAAATCGATGCGTTGTATTGAAGTGTTTGGTCAGCCTTCATCTCGTCTCCCTCATTTCGTTCATTCTATTTTTTACACGTCATTTTTATCTTAACGTATCCTTCGGTAAAATGTGTGAACTTTCAAAAAAAGACAGGATGTAAGAACATCCTGTCAGGCAGCCTCTTTTAGTTGTTTCTGTTCGCTCCGGCCGTTCATGAGGTAATACAAGAAAATGGTAAAGAGAACGACACCGGAAAGCATCAAGTACAACGTCGAAAATCCAGTCAACGGAATGAGTAGACCGATGAAATACGGACCAAACCCGAGACCTGCATCGAGTGCGATGAAGAACGTCGAAGTAGCCATACCCATCCGGTGGGGTGGGGATGCTTTGACGGCAATCGCTTGTGTACCCGACTGGATATTCCCAAACCCAAGTCCGATCAGAGCACCTGCGAGCAACAGCATCCAGCCGCTATTCGCTTGACTGAGCACGAGAAGCCCGACGGCAAAAATCGCGATTGCTGGATACATGACGACATTCGCCCCGCGCGCGTCCATCAATTTCCCGGTAATCGGACGAGACAACAGGACGGCGACGGAGTAGACGAGGAAGAAGATACTCGCCGCTTCAATCAAGTCAAGTTCACTCGCGTAAAAGTTGATATAGGACAAGACGCTCGAGTAGCTGAGCGCGGCCATCCCGATGATGAGTGCGATCGGTAACGCCTTCGGTTCAACGAATGATTTCAATGAGAAACCGCGAACGACTTCCGGTGCGTCTACTTCTGGTACGTTCACGAAGAACGTACTCGCCAAACTGATCAGTCCGATCACGAAACAAAGTCCGAAAATGACGGTGAAACTCGTATATTGGCTAAGGAGCAACCCGACGAATGGCCCGATGGCTGTCGCCAAGGTAGAGCTCATACTGTAGTAGCCAATCCCTTCGCCTTTTCGTGTCGCGGGAATGACCTGTGCCACGATTGTTCCGGTTGCGGTACTCGATAATCCCATCCCGAGACCGTGTACGAAACGAGTGAGCAATAAGAACCCGACGCCCCAATGGACGAAGTACAACAAGATGGTGGCGGTGAAAAAGACGAGCCCGATATAAAGCGTCTTTTTCCGGCCAATCGAATCGATGAGTCGACCGATGAACAATCGTCCGGTCAACGTCCCGATGATAAAGATGCCGGTGACGAGCCCTGCTTGACTCGTCGTCGCCCCGTACGACTCGACGGCATGTACCCCGATGGTGACCATCAATAAGAAAAAGATGAGCGTCAGGAAGAAGTTGATGAGCGAGATAATCAAAAAGTCTCTCGTCCACAGTTTTTGGATAGGTTGTTGCATCGAACACGACGCCTCCTTTTCTTCAAATTCGAATAGTTAATAAACATAACTAAAAGAGTATACCAAATCAAAACAGGATTGTCTGAGATGATGCATTCCATGAGTTCATGGAGCAAATAAAAAAACTCGACTCGTGAATCGAGTCGAGTGGTATCGTTAAGCGCGGTCCCAGAAGCGGGCGGTCGCGATTCCGTCGATGAACGTATCGAATCCATCGAGGTTATGCGTATCAAACGTGAAGACCCCAGGCTGGTCTGTCTTCACGCGACATGTTGCGAGCGCTTCTTTATGATGCACGTGCAGGGCGAGCGGTTTATAGTGCTTATACGTGTTCTCGATGAACTCGAGGACGTCATCTTCGACCGAGGTTGCGGCACTCACCAAGAAGGCGGCGTCGAAGAGGCTCGAGTCGACCGTGTCATACGTCTCTTTTACTTTCAAATCACCGAGCATATAGGCTTTCTTACCGACGAGACTATAGTTGACGTTGTGGTCGGCGAGTTGCTTCACCCATTGCTTCACTTGATTCGCATCCACGTCACCGGCGAGGAGAAGGGCGACGCTCTTCGTATCTGGTTTTTTGATCGTGTTCGCCATCGAGAGGGCAGGGGACGTCTTGTTTGACTGGACTTCATTGTTTTCTTCAGGTACTTGCACGCCTAAATTGTCAGCGACGACCTCGGCGAGATGGCGATCGATCCGATTTAATAAATCGACAGCGTTTTCTTTCACCATATCCGACTCACATTTCCCGAGCTCGAAGCTGCAGGCGTCTTGAATGTGCTGCTTTTCGACATCGGTCATGCTGTTATAGAAGAGTTTCGCCTGTGAATAGAAGTCTCGGAAGCTGTCGCTGCGTCCTCGAATCTTATGTCCATCGACTTTCTCTTGATAATGCTCAAATCCGCCTTGGTCAGCTGGTACGGGTTCAGGCTGATTGTTATTGAGCGCATTTTTATGATAACTCGTTTGTCCTTTGTGGACGGCCATTTGATGCATGCCGTCACGCTGATTGTTGTGGAACGGACAAACGGGTTTGTTGATCGGAATCTGGTGGAAGTTTGGTCCACCGAGACGCGAGAGTTGCGTATCTGTATAAGAGAACAAGCGCCCTTGTAAGAGCGGGTCGTTCGAGAAATCGATTCCTGGAACGAGGTGTCCCGGATGGAAGGCGACTTGCTCGGTTTCAGCGAAGAAGTTATCGACGTTTCGGTTGAGTGTCATCTTCCCGACAAGTTTCACAGGGATTTCTTCCTCGGGCCACAGTTTAGTCGGGTCTAAAATGTCGAAGTCATAGTTGAACTCATCTTCTTCAGGGATGAGTTGGAGTCCGAGCTCCCATTCCGGATAATCGCCTTTGTTGATGGCTTCATACAAATCGACACGGTGGAAGTCCGCATTTTTCCCGACTGCTTTTTGAGCTTCGTCCCATACTTGTGAATGGACACCGAGCTTCGGTTTCCAATGGAACTTGACGAAATGTGCCTTTCCTTCTGCATTCACGAGACGGAACGTATGGACCCCGAACCCTTCCATCATGCGTAGACTACGTGGAATCCCCCGATCACTCATCGCCCACATGACCATATGAGCAGTTTCGTGGTTTTGTCCGACGAAGTCCCAGAACGTATCGTGCGCGCTTCCCCCTTGCGGCACTTCCGTATGCGGTTCAGGTTTTACGGCATGGACAAGGTCTGGGAATTTGATGGCATCCTGAATAAAGAAGACCGGGATGTTGTTTCCGACTAGGTCGTAGTTCCCTTCGTCTGTATAAAACTTCGTCGCAAAACCGCGTACGTCACGGACTGTATCCGCAGACCCACGCGAGCCTTGGACGGTCGAAAAACGGACGAATACCGGTGTTGTCTTTGAAGGGTCGTTCAAGAAATCAGCCTTTGTGATGTCGGCGAGCGGTTCATACACGTGAAACTCTCCGTGTGCCCCAACGCCGCGAGCGTGGACAATCCGTTCTGGAATCCGCTCATGGTCAAAGTGGGTCATCTTCTCCCGGAAATGAAAATCTTCAATCAAGGTCGGACCGCGACGCCCTGCCTTCAGTGAGAATTCATCTTCCGCCATCTTCAATCCTTGGTTCGTCGTCAAGCCTGCTTGTTGTTCGTTATCAATCGTATGTTGTTTTAACTGCTCTTCTTTCTTGTTCCCCATGTGATTGCCTCCCTTAAGTATGACTGACCGTTGTAAGTCACGTTTTGACCTACTGTATCGGTGTTCCCTAACCGAAATAAAAAAATCCCTCTTTTTTTAAAAAAGAGAGATTTCACACAAACGAGTAACTCACTTATAGCGCGGCCCATACGTGCTGCTTCAAAACGATTTGTTGCACCATTTTTGGGTCAAGATCATATTCATTGGAGACGATTCGCGTCACTTTTGATTTCACGTCCGGGTCGTCTGGATCCTGTTTCGTATATTGTTCCTGCCATAACGCCCAGATTTGAATCTCTTTTTCCGCTAGTTTCGTCGACCACTCTTTCTCACGAAGCTGCCAGCCGAACATCATCTCGTCTGTTTGACCAGGTTCGACCCAGTCGGCAAGCGCATAGTCGCCTTCAGGAGCGAATACGGCCTCACCGAGTGGGGGTTCTGTCCCGATATAGGCGGCGTCATCATAAAATCGTAACAAGGCGGCCTGGAATTGGTCAGACTGTTGGACGTTCTCGATGACGTCATGGCTAATGGATTGAAGTTCATCCGTACTTGGTTCACCATGCACCACAACATCATATTCATATCGAGTCACATCATCTTCTACAACGGGTGAACGCTTTTCGATCGTGTATATTTCCTCGGAAATAGAGACTTGTTCAGACTTTAATTGCGTGGTGGGTGTCGACTCGTTTGGCCAAAACCAGATGGCGCAGCCAAGAGGGACGAGAAACACGATCAGTCGGCGAAACGTGTACACCCATCTTGCTTTTCTTTTTTTCTTCAATCCAAAAACACTCCTTCAATATGTAACAACCCCCAAGAATAGGGGTTACGTTCGGTCTAGACGAACGAGATCAGCGTCTGGATGATGCTGACCACGAACGAGGGCACTCAGGATGTGAGAGCCGAGCATACTGTACACCGTCCCATTTCCCCCATATCCGAGCAAGTAAAACAAATTCGGTCGATTCGGGTGCTCTCCGATGAACGGGAGTTGGTCCACCGATTCTCCAAACAAGGCGACCCAGGCATAATCGACTTCAAGATCATACATCGGGAAGAGTTCTGCAATTTTCTCCTTCACTCGTTCAGCCCGGTCGTTCATGAGTGCCTCATCGTGAGGCGTCTCTGCCTTGTCTTCGTCGAGACCACCAGCGATAATCCGACCGTCCGGAGTCGTACGTAAATATAGGTATGGTCGTTTCGTCTCCCAAATGAGTGCGCGTCCTTCCCATTCGCTGAACTCTGCAATCGGATTCGTTGCGATGGCGTATGAACGGTTCAAATCGATCCGATGAGAATCAAGTAGGGGAGCAGGACCGTAACCTGTCGCAAAAATGACTTTGTTTGCTTTGAATGTACCGTTTGAAGTGAGGACAATCCATCCTTCGCCATCTGAAACGACTTCATCTACTGATGTTTCTTCAAAAATCGGGACGTTTTGTTTCGATAAGTGACGAATGATTTGACGGCTGAGCGTGAGCGGATTGACTTCGGCATCACCTTTTGTGATCAAGGCCGCCGGTTTGTCGAATGGGAAACGTTCACGCAATGCATCGCGATCAAGCCATTCCACTTCAAAACCATGCTTCGAAAGCATCTCATACTCAAGTTTCAATTTGGCAACATCGGCCTCTTCACTCGCAAAACAAAGGCTATCCCGGCGAATATAAATATCGGCTGCCCCGACATCTTCCGCTACTTGATCAAGTGATTCGACGGCATCGAGACAAAGACGATAGAAGCGTACCGCCGCGTCTTCTCCGATTTTTTCGGCGAGTTCATGTAACATAATGTCATTTGAATATTGAATAAGACCGGTGTTGGCCGACGTGCTGCCTGTTCCGACTTTTCGTCCGTCGAGCACCGCAAAATCCACGCCATCCTGTTGCAACGTATAAGCTGTCAGCGTTCCGGACATTCCGGCCCCGATGACGAGTACGTCATACTGCTCTTTTTTCTCAGGTTGTTGCAACACCACGTCATCTGATTCGGTCGTTGGCCAATATAAATCTCCGTTATACAATTCCATCAGTTTCATCCTCCATGATTCAGCATCTTCCTTTTTATCCCCGCTTCAAAGGAGCTGAAACCAAAAAAACGCAGACGATGTGTCTGCGTTTCAACATGTTATTTCTTGATGATGATGGATGATGGAGAAGCACCTTTCGCATACGTGATGCGCTGGACATTTTTCGCCCCGCGAATCTCGGCAAGGTTTTTTCCGTCAACGATCACTTCTTTCACTGTTGCGCCTTTGAAGTCGATGATGGCACCGGCTTCTTTCGGTTTCACTTGAACGACGACATTTTTCAACGCATCACCCGTCAATTCCGTGTAAGCGCCACGGACAAAGATTCCGTTTTTAAAGTTTGTTCCTTTTCCAATCGTCACACCGATAAAGTCCTCTTGAAGGACGAGACGAGCGGCTGGATGATTTTCTACCGTGTAACGCGTCAATTCCACTTCAGGTTCTGGAGTGAAGTCGATTTGTGCGAGAACCGGATCATGGTCACTCGCGCGACCTGACATCTCGGTGAAGTCCGCATTGACGTGAATCATGTCAATCTTCGTAGAAGCGGCCAAGCGGTTCGACACGAGGATGTGGTCGAGTACTTGTGAGTTTCCTTGATAGACATATGAGTAGCGGTCAACAGCAGGGACTTTCTCGACCATGTTCGTCATCAAGTCACCTTTAAAGATCTGAAGCGCATCCGAGAATTCGAAATCGTTAAAGTCTCCGAGTGCGACAACGTTCGCTTCAGGGTTTTTCGTCTTCACGTCCGCCACGAAGTTGTGGACGACTTGTGCAATCTTCTTACGTTGTACTTCACTTCCGAGTACGACCGGCTGTTGTGAACCGAAGAATCCAGTATCGCCGCCTTTTGAGTTCCAGTGGTTCGCGATGACAATCACGTTCTCACCTTGGAAATCAAATTGAGCTGCCAACGGTTTACGTGAGCGATTGAACGCTTCGTTCGTCGGGTCGATACGTCCCGGGTTGTGCGTCAACTTCCCGTCAACATATCCGACTGCCGTCGTCGCGTCACCAGCAGGCATTCCATCCGTCAACGATACACGCGCAGGGTCATACAAGAAACCGACACGAATGTTGGCATCCGGTGCACCACCGTCTTGGTTGTTCTCAGGGTCGATGTTGACGTACTTATACGTTTTCCCGCCGACAGCGACGATGTTGTCGATCAACCGTTGATAGCTTTGATCAGCGGCAGAACCCGCACCTTTGTCTTGTCCATCGTTGTCCTGTACTTCTGTTACGCCGATGATGTCAGGGCTGTTCAATTCATTGACGAATGCTTTTGCCAATTTGAGCGCTTTCTCATCTGATGTTTCTTTAATGTTGTTCGAGAAGTTTTCTAAGTTGTAAGACGCGATCGTCAATTGATCTTCTTCTGCTTCGATGAACGTCTTCTCACGCTGCGCATCCCCTTTGACGAAAGCAGCTTTCATATCTTCGAGCGACGCTTGAATCTTATAGTTTCCGAATGAGTAGCCGACGACACCAACGATTGGTCCATTGAAACGGTCGCCAGTCGCCACATCGAAGTCACGCGCTTCTGCGTTCGGTTCGAGACGGAATTGAATGCGCTCCGGGTTTGCGTCGTTCTTTTTCAATAAGACACCACCATTGTAAGTCTCCGTTGGCGTATCTTCGAGCACGGTCACGAGGTCACCGTATTCTTGTGGTCCGACTGATTTCAAGTTGTTCGTTTGAACGCGCATGCCTTCGAGGCTTTCCCAGAAGTCAATCGCGTCCTTCTCCGGGTTGAAGACGGCGAGGTTATCACTATCGATAAACTCTGTCGGTAGGTTTGAAGCATCGATTGTAATCGGAGTCGGGAGTGTCACACCGCTCGCGACGACTTCGACTTTTCCATTGCGTGTATCGATTTGGGTCATCTTCATGTCCGTCTGTTGGCGATCGCTATATCCTTCAATCGCGTATTCGCTCACTTTCCCGTTCACCTTGACGAGGTCACCGACTTGAATACCAGCGATTGAACGTCCACCGTAAAGGACAATCCCTTCAGATGTGCGTGCATCGTTATCGGCTTCAGCATCCGGTGTCTGGATGAAGTAATATGTCGTCCCGCTCGAGATGAAAGTAGACGTGACGATTCCTTCGACGCCCTCAACCGTCTGTCCGTTCATTGGAGCCGTATGGTTCGCTCCTTGGATGTCGTGAATGCGAATCTTATCTGTGATCTTGTATGAGAATGTCGAGACCGCGCTGAACGTGTCGCCTGTTTTCACGACCGTCTTCAGCGTCGTCGAATTTTCGATGCGAATCGAACCTTCGTAACGAGTCCCGTTCTCTTTCGGATCTGAACCGTCGAGTGTATAGAAAATTTCGGCGTCTGCCGTCGTCGTTGAGAGCGTGACGTCTTGCGGTCCGACAAACGTGCCGGCACCTGGTTTTGCGACGGCCGGACGAAGGACCGACGTATCGATGACCGTGTCAGCTGGGTCACGCGGGATGATTTGATAAGCATCGTCAAACTGCTGAACGATTCCTGTGATAGATGAATAGTTCACGTCCGTCTGTAAATCGAGGATGCCACGCTCGTCACGAACGATGAACTCTTTCGTTCCGTCCGTTGCCGTCAAGTTTTGACCGCTCCCTGTGAGCGTGACATTGTTGACGGTTACGAGTTCTGATTCGACGTCTTCATTGATTTGTTCTCCCGTCACTACTTGTGCAGTAGGAAGCGTTGCTGCTTGTTTCGAGACGACGACCGCACTGTTCAATTGAAGGAGTTCACGATACGAACCGACGACGCCTGTGACGACGACTTCATCCCCAACGTTGACCGCAAGGGACGTCGGACGGATAGAAAGACCGCCTGTCGCATCTTGAATCGAGATTGTGTTCGCAAGCTTTCCAGTGACGACTCCTTTTACAGTGACCGTCTCATTTTCTGCTTTTGTCCGTGCGTCAGCGATTGAAATCGGTGTGACCGGTGCAGGTGGCTCCGTCGTACCGCCATCGCCATACTCGACGCCTCGGAACGTATGCGCACCGAGGTTATCGAACGAGTCTTGTGGTGTCGATGTCCATTCGACAGCAGGATCGAAAGCGTCGCTTCCGTCACTGTCGCCACGCGTGACCGTATCTTTTCGGATGAGTGACTGGTCGGCAGTCGCGACGGTCGTTCCCCATTTCGTACCTGGGTCGACACCGAGTTGACCGAAGACGTCGAGAACAGTGTCTCCTTTTTTCAAGACAATCGTGTCATCTCCGTTGAAGTTCGTCACAGCGCTCGTCGTATTCGATTTCGCTTTCAATGCGTCCGACGCACTACCGTTCACGATGACATATGTAGCTCCTGGTGCGAGTGTTCCCGTCAAATTCAATGTGTTTCCGGCAGTCGTACCACCATTTGAATAGAGTTCAATCTTGTAGGCAGAAAGGTCGATTGTCGCGTTCGTTCCGTTAAACAACTCGATGGCTTTATTGTTGCTTGACCCTTCTACATACTCTGAGATGAAGAGGTCTGAAGCATTCAACGTCTCAGCATGTACATTTGCCGCGATCGGCGTCATGCTACTGACGATGAGTCCTGCTGACAAGGCGAGTCCAGTGACTGCCTTAAATGATTGTGTTGGTTTCCCCATGTGTAAGTCTCCCTTAGATGTAATTGTGTGATTCGATTTCCCCATTGTGCACCATCATAAATTGAGTATAAATACCCCTCCTTTTTATCAAAAAACAACATGATAACGCTTACATTACTTTCCTTTTAACGAATCACTTGAAAAATTATTCGTGTATTGTCAAAAGTGACAAACACATTTCCCAAGTTTTTAACTACATGTTAAACATAACCAAGCAGACGTCAGAACTCAATCCACTAAATACGAAGTTATGATTACAGTTTGATGACAAGGTAAACAAAACTTGAAGAACTTGACGGTTGGGTCGATAACTTTTACACTCTTCTAATACGAATTAATTGTATCGGTTAAGTGGGAATTAAAAAAGGAGGCAGTAATGAGAGCGATCAACTATCCAGTCATTCCTGGAGCAGGCGCATTTTATTATGAAGGAAATGAAATTGGTATTTTGCTTTGTCACGGATTTAATGGAACGCCTCAGAGTGTGCAAGACGTCGGGATCGAGCTGATGAAACAAGGGTTTACGGTGTATGCTCCACGTTTGAAAGGGCATGGGACAGACCCGGAAGATTTTCGATGTTCGACACATCGATGTTGGTACAAAAGTGTCATCGAAGGCATCGAACGATTGCGCGAGTCGTGTCAGACGGTCATCGTCGTCGGTCAGTCGATGGGTGGGACGCTAGCGCTCAAAGCTGCACTTGAGGAAAAGGCAGATGCAATTGTCACAATCAATGCCGCCTTATCCGTACCTGGATATGCGTGTCATGCGTCAGATACCGAGTGTCGATTCATCGATGAAGACGCTCCCGATATTTTAGCAGAGGGTGTATATGAGATTGTCTATGACCGTGTGCCGACAAAGGCGATTCGGGAATTACTGTCGTTAATTGATGAGGTGAGACCACAAGTTGGTTCGGTAAATGTGCCGACATTTGTCATCCATTCGGCTGTCGACAACGTCGTGCCGCCGACCGACTCGATTTGGTTGTTCGATCAATTGCAAGGTACAAAAGAATATGCGGTGCTCTCGAACTCGTATCACGTCGCGACGATGGACAATGATTGGAAACACTTATCGAAGCTCATCACGACTTTTTGTGAACAAGTTGGGGCGCTTCATTCAAATGCAGTGTAAACTGCATTTTTTTGTGAGCTGATTCTTTGCAAACGCTTGCACTAGTGCTATGGTAGATGTGAATCATACCTTATTGTAGGAGGCACGTGCCGTATGGAGACGTTGTTCAGCCAAACAAAACAAACAGAAGTGAGTCGCGTATGGTGGAAAGAGGCGATTGCCTATCAAATCTATCCACGAAGTTTCAAAGATTCGAATGGGGATGGAATCGGAGATTTACGTGGGATTATCGAAAAGCTCGATTACTTAGAAGACCTTGGCATTGACGTGATTTGGATTTGTCCGATGTATAAGTCGCCAAACGATGACAACGGATATGATATTAGTGACTATCAAGACATTATGGAAGAGTTCGGGACGATGGAGGATTTCGATGCGCTATTAGAGGCCGTACATGCACGTGGCATGAAACTGTTGCTCGATCTCGTCGTCAACCATACATCGGATGAGCATCCGTGGTTCCTCGAGTCGAAAAGTTCTAAAGATAACCCGAAACGGGATTGGTACATTTGGCGAGACGGAAAAGATGGCGCACCACCGAGCAACTGGGCAAGTATCTTTGGCGGCTCTGCTTGGGAATACGATAAAAAGACCGATCAATACTACTTACACGTCTTCTCGAAGAAGCAACCGGATTTGAACTGGGAAAACCGTGAAGTTCGAACGGCTATCTATGACATGATCAACTGGTGGCTCGATAAAGGGGTGGACGGATTCCGTGTCGATGCGATCAGTCACATTAAAAAAATGCCAACGGGAACGATGCTCCCATCGCCGGACGGCAAGCCGATCGTCACGGCGTTCTCGATGTACTCGAATATCGACGGCATCCATGACTATCTTCAAGAGATGAAACGGGAAACGTTCTCGAAATATGATATTATGACGGTCGGTGAAACGAACGGGATTGAGCCGGAAGCAGCAGATCTTTGGATGGGTCCAGAAAACGGTGCAATGAATATGGCGTTTCATTTTGACCATGTCGACATTATGCGGCGGTCACGTCTGGCCCCACTCGATGTTGTCGAGTTGAAACGAATCTTCGATAAGTGGCAGCAAGGTTTACGTGAAACGGGTTGGAACGCTCTATATATTGAAAACCATGACATGGTGCGTGCGGTCTCGCTCGTTGGGGATGAGCATCATTATTGGCGGGAGAGTGCGACTGCGCTTGCGATGATGTACTTCTTTATGCACGGGACACCGTTTATTTACCAAGGACAAGAGATTGGGATGAAGAACGTACCGCTTCCATCCATCCATGACTACGATGATGTCGCGACGAAGAATGAATACTTCGAACGGATTGCGAACGGGATGAGTGAAGTCGACTCGATGCAGCAAGTATGGGGCACATCCCGTGATAACGTGCGAACGCCGATTCAATGGGATGCATCACCGTATGCTGGTTTCTCAACGACAGCCCCATGGATGCCGATTCACGAAGAGTATGAGACACTCAACGTCGAGGCACAGCAAAACGATCAGCACTCGATTCTCTCGTTCTACAAGGAAATGATTCGTCTTCGTCGAGCCGAAGATACGTTTACGTACGGTCGTTATCGTGATGTCTTGCCAGAGCATAAGCAGGCTTTCGTCTATGAACGTACATTTGAGAACAATCGATTCTACGTGGTCGTCAACTTGACCGCGAATCCGGCAGAAGTGACCATCCCGGAGATTGCGGGTGCGACGCTTGTCATGACGAATGAAATCGATCCGGAGACGATTGATACCGAGACATTCATGCTTCGACCATTCGCAGCGCGGTTATATCGTTTATGATAGAGGGGTACCTTCTGAGGAGGGTACCTCTTTTGAATGAGGGGTGGAGTGAGGATGCATACGATTGAATTTTCAAATGGGAATGATTCCGTACACGTCGTAATCGAAAGTGCCACTCGTGAACGATTAACCTTAAAGATTGGAGAAAGCTGGATCGTAACATCCGTGATGGCGTATCTCGACTTTGCAGAGACGTTCGCGGCAGCTTTTCATGATCTTCAAGGAACAGCGACACTTCGCGATATAGATGGAAACGAGATCATTGATGTCATCTTCTCACATCGAGGAGTCCGTATTACGTTTCATGATCCTCTTCCGGAGAAGACGCTACAGACCGATCAAAGTTATATGACGGAACCGATGCGACAAATCGGAATCTGGAATAGGCTGTGACAAATAAGGGAAAAGAGCATATGATAGAGGTTGACTAAATGGAAAGGGGTGTCGGGTATGGATGGAACGAAACGTGCTGACATTCGCCCAGGACTCCATGTCCAAATCGTTTTGAAACAAGATCAACGAAGCGGGAAGCTGACGAAAGGCGTCGTTCAAGATATATTGACGAACTCGCCACGTCATCCGCACGGAATCAAAGTGCGTTTGAGCGATGGACAGGTCGGTCGTGTGAAAGTGATCGAAGCTGGAGGTGAGTAAGATGAGTGAGAAAAAACTATCTTTTCAAGAAGCGATGAAACAAAAGCTGGCAGAAAAGAAACAGAACCAGACAAAGGTTCCGACGGGTTTACATGGTACAAAACAAAAACCGTTGACGAGCCAATTGACGAAAAAACCAAATAACCAGAAGAAACGTACTGGTATTTAAAAAGCAGTCGCTTGAAGAAGCGACTGCTTTTTTGATTCATTAATCGTGTAACGTATTTTCGAAATAACCGTTGTTAAATTGATCGAGAAGTTGTTGATAATACTTCATTTGGTCTACGTTCTTATTAACTAAAGCTGTTTCTGCGCCGGAAAGTAATTCGCCAACTGTCAAACCAGTGGATATTCCGCTGTCTTTGTAAACAAGATCGAGACCAAGAAGAGATGGGTCATTCAATAACACGTTGATTTTCGCTGCTGTTAATTGCATAATCAATCGTTTTTCTTCAGTCATTGATTTTGGAGAACTTGTCATCAATGCAGCTAAGGCTTGTTGTCCTTCAAGTGTACTGACGTCATAAGCAATTCCTTGAATATAGACGATTGAGCCGTACTCGAACGTTACTTTCTTGTAATTGAAGATGTTTTTCCAGAAACCAATTGTATAGACTCCATAATCGAACTCTGGTGGGGGTGGCGTACATTCTTCAACGGTTAATGTCACATAGCGTACCCAAGGGTTACCCGTACCTGGGTCACCAGGGTAAGCAGTCTCTGTATCTCCATTGACGATTGTATCTAGGTGAAGAAAAACGTTAAATTGGAAACCGTTTGATTTTAATACACTTTCGTCTACACCAAGATAACTTGCTAATGAAGCATAAGGTATTAGTAGATGTGTCGGATCAACAAGCGATGATGTTTTAAATTCGTATGCACCGGGACTTCCGCGTTCAAGTGATTCGCTTGTCAATCGAAAATCAATTTTGATGTTTTCAGGCACATCAGCTAATGTCACACCGTCATTTAGATCGATGACAACTTTTAGACCG
The DNA here is from genome assembly GCF_018617655.1 of Exiguobacterium sp. s183. NCBI lineage: Bacteria > Bacillati > Bacillota > Bacilli > Caryophanales > Exiguobacterium > Exiguobacterium sp. s183. The sequence continues at coordinate 121,531 of NZ_JACSKN010000004.1, forward strand.
TCTGCGACAAATTCAAAATCGACGACTCCGATTGGGATGTTCTGTCCTGCATAGATGGTTGAATCAGAGGTCGTGGACACACACCATTGTCTCTCCGTTCCTACGGTCGCTTCTGCTACGTTTCCTTTCATAGGCAACAATGACAACACAAAGGCCAATACAACGAACCAGGACAACCACTTCCGATGCCTTTTCATGATGGATTCCTTCTTTCTTCTAGATGATTTTTCGTGGTGAACAGAAGGTGATAACTATATTTAGTTAATACCCGGTAAACAGAAAAATCATATATTTTATGCGAAAAAACAGAGTAGTAAAATAGATGATTGATTGATTTAGCCTCAGAAATAATGAATTTTAATTTTGAAATATGTCGAATTAATCATGATTTAATATTTCTAAACATTTTTATGTAAGCGCTTTAAGTGCTTATAAATAAGGAATCTTGCTTAGTTGATGTGAAAAAAGAGTGAAATCACCTATAAAAAAATTATTGCCAATTGTCAGAATCTTTGTATAATTCAGAACTAAGACATCATAAAAAATTCTCAACTTCAGATTCACACAACAGGGAGGAACTTATTCATGGAAGCGATTCAAGGTATGTTACAGGGAAGCGTCGACTTTTTGAACAACATCTTATGGTCGTACGTATTGATCGCCGTGCTCGTCGGAGCCGGGATCTACTTCACGGTCAGAACACGATTTATGCAGTTCCGTTACTTAAAAGAAATGTTCCGGACGATTACAGATAAATCGGACGTGACACTTTCGAAAGACGGGAAGAGTATTTCTTCGATGAAATCATTCTTTATTGGTGCCGCAACTCGTATCGGTACAGGTAACCTTGCAGGGGTCACGGTAGCCGTCACACTCGGTGGACCGGGAGCGGTCTTCTGGATGTGGATTGTTGCCCTTCTCGGTGGAGCAACAGCTATGATTGAAAGCACACTCGCTCAAGTATACAAAGTGAAAGACGATGTTGCGTACCGTGGTGGTCCGGCTTACTACATCGAAAAAGGATTGAACAATCGTGCACTCGGAATCGTATTCGCAGTTCTCATCGCCGTCACATTTGGTTTGATCTTCAACTCTGTTCAATCGAACACGATCGCTGCAGCATTCGATAACGCGTTCGGTGTCGATGCAGTCATCGGTGGAGCAGTCTTAGTCGTCCTTACTGGTCTCGTCATCTTTGGTGGTGTACAACGTGTCGCGAACTTCTCGGCAATCGTCGTACCTGTCATGGCAGTTCTCTACCTTGCAATCGCACTCTACGTTGTTGTTGTAAACTTCGCTGAACTTCCAGCTGTGTTCGCGATGATCTTCCAAAGCGCATTCGGTTTAGACGAAGCGGTCGGTGGTTCAATCGGTGCTGCAATCTCAATGGGTGTCCGTCGTGGACTCTTCTCGAACGAAGCTGGTATGGGTTCTGCACCAAACGCAGCAGCAGCTGCTGAAGTATCGCACCCAGCGAAACAAGGTTTCCTTCAAGCTCTCGGTGTATTCTTGGATACATTGATCGTTTGTACGGCTACTGCAGCAATCATCCTTCTCTCAGACAGCTATGCTTCAGGGAACGGTGAAGGGATCGTCCTTCTTCAAAACGCTTTGACTGAACAAATCGGGGCACTTGCTCCAGCATTCATCGCCATCAGCGTCTTCTTGTTCGCGTTCAGCTCAATCGCAGGAAGCTACTACTACGGTGAAACGAACATCGAATTCATCAAGAAGAGCAAAGGTGCAGTATTCGGATTCCGTCTCGCAACAATGGCATTCGTCTTCATCGGAGCGGTCGCAAGCCTCGGATTCGTATGGAGCCTCGCTGACCTCTTCATGGCAGGAATGACATTGATCAACATTGCGGCTATCACATTGCTCGGTGGCGTTGCCTTCAAAGTTCTTAAAGACTACGAAGAGCAACGTGCTCAAGGTCTCAACCCACGCTTCTCTGCTCGTAAACTCGGCATCGAGAACACAGAATGCTGGGACGTGGAAGAAGACGAAGTGGCACAAGGTTCTGTTCAAGCAGCCGCTGCTGACTCTTCAAAATCATAATTCGTGAAATGAAACAAACAGGGACCCTGCTAATCGGGGTCCCTGTCTTTTTATGCGTGATGACGCATCGGTTTGACGGCTTGTTCCGTCTCCGATTTATTCAAATATACGTAACTTCCGGCGACGAACAACGCACCACCGACAATATTACCGAGTGTAGCGAAGAATAGATTGTAAAGAGCACCGCTGAAGGTGATGAGGTCCGACGGTACATAGTGAAGCGCAAGCGCAAAAACGCCCATGTTCGCAATCGAGTGCTCGAATCCGGCGGCAAAAAATACGACGACTGGAATCATCGTCAGCATGATCTTCGCGACGTCGTTATTTGTTTTGAGCGGCATGAAGATGGCCAAACAGACGAGCACGTTACACAAGATGCCTTTCAGGAAAATCGCGAGGGCATCTCCACCGATTTTTTTCGCGGCGACGACAGCTAGTAGGTGGTCACCCGTCACTTCGCCCATACTGTGAGCGCCGATGACGAGTAAGGACAGGATGAGGGCACCAATCAAGTTACCGAACCAACTGAGTCCCCATATTTTTGCTAAGTCTAACCAGGCGACACGACCTCGTTTTGCCCCGGTGTAGAGATACATCGTGTTACTCGTAAACAGTTCTCCCCCCATCCAGACGATGAAGACGAGCGCGACCGAGAAGCTCGCGCCGGCGATGAGCATCGTGCCGGGCACATCGATGAACATGTTTCCGACCGTGAACGAGAAGACGACCCCGATCCCAATCAAAAATCCAGCGATTATCGAACGTAACATGTATTGCGAAAATGATTGCTGAAGCAATGACGATTTTGTAAATGCGGCTTCTTCCATATAGTCGATGACTTGTTTTTCCATAAGAAGACCTCCTTTAGACATTTTCAGTCTAGGAGGTTGTTATAAAGTTTGCAATTGTTTTCACAAACTTTCAAGAAGTTCTCACGAAACCGTTCACATCGTTGCCACGAGTTCAACTTTGATGCGGTCTGGGTCTTCAAAAAACAGTGCGGTATAGTTCGGACCCCCTGCGTGAGGGAAACGGTCAGCATACAATTCACGAAACCCGTGTGACGTGAGTTGCTGTCGGATTTCTTCTAGTTGTGCGAGCGATGAGGCATGAAACGCCAAGTGATTGAGTCCGGTCTTTTTTCGATGGTAGGACGGAGTAAGGTGGTCTTCCTCTGTCTGAACGAACACGATATATGTATCGCCGTAACGATAGCTTCGACCTTCTGGCCACGATTGGTAGAGCGTGTACGCTAGCTGGTCACAGAGAAGCCATTCCCAAGCGCGTATACTGTCATCTAGGGTGGATACGTATAGTTCGACATGGTGAAGCATGAGAATCATCCTTTCGATGGACGTTTGAAATTGCTCCATTCGGTATAATTGAACTATACAACGAATGGGGGAGGAAGCATATGGATCGGACAGGGCTCGTCTCGAATATTTTGATTGCCGGGAAAACTGGCGTCGGAAAGAGTGCGTTCATCAATTATATATATGGACATGACGTCGCCGAATCGCGTGCCGGAAGTCCGGTCACCGCAGAAGGGCTTCATGAGTACGAGTATTACGACTTAGAACGGGGAATCTTATTTCGGTTCTTTGATACGTGGGGACTCGAGGCAGACCGCTCCGAAGAGTGGCATCAAGCGATCCTATCCATTGTGCATCAGCGCGAAGGGGCGCTCGATATCGCAGAATGGTTTCACACGATTTACTACTTGCTGTCCGTGCAGTCAGGGCGTGTCGAGGCATACGAGCTCGAGGCGATTTTAAAGCCGTTATATGAACGTGGGAGCAACGTCACTCTCATTCTGACCAACTTCAATGAAGAAGACCCGATGAGTGTGCAGAAGGCGGAAGCGATGGAACGGGTATTGTTACGTGAATTGCCAATCGATAAAGGGGATATCATTCGTGTCAACAGTGTCGAGAAGAAGTTACTGACGGGGAAACGTGTCCCGGTAAGAGGCTATGAAGAGGTATGGAAACGGAATCGGACGAACCTTTGGAAAGACATCGAACGAAAACTTCCCATCAATCTGACGAATCATCTTTTAGAAGAGTTGGAAGATTGGCGGATTCGAAGTATCGACTCGGCAGAAAAAATCCGTATGCTGACCCCACAGGCGATGATTAGTTGGAAAGCCCGTCACATTGAAAAGGATTTAGAGAAAACACTCGAGCAGGCGGCCGTAACGACCGAAGACGCGATGGCAGAAGGGGTGCGTCACTATATCCAACTCATGCAACGGTACCCATTAGTCGGTGAACAAGCAGACCACTTGTTTAGAACGAGACGAGTCGAACTCGGATTTGACTATTCATTTGGAAAAACGGTAAGGAAGATGGTTCTCGGAATGATTCCCGGAGTGCATTTCATTTACTGGGCATTCAAGCGCCGAACGGCAGAACGAGGCATCAAAAAGGCCATCGATCAGCAATACACATCTGTGAAACAAACGATTGAAGAAGAGATTCGACGTGGCTTTGAGCGCGAGATGCGTCAGCTAGGGCAAACGCTCAACTCATAAAGGGGGAAACGAGAATGGAATCGACAAAGCGGTTTGATTTTAAAGACTATGATTTGAAAGCAGAGCTCGAGCGACTTCGTGGAAATGTAAAGAAACCAAACATCCTCATCGCAGGGGCGACGGGAGCGGGAAAAAGTTCGGTCGTGAACCATGTGTTTGGTCGAGATTTGACAAAGGTGGCGGCAGGGGAACCCGTCACTCGGGGAATCCATCAATATAAGAGTGACGATATTGCGGTCACGTTGTTTGATAGCGAAGGGTACGAGATTGGGAGTGCCCGCCAACAACATTACGAGGAAGAAGTCATCGGGTTTGTGGAGAACGCAAAGAAACAAGAAGCATCCGAACGAATCCATCTCGTTTGGTACACAATCAACGCCGCGACAAAACGTGTCACACCACTCGACAAGACACTGATCCATCGTCTTCGTGAATCGACTGCTGTCGCTGTCTTATTTACACAGATTGACCAAGTTGATTTAGATGAACTGACGGCGCTACGAAGTGAACTAGATGAGGTCGTATCAGAGGAATCCGTATTCCAAGTCAGTATTTCTTCGGAAATATTAAATGATGAGACGTTACGACAGTATGTCGATTGGGAACGATTGATTGTGTGGTCGGTCGAACAGCTAGACGCTTCTTTGCAGGAAGGACTCTTGATGGAGATTCAGGCAGAGAGTGAAGCGATGCTCAAGTTGAAACGGAAGAAAGCGAATCGAATCATCTCAGGCTATGTGGCGAGCGCAGGAACGGCCGCTGCAGTCCCGCTTCCGTTTGCCGATGCCGTGGCCTTGACACCGATTCAAGTGACGATGAGCGTCCATCTGTTTCGCTATTGGGGCGTGAAGGCGAGTGATGATTTACTGAAGACGCTCATTGGAAGCACGATTATCCCACAAATCGGACGTACGTTATCGAAAACGATTCTATTGAATGTCATGAAGTTCTTCCCGGGAGCGAATGCGGCAGCCGGTGTCATCAATGCGACGGTTGCCTCAGGAATCACGTGGGCAATCGGACTCGCCATCAACGAAATTGCCTATCGAAATGCGATGGACTCCTCAAAAACAATCGAGCAGTTGTTGAATCAAGAGTTCGGTTCGTTGTTTGAACAGTTCTTGAAACAAAATCCGAAGTCGAATCAACCATCCTAACGATCCCTTTTGTTAGACTACAAGTAAGTGTAGAGAGGGGGAGAAAGATGAAAAAACGAATCTATATTACGCGACGCTTGCCAGAAGAAGCAGTCGCGCCACTTCGTGACCATTATGATGTGCGTATGTGGGAACATGAGGGGCAGAGTGTCCCACGTGAGGTTCTTCTAGAAGAGGTGGAAAGTGCACATGCACTATGGACGATGCTCAGTGACACGATTGACCGCGAAGTGTTTGAACGTGCCACGAATTTAGAGGTCGTCTCCAACTTGGCTGTCGGCTATAACAATATCGACTTGAACGCAGCGAAAGAGAAGGGAGTCATCGTGACGAACACTCCGGACGTCTTGACCGAAACGACGGCGGACTTGACGTTTGGACTCATGATGATGACGGCACGGCGTCTCGGTGAGGCAGAGCGTGATTTACGTGCTGGCGAGTGGAAATCTTGGCTGCCGATGGGATATGTCGGGATGGACCTCTATCAAGCGAAGCTTGGCATTATTGGTATGGGACGGATTGGTGAGGCGGTCGCACGGCGGGCACGAGGGTTTGATATGGAGGTGCTGTATCACAACCGGACGCGTCGTCACGAGTCGGAGTCGATGTATGGCTTCACCTATGCGGAGCTCGATGAACTGTTGACGCAATCTGATTTCGTCGTCGTTCTCGCACCACTCACGGACGAGACGCGTGGAATGCTTGGAGCAGATGAGTTTGCCAAGATGAAAGAAACAGCGATTTTCATCAACGTGGCTCGTGGAGAGATTATCGACGAACAGGCGTTGTATGAGGCGCTCAAGGCGAAAAAGATTTGGGGGGCTGGCCTCGACGTGTTCACGAAAGAACCGGTCGACTTGGATCATCCGCTATTGACGCTTCCGAACGTGACGACACTACCGCATATCGGGAGTGCCTCGATTCGGACACGTCTCGCGATGATGGCGTTGAACCGAGATGCCATCGTGAACGTGCTGGAAGGAAAGGAACCGAAGAATCGTTTAACATGACAAAGAGCCTGACGCGTGCGTCAGGCTCTTTGTCATGTTAAAAGCGTCGAATGTTGTCTGGGTCTTCGACATCGTTTCGATACGCACGATCATCGAGACCGCGTAGTTTTTCTTCTCGGTCAGGATTCTTTGTTTCTTTATCAAGCTTGTCTTGCTCCGGGTCTACCGGGTGACTTGGGTCGACGGTCTTGGCCTCATGGTACGGTTTCGAGTCGATTTCCAATCCGTCGTCTGTGTGACTACCGAGATGGGTGGAGGATGCGTCTTGATACGGTTTCGCGTCAACCGTCACCCCGTCCTGATGACGACGTTCAAAGTCTTCGTCGACGTATACGAGAATTTTACCGGCCTCTACATCGTCATAGTGACGTTTCACTTCTTCCTCGCTGAGTCCCATGTTTCGTAAGCCGGCATGAACATCTTCATGACCACTTAAGAAAGCCCGAACTTTATCAAACCAACTTGCCTGATGTGCAGCTTCCGTATGAACATCTGTATCACGTCTCAAAATCGATACGTTGTCTTCATGCTTTGTGATGACGTAAATGTGCGAATCTTCGTATCCTTTTGCTCGTAATTCTTCAATTTTCCCGAGTGCTGCGTCCTGTGTATCATGCATACTGATAAATTGTTTTTCGTTCATGGTTGTGTTCCTCCTTATAGTCGTCGATGGTCTTCTAAGCCGGAATGGCCACGTACAATCGGGTCATCCTTTGTACCTTTTGGTTCTTCGTCATGGTCGTTGAATGGTTTCGCATCAAACGCGATGCCATCCGCCTTTTCTCCTTTGTCATGATCGAGTTCGCTATCTTTTTTGTACATGTTCGGATAGCGGTCATATGAATGACGATCGATATAAAGTAAAAGTTGTCCTTCATCGATGGCATCATAATACTCTTCTGCCTCTGCATCGCTGAGTCCCATGTTTCGGAGTTCGTCACGTATGCGATCACTCCCATGCAGAAATGCTTTGACGCGATCGAGTAAATTTACATCTCGAACCCCAGCCTCGGCGTTTACATCCGTATGGTCACGTAATGCGGAGATTTCCCCATCTCGTTTGGCAACGACATGCATATTTTTCTCAGCTTCCCCTGCAGCCTTCAACTCGTCTACTTTATGCATGACTTCCTGTTCCGTCTGAAACAGACCAATCATTTTACGTTCTGACATCGAATACCTCCTTATATTTTGGTCAATCTTCAAATAGCGTCACAATAGGAGTAATTTCCGTTCTATCCAAAATTGAAACAAAAAACGCCATCCTCTGAAAGGAGTGGCGTGGTTAGTAATAAAGCATGAGTGTGTCGTCCCCGAGCGAACAACGTGTGCTCTTCCAGACGAATTCAATTAATGTCCAAATGGCCATGAAGCCACTAATTGCCAATAAAATCAGCGCATACAGTGGAGTCAATTGAATGATAAACGACCAACCGAGCGTCATTAAAATCGGTTGAATCAAAAAGATTGATGTGATGTAGACGATGACAATGAGTAAGGCGAACGCAATCCTTCTTCCGAGCGTGTGGACATGGTGCCGAAAACGGGTCAATATACCGAAGATGGCACCGGTCACGAGAACAGGTAACAGGAATGCGAGATAGTCTACCGGATATGTCGACATCGGGGCGGTGAATAAGCGCCCACTGAATACATCATCGATGACGAGCAGTAAGTTCGCATAGGAGAATGCCAAAATCATACCAAGCAACCATCCGAATCGGTTCCAAATTGTACGTGATGATTTGAGTGCCTCGATTTTTGTATAGGCGAGGAAAGCAAGATCTCGGACCTCAATTTCTTTTAATGACAGTTTTGCTTCATCAAGCTGATTGATGGCCCAGTCAAAATCTCGATTCGCTTGGACTTTTTCATGAGGTTTTAATTCATCTGAGGCCTCAATCAAGACGTGGTAACGACGACGATATTCTTCATTCGTCTCGGGTTGTTCGATGAGGAAACGGGCGTATTCGTGGGGGTCTTGATTTAAGAGACCGTCTAACGACTGTCCTGTTTTTTCTGCATGACGGATATAGCCGGCGAGTGCCAGTAAGAGACGGTCCGCCTCCGCCTCATTTCCAAGCAGTTCGATCAGGCGATGACGTACTTCGTTAAAGAACTGTTGGACGTTCGGGTCATGAATCATATTCGGTTCCAGGGAGATTCCTCTCCTTTCTTGGTTTGTCATGGTCACGCAGGTGGTTCGTCATTATGAGAAAGTTTAAGCGACTCGAAATCACCTTGTTCGATGCTTCGAATCAAAATCTCGCTTCCTCCCATATTTGTCGAAAGGGGGATGGAATACACGTCACAAAGACGCATCAATGCGCTCACGTCTGGTTCGTGAGGTTGGGCAGTCAGTGGATCCCGGAAGAAGATAATCATATCCATCTCACCACGTGCGACGGCAGCTCCAATTTCTTGGTCTCCTCCAAGCGGTCCTGAGCGGAAACAATGCACGGGTAACCCGGTCGCTTCCGCAATTCGCTTACCGGTTGTACCTGTTGCGAACAATTGATGCTTTTCTAGAATATGTGCATACGTTTTAATGAGAACAATCAAATCGTCTTTCTTTTTGTCGTGAGCCACTAAAGCGATGTTCATTTTAATTCCTCCTAAAATGACTTCTCATGTTATTCGTATCATATCTCACGTGATTTGACACGATTTCTCTCTTAACTTACCTACCCATTTCCACTGAATCGTAATAGTGATGTAAACGAGTTGTCATGTGCATAATGTTTGATAATTTTGAAATATAGGTATTTAAGAAATAGCACTGTTAAGGAAAAGCAATCATTTCATAAAAAAAGGAGGAAGATTCGGTGAACAATACAACGTATAACTTCAATTCGTTCATGTCATGGCTACCAGAACTTTTACTAGCAATTGTTATTCTCGTAGTCGGTTATATCTTGGCGAAAGTATTGGAAAACGTGACACGAAAAGCATTGAAGAAGGCACGACTCGATGAGCGGGCAGGTATCAAAAAAGAGGGGGAAAAAGGAGATAAATGGACACCTGAACGCATTATTGCAAAAGTGGTGTTCTTTGGGGTGTTACTTCTCGCATTCCTGATCATCTTTGAATTCATGAATGTCCCTGCAATTACGGAGCCGTTCAGTCAGATTTATGAAGGATTCTCTGGGTTGATTATCGGTGTCATTAAAGCAGGTTTGATTTTACTCGTTGCGTGGGTCATCGCTACCCTTTTGAAAAAAGGGATTCAAATGGCGGGGCACCGCTTGAATTTAAGCAAGTTGATGGAAAAAACGGGACAAGAATCGACAAGTGTCAACCAAACGAAATGGGTCGATACGGTCGCGAACATCGTCTTCTATCTCGTTCTCTTATTGGCATTACCGGCTGTACTTGACGCATTGGGACTTCGTGGGGTCAGCGGACCATTCGAAGACTTGTTGAACAGTTTCCTTGGATTCATTCCGAAGCTTGTCGCAGCAGCGCTCATCTTCGCAATCGGTTATATTGTCGCGAAGATTGTACGTGACATTTTGACGAAGTTCCTTGAAGCAGCAGGATTAGATCGATTGGCAGAGCGATTCCATCTTTCTGACTATGTGAAGGGATCGAGTCTTGCGAAAGCAATCGGTACAATCGTGTTCATCTTCATCATGATTCCGGTCACGATTTCGGCACTTGAAGCGCTTGATATTCGAGGAATCTCGGAACCAGCGATTGCGATGCTCAATGATGTTCTTGTCATGATTCCAGACATCCTTGTCGCAATCGTCCTCGTCCTCGTCGGTGTATTCGTGGCAAGATGGTTGAAGGGTGTCGTTGTATCACTCCTTGAGAACCTTGGCGTCAATTCATTGGCTCATAAAATGGGCTTCGGGGAACGAGCATCTTCGATGTCGATCGCCCAAGTGGTCGGTGTCATTGTACAAGTGATCGTCATCTTACTCTTCGTATCTGAAGCACTTCAGGTGGCGAATCTCGAGTTCATGGCGTCTCTCGCCACTGCAATCTTCGCTTACTTGCCAATGGTGATTGCGGCACTCATCATCTTGGCGGTCGGCTTCTGGTTAGCTAACATGGCAGAACGTTTGGTCGGAAGTGTTCTTGTCGATGGCGCAGGACAACCGAGTGCGCTTCGTTACGTAGCGAAATATGCGATTCTCGGACTCGTCTTCTTCATGGCCATCAGCCAGCTCGGCATCGCGCCGATGATTGTCAATACGGCCTTCCTTCTTATTCTTGGAGCCGTTGCCCTCGCCTTCGGTCTTGCTTTCGGGCTTGGCGGTCGCGAGACGGCAGCACGCTACTTGAAAAAAGCGGAGCACCGTATTGATGAGACGGAAGTTTCAAAAGAAGGACTCGAAAAAGAAAAAGAACAGATGAGTCGCGAAGCGGAAGCTGCGAAACAGCAAGCCAAACAAGGTGTTGAGCAGTCGAAGCAGGAAGCGGAACAATCGAAGAACGAAGTGAAGCGAGACGTTCATGATTCAACGGAAGATCACGTAAACGGACCGGAACCAAATCCGTTCCACGACAATATCACTCCAGATCAAGACAATCGTTCACTTGACGACAACGATGGTCCGTTACGCCCTTAATTGATTCTTTCACGGATCTCCCATGTGGAGGTCCGTTTTTTGTGTTCAACTTTGAAAGGAATCTGGTCGATAGATAAAGAAAAGAGTGACAGAGGTGAGAGGGATGTTTGAACGATTTCAACGAACACTCGTTGTGAACTATGTGATTGGCTCAGGATTAGCGGTTTTTGGTGTGGGGGGCGTTTTCATTTTTCAGACGCTTGATTTGTCAGTTCGTGAAATCGGACTACTTCTGGCCATTATGTTCGGTTCGGGAATTGTCATGATTACGTCAGAACTTCTTTTGTATCGTAAACATATTCGACCGATCCGACGGTTTTTTGCAACTGAGTCTCCGACGATACAAGAATTGGCGTCGGCGTTCGAACAAGCGAGCCGCTTCCCAATTTTAACGGTCGAGCGAATTTTGGGTCCTCATTTATTTGGATTATCCATTCCGTCAATCGCTTTGACGACCATATGTATTTACAATGGCTGGATTGATTTACCGTATCGTTTGATTGGTCTAGCTGCCATCGGTGCCGTCATGATTGCCGTGTTGCACGCGTTGATTGAGTACTTTTTGACGGTACGGTCGGTGGAACCGCTACTCGTGTATATGAAAGAAAGGCACTTCGAACTTTATCATCAGCCTATCCATGCAACATATCGGTCATTCAGTGTCCGAACTAAATTATTGATTAGCATGCTCATTACGGGTGTCTTTCCAATCATGTTGTTTATGTTGGCCTCGAGCGTTCAATTGTCGACCTCGACTCGGACGGATACATATTGGAATTGGGCGTTCGTGATTCTTGTCATTATCGTTGGGATTGCAGTGTTATGTAGTTTCTTACTCTATGACAATATCAAACGCCCGATTGGACTCTTGACGTCGGGAATCGAGCAGATGGAATCAGGACGACTCCAAAAAATCGAAAACCCCTATTTAGATGAGTTCGCCCAATTGATTGGTGGGTTCAACCAAATGGTCGAGACGGTGAACGCTCGTGAACAAGAGAATGCGCAACTGTTGGACAGTCTCTTCATTTTATTCGCGGCAACCCTCGATGCACGTGACCCTTATACGGCCGGTCATTCAGAACGTGTGGCGATGTACTCGGTAGAGCTTGCCCGTGCGCTTCATTTGCCAAAGGAACAAATCGATTTACTCAATAAGTCTGCACTTCTTCACGACATCGGGAAAATCGGGATTCGTGATGATGTCTTGCTGAAGGAAGGAAAATTGACAGACGAAGAGTTCTCAAAAATTCAGGAACATCCGACGATTGGCATTCATATATTGAGTCAAATTCATTTACCGGCATCCCTTCAACCGATTTTGGCCGGGGTTCGGTCGCATCATGAACGAATCGACGGCAAAGGGTATCCGGACCGCTTAAGTGAGGTCGATATTCCATTGTTCGGAAGAATCATGGCGATTGCCGATGCTTATGACGCCATGACGTCTGATCGGCCTTATCGCTCTGGGATGCCGATGGAAAAGGCACTCTCTATTTTAGAGAGCGGTCGTGGCACGCAATGGGACAGCGAATTTGTAGACGTATTCGTAAGGCTTCGTCGACAAGCGATATCTGCATAAAAAGGAGCGGCACCTCGTGTGCGGCTCCTTTTAGAATAGAGTTTGGAATGCGTACACACCGAATACGGCTCCGATAACGACAACGACGAGATTGACGCGGAGTAGCGCAAGCATCGTAGCAACCACTCCTCCGAACAAAGCGGACGTCGTAGTGGTCGTCGAAGACAAGACTCCCGGAAAAATCAAACTAGCCAATACCGCATACGGGATGAAGGAAAGAAATCGTTTCATATATGCCGGTAACGCCAATTCCTTTAACCAGAGTAGCGGGACGAGGCGAGGAAGATACGTGACGAGCGCCAACCCTAGGACGAGCAAAAATAAGGACATCATGAGACCTCACCCTCCTTAAATAGAAAAGCACCGATTCCGGCTGCGACGACAGTCGCGATGATGATCCGAATTCCATCTGAAATCGGAAAGAACGGCGTGATCATCCAATGAAGCACCGCTTGCATGACGATGGCGAAACTCGCAACAACGAAGACAGGGCGATTCGTCAAGGACGGGACGAGTAACCCGATGAACATCGCATATAGCGCAATGCCCATGCTCGCTTGTAACGTGCCGGGAAGACCGAAAGCGAGAAAGACACCAATCCAAGTACCGATGTTCCAAGCGAGAAAGGCAATCGTATTCAATCCGAGAACGAACAGACCAGAACGTGCCTCTTTTCGGGTGGATGCGATACTGAATGTTTCATCGGTGACACCGAACGCAATGGCTGCTAAAAGCTTGCGAGACGTTGTATCGATTCGTTGCGACAACGAGGCGGACATTAAAAAATGACGAGAGTTTAGAATGAACGTCGTCAGAATGATTTCCCAATACATCGAACCGGTCATCAGCAATTGCACGGTGATAAACTGACTCGCTCCTGCAAAGATAAAAAACGACATGGACAACGTGATCACGTTTGGCAGATCAAACGATTTTGCCAAAAGACCGAAGGCGATGGCAATCGGGATATATCCAATGGCGACGGGAATACCTGCTCGCAGTCCCGCGCGAAATGTCGACTGTTGTGAAGATGGGGATGTGGATTGAACTGAAGTCGCCATGACAGCCCTCCTTGATGATCAAGATGATTTCTATGTCATTCGGGATGAATGGACGGTTTCCTGCTGAAACGATGAAAAAGAGGGTATACATGTATCGTTAAGGAGGGTGGTCACATGAGTCGTGCTGAAGAATTTTTGGCATCCTACCATCGAATCGAGGACTACTTGAGTCGAGAGATGGGAGATGGCCAGCATTTCAGTTTTAGCAATATGGTGAATCGGTTAGCGAAACAAAATCCAATCATCGATCGGTATAAAGAAGATTTACATCAAATGAGTCAACTGCGAAATGCAATCGTCCATGAGCGGCGTGAACCCGATTTTATTATCGCGGAGCCTCACGAGTCGCTCGTCGAATTGATTTTAGAGGTGGAACGGGAACTGCTTCATCCACGTCTCGTCATCCCGTTGTTTGCGAAATCAGTGGTGACGTTTCAGTCCGAAGATTTTTTGACGGAGGTGCTCCGAGAGATTCGCGATAAAAATTACTCACAGTTTCCCGTATATCACGACAACGGTTCTTGGCGTGGTCTTCTGACGAAAAAAGGAGTGACCAGTTGGTTGGCCGAGACGATCGACGGAACCAACTTATCACTCAAAGGAGTTCGCGTGAAGCATGTTCTCCATCATGATCCGCATATGCATCGGTATCGATTTATTCGAAAAGATGCGACAGTGATTGAGGCACAACACTGCTTCACGCAAATGAAAGAGGGCGCACGATACGACGCCCTCCTGATTACGGAGACTGGTAGTCCAGATGAAACGCTACTTGGAATCATCCGTCCTCAAGATTTATTAAACGCGCTCCGTTGAGGCGAGGTGTTCAATCGCGACCTCATATTGGGTCACGGTGTTGCCGAGGACGATCGGTTTTACTTCCGACGTCCCGTCATCTCGTTTCTTATGGGCGTGCTTGTAGGCATTGCTGTCGCGCCAATTTTCAAAGCTTGCCGCATCCCGCCATGTGGTCATGATGACCACATGGTCCATTGCTGCATCGGACGTATCCGTCAACACTTGCATCCGGACAAAGCCATCCATCGCTTCGATTCCTTTTGTCGTCTCGAAACGCGATTTGACAGCATCGACTTTTCCTTTTTCAACGTCTAGTTTATTCATAACAATCCACATCCCGCATGTCCCCCTATACGAATAAGATGATTCCATTATACCGTGAACAGGGAAATGTCTAAAAAAGGATGCTCACTCAACGTTTGCTCCACCATTCTTCAAACGCCCAGTTCTTCTGCTTCATCATCGTCGCTTCGGTTACCCCGACATAGCGCAAGTGCCATGGCTCATAATTGTATCCAGTGATTTTTTCTTTTCCTTTCGGATAACGGACGATAAAGCCGTAACGATGGGCGTTTTGAATCATCCACTTTCCTTCAGGCGATTGGTCAAAGGAAGCGTATAATCCTAGACGCATACGTTGACTCGTCATATCCACCGCTAGACCGGTTTGATGTTCACTGTATCCGGGACGGGCGACATATTTTGAAGCGTATGCGACTCCGCGCGTATTGACCCAGTAGGTATATAGCGATTTTTGAGTTGAATAGGAGCGATAGGCGCTGAGTGCGTATAACGTATGACCTTGCTTTCGACCTGCGTAATACAATTTCGCTAGCGCATAAGCGGCTTCCGCTGTCATCAGTGTACGTTCACTACCTTTTTGATAAACAGTTGGGACGGTTAAGGTCACAAGTTGTGGGGAACGATAAGTGGACGGGAGCCCATTTGTTTTATTGACGAGTCGTAACCGGTCGGCCGTTGGCATTTTAGGGATGCCGGCTTTTAGGTTAGTGGTCGGAGTGAAGTACTTTGTACTCCCGATATAGACATTGGACCAACTTCGGTTATACGTGGTGTAACGGATAGGGACATTCGTTCGTAACGCCTTCAACACAGGTGAAGATTGCATTGCACGACCGTATAGGTAGGTTGTTTTGATGGTATAACCTGGTTGTGGGGACGATGATGCCGCTGTCACCGGCGAAGCTTGCAACAGGAGCAGACAAATAATCAAGATACGCAGGGACTTCATGGCAAAACGCCTCCTCGTGGGTTAGATGATGTTCCTTTTCCCGTTTTCTTGATGGACTGAGCATCTTTTATCCATCCTCAGGTCGGATGAGGATACAGCTTGGGTCCGATGAAGCAAGGAGTCAAATCCGATACAATAAACATAACGAATGAGATCGTAGAAAGGAGTGAGCGAATGGAAGTCTTATTTGGATTACCACTGTTGTTGCTCGTCCTGTTCTTTGCCTTTTTATACTTTAATATTAAAGGGCTATCGAATATGTGGAAGGACTACAATCGAACGAAATCGATGATTCCGCTCGGATTCTTCATCGTCGGGATTATCGGAATTTTTACAGGAGTGTGGACGTGGCTCGTCATTTTGATTTACTACGTCGTCCGCCCGAAAGACTAAACACTGTATGCAGACGCATACGGTGTTTTTGCTATACTAAGGACGAGGTGTTGAGATGGAGAAGTTAATAAAAGCATGGTTTATCGTGACGTTGATCGCGTTTGTAATCTTTAAGCTTGGTGAAGTAATGACAACCCCGTATTCGGAAACACCGAGCGAAGGGAATATATACTGGATTGTGCTCTTGATTGGATGGCCGTTTCTGTTATTGTTCATTTGGATTACGGTTCTTATGACACGTCGAGTCACGGCATCCGTGCGACCGATGGGGAGAATCGTGTTAGGTTTGGGTAGTCTCATCATGGCCGGGATTGCCTGGGTGACCAATCAATCGCAAGCGACGTCTCTTCGGGAAGGGATTCGTTTATCTACGAATGAGTCTTTCGCCGAAGGGTGGAACCAGTTCACGAATATCATTTATATGAACCAGCTGACTTTCTTTTTCCTGACAGTCAGTTGTATGGGGGTTGGGATTGTCCTTTCGTTCATCCCGACCAAAAAACAGCGAGAAGAAGCCGTGTGAGCTTCCTCTCGCTATTTTTATAACCGTTCTTGATAAAGACGGGCATATCGATCAGCTGCGATGATGGCGTCTGCAACTTCTTCTGGCGTGACATCAAAACCGCTATGAATCGTTTCGCCTTCTGCCGTGGCGGCTTTTCCGACTTTCAAGATATCTTCTCGAGATGCATCTTTCAATTTGATATCTTCGAGTGTGACCGGCAAGTCGAGTGCCATATAAAATGCAACGTACTGCTCGAATTCTTCTTGAGGACGTCCTTCGAGTGCGAGTTGCACAAGTGTTCCAAATGCAACTTTTTCACCGTGCGTCAAATGGTGGATGTCCCCTTCTAACGCGGTAAATCCATTGTGAATGGCATGGGCTGCAGCCAAACCACCACTTTCAAAGCCGAGACCGCTCAATAGGGTATTGGCTTCAACGATGGCTTCGAGCGCAGGTGTAACGACTTTTGCCTTGACGGCTTCATACGCTTGAATACCATACGTGAACAATACTTCTTCACAACGTTCGGCGATTGCTTCCGCCGCAAGCGTCGGGACACCACCGGCCATCGTCTTTCCTCCGAATGAAAGGACGCTTCGGACTTCGACCCACGTCGCCAAAGCATCGGCAATGCCTGATGCAAGGAAGCGCGGCGGTGCCTGTGCGATCAATTCGGTGTCCACCAGAACGAGGTCTGGATTCTTTTTATAAAAACGATAACTTTCGAAATTGCCTTCATCTGTGTAAATGACTGAAAGTGCGCTCGTCGGTGCATCTGTCGAAGCAATCGTCGGTACAATGACGATGCGCGCATCCAATTCATCTGCGACCGCTTTTGCTGTATCAAGCGTTTTACCACCACCGAGACCGATCACGAACGCGGTGCCACTCTCTTTGACATCTGTGGCGATTCGAGTGATTTCATGCTTCGATGCCTCACCGACAAAATCTGCTTTCGTCGCCTCAATATTGCTCGCCTGCAGTGAATGTGTCACACGCGAACCGACCAATTCCCAGACGACGTCATCCGCGATGAGTAAAGCGTTTGAACCGAAGTGAGCGACATACTCTCCGATGCGATCAATCGTTTGTTTCCCTTGCACATACTTAGCCGGACTGATGAAAATACGTTCTGACATAGTAAACTTCATCCTTTCATATCGGGTTTAGTGTAAGTGCTTACAACGACATCATACTACAGTTTGTGAAGGAATACCGTGAAGATTACATGAAGATTGGCAACTGACCGAGCACAAGCAACAAGATGATGATGGCGACAACAATGAGAAACCCCCAGTCATTCATTCGTTTCGTCATACGAGATATCCCCTTCATAGGTCTAAGTGTCGATTCATCTACAGTATAAAAGGATGTGGAAAAAAGGCAGGACGAATAAATCACCAGGTCAAAAAAAGAACTACCTGATGACGGTGAGGCAGTTCATAAGGTTTAACGGATGATGAATCGGGAACAATAGTGTCGTATGTTCATTATTGAAGGAGGAATTGAGTATGTCGAAACATGTACTGATTGTCACGACGTCAGCGAATCAATTATCAAATGGCCACGCAACGGGACTTTGGCTTGAAGAGTTTGCCGTGCCTTACTTGTTATTTGAAAAAGAAGGATACAAAGTGACGGTCGCGAGTATCGAAGGTGGAGACGTGCCAATCGATGCAAATAGTTTAGAAGATGGCTTGTCAGAAGACATTCTAAATACACGCGAGTTGCTCAAAGACACAGCGCGACTTGATCAAGTCGCAGACGAGTCGTATGACGCAATTTATTTGCCAGGTGGTCATGGGACAGTCGTCGATTTCCCAGAAAATGAAACGCTACAACGCGTTATTCGTAACGTTTATGAGAGTGGAAATATTGTCGGTGCCGTTTGCCACGGACCAGTTGGATTGGTCAATGTGAAACTGAGCAACGATGAACCACTCGTCAAAGATAAACAAGTGACAGGATTCACGGACGCAGAAGAAAAAGAAATGCAACTCGATTCTGCTGTACCATTCTTACTTGAGACGGGACTACGCAATCAAGGCGGACAGTTCAAAGGAGCCGACAACTGGGCAGTGAATGTGGCAGTCGACGAGCGACTCGTCACAGGTCAAAACCCTCAGTCTTCTGAAGCAGTCGGAAAAGAACTTGTCAAATTGCTAGGATAAATAGATAAAGCAACTTCGGTTATTCGAAGTTGCTTTTTATTTTTGGACATATGTCCTATTCAAGCGGTCATTCTTTTTGTACAGTCAGACGAAGAGAGAGGGGAATGACATGGGAATTATATTTGCCATACTATCTGGTACGTTTATTGCTTTACAAGGAATTTTTAATGCCAAACTAGGAGATGCGGTAGGGGCGTGGATGTCTGTCACAATCGTCCATTTTGTCGGACTTCTGTTAGCGCTCGTCATTTACTTTTTCAAACGAGATGCAGACATGACAGCTTTCAAACGTGTCCCTTGGTATTATAGTCTAGGTGGACTATTCGGTGTATTCGTCGTCTTCGGCGAACTGACAGCGATTCAACAACTTGGTGTGACGTGGGCAATCTGTGTCCTGCTTGTGGCACAATTGCTAGGCGCCTTTATCATCGATTTGAACGGTTGGTTTGGTGTCAAACGGAAGCCGATGAATACGGGACAGGTCATGGGACTCGTCTTGATGGTCGTCGGGATCGGAATCTATACATTCGCGTAAGGAGTTCAATTCTCATGATGAATATGATGGATGCACTGACAAGATTGCAGTGGAATCACCTTTTTTCTAACGAAACGCTTGAAGCTTCTTCTTTAGTCACTTATGAATCCGGTACAATGCTTTGTTCGAACAATCAACACATTGAATCCTTGTTCGTCGTGCTCGAAGGACGTGTCAAAATCTATACACTCAGTGAAGAAGGGAAGTTGCGCTTGCTTCGTTTGAAAGCTGCGCCGACGCTCATTGGAGACATCGAATATGCGAGTGGTCGTAACGTATTGCATACTGTCGAGGCGGTTGGTTCGGTAACCTGCTTACGGATTCCGTTTGAGGCACTTCGTCGTCATAATCGTACGGTCGAATTCACGGAACACCTATTGCGTGGGGTGTCCGAAAAACTGTTCATCGAGGCGAACGCCTCATCCAATCATCTCATGTCGACACTTGAAGAACGGTTGGCGGGCTATTTGATTTCCCTTAGTGAATCGGGTAACGAGCTGTTTCAAGCTGAGATGAGTCAACTGAAGCGTAAAGAAGTCGCCGAATGGCTTGGGACGAGTTATCGTCATTTGAATCGGACGTTGCAGGCGTTCGTCGATGAAGGATTGGTCACGCGAACGAGAAAAGAAGTTGTCATATTAAATAGTGAACGATTGAAGGAACGTGCGAACGGTATGTTCTATGAGTAAGGAGAGATTATATGATTTTTGGGATCATCTGTTCAGCAGTGGCCGGAGCATTCATTAGTGTACAGGCAGCGGTCAATGCAAAAATGAATACAAATTTAGGAGCATGGGCGACGACAGTGTTGGTCTTCATCGTCGGATTGGTCGGTTCCATCATCCCGTTACTGTTATTCGGAGGCAATCTTTCCGGATTGCGTGATGTGTCGCCAATCTATTGGCTCGGTGGATTGCTTGGCGTCGGTGTCGTGTATTGTGTCATGCGGAGCATCCAGCTGCTTGGACCGACTTTGTCCGTGTCACTCATCCTCGTGTCACAACTCATTTGGGCGTTAATCGTCGATTTGTATGGCGCTTTCGGGATGCCTCAAATTACGTTATCGGCTGGACAAGTCGTTGGGCTTACGGTCCTGCTCGTCGGGGTTATTCTCTTTAAACAGTCTCAGACGGCGGCTATCGCCAAACAAGCTGTCAACGAAGCCACTTCATAAGGAGTGGCTATTTTTTCGAGCAAAACGGGTACAGGTTGGTAACGATTTTTTGTTAAAATGAAGCAGTATGGTTTTAAAAATAGCTGAGGTGATGAAAAAAGTGGATTCTTCCATAGTGATTGATTTGTTGATTGTTTTGTTTTTGATTGTGTTGAACGGGATTTTTGCGATGACAGAAATTGCGCTCATCTCATCGAAGCCTGCAAAACTTGAGGTTGAAGCAAATCGAGGGAAACGAAGTGCCAAGATTGCGCTTCATTATTCGAAAGACCCGACAGATTTGTTGTCGACCGTTCAAGTCGGAATCACATTGATTGGGATTATTAACGGGGCATACGGGGGCGCACGCTTCTCGGCACCGCTCGCATCGGCATTTGAACAAGCCGGAATGAGTACGCAGTATGCCGGAACCGTTGCTTATGTGGCCGTCGTTACGATTATTACGTATCTGTCGCTCATCATTGGTGAATTGGTCCCGAAACGGATTGCGCTCGTCTCGCCTGAAAAAGTAACGATGGCAATCATTCCGTCGCTCGATCTATTCAGTAAGTTGATGCGCCCATTCATTTGGATTTTATCGAAATCGACGCTCTTCTTATTCAAACTCCTTGGATTAAAGGCAGAACAAACGAGTGGAGAGACTGAGCTTGAGATTAAACAGCTTCTCTTTGAAGGAGCTCAGCAAGGTCAGTTCGCCCATGAAGAAGTGCAACAAGTCGAACGCGTCTTTGCGTTCCACGATCAATTGATTTATGAGCTCATGCAACCTCGGACGACGCTTGAATGGGTCGACTTAGAGGATGACATGGATGACATGAAAAAATCGATTTACGAGAGTAAGCATAACAAGTTACCAGTCGGTCGCGACTCACTCGACGACTTTGTCGGATATATCGATGTGCGTGACATTTTGACGTTACCGACATTGCGTGAACCGTCACAAATTTTAAAGCGCATCAAGCAACCGCTTATCGTGCCAAAACAACGTGAAGCGAGCCAAGTGCTTCAGATGATGCAGAAAAATGGTGTCGAGATCGCATTCGTCTTAGATGAATACGGTGGATTCCTTGGGATGGTCACGCTGTTCGATATTTTGGAAGAAATCGTCGGAGAAGTCATGATTGAAGAAGATACACCGGAAGTGGTTCGTCGTGAGGATGGATCGTATTTAGCGGACGGGTTACTCGGGATCGAGGACTTGAAACGAACGTTCGAGATTCGGGACGATCGCTTCGATGAGGGACGCAACTCGTATCATACGCTCGCCGGACTCGTTATTTATGCATTAGGTGATTTTCCGAAGCGGGGGGACGTGGTCGAAGCGTACGGTCTTCGTTTCGAAGTCGTGGATATGGACGGCAAACGAGTTGACCAAGTGCTCGTGTCTGAATTAACAGAACCAGTCAAAGAAGAGGATTGATGCAATTGCATCAATCCTCTTTTTCATGTGTCATCCAAGTACGCTGTAAAGCGCCTAGCAAAATGTGAGCCGTGTGTAACATCGCTCGTTCATCCACATCGAAACGAGGATGGTGGTGAGGGAAAATCGCTGAGAGTTCAGGGTTTCCAGCGCCTGTGAAAAAGAAGCTGCCTGGTACTTGTTCTAAATAGTAAGCGAAGTCTTCTCCGACCATGAGTGGTGCCATCTCGATGACACCGTCTTCGCCGACGGTTTCTTTCGCACTTTGGCGGACGAATTCTGTTTCTCTCACATAGTTGACGACGGCTGGATAACCTTTTATATAGTCAAGCGCATACTCGGCATCGCTCGCAGCACAGACAGAACGAATCATACGTTCCATATCCGTGATGATTTTATCTTGCGTCTCTGAAGTGAACGTACGCACGGTTCCAGACAACTTGGCCTCTTCGGCAATCACATTGAACGCTTGACCGGAATGGAGAGTCCCAATGGTCAAAACGGCTGGTTCGAGCGGGTCGATGCGTCGACTGACCACTTGTTGGAGATGGTTCGCCACATTCACGGCGACCATGAGGGCATCGACCGTATGTTGCGGAATCGCACCATGTCCACCTTTTCCTGTGATGGTTAATTCAAAGCGATCGGCTGCCGCCATGACGGGACCTGTTTTGACGCCGACCGTTCCGAATGGGAGAGGTGTCCAGATGTGCGCGCCGTAGATATAATCCACATTGTCGAGACAGCCGTCCTCAATCATCGGTTTAGCGCCACCGGGAGCCAACTCTTCGGCGAACTGGTGAATCAGCACGACGTCTCCCGGAAGGTCCATCTCGGTCAATACTTTCGCGAGGACGAGAAGCGTCGCTGTATGGGCATCGTGTCCACAAGCATGCATGACCCCGTTTACTTTTGAACGATACGGAACGTCTTTCACATCTTGGATGGGAAGCGCGTCAAAGTCGGCCCGTAACGCGATGGTCGGACCATCACCGCCTTTGATTCGACCGACGACCCCATTACCGCCAACGTGTTCACGTACTTCAATCCCAAGTTCGCGGAGATAAGAGGCGATCATCTTCGGCGTTTCGACTTCTTGAAAAGATAGCTCTGGATATTGGTGAAAATGGCGTCTTAGTGACACCATCTCTTCGAACAATTCGGTCAAACGTACTTCGGCATTCGTGACAACCATTGCGTACACTCCTTTGTGATCAACGCATTAAGAATTGCAACCATTTGCTAATTTTTATGAAAGTTAAGCTTATCTTATACGAGTAAAGGGAATTAATACAGGAGAAAATGAAGAAATGAGGTGCCAACATGGGGTGGATTATTGCGATTGTAGCGGTTGTCGTGCTCGTACTCATTTATTTTTCGATGTACAACGGGCTCGTCAAATATCGAAACTGGGTAGATGAGGCATGGGCTCAAATCGATGTACAGTTGAAGCGGCGCTATGACTTGATTCCAAACTTGGTCGAGACGGTGAAAGGGTATGCGAAACACGAGCAGGAGACGCTCGCAAAGGTCGTCGAACTGAGAAATCAGCTCGGAGAGAAGTCAAATCGCCAAGATCAGATGGCGGTGAACGATCAACTGAGCGGGGCGTTGAAAAATCTATTCGCGCTTCGTGAAGCGTATCCGGATTTGAAGGCGAACGAGAACTTCAAGATGTTGCAGGAAGAATTGACGCAGACGGAAAACAAGGTCGCATACTCGCGTCAGCTCTATAACAACACGGTCATGAAGTACAACACAAAAATCGAATCGGTACCGACGAACATCATTGCCTCTGTGCACCATTTTGAAAAGCGCGATATGCTCGAGGCGCGTGCCGAAGAGCGCGAGAACGTTCGCGTCTCGTTTTGATGAATCGAGGTGGCAAGTATGCTCCTCTATGAACAGATTCGAAAGAATAAAGTGAAGACGGTCTTCATCGTCACAGGGTTTGTCTTATTCGTCCTTCTCGTTGGGGCAGCCATTTCCTATGTGAACTATGGAGACGCGATCCCAGGTTTGATTTTCACACCAGTGTTCTCCTTGTTTTATGTCGGCATCGTCATCATGTCGAGCACGAATATCGTCATGAAGATGAATCGGGCACAAGAGGTGACATCGGTGGAAGAACACCGCTTTTTATGGCATACGGTCGAAAACATGGCGATGGTCGCGCGAGTACCGATACCCCGCATCTTTATCATCAACGACCCGTCGCCGAACGCCTTCGCGACGGGATTGAAACCGGAAAAGGCGGCCGTCGCCGTCACGACGGGGCTACTAGAGCGATTGTCTCGTGAGGAAGTGGAAGGTGTCATCGCACATGAGGTCGCACACATTAAAAACTATGACGTGCGACTCTCGACGGTCACCCTCGCACTCGTGTCGGTCATCGCCATCATGAGTGATATCGGTTCACGGATGTTATTTTTCCGAAGCATCAGTGGGGGACGACGTGATCAAAATCAGAATCCCATCTTCCTCATCATCGGACTCGTTTTATTAGTGTTAGCCCCGCTCATCGCGATGCTGATCAATATGGCGATCTCACGTAATCGCGAGTTTCTAGCAGATGCGAGTGGAGCGGAACTGACCCGAAACCCGGATGCCCTCGCTTCGGCGCTTGAGAAGATTGCCAACGTAGAGACACCGGTCGAGCAAGCCTCGAGTGCCTCGGCCCCACTGTACTTCTCCGATCCACTTAAGAAGAAAGTGAGCGGACTGTTCTCGACACACCCCGATCCAGTCGAGCGGATTTCCCGACTTCGTCAAATGTGAGCAGAGCCTGTCCGGTTGCGGCAGGCTCTTTGTGTTACACTGAACTGGGAAAATAAGGGGGTGGATGAGTTGGGTAAAAAGAAGTACATAGGGTTCGTCCTTGGATTTTGTGTCGTCATTTTCTTATCAGGTTTTGTATTGAATAATCCGATTTGGCAATTGATGCGTGTCATTATGTGGCTTACGCAATACATCTTGCCGTGGATTTTCCTCTACTATTTCATTCAATTCTACAAACACTATGCACAAAAACAAGAAAAGCCACCTGAATGAGGTGGCTTTCGACGTTTATCCGGCGCGGTGGCTACGGATTTTTTCAATCTCATCGAGGACGAACTGAACGTTTGTGCCGACGATGACTTGAATGTGATTCGGGCTGACGACTTTAACGCCAGGGATGCCGGCTTTCTTGATTTGATCTTGGTTGACGGTATCCATGTCCTTCACGTCGACGCGCAAGCGTGTGATGCAAGACTCGATTCCTGTGACGTTGCTGTCACCGCCGAGACCGTCATAAATCATGTTCGCCATCGCTGAGAATTCGTTACCTGAAGCAGATGCGACCGGCGCCACTTTCGTTTCGCCGTCTGTCGTTTCACTTGCGACTGCATCCACGACTTCATCTGGTTCACGACCTGGTGTCGCCAAGTTGAGCTTCACAATCATGAAGCGGAAGATTGCGTAGTAGATGACTGCAAACACGAGACCTTGAACGAGTAGCATATACGGTTGGTTTGCGAGCGGCAAGCGCGAGCTCAACACGAAGTCAACGAGTCCTGCACTGAATCCGAACCCGGCTGTCCATTGGAACGTTGCTGCGATAAAGAGCGAGATTCCTGTAAGGACTGCGTGTACAAGGTAAAGAACTGGTGCGAGGAACATGAATGAGAACTCGAGTGGTTCAGTTACCCCTGTAAAGAATGAAGCGAATGCAGCTGCAAGAAGAAGTGAAGCCGCTTGTTTCTTACGTTTTGTCTTCGCTGTATGGTACATCGCAAGTGCTGCGGCAGGAAGACCGAACATCATGGTTGGGAAGTAACCTGCTTGGTACATTCCCGTTACACCTTTCTCACCTTCACCCGACCAGAAGTTTCCGATGTCGTTGATCCCTGCGACGTCGAACCAGAAGACCGAGTTGAGGGCGTGGTGAAGTCCAGTAGGGATCAAGAGACGGTTGAAGAACCCGTAAAGTCCGGCACCAAATGCGCCAAGTTTAGAAATCGATTCCCCGAATCCAACGAGGCCTGTGTAAACGACCGGCCAGATGAAGTAGAGCGCGACCGATACGAGAATCATCGAGAATGCCGTCATGATTGGAACGAGACGCTTCCCACTAAAGAACGCGAGGGCATCCGGTAATTTGACGTGACTAAAGCGGTTGTACATCGAAGCAGCGACGAGACCAGAAAGAATCCCTACGAACGCGTTGGCAATCTTCCCGAATGCTGGGTTGACGGCTTCGACATCAACACCTTGGAATAAGGCGACTGTACCAGCAGATAGTAGTGTTGTGACGGTCAAGAAGGCCACGAGTCCACTGAGTGCTGCAGAGCCATCTCGGTTTTTAGCCATTCCGAGAGCGACCCCGACTGCGAAAAGAATTGGAATGTTATCGATAATCGCTGCACCCGCTTTAATTAAGAATGCAGCTGCAATGTTTTCAGATCCCCAGCCGACTGGGTCAATCCAATAACCAATCCCCATGAGAATCGCGGCAGCAGGAAGTACGGCAACCGGCAACATGAGGGAACGTCCGAGACGTTGGAAAAAGTTCATCATTTTTGATTTCCTCCTTTTTGGTGGTGTTGATCTTGTAGACGTTGAATGTGGAGCGTAATATAGCCAAGTTCTGACTCGGGCAAGACGATGCCATATGTCTCTTCCATTTCTGTTGCGACATCAGATGCGCACGCATAAGCAGACGTGAATTTCGTCTGAATCATGCGGAGCATATCTTCATCAATCGTGTGATGATCGTAATGGTTGACCCGATCCATGACGAACCGTAAATGTGTTAATAATCGTTGATAGGATAAGTCATCTTCTTCAATGGATACATCGAGTCGTCGTGAAATCGATTGAATCATGTCGCGGACAATCGTTGTCTGTTTGACCGTCTTGCGTAAATCACCTCCTTTCACTTTCATCGTATGGATATGAAGCGCGATGAACGCGGCTTCGTCTTTCGGCATTTGGACGTTCAATTTTTCTGCGATATGTTCAATCGCCCATAGTCCAATCTCGTACTCATTCCGATAAAGGATTTTAATCTCGTTCAACAGTTTGTTCCGAAGTGAGATGCCTTCCATCTCACGCTCAATGGCAAATGAGATATGGTCGGTCAAGACGATGTGAATATGTTCATTAAATGATGTCTCGAGCCGTTTTTCTGCGTACGAAATAATGTCCTCGGAAACGGTAAAGTGTTCAACGGGGATTCGACTCAACAACTGTTGAAACTTGTCGTTTTCCGGCATGATGAACAATTTTTCAATTTTATGGGGATTCACGATGTCATTTTTCGCTTTTTTAAAGGCGACGCCAGGTCCAATCGCAATCTTTTCTTCCCCATCGTCTGAGACGATGACCGCATTGTTGTTTAGAATCTTTTTGATCTTAATCATGTGTCCTCCTTGTTCCGGAGTCACGCTTCCACTCGGGCGACAATCGTCTTACCTGGGACGGCTTCCTTCGTGAATGTGAAGGCGTAATGATGGGCAAGCGCGCCACCATTCGTCACGACCATTGGCGTGACCGTGTCTTTACCAGCTTGATGGATTTGGACCAAGTCGGCTGTCATTAACAGCTGTCCTGTTTTCACGTGGTCACCTACATCTACACGGAGATCGAACGGTCGACCTTCGAGTTCGACGGTGTCGAGTCCGACGTGAATCAAAATCTCAGCACCATCCTCGGTCCGAATACCGATGGCGTGCTTGGTCGGAGCGATTTGTACGATCTCTCCGTCAGCTGGTGAGACGACTGCTCCGTCTGTTGGTGTGATGGCAATGCCATCTCCCATCATCTTTTCACTGAAGACCGGGTCAGCTACTTGATCGAGTGGAATAACGTCTCCTTCCATTGGCGAGTGCAGTGTCGGTTTGTGTCGATTCATTAACTTATTCCATAGCATATCTTCTACATCCTTTCTTAACGCAAAACGAGGAAAAACAAAACAGGCATGGAGTATAGACGGGTGGCATGCACCGTACGTCTTACCCCATGCCTGATCGAATCAGTCACATGTGATCGCTATTCGTTTCTTCACGTTCAACATAACATGTGTAGATTTGAGACACAAGTCTTTTTTGAAAGCGTTCTCTAAAATTTTACAAGGTGATGAATCTGTTGTATAGTAAGGGCGAATCTATTGAAGAAAGGTGTTGCATGTTGATGAGTGAGGTTGTATCTGCCTAACGAACTGAAAAATGTCGGATGACACGTCTTTTTGTCATGCCGTCATGTTCCGTTACAGATACCGCCCATCAAAAACTGCCAGACACCGGTCTGTCTTTTTGCGTTGGTCGTCATCGACCGACGCTTTTTTGTTTGCGCGGTATCTCGATTCTACAATTTGAGGAGAGAGACACATGAACGAACAAACATTTGAAAAATTACAATACAATGAATTGATGACAAAAGTAGAGCGTTTCTGCATCAGCGGATTCGGAAGACGACTACTCAGACAGCAACGTCCGACGAGCCATATTGCGACGGTGAAGAAGCGTCTGCAAGAAACGTCTGAAGCACGAGCGATTTTAGATGCGACGTCACATGTCCCATTCATCGGCGTGTCTGATATGGAGACGATCATCGGCAAACTACAGCGAGGGATTCAACTCGAAGCAAACGAGCTCGAAGCAGTCGCGGAGTTTTTACGTGGCGCGCGCAAGCTGAAGCGATTCATGCTTGAACATGAATTTTTCGCACCACTCTTGTCCGCGTATGCTGCCGGAATGGGCGAATGGCGAACACTCGAAGAAGACATCACGCAAGCGATTCGAGCCGGTCAGGTCGTCGATGAGGCATCAAAAGAGTTGAAGCGGATTCGAAAACAAGTCGACATTCTCGAAGGACGGATTGAGGAACGGTTGGCCAAATTTTTGAAGAGCGCCGCCAATCGTGAGATGATTCAAGACGGATTCGTCACGAAAAAACAGGACCGCTTCACCATACCAATCAAAGCTTCATATAAGCATAAAGTGGCGGGTACGATTGTGGACACATCGAATCGCGGCACGACGGTCTTTATTGAACCGGAAGCCATTTCGAAGTTGAACGCCGAACTCGTCGTCAAACGTACAGAAGAAGCGGTAGAAGTGTATCAAGTACTAGCGACGTTGACGGGAGCCGTGGCAGAAGTTCTTCCTGACATCGAGGCGACGCTCGATGTCATTGCCCAGTACGATATGGTCTTCGCCAAAGGGAAGTACAGTCAGTCGATTGATGGCGTGACACCGCATGTGAATGCGACCGGTCGCATCCAATTGAAGCGAGTACGCCATCCGCTCTTAGAAAGCGCTGTGCCACTCGATTTTGCCATCGGTACAGACTATCGCGGCTTGATTATCACGGGACCGAACGCCGGCGGGAAGACGGTCGTATTGAAAACGATTGGACTCCTCAGTCTCATGACGATGACGGGTCTGCATATACCGGCCCATCCCGATACGGTCATCTCGACATTCGATGAGGTGTTCGTCGATATCGGAGACAATCAGGATTTGGAGTCGGCGCTCAGTACGTTCTCGGCGCATATGCACAATGTCGCGAAAATCATGCAAACCGCTGGAAAGCGGTCACTCTTGTTATTCGACGAAATCGGAAGTGGGACGGAACCGAACGAGGGGGCTGCTCTTGCGATTGCCATTTTAGAAGCGGCATATAAACGGGGCGCGATCGTCGTGGCGTCGACGCATTATGGAGAAATCAAATCGTATTCTGAAGCGCATCCGGATTTCATGAACGCTGCGATGCAGTTTGACCCGGAAACGCTCGAACCGAAATACCGGCTGCTCATGGGGCAGTCTGGCGACAGCAACGCCTTGTTTATCGCTCGCAAGATGAAGTTATCGGAAGCGATTCTCAAACAGGCATCTCGTTACATGAACGAGAAAACGTATGACACTACGAAAGTCGATGAATCTAAAATAACGCGAGAAGTGGAAGTGGTACCACTTGAAGAAGCAGAGCGTTTTGGAAAAGGTGACCGTGTCCGTCTACTCGAGACGAATCAAGTCGGTCTTGTCTATTCGTTTGATGCATCGCGTCGGCATGTACGAGTATTTGTGGATGCAGAGTATATAGAGTTGCCGAGTCGTCGTGTGCGGTTAGAAGCACGGGCAACGGAACTTTATCCGGCTGACTATGATTTGGATACGTTGTTTACGACGTATCAAGAACGAAAGGAAGCCCACGACTTTGCACGAGGATCGAAAAAAGCGTTACGACGAGTGGAGAAAGAGATTCGAGAAAGAAAGAAACAAGAGCAATCTAATCGGAAATGAATGTAGCATATGGTGAAAGGGTAAGAGCACATAGAGAGAAGTCTTAATGTGGGAGGGGCTCATGTGTTCGAGTTAAGCTTTTGGTTTGCACTCGGTTTTGCCGTGATTCACTTTTTTTCAGGAAAGCTCATTCACGTGCGTGAAGTGCCGAGGAGCCGTTTTTTGTCAGTGGCTGGCGGGATTGCCGTTGCTTATGTATTTCTTCATCTCTTACCAGAGTTAAATGAATATCAACGCGAACTTGAAGGAGAGATTGGAAATAACGTCTTCGCTTCCCTTGAGAACCATATCTTGATTATCAGTATGTTAGGGCTGGCTGTCTTCTATGGACTCGAACGTTTCGCGACGGCGAATAAACGCAAACAAAAACCGTATGTATTTTGGATTCACATCGGTTCGTTCACTCTTTATACGTTTAGCATCGGTTATGTACTCGCAGAAAGTGAGTTTCAATCGAATGGCACGATGTTCCTTTACTTTGTGGCGCTCGGCATACACTTTGTCACGGTCGATCAAGGATTGAGTCAGCATCATCAGCAACTTTACGATCGACAAGGGCGCATCTTCTTAGCGCTTGCCGTGCTTATAGGATGGGGAGTCGGTACATTTGCAGAAGTAAATGAACTCGGCTTGTCCATCGTTGTCGCTTTTTTGGCAGGAGGGGTGATTTTGAACGTCATGAAAGAAGAGTTGCCTGCTGAACGTGAAAGTAGTTTTGGTGCGTTTTTAATCGGATTGTTGGGTTATGCTTTGTTATTACTCGTCATATGAAAAGGCAGCCACTTGCGGTGGCTGCCTTTTGACTTATAAGCTGTTGCTTTGATTTTCTACGTCGCTCTCTGTTGAAGCATCGTCATCTGAAGAGGATGAATCGCCGTGATGTGGACCGTGACCATGCCCATGGCGATCCCCTTCACGTCCGCCACGCATGCCGCGAGCATCTTCTAAATCATCGTAACTCGTCACATCGGCAAAACGTTCTTCGTGGTCCGCAAGGATTTGATCGGCTTCTTCTTGCGTCAAGTTTCCTTCTTCTACAGCGGTTGCGAGTTTTTCTTCATGCGATGTCATGATGGCATCGATGAACGCTTCAATTGAGATCCCTTTTTCTTCTGCAAGCTCAGGAAGTGATTGTCCGTTTTCGCGAGCAGCATCCACTTCTTCTTCGGTTAAACCGAGCGCTTCAATGAGAGCTGCATGTCCCGCTTCTCGGTCACCGAACATACCGGGACCCCGTTCACCGCGTTCGCATTGTGTGGATGCTGTCGTTGTCGATTCATCTGTCGTAGTGTCATTCGTCGCGGCATATACGCCTGTGCCCGAGACGGCTAAAAGACCCGCCAAGGCGATTGCAAGTTTTGTTGATTTCATGTGTATCTCCTCCTTTGTTACTTCAAGTGTAGAACTGAAGGCTTCGGAAGTTGTGAGGGAGTTGCAAGATTTCTGCAAATTGTCTTTGGGAAACGGTGGGACGTTCGATGTGTGCGATATAATGGATGTGGAGGCGATAGGAGATGAACGTACTCGTTGTGGAAGATGAACAAAAACTGGCGGACGGCATGTCCCGTTTTTTAACCTATGCCGGGTTTGAGGTGACCGTGGCGATGACCTTGAGTGAGGCGAAACAACAGCTGCACCAACGGTTTGATGCGGTCTTATTGGATGTTCGCTTACCGGACGGGGAAGGATGGACCTTGATTCCGACATTGAAAGCGCAACAGCCCGCACCTGCCATCATCTTGACGACGGCACGAGGTGAAGCAGATGATCGCGTATTCGGATTGGAGCTAGGGGCAGACGACTATTTGGTCAAACCGATTGTCTTGAAAGAGCTGGAGATTCGTCTGAAACGTCTCGTCAAACAGACCGATTTGATTCAATTCGGAGCGCTCACCATCGACATCAAATCGAGGATGGTACAAGAGAACGGTCATCCGCTTCGACTGACAAATAAGGAGTATGAACTACTTTTGTATCTATGGAAGCACGTCGGAGAGGCGTTGGACCGGAATCGCCTGCTCGACGACGTATGGGACTACGCGTTCGTCGGAGATACGCGTACGGTCGACACGCATATTAAACAATTACGTGATAAATCACCCACACTAAAAGAACAGTTGAAGACCGTTCACCGGGTCGGTTATCGCTTAGAGGGACTGTCATGAATCGGTTGATGAAGAAATTACTGTGGACGGCTGTTCTACCACTTGCTGTGATGGCACTCTTAACTTTCGGACTCACGTCATTATTGATTGGGCGCTTCGCAGAAGACGAAACATATGCACAATTGGAGCGCGAGGCGGCGATTGTGTATGAGGCCGTTCAAGAAGGTCGTGGGATTCCAGGTCAACTAGACGTGCTACTATTTCAGAACGGGCAACGGATCGAGCTAGAACGTGGTGGACGGATGCATCGCATGATGCCGATCAGCCTCGACCCGGATGACTTAGCGGTTCAGGACGAAGTGAGTGTGAACGGCACCCGCTTCTTGACGTATTTACAAGAAGAAGGGGATATTCAAATCGTGACGTACAGCCCCGTACCGTTTTCGAATCCACAGTTTCAGCAAATCTATCTTATCCTAGCAGGCGGGTTTATCCTGGCACTGTTGGTTGCCATCGGCGTCACATTTTGGATGAGTCGTCGGCTCACGCAGCCGCTCGTGGAGTTGAAACAAGCGACCGCATCGATCATGGAGGGACGACACGACATCACTCTACCGAATGTGACGAATGACGAGATTGGGGATTTGACTGTCACGGTTGGTCGTATGAATGAATCGCTTCAAGAAAAAGAGGCGCTTCAAAAATCATTCATATCCGGGGTGACGCATGATGTGCGTACACCACTCGCCATCGTCCGGAACGAGGCGGAACTGTTAGAGCTTGGCGTCGTCAATGACACAGAAATTGAGGCGACCGGAAAAAGTATTACCGAGGAAGTGGACCGGATTGACCGACTCGTCAACCAGATGCTCGAATATTCAAAGTTGTCGTCCGGTTCGATTCCGCTTGAAATAGAGTCGCTTCAACTAGACGAATTGATTCGTCGGTTGACTTCACGCATGTCCGAGTGGTTCCGACAAAAAGATGTGACGCTCGACTTACAATTGGAACCTGTGACGATTCAAGCCGATCGACTAGCGATGGAACGGGTTCTCTCGAACTTTTTGAGAAATGCGTATGAAGCGAGTCCTCCTGGGGGATGCATCACCATCAGACTGACGCCAAATCGATTAGAAGTGACAGATGGAGGGAAGGGAATTGACCCTACCATCCAGCATTCGATTTGGGATATGTATGTGAAAGGAGACCGTTCGAACGGACATGGTCTAGGTCTCGCCATCACGAAACTACTTCTTGAAGCACAAGGACTTGCTTACGGGGTTGATTCAGAGAAGGGGGCAACATTTTGGATCGAATGGACATGACTGTATTTTTGCGTGGGGTGCGGCTAGAAAGGGAACGCATCCGTTCGACAGGCTATCCGTATACGTTACCGATTTTTCAGACACTCGATGAACTATCGTTTCATCATCCTGTCACGTTTCTTGTCGGAGAGAATGGGAGTGGGAAATCGACGTTGATTGAGGGGATGGCCGTGGCGGCCGGATTTAATCCAGAAGGCGGAGCACCTTCCTTCCAATTTGAAACAGAGTCGACGCATAGTTCCTTATTTGAAGCGCTTCGTCCGATTCGAGGTCCGTATCGTCCGAAAGATGGCTTTTTCTTACGTGCTGAAACGGCATACCAGCTATCGAGTTATGTGGACGAAATGGCGAAATCTGGTCCCAATCTTGAACGATTTTATGAGTCGTATGGCGGGCGTTCCCTTCATGAACAATCACACGGGGAAGCGTTTCTCTCCCTCATGCTACATCGATTTCGTGGAGACGGTCTCTACATTTTGGATGAGCCAGAGGCCGCATTGTCGCCGATGCGTCAGCTGACCATGCTCGCGCGCATGCATGAACTCGTACAATCCGGTAGTCAATTCATCATTGCGAGTCACTCCCCTATCTTGATGTCGTATCCAGGCGCGATGATTTTGCAAGTGGAGACGGGGCTTACTCCGACAGCGTTTGATGATCTGGAACATGTAAAGGTCATGCGCGACTATTTGGATGCGCCAGAGCGGATGCAGCGGGTCTTGTTCGATGAATAAAACGGTCACGATGTAAGCGTTTTAATTTTATGTTGACGTCAAGATTTCTAGGGAGTATGCTTATATCGAAAAGAAGAAAATCCACTTTGGGATTGTTACTGGTGATGCAGGCAAAACCTAAATTGATGCCATGACTCCATATTGGACTCTGGTGTGAATTTAGGTTTTTTTCTTTTCAGTTCAGTTGAATGAGAGCGAGGTGAGGAGACCATGCATATTTCAAAAGTGTTCAACAACAATGTCGTAGCCATCGATGCGAACGGTCAAGAGCAGGTTGTGATGGGACGTGGGATTGCGTTTCAAAAGCGACCTGGCGATCAGATTGACCAGACACGAATCGAAAAAATCTTTACGCTCGAGAGTAAAGAAAGCTATGAGCGTTTCGTTCACTTTTTAAATGAAATGCCGACAGATGAGATGGAAACGGTGAAGCAGATTGTCAGGTTGGCTGAACAACGATTAGATCAACCCATCCATGATTCGTTATATGTGACGCTAGCAGACCACCTTCATTTTGCACTCAGTCGGTATCAGGATGGAATCCAAATTCGAAATCCTCTCGTTTGGGAAGTGAAACGATTTTATGCTCCGGAGTTCGTTATCGGAAAAGAAGCGGTTAAACTGATCAATGAGCGGCACGAGGTCAAACTTGATGAAGACGAGGCAGTTGCGATTGCCTTACATCTCGTCAATGCGACGATGTCTGGTGTCAAGGGTGAAAACCTGCATCTTGTCACCGAGATGACGAGAGCTACGCAAGCGATTCTGACGATCATTACGTACCATTTTCAAATCGAATTGGACGAAGAGTCATACGCGTATGCACGCTTTTTGACACATTTAAAATATTTTGTGCAGCGCCTTGCATCTGGAGAGAAGGTCAAGTCAACGGGTGACGAAACCTTGTTCCTGATGGTGAAGCAGCGATACCCGGAAGCGTTTGAGTGTGTCGAAAAAATCGCCGGGTTGATCGCGACGAAATATCATTACGACGTATCGATGGACGAACGACTGTATATGATGATTCATATCGAAAACTTAATGAAAGAACGCCGATCCTAAGGATGGTTACTGATGATGCAGGCCAAACCTAAATGACTACACAATTTGTTGTGTGGTGATTTAGGTTTTTCTTTTTACCTAAAATGATAAGGAGTGAACAAGATGGACCAATACAAACAACTGGCAGAAACGATTGTGCAACATGTCGGTGGTAAGGAAAACGTCAAAAGCGTCTTTCACTGTGCAACGCGGTTGCGCTTCAAACTAAAAGATGAATCAAAGGCGAGTGCGACAACATTGAAACAACAAGATGGTATCATCACCGTCGTTCAAAGCGGTGGACAGTTTCAAGTCGTAATCGGAAACAATGTACCATACGTCTACAAAGAGGTTGTCGACGTCGGTGGTTTCCAGACATCTTCGACCGATGATGAAGAAAAGTCAGGAATATTCAACCGATTGATTGACGTGATTGCCGGAATCTTTACGCCAATCCTCGGACCGATGGCAGGTAGTGGTCTGTTGAAAGGATTGCTTGCGATTCTCGTTGCGCTCGGATTATTAACGCAAGAGATGGGGACGTATGTCGTCTTAAACGCTGCGGCAGACGCGCTATTTTACTTCCTACCGGTGATTTTAGGACATTCGGCTGCGAAGAAATTTGGTGGGAACCCGTATATTGGGATGATTATCGGGGGGGCACTCGTTTATCCTTCGATTGTCGCGATTCAAGGAGCAGGTGAGTCATTAACGTTTCTCAATGTACCAGTCGTCTTGATGAGTTATGCGTCTTCGGTTATTCCGATTATCTTGGCGACATACGTGTCTTCAAAAGTAGAAACATTCTTCAATCGTCATACACATGAGGCCGTCCGAAACTTCACGACGCCGATGATGGCGTTGTTACTCGTCGTCCCGTTGACGTTTTTAGCCATTGGACCGGTTGCGACGTATGCGAGTCAAGGATTGGCGAATGGATACTCGTTCTTATATGACTTGAGTCCGACCATCGCAATCGCATTCATCGGTGCGTTCTGGCAAGTGCTCGTCATGTTCGGGCTTCACTGGGGGCTTGTGCCAATCATCATCAACAACTTATCAGTCGTCGGTATGGATACGATCGTTGTCGGTGTATTGATGGCGACATTTGGTCAGGTCGGTGCTGTTTTGGCAATCACGTTAAAGGCAAAAAATCCCAAAGTGAAAGGTCTCGGAACCTCTTCTACGATTGCGGGTGTCTTCGGGATTACAGAACCGGCAATGTATGGGTTGACGTTACCTCGTAAGAAGCCGTTCGTTTTCGGAATGATTGGTGGTGCGGCAGGTGGTGTTATTGGTGGGCTATTTGGTACAGCAGCTTATGCGATGGGTGGACTCGGAATCTTCAGTATTCCTGTCATGATTCCTGCTGCGGGTGTCGACCTAGCCTTTTACGGAGCATTTATCGGAATGGCGGTGGCAACGGTGGTCGCACTCGTTTTGACAATGGTCTTCCACAAAGAAGAAGCGACGGTCGAGTCGCAAGAACAAGAGGTCGCCCAATCTGTATCTGAGCAAGTAGGCTTTCCGGTCTCAGCTCCATTGAAAGGAGAAGTTGTGTCACTTGAGACGGTTCGAGATGAAGTGTTCTCGAGTGGGGCGATGGGGAAAGGAATTGCCATCATGCCTTCAGAAGGTACCGTGTATGCTCCGTTTGACGGCGAAATCGTCACGGTTTACCCATCAAAACATGCAATCGGCCTTCGATCAAATGCAGGTGTGGAAGTATTGATTCACATTGGTTTAGACACGGTTAAACTAAACGGGAAGTACTTTGAAACACTTGTGACGGATGGACAGAAAGTGAAAGAAGGAGATTCGCTCGTCCGGTTTGATATGGATGCCATCGCTCGTGAAGGATATGACACGATCACGCCAATCATTGTGACGAATACCGATCATTATTTAGACGTATTGCCAACTTACACAGGAACGGTAGAAGCGAATCACGGCGTATTGCGCGTCATTGTATAACAAAGGAGGAGACAATATGAAACAAGTATCGAGTGAATTTTTATGGGGCGGGGCCACTGCGGCCAATCAACTAGAGGGCGGTTATCAGGAAGGTGGTAAAGGACTTTCAATCGCTGACGTGATGCCAGGTGGAAAGCACCGAATGAAGATCATTCATGACTCAACGTTTGATTTTGAATTACATGATGAATATTCGTATCCGAACCATGAAGGGATCGACTTCTATCATCGCTACAAAGAAGATATCGCCCTCTTTAAAGAAATGGGATTCAAGACGTTCCGTATGTCGATTGCCTGGTCACGAATTTTCCCGAATGGAGATGAAGTTGAACCGAACGAGGAAGGTCTTCAATTCTACGATCGCGTCATCGATGAGTTGGTCGCACAAGGCATTGAACCACTCGTCACGATTTCTCACTATGAGATGCCGTTGCATCTTGCAAAACATTATGGAGGTTGGCGCGATCGCCGCCTCGTAGAATATTTTGAACGATATAGTCGCGTCCTGTTTGAACGCTATCAAGGGAAGGTCAAATATTGGTTGACTTTCAATGAAATCAACGGGGCGCAATTCATGCCAATGCTCAGTCTGGGAATCGCGGTTCGAGAAGAGGAAAACACATTGCAACTTACGTATCAGGGACTTCATCACCAACTGGTAGCAAGTGCACTCGCAACGAAAGCGGCACGCGAGATAGACCCAACGATGCAAATTGGATGTATGCTCATTGCAGCTCCAGTTTATCCATACAGCTCAAACCCGGATGATGTTTGGTATGCACACGATGCTGAGCGGATGATGAACTTCTTCTGCGGGGACGTCCATGTACGTGGGAAATATCCAAGTTTTGCGAAGCGCTTCTTCCATGAGAACGGCATTGAACTCGAAATGGAAGATGGCGATCTTGAAATTCTAAAAGAAAATACAGTTGATTTCTTTTCGCTCAGTTACTATATGTCCCGTACTGAAAAGGCTGAAAAAGGTCAGGATGAAGCGGAAGGAAATATCATGAGCGGAGTCAAGAATCCATATTTAAAAGCGAGTGACTGGGGATGGGAGATTGATCCGACGGGACTTCGTGTCATCTTAAACAAATTATATGAGCGTTATGAGCTCCCGTTATTCATCGTCGAGAACGGATTAGGTGCATATGATCAAATCGAGTCGGATGGAACAATTCATGATCACTATCGGATTGATTACTTACGCGACCATTTAAAAGGGATGATGGATGCAATCGAAGACGGGGTTGAAGTGATGGGGTACACGAGTTGGGGCTGTATCGACTTGGTGAGTGCCTCGACAGGTGAATACAGCAAACGGTACGGTTTCATATACGTAGATCGACATGACGATGGTACCGGGACGTTAGAACGAAAACGGAAAGAATCGTTCTTCTGGTATCAAGATGTGATACGTTCACAAGGCGCGAGCTTATACGAAGAAGAATCAGTCAAATGAAAAAAGCGGCCTCGGCCGCTTTTTTCATGCTTTCGTAATCTTTCGCAATAAGATGATTGCGAGGCTAACGCCCCCGGCAATCAACATATACAAAACAATCTCCGTCCATGTACTCATTCATCGTCTCCATCTGCAAAGATAGCAAGCTCACCTTGCGGCATCGCGACCAATAAATAGGCATCTCCGCCGAGCGGTCGTGCGTCACCTGCTTGCCAACATTCAAATTGTTCTTGAAATCCATTGATGAATAGGAGAGAACCTGATTCAAATTCAAGTTCGAGATGGGGATGTTCGTCACCGAGGCGTACGTGATGGATGCGCTCACGACGAAGCCGCATAAGTTGTTCGAGTTGTTCACCTTCATCAAACGTGCTTTGTGTAGCGTGAACGTGCCACGGGCCCTCAATCGAAATCCAGGATTCTAATCCCTGACGACTGAAATAAAGAAGATGGTGATTTGGACCAGAACCGAAATCGATTCCGACAAAAGAAGAGGCGGTAAAGAGGTGATGCAAAATAGATGTCGCTTGTTCGTGCTCTGTGGTAGACACACCGTCACCTCGCTTTAAAGAGTTGTTATTATTATCATTTCACGTTACCACGCTAAAGTAAACGAATCTAACTCAATCTAGAAAAGAAAACTATGATGATTCGCAAAGTATAATGTTGATTTATTTCACATTTCTGTATACGAAAAAATGGACATTCACGATGAACGTCCATTTTTTCAAACCTCATTATGCTTCGACAAAGGCAGCGCCGATCACGCCCGCATCTCCTGACAATTGAGTGAGGCAGAGACGCGTTTTTCC
This sequence comes from Exiguobacterium sp. s183, assembly GCF_018617655.1. NCBI lineage: Bacteria > Bacillati > Bacillota > Bacilli > Caryophanales > Exiguobacterium > Exiguobacterium sp. s183. Next base: position 161,495 of record NZ_JACSKN010000004.1, read on the forward strand.
ACTAGCATGTGGATACATTTTATTCGAAACTGCTTGTTGTAATTCGTTCCAAAATAATGAGGCCGACATCATGACGCCTCCCCCTAATACAATCACATCAGGATCGACGGTATGAATGATATTAGCTAGTCCGCTGGCCAGTTCCTCGACGAAGTGATGGCGGTACTCGTCATCTGATAATAGCGAAGGGACGTTTGTATATCCCTTTTCGCTTGCGCGATTCATGAGCGCAGTACCACTAGCGAGTGATTCGAGAGAGCCTCGATTCAGTACAGGGTAAGCTGGTCCGTTCGAACGAATAATCATATTTCCGATTTCACCAGCACTGCCGTTCGCCCCTCGAATAATTTGATGTTTATAGACATAACCGCCACCAATACCTGTGCTAACTGTTACATAAAAAACAGAATCGAATCCTTTCCCTGCCCCGAATTCGGCTTCTGCGAGAGCTGCCGCATTCGCATCGTTTTCAAGGGTGACAGAAAAGCCGAGGCGCTGTGTTAAAGGCTCAACGATTTTTTGATTGTGCCAATTCGGAAGGTTTGGAGGCGTTAAAAACATTCCCTGTTTCAAATCGAGTGGACCGGGAGTCACAATCCCAACATGTCGGATATCAAATTCAATAGTGAATTGATGAATCGCAGTCTCAATAGATTGTAGTGCCTCTTCGAAAGGAAGGTGAGGCTGCGTGTTAAACGTGAGTTGTTTCAGTACTTCACCTTTGAGTGAAACAGCCGCAATCCGAGTGTTCGTGCCTCCTAAATCGATTCCGACTCGGACGGCTTGCTTCTCATCGGAAGGAACACCAGTCACTAGACAAGTCGCGTCTCCCTCAATCAAGAACGACTCATTGGCCGGCAGTAGGAGTGTACCTCCCGTAGGAACTTCCATCTCATCAACGATTAATGTTCCTTCCACGACAGATAGTAACCGAAACGTGTCGGTCGAAATCTTTTCTTTCGCTGTAACGTGCCATTTTTCCACGAAGAAGAATGAATTCTTCGTCAAACGTGTTCGAAAGTGATCGAGTTGACGGATTGGTTCGCTATAGCCAAGGTGAGGAACGAAAGAAGCGAGGACTCCCTTCTCTACGTGAAGCTCACGAGGACGACCGGTCGTCACATCTAATCGCTCGTAATCGTATAGACGATAGGTTGTGTCCGAACTTTGTTGAATTTCCAGTGCGCATACCCCTTTGGTCAACGCATGGACCGTTCCAGCTGGGACATAGAAGAAATCACCGGGATGAATCGCTTTTCGTATCAAGCCATTTTCCAAATCGCCTGTTTCAAGCGCTTTGTTGAAGTCTTCCGAGCTGGTATAAGAGTGACCGTAAATGAGTGTCGCATTTGCTGGAGCATCGAGAATGTACCAACATTCATTTTTTCCATATGGTTCGTTTTCGAGTCGTTTTGCTAACGAATCATCTGGATGAACTTGAATAGACAAATCATCATTTGCATCAATCCATTTAATCAGTAGCGGAAACACGTCCGCTTTAACTTGAAACAACTTTGGATGTTGTTGATAAAGTTCACGCAAAGAAAGACCAACGTAACGTCCGGAAGCAACGGTTGAACTGCCTTGTTCTAATGCAGAAGCCGTCCAGGCTTCACCAATTGAAGGGTCATTGAATTCGAATCCAAATTTCTTCAGCCGTTCCCCTCCCCAAAGTCGGTGTTGATAGTGTGGTTTTAAAAGAATAGCGCTCATATTCCGTCCTCCTATTAATTTTATATACACTTATGAATTTAAAAACTAAACAAAGTTTAAATCAAGTATAGACATGAAATTAATCATGTGTATAATAAAACATGTAACCGATTTCAAATAAGGAGTGAGGACACATGAAGAAAATCTTATTAGCGTGTAGTTCAGGGATGTCGACGAGTTTACTCGTAACAAAGATGAAAGATCATGCCACATCAATCGGGGATGAGGCGAAGATTTGGGCAGTCGGTCAAGATCAAGTCGTAACGGAGATGGACGAGGCAGATGTGATTTTGATTGGTCCACAAATGCGTTTCTTGTTGGATAAATTGAAAGCGCAAACATCAACACCGATTGAAGTGATCGATATGATGGCGTACGGCACGGCGAATGGAAAAGCTGCATATGAACAAGCGATGAAATTAATGGGGTGAATAACGTGGAAGAGGTAGACGAGTTAACCTTAGAACAAATGGCATTCATGATGATTTTGCATAGTGGCAATGCGAGAAGTTCGATTCAGGAAGCGATTCAACTGTATAAAACGAATTCATATGAAACGTTCGAAAAAAAGATTGGTGAGGCGCGAGAACAATTAAAAGAAGCACATCAAACACACTTTTCACAAATCCAAAGAGAAGCGAATGGAGAAAAAACAGACGTTTCGTTATTGCTTCTTCATGCAGAGGACCATTTGATGTCTACGCAAACGATGCTTGATTTGACAGCGAGTTTGGTCGAAATGGTCGAACAAAAGATTGTAAATCCTAATCAAGAAGGGTGAATCATATGTCACAGGACAATAAGATGTTCAACATGATCAGTAAAATGCTCATGCCGATGGCGACCTACTTAAACAATAGTCGCTATTTACAAGTATTGAGAGATGCATTCATGCTCGCTTTCCCAATTACCATGTTTGGGTCAATCATCGTCGTCATTGCAAACCTGCCGTTCCTCGACCGTTTCATGTCCGAGAGTACACTCAGTGTATTTAAAACATCACTCGGAAACGCGCCATCTGCAACGATGGGGATTATGTCTATCTTTGTCGTCTTCGGTATCGGGTATTATCTATCGAAAAGTTATCAAGTCGAGGCTGTGTTCGGAGGAGCGATTTCGCTCGTGTCTTTCCTTCTCTTAACGCCTTTCTTGATTGAAGTGGATGGCATGTCAGAGGCAGTCGGGAATGTCCTTCCATTGGATCGCCTTGGAGCGAAAGGGATGTTCCTTGCGATGATTACCGGATTCCTTTCCGGTGAGATTTATCGATTTGTCGTTCAAAAGAACTGGACGATCAAGATGCCGGATGGAGTACCGCCAGCTGTTGCGAAATCATTCTCAGCACTTGTTCCTGCATTATTAACCTTGACTGTATTTTTAACTTTCAACATCATCGTGACGAACTTATTCAATACGAATCTTCATGACGTCATTTTCAACGTCGTTCAGCAACCGCTTGTGACATTAGGAAATGGTCTCATTCCAACGTTGATTGCAATCTTCTTCGTTCAGCTATTTTGGTTCTTCGGACTCCACGGTCAGGTCATCGTCAACTCGGTGATGGACCCGATTTGGAACACATTATCCGTGGAAAACTTGACGGCTTATACCTCGACTGGAGATGTGCCGAACATTATCAGTAAACAGTTCATTGAAATTTACACGGTAGGGCTTGGTGGTTCCGGATCTACACTTGCTGTCGTCGTGGCCATCTTGTTGTTCTTGAAATCGAAACAGTTGAAACAAATCGGAAAACTATCCCTCGGACCTGGACTATTCAACGTAAACGAGCCGGTCATCTTCGGACTTCCGATCGTTATGAACCCGCTCATCATGATTCCTTGGATTGTCGCACCGCTCGTGACGGTAACGGTCACATACTTCGCGATGTCGACAGGCTTAGTCCCACCACCAACGGGTGTCGCTGTTCCATGGACCGTCCCGATGTTCTTGAGTGGTGTCATGGCGACGAACTCGCTTGCCGGAGGTCTTCTTCAAATCGTGAACTTCTTCATTATTTTGGCGATTTGGTTCCCGTTCTTGAAATTTATCGACCGCATGAACTTGAAAAAAGAGTTAGAAGAATCAACAGATAAACAAGAAGCAGTGTAAACAAATAGAGAAAATAGAAATAAGGGAGAGATAAAAGATGACGAACCCGACACAAACACGAATGAAAGAGCAAAAGACCTATCAATTTCCGACAGACTTTTGGTGGGGAACGGCTTCTTCTGCTACACAGATGGAAGGTGCTGCGTTTGAAGGTGGAAAAGGATTGAACATCTGGGATTACTGGTACATGCAAGAGCCGAACCGCTTCTTCAATGGCGTGAGCGCGACAGAGGCCTCAAACTTCTATCATTTGTATGAAGAAGATATCGCATTGATGAAAGAACTCGGGCATAACACGTTCCGTTTCTCCATTTCATGGTCACGCCTTCTTCCACAAGGTGTCGGGGAAGTAAATGAAGAGGCAATCACATTTTATAACAATGTCATCAATTGCTTAATCGATCATGGTATCGAACCGTTCATCAATCTGTATCACTTTGATATGCCGATGGCGCTTCAAGAACAAGGTGGCTGGGAGTCACGGGAAGTCGTGGAGGCATATGTCACCTTTGCGAAGACATGCTTTGAGTTGTTTGGTGACCGCGTCGAGAAGTGGTTCACGCATAATGAACCGATTGTACCGGTAGAGGGTGGATATTTATATGACTTTCATTATCCAAACGTTGTTGATTTCAAGCGAGCTGTCCAAGTGGCGTACCACTCGATCTTATCGAGTGCGATGGCAATCGAATCGTATCGTGACATGGGACAATCAGGGCAAATCGGAATCATCTTAAATCTGACACCCTCATATCCGAGAAGTCAGCACCCAGCTGATTTGAGCGCAGCGCGCATTGCTGATGCGATGTTCAATCGCTCGTTCCTCGATCCATCTGTTTTAGGCACGTTCCCTCAAGAATTAGTAGATGTGCTGAAGTCGGAAGATGCGATGCCACAGATGGAAGCAGGCGATCTTGAACTCATTCGAGAACATACAGTCGATCTGCTTGGCATCAACTATTACCAGCCGCGTCGCGTGAAAGCGAAAGCATCGCTTCCGAATCCGGACGCACCATTCTTACCGGAAAACTTATTTGATTTCTATGAGATGCCTGGACGTAAAATGAATCCATATCGTGGATGGGAAATTTATGAAAAAGGAATCTATGATATTTTAATCAATCTAAAAGAAAACTATGGTAATATTCCATGCTTCATTTCAGAGAATGGAATGGGTGTCGAAGGTGAAGAGCGTTATCGTGACGAGAACGGAAGTGTCCAAGACGATTATCGGATTGACTTCATTCGTGAACATCTGAAATGGATGCATCAAGCGATTGAAGAGGGTTCGAACGTGAAAGGCTATCATCTTTGGACGTTCATGGACAATTGGTCATGGAGCAACGCTTATAAAAATCGCTATGGATTTGTAGGTATTGATTTAGATACGCAACAGCGTACTGTAAAAAAATCAGGATACTGGTTTAAAGAATTGATTGAAGCGAAAGGTTTCACAGAATAATGAAGCGAACTGACAAAGACTACTCTTTGTCAGTTTTTTTTGATATATTGTACATATATGTCTATACATGAGGTGCTATATGTCTACTAAGAAAAAACCAAAATATGAAACCATTGCTGATGAAATTCGTAAAAGAATTATTGAACACGTTTATCCGCTAGAACATGCATTACCCGATGAAATCCATTTGGCCCAAGAGTTTGAGGTGAGCCGAATGACGATGAAACGTGCGCTTGAGATTCTCGTCATGGAAGGGCTGATTTATCGTAAACGTGGCAAAGGAACATTCATTTTACAGTCGAGCTTCCAAAAAGATCGCATCAACGTGATTAGCAAAGAAACGAGAGGGCTGACTCAAGTAATCGGAGATCGCTCGTTACGAAGTGAAGTCCTCAATTTTGAGGTGAAGTTTCCGAGTCAGGAAGTCGCCAATCATCTCATGATTGAGCTGACAGAACCAGTCTATGAAATACGTCGTGTGCGTTACGTAGACGAGGAGCCATATGTCATTGAATTGACGTACATGGTTGCTAACCTCATTACGGGAATCACACGTGAAATTTTAGAAAAGTCCGTGTATGCGTATATTCAAGAAGAGCTGGGTTATACGATTACAAGCTCGCATAAAGTGATACGAGCAGATAAACCGGATGAGTACGATCAAGCTTACTTGAAGAATGATGTCACTGAACCGATTATCGAAGTCGAGCAAGTTGTCTATTTGAGTAACGGGAAACCGTTCGAGTATTCGTTTGCCCGTCACCGATACGATAAATTTGTGTTTTCATCGGTCAATATTGTGAAGTAAAAGTCGCCGCGATGGCGACTTTTTCGTAAGGAGGACCCATCGTGGATGTGAGAATTGAACAAGCAGGATACGAGAGTAACGAGCCGGTCATTCAGGACATCTCGTTTGATGTACGGGCAGGTGAGATTTTAGGGGTGATTGGGTCGAATGGTGCGGGAAAAACGACCACCATCGCCTGTCTTACCGGAACGATTCCTTGGATGAAGGGAACGGTCAAGATGGAACGCTATGCGTATATCCCGGAGCAACCGGTCTACTATGATTATTTGACGCTGTCTGAACATATCGCACTCGTCCAAGAATTAACGGGAGTCGATTCAAAAGAAAAAACGGAAGAATTGCTACAGCTTTTCCGACTCGATCATGTGACCGACCGGTATCTCTCTTCTTTTTCAAAAGGGATGAAACAGAAGGCGATGATTTTATTGGCGCTCATTCAAGAAACGCAGATATTAATTGTCGATGAACCGTTTATCGGATTGGATGCAACGACGACGATTCAGTTACTTCGACTGTTAGAAACGGAGCGTGCGAGGGGGACAAGTGTCTTATTAGTCACACACGTTCTTGATACGGCCGAGCGGTTGTGTGACCGGTTCGTATGGATCGATGACGGGCAACTGCTGGCGAGTGGGACAAAAGCAGAGATTCGTGAGGCACTCGAAACAGAGGGGATGACCTTGTTCGATATGATGGAAGATGTGGCGCTCCGATGATTGCGAAACGATTGCTTTGGATGCGTGTCTCCCGTTATATAAAACAACAGTGGAAGACGGTCCGATTGATTGTCGACTGGACGATTTTTTTATACGGTGTCCTTCCTCTTCTCATATGGGCAGGGTATTCTTACTGGCTCGTATGGGAAGGGAATATCGATTGGTTGCGTGATGTGCCTTACCTGTTATGGGCAATCCTGTTCGGATGGGTGATGTGGCAGGACCGCATGTTTGTCTGGGTGGAACGCGCCGACCTCATCCTTGTGGCAGATCGTCATCTCATTCGACAGTTGAAATGGTACTCCGTCGTATATCAGATGACTCAACATCTGATTCAATACGGATTCTATCTTCTATTGATCGCACCGATTCTACATGTGAAGGGAAAGACCACTGTCGAGATACTCGCATTCGGAGCCGCACTTTTCTTACTCTCCTGGTGTCATACATGGATTCAGTATCAACTTCGCCTCCGACACGTCCATCCCATGAAACGATTATTGGTCGTGTTGATTGCTTTTGCAGGCGTGTATGCGCTATTGATTGAGTCGGTGTTACTCAGTGTGTTGATCGGAAGCATGATGGTCACATTTGCGTTATACGTAGGGGAAGGATGGGTGTCGAAACATCCGAATATCGGTCGGGAGATTGAAATCGGGGAACGTGAGCGTGCCTCATTCGACCGAGTCCTGCTGACGACCTCAGGAGCCATCGAGAAGACGAGTGAGCGGAAACGTCCACTGTATCGACCGAGACCGAACCGCTTCGGCACCGTCAGGCGAACGATGGCAATCCTGATCTATTTCAGGACACCGAGCCATCGGAATCTATGGTTTCGACTCATTCCGCTCGGGGTCACGAGCGTGATTCTTCTCCAGAGTTGGTTCAAACTAGTGGTTCCGATTTATTTGTTATATGTCGCCTATCAGGAACAGACGTCGTTCACGAGAGAGATGGAGCGGCATCCATTCTTCCAATCTATTCAAGAAAGAGGTTCATCATGAACGAACAGCAATATGAACAACTCCTGCAAATCGAGACGGCTAAACCACAGCAAGGATTTCCGTCCTCGGCCGAATATCATCGTTATGAGCCGACTCCTTACGAGGCACTCGATTTGCTTCGGGATGCGTATCCGTTAGAGTCCACAGATACGATCGTGGATTTCGGTTCGGGCAAAGGGCGTCTGCCGTTCTATTTAGCGTATACGTTTCGCGTGCGGGCAATCGGTGTCGAGATGGACGGTGGATTTCATGAGGAGGCACTTCAAAATTGGGCGAGCTATACGAAGAAACATCGTAATCGGGGAAGTGTTCAATTGGAACGGGGGCTAGCGGAGGAATTCACGATTCCATCGGATGCGAATCGATTCTACTTCTTTAATCCGTTCTCCGTGAACGTCTTCCGCCAAGTGATTGCCAACATCATCGAATCTGTTGAAATAGGTCCTCGCCCGGTCGATGTGATTTTATATTATCCGGCGGATGAGTACCTCCATTATTTAAACGACGAGACACCTTTTCAGTACGTACAAACGGTGCGATTGCCGCTGAAGAATCTTCATGAGCGATTTTTGATTTATCGGTTTGATATGATGGAGTCATCTTGGTAATGGAGGAGTGAGCACGATGAAAAAGAAAGACATTTTAGAAGCGTATCGTTGGCGTCAAGCGACGAAAGCATTCGATGCGGATCGTAAAATCAAAGAAGAGGACATGGAGTTCATTTTAGAGACGGGACGTCTTTCGCCGAGTTCATTCGGATTCGAGCCATGGCAATTCGTCGTGGTGCGTCGGGAAGATTTGCTCCAAAAAATTAAAGATCACGCATGGGGAGCGCAAGGTCAGGCTTTGACTGCGAGCCACTTCGTGTTGATTCTCGCAAGAACACCGAAAGCGATGCGTTACGATGCGGACTATATTCGTCATATCGTGACGGGTGTACAGGGCCGGACGGAAGAAGAATACGCGCAACGCGTGAAACGGGTACAGGAGTTCCAGGAGAACGACTATCGTCTCTTGGATGATGAACGTGTCTTCCAGGAATGGATCAAGCGTCAGACATACATTCCGCTCGGAAATATGATGACGGCTGCCGCACAAATCGAAATCGATTCATGCCCGATTGAAGGGTTCAATCAAGAAGAAATCGATGAGTTGCTCATCTCAGAAGGTGTGATGGAACGAGGCGAATGGTCACTTTCGGTCATGGTTGCATTTGGGTATCGGGCGCGTGATTTCGCACCGAAAACACGCCGGGACTTCAACGAAGTCGTCAAATATATCGGATGAAAAAAAGGTTCAATCGCCTCAGCGATTGAACCTTTTGAATTATTTCCAGTCTGTGATGCGGTCGACCGGGAAGCGGACTGATGGGTATCCTTCTTCTGCTGCTTTCCCGATTGAGAGAAGCATGACTGGAAGGTAACGTTCTTTGTCGAGACCGAACGCTTCAGCAATATTCGCTTTGTCGTATCCGCCGATCGGGTTTGTATCATATCCGTGCGCACGTGCGACGAGCATGAGTTGCATCGCAACAAGACCTGAATCGAGCATGATGCTGTCTTTGACCATTTCTTTCGGTGCATCTTTGAAGATGCCTTTGATCATGTCGACTTGACGGTCACGGACCTCAGTCGGCATCATACCGCGCTCTACCGCTGTATCGAAAATCTCTTCTGTATAATCTGCCATTTGATAGTCAGCGAAGAGTGCGATGACAGCCGAAGATGTTTCCACTTGGCGTTTGTTGAAACTTGCGAGTGGAAGGAGTGTTTCTTTTCCTTCTGCGCTATCGATGACGACGAAGCGCCATGGCTGTAAGTTAAGTGATGAAGGAGCTGTTGTCGCTTCTTCAAGGATTTGGGTCATTTCTTCTTTTGAGATTTTGACGTTCTCATCGTATACACGAATCGAGCGGCGTCCTTTGACAATCTCCATAAAGTCTTTTTGTGTAGCAGTGTTCATATTGTAGTCTTCCTTTCATGGTCAATAGTATCTTGTAACATCGTTAGGGATGCTAATAACTGTTGTTGATCCTCTACCTTCATGTTGACAAAAAGTCGGTCCGTTAAGCACTCTTTTTGCTCAGTCCAATGTGCAATTTGCTCACGACCATCGTCTGTCAACTCGACATAAATGACACGGTTGTCTTGTTCACAGCGTCTCCGCGTGATCAGTTCTTGTGCCTCTAATTGTTTCAGGTGTCGGGTGATGGCGGCATGGTCAACATCGACGCGTTGTTGCAATTCACGCTGTCGCAATGGACCGACGTGATACAGGTTGCTTAAAATGTCGTAGCGACTCAGGCTGAGCCCGTCCATTTCAGAGTCGAATAATTGCCCCAATTCTTTTTGTACGGTGATGATGTGATAGAGAATTTGATCACGGAGCGAGCAGGAATCTCGCATGCATATCGCCTCCTCAAATCATTGATGACTCAATCATTGATGGGTCACACAATGTATAGTAAACCCATCCTGACGAGATTTCAAATAAAAAGTTTTAAGAAATGGGTTGTCAAACTGTTATATAATAGTCTATATTGTAATCAACTGATATATAACAATGGTTAAAGGAGGATGTGAACGCTTGGAACACTATGAACGACTAAATACGTATCATGTTCATGAAAAGCTGGTTGAATTTGTGAATAAAAACGTACTTGAACCCCAGGAAATCAACGTTTTTTGGGAAGGCGTTGAATCGCTTCTAGAGCGTTTCATTCCAGTGAATCAGACACTTCTGGAGCAGCGCATGACATATGAGCGATTGTTACAGGAGTGGTACAGTCGCCAAGAAGAAGTCGATCCAATCGAATATGAGACATTTTTAACGTCAATCGGCTATATCGAACCGATTGTCGAAGATTTTAACATCGATGTTTCGGGTGTCGATCGTGAAATCGCGCATCAAGCGGGACCGCAACTCGTCGTACCATTAGACAATGCCAGATATGCACTTAACGCCGCCAATGCCAGATGGGGAAGTCTCTACGACGCCCTTTATGGAACAGATATGATTGAAGAGGCGGACGGTATGGAAAAGGGACGAGGATATAATCCCGTTCGCGGTAATGAAGTTATTCGGTTGGCGAAACAATTTCTAGATGACACGTTCCCGCTATCGTCAGGGTCGCACAAGGAAGTGACGCAATACGTCGTTCGTGATGATGTCGCCTATGCGGTAATCGGGGATGACGAGCATTCGTTCGCAGATGATTCTTTCGTCGGTTACACCGGGGAACCGAACGAGTTGAAGACGTTGATGCTCAGACACCATGCCTTACACGTTGAACTGCAATTTGACCGCGAGCATCCGGTCGGCAAAGTCGATCCTGCTGGACTGATGGACATCGAGCTCGAATCAGCCCTATCCGCAATCGTGGATTGTGAAGACTCGGTCGCAGCCGTTTGTGCGGAAGACAAAGTTCATCTGTATCGTAATTGGCTCGGCTTGATGGATGGGACGCTTGAAGCCTCGTTCCAAAAGAACGGGGAGCGACTCTCTCGACGTTTAAACGAAGATAAGCGTTTGATTGGAAAAGGTGGAGTGGAAGTTGTGCTCCCAGGACGCGCACTCTTATTCATTCGAAATGTCGGACACTTGATGACGACGGACTTGATCCTCGATGCAGAAGGTCGTGAGGTAGCAGAGGGGATCGTTGATGCCATCTTCACTTCATTGATCGCGAGTCGCCATCTACATCGCCGCCTCAACTCTCGGGAAGGATCGATCTATATCGTCAAACCGAAAATGCACGGGTCTGAAGAAGTAGCATTCACCAATGACTTGTTTGACGCTGTAGAAGATCTATTGAACCTTCCGCGCCATACGTTAAAAGTCGGCGTGATGGATGAAGAGAGACGAACGTCACTCAACTTGAAAAATTGTATCGCTCAAGTGAAAGAGCGGGTCGTCTTCATCAATACGGGCTTCCTCGACCGGACGGGGGACGAGATTCATTCCTCGATGACACTTGGACCAATGCGTCGAAAAGGAGAGATGAAGACGTCTCCTTGGCTCGCTGCATACGAACGATTGAATGTATCGACTGGTCTCGAAAGCGGATTCCATCACCGTGCACAAATCGGGAAAGGGATGTGGGCGATGCCTGATCAGATGCGGGACATGATGCGTGAAAAGATTGCGCACGTACGGTCCGGGGCGACAACGGCGTGGGTGCCTTCCCCGACGGCAGCGACGCTCCATGCGATGCACTATCATCAACTCGACGCTTTTGATGTACAGCGAGAATTGATCAAGCAGCCTCATTCGAAACATGAGCGACAACAACTCCTCGACATTCCGCTCGCGACACGCATCTATTCACAAGACGAAATTAAAGAAGAGCTCGAGAACAACTTACAAGGATTGCTCGGATACGTCGTTCGTTGGGTCGAACAAGGTGTAGGTTGTTCGAAAGTACCGGATATTCACCATATCGGACTGATGGAAGACCGAGCGACACTCCGGATTTCGAGCCAACACGTGGCCAACTGGCTGCATCACGGCATCTGTTCAGCAGATCAAGTGGAGGTCACACTTTATCGGATGGCGCAAGTTGTCGATGAGCAAAACGAGTCAGATCCGAATTACCGACCGATGACACCGAACGTCGATCAGTCAATCGCCTATCAAGCTGCTCACGAACTCGTGTTTCATGGGTTGAAACAGCCGAACGGGTACACGGAACCAATCTTGCATCGCCGCCGCCGTGAATTTATGAAACGACAAACCGTGGAGTTCAATTTAAAAGGAGGAACCTCATCATGACAACGAAAAAAATGGAAAGCGAACAGTTGATTGAACGTTGGGTCGTCCGCCGCATCGTATCTGGAGAATCGACAGCATCACTTGCGAATACAGCATTCGTATACGGGAACGACTTAATGCGTCTCGTCTTGGACCGGGCAGATGGATCACTTCAAATCATGAAGGAACCGATTGAGGAAGTCGTCGTCTTCCGCAAACCGGAAGATCGGGACGAAGAGAACGTCTGTCGTTGCTGCGGGATGGAGCACTCGACGTTCAAATCGGCATTGGAGTGCTGTGCTTACCTCGACTAAATTGTTTAATTTGGGCTATCTGTTATATAACAAATATCATTTAATTAAATTAATATAATACAGGAGGGTTTATTGATGAAACAACGCGAAGAATTGGTGAACAGTTGGAAGTCAGAACGATTTGAAGGGGTAGAACGTCCATACTCTGTAGAAGACGTCATGAAATTACGAGGGTCCATCGTGATTGAACAAACGCTTGCGACAAAAGGAGCGGAACGCCTGTGGCAATTGATGCACGAGCGTGATTATGTTCATGCACTCGGCGCGTTGACAGGGAACCAGGCCATTCAGCAAGTGAAGGCAGGACTCGAAGCGATTTACTTGAGCGGCTGGCAAGTAGCGGCGGATGCGAACCTATCGGGTCATATGTACCCAGACCAAAGTCTATATCCGGCCAACTCGGTTCCGAGTGTCGTCAAACGAATCAACCAGGCGCTTCAACGTGCCGATCAAATTCAAACGGCAGAAGGAAAAGGCGATACGCATTGGTTCGCACCGATTGTCGCGGATATGGAAGCGGGGTTCGGTGGTGTCCTCAACGTATTCGAATTGACGAAGGCAATGATCGAAGCAGGTGCTGCCGGTGTTCACCTCGAAGACCAACTCTCGTCTGAGAAGAAATGTGGTCACCTCGGTGGGAAGGTGTTACTCCCAACCCAGACGGCTGTGAAAAACTTGATTTCGGCTCGACTCGCGGCAGACGTCATGGGCGTTCCGACAATCATCGTAGCGCGGACAGATGCGCACGCGGCGAACTTGATCACGAGCGACATCGATCCAATCGATCACCCGTTCATCATTGGAGAGCGTACACCAGAAGGCTTCTATCGTACGGAGGCTGGTATCGAGCAAGCCATCGCTCGTGGTCTCGCTTATGCACCATATGCAGACCTCGTCTGGTGTGAGACGTCTGAACCAGATTTGGCAGAGGCACGTCAATTTGCCGAAGCGATCCATGCGAAGTATCCAGGGAAGCTACTCGCTTACAACTGCTCGCCATCATTTAACTGGAAGAAGAAGCTATCAGACGAAGAGATTGCGACATTCCAACAAGAAATCGGCGCAATGGGCTACAAGTTCCAGTTCGTCACACTCGCTGGATTCCACGCGCTCAACTTCGGCATGTTCGAGCTCGCACGCGGGTACAAAGATCGCGGCATGGCAGCGTACTCGGAGTTACAACAAGCAGAATTTGCGGCTGAAGTACATGGATACACGGCGACACGTCATCAGCGTGAAGTCGGGACGGGTTACTTCGATGAAGTCTCACTCGTTATTTCAGGTGGGCAATCATCAACGACAGCACTCGCCGGTTCGACAGAAGCAGAGCAATTCACAAATTAATGAATGTAAAATAACCGCTGCACGCGCAGCGGTTATTTTTGTTTGAGGCGTGCCCCAATTTCTCCGACGAGAATAGCGATTCCCATAAAACCTGCACCAAGTATGGCCATCTGATTCTGATTGGCGACTCCGACCTCGTTTTCGAATTGATAAATGTCACGAGTGAAGAATTGGATTGGCTCACCGGATGTGAGTGCTTGTTCATAACCGAGCCAAATCAAAATCGAGAATGTGGTAATGGAGACACCAAGTCCGATGAGTGCAGCGATACTAACGCGGATTGCGATTCGAGTCATAGCGATTCCTCTTTTCCTGTTTGCATACGATACGTCACAAGTAGAGGAAAAGATTCACGGTTCACTCATTTCGGAATGGTCAACACTTGCCCGACACTGATGAGGTTAACGTTCGTGATGTTATTGGCGGCTGCAATTTTCGCGACGGTGGTATTGTACATCGTCGCAATCTTATACAGTGTGTCGCCCGACTTTACGGTGTATTTCACAGTTGTTGTAGGTGGAGGTGTGACGGTTGTTCCTGGAATGATGAGCACCTGACCGACAGTGATGGAGTTGACGTTGGTGATATTGTTAGCGGCTGCAATTTTCGCGACGGTGGTATTGTACATCGTCGCAATCTTGTAAAGCGTGTCGCCCGATTTCACGGTGTATTTCACGGTCGTTGTAGGTGGTGGAGTGACGGTTGTTCCTGGAATGATGAGCACTTGTCCGACATAGATTAAGCTATAGTTGGTGATATTGTTAGCTGCCGCTAAAGCGGATACGGTGACGCCATACGTCCGTGCGATGCTGTACAATGTGTCACCGGACTTCACGGTATACGTTTTGTTCGTGGACGTGTTTTGATAGGCGAGTAATTGCGAGACCGTGACGAATTGGTACCCTTTTGCTTTGAGTTGCGAAATCATCGTCGGTAATGCGAGTGGGGTCCCCGGTGCACCCGCACCTGTATGCATCAAGACGATTGAACCCGGTTTGATGTTAGTCTGAACTTTCGTGTTGATTTGGCTCGCGGTCAACCCTTTCCAGTCAATCGTATCAATGTTCCATTGAATCGTGTATCCGTATCCTGCAGCCCCGACACCGCTCAATACGGTACTATTCACTGCACCAAACGGGGCTCTGAAAATCGGTTTTGTCGTTTTTCCGGTCAACGATTTAATCAAAGCTTCCGTGCGATCGAGCTCGGATTTCATTTGTGTAGCAGTCAGTTTGGTGAAGTCTGGATGTGTGTACGAGTGATTTCCGAGCTGATGCCCTTTTGCGGCGATGTTTTTAATGTACTGTGGATGGTTATTTGCGCCCGACCCCGTTAAAAAGAAAGTGGCTTTGACATTGTTTTTTGCTAAAATGTCTAAAATCTTGTTCGTGTTCGCCCCGTCTGCCCCGTCATCGAACGTCAATGCGACGACCTTGCTCGTCGTGTTCACGCTCGTGACAAATTTTGAAGCGGCGGCACTGACGGAAATCGATTGTGTGATCACCATCGCCAATAAGATGAACAGTGCCATCGCCCCACGAATGACCTTACGTTTCATCTGAATTCGCCTCCATTCATGATGTAACTCTCTTGATGTTAAGACTTTCCAAATGATTGACCTTGATATATTTTATATACCCCTTTTTAGAAATGATGGACTAAAATTCGGAAATGTACTCAATAAATTTTGATTCAACTATATGTGTGAAATTTGTGAGAATGTATCGTGGGATATCTCACAGAATGCTCACACTCTTTTTGGAAAGAGATGGTATCATGAACAATGTGTGAAAGATGTAAGCGATTTATAAGGAGGACTTATGATGAAAAAGGTGATGACACGGTTTGGGGTCGTGTTGGGGCTCATCGGGTTGTTCGTACTCGGTGCGTGTGGTACGGAGAAGGAAGCGGAGAGCGCAGCTGTTCCACAATCGATGGAACCAGTAGAGGCAGAGTTGACGGTTGCTGCGACGGCAGAAAAAGGAGAAGCGGTACCGTTATCTGTAACAGTCACGCAAAATGGTCAACCTGTAGACGATGCGGATGAGATCAAGTTCGAAGTATGGAAGAACGGTGCGAAAGAAGAAAGTGACATGATCAAGGCGTCACTCACGAAAGATGGTGTCTATGAAGCAGAGACGACGTTTGCGGAAGAAGCGGTCTATACGGTCCAAGTTCACGTGACAGCGCGTTCGATGCACACGATGCCGACGACGAATGTGACGGTTGGACATCCAGAAACGGCTGCTGAAGCGGAAGAAGAGAGTGAGCATCACCACCACGCTGGAGCGGATATCACCCTTGACCCGAAAGAGGCGACAGCAGGTGAGGAACAACCGTTCATGGTTCACGTTATGATTGAAGAGGAGATGTTAGCGGGGGCAGACGTGCAACTCGAAATCTTCCAAGACGGAGCGGAGAAACATGAGTGGGTGAAGTTAGAGGAAGCAGATGCTGGGATGTACAAAGGAATGTACACCTTTACTGAATCTGGTGCATACAACGTTCAAGTTCACGTCACGAAAGGTCATGATCTTCATGAGCACGTGATGGAAATGGTAGACGTCAAATAAAAATGATCGGCTCACGCGAGCCGATCATTTTTATTATGCATTTTGATAGAGAGATTCAACTTGTTGTTGAAGCGCTTCGTTCTCCAAGTACTCATCGTACGTTGCTTCTTTATCCACGATGCCATTCGGTGTCACTTCGATGATGCGTGTCGCAATCGTCGAGATGAGCTGATGGTCATGTGAGCTAAAGAGGAGTACGCCTTTGAATGACTCGAGACCGTTGTTGAGTGCTGTGATTGATTCGAGGTCCAAGTGGTTCGTCGGATCGTCGAGGACGAGCACGTTCGAGTTTGAGAGCATCATCTTCGAGAGCATGCAGCGTACTTTTTCTCCCCCTGAGAGGACAGACGCCTTCTTCATGACTTCTTCACCTGAGAAGAGCATGCGGCCAAGGAATCCACGAAGGAACGTATCTGACTCATCGGCTGGTGAGAACTGACGCAACCAGTCGAGGATGCTCTTTTCCGAGCCCTCGAAGTATTCCGAGTTGTCTTTCGGGAAGTACGACTGAGTCGTCGTCACGCCCCATTTGACCGAACCTGTATCTGGTTCCATCTCACCCATGAGAATTTTGAAGAGTGTCGTGATCGCAACGTCAGAACGACCAACGAATGCGACTTTGTCCGTCTTGTTAAGTGAGAACGTGACGTTGTCGAGCACTTTTACGCCATCAATCGTTTTCGAAACGTTGTCGACATAGAGAACATCGTTCCCGATTTCGCGTTCCATCGTGAATCCGACGAATGGATAACGACGTGATGACGGACGAATGTCGTCGAGTGTGATCTTATCGAGCAACTTCTTACGTGACGTCGCTTGACGCGCCTTCGATGCGTTCGAGCTGAAACGTGCGATGAAGTTTTGAAGCTCTTTGATCTTCTCTTCTTTCTTCTTGTTCTGATCTGCCGCCATACGTGTAGCAAGTTGACTTGACTCATACCAGAAGTCGTAGTTCCCGACATACAATTGGATTTTTCCGAAGTCGAGGTCTGCCATGTGTGTACAGACTTTGTTCAAGAAGTGACGGTCGTGGGAAACGACGATGACTGTGTTTTCAAAGTTGATTAAGAACTCTTCCAGCCATTGAATTGCTTTGAGGTCAAGTCCGTTGGTCGGCTCGTCCAAAAGCAAGATGTCTGGCTTACCGAAGAGTGCTTGGGCAAGAAGGACTTTGACTTTCTCGCCACCTGTGAGTTCGCTCATTTGTTTCTGGTGAAGCGCTTCTGTGATCCCGAGACCTTGAAGAACCATCGACGCTTCCGACTCTGCTTCCCAACCGTTCAACTCGGCGAATTCACCTTCGAGTTCAGCTGCGCGCATTCCATCTTCGTCTGAGAAATCTTCTTTCATATAAATGGCGTCTTTTTCTTTCATGACGCTATAAAGACGCTCGTGACCCATGATGACGGTCTCGAGAACAGCACTGTCCTCATACGCATAGTGGTCCTGTTTGAGGACCGCGAGACGCTCACCCGGTGTGATGCTGACATCACCCGTCGTCGTATCTTGCTCACCTGATAAAATCTTTAAGAATGTCGATTTACCGGCACCGTTCGCACCGATCAATCCGTAACAGTTGCCTGGTGTGAACTTGATGTTCACGTCTTCGAACAACTTACGGCCGCCAAATTGTAGGCTGACGTTATTTACTGTAATCATGTATGGTATCCCTCGTTTTTCTGATTAGTTTACGACGTGTATTGTATCACGTTTTTGAAAAACGCGCAGTGTCACGTCATGATTCACAAACGTTAAAGAAAAACTTGTGCATCAGGATAGAGGATTATACAACGTAAGATGGAAATATTATGTAGAACAGAAATGCACGTGAATCAAATGGGGGGTACTATGAAACAAATTAGACTCTGGCTGATCATCCTATTTATTGCGGTCAGTTTAAGTATCATGAATTCGCTATTGAAGAATGAACTTCAAACGTTTGAGGTAGGGAAGTTTGAGTTTGGGAAATATGATGATTTTGACGAGGCGTTGGCTAAAGGTCTCACTTATGACATGAATAAGTTGATTTATATAACACGACACAATGGGGTGACCATCGTCATGTACACGACGATTCCGGATCCTACAGAATTTCAAGATGTCATGGAGTTTCAAGATGATATGGAGTTTCAAAATGAGATGGAGGCATTGGTCGTCCAGTTCTTTGAGGGGAATGATGAAGAAGGATGGGAGCTTCTTGGCCCAAGAGGGTGGACGCACTATGAAAACGACAATTTCACCTCATATAGCACATTTTTACGAGAATACGATGACGCCGGAAACGTCGAACATTCTTTCAATGTGGGATTTGGAGAAGTGAACAATCCAGAAATCGATACGATTGAAACGAAATCCCATCACGAAAATACGTTCACCGAGGCAACGATGATTCAAAAAGGCCCGTACCGATATTATTTTCAAATTGGAGAAGACGCGGTTGTACGAGGAATTTCTGTGAACGGTGAGATTGTCGATCAACAAGGTAGCTGATACTTCGATGCACAGAAAAAGCCATCGTCATGATGGCTTTAATCGACTCGTACAACGGTCGTATTCAATTCGAACGCTACATTTCCTGCGAGCGCGCGTGAAATCATACATTGATCTTTCGCTTTTTTCGCAATGCGCTCGACTAGCGTAATCTCTCGGTCGGTCATCTCTGCAGGTACTTGAATCGTTGTCGTATAGCGAATCGTCTCGTAGGTGAAGATGCCGTTCGTCACATCGACGATTCCTTCTGCGTCAATCGTGATGCCACGGTGAGTCAGGTCGCTTCTCCCGAGTACGGCTGCGAGTGTGATGATATAACACGTGGCCGCTGCTCCGAGTAACATTTCATCCGGATTCGTGCCGACTCCGGGACCGTCCATTTCGGGTGGAATCGAAATCTGTGTCTTTAATCGCTCAGCCACGAGGGTACCGACGTCATTTCGTCCGCCATCCCAGCCGAGGTTCATGCTAAATGTATGTTTCATCAAAAATCGCCTCCAATGTCTCTAGTGTAAAAGAGAACGATTGGAGGCGCATGTGTTATGCTTGTGCACGCTTCGCGAATGTGCGAAGTGTTTCGATGATGACGGTTGTTGCTTTTTCCATGTTGTTCACAGAAATATATTCGAACTTCCCGTGATAGTTCTCGCCACCCGTGAAAATGTTCGGTGTCGGAAGGCCCATGTAAGAAAGTTGCGATCCGTCTGTCCCACCACGAATCGGTTCAATCTTCGGTTCGATGCCAAGGCCGCGCATGACGTCAGCAACGGTATCGACGATGTGTTTCACCGGTTCGATTTTCTCGGCCATGTTGTAATACTGGTCTTCCATTTTGAGCTCAATCCGCTCTTCCCCGTATTTTTGCTTCCATTCGAGGACAAGTTTCTCCATCAACGCTTTACGCGCTTCGAACTTCTGTTTGTCGTGATCGCGGATGATGTATTGAAGTGTCGTCTTTTCCACATCCCCATTAAAGCCGTTCAAATGGAAGAATCCTTCGTAGTTGCTCGTACGTTCCGGTGCCTCATCAGCCGGTAAACGGTTTTGGAACGCCATCGCGAGCTTCATCGAGTTGACCATCTTGTTCTTGGCGCTACCCGGGTGCACGTTCGTCCCATGGAAGGTGATGGTCGCACCAGCTGCGTTGAAGCTCTCATACTGTAACTCTCCAAGTGGACCGCCGTCCATCGTGTAAGCGAAGTCCGCGTTAAAACGGGCGACATCGAATTTATGTGGTCCACGCCCGATTTCTTCATCCGGTGTGAAAGCAATGCGGACCGGTCCGTGCGGAATCTCAGGGTGAGCCAATAAGTATTCGACGGCTGTGACGATTTCGGCGATTCCTGCTTTATCATCCGCACCGAGGAGTGTCGTTCCGTCCGTTGTCATGAGCGTATGTCCGACATACCCGTCAAGTTCTGGGAAGTCTTTTGGTGACAAGACGATATTTAAGGATTCGTTCAAGACGATATCGCCACCTTCATAGTGCTCGACGAGTTGAGGGGAAACGTTCGTACCCGTGAAATCGGTCGCCGTATCCACGTGGGCGAGGAAGCCGATTGTCGGGACATCATGATCGACGTTACTCGGAAGTGTGGCGAAGAGATAGCCGTATTCATCCGTCTCGACGTCTGTCAGCCCGAGTTCTTTCAGTTCTTTCTCCAAATGACGAATCAAATCCCATTGTTTGGCCGTCGATGGTGTTGTCGTACTCGTGAAGTCAGACTGTGTATCAATCTTCGCGTATGTCATTAAGCGTTCAATTAATTTCTCTTGCATGGATTGCCCTCCTCTAAAAAGTTTCATCTTCATTAGTTTATCACGCGCGCTCGAAGTCGAAACAAAAAAGTCACGCCCATCGATGAAATGAGCGCGACCTGTTCAAAAGAGAAACGGGTATAAAATGGGCAAGATGAATGAGGTGAAGATGGCCGTCAATCCCATCGCGGCTCCACCTGTTGCACCAGACAACGGATGTTCTGTCGCCGCTTGAGCGGTCCCGATCCCGTGACTGATGGTGCCGAGTGTGAGTCCACGCGTGAACGGGTCGTCCATATTCATCCATGTCAATAGTACCGGACCGAGCATCGCACCTAAAATACCGCAGGCGACGGCAATCGAAGCCGCAAGCGTTGCATCCCCTTCTAGTTGTCGAGCCAATTCAAGGGCAATCGGGGACGTGGCCGATTTGACCGATAGCGCAATCAATACGTTTTCGGTGAACGAAAACAATTTGCCGAAAAGGACAGCAACAAAAATCGTGGAAAGTGACCCAAGTACGATGGCACTCAGGGCCCGTTTTGCCCGGGCGAGTAACACGGGTAAGTTGCGATAGAGCGGTAACCCGAGGGCGACAGTCGCCGGACCGAGTAAGATGGTGATGAGATCGGTAGCCGGTTTATACGCATCATAGGACTGTCCTGTCACAAGTAACAGAAGAATCAGAATCGCTGTACTTAAGAAGACGACATTAGTGAACGGGGATGCCCACTTTTTCGAAAGTTGACGACTAAACGTATATACGAGAATCGTCAATCCGATCCAAACGTATGTCATGATGTCTCACCTTCTTTCCCGGAAACGAGAGCCGTCACGATCATACCGACCGCCATGCTGACGAGTAACGTCACGAGAAGAGGGATGCCGGCGGCTTTTAACAACGTACCGTACGCCATGAGACCGACAGCAATCGGGATGAAGAAGAATGCGAGGTGCTTCGTCAAAAATCCAGCGCTGTCTTCAATCCATTCCACGCGGATGACTTTTGTTATTAAGAGGACGAGCAACAGCACCATGCCGATGACGCTGCCCGGTACTTTCCACGAGAACGTCTCAACCATCCAGTTGCCGAGCGTGCTCAATCCAAACAAGAGTGAGAGCCCAATCATCCATTTCAATAATTTCATCTATAAGACTTCCTTTCGCATCATTCAAAACGTATGCATCTTCTCAAATTCATCCTCATCGGTCAAGAAAAGGGTATAACAAAAAAAGATAATGGGTACATACGTTCGGAATGCTATACTACATCTATCATAAACAAGCGGGGTGTCGAGATGGAACTAAAAACGATTGAGCAATTTATTGAAGAGCATGGATTACAAAACGGGGAAGACATTTTACGTGCGTTCACGAAGCGAGTCAATTTGACGCTTGTACCACGAACCACACGAGAAGAAGTTCAAATCGGCCATTCAAAATTCGGTGGGCATCCTGATTTGCCACATGCTGACTTGCACCCTGGGGAGAATATGACGTTTTTAGCTCAGTTCCGTTTAAGTGATTTAGCTGAGTTTGAATCCGTGGATGCACTCCCGAAAGAAGGTTTGTTGTCTTTCTTCTATGACTTGGAAGAACAACCTTGGGGAGATGAGGACGAGCGTCATCTTTGGCGTGTCTTGTATACGGAAGAAACGCAACTTGAGCGAGTGCGGGTTGGAGAAGCATTGAATGAGCGTGCCGTTTCTTTCAAAGAGAGCTATGCGGAGAATGGATATGATTTGTACGATTTGCTCGGTGACGACCTGTACGAAACGCTTGTCGAACAATTCGAACAAGAAGAACTCCACGCAATCGGTGGACATCCGAATGAAGTGCAGAATGATGTGTTTGAAGAAGTAGAAGAAACATATGGGGAACGATTCGATCGTCCTTTCCTGCTCTTTCAAATGGATTCTACTGAAGAATTAGATGTCATATTTGGGGATGTTGGCATTCTTTATTTTCTTATTCCAGAAGATGCCCTCCGCGCCAAACGGTTTGAAGAAACCGAAATCATCATGCAGTGTTATTGAGCGCAAAAAAGAGAGTTGACTTGTTAAGGTCAACTCTCTTTTGTTTAGGCTTGTTTTTTCTTACGGAATCGTGCGAAGAACTCATAGACGATCGGTACGATGAGCAACGTGAGAAGCGTCGAACTTGTAAGTCCGCCGATCACGGTGACTCCGAGACCTTTCGAGATGAGTGCCCCGCCCTCGAGACCGAGTGCGAGCGGTGCGAGTGCACCGATTGTCGCGAGTGCGGTCATCAAGATTGGGCGAAGGCGTGTGCCTGCTGCCTCAAGTAACGCTTCACGTGTTGATAAACCAGCTTCTTCTTTATGAATGACGCGGTCAATCAAGACGATGGCGTTCGTGACGACAATCCCGATTAACATGAGTGCCCCGATCAAGGCAGAAACCGAAATCGTTTCACCAGTGATGAGGAGGGCGACAAGTCCCCCGATAATCGCATACGGGAGTGAGAACAACACGACGAATGGTGTGAGTGCCCCTCCGAATGTGATCACGAGAACCAAGTATACGATAGCGATTGCAGCGAGCATCGCAAGACCGAGCTGTGTGAACGATTCTTGAATCTGTTCCGTTACACCGCCGACATCATACGATACGCCAGACGGGAGCTCGATCTCTGATACGCGTTCTTCGATCGCAGCCGACGCTTCTGTCGCTTTATCCGTGCTGAGTTCGACACTTACTTGTGCGAGCAGTTTTCCGTCGCGCTCGACGAGTGTGTCCGGCGTTGTGCCTTCTTCGATTTCAATGAAGTCTGAAATCGGGCGTGGTCCGAACGGTGTCGTGATTTCTTGTGCTTGCAGGTCATCGACACTATCATACGTCACTTGCTCGTTCGGGATGACGACGTCTAACTGTTTGTCATCCACTGTCACGCTCGCAAGTGGGCTTTCTGGTGCCTGGAATTGGCTGATGACTTGTGCGATTTGACCTGCAGATACACCAGCTTCTGCAGCGGCTTGTTGGTCGACGTTGAACGTGTATTGAACATAGGACTCACGTAAGTCTGACGTTGCCTGACGGACGTAATCCGTTTCTTTTTCAATCGTTTCGATGAAAGTCGGCACGATGGCTTCTAAATCTTCAAGCGAGTTGGCATAGACGTTATATGTCACACCGCTCGTTGCGCCGCCACCTGAGAAGTCTTGTTCTTTCCACTCACCGTTTGAAGCGAGTTCGTTCAACTTCTCAATATCAGCCAACTTCACATCTGCGAAATCTTCTGTATCCGGGTCATACTGGACGATAAAGATTCCTTGTTTATTGTTTCCTGGGTTCAGCGGGTTCTCTCCACCGACCGTGAACTGAACGTCCGTTGCGTTCGGTTGTTCTTTCATGAAGTATTCTTCTGCCACTTCAGCTGCAGCAATCGAATCTTCAAGCGTTTGACCAGGTTCTGGGTCGAATGTGACGAACAACGTCTTCTCCGAATCTTGGTTCAAGAAGTTGACTCCAATCGCTGGGACGAGGGCAAAACTACCAATCAATAGGGCGGTCGCGAGTCCGAAGACGACGAGTTTATGGTTCAGTGACCAGTTCAAGACGCCGCGATACCATTCCGCGAGCTTTCCTGGACCTTCTTCTGGCTTCAACTTGTCGCGGTTTTTAAAGAACGAGTCGGCCATCATTGGTACGACCGTGATTGCGACGAGTAACGAAGCGAGTAGGGCGAAGACGACAGTCAATGCGAACGGCAAGAACAACTCACCGACAAATCCTGTGACGAAACCGAGCGGCAAAAATACCGCGATTGTAACGATCGTCGACGAGGCGATCGGGATGAATACTTCTTTTGTCGCCGCGATGATCAATTCTTTACCGCGAAGTGGTTCGTTCGACCGTGTGAGTCGACGGTAAATGTTCTCGATGACGACGATGGAGTCATCGACGACGCGTCCAATCGCAACGGTCATCGCACCGAGTGTCATGATGTTCAATGTGATATCCAATTGCTTCAACACGATAAGTGCCATGAGAAGCGATAACGGGATCGAGATGACAGCGATGATTGTCGATCGGAAGTTACGCAAGAACACTAAGATGATGAGGATGGCGAATAAGCCACCGAGCAATGCTTTCGATAACATCGTCTCGACCGACTCTTCAATCGGTTGTCCTTGGTCGAGTGTGATCGATACATTCGCCGTATCATACTCTGCTTCGAAGTCGCTCAATACTTCTTTGACGGCGTTGACGACATCGACCGTGTTCGCATCTTGTGTTTTCGTCACTTGTACGCCGATTGAACGTTCACCGTTCGAGCGAGAAATCGATTCTTCGATTCCTTTGTCCTCGATTGTCGCAAGTTCACTCAACGCGACAGTCGGAACCGTCGTCGGAACGTTCGGTGGTAATGCCGATGGTGTTTCCGTCGGGACCTCTGTTGGCACGTCTGGCGTTTGACCAGGTGGCAATTCAGTCGGGGCAGACGGTGTCGTCGGCGTTGATTGTGCTGGTGAGTATGGGATTTGGATGTCGCGGAACGCTTCGAGCGTCTCAGACTTGCCGTCGATGACGACCGCTTGCTCCGTGTCACCCAATTCATATAATCCGAGCGCGATACGGGCATCATTCGCTTGAATCAATTGTTTGACCGTGTCTTCTGTCAAATTGTATTCAGCGAGCGCTTCTTGATCGAATTGAAGTTCGACGCGGCGAATCTCTTGTCCGGCAATCTGGACGGTTTGTGCGCCTTCCACTCCTTCAAGAGCGGGTTGGACTTCTTCCTCGACGAGTTTCGTCAATTCGGCTAAATCAAGACTCTCATCCGAGATGGCAGCCCCGATGACCGGGAAAGCGTCGAAACTGAGACGCGATACTTGTGGTTCTTGTGCCGACTCCGGCAATTCGACGTTACTCAACGCATCTTTGACTTGCTGTTCCGCTTCATCCATATCTGTACTGAAGTCGTAATCGATTTGGATGTTCGAAGCGTTTTGGAACGATGAAGAACGAACTTGTTCCACACCATTTAGACTTTGCAGGCGTTCTTCGAGAACGGTACTGACTTCTTCGAGTACTTGCTCAGGGGATGCTCCTGGATAAATAGTTGTGACCGAGACGGTCGGTGTGGTGATGTCCGGTAACGTCTCGAGCTTCATCGTCAGACCGGCGAAAAGACCGGCGGCCGTCAAAATGATCGTCATCAACCAAACCGCGAACTTGTTGTTGACGGAGAAGGACGTGATTTTCTGCATGGGTTTTTAATCTCCTCTATATGTTGTTTTTATGATTGGCTGTCGATGGCGTGGGCCCGTTCAATCAAGCGGGTGATGATTGCTTGTTTGAGTTCGGCAGGGGGAACACCGACCCCAAAATGTTCTGACATCATCATGCCTTCGAGTGCATAACGAATGATCATCGTTTCAACCGGGTCGGCTGTTTTTTGAAACTGTTCGAAGAACGTATCTAAATCTTGCTTCCATCGATCGGCATACTCTTGATCGACGGCAAACAGCGTGAGAAATGCGATCATTTTCTCAACGTCGATATGAATGGCAGCGCGTTCGGGATGCAAATTCGTTTCATCGAACAGACGAACGAATGCTTCGACTGGACCGTGACCTTCCTGTTGCAGTGAGGCATACAACTCGTTTTGCTCTTGTTGTAACCGTTCGACGATTGCAGTCAGTAATGCCTCTTTTGAAGCGTAGTGATAGAGAAGTCCACCTTTTGAAACACCAGCTGTTTTAGCGACCTCATCTAACGTGAGTTGATGCACACCTTGATTCATAATGATGTCCGTTGCCGCATCTAATAGCTTTTGTTTCGTGACTTTCGATCGGTTTGTCATATCTCCACCTCTTTCTGTACCGACCAGACGGTTTGTTTGATTTCACTATATCGTTCGCATTCTTTTGAAGTCAAGAAATGATGACCTCAAAACGGTCACAAATTAGGCATTCTTACTGATAGCGATTGCAGAAAACCCTTGACGTGAGAATGATTATCAGTGATGATAAGTACTGAGAGTAATTATCATTACCAGAGAGAGAAATCATTGAACGTGGGGGAATGACAGATGAACAAAAAATATGCAGCTTTAGGAATTTCAGCAGCACTAACGACATCGCTCCTTGCCGCTTGCGCAAGCACAGATGAGACAACTTCAAATGAAGGCTCGGACGATTCGAACGTCGTCAACGTTTACTCGAGTCGCCACTACGATGTCGATCAACAATTATATAAACAGTTTGAAGAAGAGACGGGCATCAAAGTAAACGTCGTGGAAGGTAAGAGTGACGAACTTCTCGAGCGTTTAAACACTGAAGGAGAGAGCACAGAGGCTGACCTCTTCATTACGGCAGATGCTGGGAACTTGTATCAGGCGAAAGAAGCGGGACATCTCCAAGCGGTCGATAGCGATGAGCTTGAGTCAAACATTCCTGCAAAATATCGTGACACGGACAACGAATGGTTCGGTTTGACGAAACGTGCACGTGTCATCGTTTACTCGAAAGATCGCGTGAAACCAGAAGAATTGTCGACGTATGAAGCATTGACAGAAGAACAATGGAACGGCAAAGTACTCGTGCGTCCGTCTGAAAACATGTACAACATCTCACTTCTCGCATCATTCATCGAAGTGAACGGTGTCGATGAGGCGAAAGAGTGGGCGAAAGGCTTAGTGAATAACATGGCACGTGATCCACAAGGGAACGACCGTGACCAAGCGAAAGCAGTCGTCGCAGGTGAAGGGGACGTCGCCATCATGAACACGTACTATATGGGTCTCATGTTGAATTCTGAAGACGAAGAAGAGAAGAAAGTCGCTGAGCAACTCGGTGTCTTCTTCCCGAACCAAGATACAACAGGCACACACGTGAACATTTCTGGTATCGCGATGACGAAAGCATCGAAAAACACAGAAAATGCTCAGAAATTGATGGAGTTCATGTCAGAGCCGTCAGCTCAAGAGAAATTTGCGAGTGTGAACTACGAATACCCAGTCAACGAGTCGGTTGAGCCGAATGAGCTTCTTCAATCATGGGGCGAGTTCAAAGAGCAAGACATCAACCTCTCTGCACTTGGAGAAAACCAACAAGAAGCAATCCGCATCTTTAACGAAGTAGGTTGGAAGTAAGATGACTTCGGCTTGAACGCGAGTTCAGGCCGGAGGTTTTTGCGTTTCATACACCCTAAGCGCTACACGGGACGCGTAGAAACTGATATGATGGGACAGGAATTGATTGTTTACAGAACGGGAGCGGTACGACATGAACTGGCACGCGGTAAAACGACAACTGAATGGATGGGCGATCCTAAGCTTTCTTGCGATTTTATTGATCGTCTTGCCGGGGATTGTCGTGCTCGTGGAATTATTCGCACCGGTCAACGAGAACTGGCAGCATATTCAAGAGTATTTGTTGCCCCGTTATGTGCGGAACACGTTGTTCATCATGGTGGCTACTGGTCTCCTGACGACGGTGATTGGAACGAGCCTCGCCTGGTTCGTGACCGTCTATGATTTTCCGTTCCGTCGCTTCTTTAAATGGGCACTCATCTTGCCACTGGCGATTCCGCCTTATATCGGGGCGTATACGTATCACGGCATTTTAAATTACACCGGAGTGATCCAAACGACACTACGGAATCAGTTCGGGATCACTGTCGATCAGTCGTACTTCAATATCATGTCGATTCAAGGAACCGTGTTTATTTTCACCTTGTTCCTCTATCCATACATTTATACGATCACACGAGCGTTCCTGCATAACCAATCGTCCTCGATGATTGAGAACGCACGGATCCTCGGTCGTGGGTCATGGGATATTTTCTTCACCGTCGTCATTCCGATTTCCCGAGTCGCCATCATTGGCGGTGTCAGTCTCGTCTTGATGGAAGTACTCAACGACTATGGCGTCGTGAAATATTTCGGGATCCAGACGTTCAGTACCGCTATTTTTAGCACATGGTTCGGGATGAAGGATACGTCGTCGGCGCTGAAGCTGGCAGGTACCCTCATGATTCTCGTCATCGCCATCTTGACGATGGAGCGACTCGTGCGAGGACGGAAGCAATTCAGTTACGCTTCGACGAAAGTGAAACCGCTCAAACCGAG
Source organism: Exiguobacterium sp. s183 (assembly GCF_018617655.1). Taxonomy (NCBI): domain Bacteria; kingdom Bacillati; phylum Bacillota; class Bacilli; order Caryophanales; genus Exiguobacterium; species Exiguobacterium sp. s183. Next base: position 190,635 of record NZ_JACSKN010000004.1, read on the forward strand.
ACCGCTTCAAGGCTGGCATCGCTACGCGGTATTCGCTTATGTCTCGATCGTCTTTGCCATCGCATTCGTCATTCCGTTCACGCAGTTGACGGCCTGGACGTTCCTGACGTTCGATACGGTCTTCACGGAAGAATTTTGGCAACTTGTTTGGAATACGGTGCGTGTCGCCTTTATCGCAACAGTGATCATCCTGTTGTTCGCACTCATCATCGCGAACTACACGCGGCTCTTCCCGTCGAACATGACACGCGTCATTTCAAAAGTGACGACGCTTGGATATTCGATTCCAGGGGCAGCGATCGCGATTGCGGTCATCACGCTCTTCTTATGGCTCGATGACAAAGTGCTCGATATGGCACGGGCACTCGACTTGAGCCAGACGTTCGTGTTTCGGACGACGCTGATCATGCTCATCTTCGCCTACGTCATCCGTTTCCTCGCCATCGGCTATAACTCGATTGAGAGCGGGTTCGAGAAGGTCGGGAAATCGTTCACGGAAGCATCTCGCATGCTCGGATGGAACACGGTCCAGACGTTCTTCCGCGTGGATATCCCGATGATCAAAGGCGCCATCATGAGCGCATTTATCCTCGTCTTTATTGATATTATGAAAGAGTTGCCGTTGACGCTCTTTTTACAACCATTTAACTTTTCGACGCTTGCGACTCAGGCGTTCAAATACGTGAGTGATGAGAAGATACACGAAGCGGCACTCGCTTCCATCGTCATCGTCCTCATGAGTGGACTGTTGATATTCGTTTCCCACAAGGTGCTTGATAAGGAGGCCGACTAATGTTCGTTCAAATCAACGATTTACATTTTAGCTATAAAGGTGCACATGAAGAGACCATCAAAGGGTTCTCGATTTCAATCACAAAAGGCGAAATCGTCTCGCTTCTTGGGGACAGCGGTTCTGGGAAAAGTACGATTCTCCGATTGATCGCAGGGCTCGAGATGCCGAACCAGGGCGTCGTCGTCGTGAACGACTGCGTCTGTTGCGACGATTGTCAGTTCATGCCGCCAGAAGATCGTGGCGTCGGGATGGTCTTCCAAGACTACGCACTCTTCCCACACATGACCGTTGAAAAGAACATTCGGTTCGGTCTTCATAAACTAAGCCGGAAGGAACGGAATGCGCGTGTCGAAGAAATGCTCGCGCTCGTCAACTTGGCGGAGTTCCGTCACCGTTACCCGTACGAACTCAGTGGGGGACAACAACAGCGTGTCGCGCTCGCGCGTGCACTCGCACCGAAGCCGGCACTGTTGATTCTAGACGAACCGTTCAGTAACCTCGACACGTCACTCCAACATCGGATTCGCGACGACCTTCGCCGTCTCTTGAAGCAGACGGGCACAACGACAATCTTCGTGACACACGACGAGGAAGATGCAGAGGCGCTTGCTGACCGCATCGTCTACCTCGGAGAAGGCAAAATTAAAAAGCAAGTCATGACGGAGAACAACAAGACGTTCAACCCGCAGATTCCTTGCTTCGTATAATAGAGAAGACCCCTTATTCACACATTAAAAGTGAGTAAGGGGTCTTTTGTCATTTGGTCATCTCGGAAGGCTTCGACTCATTTCCAAGTTGGTCAATCGCAGTCACATAATAAGAAACACCTGTTTTACTTGCGACTTCGATACTCTTTCTTGCATGGGATGGGACGCTTTCGATATGAGTCGCTTTTCCGTCGACGACTTCATAGATGCGATATCCGATCACGCTCTCTTGACGCACGGCGTGCCAGGTTAACAAGTTTCCTTGTCGCGCGACTGCCGTCGGGATCTCGAGATCGACAGTTTCGTTCAGTTCGGTATCCACTAGCTCTGTATACACGACGAATCGTTCATCGTAGCCCCCGTCCCCGAACGTACCCGAACAGGTGATCAAATTTAAATTGCGATTTGATGTGGCACCGAAAATCTCTTCGATTGGCGCGGTTTTCGTATCATAGCGTTCTGTTTTTGTGACGCGGAACCGAAGTGTGTTTCCGGCTTCGTCTTGAATCAGAACGTCATCGCCTTCTTTAAGTTGATCGAGTTGATAAAAGACGGCCGGACCGGTCTTGCTGTCGACGTGACCGGCGATCACGGCATTCCCTTTACTTCCCGGTGTGACACCGGGTTCGAACCACCCGACCTGATTTTCATCTTCTGGTACACCCATCTGTCCGTTTTCCAGTACCCCGACTTGTTCGATGGCGGTATCGACATCGATTTTCGGAATTTGGATTTGAAAGGGGGTGACGGCCTTCGCGTTTTCTTCTTCCTCTGCTAATCGTAACTTCTTCACCTCTTCCTGTAGAAGTGAGAATTCAGCCGTTAAATCCGGGCTCTCCTCTATTTGTTTTTCTTCTACAGGTGGTGACGACGATTCTTGGGCGCTCGTCCACGTCCAGAAGCTAAAACAAAAGAGAGAGAGCGCCAGAAACAAATGGCGCTTGTTCATGGGGCTCCCTCCTTATTGATTATTGTTCAGACACTTTACGTTTGCGAAGCGTTACGAAGGCGAGTAAGATTCCGCCAAGTACAGCTAAGCCAGCGTAGAGCGTGTTCATTGATTGTTCTTGTGCACCACCGAGACCTGTTTCAGGCATCTCTTCAGGCATCGTTGTTTCTGCGAACTTGTCAGGCATTTGTGTCACGATTGCGTTACCGAGTGTTTCACCAACACCGAACATGAACGCATATCCTTCACGGAATGACATCCAAGCAGCTTCTGCATCGCCTGCGACGTATTGATCGAATGTGTCGAGTACGAGTGTCTCATGCTGTTTGATGGCTTCTTCACCAGCAGCTTGTGGTAAGTTACCTTCTGTTGCTGCATCGAGGAATGTGCTGAAGTCGACAGCGAATTGGTCGAGACGCATACGTGCTTCTTCGATTTTCGCTTCGTCACCTTCAAGTGTAGCAGCTACGATATCACCTTGTGCTGTGATGTGATCTGAGTTCCAGACTTTTTCGAACTGTGCAGCACCTTCGTCACCATATACAGATGCGATGGCCGCTTTGAAGTCGAGTGTATTCTGGTCTTCTGCCCATGTTACGTAGTCATAGTCCTCTGCCTGGTCATATCCTTTTTGCATACCGATTGCAGCGAGGGCGAAGTGCTCACCTGCAAGACTGTTCAATGTTGAGCGGAGTTCTACCGCTGGTGTGTCTGCTCCAGTCGTGAATTTGTCAGGCATTTGTGTGACGATTGCACCTGAGAGGGCTTTACTGATGTTGAACATGTGCTTGTAGCCTTCACGGAACGTCATGTAAGCTTCTTCATAATCTCCTTCGACATAGTTATCGAATACAGAGAGGACTTGGTCTTCATGAAGTTCAAGTGCATCTGCTGCCGCTTCTTTCGGTAAGTTACCTTCTGTCGCTGCATCGAGGAATGTTGAGAATTCTTCTACGAACTCATCAACTTCAGCTTCAGCTTCCATGCGTAGTTCTTGGTTGTCTGATTTTGCAGCTTCTACGAAATCATCTGAGTAGTCGTTATGACCACGGAAGATGTCTTCAAATTGTGCAGCGCCTTCTTCACCGTAGATTGAAGCGATAGCTGGCGTCATGTCGAGCGCGTTTTGATCGAGTGCTTGATCCGCGACTTCGGCATCTGCTGCCTCGTCGTATCCTTTCATCATCGATGTGACCGCTAATACGTAGTGCTCAGATAAGAGTTGATCGAGTGTGGCGCGAAGGTCACCTGCTGGTGTACTTGCTGTCGGTGTGTGATCCGCTGCCTGTGCGTTGACCGGTACGAGTAGTCCTAAGGCTAGTGCCGGTGCTACGATTTTGTTTAACGTCTTCTTCTTCATGTGTAATCGCTCCTTTTCGTAAGTGAGTGTTGTTGTCGTTATTTACACCCATCTAACGGAGCGGTTCAAAAAATGGATCACTCTTTTTTTATTTTTTTTCGTTTTTTTGTTGAAGAGTACGATAAACCCCTGGTGCTACGCCATATTTCCGTTTAAAAATTCTGTGGAAATATGGATAACTTCGAAATCCAGACAGTTCCGCAATCGTTTCTAACGAATGTTTTGTATAGCGCATTTGCTCTTCGGCAAGCTGTAAGCGAATCGATTGCGCATATTCGATGATCGTCATCCCGGTCTCTTCTTTAAAAAGATGAACGGTTCGTGAAACGCTGAGTCCGACCGCTGCGGCGATGTCTGCCACTTTGAAGTCACTCGTGACGTGCGATTCGATAAAGCGCATCATACGAGAGACGACTGGAGGTCGCGCCTGAGAATGCACATCTTGAATTGAACGATCCAGCATGAGTAGAAGCGCCTGAACGAGAGTTTCAATTAGTACGGCACTTTGTTCAGATGATGGACGGCGCACTTCCTCTGTAATGTGTTGCCATAGTGAAAGTAGGCGGGAATCGATGGTGATGGTATACTTTCGCTCCCGAGGCGTGGCATGCCACCACGTATCCATCGCATGTCCGGTGCAAAAGATGTGATAGTCTCCGCTCGCAGGTGTATCGACGTGCATTTCATAGAAGTCACCCGGACGGACAATCAATACGTCACCAGGTCGTGTGATCATCATTTCTCCATTGATCACAATCCGAGCCGTCCCCTCTGTCTGTAAGCGAATCAGATACGTATCGAGTAAGTTAGCGAACGGAAAAGTGTAGGTCGTTGTATGATACGAATAGCCACAAAAGCCGATTTCCATAATAGTCTCCTCATTTTATAGCAAAATTGTACATATCCTAATCATATCATGGATGGTCATGATTCCTTGAAGACAGTACGATGAAAGCGTTGAAACGGAAATGAATTTCAAGGAGGACGTAACATGAAACAATGGTGGAAAGAAGCAGTCGTGTATCAAATTTATCCACGGAGCTTCAATGATTCGAACGGCGACGGGATTGGTGATATCCAAGGGATCACGGAGAAGATGTCTTACTTGGCAGAACTCGGGATCGATGTCATCTGGCTCTCGCCGGTATACGATTCGCCGAACGACGACAATGGATACGACATTCGTGATTATCGTGCCATCATGGACGAGTTCGGTACGATGGACGACTTTGATGCGATGCTTGAGGAAGCACACCGTCACGGAATTAAAATCATGATGGACCTTGTCGTCAACCATTCTTCTGATGAACACCAATGGTTCATGGAGTCACGCTCTTCAAAAGAGAGTCCGTATCGTGACTATTATATTTGGAAAAAAGGAAAAGATGGGCAGCCACCGACGAACTGGGGAGCTTTCTTCGGCGGCAGCGCTTGGCAGTATGATGAGGCGAGCGATGAGTACTACCTTCATCTATTCAGTAAAAAACAACCGGATCTGAACTGGGAAAGCGAGACGCTTCGTCGTGAAGTGTACGATCTCATGACGTATTGGCTCGATAAAGGGGTCGATGGGTTCCGGATGGACGTGATCAATATGATCTCGAAAGACCCGAGTTATCCGAATGGTCAAACGCAAGGAACAGGTTACGGTGACGGCACGCCATTCTTCTTTAACGGGCCACGTATCCATGAATTCATGCAAGAGATGAATCAAGAAGTCTTATCGAAATACGACACGATCACGGTCGGTGAGATGCCAGGGGTCAGTGTGGAAGAAGCGAAACTGTATACAGGGGAAGACCGTAACGAACTGAACATGGTCTTTCATTTTGAGCATGTAGATGTCGGGAACGGCAGCTTCGGAAAATGGAATCCGACGGACTGGAAACTCACAGAGTTGAAGACGATCTTTTCGCGTTGGCAAGAAGGACTAGAAGAAGAAGGGTGGAACAGCCTGTATTGGAGTAATCATGATCAGCCCCGTGCCATCTCGCGCTTCGGGAACGACTCTCCGGAATATCGCGTCCGTTCCGGGAAGATGCTTGCGACACTTCTTCATCTATTGAAAGGGACACCTTACATTTATCAAGGGGAAGAGTTCGGGATGACAAACGTCGCGTTTGATTCGATTGATCAGTACCGAGATATCGAAACGTTGAACGCCTACCGTGACTACACATCAAAAGGGTTGTTGACGCACGATGAGATTTTCCGTGGAATTCATGAGCGAGGACGTGACAATTCACGAACGCCGGTACAGTGGTCGGATGAAGCACATGGTGGCTTCACGACAGGGACACCATGGATTGGGGTCAACCCGAACTATGTCGACATCAATGCGGAAGCGGCACGAAAAGACCCGAATTCGCTCTTCCATTACTACCGTCAATTGATTGCGCTCCGTAAAGCCAATCCGCTCGTCGTCTATGGGAAGTATGAGCTCTTACTCCCGGAAGATGAGGCGGTCTATGCGTTCACACGATCGTTCGAAGGAGAAACATGGCTCGTGCTCTGTAACTTCTCAGGTGACACACAACAACGTGACTTACCATATGACGTAAAAGAACGCGTCATCGGAAACATGGAACCGATTGAACCGTTCAACCTTCGTTCTTACGAAGCACAAGTGTATAAACTGTGACGAAAAGCTCGCCAGACGGCGAGCTTTTTTGAGTGGTCGCGTATCTTCTTCTCATGATTCGGGAATAGTGTAAGTAACGTCTGACATGAAAAGAGGGAACGACATGGGTACTTTAATCGCGTACTCTTCCAGATATGGAACGAGTGAAAAAGTGGCGTCTTTACTCGCTGAACGGTTATCGGGAGACGTTCATGTCCAAAATATCGTAGAAGAGCCGAACGTCATGTGGGAGACGGTGGATCACGTCATCGTCGGCAGTTCGATTCGAATGGGTACCATCCAGGACGAGATGAAGGAATGGTTGTCGCTTCATGAGGCACACTTGCTGGAGCATCCTCTCGCTCTATATTTGTGTGCCGGGACACCGACAGAGTCGGAGCGGATTCGTGAGCTAGAAGAAGCTTATCGTGACAAGTTGCGCGAACATGCTTATTTCGTCGAAGTCGTCGGAAGTGGGTATGACTTTGAACGAATGGGCTTTTTAGACAAAGCGATCGTCCGGATGATGGCCAAACAGAAAGAAAGCTCGCTTGAACTCGATGAGGACAAATTGAATCGGCTTGTCGAGGCGGCTCAAACGTCCGAACGCACTCGGGCTGAGAATCCGTAAGCAAATATGTCTTTCACATCGATCGGACTTTTCGTGGAGATGAGTACATCTCCGCTTTTTTTCTGTCCTTCGATGTGATGAAGTGCAATCTTCTCCAGTTGACGTCCTATTCTTAACGCGATTGGCGCAGATTCATGGCATCGTAAGTTTTCGATGGTCACTTCATCGGTCCGATTATCCCCTCCAAACAGTTCGAGATCAGCTCTCGAGGTTGTAAATCCACGAACGGAGATGCGATGTAATTGAACGCGTCGAGACTTGTATTGAACCGCCAGTGCCGGATGTTTTTCATAATCGTAAGTCGGATCACCAATCGCGGTCAATCCATGGATCAAGACGTCTTGATAGGCCGATACGACCAGGCTTCGTGGAGAGGATTTCGCGTATAGCGAGCTTCTAACCGGTTCGACGGATACTAAATTCGTACCAGACAGAAAGCGTGCTGTCGCCGAATCGGGATCGTCTGCTAAATGATGACCAATGTGACGGAAGTTAAATGAGCGATTGTCATGAAGTGAAAGGTGTCCAAAAATATGAACGTCATGAGCCGCTGACGAGGTTCCATGTGCCTTTACTTCGATTCCACCAAAACATCCTTCACTTTTATTGTTCACGAGTGTGACGTGCCGCGATCCATCATCAATCTCAATGCCATTCGAGTTTGAAAATCCAACAGCATGCGTTCGACCATGAGGATGATGACAATAACAGTTAGTGATATAAATGGCATCGCTATGGTGTGTCGTGATTCCGTCATCCCCATAGTTCGTCGCCTCAAGGTGATCAAGATGAATATACCGACTGCCGTTTGCGGCACGGAGGCCGTCCCCTAAGTAATGATAGTGTGGAGACGTGATGTCGAACGCATGAAGACCGGCATTTTTAGCCGTCACATGATGCACCCAGCCATACGTCACATGGGCAAACGTCAAGGCACTCGATGACGTGTCACCGCTCGTCGTTCGTTTCGCATCGCCTAATCGTGCAACGTTCCAATCGAGCGTCAGGTGACATACCTCGATATGATGGTTTCCCGCAAATGGGGTGGCGTTTCGTAACAATCTTCGATGCTTTGGGGCACGATCGGATAGTTTTAGAATGGTGACGTCCTGTCCGGCACCTTCTAACACGCAGTTCGAAGGAAGGCGAATGCCCCGAACGATATACACACCTGCCGGGACAAAGACACGGCGATTGGAGCGGAGGGCGAGACGAAAAGCGAGCGTGCAATCCGTTTGTCCGTCCCCGACGGCGCCATAGTCTGTCACATCAACACGTTGTTTTGTGACCTGCATCAGATTCAAATATTCCGCATCGAGGCGGCGCATCCAAACAGGACGAACCATTCCGTCCATTTGTTCGAGCGGGAGTGACGTTTGAACAGGCGTAATGCGCTCAGTCATTGGAATTCGGCAAGGGATGGAATGTTGCTGCTCTGAGTAAGATGTCTCGCGCGTGGAGCGGTGCCATTCGAGTGTTCGCTGGATGAGGTCTTCTTCCGACCAATCAGAATATGAGGCAATCATCGAAGCGATTGATTGCGGGTCCTTTGCATTTTTCATAATAAATCCTCCTAGCATCATCTTCTCTAGCATGTACCCGTTTCGCCTTGTTTTTTAGCAATCAGAAGTATTTACTAGACAGAAGCATCTAGTCGTGTTATATTCAATATGTGCTTAATTAAGAATAGCTGGAATCATAATTCACAAGTGCTTGGGATTATTTTTCATTAGATAATCCAGAGGCTTGTATTTTTTTTGGTCAAGTTTTTTCTAGTAAGGCACTACTATAACGCATAGCGTTTATTTCAGGAGGGTTCATTCATGAACACAGGTAAAGTAAAATGGTTTAACTCAGAAAAAGGTTACGGCTTCATCGAAATGGAAGGCGGAGACGACGTATTCGTACACTTCTCAGCAATCCAAGGCGACGGCTTCAAAACACTTGAAGAAGGCCAAGAAGTAACTTTCGAAATCACAGACGGAGCTCGTGGACCACAAGCTTCTAACGTTGAAAAAATCTAATCTTCCTTTCTAAGGAATATGATACCTGCTCGCATCGGCGAGCAGGTTTTTTTGTGTTTAATCGTGTGGTTTGAGGGAACAGTATACGAGCGACAAACCATGAAGGAGGAATTCGGAATGAGTGCAAAAGAAACAGCATTAAAGATTCTAGATTCAAGTAATGTAGGGACGATGGCGACCGTATATAAGGTGAAGCCACATAGTCGTTACATGACATTTTTCCATGATGATTTCACACTCTATACAGCAACCTCGAACGATACAGATAAGGTGGCGGAATTAGAGAAGAATCCATATACGCATATTTTGATTGGTTATGATGGCGATGGGGTCGGCGACACGTACTTAGAAATTTTAGGGAAAGCGACTGTGTCAGATGATGAATCGATGAAAGAAAAAGTGTGGAACGACAAGCTCGAGGGCTGGTTTGATGGACCAGACGATCCGAAACTGGTCATCCTTAAAATCGAGCCAGAATCGATGCGCGTGATGAACAAGAAGGGTCAACCACCACAAGATGTGACGTTGTAAAATCCTCAAAGGCGCCTCAAGTAGGCGTCTTTTTGATGGATGTGAATAGAGTGTGACGTACATATGGACGAATCATGAACAAACAAAAATACATATGTGAAATAGTGAACATAGATGGTATATTGTGAATGTAATCACATTATTCATTTATTCAACTTCTTGAAAGGGAGGAATCATCATGTTCACGAAATTTTGGCAAAATCATAACATCGCTACGGCAATCTTGACGGTGTTACGTGTATGGCTCGGTTATCATTGGTTAACAGCAGGTTTGGGTAAAATCACAGGTGGTTTTGGAACGGAAGGATTCTTAAACAACGCGGTGACACTTGCGACTGGAGAACATCCAGCCGTCGCAGGATGGTGGGCTGCATTCTTAGAAAACGTTGCAATTCCGAACGCTGGATTATTCGATGTCCTTATTCCTTATGGTGAATTTTTGGTCGGGTTGGGGTTATTGCTCGGTGCACTCACACGTAGCGCGGCGTTCTTCGGTCTTGTCATGAACATGGCTTTCTTGCTCTCTGGAACGGTCAGTACGAACCCAACGATGTTGATCGTATCTGTATTGATTTTGGTTGCTGGACATAACGCAGGGAAAATCGGAGTCGACGGTCTGTTCCTTCGCAACTTTGTCGAAACGAAAGTATTGCATCGTTCACCAAATCGTCAAATAGCTTCGTAACTTTTGTGCACTCTCCTGTGACAAACCTCTCATGTTTCGGCTACGATAGATATAGCCTACAGAGATAAAGGAGAACGCATATGACTACGACTCATTTTAAATGGCTTGGCTACACAGAAGGTGTGTCCTTCTTGTTGTTACTGTTTATCGCGATGCCATTGAAATACATGGCGGGTATTCCACTCGCGGTCAGTATTGTCGGCGCAGCGCACGGTTTCTTGTTTGTGGCCTACGTACTTGCGGCCATGTACATGGCGTGGCGCTTCCGTTGGGGCTTTAAAGTGCTGACGCTTGCCGTCATGGCATCCGTCATCCCATTCGGACCATTTTTATTAGAAAAACGGGTACTCCCGTCAACAGAGAAGACATCGAACTGATTCGTTCGATGTCTTTTTTTGTTAAGACGCTTGTTCAATTGACTGAGCTTCTCGTTCCGCTTGGATGTCATGGCGAATCCGATATGTGAGTGTGAAGGTACATAGGAGTAGGCCAATCATACATGCGGTGTATAGATATGAGACTGGTACAAGATCACTCAATACCCCGAATAGAATAAAACCGATTGGTGTGATACCCATCGCAAGTGACTCGAGTACCCCAATCACGCGACCTAAATAATTCGGATCCGTATTCGTTTGTAAGAGCAATTGAATCGGAACGTTGACACGTACGATAAAGAAACCACTCAATAAGGCGAACATTGCGAAAAAGAAAATCGAAGTGAGGACGTTGAAGTTCAAATATAATGGAATGGCAGGGCCGATAAATAGAACACTGAGTATGGTCAGTGCAGATCGCATGGTCGCCAGGCGATGTTTGATTTTAAATAGTGGCAAGGCGTGAAGTAAAGAAGCGATTAAGAATCCAATGGCAACCATGCTTTCAAGTAGTCCGAACTGAAACGGAGACACGCCGACCTCTTGTAGCGCGGCTATCGGGAACAACACTTCTGTCGCGACGAAAAAGAAATTCAAGAAGGCAGCTAGAACGGCGACTGTCCATAAAACGCGTTGCTGCTTCAAATAAGAGAGACCAGACCGTACATCTTCCCAGGTAGATTGTTCGGTTGGAGCAACCTCTTTCTGATGAAATGTGAGTCGAGAAGCAAGCAAGGCGGCAATCATGAAGAATAGGGCTGAGCTGAATAAAAAAGCTGGAATCGGTATGAGTTTAAACAGTGCTCCGGCAAGAAGCGGAGTGCCGATACTTGAGATGGAGATGATGCTCTGAATGAGAGAGTTGGCACGTTGAAGCTCTTCCTCTTCGAATAGAAGGGGGATCGAACTCGATAGCGTGACCGATAAGAAGGTGGAAACGATAGATAAGAAGAATGTGATGACATAAAAGGAAGGTGCTTCGAACGTCCAAAGCAAACTTGCGATCCCTGCGAGTAAAAATAATCCTCCATTCAGAGACTCCATCTTGATGATGACTCGTTTTCGGTCAAGTTTGTCCGCATAAGCGCCTGCAAATGGCGACAAAAGAACGCGTGGCAATGTGCCTGCCAGTAAAACAAATGCGAATTGTAATCCAGATCCAGTCGTCGTCAACACCGTTAATCCTGCTACGAACGTAAATAAGTTGGATGCGAACAGTGACATGAATTTACCGAGTAATAAAATCGATAAATTGGAAGAAAAGAATTTCATAGAGAACACTCCTTTGCAAATTAGTTAAATGTGATTTAACATTATCATAAAGGCAAGTGAGTGAAATGTAAACATAAAGTTCAATATAATTTAACTTATAGAGGTGGCATATGATTGGTGAACGAATTAAAACGTTACGAAAACAGAAGAAAATGACCCAAACGCAGTTGGCGGAAGGGATCGTCACGAAATCGATGCTCAGTATGATTGAAAATGGGAAAGCGGAGGCATCGATGCGTAGTTTAAGAGAACTCGCAAGTCGGTTAGATGTGTCGATGCAGCAGTTATTGATTGACCCGAAAGAAGCTGAACTACAAACGATGGTCGAGCAGTTAGAATATGAAGAAATGACACTCGTTTCGCGGCCAGATCAAGAAATACGACAGATGCTTTCCCCATACTTAAAAGAAGAAATGAACTCCGTGTGGCAAGGTAAAGCATACATGTTGTATGGGGATACGTACTTTCAAGAAGGAGAAAATGAGAAGGTATTGACCTACTACGATCGTGCCATTGAAATTTTTGAGAAGCTAGGTGAGTCTGAGGAATTGGCAATGGGACGAATCAGCCAGGCTTATTATTTATTGATGTGGAACCGATTTGAAGAATCGCTTGAACGGATTGACGCGATCGAACTTCTTGATGCGAAATACATGAAAACGAAAACGAGAACTGAGTACGTCATGTTGATTGTATTTAAAAACCTTCTTTGTGACGAGGATTTGGAAGATTCGATTCGACAGCTTGAAGACGTGCTCGAGTATATGAAACGAACAAGAATCTACTACCGTGCGGATGACGTGTATCGCACCATTTCGATTTGTGCGCTCTATTTGAACGATGAAAAGCATGTTCGTGAGTCTTTACAAAAGGCGAAGCAATACATTCAATTCACGGAAGACCGCTTGGCAGAAATCAAAGTGGCACTTTCCGAAGCGCTCTATGCGATGGAATATCGACATATTGATCTGTTAGGGGAAAACGTCAAGTTGATGGAATCACTCACGACAGAGGTTGAGCCGTTCATTGCGGCGATTTCGATGGCGAAAGGTGTGTACTACGCTTTTCGAGGGGAATCGGAAAAAGGAAGAGAGTGTTTATTGGCACTATGGGAAAACAGAGACGAGTGGAAAGCACATAGTTTAGTCGATATCGCGATTTACTACGAAGGGTTATTAAGGGGAACATTGAACGGATGCGGAGACGACTGGGTATCGGTCATCGAAGAACAAGTAGCGAAATTCCCGCAAGGACTGTTTCGCAAACGTTTAGAATTATTACTACAACAAATCAAGGGCTGACGCATCAGCCCTTGAACGTTTGAATCAATGTCCCTTGACCATGCTCGACTTGGACGGAAGCGTGGGCCCCATTGACGAGCGTCATCTGCGGCGGAACGTGTCCGAAATCGATATCGAAAAAGATAGGAACCTCTAACATGTGGTGGAGCTCCTCATACACCATCTCAGTCGTATAGTCTTGATGCACAGATGGGGCATCACTTCGTCCAAACAGAATACCAGACGTCTGATCGAACCAACCGGCCCACTTCATTTGAAGGAGGGTCCTTTTTAATGCGGGGACGTTCATCTCGGCATTCTCAAAATACCAAAGAATCGGTTCATCATTCAGGTAATCGTGTTGGAATGTCCTGACGTCGCCATACGGTGTCCCAATTGTATGTAAGAGCACATCGAGACATCCACCAAGCAATCGACCTGTCGCGTGTTGACCCCCAATCGCTTTCCATTCCGTTGTTTCACTCAAATGAAACAGGTGTGGCGTCGGATTGTCATGCTGCCATTCCTTTTGAAACTTCTCAGACGAGCGTTGGATGACCGTCTCGTCGACCCGCGTCGACAATACATCTAACCAGCGTGAACTCGTCTCATCCCAAATATCCGCACGTAAATCGACCAGGTTTGGACCATGGGCCGAGGCGATTCCGGTTTTTAGCGTATAGACGAAGAGCAACAAACTCGTATCTGAATAACCGAGCATCCATTTTGCGGGTAAGGATTGCCACTCGATTTGGTCGAGGATCTCCATTAAAAGTTCTCCGCCCCAAGGCGGAATGATCAAGTCGACAGTGTCGTTTTGAAGGAGATTGGTCAATTCATTTACTCGTACGCGAGCCGGGGAGGACTTCCCTAATTGTTGTTTCCACGCATTCGGAGTGAATTGTAACGTGAACCCTCGATCGGAAAACTTCTGTTCTGCTTGATGCAATAAATGGTGTAATTCTGTTGGTATACCTGACGAGGGAGCGGTGACACCGATTTGATGACCGGTAAACTGTGGATAACGAATCATGACGACCTCCTGTGGATAAGTGATAAATGAAATCGGTTAAAACGGTTATCCACATGTGGACAACTAGTTGGAGCGCATCCGTTCCGCGTGACGCATTCCCCATTCGTTCATCGCTTCGAGAATCGGGATTAGTGTTTTTCCATACTCGCTTAAGCGATAATCGACACGGGGAGGGACTTCTGGATAGACGGTCCGGATGACGATATCTTGTTCTTCTAAATCACGGAGTTGTGCGGTCAGTATCTTTTGACTGATTTTTGGTAACGCTCGTTTCAACTCACTGAAGCGTAACGTATCCCCATTGATCAGGACGAGGAGGATGGAGTGCTTCCATTTTCCTGTAATCAGTTCGAGTGCCGTATCGACTTCGCAGCTTGTTATCTTGGTCACATCATTCTTCCTTTCCATTAGTATCGTTGAAGTAACTATACCACCTTTTTGTGCCTACTTCTGCAATGTGAGCCGAGCGGGTATAGTGAAGGTGAGGTGATTGTATATGAAAATCGAAAATATTGAACTAGGACCGGTGACGCTACGCGTCCGTGACATCGAACAGATGAAACAATTTTATGTAGACGTGATTGGGATGAGTGTCCTTGAAGAAACCGAAGAGCTTGCCACGCTCGGAACGAAAGAGCGTCCGCTCGTCATCTTGCACCATGTTCCGCAGGCGAAGACGAATCCGCGAGCGGCAGGGTTGTTTCATTTAGCGATTCTATTACCGGATCGTGTAGCGTTAGGAAGCATCTTGGCGCATCTTATCGAACAACGCATCGAAGTCGGACAAGGCGATCATTTAGTGAGCGAAGCGTTCTATTTGAGTGACCCAGAAGGGAACGGGATTGAGCTATATGCCGATCGTCCGAAAGAGCAATGGAGCTATGAAGCGAACGGGCATGTGAAAATGGCGACTGAACCGGTCGACTATGAATCGATGCTTCAAGCTGCAGTGAATCGACCATTCGCAGGGTTACCGATTGGCACGACGATGGGACATGTGCACTTTAAAGTCCGGTCAATCGAAGCAGCGAAACGCTTCTACCATGACCGACTCGGATTTTCTGTTACGACGGATTCTTATCCGGGGGCACTGTTCTTAGCGGCAGACGGGTATCATCATCACATCGGCACGAACGTGTGGGCACGTCCGAGTGAAGCTCTAGGGGTCGAAGCCGGACTCGAAGCGTGGACACTTCTTGTCAACGAAGAGACAAACCAGGCGTTAGGTGGAACATCGTCTGAATGGACGTTGACGGATGAAGATGGAATTACTGTGCATATAAAAAGAACGGGCGCATGAGCGACCGTTCTTTTTAACGTGCGGATGTTTTCTTCTGACCTGCATTGAAGGAGAGACGAAGTCCGCGTTTTTGATACGCTTGCTCGACTCGCTTCGGGTTGAGGCTGAGCTCGAGATGAGCCAACTTCAAATGGTCAAGTGCCGGCACCGTGACATCAAGACGAACGAGCTCCATGTTGCGCTCTGCTTTTTTGCGTGTTCGTCTCAAGTTACGGGGCACCTCCTCTGACGTCAGTGCCGCGATCGTTTCATTTACTTGTTGTCGTTTATCACCTTTAATACTCAAGGCAGAATACAGCTTATCGAGCGAACCGAATCGTTTGATCAATTGGACCGATTGGTTTTCGTCAAGTCCCGCAACGGGTGGAATTCCGTCTGAACGGTCTCCCGTCAACGCTTTAACGGCTGACAGCTGTTTCGGTTTCAACCCTTCGTATAACGCCGCAATCTCTTCTGGTCGAATTTCTAAATGACGTTTGAGCGGTAACGGACGGTTATCACGAATGTCACAGCGAGCCTGCATTTGCTGAAGCTCCTGTGTTTGCAACCAAACGGTGATTCGTGGACTGACAAGCTGTAACAAGTCTTTGTCTTTTGTCATGATGACCACAGGTGCACTGCAACTGAATTTACGTGCGATGTGGGCAATTAAATCTTCCCCTTCATAGCCTTCTACTTGGAATTGTGGAATTCCACTATCCTCAAGTAGTTGGCGCATGAGTTCCATCTGCGCTTTCAATTCAGGCGGTGTTTGACGTCTGCGGCGTTTATAGCCCGGGTAGAGTTCTCGACGCCATAATGTTTCACGTGAGACGTCCCAGACGACGACAAAGTGAGTCGGACGATGTCTACGTAGAATCGTCCGGATGAGGCCGGTCATTCCGATGACGGCACTCCGATCGTTTTTGGATACCTCGCGTCCTTTTTTCGTTCGGCTCGCGGCGGCACCATAGTAAGCACTGGCCAGCATGGAGTTACCGTCAATCAAAAATAGTTTGCGTTCCATGCGTAACCTTCTTTCTATTTCTTTCTGTTTAAACCGAACATCTCGCCATGTTTCGGTGATGTTGTGTCATTGAGTGCGTGACACTCAAATAAGCAACATATGTGCAGTATATCACGGCAAGAGGCGAAAATATAGCGACAGTTCGGTTCACACATGAAAAACCCTTCTCCAAATCAAGGAGAAGGGTTTGATAGAAACCTTATTCTGAGAGAGGCTCTTCCTCTTCATGTGAGGCCAAAATCAGGTCGACGAAGACAATCCGGTGGTTATCGACTTCACTGACAATCAATTCATGGTCGCCAGGTAAGAGGAAGCGTTCGCCCGTCCGAGCGTTCGCTTTTTGCGATAAGACAAATCCGCCGACTGTATCGACATCATCTTCGATTTCGATCCCGAACCGTTCCTCGAGTTCTTGTGTTAACACAAGTCCAGAGAGACGGTAATGTTTCGGAGCAATTTCTGTAATTTCTGCTTGTTCATCTCGGTCGAACTCGTCGCGAATCTCACCGACAATTTCTTCTAAGATGTCTTCAATCGTTAAGAGGCCGGCAGTACCCCCATACTCATCGATGACTAAACACATCATCGTCTGCGCGTTTTGCATCTTCACCATCGCTTCTTGAAGCGGTGTGAACTCGGTGACGAGTGGCAATTGATGAATGAACGATTCGAACGGTGCGTCATTTTTTGAAAGTTGAGCAGTGAAGAGTTGTTTTGCATTCACGAATCCGAGCACGTCGTCACGGTCGCCATCTCGTGTGACCGGATAACGCGTATACTGGTGCTCTTCGACAACTGAAATGATCTCTTCAATCGTATCTTCTTCATCGATTGTGACCATGTTCATACGTGGAACCATGGCATCCTTGGCGATTCGTTCGTCAAACGAGAAGATGTTTTGTACATATGCCAACTCGTTTTCGTTGATTTCACCACTGCGGAAACTTTCCGTCATGATGATTTTCAGCTCTTCTTCTGAGTGTGCCGTCTCCTGAGCCGTCGTCTGCACCCCGAATAAGCGGAGGGTGAGACGTGCCATACTGTTCAAGGCACGAATGAACGGGTAGAAGATTTTCGTGAACACGTAGAGCGGACGTGCGACAAGGAGCGTCAACTTTTCGGCTTCATGGACCGCAAGTGTTTTCGGCACAAGTTCTCCAATGACGACGTGTAGGAACGCAATGAGTAAGAATGCGATCAGGAACGACAAGAATGTCACGAGAGATGGCGATAAGTTTAGCTGGTCGACCAACGTGTGGATATATGTTTCGATTTGATCGGCACCAATCCACCCGAGTCCGAGTGCAGAAAGCGTAATTCCGAACTGAGATGCAGAAAGGGAGTCGTCGATATTCTCGATGACTTTTTTTGCGCTGACCGCTTTCTTGTTTCCTTCAAGCACGAGCTGGTCGAGTCGAGCGCCACGCACTTTCACAATTGAAAATTCGGCTGCCACGAAAAAGGCAGTCAAAAAGATTAAGAGCGCAACGATGAGTAAGCTGAGTAACATGGGACTGTCCAACAATTCCCCCAAAAATCGGGGAGTCACCTCCATTGAGTATAAGATCAAACGTCTTTCAGGCAGTTCCTGAAAACGAATAGTTTGTTTCAGTATAGTTGATTTGTTTCAAATATTCAAAATGCAGCCAATCATGTTTGATGAGGAGGGGAATGTGGGAACTAAAAACGAGAAGATGAAGGAGGAGTTCACATGGCAAACTATCCAGAATTAAAAGGAAAAGTCGCGGTCATCACGGGAAGCTCGAAAGGTCTCGGTCGAGCAATCGGTGAGCGTTATGCGAAAGAAGGGATGAATGTCGTCCTGAACTATCGTAGTAGTGAAAAAGAGATGGAAGAAGTCATCCGTGGCATCGAGGCAGGTGGTGGGAAAGCCGTCGCCGTAAAAGGGGACGTCTCGGAAGAAGGACTCGCGGAGAAGATGATTGAAAAAGCCATTGCTGAGTTCGGGAAAATGGATATTTTCGTGAATAACGCCGGCGTTCAAGTCGAGGCGAAAACACATGAGATGGAATTCGACAATTGGAAGAAGATTATCGACGTCAACTTGAACGGAACGTTCCTTGGTGTCCGTGCTGCCTTGAAGTACTTCGTTGAGAACAAAATTGAAGGCAATATCATCAACATGTCTTCTGTTCACGAAGTCATTCCACGTCCTGGTTATACACATTACGCAGCAAGTAAGGGCGGCGTAAAAATGTTTACGAAATCAGTCGCTCTCGAATATGCACCGAATCACATTCGTGTGAATGCGATCGCACCAGGGGCAATCGATACACCAATCAACGAAGAGACGATGAGCGACCCAGAAGAGAAGAAAGGGTTAGAGGCACTCATCCCATCTCACGTCATCGGGAAACCGGAACAAATCGCTGCCGTTGCCGCATGGCTCGCGTCGGATGAATCGTCATATGTTACAGGGACAACGATTTTTGCGGATGGTGGACTATCACTTTATCCATCATTCGGTCCAGAGAATAAAGTACAGTAAACAAGAGGGTGCGCTATCGCACCCTCTTTTCGTTTAGCTACTCATCTGACTCGTTACATCCATTTTCGGAAGACTGACGGTGAAAATGGACCCTTTACCGATGTTCGAGGTGGCGTGAATTGTGCCGCCATGACCTTCTGCAATCTCTTTACAAATCGCGAGACCAAGGCCGGTTCCTCCGATTTTGCGGCTAGCGGAATTGTCGACGCGATAAAACTTGTCAAACAACTTCGACAGCGCGGTTTGAGGGATCCCGATTCCATGGTCTTCAATCGAAATATCAATCCAATCCGGTCGCTCACATGCGACACGGACATGGATGTCTCCCCCATGAGGAGAATACTTCACAGCATTATGAAGTAGATTCATGAAGAGTTGATTGAGTCGCGTTCGGTCTCCATATACATAAAGATCTTCCTGACAATCAAACGAAATTTGATGATGTTGGCTTGCTCCTTGATGCACCGCGATGGCCTGTTTCAGGATGTCGGACAGGCGCTCCGATTCGTTATGGTACGTCTGTTGTCCTGATTCCATCCGTTGAACATCGAGCAAGTTGGAAATCAAATCTTCGAGACGCAATGTCTCTTGATGAATCATCCCTAAATATTTTTCGGAACGTTCGGCTGAAAGTTTTCGGAAACGGAGAAGCTCAGTGAATCCGATGATACTCGTGAGTGGGGTACGAAGTTCATGGGAGACAGTCGAAACGAGTTCGGTTTTCAAACGGTCGACCTCAGTCTCATGCGTGACATCACGGAAGACGAGCATCGTCCCGTGGCGTGTTCCTCTCAAGTAAATCTTCTCCGCATACATTTGAATGAAGCGTTCTTCCTGATTCATCGAGAACGTGACGCTCTCTTCTTTACACTGTCCGTCAAACGACCGCTCCATGAACGCGAAAAAGTCATCCTTTTGGTCGACCTGCAGTCCAAGTTCTTCGAGACTGGCGTCTAAACTGTATAAGTCGACTTCATTTCGCTTTGTGATCGGTTGGTTAAACAAGACGAAGAGTGCTTGGTTGGCCACTTTTTCGCTTGTTGCGTGCTCGATATAGATGACGGCATCGCGGATGGAGTGAAGGAGACGCGCTGTCTTCTCACGCTCTTCTTCGATTCGATGGCGCTGCGTCGTGAGTGACGAAGCCATCTGACGGAATGAGGTCGTCAGTTGACCGACTTCGTTTTTAGATTGAACGGTGACCGGCGTGACCGGTTGCTTCTCTCCGGCAAGGCGCTTGCTGTTTTCAATCAATTCCTGAAGTTGACCCGTTAAGCGTCTGACGTAAGGGCGAGCGACGATGAAGAGAATGAATAGAACTCCGAGCAAGGAGAGGAGCCAGAGAGCTTGTGCCCATTTCGTATGTGTCGCAAGTTGAGCACGGAGCGCATCCTCTTCTGCGTTCAGTGAGTTCCGATATTCCGTGAAGACGCTCTCCATATCGACGATGCTCGCGCTCATATCCGCGGCACTTTTCGAGTTGATTTTAAATTTACGGTCTGCCGGCGGCTCTTTTTGAGGGTTTACCTTCCCGAGCGTTGGCATTTTTAAAAAAGGTTCGGTCACACTTCCGTCCCGCTTTCCTTCTACATAACGTTCAAGGCTCGGCATGACGCGTTCTTGATAAGCAACAAACAGTGTACGGGCATCGCTCGCATACGTTTTTTCCTTATCGGTTACGGCGTTCTGTTCGAACCAAGTCGTCTGTTCGTCAATCAAAACTTGTTTATCTTGTACGCGCTCTAGCATCGCATCGTCTCCGAGGAGTACGTAGCCGCGCATTTCATATTGCATCGACTGCCATGTCTCGAACAATTCGGTCGCATTCGTGCGCCGTTCACTGATGTTCTCGAGCGATGACGTCGTCTGTTCGATTTGGTTTTCCGTATACACATATACGGCAAGTGATGTGAGGAGGATCAGTCCGATGAATAAATAGAAGACGAATAAAAATTGTCTTCCGATCCGTTGGTCAATCCATGACTTCATAAAGACCGTTCCTTCCTAGAATGATGAACATTCCGACTGTGACAAATATCCTACGAGTGTCGTTCTTTTATTGTACAGATTCACCTCCTCAGAAGCTAGATATTGAGAAATCAGGGGAATGAATACTATTGTTTATTGAATAGTAGTGGTTGATGTGCTATTGTTCTATGTATAGTAGGGGGTGGGATCATGAATCCTCAATTCAAGAAGGGCGTACTCAATCTTTGTGTGCTGGCGCTTGTAGCGGAACAAGACCGCTACGGCTATGAACTCGTCCAAGCGATTTCGGCCAAAGTAGCCATTTCAGAAGGTGCCGTCTATCCGTTGTTGCGTCGCTTGACGACAGAGGGCTATTTCACAACGTATTTAATGGAGTCCGGAGAAGGGCCGCCGCGGAAGTACTATCAGATCACGGAACAAGGGCTTACACATTTGGCTGAGTTACGAACAGAATGGAATGTATTCACGAACGGCGTCAATGACTTAATCCGAGGGGGAGACGACAGATGAATGAAGAACAGTACTTGTCAGAGCTTGAGCAATTATTGATGAACGTGAAGGTGAAAGATCGCCTCGATATTTTACGAGATGTGTCTGAGTACTTCACGAGCGGTCGATTAGAAGGAAGAAGTGATGAAGAGATGGCGCGTGAGTTAGGGGAACCGAGCGTACTCGCATCGGAACTACTCGCGTCTGTCGATTTTGAAGTAGCGGAGTCGACACGACCGCCTGCAGTTGTCAAAAGTTCGACCGTAGCTTTTCAAAGTGTCCTCATTCAAGTTCAACATGCGCAGGTGTTCGTGACACCATCACAAGATGGATATGCGTACGCGACACTTGAAACAGAGACCGACCATGGGGTAGTCATGGATATCGTCGGGGACACGTTAGAAATCCGGATTGAATCCGAACGTCGTTTCGGTCTGTCTGATTTGTTTTCGTGGTTTGGGTCAAAAGCACCGGTCCTTCGGGTCGAGCTACCTCATCACGCCTATCATCAAATTCAATTGAAGAATCGTCACGGTTCGAGTGATGTACAAGATCTTCAAGCGGAACGTTTACTCGTAGAGAGCGAGAATGGGCGAATCATCGCACATCACATTCAAGCACGTCATGGCGAACTTCGCACATCGAACGGGAAAGTGCTCGCATCAGACTGTCATGGTCACGATTGGGAGCTTCATTCCTCAAACGGTCGTGTTGAAGCGAAGCACTCTCAGCTAGAGCGCATCAACATCCATTCCTCGAACGGTCGAATCGATGTTGATCACGTCACAGGAGCCATTGATGCCAAGACGTCGAACGGCCGGATTGACTGCCTCGTTCAATCGATTCAAGCGCCGATTCGTTTGAAGACAAACAACGGAAAGATTGACTTGCACGTGGATGAACGTCCGGAAGATGTGACGATTCGGGCGAAGTCACGGAATGGAAAAGTCAATGTGTTCGGAGAACGGTCGAAAGAGTGCGTGTTCGGTGAAGGATCCATTGAAGTGAAACTAACAAGCTCAAATGGGAGCGTCACGGTATCAGGATAAACGTAGCCCCTCCATCGATCGATGGAGGGGCTACGCTTATAAATCATGTACCAACACATAGGCAACTCGAACAGGACCATGAACACCGACGATGAGGTTCATTTCGATGTCGGCCGAGTTCGACGGACCGGAGATGAAATTGACGCCGTTCGGGGAATGGAGACCATCTCGATCGAGTGCGGCAAGCTGTTGTGCCGTTTGCGTCATACGTGGGACAAGGACAGATTTCGGGATAATCGCAATATGGTCTTGCGGTAACAGACTGATTGTCCGTGATTTTCCAGGCTTCGCATATTGGACGATTGTCGCACTTTCCGCAAACGCTGCATCCGCAATCGTGATGCCGATGTCGGCACGTGCGGCGAGCTCTCGGCTCGTGTCCGGCTTTGTCGAATCCCACCATGCGAACGCCTCGCTCGTTGAGGGAGCCCAAGCGGAGATTCTATTATCGTTCTCCGCGAGGATTCGTGTTCCTTCGTAACGTTCAATCAAGAGGCGAAGCGTATCATCGAGATGCGTGGATTCGCATTCCACCAAATCGGTGTGGATTCGTGTCGCGACCATGCGAAACGTCTCGAGTAGCTCTTCTTCGCTCGCATCTTTTAACACGTCGTCTTGTGGGCGATGTTTGTATTCGCGTTTCGGTGGGGTGAGGTCGACCTCACGCCCGAGCTGTTTGGCGATGCGTTGTAAAAAGTCTTCACGGTTTGTGATTGTACCAGGATTCATCAGGCGTTCCCCCGTTTCTTGAACCAGTCTCGGACGGTCTGTTTGTTCGGCTGTGGCAAGTCTTTCGAGTCCGTCCAAGCCGGCAGTCCTTTTTCAATCTGACCAGATGTGGCGAACGGTGATGTCGCAAACGGTGCGACGTGTTCCGCTGCTTCGAATAAGAACGGACTTGATGCTGTGACGGCAAATCCTTTCATCGCAATTCGTTCCACGAAAGGTGATTGTTTCTTTTCCTCAACGATGACGCGGCGGTGTTCAATCAACAGCTCGTGTAACGGAATCTTCACGGGGCATGCCTCTGTACAGGCACCACAAAGACTCGACGCATAAGGAAGTTCTTTATAGTTCTCGTATCCATCTAGCAGTGGGGCTAAGACGGCACCAATCGGACCAGGATAGATTGACCCGTATGCATGCCCGCCGATGTGACGATAGACAGGACAGACGTTGATACAGGCCGCACAACGGATGCATTGCAGGACCGATTGGAACTGTGTACCGAGAATGCCAGAACGCTTATTGTCGACGATGACGAGGTGGAATTCTTCAGGACCATCGACTTCACCGACCGCGCGCGTCCCGGCGAATGTCGTGATGTATGACGTGAGGCGTTGACCGACCGCGCTTCGACAAAGCATATTGACGAGTACCTCGAATTCTTCATAAGAAGGGACAATGCGTTCCATCCCCATGACAGAAATGACCGTGTCAGGAAGTGACGTCACCATGCGTCCATTCCCTTCATTGGTCACAAGCCCGACGGCTCCACTCTCTGCAATGGCAAAATTACAGCCGGTGATGCCGACTTCTGCCTTTAAAAAGTCTTTCCGTAGTTCTTGTCGTGCATAGCGCCCGAGTTCGGTCGGATCGTTCGAGCCGGTATAGCCGTGAGCGGTGAACGTCTCATGGACAGCGTTGCGGTCTTTGTGCAGGGCAGGGGCGACGATATGAGACGGTGGGTCTTCGTCGAGTTGCAAAATCCATTCCCCAAGGTCGGACTCGACGACGGTACATCCTTCTTCCTGGAGCGCCTCGTTCAACCCAATCTCTTCTGTGACCATCGATTTTGATTTCACGACATGTTTGGCTTGTTTCGAACGAACGACTTCCCGAATGTAACGGTTCGCTTCTTCTGGCGTCTCTGCGAAGAAGACGCTCCCACCTCGTTTTGAGACATTCTCGCTCAATTGATACAAGTAATAGTCGAGATGCTCGAGCACGTGTTGACGAATCTCTTCCGAGTGGTCACGGAACGCTTCCCAGTCTCCGAGTTCACCCGCAGCATCCAACCGTCCATCCCGTAGCCGGTTTTGAGCTGAACTGACGGCTTGCCGCATGAACGCATCCTCAATCCCGTCCTTGCGGCGATCCTGAAACTTCTCATCTAACCGAATCCCCATGCTCATGCTCGTTTCACTCCTTCGTTCAAGACTTCGGCAATATGCATCACTTTAATCGGATGTCCCTGTTTATGAAGGCGTCCGCCGATGTTCATCAGACACGATGCATCCGCCCCAATCAAAACGTCTGCACCGGACTGTAAAATCGATTCGACTTTCTCGTCCACCATCTGCACCGACACGTCCGGCATCTTGACGGAGAACGTCCCTCCGAACCCGCAACAGTTATGTACGTTCGCAAGGGGAACCATCGTCAGTCCATCGACGTTTCCTAGCAACTTTCCAGGCGCCGCTTCAATTCCGAGAAGGCGGGTCATATGACAAGACGCATGATAGGTCGCTTTGGCGGGAAATTTGGCGCCGACATCAGTGACTTCGAGTACATCGACGATGAACTGCGTCAGCTCAAACGTTTTGGCGGCATGTGCCTCTGCCCGAGGACCCCATACTGGATCACCTTGGAACAAATGCGGATAGTCGCGCATCATCATGACACATGATCCCGATGGTCCGACGATATATTCCGCATCTGCTTGTTCGAACGTTTCAATCATATGCTTGGCAATCTTTTTCGTTTCCTCATGATAGCCGCTGTTATAAGCAGGTTGCCCACAACACGTTTGTTCAAAAGGGAAGGTCACCTCACACCCTAAATGTTCGAGTAGTTCGACTGTCGCTTGTCCGACGGATGGAAACAACGTATCAGATAAACAAGTGACGAATAAAGCTACATTCGGCATAGCCATTCCTTCTTTCTTCTCATGATAGCAATTTCAAGGTCATTATTTCATAATACGTAGGAAAGTGACAGAAAAATGGAGAGAAAAACTCATTTATTTGTAAAATCCTGTCTAATTGATAACACATCTCACTGAATGATAATTCATCCGTAATCTGATATAAAACAGCATTCTGTCACGTATAACAGAAAAAGACCCTCGTCATATGACGAAGATCTTGTGTCTAAATTATAGGAAAAACATTTCCAAGATGAAGAGTGCGCCGAACAAGTAGATGAGCGGGTGAACCGTCTCTTTGTTCATCGCTTTGAAGATCGGGTACAAGATGAACCCGAATGCGATCCCACGTTCGATACTTCCTGAAAGCGGCATGATCAAAATGGTCATGAAGGCCGGGAAGTATTCGCTAAAGTCGCTCCAGTCGATATAACGTACGTTCGTCAACATGAGCGCCCCGACGATGATGAGTGCAGGAGCTGTGATCGCCGCAACGCCAGAGATGGCACCGATGAGCGGGCTGAAGAAGAGCGTCAATCCGAACAAACCAGCGACGACGGCCGTTGTGAGACCTGTACGTCCACCTTGTGCGACACCGGCTGCAGACTCGATGTATGCCGTCGAAGGACTCGTCCCGACGAGTGAACCACCCATTGTGGCAAGTGAGTCGGCAAAGAGTGCACGGTGACCATTTTCAATCGTTCCGTCTTCTTTTAAGAGACCAGCTTGTTTCCCGACACCGACAAGTGTACCTGTCGTATCGAACAATGTGACGAGGAAGAACGAGAGGACGGCACCGAATAATCCATATTGAATGACATCACTAAATGCTGTTACCGGGTTGACCATGAGTCCTTCTGGAAGTGTCGGCATTGCCGTGACACCGCTGATTTGTAAGATGTCCATGAAGTAAGCCGCGATTCCAGTGAGTAGCATCCCGATCAATAACGAACCGGGGACATTGCGCGAGAAGAGAAGTGCCGAGACGATTAAACCACCGAGTACGAGTAACACTTCTGGTGAGGATACGTCACCGAGACGCACCAAGTTTGCCTCATCTGCGACAATCAATCCTGATAACTTCAATCCGAGCGAAGCGATGAAGAGACCGATTCCGGTCGTGATCGCATGTTTCAACGAAGTCGGGATCGCCTGAATCAGTTTTGTCCGAATCGGAGAAAGCGACAAGATTAAAAAGAAGACGGACGAGACGAAGACGACGCCGAGTGCGGCGGATGGTGCGATTTGTTCTTGGGCGACGAGCGTGTAAGCGAAGAAAGCGTTGAGCCCCATACCGGGTGCCACAGCAATCGGCAAGTTCGCATAAAATGCCATTAAGCCTGTTCCGATGAGGATGGCAATGATCGTCGCCGTGAAAGCTTGAGCAAATGGAATCCCAGCGTCAGATAGAATGGCCGGGTTGACGACAGAGATATATGCCATCGTCACGAACGTTGTGATTCCGGCTGTCACTTCTTGTTTAACATTCGTACCATGTTGTTTCAATTGAAAAATATTCATCGATAAAACTCCTTATTTCGATCTATTTCCGAACATTAATTGAGAAAAATGTTTAAATTAACGTTATCAACTTGATGACTATACAAAAATGTTTGATTCCCGTCAATTGTTTTGAGTAAAAAACATGAAAAATGAAAGTTACCAATAAATAATGTTCGGAAATAAACTTTTTTCAAAAAAGACCTTGCTCTGAAACGCGTTTCAGAAGATACGGTATAGACAAAGGGAGGGGAACCGATATGAAACCGACAACGTGGAAGACATGGTGCAGTGGAATCGTATACGAACTCGTCATCAATCAGTTGTATACACCGTTCGGGAAAATGTTGTGTAGCCGTTTCCAGGAAGAGTTTCTTCACTTACCGTTAGAGGAGCGCTTCCGTCTCGTTCAAGCGATTCGAAGTCAAGTCGTCGAAAGAGGTGACAGTCAGCAAGTAGAGTGGGTACACTATATGCAAAGACTGACAAGTTGAGGTGGGGCGAATGGCAAACATTCGAGATATCGCGAAGCACGCTGACGTATCGGTGACGACGGTCTCGCGCGTGTTGAACGAGCATCCGTATGTATCGAAGGAAAAACGGACCCGTGTCCATGCGGCGATGAAAGAGCTCGGGTATTTGCGAAATCAACAGGCGTTGACGTTGTCGACGGGGAAAACACAACGCGTCGTCGTTATCTTACCTTATATGGATCATCCGTATTACGGTCTCTTCGTCAACGGGCTTGCGAAAGCGGCCCTCGAGCACGATTACCGACTCGTCATGTGGCAGACGGAGTATAAGCTTAGTGAGGAGCGACAAGCACTCGATTTATTGAAGCATCGCGAAGTCGATGGGGCGATCGTCTTGTCGCACGAAATGTCCTTTAAGGAAATGGAGACGTATCGTGCATACGGACCGATTGCCGTAGCGACCGTCGGCGCACCGGAGACGATCTCATCCATCCATGTCGACCATTATGCGTCGTTCGTGTCAGGTATTCATGTGCTACAGGAGCATGGATATGAAGAGATTGGAATCATCTTGTCAAGAAGCCATAGTCCGAGCTCCCTTGCGCGTCAGCAAGCCTATTTCGATGAAGTAGCACATGCGCGTGAGCAATGGATTTGGACCGGTTATTTGACGAGTGAGGACGGTATTCGGTTAGCAGAAACGTTCCTCTCTCAAAAAGAGCGTCCTCGAGCGCTCTTTTTCTCGTCGGATTATGTCGCTCTTGGATTTTTGGGAGAGATGCAACGACGGCACGTCGCCATTCCTGAGGAAGTCGCCATGCTAGGGTTTGACGGACATCCGATTAGTCGGGCATTCGGGCTGTCGACGATGCTTTCTCCGAATGAACAGATTGGTCGTCAACTGTTTGAAACGACGCTCGCTGAAATGAACGGAGCCATTCCAGAGATCCACGGGATGACCGTCAGCTATCAAGCGGGAATGACACTTTAGGCAACATCCTCGCTCGACTCTTTTGAAACGTTTAGAATGAAAGAAGTAGTCGAGAGGAGGAAATGTTATGAAGATTCAAGTAACAGAAGAAGCGCTCCAATGGTTTAAAGAAGAAATGGAAGTCGAAGCGGGTCAAACGGTTCGTTTGTTTGCAAAATACGGGGGCTCGACAGACTTGACGCACGGTTTCTCCGTGGGAGTCATCACAGAAGACGTGAACAATGCGGCTGTTGAGACCGAAGAAGACGGCATTCGTTTCGTCGTGGCGGAACAAGATGAGTGGTTGTTCCAAGAACAAGATGTGAAAGTCGAACTTCGTGGAGAAGAAATCGTCTTCGTTCAAGCCTGACGTTTCAGTTTGTTTACGTTTGATGAAATGTCGTTTGACGAAATCTGGCTTGGGGAACAGATTACGACAAGTCGGATTCTCGAAAGGATGACACGATATGTCAGACAAAGAAAAGCGTGAACAAGAAGAAAAAGAGAAGTTGAAACGAGATCAACCGGATATCTCCCACGAAGAAGATTCAAAAGGAGATCATTCCGACCTCGAGGAGACAGATGAAGACGAACAATCTTAAGAGCC
Source organism: Exiguobacterium sp. s183 (assembly GCF_018617655.1). NCBI lineage: Bacteria > Bacillati > Bacillota > Bacilli > Caryophanales > Exiguobacterium > Exiguobacterium sp. s183. The sequence goes on from NZ_JACSKN010000004.1 coordinate 219,655, forward strand.
GACACGGCTCTTTTTGTTTGGGGAATTGAAAGAAATGCCGTGGACGTTATAATGGATAAGGGAAAACTATTTAGTGAGGAGAATGAGACATGAGTACAGTACTAGTCTTCGGACATAAAAATCCAGATACCGATACGATCACATCAGCGCTCGCCTATGCCGAGTTGAAAAAGAAATTAGGGATGGACGCAGAAGCGGTCCGTCTCGGTGAAGTGAACGGAGAAACGCAATATGCACTTGATCACTTCCGCGTGAAGGCACCGCGTTTGATTGAAAGCGTAACAGGTGAGGCAGAAGAAGTCATCTTAGTCGACCACAACGAGTTCCAGCAAAGTGCAGACGGCATCGAAGACGTGCGGATCCTTGAAGTCATCGATCACCACCGCATCGCGAACTTCCAAACGGCAGACCCGCTCTACTATCGTGCCGAGCCAGTCGGATGTACAGCGACAATTTTATTGAAGTTGTATAAAGAGCACGGTGTTGAAATCGCAGCGGACATGGCCGGTTTGATGCTTTCAGCCATCATCTCGGACTCACTTCTCTTCAAATCACCGACATGCACGGACGAGGATATCAAAGCAGCGGAAGAACTTGCTGAGATTGCTGGCGTCGATGCGGAAGCATACGGGCTTGAAATGCTCAAAGCCGGTGCAGACCTTAGCCAAAAAACGATTGAAGAGCTCATCTCACTCGATGCGAAAGAATTCGCAATGGGCGACTATCGTGTCGAGATCGCGCAAGTGAACACGGTCGATGCGAATGATGTCTTGAACCGTAAAGAGGAAGTCGAAGCGGCAATCGCTAACACGGTTGCGGCGAAAAACTTAGACTTGTTCGTCTTTGCCATCACGAACATTTTGACGAACGATTCAGAAGCAATCGTCGTCGGACCAAAACCAGAACTCTTCGAACAAGCGTTCAATGTGACGCTCCAAAACGGATTGGCGACACTTCCGGGTGTCGTATCACGTAAGAAGCAAATCGTGCCATTCTTAACGGAAGCGGCGACAAAATAAAAACCCGAAGCCTTGGCCTCGAGCGGAACTGCAGACGTTCATACGTCTGCAGTTTTAATTTTGTTTGAGAAGAGTCTTTTTCAAATAATATTGTTGATGCTCTACTGTCGGGTGGTGTTCGATCACCCCAACGACTTCATAACCGAGCCCGATATAAAAGTCAGGTGCCTGGAAACTGAACGTGTCGAGTTGTATGAGACCGCACTGATGCTCGATGGCGCACTGTTCAATACGCTTCATCAATCTCGTTCCATATCCCTCTCCCCGAAGCTGTTCGTCCACCCATAAGAAATGAATGTGCATCGTGTACCAAAACACCGTACCGGTCACCCCACCGACAATCTGATCGTCGTCATCTCGAACGATGAAACTTACATGTTCGACGGGGTGCTTCACTTCATCCGGTAATTGAGATGCATTATATTCAATCAATCGCTGTCGAATATATTCGCGATCTTCCTGATTCCACTGTTGAACAATCTTCATCCACTCACCCTTTCCTCATTAAGAACCTGTACTTGCAAAAGCGCGCAGTCCAAACAACCAAAATCGATAGGCGATGACGAGTGAGAGGATTGCGACAAGCGGTGTTGCTAGTGCAAACATGGTGAACCCCCGTCCTTCAAAGAAGTACATCGCCGGATAAAATGCCGTGAAGCCGAACGGGATGATGTACGTTAAGACGAACATGATCACCTTCGAGTAAATCGTCATCGGGTAACGGGCGAAATCACTCAAACTGAATACGGCGAACACGACGGGCAAACTATCAATCATCCAAAACGAGAACGTCGCAAAGAACAAGTTGACCGCGATATAAATCATGCCGCTCGCGAGGACCATGATGAGAAGGACAATCACGTCCATCACACTCCACGACATCCCGAGTTCGTTCGATGCGAGCCAGAGTACACTCCCCCCAATCAAGAGTTGACCGAATCCGTCTTGTTGAACCCGCTCCGCGACAATTTGGAACAGCGGATTCACGGGACGCATGAGAATACGGTCCAAGTTTCCCGTACGGATGTACTGCCAGCCAATCGTCCAAAGGTTATCAAAAAAGATATGATGGACAGCCCGACCTAAAAACGCGATGCCATAGATGAACAAAATCTCGTAAAAGCCCCAACCGTTCAGCGATTCGATGTGTTGGAAGACAATCGATAAAAAGAAGAGGGCGGCAAATTGCTGACCGAAGACCGATAACACGCCAATCAAGAAGTCCATCCGATATTCCATCATCACTTTGAAATGATTTTTGGCATAGAGCCAATATAGTTTCGCATATCGTTTCATCCGCCAAACACCGTCACTTTCCGAACCGCATACGCGAATAAGAGTCGTACAAATAGAAAGAAGGCCCCGACCCAAGCGACTTGAATCAAAATCGAAGACCATATAGCAGATGCATCGATCCCACCTGTATAGATGGCGACAGGCACATAGACGAGTGAGGCGAACGGTAAATACAAGCTGATCGTCTGGAACCAGTCAGGGAAGAGTGTCAAAGGGATGATCGCCCCGGACATGATGGTAATGATCGCCTCCTGTAAGACAGAAAGTCCCCATACGTTCACCGTATAAAAGGACAACACACCGACGAGTAAATCAATCAGTGTCGCAAGTAGAATCGCGAGTACGACGCTGATTGAGAAGGCGAACACACTCTCGAGGGACGTCGGAGGATCAACCCCGATAAACAGCATTGCAATGATGAGGAGAGGCAACGTCGACCGGAAAAATGTCGACGTTTTCGTCCCGATATCTTGAGCGAGTAACTTATCAAGTAAATGATAGGGACGGAGCAGTTCGACGGCGACACCACCATGTTTGATGAGGTGAGCAAGTTCACGTCCGGCACCGCCACGGAATTGATCGAGCATCGTTGCAAGTACTGCATACGTCAACATCATTGAAAGCGAGATGCCTGATACATCGGTCTTATTTTCGTAAACCGCTTGCCAAAAGAAATATAAGATGAACAGGCGCATCGTCACCGAGAACATGCTCGCCCAATACCAAGCTGTGTAGGCCATGTCGACTTTGATTTGCGAGACGGCGAGTGCTACATATTTTTGGAGCCTCATGCACTCACCTCAGGCTGATACAGGTTCCGAATCAACGTCTCCATTTTCGGTACAACGACGGATAAATCTTTTACTTGATTACAGTTCACGATTTCACGAATCAATTGTCCGCTTGAAATCTCATGATGGTTGAATGCTAGTTGAATCGAATCTGTCTCTGAAGCGAGTTCGGTGACGAGTCCTGTCACCGACGGCGGAATGACAAATGCCGTTCCCTCGTCGAGTGTGATTTCAAGTGTTCGCTCATTGTTAAACGTTTGTTTGAGTGTCTCGATACGGTCGTCATAAATGATGCGTCCTTCATCGAGAACGATGACCCGGTCACACACTTCTTCGATATCTTGCATATCATGTGTCGTCAAAATGACCGTCGTACCCCAAGCATCACTGATTTCCCGAATGAACGCCCGAATCGTCTCTTTGATGTCAATATCGAGACCGATCGTTGGCTCATCCAAATACACGACACGTGGGCGGTGTAAGAAGGCGGCTGCGAGCTCGCATCGCATTTTTTGTCCGAGCGATAATTGGCGGACGGGTACATCGAGGAGAGGTTCTAGCTGGAGGCGCTCGATGAACCAAGCGACGGTCTCGTCGAACTCTGCACGTGGCACTTCATAGATTTCTCGGAGTAAGTCGAACGACTCACGGACCGGAATATCCCAAAACAATTGCGTCCGTTGACCAAAGACCGCTCCGATTTGACGGGCGTTTTGGATACGGTCTGTATGCGGATCGATGCCAAAGACGCGAACGGAGCCTGCATCGGGACGGAGGACACCGGCAAGCATTTTGATCGTTGTCGATTTTCCAGCGCCGTTAAAGCCGATGTATCCGACGCGTTCTCCTGGGGCGATGGACAAGTCGATTCCTTTCACGGCTTCTTTGATGCGATACTTCCTTGAAAACAAAGCTTTGATGGCGCCTTTCAAGCCGGCATCACGCTCTAAAATTTGATAGTGTTTCACGAGATCGTGAACCTCGATGGCTGACTGTGACATACGTTCCTCCTTATTCATGCAAGCGTTTTCCTTCATTAGAATAGCATGTGAATCTGGGATTTCCTACCTGTACAAAAAAAGACCGGACGATGAAGTCCGATCTTAGGATGATTTTGTTTGTCTTCCATACGTCCCTAAGCGCCATAGCTTCTCAAATGGTCCGTAACGGTGATTCTTCAGCCACCACATCGAGAAGAATGCCTGGACAATCAAGATTGCGATACTGAGGAATAACCCTTCGGTTAAAGAGAGCGCCCCGTATGCACCGAGTGCGACCACCGGTAAGAACACGATCAGCGTATGCGTCAAATAATTCGTGAGTGCCATCCGGCCGAGCGCTTGAAGCGGCGCGAACGTACGACCTTTACGAACGGCTACCGTGAACAGACAGACGTAAGTCGTGGCGAGTAACTTCCCGGAAATCAAGACGGCGAACAAGTTCAGCCAGAAGTATGGATACCCTTCACCGTAATGATGCCAAATGATCACGCCGAAGAATGGAAGGGCGAGGACGGCACAGATGATGGCCGTACGCATCAAGCTTTTTAAACGCCACGTCAGAAGTTTTCGTTCACGTCCGATATACAGTCCGAATAAGAATAGACTGAGGATCTCGAAACCGACAACGAACGAGTTGGAGAAGGCGTTAAAGATTTCGATAGAATATCGATAATCGAACCAGGCACCAAACCCTTGATTGAATACATCAGGGAACGGGATGCCGCCATAATAGCTTCCACCCATGCTCCATTCACTCAACGCGGAAGTTCCATACAACAGAAGGATACTTCCGATTAACAAGCCCCATGCCCACGTCAGAATGGCACGGTTGCTCAACTTATAGAAAAGGGGAAGCAATAAGCCCCACATCGCGTACGTATGGAGGATATCACCGGACCAAATCGCCAAGTGTGCGAGACCGAACAAGAAGAGGATCAAAATTCGGCGTATGTAACGACTGACCGATTCGCCACGAGCGTAAGAACGCTCGAGGAAAATCGAAAAGCCGATCCCGAATAAAAGGGAGAAAATCGTATAAAACTTCGTCTGCACGAACAAGTCAAAGAGCGTGCGGACGAACAAGTCGCTCCCATAATAATCGGGACGACCGAACATCCAGTCGCTCCCGAGCATACTCGGGATATTGACGAGGAAAATGCCGCAGAGGGCAAACCCTCGGATAATGTCATACAAAATAATCCGTTCATTCGTTTGAATTGGGGTCGCCATACGACACGTCCTTTACTGAATTAGAATACTTTCGTTGTCCACGACTCACAGTTCCAGACATCTGTGACGATATCTTCATAGAATTCTGGTTCGTGACTGATGAGGAGGACACTTCCTTTGTACTCTTTCAACGCACGCTTCAACTCTTCCTTCGCGTCGACGTCCAAGTGGTTCGTCGGCTCATCGAGTAAGAGAAGGTTTGTCTCGTTGTTGAGGAGTTTACAAAGACGAACTTTCGCTTTTTCACCACCACTGAGGACGGAGATCTTACTTTCGATGTGTTTCGTCATGAGTCCGCACTTCGCGAGCATCGCGCGTACTTGCTGTTGGTTGAGTGACGGGAACTCGCTCCAAATCTCTTCGATACATGTGTTGTTGCTCGTTGCCGCTTCTTGTTCGAAGTAACCCATCTCCAGAAACTCACCGCGCTCGACGGTTCCTTCAAGCGGATTGATCAATCCAAGCAAGCTCTTTAAGAGCGTCGTCTTCCCGATTCCGTTCGCTCCGACGAGGGCAATCTTTTGACCGCGCTCCATCTGAAGGTCGAGCGGACGTGAGAGCGGCTCGTCGTATCCGATGACGAGACCTTTGGCATCAAAGATGAGGCGTCCCGATGTACGGGCCTGCAGGAAGCGGAATTCCGGTTTCGGACGCTCTGCACTCAATTCGATGACATCCATCTTATCGAGTTTCTTTTGACGTGACATCGCCATGTTTCGTGTCGAGACGCGTGCCTTGTTCCGGGCGACGAAGTCTTTCAAGTCGGCAATCTCAGCTTGTTGACGCTTATAAGCGGCTTCAAGTTGCGAGCGTTTCATCTCGTACACTTCCATGAACTTGTCATAGTCCCCGACGTAGCGGTTCAACTCTTGGTTCTCCATATGGTAGACCAAGTTGATGACGCTATTTAAGAACGGGATATCGTGTGAAATCAAAATGAAGGCATTGTCATAGTTTTGGAGATAGCGCTTCAACCACTCGATGTGTACTTCGTCCAAATAGTTGGTCGGCTCATCGAGGAGCAAGATATCCGGCTTCTCCAAAAGCAACTTCGCAAGCAATACTTTCGTACGCTGACCACCTGACAAGTCCGTGACGTCCCGGTCGAGACCGACATCTAAAATACCGAGACCGCGTGCGACTTCTTCTACTTTCGCATCGATGATATAAAAGTCGTTCGAGTCGAGCGTCTCTTGAAGTTCACCGACTTCAGCGAGCATGTCTTCCATCTGTTCAGGTGTCGCGTCACCCATCTCCATGTAGAGTTCGCCGATGCGCGTCTCCATGTCAATCAAGTATTGGAAAGCACCTTTTAAGACGTCACGAATCGTCATCCCGCGCTCGAGCACCGCATGTTGATCGAGGTAACCGACACGGACATTTTTCGCCCATTCGATTTTCCCTTCATCCGGTTGCAGTTTGCGTGTGATGATGTTCATGAACGTTGATTTTCCTTCACCGTTCGCTCCGACGAGACCGATGTGTTCCCCTTTTAAGAGGCGGAAAGAGACATCGTTCAAAATAGCGCGGTCACCAAAGCCGTGGCTCAAGTTTTGTACCGTTAATATACTCATAATTCGTTTTCGTTCCTTTCAAAGTAAACTACCCGATATTGTAGCATGAATCCAATCAAATTAGTACGCCAGTCCGACTGACTCCCGTACATGTTCATTCTCTTCGATGGCGTGAAGCATGAACTGGGCGACATCTGCCCGTGAGATGTGTTTCCCGTTATCCGGTACCTCATCGATGGCCGTACGATAAGTCGAGGTGCGAGGACCGTCCGTCAATTGCATCGGTCGTACAATCGTATAATCGAATGACGAGTTGCGCCACAGGTCCACGGCTGCCCGATGATCACGGAGCGGTTTTCGGAGCATGAACGTAATGGCTTTCCCTGCAAGTCCCGGTATCTCATTGTCGATTCCAGCTGAGGCCAAATAGACGACGCGTGAGATGCCATTCGTCTTCATCGCAGGGACGAGCTTGTCCGTGACACTCGCTAAAAAGTCCGGATCGCTCAAATCCGTTCCGAGACAGCTGATGACCGCATCATGACCATGCATCGCTTCTGTTAACGCATCGATGTCATATAAGTCGCCTTCGATGATTTCAAGTTGTGGGGTCCGAATCAACTTTTTCTGTTCACGTACGAACGCGGTGACGTCATGACCGTGCTCGATGGCTTGGTCGATGAATTGATGTCCGGTCCGACCGGTTGCGCCTAATACGAATAACTTCATAAGGGCAAGGCTCCTCTCTCATATCCAATACATACAGTATACAGCAGTTTCAGAAAAATCGAACATTTCACCGTTTGATTCCAACCTATTGCATTTCTCGTCAGCTCGTCTACAATAAAGTTTATCTTATATAAATAGATTCGCACTCGTATATCAGCGGAAATATGGTCCGCAAGTCTCTACCGAACTACCGTAAATGGTTCGACTACGGGTGGCGCTTGTCGTATGCTGTCGTTGATTTCCATGCGGTTCGTTGCCTCCCGATGAGGGGTGACGAATCGCATTTTTTAATGGAGGGAACAACAATGAAGCAGTTAGAAGACAAAATCCGTGAAGAGGGTCGGGCCTTATCCGACCAAGTGTTGAAAGTTGACGCCTTCTTGAATCATCAAGTCGACCCCGTGCTCATGCAAGCCATCGGCAAAGAGTTCGCAGAACGCTTCAAAGACGCTCAAATCGACCGAATCGTCACACTCGAATCGAGTGGGATTGCGCCAGCGATGATGACGGCGCTTGAGATGGGCATCCCGTTCGTATTCGCGCGTAAACGGAAATCGCTGACGCTCCAAGACGACCTCGTCGAAGCGGATGTCTACTCGTTCACGAAACAGGAGACGAACCGCATCAGCTTGAGCCGGCGCTTCGTCTTACCAGGCGAACGCGTTCTCGTCATCGATGACTTCCTCGCGAACGGGGAAGCGGCGCTCGGACTGACACAACTCGTCGAAGCGGCAGGTGCAGAAGTCGCAGGTGTAGGCATCGTTATCGAAAAATCGTTCCAACCAGGGCGCGACAAATTGATCGAGCGCGGTTATCGCGTGGAATCGCTAGCGCGCATCGCGAAATTAGAGAAAGACCACATCTCATTCGTGGAGGTCGTTCGATGAATACGTTCAAGACAGCCAGTCTAGGGTTTCAACATCTGCTCGCCATGTACACGGGAGCGGCAATCGTCCCGCTCATCGTCGGTGGTGCCATCGGTCTTGGGCCGACCGAGCTCGCCTATCTCGTGGCAATTGATTTATTCATGTGTGGGGTGGCGACGCTTTTACAAGTATGGACGACACGCTTCACGGGTGTCGGATTGCCGGTCGTCCTCGGATGTACGTTCACGGCGGTCGGTCCGATGATTGCCATCGGAAGCGCAAATGGGATTACGGCCATTTATGGCGCGTTGATTGCCAGTGGAATCATTGTCATCCTCATTTCTGGCTTTGTCGGGAAGCTCGCACGTTTCTTCCCGCCGGTCGTTCTCGGTTCGGTCGTGACAATCATCGGTCTCTCACTGATTCCGGTCGCTATCAATGACATCGGTGGCGGGATGCCAGGTGAGCCTGGATTCGCATCGATGCAGAATCTCGGATTAGGTGGTTTGACGATTTTACTCATTCTCATCTTGAACCGTGTCGGTACTGTCTTCACACGCGCCGCTGCTGTCCTCTTTGCCGTACTCATCGGAACAGGGGTTGCTGCTTCGCTCGGTCTCGTGGACTTCAGTCCTGTCCGTGAAGCAGGTTGGTTCCAAATGGTCCAGCCGTTCTACTTTGGGATGCCGACATTCGATGTGTCTGCCATCCTCGTCATGACGCTCGTTGCCATCATCTCGATGATTGAATCGACTGGTGTATTCTTGGCGCTCAGCGATATCACGAAAAAGCCAATCGGTGCGAACGAATTGACGAAAGGGTATCGTGCGGAGGGCGTCGCAACGATTCTCGGAGGGATTTTCAACAGCTTCCCGTACACGACGTTCAGTCAAAATGTCGGACTCGTTCAATTGTCTGGTGTAAAATCGCGCCGTGTCATCTTTTGGACAGGTGGATTGCTCATCTTGCTCGGATTCCTTCCGAAAGTCGCCACATTCACGACATTGATTCCAAAGCCTGTTTTAGGTGGAGCGATGCTCGTCATGTTCGGAACGGTCGCCGCTTCCGGCATTCGGATTCTAAGCCAGGTCGATTTTTCGAAAAACGAGAATTTGATTACCATCGCACTCTCGATTGGTGTCGGACTCGGCATCACCGCTAACCCAGCGATTGTCGCCAACATGCCGGAATGGCTTCAATTGTTTACAGACAGTGCCATCGTGGCAGGTTCGTTCACGGCGCTCCTATTGAACGGATTCTTCCGTATGATGGACCGTTTCCGTCCCACGACGATCATTGCCGAAGAACGGCAAGTCAGCTAGACTGAAAGAAATAGTAGTCTAGGAGGAGTCACGAATGGGGAAAACTGCACTTGTCGTAGGCGCGACCGGCTTGATTGGCCGCGAATTGGTGGAACAGTTATTAGAGAGTGACCGTTATGAGTCGGTCTGGATTGTCGTCCGTCGCTCGAAGCGATGGAGTCATCCGAAACTACACGAGGTCGTCGGATTCGAGGAGATGGATGCTTCACTTCCACACATCGATGACGTATATTGTGCACTCGGAACAACGATCGCGGTCGCTGGCTCACAAGAAGCATTCAAACAAGTCGATTTAGAGTTGCCGCTTGAAGTCGCGCGTGTTGCCAAGGCACACGGTGCGACACGCTATGCGGTCGTATCGGCACAAGGTGCATCGTTACGTTCGTCTTTCTTTTACAATCGGGTAAAAGGGGAGCTTGAAAACGGATTGCGCATCTTCAACTTCGATCATCTGATTATCGCGCGTCCTTCGTTGTTACTCGGCGAACGTGATTCATTCCGACTCGGAGAAAAAGCGGCTGAGGTCATCAGTCGCCCGTTCCAGTCACTGTTAGTGGAAAAGGCACCAGAAGTCGCACCGATTCAAGCGCTGCATGTCGCACGTGCGTTGATCATGGCGTCTGAAGAAGGCGAAGGGATCGAAGTGTTGACGTCAGGGATGATGCAGAGGATGAGCCGATGAATCCATTGACGAAGAAACGAACGAAAGCGGTCTTGATTGACAGTGTCATCGCAGGGCTCGTCAGCTATGGCGTGGAGCAACTCGTGCGCAAGAAAGTGAAGAGCGAGTTCGTGCATGCGGTCGTCACACCGACACTGCTCACATACGCGATGGAAGCTTGCCAAATGAGTCGAGGCGGACAAACCATTGGCTATAAGTTGATGGGACTCGAGTTAAAAAATGATGACGACACCGCTGTCACGGCGAAACAGGCACTGCAGCGTGCTCTTTACCGTGATACGTTGTCGGGGGTGCGATACTGGAAAGACCGTGCACATTTTGAACAAGAAGAAGGCGCAGTGTTACCGCACGATGCCCATTACCATATGCATGTACGTGAAAAGAACTGACCGTTATTATGGTCAGTTCTTTTTTCAATCCTTGATTTTACTTAAGATAGCTGTCGTCAAAGCGACAATCGTTCCGAGGACGAGTCCGTTAGAGAAGACGGTCGCAAGGAGCGGCGGTAAATCATTCATCGAACCTGGTGGCAAGAGCATCGCCCCGGCACCGATGACGAGCGGGAGACCGACCGTAAGAGAAGCCGTCGATTGTTTTAATTCGAAGGCAGCTTCATTGATTCCGATGATGATCATCGTTGCGATAAGTGGTGTCACGATCGCATAGCCGACAGCAGCTGGGATACTTGCAATCAACGAGACGAATGGTCCGATCAGTGCCAATCCCATCATGAGGGCATGGGCAATCAAGTGAGGTGCACGCTGGACGCTCTCCGTCGAAGAGAGGAATCCGGCCGTCCCGGAGATTGCGACAGGACCTGGTGTTCCGAACAGACCGGCCACGATTTGACTGACCCCACTTGCGACACCAGACGCGGGAACGTTCCCTTTGATTTCACGTTTTTCACGAGAGCTGACGATACGTTCGATCAGCTTGATATTCGCGAGGACGTTTGTCATGAGTAGCAAGGTGATAACGAAAGCCGTCGGCAACAAGTTCCAATCCCATACCCAGTTTCCGAACGGAAGAAGTTCCGGTACGAGGAAGAACGATTCTGAGCGGACGATTGGATTTCCAAGGTCGAGCAAGTGGAATAAACCGAACCCGACGAAAAGCGTCATGACGAGTCCATATTGTTTAAAGCGACTTTGTTCAAGCGTGAGTGCAAACAAGACGAGACCAGCCGTTGCGACGGCTTGAACGATATTGATTCCGTCTTCCGTCACCCCGAAGCCACCTTTAATGACGGCTCCTGACAATTGGAGGACGAGTAAAATCATATAGACACCGAGTACTTGAGGTGTAAACAGGGCAAGCATGCGTCTTAAGATACCGGTGACGGTCAATAGCACACCGAGGATACCGCTTAAGAACAACATAAATCCAAGTGCCTGCAACGTCTCTTGTTGACTTCCGTATAAGGCGGGTCCGATGGATGCGTATAAGGTGAAGACGCCCCACCAAATGCCGGCGGGTCCTTCAAGTATCGGGAGGCGATGTCCGAGCAACGTCTGGATGATGCTAAAGAGTGCGAAGATGAAGAGTGAGCGGGATATGAAGGTCATCGTCTCATCTGGTGACAGTTCAAACAAGGCGGCGATAGAGAGTGGTGGTACAATATTTGTAGCTAAAATAAAAATAAACCACTGAATCATCGTGGTTACATTACTTCTGGTCATGGTGTCCCCCTGATCATGCTTTTTCTTATTAGTGTAACGTTATGAGGAAGTGGATGCAAATGGAGGCTATATAATGAAGAAATTCTTCAAGTGGGCCGCACTCTCAATCGTAGGGTTGCTTGTTGTCGCGGTAGCAGGCTTTTTGATTTGGACACAGTTCACGTATGGACCGACCGATGAAGCGACACAGTATGCCGAAGAGGGGAAAGTGGTCGACAACCGTCTCGAGTTTGGAGATCCGACGAGTGAGGTCGGCGTCATTCTCTATCCAGGGGCGAAAGTCGAGAAAGAGGCGTATGCCTATTACGGAACACAATTAGCTGAAGAGGGTGTCTTTGTCGCGATTCCATCGCTTCGTCTCAATTTAGGCATTTTAGATATCGATGCGGCAGCTCCAATCATCGAGGCACATCCGGAGATTGAACGCTGGATTGTGGCCGGTCATTCACTCGGAGGTTCGGCGGCATCGGGGTATGCACTGGAGCATCAAGAATTAGTGGAGGGTGTCATTTTCCTCGCTTCGTATCCGATCAGTTCGATGGTCGATAGCGACTTACGTGTACTATCGATTTCCGGTGAATTGGATGGATTGGCTGTCCCAGAAGACATCGAGGCGAGTCGAAGCGACCTCCCTGAAGATAGCCAATTCGTACAAATTGAAGGCGGGAATCATGCAAACTTCGGAATGTATGGTCCACAAAAAGGAGATCAGGAAAGCCCGCTCACATCGAAAGAACAATTGGACGAAGTCCTATCAGCGATTCTCGAATGGTTATAAAAAACGTGTGCACCTCGATGAAGGTGCACACGTTTTAGCGTTGATCAAGCGAATAACTGACTGCGGTCAACGCGGCTGTGACGAGGGCGACCAGACCGCCGACAAGTGCGAGCGTCATGATGGGGCTCGTCGCATAGACGACACCACCGAGAGCGGAACCGAGTCCAATCCCGACATTACTCGCCACGGGCATAAGTGACGAGGCGAGACCTTTGGCATTCGGATTGAACTTCTCTGCCAAATCGATCAAATAAATCTGAGTCGATGTCGTCAATAAGATTGCCATGAACGACATAAGTGCGATATTGAGAAGACCGAGCGTCACATTCGACGTTGTCACGAATAGCGCGGCCAAGACGAACGCCTGGACGAGAAAGACGAACCGTAAGCGTCCGATTGGATTGTGACTAGCAATCTTTCCGGCAGCGATATTACTGAAAATCGAAATGAATCCGTATGCGAATAAAATCGGACTGACCCAAGCGACCGGTACACCGAGTACATCTTTTAAAATCGGCACGAGATACGTATATACGACGTACGTTGCCCCGAAACCGAACGCCGGAATCAGGAATGCGATCAAGATGCGCGGATTCGTCAGCAATGTCAATTGTTCACGAAGTGATGCTTTTTCTTGAGACAATTGGTTCGGCAAGACGCGGTAAATGGCAATCCAGGCGACTGCACCGAGTGCAGTCGTTAATATAAATGTGGATTCCCAACCTGCCTGTTGTCCGATGAATGTCCCGATTGGAACACCGAACACGTTCGCCATCGTGAATCCACCAAAAATAAAGGATACGGCGACCCCACGCTTTGTTGGTGGGACACTCTCGCTGGCGACAAGCATGGCAAGTGAAATCAAGACACCTGTGACGACGGCCGTCAACATGCGCAAGACGAGTAACCACTCATACATCGGTGCCAGGCTGCTCAACAAGTTAAGGATAGTGAACAGGATGGTCAGACCAAGCATCAATTTGCGTTTAGGAAGATGGCTCGTCAAGGACATGGTGATTGGTGTACCGACGGCAAAGCTGATGGCGAATGCCGATACGAGACTCCCGGCCGTCGCAATCGAGATGGATAATCCGTTTGCGATATCAGGTAAAATCCCGACGATGACAAATTCACTCGTTCCGAGAACGAAGGTTAATAAGGATAAGGATAAAACTAAAGTCCAGTCGCTTCGACTGAGCGAGCTTGTCTTCATATTCAAACACTTCTTTCTATCTCATTCATTAGTAGTTAGACATCAGTCTTCTATCACGTTACAAGATTTTCTCCAAAAGAAAAACCCTTTTCTCCCAAGTAAGGAGAAAAAGGCGAATTAGCGCCAAAATACAGTTGCTTCGACACCGGCGTGGTCGGAGACAATCGGTCCGTTCTCGCCATCAAAGACGACCGCGTGGCGAGAAACGTGAATCGGGGCATTCGTTAACATCAAATCAATGCGAAGTGATTTTTTGTTTTCGTCCCACCCGGCGATTTTCCCTTGTACCGTCGCATCGCCTTCCCGTTCTGTTGCGAGGTGGAACAAATCTTGGAGTCCATTCTCCATCAAGTAATCGTATCCTTCTCCTCGAATGAAGGCATCGTTATTGAAGTCGCCGAGTAGAAGGGCATGGTCGTCATGCTCGACGCGACGAATCAGTTCATCGAGTTGGTGTTTCACCGGCTCCTCTTCATCATGCCACCATCCGAGATGACACGAGTAAATAGTCGTTGGAGCATCTGCGCCTGCAATCACAGCTTTGACAATCTTACGAGACTTGTAGTTGTCTGGGTCCGTCGTCTTCGATACAAAGAACGATTCTGTTGATAGGAACGGTGTGCGCGACAGGATGGCGACGCCTTCCTCGTAAATATCGTATCCATAATGGGCAAAGTCCCATGTCATATGATAGTGGACGTCCAACTCTTTTAAGCGCTCGACGAGGACGTGAGCGAAGTTGTTCTCACGGATGTTTCCGTAGAGCAGTGGGGCCTCTTTATGTTGATTGACTTCTTGAAGCGCGATGAGGTCGTACTCTTCACTCGCGATGCGTTCGACGATGGCGTCAATCTTTTCTTGTTGACGGTCTTCTAACCAGGCGTGACAATTGAGCGTTAAAATATTCACGATAGTCCTCCTTTAGAAAAAAGGCCAACTCTTGAGCGAGTTGGCCAGTAGATTATGCACCGATGACGTCTTGAATGTCTGATTTCAATACGTCGGCTTTCGGGCCATAGATGGCTTGGACTCCACGGTCTTTCACGATGAGACCCATAGCGCCATTTTTCTTCCAGTCTTGTTCGTCAGAGACGAGTGTGACGTCTTTAACGGTCACACGAAGACGAGTCATACATGCATCAACATCTTCAATGTTTTCTTCCCCACCAAGAAGGGCGATAATCCCCATGACTTGTTCGTTACCTGCCACAGATGACTTCTCTGTCGTCTCTTCCATGTAGTTTCCGTTACGTCCTGGTGTCGGCAAGTTCATCTTCTTAATGAAGAAGTTGAACACACCGAAGTTGAGGAAGAAGAATGCTACAGAGACGAGAACGAAGTTGATCAAGTCTTGAAGTAGTCCCGCTTTGACAATCATCGGGATGCGCGTCAAGAGTTCAATCGCACCGAAGGCGTGGACACGTAGGTCGATGATATCTGCCAATGCGAATGCAGCACCTGCCATAAGCGCGTAAACCACATAAAGGACTGGCGCGACGAACATGAACATGAACTCGATTGGTTCTGTGACACCTGTCAAGAAGACAGCGAGTCCAGCTGACAAGAACATCGGCTTGTATTGTGCTTTCTTCTCAGCGTCGACGTTACGGTACATCGCATATGCGGCACCGATCAAAGCAGCGAATGACAAGATGACTTGACCGACTTTGAAGCGGGCCGGAACGACATCAGCGAGAAGGGCGTTGTATGCAGCCGTATCACCAGCGGCACGCAAGTTGACGAGGTCTGTTACCCATGCCAACCAGAGCGGGTCTTGTCCGGCAACGACTGACCCAGCTGTCGCGCCTGTTAAAATCGTGTACGTTCCACCAAGTTCCGTGTAGTTCATTGGAACAGTGAGCATGTGGTGTAAACCGAACGGCAAGAGGAGACGCTCGAGCGCACCATAAATGAACGGAGCGAGGACTGGAGCCGTGTTGCGTGATGTGGCAATCCACTCACCAAAACTGTTGAGCGCACCTTGAATCGTTGGCCATACAATCGATAGAACGATGGCAGCAACGACTGAACCAAGGATGACGACGAATGGTACGAAGCGCTTCCCGTTGAAGAACGAGAGGGCGTTCGGCAATTTGTTGAAGTTGTAGAAACGGTTGTATAGTGCACCACCAAGGAAACCGGCGATGATCCCGACGAACACACCCATGTTGAGGGCAGGTGAGCCGAGTACAGATGTGAAGTAGTCAGCGACGACAAGGTTTGCACCGAAGAGTGACTCGATTGTCGCTTCCGGATCTTGAAGCATGGCACCGTTGACACCGAAGATGGCACCTGTGACACGGTTGATCAAGATGAAGGCGAGAAGTGCTGCGAACGCACCACCTGCACGATCTTTTGCCCACGAACCACCAATCGCGACTGCGAAGAGGATATGTAAGTTGACGATGATGCCCCAACCTAAATCTTCAATGATGCGAGCTGTTGTTAATAAAATACCGACATCTCCGGCTGACATTCCAATCAATTTACCGATGGAAATCATTAAACCGGCAGCTGGCATAACGGCGATGACGACCATCAAGGCCTTACCGAGTTTTTGCCAGAAATCGAATGAGATCAATTGTTTCATGCTATACGCTTCCTTCCTGTGAGGGAGTTTTATCTATTTTTGTGTTTGCCAATAGTGCAATCGCTTGCATAAATGATTGTAATCGATTGCATAAATTCATGCAACCGTTTTCGCTATTTTCATTTGTTTTCATTTTCAAAGCGACAATGGAAGATGTTAGGTGAACTTGTCAGTCGGATCGAATCTAGCTACAATATGATAGGTTGAAGGGAGCGAGAAAGATGGGTTGGAGACAGACCACATCTGCTTTGACGAAGGACGAGCAGATTGAATTAAAAGAAGAGTTATTGCAGAAGGGTGTATTGCAGGAGGACGATCTTCCTCTGTATGAAATGCTCATGCCAGACCGCATCAAACGGATGTATGAAGTGTTGAATACACGGACGAACCATATCACGATTTTGACGGAAGGTGTGGACGATCCGCACAACCAATCCGCTGTGTTGCGTTCAGCCGATGCGTTCGGGGTACAAACGTTGCATGTCGTCGAAGGGCGGGCAAAGTTCAAACCGAACTCGATTATCGCCAAAAGCGCCGATCGCTGGGTGGACGTCGTGGAGCATGGATCGATTGAAGAAGCGATTGATGCTTTAAAAGAAAGTGGTTACCAAGTATATGCGACGGCGCTAAGCGAGGAAGCGATTCCGCTCGAAGAAGTGGATGTGTCGAAGCCGACCGTTCTTCTATTCGGGAACGAACATAGTGGCGTCTCGGAGGCAGCGCTCAACAAGGCGGACGGGAACTTTGTCATTCCGATGCAAGGATACGTACAAAGTTTGAACATCTCGGTGGCGGCTGCAATTTCTTTGTATGATGTCACGACACGGTCACGTCATATCGTGACGGATGGCTATGAACTGCCTGTCGAAGATCAAGCGCGCATCTTCAAAGACTGGATGGTCAAGAGCTTACCGAAGCGTACGCTCGGGCTATATAAACAAAAAGGTGTCACAGCTTTCGAACGGGAGACAGGAAATTCGGAATGAACGGCGAAAAGAACAGACGTACGGAATCTTTGTCCAGAAACTGAAAGGGGATGGCACGATGAGTACGACGAGTTCATTTATCGTAAAAGATGTGACGAACAACTTTAAAGATTTTGAAGAGGACTTCTTCCGACTGTACCGAACGTTATACGGTGACCTCGATCAGCTGCGATTTAAAGAGCGCCTGTATCGACATGCCAATCCGTTGGTGCTCTTAGCATTCTCGGAGGAGCAGCTGGTCGGCTTTAAAATCGGTTATGAGGCAGAGCCTTATCGATTTTATAGCTGGGCGGGTGGCGTACACCCGGACTTTCAAAAACATGGCATCGGTCGCAAGCTGATGGACACGCAACTTGAATGGGTCGAAGCGCAAGGTTTTCATTCGATTCGTACGAAAGCGCGGAATACGAACAAAGGGGTCATCATCTTGAACCTCCTTTGCGGATATGACATCATGGGCGCCTACACCGAAGACGGCGAGCCACGTATCATGATGGAGAAACAATTGAACAGTTGAATGGATGCCGCGGTCGAATGATCGCGGTTTTTTGATGAAACCGATTCGACTGAATGAACGTACATAAAGAAAAAGGGGGAATTTGAAATGACAGTGTTTGGATTTGGCGGAGATCCGTTTAGTGACTCCATGGGGGACTCATTCTTTACCGGGATTGTGTCGATATTTCCTATCGTGTTCATGGTTGTGTTCGGTCTGATTATTTTTGCATTTGTAAAAACGATTTTTCAGCATTCCAAAACATCGAGCACGTTGAAGGACTTACAACAATTCGCCTCGCAACTCGCCGATGATCCGGACGATGACACGGCCGAGCGATTGGCCGAGTATTTACGAGGTGTCGATTCCTTCTCGATTGAACGGACACGGATGGAACCGTTCCGTGTCGCACTCGGGTGCTATCAATTGGTGATGGAGTCAAGATCCGTTCGCGAGGAGACGAAAGAGCGAGTCGATCGCCAATACAAGCGTCTCGGCATTTTAGACGGGGAAAAATTTGCCGATGAGGCTCCACCACGTCACCGTTCTTCTTCATCGAACCATCATGATATCCACCACAACCACCATGACCATATGTAAAAAAGCGAAGGGATCCCTTCGCTTTTTACATATATCGTGAAGCATCAAAGTCAATATCGGTCTGATAGCGGACGGCCTGGATGGCACTTTCGATTCGAATGGCTCGTTTCTTAATATCGCGTGCTTTCAAGCGATATAGCTCCGGGTCATATAAGGCGTGTTTGATCACGGAAACCCCGTGCACGTATTCCTTTTTCGGACGTAATGACAATTTCTCATAAAGACGTGCTTGGACACGTAACTGAATGGCGAGTTCGATTGCCTCTACGAGCGGGAGCGGACCGTCATGCGTTTCAACGACGGCTTGGACGTTCGCTTCTTGAATAAGACGGTCGAGCTGACGTAAGTCCAGACGGATGTGCTCAAGTTCCATCTCGATATCTTGAAGGGAGCGGGACTGAATCGTCGGAATGGAATCATTCACTTCGAGCGAGATGAATGCCACGTGCTCAATCTCTTCGGTCAATGTATCGATTTGCTCATGGAGCAACTGTTTTAATGTTAGGGCATCTGCAAGGTTCATATCGATTTCCTCCTTCTGCTTTCTCTAACCGTACCACATCGAGGTGGCTGAAAAAAGATGGATGACATCTCGGATTGCGGGAATAAAACCAAATAGGAAGGAGGGGGGACGATGAAAAAATGGAAGGTACAGTGGATGATTGCACTCGTCCTACTCCTGTTCGGAACAGCGACGTTCCTTTATCAATGGATCGATGTAAGTCCAGGAGACATCCGGGACTATATCATTCAATTCGGTTGGTTGGCCCCTTTGATTTATATTCTCTTGTTCACTGTTCGTCCACTCATCTTGTTTCCTACGTCCGTCTTATCGGTCGCCGGCGGTTTAGCGTTCGGGATGTTACCGGGTGTCGTCTATACGGTCATCGGGGCGACACTGAGTGCCCTCGTCGCATATTATGTGGCCGTTTATTTCGGCGACCGTTTCTTGCATCACTTCGAATCGAGGAACTATGAAGCCATTCAGCACAAAATCGAAGAGGACGGGTTCTTTTATGTACTCATCCTACGTCTCATCCCACTCGTCAATTTCGATTTGGTCAGCTATGCTTCCGGTTTGGCAAAAGTAAAAGTACCAGCGTATCTGTTTGCGACCGTCGTCGGTATGATTCCTGGCGCGTTCGCGAACAATTTTCTCGGAAGCAGCATCGCGAGCGGGGATTGGAAGCTGATTGCGTTGGCGTTCGGGATCATGCTCGTATTGACGCTCATCGCGACCGTGTTCCGTGAACCGATCAAGCGACAGATCCATCGCTATCAAAAAAAGTAGGCGACTCCCATGGAGCGCCTACTTTTTAATTAACGGTTGTCGACCGTCTCTGGATAGAGGTCATGGTTGAACAGACGATGTTCGGCCATCTTCTCATACTTTGTGCCAGGCTTTCCGTAATTGTAGTACGGATCAATCGAGATGCCGCCACGTGGTGTGAATTTGCCCCACACTTCGAGATAGCGTGGCTCCATCAATTTGACGAGGTCCTTCCCGATGACGTTGATGCAGTTCTCATGGAAGTCACCGTGGTTACGGAAACTGAACAAGTACAACTTCAACGATTTCGACTCAACGAGTTTCTCATCCGGGATATACGAGATGTAGATCGTCGCGAAGTCGGGTTGGTTTGTGATTGGGCACAGGGACGTGAATTCCGGCGCATTGAATTTGACGAAGTAGTCGTTCTCCGGGTGACGGTTCGGGAACGCCTCGAGGACGTCAGGTGTGTATTCAAAAATATAAGGGACGCTCTTCTGTCCGAGGAGCGAGAGGTCTTGTAAGTCTTCTGGTCTCATGTTTATTCTCCTTAGACGCCACGTTCGTTGGCGTACAGTAATGTGTGTAGTTGTGGTAGGACGCGGACGCTTTGCCATGAAGGGTCGCGTGCGACGTCTTCCCACAATTGTTTCAAACGACGGAGCTGGGCATCGGTGATATCACCGTCAGCACCTGGCTCTGGGTTACCGGCAGATAAATACATGACGTCCGGTGCATAGCGTTGTTGTACTTCTTTCGCGTAAGCGAGGTCCACTTCATCAAAGACGGCAACTTTGAATGTCGTCTGCTCCGGGCGTAGCCGTTCGACGATGGCGTCGAGTTGTTGCCAGTTTGTCTTCATGCCAGACGAAGGAGGCTTCGGGCTGAGGGTCACGTCATCGATCTGTGTGAGCCACTCTTGATAGCGGCTACCTTGCGTCTCGACGGCGAGTGTGACGCCTCGCTCTTTCAATTTCACGACGAGGTTCTCCATGGCCGCGATGAGGAGCGGGTTTCCACCCGAGATGGTGACGTAATCGTACGCACCGAGTGCGTCAAGGCGATCGATGACCTCGTCGGCCGTCAGCATGTCCGGTTTTTCTGAACCGTCCCATGTGAATGCTGAATCGCACCACGAACAGCGATAATCGCAACCGGCGGTCCGGACGAACATCGTTTTCTGTCCAATGGCACGTCCTTCTCCTTGGAAGGTCGGTCCGAACACTTCTAAAACAGGGATTTTCACGATTCCACCAACCATTCACGGCGGAACTCAGCGTACGAAGTCGGCGTTTCATACAAACGGACGAATTCGACGCGCACGTCGCGTTCATTTGGCAAGTGTGTCGCCAGTTGTTCAAAAATCCAATAGCACATGTTTTCTGCAGTTGTATTCATATAAGGGAGTGACTCGTTCAAATAGCGATGGTCGAGATATGGCTCAAGCTCTTCTTTGAAGATTTTTTTCAAGTCACCAAAGTCGAGCGTCATCCCGCGATTGTCGAGAAAACCGCTGACACCCATCTGGAGCTTATATGTGTGACCATGAAGGGCACGACATTTACCATCATAATCAAATAAGTGGTGTGCCGCGTCGAACGTCACTTCTTTGACGATTTGAACACGATGCGGGCAGTAGATGAGCGACCCTTCTTGTTTCGATTCGACACTGGTCGGGGCGAGGAATGGAGCATGTTTCATACGCGCACCTCCTCGTAAGCTGTGAGTCCGTTTTGGCGAAGCTTACACGCCGGACATTCTCCACAACCTGAACCGATGACACCGTTGTAACAAGTGAGCGTACGTTCTTTGACGTAGTCGAAGGCACCGAGCTCGTCGGCAAGTGCCCACGTCTCTTTTTTATCGAGCCACATGAGCGGAGTGTCGATGACGAATGGATAATCCATCGCTAAATTGAGTGTCACGTTGAGTGATTTAATGAATTGGTCTCGGCAATCCGGGTAACCTGAAAAGTCCGTTTCACATACACCGGTCACGATGTGATGCATACCGAGTTGTTTGGCCATGACAGCCGCAAATGATAAGAATAGATGGTTGCGTCCATCGACGAACGTGTTTGGGACGTCCGCATTGTCGATGTCAAGATCGTGTCTCGTGAGCGCATTTGATGTGAGTTGTCCGAGTAGGGACAAGTCGAGGATGTGGTGTGGGACATCGAGTTCTGCCGCGATTTCTTTTGCGACCTCGATTTCCGCATCGTGGCGTTGACCATATGCGAATGTCACCGCCTCCACATGGGAGAATTGTTGTTTTGCCCAAAATAGGCAAGTGGTTGAATCTTGGCCACCACTGAAGACGACCAATGCTTTTTCGTGTTGCATGAAGCACACTTCCTTTTCGCTAGTTTTGATGTCGGAGGAGGTTACGAACTCCGGAGGTCACCCTCAAGCATATAATTTATCATAAAAAGACGTTTGACAGGGAGAAAGGAAGCGAGTATAGTAAAAAACATCACTGACGTGCTTTTGTGCATAAAAGCGTTTAAGCGGTTAGGCGAAATAATAAATAATTAGGATATAACGAAAGGAGGGGACGTCGATGCAGATGAAAGGAAAAGAAGCTGTATTCGTCGTGTTGATGAGCGGGATCACCTTGCTCGCACTGATGTTTTTGGCCAAAGCGACGCCGCATATGGCGATTTTTGGCACAATGGTAATGGTAGGTGGATACGCATATTATCGTTCACGCGACTTCAAACAGATTGAAACGGCGATGATCAACGGGATTCGTGAAGCCATCATGCCGGTATTGATTTTGTTGTTGATTGGGATGCTCATCGGAGTATGGCAAATGTCCGGGACGGTCGCGACGATCCTCTCCATCGGATTAAATACAATCTCTGCTGAATGGTTCTTACCAAGTGTCTTATTGATTACGATGATCGTCTCGACATTCACAGGAAGTGCGTTCACAACCGTCGGAACGGTCGGTGTCGCCTTGTTCGGAATCGGGACGGCATTAGGCATCTCGCCAGCTCTCGCTGCAGGTGCCATCGTATCGGGTGCGCTCTTCGGAGACAAGATGAGCCCGTTGTCGGATACGACAAACTTTGCGCCGGCAGTGGCGGGTGTAAAATTATTTGACCATATTCGCTTCATGATGGGGACGACGATTCCGGCGTTCATCATCACGTTAATTTTATTCACCTTCCTCGGACGTAGCGGTCAAACTGCTGACACGACTCAAATCGCGGAAGCACAAGCTGCGCTAAGCGGACGTTTCGACCTTTCTTGGCTCACGTTAATTGCCCCTGTGCTCGTCGCAGTGCTTGCGTTCCGTCGGATGCCGGTCTTGCCGACGATGCTCGTCGGGATGTTCGCTGGTGTGTTGACGGCAGGTTTTGTTCAAGGCAACTGGAGCATCTCGAACTGGCTCGGTGTCATGCAGTCTGGATTCAAGTCAGGTGTGGAGAACGAGACGATTGCGACGGTACTCGATCGTGGTGGTCTTGAATCGATGCTCTGGTCGGTCAGCCTCGTCTTGATTGCCCTTGCATTCGGTGGCTTGTTACGTGAACTCGGTGTGTTCCAAGCAATCGTTGAATCGTTGCTCGAGCGTTTGAAGTCACCAGGAAGTTCCGTTCTATCGGTCGTCCTCAGCTCAATCGGTGTCAACTTGCTCGCAGGAGAACAGTACTTGTCGATTCTCTTGCCAGGACAGGCGTTCAAACAAGGGTTCATCGATCGCGGAATCGACCCACGCTACTTGTCACGTGCGCTTGAGGATGGCGGGACTGTGATTAACCCGCTCATTCCGTGGGGTGTCTCCGGAGCGTTCTTCGCAGCGACACTCGGTGTGCCTGTATTGGAATACGCCCCATTTGCGTTCTTCCTTTGGCTCAGCCCAGTCTTCTCCATCATTTTGGGATACGTCCGATTGGGGAAGCAACGTGAAACACTTAAAATTGCATCGTAATATCAAGGTGTCCTGCCATGCAGGGCATCTTTTTTGTGTGCAGTATATGACTTTTGAGAAAATAGGAGAAACGGAGGTGGAACGATGAAGCGACTCGATCTAGCATTTTATGAACAACCGACACTCGAATTGGCACGAGCATTACTCGGACAATATTTGGTGCGGCGCCATCCGGAAGGCGATATCATCACGAAGATTGTCGAGACAGAAGCCTATCTCGGTGTCATCGACCGAGCGGCGCATAGCTTCGGAGGGCGTCGAACGAAACGGACGGAAGTCATGTTCGGGCAACCTGGGTATGTATACACGTATCAAATGCATACGCATACGCTCCTGAACGTGGTCAGTGGACCAGTTGGTACACCGGAAGCCGTGTTGATTCGAGCCGTCGAACCGATTCAAGGACATGAATGGATTGCTTCGAACCGTCCTGGGATGAAACGATATGACCAAACGAACGGACCAGGGAAGTTGACGAAAGCACTCGGGATCACGATGGACTTATATGGTCACTCGTTCCAACAAGACCCGCTCTATCTTGCTGAAGGTGAGACGGGAATGGTGATTGAAGCGGGTCCACGCATTGGGATTCCGAACACGGGCGAGGCGCGTGACTACCCGTATCGCTTCTTTGAACGCGACAATCCTTATGTCTCGAAGTTTCGTTGAATGCATGCAATGATGTTTAAGTGATTCACGCCAGTGGAACAGTCCCTATGTGCATAAAACAAACAGAAGGAGTGTTTAGAACATGGCAAAAGTAGCAACGCTCATTACAGATATGTTTGAAGATGTAGAATTCACGGGTCCCCGTGACGCATTGGTGGATGCGGGACATGACGTCGTGACGATCGAGAAGAAAGCAGGCAACACGGTAGAAGGGAAGCAAGGAGAGGCGAAAGTGAACATCGATCAATCGATTGACGATGTATCGCCAGAAGATTTTGACGCCCTTCTCTTACCAGGTGGATTCTCTCCTGACTTATTGCGTGAAGACGAACGGTTCGTCTCGTTCGCGAAAGCCTTCATGGATGCGAAAAAACCTGTCTTTGCCATCTGTCACGGACCACAGCTGTTGATTACGGCGAAGACGTTAGAAGGTCGTGACGCGACCGGCTACAAATCGATTAAAGTCGACATGGAGTATGCCGGTGCCAAATATGCGGACAAAGAAGTTGTCGTCTGTCAGAACCAGCTCGTGACGAGCCGTCAGCCGGATGACATTCCGGCGTTCAATCGCGAAATTCTCAACTTATTGAAATAACACGTCAACCACGAGAGGAATCTCGTGGTTTTTTTGTGTTTTCGGGAATAGACAAGTAAGGAGGAGATTCAAATGAGAAAACGAGCACGTTCACCTAGTTAAGTTCGTCGAAACGTTGTCCGATTAGGATGGATTCGTTGGTTTGAAGGCTTGATTCCCGCATACGTGATTGAACGGCTGTTCTGGGAGTCACGGGGTATCTCCATTCAGGAAGTCGTTTATTTAGAGATGGTGTATGCGCTCATCATCGTTCTGTTCGAAGTACCGACTGGTGTATGGGCGGATCATACGGCACGGCGTCGACTTGTTCAAATCGGTGTCGCGTTAGAATGGCTGTCGTTTATCGTCATTTTGTATTCGTTCACGTTCACGGGTTTCTTTGTCGCAATCAGCTGTTCGGCCGTTGGGTCGGTCATTCGAAGTGGGGCAGAGAATGCGCTGCTATACGAGTCCTTACAGGAAAGTCATGAAGCTTCGTCGTTCGAACGGGTTCTTGGGAAGCTGAACGCGATTGGGATTGTGGCCGCTGTGATGGCGGCATTGAGTGGCAGTATGTTGGCTCAGTATCTTCCTTTGGAGTGGAACTATGGAGTCTCGATTTTGAGTTTAATGATGGCGACACTATGTAGCGTATTTCTCGTTGAACCGACTCATCGAGAGCGGGAGGAACGTTTGACGTGGCGCCATTTGTTCAAAGGGTTTCAATTCATTTGGTCAAACCGACAACTTCGTTATGTCACAATCAGTTTTTTGGCAGCGGTATCCGCTTTTAACTTCATCGATGAATTTTGGCAACTGTACGCTCGCGATGTGTCCGTTCCGATTTATTGGTTCGGTGTCATTTCAAGTGGGTTGCTCTTGATCCAGTTACCTGGGCAACTGTTCGCAGGTACCATCGTGCGTATTGCGCCTTCTGAACGTTGGTTGAAGCAATTCGGATGGGTGATGGGTGGCGGGTTTCTCTTCATTGGTTTATTTCCGAGTCCAATCGGAATTGGTGTCATGGGATTGTTGGCACTTCTATATGGGACGATGGAGCCGCTCTATTATGGACTTTTACACCATCAAGTTCCTTCATCCATTCGAGCGACGACGGAATCGTCTGTCTCGATGCTGTGGCATCTTGGCATTCTCGGATTAGGGGTTGTCTTTATCATAGGGACGACAGCGTCGCTATTTCTAGCGTTTTTGATGATTGGGCTTGTTGTGTGGGTCGTTCATGCGACTGCACGATAACTCTCACAGGCATGGGCCATAAGCCATGCCTGTTTTTACGTCTTAAGACGGACGCAAGATGGTGAGGAGAAGTGTATGATGAGAACAATCTAAAGGAATTATAGGAGAAACATCGTGGAATGGTATGAGTTATTCGTAGGCTTTTTATTAGGAGTCGTTGAAGGATTGACCGAATTTGCTCCGGTCTCGTCGACGGGTCATATGATTCTCGTGGACGGGCTTTGGTTGAACTCGAGTCAGTTTTTAGGTCAGGAAGTAGCGAACACGTTTAAAATCGTCATTCAATTAGGCTCGATTTTAGCGGTTGTTGTCGTCTTTCGAGACCGGTTCAAAGCGTTACTGAATCCGAAGTCGCTGTTCACACTAAGACAAAACGGGGCAGTACGCCAATTAAACCTGATACATATTTTGATTGGACTGCTTCCGGCCGGTGTCCTCGGTGTATTGTTCGAGGACTACATCGATACACACCTCTTCTCGGTCAAGACGGTGTTGATCGGGTTAGTGATTGGGGCTTTCTTTATGATTGCCGCAGATTTATCAGGTGTGAAACGACAAACGACTGCAACGCTCGATGACATCACGTATAAGCAAGCGCTTGGTGTCGGATTGATTCAATGCTTCTCGTTATGGCCAGGATTCTCGCGGTCGGGCTCGACGATTTCTGGTGGCGTCCTCCTCGGGATGAGTCACCGGGCAGCGGCAGATTTTACGTTCATCATGGCGGTACCGATCATGTTCGGCGCGAGCGCCTTGTCACTCTACAGCAAATGGACGTACTTTACGCTCGATACGTTGCCGGTGTTTATCATCGGGTTCATCAGTGCGTTTCTGTTCGCGCTTATTTCGATTAAGTTCTTTTTGAAATTGATCAACAAAGTGAAATTGATGCCGTTTGCGGTCTATCGAATCGTATTGGCCATCGTGATTTACGTTCTGTACTTCTAAAAAAACACGTGCGAATGGCACGTGTTTGAAACCAATGAATGGAATTGTTCGTACAGTCTAGAAGAGGTGAAAACATGGGACAAATCGTTGTAGTATTCGGAACGCTAATCGGTCTTGGGACCGTTGGGGCATTACTTTATATGACCCGTCTAGCCTATGAATCATGAGAACGGATAATGATAGAAGCGCTCACGTTGGAGTAACTCCATGACGTGGGCGTTTTCTGCGTTGTCAATCGCGCGAAGTAGACCTTCCGTCTGAGAACGATGGGCAAAGAGGGAGTCTTTTTTCTGCTCGCTCTCTTCCGTCACATCGACGATCACGTGAGGTTGTCCTAGTTCTTCTTCTGTGCGGCGATCGAATGCTACACCTAAAAACTCAGGGCGTGATTCTCCCATCTCCTGAAGTGCTCGTACGACAGCACGAGCTGTCGCTTCATGGTCCGGGTGAACGGCATATCCTGGATAGAACGAGATGACGGTTTCCGGCTTCACTTCGTCAATCAATGCGCGGAAGCGACCAGCGAGCTCGGCCTCATCCTCAAATTCAACGGTTTTATCACGAAGTCCCCACATGCGCAGGTCCTCGATGCCCATCATCCGACAAGCTTCTTCAAGTTCATGCTTTCGAATTTTAGGTAGCTCCTCACGCGTCGTAAAGATCGGGGAACCCATGTTGCGTCCCATCTCGCCCAGTGTTAAGCAGACATACGTGACCGGAAGTCCTTTTTGACGATGTTGGATAATCGTTCCGGCCGAGCTGAACGCCTCATCGTCCGGGTGTGGGAAAATGACGAGTAATGGTCCATTCATTGATTCTCCACCTCCGATGCTCCTTGCGGGAGCGGTTTGATATCGATATGCAGCGCACACGCCAGTCGACCGAGACGATCGTGACCAGCGAGTAGTAACTGTTCGCCGTGCACCTCATAGTCGGTCAATCCTTCGACATAGAGCCAGCCGTGATCGAGCTTTAAGCCGACACGGTAAGGTCCATTTCCTTTGATTTGACCGATGCTATATTCGATTTTGGCATTACGGATAAACATCCCGGCGTTATGGAAGTCCGGGTCGTTATGTGTCGCATAGGCACCATTTGTCGTCTCGACATGCACGAAAAGTGGTGTTGCGACGTAATTGTCTAAATATTGCTGAATGTGATCAGGTTGAATCGCTTTCACGTCTGTCCCTCCAATGGAAAGGATGACCCGAAACGTCACGTTCCGGGTCATCTGTTTACGATTGTGTTGCTACTTTTTTACGGTATCCCGTATGGTTCGTCGGTCCGACGTATTGGTTGAGACGGAATGAGTGACGAACTGCTTCTGTGATAAATTCTTTTCCGATTTCAATCGCTTCTTCGACCGTATGGCCGTTTGCGAGAGAAGCCGCGATGGCAGAAGAGAACGTGCATCCACCGCCGTGTGTGAACGCAGGCTCGATTTTTTCACTTTCAAGCAGACGGAATTCGTTTCCGTCATACAAGACGTCGAATGCTGTGTCAAAACCAAGTTTGCCGCCGACTTTGACGATGACGATCTCAGCGCCGAGCTCATGAATGAGACGAGCCGCTTCTTTGATTTCGTCCATCGTCGATGGTGTTTTATCGAGGCCAGCGAGCATACGCGCCTCGAATAAGTTTGGAGTGATGATTTTTGCGACTGGTACGAGATGTTGACGCATCGCGACCGCAACGTTCGGGTCAAGAATCTCATCCGCACCTTTACATGCCATGACTGGGTCGACGACGGCATTCTCGATTCCGTATTCTTTAATCTTACGTGCTGCGAGTTCGATGATTTCAGGTGTCGGGAGCATTCCCGTCTTCACTGCATCGACTCCGATCCCAGCGAGCACCGTATCGATTTGTTTCTCAATCAATGTCGTGTCGATTGGAAAGACTTCGTGGTTCCATGCGTTATGTGGATCTTGTGCCACAATGACAGTCAAAGCTGTCATACCGTACACACCGAGTTCTTCCATCGTTTTGAGGTCGGCTTGGATACCCGCGCCGCCGCTCGTATCAGAACCGGCAATCGTCAATGCTTTTTTCATCGTCATAATCGTCCATCCCCTTTGTCTGTTTGGATAGTTTCACTATAACGACTTTTTCGTATTCCGACAAATGCAAGGATTACTAGAAGTGTTCATAACTTTTCAGAAAAAGTATGCAGGATGTTCATCATATTTGGGGAATAATAATGAATAGGGTGTAGACCACTTTATTATTGGCTGGGAGGAAAACGCATGTTAGTGCATAGCTTATGTATCCCGAAGAAAGATGTTGTCACGATCAGTGAAAAGGCAACATTGCGGGAAGCGCTTCATACGCTTGAAGAAACAGGATATCGTTGTGTGCCTGTTTTAGACGAGACGGGGAAATTTTTCCGCGGTAACATTTATAAGATGCATATTTATCGTCATGGAATGAACGGGGAAAACATGGACGATAATGTGATGACGCTCATTAAAAATACGCAAAAATACGTTCATGAATCCGACGGCTTCTTCGAAGTCTTTTTCTCGATCAAAGAATTGCCATACATTGCTGTATTGAAAGATGAGAGCAATGAGTTTTATGGTATTCTTCCGCACGGGAAGATGCTTGGGATGCTCGAGGAGGCATGGAGTCGTGACACAGGTAGCTACGTCTTGACGATTGCCTTGAGCGAACAGGCAGGAGCGCTCGAGAAGATTACAAAAATCGTGAACAAGTATACGTCAATCGCAAGCTTGATGACGCTTGATGCAAAAAGTAAGGTGTTGCGTCGCGTACTCGTGACGTTACCACCGGATTGCGAAGAAGACATGAAGAACAAAGTTGTTGCCAAGCTTGAACAAAAAGGCTTCCGAATCGTCGAAGTCGAGAACTTGAACAACTAAGTCAAAGCCCTTTCACGTGACGTGAAAGGGCTTTTTAGTTGAGTCGTTTTTCCATCCGGATGTCGGACCAGAATTGACCGTCCCAGTAAGTGAAGTGCTCGATTCGTCCGATTTCTTCATAACCGAGTTTCGTATAGAGTCGATGGGCCGTGTGATTGAAGGCGAACACGCCGAGCTCCATGCGAGGAGTCCCCTGCGCCCGCAGTTTCTCCTCCAGCAAACGAAGGGACTCCGTGCCCACGCCTTTGCCACGTCCTACGGATTCCCCGATAACAAATCCGAGCCATGCCGTACCAGGTTCTTGGCGGTACAGATGAGGGGGGTCATACATGACGTTCATTTCGCCGACGAGATGGTCGTCTGCATAAATGAGAAAAATATCATGTGTCAGAAGACGATCCTCTAAATCTTCGACCGTCATCTCATAATGAGCGGTCAATTCTTCTTCAGACCGACTCGGACGAATCAAATGCACGATTTGTGGGTCATTATTCCAGCGATTGAATGTCTCGACGATTTCGTCGGATGCTGTTGTAAGTGGAACAAGCGAGATGTTGATAGGTC
The DNA here is from genome assembly GCF_018617655.1 of Exiguobacterium sp. s183. Taxonomy (NCBI): domain Bacteria; kingdom Bacillati; phylum Bacillota; class Bacilli; order Caryophanales; genus Exiguobacterium; species Exiguobacterium sp. s183. The sequence continues at coordinate 250,547 of NZ_JACSKN010000004.1, forward strand.
ATTCTCCTTTCTCGCTTGTTAACATTCGGTTTCGTTCATAAAAGTCCTTCTCTTATACGGGCTTCAATACGTTCAAATGACTCGGTAAAATTTCAAATGTAAATGGCAACGTTCCACCAGTGTCACCGTCTGCATTTACAGGAAGGGATTCAGGCGAGTTGACGCTCACCCGTGTCGTACAGAATGACGTGACACTGTCCGTTTCCTTTAATTTTCCTGTGAACAGGGCAGGCGTTAATTGAAGTGCGTCTTTTAGACCGAGCTCTTCAAAAATATAGACGTGCAACAATCCATCATTCAGTCGCGCGTCCGGTTCGAAATTCTCAAATCCTCCGACCGAGTTCGTCAAGGCGATGACGACGAGATAAGCTTCACCATCAAATTGACCGTCCTCACTTTCAATCGACAACGCATAAGGACTATGTTCACGGAACGCCTTCACGCCTTCAATCAAATAAGCGAACGGCCCCCATTTCGTCTTTTCTTCCACGCTTACTTCATCGACCGCCTCGGCAATGAGGCCAATGGCAATGACATTCATAAAATAGCCGTTTTCATATTTTCCGATATCCATCGGTGTCGGTTCAGCGTCACGAAGGGCTTCAATCGCTTTTTTAGGATCATTTGGTACACCAAGTGCGCGGGCAAGGTCATTGACCGTACCGAGCGGGATGATTCCAAAATCGGGACGATGAGGCGCCTCCGCAAGTCCGGTGACCGCTTCGTTCAACGTCCCGTCCCCACCCATAGCAATGACTGCCTTATATTGCTTTTCCGCGGCTTCTCGTGCAAAGCTCGTCGCATCTTGTTCTTTCTCAGTGAAGCGGACATCAACGTGTCCATATCGTTCACGCAATACTTCCTCGGCATGTGTCGCGTGTTGTTCCCCCAATTCTTTTCCTGAGGATGGATTGACGATTAACATGACTGTGTCCATTCCAACATATCTCCTTTTCGGTTCGAATACTGTCCTTTATTCCCGTCTGCGAAATCGATTACTCCTAAAAAATCCCTATGATCGTCAGCACTTTCGGCTGATCTTCATGGGGATTGGAACATGTCGTTCGTTTAATAATGACGGAATGCGGACATATCTAAATGACTCGCTTCAGACTCATCCACTGCGAGTTCGATACGCAGATGTTCATGAAACGGAGAAACGAGGGCGCCCATGCAGGCGACCGGTTCATGGTCGGGGACCGGTGATTTACGTTTCGTTTTGACGAATAAATAATCCGATCGCTTCAACGTCAACAAGAAACGTTCCACGGCGTGCGGTTCACGGGTCACGTTTGGCCAAGGTAAATGATTGAACAATAAAAAGACCGCGCCTTCCTTTTCGAGCGCATAGTCCGGTGCGATGCCTTCCCGATTCAACAAATCGATGACAGCATGCAAAAACTCCCGTTTAATCGTCAATGAAATTTCGTAATACTCACGCATACGGTCCACCCTTTCTTAAAATCACAATACTACCATTCTAAACGTTTCCGACATACGCGACAATGAAGAAGTTCCTTGACGAAGTATTTTTCCCGGCTTATACTGCATAAGTCCTGCTATACTAGTGATATATGATGAACGAATTGAGGTGAAACCGACATGATTGAATCCCTTGAATTGAAGGCATGGGTCGTTCTCGCACGAACGATGGATGCCATCAGCGATCGTGTGAAAGAAGATTTACGACGCCACCAGTTAAATTCAACAGAGTTCGGTGTTTTATCCGTTTTGTATAAACGAGGAGATACCCCGTTACAACAAATCGGGGACCAGATTTTGATTACAAGTGGTAGCGTGACATACGTGATCGACAAGTTGGAAAAGCGTGGGCTGATTGAACGAATCGCCTGTCCGTCCGACCGTCGCGTCACATACGCCTCGTTAACAGAGGATGGGAAGGCGCTCATGGATGTCGTCTATCCACAGCACATCGAAATCTTTAAAGATATATACGGACCGTTAAGCGATGAAGAGACGGAACAATTGATTTCGTTATTGAAACGAGTCGGTTATAACGCAGCGGGCAAATAAAGCCCGTTGCTTTTTTCATTAATATCTTGAAGTTAAAATAATTGACGATGAGATATACAGATGATATAGTTCTAACTGTTATTGAAAAAAATTAGAGATTACCCAAATGGAGGATTACACGATGACTAAAGTATTATATGTATCGGCTAACCCGAAACCAACTGAACTTTCATACAGCAAACAAGTTGCAGAAACATTCGTATCAACACTCAAGGCTGAAAACGCATCAATCGAAGTAGAAGCAATCGAACTCTACGATGTCGATGTACAAGAAATCGATGGAGACGTGCTCAGCGCATGGGGCAAATTCGCATCAGGCGAAGCACTCACTGACGTGGAAGCGAAAAAAGTAGGCACAATGAGCGGCATGCTCGAGAAGTTCATGGAAGCGGACCTTTATGTATTCGCAACGCCAATGTGGAACTTCTTCTTCCCAGCACGCATGAAAATGTTCCTCGACAGCGTCCTCATGGCGGGTAAAACGTTCCGTTACACGGAGCAAGGTCCTGTCGGATTGCTTGAAAACAAACAAGCGATCCACATCCAAGGAACAGGTGGTATCTACACAGGAACTGACCTTAACTTTGCAGACGCATACCTCCGCCAAGCGCTCGCGTTCGTCGGTGTGTCTGAAGTAACGACGGTAGCAGTTGAAGGGATGAACCAATACCCGGACAAAATCGAAGAAATCGTTGCGGACGCGAAAGCGAAAGCAGAAGCACTTGCGAAGGAAGTTGCAGGCGCAGTAACGGTATAATGCGAAAGACGAGTCGGCTGGCTCGTCTTTTTGTATGCTCGCATTTTGGGTATCATACAAAGGGAAAGGGGAGTATGCAATGGGAGAGCAGTTATCGAGTCGATTACTTGGAGATTGGACAGACATCATCCAAGACGAGATGAGTCAACCTTATTTCCAACAGTTGAAGCAATTCGTTGATCAAGCGTATGAGGAGACGATCGTTTATCCAAACCGTGAAGACATTTGGAACGCTTTTATCTATACCAAATTCAGTGACGTGAAATGCGTGATTTTAGGGCAAGACCCCTATCACGGACCAAACCAAGCGCATGGTCTCAGTTTTTCGGTACAGGATGGGGTGCGTTTCCCACCGTCGTTACGAAATATCTTTCAAGAACTAAAAGACGACATCGGGTGTGACATTCCGGAGAGTGGGAATTTAGAAAAGTGGGCGAAACAAGGAGTTCTTCTTTTGAACACAGCGCTGACGGTCGAAGCGGGGAAAGCAGGTTCACACCGCGGAAAGGGATGGGAACAGTTCACCGACTCGGTGATCGAGCGACTAGGGAGTCGTGAAGAGCCTATCGTATTCATCCTGTGGGGGAATGACGCGAAGAAGAAAATGAAATGGATCGGAGAGCAGCATAAAGTGCTCACGTCCGTTCATCCGAGCCCACTATCATCCCATCGTGGATTCTTTGGATCAAAGCCGTTTTCTCAAGTGAATGACGCTTTAAACAAGTGGGGACAGTCCCCGATCGATTGGTGTCTTTGACAGTCTACGAAAATTCGTAGACTGTTTTTTGTTGACGCGTTGAAAAACCTTTGGTACAGTAACTAACAAGACGTCACTTTAGTGCTTAAAAGCATATATGCATAACAGCATAACTGTATAAAAGATAGAGAAATGAATACGTAGTAGAAGCGAAGAAGGAACCGAAGTAGAGACATCTTCCCTGGCCCAGAGAGCGTGTGGTGCTGCGAACACGCCCAAAAGATGAATCGAATTACAGTTCCCGAGCTCTCATGATTGAGCGGTCCCCCGTTATCGGAATAAGCGGCTAGATAATCTCTAGCAACCAGGGTGGTACCGCGGCTTTGTCGTCCCTATCGATTGAATCGATAGGGATTTTTTTTGACTTTAAAGGAGGACTTCACATGTTGACACAATCGATTCCAGCACATCTTGCCCCACATATTTCACCGCAGTTTTACAATGAATACACACCAACGGATCATGCCGTCTGGCGCTTCGTTTTAAGCTTGAATCTGCATACGTTAGAAGGAAAAGCGCACCCGTTTTACATCGAAGGTTTAAAACGGACGGGAATGGGACCAGACCGATTACCGAACGTCGAACAGATGACGGATGAGATGCGGGCAGCGGGATGGTCGACTGTCGCAGTGGATGGACTCATCCCAGGCGTTGCTTTCTTTGATTTCCAAGGAAACGGAATGTTGCCGGTCGCGACGGACATTCGAAAAGTCGAGAATATCTTATACAGTCCAGCACCTGATATCATTCATGAGGCGGCAGGTCACGCGCCGATGCTGATGGACCCGACATTCTCTGCAATCGTCAAACGTTTCGGACAACTAGGAGCAAAAGCGTTCATGAACCGAGAAGAGCATGCTTCGTTCGCGGCGTTGAAACGCTTGACAATCGTGAAAGAGAACGCCAACTCAACGGAACAAGACATCGAGGCGGCAGAACGAGCGGTACACGAAGCGAAAGCACAAGTGACCGGTTTTTCAGAGGCACAACAAGTCGCACGTATCTTTTGGTGGACAGTTGAATTTGGATTGATTGGTGACCTTGAGAATCCGATGATTTACGGGGCGGGCCTCTTGTCATCTGTCGGTGAAAGCCGTCACTGTCTGACCGATGCGGTCGTCAAACATCCATTTGATTTGGAGCATGCGCTACAGACGAAGCAAGACGTGACGAATATGCAAAAAGAACTATTCGTCATTCCAGACTTTGAGACGCTTTCTTCCGTTTTAGATGAATTAGAGGGGAGAATGGCCATTCGAAAAGGTGGGGTTGAATCGGTCACAAAAGCATTGGCGTCGGGAAGTCAATCGACGATTCGACTCGAGGACGGTTCAGAACGTGTCGGCATCGTTCGCCACATGACAGAATCGAAGGAACATACGCTCATCCAATGGGATGAGTGCACAGTCGTAAAAAATGGTCAGTTGACGAAACGAGAACGTCACGGACTTCTCATTGTCCATGACACGGAATCGGCGCTAGACCGCGATGATCTCCTCGAGGACGGAATGACCCTTCGTCAAGCATGTGCATCGGACATGCTCGAAGGGGTGACCGTTCAACTAGAAGGACGGACGATCTCACTCGATTCACTCGAAGTACGCGTCGATTCACTTCCATCGGTCTTCCCTGGGACGACGGTGGAAGAATTGACGATCATTGAAAAACCGGTGATCATCGAACGGGATGAACGTGTATGGACGAAAGATGACCCGATGTTCAATCGCATTCACCTCATGCGTGAACGCGGGGAATCGATTGATGGTCTCGTTCCAGACATTTTATCCGAGCACCCGGATGCGTGGTTGTTACACATTGAATGTCTGGAGTTAGTAGAAGACGAGGAATTGAAGCAGGCCTTGATTGACCGACTTGAAGCACTTCGTCATACATCTCCTTCTCGAAATGAATTGATTGGACGCGCGTTCGAACTGTTACGCTAACGAAAATAAGCGACGCTCTCTGAACAGAGAACGTCGCTTATTTTTATACGGATTGATTCGTCGTTTCACGTAAGAACGTGATCAGACGGCGATACGTCGAATTTGCCGCCGGGCGGTCCATTTCGAAGTAATAGTTATGACCGAGTTCGTGTTCGTTCCGGTCATAAAATACAGTCGTCACATCCGTTCGACCTGAGAGAATTGTTGCAAATTCTTTCGCCTGATCTTCAAACGAATAGTCGTTTCCGTCAGCGATAAACGTCGGAACGAATGTGGCAGGTACGTTGACGAGCGGCGAAGCTTCAGCGACGACCGGGAGTGTTTCCCAGTTGTATGTGCCGAAATAAGCCCAACCGATGCGTTTGAACAAGAAGCGGTTCACAGATTTCGATGATTCGAGCCATGAACGTTTCAAGTCGAATGGTGCAGACAATAAGATGGTTCCAAGGATAGACGATTTCGGTACAATTTGTCTGACTTCGGCTGAAGGCGAGTAGTCGTCATTCAACTGAATCCCGACAAACTGTGCAACGAGCTGTCCACCGTTCGAATCACCCGCGAAAAAGACGCGGTCCAAATCAAGACGGAATCGATCGTTGTTTTCAGCGATGAATGTATACGCTTCTTCCATTTGCTGAAGTGGTGTCGGATACGTTACATCTGGCGCAAGCGCGTAGTTGATACTGACGACGTTGTAGCCGTTACTCGCAATCGAGGTGGCGTATTTTAAGACGTCAGATTTATCACCACCGACGAACGAACCACCATGCACCCAAAAGATTGTTGGGACAGGTTTTCGGTCGCCTTCATAGCGAATCAAATCAAACGTCCCGTTGTCATAAGAAGACAAGTAGTCGATGTCTTTTCGGACAGACGTCTTTTGAACGACTTCCTCGAATCCCTTCATCTCCACTTCGTTCCCCCCTGCGAACGAAGTTTTGATTAAACGTGTTGCGGGTTTAGGTGAAAGGAACACATAAGCCGCTCCCGCGACCGCTGTTCCAATCAGCCCGACTCCAGCGCGTTTCAACCCTTTATTCATCTTACTTCCTCCCTTTCTACAACCAGAAGCTTATTGCGTGACGAGTACGTCCGCCATATATGTCTCGATGACATGCGCAATTCCGTCTTCGTTGTTTGACTTCGTAATGAAGTCTGCTTTCCCTTTGACTGTCGTATTGGCGTTACCCATCGCAACACCGAGACCTGCCCATTCAATCATCGTCAAGTCATTGTTTCCATCACCGCAAGCGATGACTTCTTTCTGGGCGATGCCGAGTTGATCTGCTAGGAAAGCGAGGCTTGTCCCTTTTGTGACACCGGCTTCCGTGAACTCTAGGAAGAACGGTTTTGAACGAGCAACGGCCAATTTTCCAGCCAACTCTTCTTGAAGCTTCGTCTCGATTGGGGCAAGTGTGTCACCATCGGCAAGCATCAAACACTTGACGACAGGTGCGGTCACGGCTTCTTTAAAATCGCCGACATGAACGACCGGCATACCTGTCAATTCACCTTCGATATCCGTATACGGGTTCGGGCGATCGGTTACGATTTCGTTACCGACGTACGTATGAATCGCGATTCCTTCCCGTTCACTGATATCATGGAGATGGGCGACTGTGTCCGGTTGAAGCGTGCTCGAGAAAATTTCCTCGTTCGTCGCGCAATTGATGACCGATGCACCGTTGAACGATAAGATGAAGCTACCGTACTTCGCAAGTTCCAATTCACGGGCTGCATCCCACATCGCAAACGTTGGTCGGCCACTCGCGAGCACGACTTTATAGCCGCGCTCTTGCGCATCGAGAAGTGCTTCTTTTGTTTTAGGGGAAATCGTATGGTCGCTCGTGAGGAGCGTATCATCCATATCCAATACAATCATCTTGTAACTCATAGTAGTAGGGGGTCCTCCTTCAGAATCTAATGACTCCATCCTAAACCTTTTTAAGGTCAATTGACAACCTTGTCGCAAAAACGTAACTATAATGTAGAGAAGTGAACTCTAGAAGAGGTGTAAATATGAATCGAATTTTAGTAGCTGAGGACGAGCATGCGATTCGCAGCTTCATTATTGTGAATTTAAAACGAGCCGGTTTCGATGTGTTCGAAGCGACGAATGGACGAGAGGCGGTCACTGCATTTGACCGTGAACCGTTCGATGTCGTCTTATTAGATGTCATGATGCCGGAGATGGACGGGTTCGAGGCGTGTGCGGCCATTCGAGATATCGATGAAAACGTTGGGATCATCATGTTGACGGCACGAACGCTCGAAGAAGATAAAATCGAAGGACTCGGAAAAGGCGCGGACGATTATATCGCCAAGCCATTCAGTCCAGGCGAGTTGGTGGCACGCATTCAAGCATTGTTGCGCCGCGTCGAAAAAGTGAAACGAAAAGACTCGAAGCGGTTGAAGTCAGGACCGTTCGCCATCGACCTCGCCGCAAAACAAGTGACGAAGTACGGTCAATCGATCGATTTGACGCCGACGGAGTATGACTTGATTTGTCATCTCGTTCAAAACGAGGAAATTGTTTTATCGCGTGATGCACTACTCGATGCCGTATGGGGCGTCAACTACTTCGGTGACCGCAAGACCGTCGACGTCAACATTCGTCGATTGCGTCAAAAAATCGAAGATGACCCGAGTCATCCGATTTATATTGAAACATTATGGGGTCACGGATATAAATGGCGGAGACATGAAGCATGAAACAACAGTTAGTCATTCGCATGATGATTGTCGTGACGATCGTCTTGCTTTTACTCGTCAGTGTCTTGTCTTACGGGACATATCGATACTATTACGAGTATGAGTCGGAAGCGTTACTCAGTCATGCGACTACGAGTGCATACTTATATCCTCAAGCCCAAGTCGGGTTTGAGACGCCGAGTGCCTTTTCCGTTCTCGTCCGGACATTCGGATATCCCGGAACCGATTTGACGATTGTCGACCAGAGCGGTTCAATCGTCAAGACGACCGGTCAACGGACGAGGCAGGCATCTTTTTCACAAGAACAATTACAAGAGCTATCACGAGGTGAGTCGGTCGTTCAGGACTATGACGTCGGTGACGAGCATTACTTATCGGTCACCAGTCCGATTATGACGAACGATACGTCAGAGTTCGCCATTAGCTTTACACGCCCACTTGAAGACTTAGATACGCTCATCCGTGAAATTTGGATGACCGTCGTCATGATTGGTGTCCTCATCTGGTTACTCGCGCTCTACACGGTCATTCGCATTGCCGATCGTTTCGTTCGTCCGATTCGTCAAATCATCGAAACGGCAGATGAGATGGCTCAAGGTGATTTCGATGTGGCTGTGGAGTCGAATGAGAAACATGAGCTTGGGGCATTGGCGCGGACACTCACGTATTTAGGTGCGAAAGTACAGCAGCACCAGTCGACACGTAATGAGTTTCTCTCGAGCGTCTCCCATGAATTGCGGACACCGCTCACATCGATTAAAGGATGGACGGAGACAATTCGAGGTGGCGATGAGAAGTTGTCTGAAGAAACGGAGCTTGGTCTGAGTATCATTCATTCGGAAACAGAGCGCATGATTGGTCTTGTAGAGCAGCTTCTCGATTACACGAAGATTGAAGAGAGTCGATTGGTCTTGTATCGTCAGGAACTCGATTTAGTCTCCTTGTTGCGAAAAGTGACGTTGCAGTTAAAGCAGTCGCTCGAAGACAAAGGCATTACACTCATCGAACGTTATCCTCAAAAATCAGTCGGGCTATTTGATGAGAATCGATTGAAACAAGTGTTTCTGAACATTCTTGAGAATGCAATTCGCTTTTCACCGGACGGCGGGACATTGACCATCCGTTTCGTTCAATCAGAACGTGTCGCCTTCATCTCGATCATCGATGAAGGTCCTGGTATCTCACGTGAACATTTGCAGCGTATCACCGAAATGTTCTATCAGGCCCATGTGACGGAAGGGAGTAGCGGTCTCGGACTCGCCATCTCCAAAGAGTTGATTGAGGCACATGAAGGAAAACTCGTCATCGAGAGTGAGGTCGGACACGGGACGACCGTGACGGTTTTATTACCTCTCGACCCGAGCGAACTACATTAATAGGGTTAAACCTCCCGAATTCAGGCTACATATATAGATGTATGTAGAATGAGGGAGGTTTTTGTTATGGCCAATCAGTCATTGAAGCCGTTAAAAGGAAGTCCAAACGCCGTCTCGACGCAAACCTCGATTGAAGAGTTGCGCATGTCTCCGCTCCCATATGCGGGGAGTCGCGGTCAATCAATTGAAGCAATCAAGATGGCAATGAACCAATTGCCACGGGCCGAACTAATCAAAGAAACAGATGAGGGCCTTCATTATGTGGTGACCTCGAAAGTGATGCGTTTTAAAGATGATGTGAATTTTCTATTTGATGATTCCACTCAACAAGTCGAATTTCGGTCTGCGTCACGTGTCGGCTATTCAGACTTTGGCGTGAACCGAAAACGGATGGAAGATGTGAGTGAACGATACCGGAGGTTGATTCGATGAAGGACTATCAGTTGATTGTCATCGGTGGCGGTGCCGCTGGGATGACGGTAGCAGCAGGAGCAGCAAACTTAGGCGCGAAAGTCGCGCTTGTTGAAAAGAACAAACATTTAGGTGGCGACTGTCTACACGTCGGATGTGTCCCGTCGAAAGCATTGATTGCCGCCTCGAAAGAAGCGAATGCGATGATGCGCGCAGCGCGTGTTCTCGGAACAGAATTCAATGGAGGCGAGCATTATCAAATGTCGAAAGCACGAGTCGACAAGGCGCGCGCCATTATCCAAGACCATGATGGGACAGAACGTTTTGAAAAGATTGGGGTCGACGTTTACATCGGAGAAGCTTCTTTCCAAAGCCCGACAGAATTGAAAGTCGGGGACGATTTATTGATTGGAAAAAAATTCGTCATCTCAACCGGCTCAAAACCGACAGTCCCTCCAATCGACGGATTGGATCAAGTCCCATACTTAACGAACGAGACGGTTTTTGAAGAAGAGACGCTTCCGGAAAGCCTCATTGTCATCGGTGCCGGGACAGTCGGCCTCGAGCTAGCACAATCGTTTGTTCGACTCGGCTCGCAAGTTACGGTACTCGAGGCACAGGATGCGTTCTTGCCAAAAGAAGATGAGGACGTCTCAACTTACCTAAAATCTCAACTCGAGATGGCGATGCGCTTAAAAATCGGCGTGAAGGTCAACCGGGTCGATGAAGTCGACGGTCGCATTCGTGTCACGACAGAGGTGGACGGCGAGACAGTCGAATATGAAGCAGATAAACTGCTCATGGCGACAGGGCGTGTGCCACGCATCGACGCGCTTCGTCTCGATCGTGCAAACGTTCAAGTGACGAAAGGATACATCGATGTCTCCTCTTCGTATCGGACGTCACAGCCGCATATCTTTGCGATTGGCGATACGATCAAGACGTTACCGTTCACACACGCGGCTGGCGAAGAAGGGAAAGCCGTTGTTGCGAACGCACTGTTTGGACTATGGAACAAGGTAGATTACAGTAAGCTTCCTTGGATCACGTTCACAGATCCCGAAGTATTTCACGTTGGGATGACGGAGAAAGAAGCGCGCGAGCGTTATGGGGATGACATCGAGACATATGAAGCGAAACTGTCGGAAGTGGACCGTTTCATCGCCGAACGCCAAGAGGCGGGCTTTGTCAAAGTCATCACGAAGAAAAATGGAAAGATTATCGGGGCACATGCGGTTGGTGAATCAGCTGGCGACTGGATGCAAATCGTCGTCTATGCGATGCAACGCGGCGATAAGATTGGCAAGTTGTCACGCATGATTTATCCTTATCCATCGCGCAGTGAAGCGGTGAAGAAAGTGACGGATCTCTACTGGCGGAAACGCTTGTTTGAAAGTCCGCTCACAGAACTAGCGAGACGTTACTTCAAATTGACGCAATAACACAAATCACCCACTCGTTTGAGTGGGTGATTTTAGTTCGGTAAGGTGATTGTTTCAATCATTTTTGGTTCGCCCTCCGATAAGTCGACGAGCGGTTTAATCAACACTTCGACGCGTCGGTTTTTCGAACGACCTTCTTCTGTATCGTTCGTGGCGATTGGTTTGAATTCCCCGTAACTTGCGAGTGTAAACTGAGCCGGGTTCAGTGCATCATTCGTCAATAATCCACGCATGAATGCCGTTGCACGTGCTGAACTGAGTTCCCAGTTTGATGGGAAGCGGGCCGTGTTAATGGGGATGTTATCCGTATGACCAGAGACGACAATTTCTCGCTTTCCAGCCTTCTCTAAGATTTGACTGATGTTTTGAGCCACATTTTGAGCATCGGCATCAAGTGTCGCCTCTCCTAAGTTGAAGAGGGCGCGGTCTTGAATCGTTAAGACGAGACCGCTCGAGTTGATGGTCGCTTTAATTTGGCTCTCTAACCCGTTCTTCTTAATGTATTGGTTCACATCTTCTTTCAACTCATCGAGCTGAGCGAGTTCGTACGTGCGTGGGTTGGCGGTCGTGTTGGTTTTATCCGTTCGACTGATGTCGCTGTTTGAGGCGGTCGAAGCTTGGAAGACACTGACGCCTCCAGAGAATACTTGGTTGAACGAACGCGACATTTTCTCGAGCTTCGTCTGGTCGATGTTACTCGATGCGAACAATACGATGAAGAGCGCGAGTAAGAGCGTCAATAAGTCGGCGTAAGGAATGAGCCAACCTTCTGGAATGTGTTCTTCATGATCATGCTTCTTTTTGCGTTTCATAGTCAGCTCGCTCCTTTGGAGACAAATACACAGACAGCTTATCTTCTAACGTTTTTGGAGATTCACCGCTTTGAATCGATAAAATCCCTTCAATCATCATTTCTTTGATGACGACTTCGCTCTTCGAATACTGCTTTAATTTATTGGCAAACGGGAACCAAAGCACGTACCCGGTGAAAATCCCGAATAGTGTTGCGACGAAGGCTGCCGAAATGGCGTGTCCGAGTTTTTCGATGTCTGATAAATCTTTCAGGGCGGCAATCAATCCGATTACGGCTCCGAGTACCCCGAGCGTCGGGGCATACGTCCCGGCCTGGGTGAAGATGTCGGCGTTCGCCTTATGACGCTGTTCCATGTTTTCGATGTCACGTGACATGACTTCCGCAATATACTCAGAAGGTTGACCGTCGATGACCATCATCATGCCTTGGCGTAAAAATGGTTCTTCGACTTGTTCGAGTGCTGTTTCAAGAGATAATAGACCCTCTTTCCGAGCTTGCGTCGATAAATCGACAAATTGTGTAAGCAATCCAGATTTACTTGGGAGTTCTTGTTTTTTGAACAAGATTTTAAATAACTTCGGTACATTTTGAAGCTGTTCTTTCGATACGGCGATACTGACCGCAGCAGCTGTACCGACGAAAATGATAACGATTGCGGCAGGGTTGATCAGCGGTGCGATACCCGCTCCTTTTAATAACATTCCACCAACGAGGGTGAGGAACCCGAGTATGAGCCCGACTAACGTGACGACATCCATGTCTTTGTTTTCCACCTTTCCGAAATAAATCAGGACAAAAAAAGCGAGAGACGCTACTCGTCTCCCGCAACATGCGTTCCCGATGATTAAGCGCCGTTTTCATCAATCAGCATTTGAATGCTGATGTTTCGTTCTTCACGCTCTATATCGGTTAATACGTCGTATTTTTTTAACAATGCGTACAATTGATTCACGACTTCTTGCTCAAGTGACCAATTGAGTAACTCTTCTAGCTGAAAATAAAGGTGAGCGGGCATACATTGTGATTGGCGCTCCAACCTTCGCGAGACATCCTCTATCGAATGATCTACCGTACTAGGGTCCACGGTTTCATTCAACCTCCTCAACATTCTTAAAGTCTATCTCCCATAATACCAAAAAATCGAGGAAAGCGTTAGAGATACATTTTCTTGTTGGCATTTAGAAAGGCGAGGAGTAACATGGGGCTTAGAATAACAGAAGTGAAGGGGAAGTCGTGATGCGACATAGACTGTCAGCGCGTGAGATACGCTTGAAGCGAATCGAGGTACTTTATCGAGTCGTGTTTGAAAAACCTGCTCGCTTTATCGCGGGAGGATTTTTACTTGCGATTTTTATCGGGGCAACACTTTTATATATGCCATTTGCTCAAGAAGAACCAGTCTCTTGGATTGATTGTCTATTTATCGCAACTTCCGCGGGTACCGTGACCGGGTTGTCGACAGTCGACATCGGTTCGTCGTTCAACTTGTTCGGAGAATTGGTGATTGTCGCCCTCATTCAAATCGGGGGTCTCGGGTTCATGACAATCGCGTTGATGCTCCTCAGTGTATTAGGGAAGAAAATTGGATTGAAACAACGGATTCTCTTGCAAGAGTCGTTAAACTTAGCCGGCCCCGGTGGAACGGTTCGTCTCGTGCGAAATATCGTCTTCACGACGGTCATTGTTCAATTTATCGGGATGCTGTTTTTGACGTTCGAGCTATATAGTACAGAGAGTTATTCTTTTGGTGCGGCACTTTACTACGGCTTTTTCCATGCCGTCTCTGCCTTTAACAATGCAGGCTTCGCGTTGTTCCCGGACAGTCTGATGTCATTTGAACAAAACACGGCGATTGTCGTGACCATCGCCCTCATGATCATGATTGGGGGTCTCGGGTTCACGACGATTGCTGATGCGACAGAAGTGCGAGGGTGGAAGCGTCTCGCCCTCCATTCGAAGATCATGATTCTGTCCCTTTTGGTCATCAATGGGGTGGCATGGTTCGTGCTCATGATGTTTGAGTGGGTATCAAACGAAGGTTCTCTCTATGGGCGGTCCATCGGTGAGGCACTACACGTAACCTTTTTCCAAGCCGTGACGACACGTACGGCCGGTTTCAATACGATTGATATCGCCACGATGGCACCTGCCTCAATCGGCTTGATTTTAATTTTGATGTATATCGGGGCCGGTGCAGCTTCGACAGGGTCAGGGATTAAAGTGACGACGCTAGCGGTCATCTTCGCGGACATGTGGGCGTTCATTGCAGGTAAGAAAGAAACGGTCATTATGGAGCGGACGATTGATGCGTTTCAAATCAAAAAGGCATACGTTGTCGCCATCTCGAGCTTCTTCTTCATCTTGATTATCACGACACTCGTCATTTTGACAAACGGTCACATTCCAGCGAGCGCCATTCTGTTTGAGACGGTGTCGGCGTTCGGGACGGTCGGGTTATCGTTAGGAATCACTGCTGAATTAAATGATGCCGGTAAAGGATTCATCATGTTCATGATGCTCCTTGGACGTGTCGGATCGTTGACGATTCTCTTTACGGTCGCAAGACAAGCCGACCGCAAGATTCGCTATCCGAAAGAGAAGATTTTGATTGGTTAATCCAAAAAGCCCTGAACGCATTCAGGGCTTTTCGTGTGTCATGAAATATTGGACGACCTCCGGTAGGTAATCTTGAAGATCCGGACAGACGATTCCAGTCCCGTCGAGCGCTCGAATTGTTTGCGTTGTATCGAAATGGACAGGATGTTTGAAATAGTCTAGCAGTTCGTGCGGAACATCCAGTTGTGCGGCGTTTTTCCAAGTCGTGAATGCGACATCTGCAACAGCATGGGGAACCGTGCCGCGAGGAGGACGGTGGAACATCGTCTCATGTAGCATGCGATACACTTCACGCGCACCATGCGGGAAAGGGTCCGTCAAATGAAACGTCCGTTTCGACCCGACTGGCGAGTGTGCTAAGAAGGCGGTCGCTTCCACGACGTAATCATAAGGAACTAGATTCACTTCGACGTTCGCGCGCCCGATATAAGGGAGCGGTCGCATCTGTTGAAGTTGCGCCATCAATTTCAACACAAAATAGACACCGTCAAACTTCTTCGTTTCACCTGTTTGACTATGCCCAATCACAATACCAGGACGAATAATGGTGATTGGCATCGCTCCCATCTCGCGGGAGACGAGCGCTTCTGCTTCATATTTAGTTGCTTCATAATGATTTTTAAATCGAGCCCGATGCCAGAGTTCGTTCTCATAGACGGTCCCTTGCCTGCGACCGGCAATGTAGGCCGTACTGAAATAGACGTACCGCTTTAACTGTTTCGACCGTTTAGCGAACGCCGTGACGTGTTTCGTACCGAGGATATTGATTCGATACCCCTTGTCATACGGAATGCTCAAATCGTAAGCTGCAGCCAGATGAAAGACGTAATGCACGTCACGCTCGATGACAGAGCGCATAATCGGATCGAGAATCACTTCCGGTAACGTGATGTCCGCCTCCACTAAGACGAGCTGGCGAGACTCAAGAGATGTCGTAGACAGCAACGTATCTCGTAGTTCTTCCGCTTCACGCTGTTGGTTAGGGAGATGAAGCGCATAGATGGTTCCGATTTGATGAGGTAACGACGCGAGATGTTCGATTAACTTTCCAGCTAAAAATCCAGGGAATCCGGTAAAGGCATAATCGTTCATGATAGTTCCTCCGCTAAGTCTAGTGTGAATGTAAACGTCGATCCTTTTCCGACAGTCGATTCCACTTCGATACTACCGCCGTGTGATTCGATGATTTCTTTACAGATGGATAAGCCAAGGCCGGTCCCACCAATTTTGCGCGTATCGGAGTTATCGACCCGATAAAACTTTGTAAAGAGTTTCTCGAAGGCGTGTTCAGGAATACCGATTCCGAAGTCACGAATAGAGACGTGGGCCTGATTGTGGTCGTGCCGGACCCGTACTTCGATTTCTTGTTCGTTCGGCGAATACTTGATGGCATTCGAAATCAAGTTGACGAGTACTTGTTCAATGCGGTCCCGGTCAGCAATCAAGCGTAGGTCTTCATCAGCGTTATCGAAATGAATGGCATGGTCATTCGTTTCACGGAAGCGCTCAACTACATCTAAGACGAGTTCATTCAACGAGAAATGATCTTGCTTGTATTCCTGATGACCACCCTCCATGCGTTGAATGTCTAAGAAGTCATTGAGTAACGCCGTTAACCGTGACGCTTCCCGTGACATCGTCTTCAAGAAACGTTCTCGCTTATCAGGCGTCAAATCGCGAGCGAGCATCAACTCGATGTAACCAGATAATGAAGAAAGGGGTGTCCGCAGTTCATGCGAGACCGTGCTCACTAGTTCGTTTTTAATCTGGTCCATCCGCTCCTCTTCCGTCCGGTTACGGAATACGAATAAGAAGCCGCTGTCCATTCCGATTTGTCGTTTCGTATCCATTGTCGTGCCGTACATCTCGTAATATTCCTCATCTCGGTCGTTCGGTTGTGGGATGGAGAAACGCATGGACACTTCCCGAGCCGTTCCGTCTAACAGTTGATCCATCTTACGTAGCATCTCGCTTCGGTCACGTGGACGGAACGTGGAGAGGAGGGGGATCCGCTCTTGTATTTTATTCGGGGCGATCCCAGGTAAGTCCATGAGGCGTCGCGCATGGACGTTCATGAACAAGACACTCCCGTTCGACTCGGTCAAGACGAATGCTTCGTTTGACGCTTGTAAAATCGATTGAATGATGTCACGTTGGCGGGCAATCGCATTTTTCTCTCGTTCGAGCATACGTTCTATTTTTTTTCGGTCGCTAATGTCACGCATGACGGCGACTCGTAACGTTTGGCCAAGATACGTCACTTCTTTCGGGTAAACCTCCATCTCTAGAAACGTGCCGTCCGCTCGTCGTCCAATCACTTCATATGGCGTTTGGATATGGTTGCGGATTCGTCGCAACACATCTGCCCGATATCCTTCGGCAATAAATTCAACCGTTTGCCGACCGACCATTTGTTCAGCTGGAATTTTGAAGATGGATTCCGCTGCTTTGTTCGCATCAAGAATCATCCCGTCTTCGTGGAATAGGACAGCCTCGATGACAGATTCGGCAAACATCCGATAGCGTTGTTCCTTATAACGGAGTTCTCGTTTTAGTTCAATCTCAGAACTCACATCAAATACGAAGAAAAAGAATCCGATGAGTTGCTCTTGTTCATAGACCGGATGCATAAAGAGTTTTCCGATAAAATGTGTCCGGTCTTTACATTGAAATTTCCACTCACGGTCTCCTTTGTCGAGTGCGAGGCGTAACATTTGTTCGAACGAAAGCAACCGTTCTGTCTCATCTTGATAGGCAGAACGCTTTTCGCTCAGCTCCCTTGACTCGAACAAAGCGAACGGGGTCATCTCATATAACACTTCATGAGGAGCGTAGCCGAACAGTTCCGTCGCTCCCTGGTTAAATCGAGTGATCAACATATTGGCATCCGTCATGATCATCGCCATGTCGAGCTCGGAGTGCATCATCGCTTCAAACGCATTGTGTTGAATCGTCACGCGTGTATCGAGAGGGAGTGGTTCGATGGAAAGAATGTAGTGTTTTTCCCAAGGGATGGCATGCACACGCATCGTCGGTAGTTCATACATCCAAGACAGTCCTTGCTCCATTCGGCGAGATAATTCCATCGTAATCGGAGACTGGTTGACCATATGAAAGAGGTTCGTACGAGTCTGTAGATTCTCTGGAAACTTTTCTAGGAACGGCCGGTTTGCCTGAACGATTGTTCCGTCTTTTTCTATTAAAGCAACCCCGTAAGGTAATGCATGTAATAACTCACTGTGGAGATTGGTGCGATTCTCCATGAACGATCATCCCTCCTTCGTGGTGTCAGACGAGCATATCTTCTATAACATTCGACAGATCCCCCTTTCATTTCCTGCCCTCGAAACGGTAAAGTGGGAGAGAGGACGTGGAAAGGAAAGATGGGGATGATTGGATTACTTCTAAGTATGGTCGGTGCCGTTAGTCTATGGTGGTTCGGAGCACCGCTTTGGAGCAGTATCTTACTACTCCTGTTTGGGATCGTGTGGTTCATCTGGAGAGCCCGGCTGTCGACAATCGACCGAATCGATCGAATGGATGGCCGAGAATTCGAACTGTTCTTAGAGGATGTGTTTACGGCGCTCGGATACACGGTCACCGTGACACCAGCCTCGCGTGACTTCGGGGCAGACTTGTTACTTGAGACACCCGATGGATGGTCGATTGCGGTACAAGCAAAACGGTATGAAAAGGTAGTCGGTCTTGAAGCGGTTCAACAAATCGCGGCTGCTGTTCCGTATTATCAGGCACATGAAGGATGGGTCGTGACGAACTCGACATTTACGGACAGTGCGTATGAATTGGCAGCGCCAAATCAAGTTCGTCTGATTGCAAGAATAGAGCTTGAAGAACTCTTAAAAGAAGCGGGATATAAGCGATAAGAATAGGCATGTTCACAAGTTCGACAGAATCCAAAATGATGTCGAAAAAAAGGGCTTGTCTTTTTCTTTAATCGATGCAATAATCATCTTCGTCATATGAAATATGTAGTAGTTGAAACGAGATAAAAACTACACAGAGAAACGATTGGGGTTTCAAGAAATGCCCGACCGTACACATACAAACAATCACGGTTGGAACGTGCTAGGAGGAAAAAGCGGTGCGCAAATTAATTTATGTAAAAGGTTGCGTCTTTACGCAAGGCGAGGCGACCATTTATGATGAGACAAATGATGCGATCGGATCTGTTCACCGCGACGCGGAAGGCAGTGTCCAAGTGCACAATTTGTCTGGACGACAGATCGCTCACGGGAAGTATATCCCGAACTGCCAAAAATGGGTCGTGATGAACCATGACGGACAGGCGATTGGTCAATTGAAAGACAAGTTCTCGTTATTCGGGAAAAAGTGTGAGTACAACGTCTATGAACGCGGACTCTTCACGATTCAATACGATGTGGAACGTCATAAGTTCAGCGTCCGTGACAAAGCAGGAAAACTTGTCGCGGAGCTACGGAAACAAGAGGACGACACGTTCTGCTTAACGAAGGAAGCAGATCAGCTATCGATGTTCGAACTCCTTTCTGTCTTAAAAACGTTAACGGTTAAATCGCGGATGCCGCTCGCTGCATCTGTCTCATAACGATGACGAGCACCGGTCCTTGACCGGTGTTTTTTGATGCAAAAAAACCGTTCCATCAAATGAAACGGTTCAAATAGTGTTTGGCCTCGAGCTCGAGTGTCGTCACACGGTGTGCGTACAAACAGAGCTTTAAGACATGAATGATATTCGGATGTGTGTATTTCGTTTTTTCGAGAGAACGCTTGGCACGAGTATCGAGTAAATCAATCGGACTCGTCGACTTGGCGTACTCCGCATACAGGCGATAAAAATCAATCGGAGTGATGAAGTCGTCTTCGTCCCGGTCAGGGTTGTTGAAGATAAGTGCCAATAAGGAACTTGTCTCTTCAAGTGAGAAAAGGTGTTTCAAGTCATCAAGAAGGTAGATGATGGCTGCTTGATGCAAGGAATACTTTTTACCGATTCGTGGGACACCGATGATTTTACGGACTTCACGCTTCGTCCAGTTTTGAATCGTCGTCGCCGAGAGATGTTCTCCGGTCAATGCGTTCGCAAGGGCAACGATTTGATTGATGGACAAGCCGTTCTTTTCAATATGAAACAAGTGGATTTTTCGAAGCTCTTTTGGAAAATGTTCACGCACGTCTTCAGGGAAGAGGGCGATGGCTCGCTCGATTTCTCCGACCTGCATGAAGTGAAGGCAATCTGCCAAAGTTTGAATTGAAGTTGCGTCGCGCATACGGCCACCCTTTCTATCACCAACATCGTACGTTGGCTATACAGTCATTTGACCTCATTCTACCAAATGTTTGAAAAGTAAGCTAGGATGGGCACTGATTAAGGTATAATGACGGTATTATACACATCCTATACATAGAGGTGGTCAAGCAATGAATGAATGGATTAGTTCGATTCTTTCCATCGTGATTGTCCTTGTATTTCTCGTCGGTCTCGAACAAGTTGGAAAGCGTCTTGGGTGGACAGACGAAACGATTCGAAAAAGTGTACATATCGCAGTCGGACATTGGTCGCTACTAGCGGTCTGGTTAATGGATTCCTGGTACGTCGCGGCAGTTCCGCTCATCTTCTTCACGTTCGCGAACGCGGTCTTATTATATAAAAGTCCATCACCGGTACATCAGACGGAACGAAAGTCTTTCGGAACGGTCTATTATCCAATCGCTTTACTCATCATTTTATACTTCTTCTTTGAGTCAGAACCGATTGCATTTTTAGCGGGATCACTCGTCCTCGCCTGGGGGGATGGAATGGCTGCATTGATTGGACGGAAGTATGGGACAATCATCTATGATTTGTACGGTCAAAAGCGTTCCTTCCAAGGAAGCGTCGCCATGTTCTTAAGCTCGTATGCGGTCTTATTTTTATTGT
The DNA here is from genome assembly GCF_018617655.1 of Exiguobacterium sp. s183. Classification (NCBI taxonomy): domain Bacteria; kingdom Bacillati; phylum Bacillota; class Bacilli; order Caryophanales; genus Exiguobacterium; species Exiguobacterium sp. s183. The sequence goes on from NZ_JACSKN010000004.1 coordinate 271,323, forward strand.
TTTTGTGGAATGATGTCGTCATGTGGCAAGTGGTAACATATGGATTTATCATTTCCATCATCGCCACACTAACTGAAGCGATTTCATACCGAGATTGGGATAACTTTACAATTCCGATTGTAGTGGCTGTAGCGACATCGCTATTGTTATAAACTAATCATGACATTGTAAGAAAAACGTTGCTTGTCACGTCCGACAATCATTTGTATACTGTGTTTCGTACTGAAACCATTCAGTGACGTGCTCGGTACGAAGAAGATGTGATCGAGACACTTAAATAGAACGTAAAGGATTGAGTGAACGCATGAGCTTTTTACAGCAACTCCAGAGTATTATTCCGGCCGAGCGCGTCCTTCAAGACGAGCCGCTGTCGGCACACACGTATACAAAACTAGGCGGGAAAGCAGATTACTTCGTAGCCCCACACACGTACGAAGAAGTCCAAGCCGTCTTAGAACTAGCCCATCAGGAAGCAATGCCGTTCATGATCCTCGGGTTCGGTTCAAACTTGATTGTTCGCGACGGGGGAATTCGCGGAGTCGTTTTAAACTTGAATGAACTGAATACGATTCGTCGTGAAGAGAACCAACTCGTAGCGCAGGCTGGGGCAGCGATTATCGATGTCTCACGTCAAGCGCTTGCGGAAGGCTTATCCGGTCTTGAGTTCGCTTGTGGTATCCCTGGAACGGTCGGTGGCGCCGTCTATATGAACGCGGGTGCATATGGGGGAGAAACGAAAGACGTTATCACGTCTGCGACAGTATTGACGTCGGACGGACAAGTACTTCATTTGTCAAAAGACGAATTAGAACTCGACTATCGCACGAGCCGTGTATCAAAAGAAGGGTTCATCGTGTTAGAAGCGACGTTCGAGCTCGAACCGAAAAACTACGAATTGATCAAAGAAGTCATGGACGATTTGACGTATAAACGTGAGTCGAAGCAACCGCTCGAATATCCTTCGTGCGGAAGTGTCTTCAAACGTCCTCCAGGCTACTTTGCCGGCAAGTTGATTCAAGACTCTGGTCTTCAGGGCAAACGAATCGGAGGAGCTGAAGTATCGCTCAAGCATGCCGGATTCATCGTCAACATCGCGGAGGCGACAGCGACAGAATACATTTCGCTGATCCGTCACGTGCAAGCGACCGTTAAAGAGAAGTTCGAAGTGGAATTAGAACCAGAAGTGAAAATCATCGGGGAAGATATCGCTGTCGAAAACGCATAATGAGAAGAAGGGACTGAGCGATTATGTTCAGTCCCTTCTTTTTTGTACGAAAAAGACGACGAGAATGGGCATCTCGTCGTCTTTCACTCACGCTTGTGTTTGTTTTGAAACTGCCTCATAGGCAGGGACGAACGGATACTCTAAATCACGAGCGACCGCTTCGTATGTGACCGTCCCGTTGATGACGTTTAAGCCTTTAAGAAGGGCATCATTTGCGAGGAGTGCCGGGAACACACCTTTTTGTGCACATTCGATAATGTATGGCATCGTTGCGTTCGTAAGCCCCATTGTCGATGTGCGTGGCACGGCACCTGGCATGTTGGCGACGGCGTAATGTTGCACACCGTAACGTTCATACGTTGGTGCATCATGCGTTGTGATATGATCGATTGTCTCACAAATTCCACCTTGGTCAATGGCGACGTCAACGATGACCGATCCTGGTGACATGCGTTGTACCATTTCTTCAGTGACAAGTTTCGGTGCTTTTGCCCCAGGAATCAAAACGGCACCGATGACGAGATCACTCTCAGCTACTTGTTTGGCGATGTTGTATTTGTTCGAGATTAACGTGTTGATTGTGTTTCCGAACAAGTCGTCGATTTGACGAAGACGAGCCGGGCTAATGTCCATCAAGGTAACACTCGCACCGAGACCAATGGCGATACGCGCTGCATTCGTTCCGACGACACCGCCTCCGATGACCGTGACGTTCGCACGAGGTACGCCTGGGAGACCTGACATGAGGATTCCTTTTCCACCGTGCGGTTTTTCGAGAATTTGTGCCCCGATTTGAGCAGCCATCCGACCTGCGACTTCACTCATCGGTGTGAGAAGCGGTAACGTCCGGTCGACTTCTACCGTCTCATACGCGATGGCAGTGATACCTGAATCGACGAGTGCTTTCGTTAATTCTGGTTCTGCCGCTAAGTGTAAATATGTGAAGAGCGTCAAATCAGGACGGAAGTATTGATATTCAGACGGTTGAGGCTCTTTTACTTTGAGCGCAAGCTCGACGCCTTCCCATACTTCTTTCGCCGTTTCAACGATTGTTGCACCGGCATCGATATATTCCATATTCGTGAAACCACTGCCGAGACCGGCATTCGTTTCGACGAAGACGTCATGTCCGAGTTCCGTTAACATAAATGCACCCATTGGTGTCAAAGCCACCCGATTTTCATTGTTTTTAATCTCTTTTAATACCCCGATTTTCATGGAACATTCCCCTTTCATTCCGTTGACACAAATTGTTCACACCCCTAGTATAGACCCATTCGAAAACGCTGTCTTTATCATGGATTCTAAAAACGAAGACGCTCACTTTGTGAAAAAACACAAAGCGAACGTCTAGTCTTCTAATCGATATTGACCGGCTTTAATCGCCAAATAAATCATGGACCGTTCTGGTAAGGAAACTTGCGTGATATTCGTCAACTCTTCGATGCGTCGAATCCGATACAAGACGGTATTTGGATGGATATGAAGGTGGGCGGCGACCCGCTTTACGTTCCCATCGAAATAAAAATACCATTCGAGCGTCTTCACGAGTTCGGTCTGATGGGATGAGTCATAGTGTTGCAACCGTTCGACGGTCGGATGGGTTTCCAGTCGAAGTCCAATGCGACGTGCCAGTTCAGGGACGAGTTGATAAATCCCGATCTGTTCGAAGGCGCGAGAAGTCGCGAGCTCAAGAGGGAACTTACGACGAAGTGTTGTGACACGTCGTGCTTCTTCCGCTGCGGCGTACAGCATGTCACTTTCGAAAAAACGCCGACTGATTCCGAGTCGTGGCTCAGATTCAGTGAACTTGTCTTGAAGCAACTGCTCGAACCGTTCCGCCCAAGCGAGCAATTTCACTTCTTCATCGGAAAGTTCGGATTTCATATAATGCCAGACGAGTAATTGCTGTCCATCGATGGCATGTAAGACCACTTCGATCGCTTCTTGGGTCGCGAGCACATAATGCAGACGTTCAGCGAGTTGCGGGGTGATCGGTTGAGCGCATTCAATAATCGTCAATCGACTGGCGACGGCGATGGGCGCGAGTTCGTTCAATCGTTCGCGATTGGCATCGGAAAGTGTCGGGGAAGCGAGTACATCTAACAAGAAACGCTCGAGCTCTGCGCTAATGCGTCGTTCGTGCATCGCGATGGTCATGAGCAACTTCTTGGCAATGGTCGCTCCTTCTTGCAAGATGGCTAATTCTTGAGTGGTGAATGGGTTCGTTCGAGCCAAGCTCCAAATATAACCGAGTACTTCGTCATGTTGTTTAATCACGATAGCCGCACGTTCGCCGAGCCCGACAGCGAGCCGTGCCGGAATGACGACAGGCTCATCTTGGTCGATGACTTCTCGTAAAATCCCACTTTCCCATAAGTCTTCAATGACGGCTTCCGGAACACGACGACCGATGATTGTAGCGATCCTGGCCGGGTCGGTCGAATCGGGATGGGTGCTATACGCCAGTAACTGGTGGTGGCGATTTTCAATCGTAATGGGTGCTCGAATCGCTTGACCGATTGCTTCGGCGAGTGTATCGAGAGACTCATAAGATTTCTGCAAAAAAGGCATGTCGATTCCTCCTCTCTCTGAGTATAACTTCTTCTTTGTGAAACTTCACAAAAAGAATTGAGAGTGTGAGAAATGACATACCTTTAGTGGATTACATCGGGAAAAACAATCCGACAACGAGACCGAGTAACGCCCCGACGATGACTTGGAACGGCGTGTGCCCGACAAGTTCATTTAATAGTGGAGTCTCGTGTTTAATCCCTTTGAAATAATCGTTCAATAGTCGGGCCTGAAAACCGACTGCTTGACGGACGCCGGTTGCATCGTACATGACGATGGTGGCGAAGACGACAGCGAGAGCGAACATACTCGAGTCGATGCCCTCCATCCGTCCGATTGCCGTAGCGAGTGCGACGACCGTGGACGAGTGGGAACTCGGCATGCCGCCTGAAGCGAACATGATTTCAATTTCAAAATCCCTTGTTTTAATAAGTTCGGTTACGAGCTTGGCCGCTTGGGCGATAAACCAAGCAAGAATCGCAGCGAGTAAAGGTTCGTTAAACATGCATCTATTCACTTCCTGTCTGACATAGTAACTTCACTATACCCGAAAGCGGGGCAGACTAGACGTTAAGATTTCGTCAAAAAAAGTGTCACAGACGGCTTGTCCATGACACCTTTTGGTCGATTTTTGTTACCCGACTACTCCTTCAGTTTCCTGAAGTTTCTCTGCAATGTTGTCGATGATATAACGGTTGCGTGGGTGTTCTTGACACTCTTTCGAGCATGAACGCATTTGTTTCGGTTCACACTCTTCACAACAGAAATGTTGCACATTGCACTCCGGGTTTGCACAATTAACGTAACGAACCGTCTCGGTTCCACAGTGCATACAGTGTGAAACAACAGTCGGGTTCACGGAGTTAACAGGAACGTTGATGCGTTCGTCAAAGACATAGAGCTCGCCTTCCCAGTCCTCTCCTTTTGTCGCTTCGTCTTTTCCATACATCGCGACGCCACCTTTTAAGTGGAAGATGTTGTCGTGACCTTGGTCACGCATATATGCTGTAAATTTCTCGCAACGGACGCCACCAGTACAGTAAGTGAGAAGTGTTTTCCCTTCGTAGAGGTCCTTGTTCTCTTCGAGCCATTCTGGCATGTAACGTGAAGCCTCTACATCGATTTTGATCGCGTTTTTAAAGTGACCAAGTTCGTACTCGTAGTTGTTACGAACATCGAGGATGACGACATCATCACGATTCATCATCTCTTTCCATTCTGCTGGTTCGAGGTATGCACCGTGTTGTTTCGGTACATCAAACTCACCATCAAAGCGCCACGTCACGAGCTCTTTCTTGTGACGGACAAAAATTTTCTTGAACGCATGCTCTTCGACTTCATCGATTTTGAACTCGATATCGCTGAAGAGTGGGTTTGCCTTCAAGTCGTTCATGTATTGCTCAGTTTGTTCCCAAGTACCAGAGCACGTCCCGTTGATTCCTTCGGAGGAAATCAAGATGCGTCCTTTGATGCCGAGGTCTTTACAATACTTCAAATGTTCTTGCGTGAGTGTTTCTGGGTCTTCGATGTTGACGTACTTATAGTACAGCAAGACCCGCATTGGTTTTGTTTCCATGTTGTGTTGCTCCCCTGTGTTCAGTTTTTTGCAGGAAAACGAACGTTGGGTTGTGTCGTTCGACGAATAGACTTGCCTGCAACCACAAGTCCATTATTATATGATAAATATCACGACGAATTTTCGCAAATGGTTTTTAATTTTTTTGACGAATGCAGGGAGATGCGTCTTGCAAATCGAATTCGGGTAATAGAGTAGTAGTAACGAAAGTTGAAGGTGGAACGACTATGCTCACTTCTCTCCAACAGTACATCATCCAATTAATCGAATGGCTTCAAAGTTTGCCTGGCGGTCCTTGGGCCGGACTTGGCGCTCCATTTTTAGAAGCGATCTTTCCGTTTTTGCCACTCGTTTTAATCATTTCAGCGAATGCGGCAACATATGGTTTTTTGTTAGGGGTCCTTTTATCATGGATCGGGAACTTACTCGGAACGATTGTCGTCTTCGCGGCGGTCCGATATGTGTTTCGTAAACCGATGACGCGTTGGCTCGAAAAACATAAAGCGGCGGTCTATTGGTTAGAACGAATCAACCATATGAGTCCGATCTCACTCGGGTTCTTGTATTCACTCCCGTTCATCCCGGTCAGTTTGATCACCTATTTGCTGGCGCTCATTCAGATGCCGCTCCGTACGTTCATTTTGGCGGCGGGATTTGGGAAACTACTCGTCGTCGTCATTTTCTCGGTCATCGGGGATCAATGGGAAGAATTTATCCAAAGCCCGTTTCGTTTATCGATGCTCGGTCTGCTTTTGGTCGCGTTGTGGGCCATCAGTCGAGGACTAGAAGAAGTGCTCAAACGACGTGCTTTCAAAAAACGCAACGAGCAATTGAAACAAGAGATGGTCACTAAACGACAAACACCCCTTTGAATAAAGAGGTGTTTTCGCTTAAGACTGCTTTTTAAAACGCGGGAAATTGAATGCGATGGCAATCCCTCCGCAGATAAAGAGGAGGAACGGATAAAACATGAACGGGACGAGGTCAGGCGAAGCGGTCTTCGTCAACTCTGCGGCGATGAGGAGTTGCGCTCCATATGGAAGAATCCCTTGTACACCACATGAGAAGATATCGAGTACACTTGCTGATTTCTTCCGTTCGATATCATATTCGTCCGCAATGTTCGCGGCGAGTGGTCCGGCTACGAGAATGGAAATCGTATTGTTCGCCGTCGCCACGTTCGTCGCACTGACGAGACCAGCGATACTCCACTCGGCACCGGCACGTTTTTGAATCCGTGACGTCAGCGCATCACGCAAATACGTGAGTCCACCGTTGTGCGAAATGAGTCCGACGAGGCCGCCCATGAGTAACGTCAAGAACGAGATTTCGGCCATACCGACCATACCATCGGCGATAGCGGTCACAAATGCTGTGACGGATAAGCTTCCGTCGAGAAGACCGATGATTCCGGTTAGCGTAATTCCGCCCAACAGGACGAGAATGACGTTCAGTCCCGTTAACGCCAGTCCGATGACCGCGAGATACGGAATCAGTTTATACCATTCGAATGCGGCGACATCGACCGTCGATTCACCGTTCGACAAGACGGCGAGTAAAATCGTCGTGATGATGGCAGCTGGTAGCACAATCCAGAAGTTCGTCCGGAACTTATCGCGCATGTTCGTCCGTTGTGTCCTTACGGCAGCAATGGTCGTATCCGAAATGAATGAAAGGTTGTCTCCGAACATGGCTCCGCCGACCACTGCCGCGGCTGCGATGGCGACGTTCACACCACTTTCCTCATGAATACCGAGGGCAATCGGCGCAAGTGCCGCAATCGTTCCGGTCGATGTACCCATTGCCATTGAAATGAAAGCAGCAATGACGAATAGTCCACTTAAGAGAAGCGATGGGGGTAAAAGCGTCAACGCCGCGTTGACCGTCGCGTCGATGGCACCGATTGATTCGGCTACCGTTGAAAAGGCACCGGCCAGTAAGAAAATAAAAATCATAATGATGATTCCCGGATTTCCGGCACCTTGCGCGATGCGCTCGACGGTTTGAGTGGCACTTCCTTTTGTCATGAATGCTGCAACCATCAATGCGATCATGGCTGCGACAAGGACTGGAAACTTATAAAAGTCCCCATAGTAGACACCCGCCCCGATGAAAAAGAGCAAGAAGACGAGTAACGGCAGAAGTGCCCACTTGTTTGCTGTTGGTTGTTCCAAAATAATCACCTCACTAAAAAATAAAAAGGACCTTTTTCTTGAGAAAAAGGTCCTTCGTGTGAAATACCCTTTTCATCTTTCGAGCAATACGCCCGCTGGATTTGGCACAGGTTCTCCGCTGCCGAGACTTCATAGGGCCAGTCCCTCCGTCTCTCTCGATAAAAAGTTAAGTTATCCTATTATCAAACACGTTCCCTAACGTACCTGTTTCAAATCCCGTTGTCAACCTAAAAACTCCCCAATTCGATGTGAGAAAGGGGAGTTTACGTCGTTAAATTGTTGAAGTGCGCCACACGGTTACGTCCTGCATATTTTCCACCAACATACAGGGCACGGTCCGCGTTTCGAATCGTATCATCGAGACGCTTGTTCCCGAACGCTTCGATTGTATCGACCCCGATAGACGCGGTGACAGAAATCTCATGGTGGTCGACAAGAAACGGTTTCGCTTCGATTTGATGGCGAATCCGCTCCGTGATTTCAATCGCTTGGTGCATATCACAATGATTGAGCAATAAAATAAATTCTTCGCCACCATAGCGTGCCGCAAAATCATCCGGGCGAAGCACCTGACGGATTCGTCGTCCGAACTCTTGTAAGACATGGTCCCCGACCTGATGACCATACGTATCGTTAATCTTTTTGAAAAAATCAATATCGAGCATGGCGACCGATATCGGATATACCGACATATCGGATATTTGTTGAATGCCATATTCATAAAATGCACGCGCATTAGCAAGAAGCGTTAAGCTGTCCGTCCGACTCTCGGTATAGAGGCGGTCCCGTTCGTGACAACGGCTAATGGTTCGGTTGAACGATTTTAACAATTTGATGATTTCGTGCTGAATAATCTTTGGATAACCGTATACAGGTTCTCCCGTCATGACAATCCATGTACGAATCTCTTCGATTTCCTCCGAACGAACAGAAACGAAGCTGTGGTAATCGTCGTGGAAAGCATCAGAAAGGGAAGTATCCCATTCAAAGCGCATTTCATAGTCGAGGACTTGCTCGATTGGCTGACTCATCTCAAGCAAGGTGAAGACGATGGGGCGATCGATGGGTTGTCGCGTCTTCAAATCAAAGTAGAGGGTGCGTTCAAACAATTTAAACTCGACATACCCTTCATCATAATGATTCAGCTGTTCGCATTGACTTAAAAATACTTCGATGGCTTGCGCCTCGCTCTGTGACAAGGAAACGGCCTCTTTCGCTTCATCGTATTGCTCAATCAAAGATTTGAATGCATCTTGTCGCTCTTTTTGAATGAGGAGACGTTTAATAAAGAATGTCAACGCAGCGGCGATGCTACTGACGACGAGTAAGTTGGTCTCTCGGAAAAACGCTGCCGCTAAGATGAAAATCAAACTGACGACGTACGTATAGAAGGCAATCTTCATAAAGTCGCTCAATGCGATGTCGACGCGGAACCACCATTTCACCTGATATTTTTGGAACACCGTGTTTAAAAAGATGGCAAGGAACAGTCCAGCAAGCGGCACGAACGAATCTTGCGAATAAAAGTCGAGACCGGTCTCCCCACCGAGGGCAAGATAAACCGCTGCTGGGATGACAATCTCTAAGTATGCCGTAATAGCATTCCACGGATACGTGAAGCGGAAGCGACGGATGGCGACTTTCGGTTTCAAATTGGCGAATTGAAAGACGAACAATCCGATTTGGTTGACGATGAGTGCTGTTTCAAATCCAAAGAATAAAAATAAAATTAAGACGATACTTTCAGAAAATGTGAAGTACACACCTTTGACTTCGATCGAGTCGAGTTGAAAAATGATGACAAGCAACGAAATTAAAATAAACGACAACGAATCGATTGTTGGGGCGTGTAGGATATCCAATGCAAATAATGCGATGGTGAAGATGAACAGGGCACTCCATATACTCCAACCGAGCACGGACATCTTACGAAAGTGGTTCATGTGTTCCCTCCTAGCATGGGACATTTCAAGATCTAATAGTAAAGATTCGTCACGATTTCGTGTGAGTCCTGCTTCTCTTCCATGATGCTTGAATTCTAGCATTGAGTATACACGGAATATCCTCTATAATGAAATTGCTTTTCAACCGCATAGACGAATGTCGATGAAAAAGAGAGTAACGATGGTTTAGTCAACAAAGCGACCTGGGGATTGGTGAGAGCCTAGGCTGACAAACGTCGCGAAACGCACTTTTGAGATGCTATCCGAAACGAGAGTAGGCATAGCCGGAGGGAACCGTTATCACCATAAAGCGGTCTGCGTCATGCAGGCAAGAAGAGTGGTACCGCGGGAATTCCCGTCTCTTTGCATCTATGCAAAGGGCGTTTTTTTTATGAGTTGTGATACGAAGAAGGAGGACATACAAATGAGTTATGAACGCAAGTACGCAGAAGCGTTATCACGTGTCATCGGAGACGAGCTCACGATTGACCAGATTGAAGCATTGATTGAGAAGCCAAAACACGAGGCGCACGGTGACCTCGCGTTCCCATGTTTCCAATTGGCGAAAGCCTACCGTAAGGCACCTGTCATGATCGCTACAGACATCGCGAATGACTTGAACGATGAACTGTTCACAAAAGTCGAGGCAGCAGGACCTTACGTCAACGTCTTCTTGAGCCGTGACGTCGTGTCACAAGAAATCATCAATACGGTGCTCGATGAAAAGTCAGAGTACGCGACATACGCAACGCGCAACGAAACGATTGTGACGGACTTCTCGTCACCAAACATTGCGAAGCCGTTCTCGATGGGTCACCTACGTTCGACGGTGATCGGGAATGCGATCAACCAAATCGCACGTAAAAACGGATATGACGTCGTCGGTGTCAACCACCTCGGTGACTGGGGCACTCAGTTTGGGAAATTGATGGTCGCCTACAAGAAGTGGGGCGATGAGGAAGCGGTACGCGCCAATCCAATCGCAGAACTCTTGAAATTATATGTTCATTTCCATGAAGAAGCGAAGACACAACTAGAACTTGAAGACGAAGGTCGCGCGTGGTTCAAGAAGCTTGAAGACGGCGATGCGGAAGCGACAGAGCTTTGGCAATGGTTCCGTGACGAGTCACTCAAGGAGTTCCAAAAAGTATACGACCTCCTCGGTGTGAAATTCGAGAGCTTCAATGGTGAGGCGTTCTACAATGATAAGATGGGACGCGTCGTCGAGATGCTCGAAGAAAAAAATCTCTTAGTCGAAAGTGAGGGCGCCATGGTCGTCTCGCTCGAGGAAGAGAACTTGCCACCATGCCTAATCAAGAAGAAAGATGGCGCGACATTGTACGCGACACGCGACTTGGCAGCAGCGATCTATCGCTACGAGACATACAACTTCGTGCAAGCAAACTATGTCGTCGGTGGCGAACAGGCGCTTCACTTCAAACAACTCTTCTCGGTTCTTCGTAAGCTCGGCTACGACTTCGTCGATGGCATGCATCACGTACCGTTCGGCTTGATCTTGCAAGAAGGGAAGAAGATGTCGACACGTAAAGGGCGCATCGTTCTTCTTGAGGAAGTGTTGAAAGAAGCGATTGAAAAAGCACAAGCGAACATCGCGCAGAAGAACCCAGACCTTGCGAACGCAGAAGACGTCGCACGCATGGTCGGTGTCGGAGCGGTCGTCTTCCACGACTTGAAGAACGAACGCATCAACAACATCGAATTCGATCTCGACAGCATGCTCAAGTTTGAAGGAGAGACAGGACCTTACGTCCAATACACGAATGCTCGTGCGAACTCACTCCTCCGTAAAGGGAACTACGATGGTTCACCGTTCACTGGTGCAGACGATGACTACTCATGGGGTGTCGTCACGATGCTCAACGCGTTCCCACACGTCATCACGCGTGCACATGAACGTCGCGAACCATCTATCATCAGCCGTTATGTACTTGACCTCGCGCAAGCGTTCAACAAGTATTACGGTCATGTCCGTGTCTTAGAAGAAGATGCAGGCAAACAATCGCGTCTCGCACTCGTGAAGGCAGTGACACTCGTATTGACGGAAGGACTCCGTTTACTCGGTGTCGAAGCTCCAGAAGAAATGTAAGACAGACGAAAGGACCTCAAAAAAATGAGGTCCTTTTCCTATGCTCACACTTTCATACGGGTCACCGTTCGGGCTTCCGTGTCATAGAGACACCATTCCCGATCGAAGATGACGGCACCGACGTTGATGACATATCGCTTTTTCTTCAAATGGAACGGGGTCCCGATTTCCCACGGCAGGGATATCCCTTTCCGATAAATCCCGGCAATATGACTATGTCCAATGAAAACGAGTGGATATTTCCCTTTCTCAACAATCGGTTCCCAGTCTTCGTTCCATTTGACTTGATGCCCATGTAAAAAGCGTGCTTCGCCAAGAGTCGTCTGTTCCGGCAATAAAGAAATCCGTGTTTTCACGGGATGGTCGATGACGAGTACCTCGTCGATTCGCTCCTCTTGATTACCGCGTAGACTTGGGAACGTCAACAATGCTTCATAGTTCGGGTCATACGTCACGACGTCTTCCACATGATGAAAGCGCTCGTGACGTCGTTTTTTCCCGATGTGGCATTCATATAGGTCGCCAAGACAGAGAATATGCTCGGTTTCCCGCCGGACGTCATCGAGAACCGCCTTCAAATCATCAAACGAACCGTGTGGGTCACTGATGATCGCGAGTTTCATCGGAAGTTCGTGAATTGGGCATCGACAGACAACTCGAGCTCACGAACGAGCTGCATGACAGCTTGAAGGTCGTCACGCGATTTTCCGGTCACCCGGATTTGATCGTCTTGAATTTGCGATTTGACTTTAAGTTTTGATTCTTTGATGGCGTTGTTGATTTTTTTCGCGTCATCTTTGTCGATGCCACTCTTCAATTTCACACGTTGACGAACCGTGCCGCCGAGTGCGTTCTCTACTTTTTGATAGTCGAGGTTTTTTGTCGGAACGCCGCGCTTGATCAACTTCGTGATTAAGACGTCTTTCAACTGCTCAAGTTTATAGTCGTCATCCGAGATAAGGACGAGGTCGCCGTTGTCGAGCGACATCTCACTTTTTGACCCTTTAAAGTCATAACGGTTCAAAATTTCCTTCTCCGCGATTTGGATTGCGTTTTTCACTTCTTCAAGATTCATTTCGGACACGATATCGAAAGAATTGTCTTTTGCCATGTTTCATCCATCCTTTGTGTGGTTTTGTTATAATGATAGCAGATTTGAAGCAGTGAAGGAGTGAAGAGATGGAACGTACAATGGATCAACACACACAAGCAGACTTAGATCACGTTGCCTATCACGGGAAAGACCTTGGGGTGACGTTTAAAGGGGAACAGATTCGACTACGTGTCTGGTCTCCGGTAGCGGAACAGATGTCGGTCAAGTTATATCGCACAGCCCGTGCCCGCAAGTTTGATCGACTCGAACTCGAACCGGCTGAGAAGGGGACGTGGGTCATTGAACTCGACCGCGCCTTGTTCGAAGGTCAATTTTATGTATTTGAAGCAATGATTGATGGGAAGAAAGTAGAATCACTCGATCCTTATGCAAAAGTCGTCGGAGTGAATGGGAAGCGTGGATGTCTGCTTGACCCGGCATCCTTGAACCCGGACCATTGGATCAAAGAACGTCCGCTATTCAATTCTTCACAAGAAGCGGTCATCTATGAAGCGCACGTACGTGATTTGACGAGTCATCCGGAGAGCGGGGCCACACATCGTGGGAAGTTCTTGGGGATGACCGAGACGGGAACGACGACCACGAGCGGTTACCCGACTGGACTCGATTACATCACATCGCTCGGTATCACACATCTTCAATTGATGCCATTCTTTGACTACGGGTCGGTGAACGAATCACGCGAGAGCGAAGATAACTATAACTGGGGATATGATCCGGTGCATTACTTTGCGGTCGAAGGATCATACGCCTCGTCAGCAGACGATCCGGCGACGCGAATCATTGAACTGAAAGCGATGATTCAAGCCCTCCACGATCGAGGCATCCGTGTCATCATGGACGTCGTCTTCAACCATACGTACGATGCGTTGACGACACCGCTCGGTCAATTCGTTCCTGATTATTACTATCGACTAAATGAGGACGGAACACTCGCAGACGGTTCGGCATGTGGGAATGACACGGCATCTGAACGCGCGATGATGCGTAAGCTCATGGTCGAGTGTGTCACATATTGGGCGAAGGAATTCATGATTGACGGATTCCGTTTCGACTTGATGGGATTACATGATGTGAAGACGATGAATCAAATTCGGAAGGCGCTTGATCGCGTCGACCCATCCATTCTGGTCATCGGAGAAGGTTGGGATTTAGATACGCCACTCCCGGTCCGTAAAAAAGCGAATCAACACAATGCGCATAAGATGCCACGAATCGCGCAATTTAATGATGGGATTCGAGACGGTGTCCGTGGAGACGTGTTCATCGAGGACTTACCAGGCTGGGTGAGCGGCAACACAGACATGACGGCTGACGTGAAACGAGGAATCGCTGGCGGGATTACGAGCCAAAGTTTTGCCGATGAACCGAACCAGGTCGTCAACTATGTCGAATGTCACGATAACTTGACGCTTTGGGACAAGTTGTCCGTGACGAATCCGGAAGATGATGAGACGACACGCCGTCGCCGTCATCGTTTGGCGACATCCATCGTACTTCTCGGACAAGGGATTCCGTTCCTCCATAGTGGGCAAGAGTTCTTCCGGACAAAGGATGGAGACGAGAACAGCTTTAACTCAGGTGAGGTCGTCAACCGTGTCGACTGGACACGTGCAGAACAAGAAGCGCCGAGTGTGGAATATGTGAAAGGTCTCTTGCGCCTGCGGAAACAGTATCCGCTCTTCCGACTCGAGAACACGGAACAGATTCGAAAACACTTACGTTTCTTCGATGAAGAAGAAGGCGTGATCGCATTCGAGTTGAGCCGCCACGTCGAAGGGTATGTAGAACGACATGTCGTGTATCATAACGCGTTAGAGGAAGCGGTCGAGATTAAACTTCCGTCCGGTAAGTTTGAAGTAAACGTGGAAGACCATACCGTCAATCTGACGGCGCCGCGTCAAATTGAAGACCGTCATCTGACAGTCGCACCACTATCGACACTCGTGGTGACGGAGCGTCGTCCGGACTACAGCAAATACGCTGTTGCCGGAGGTGCTGCACTCGCCGTGCTCGGTGGTCTCTGGTACGTATCGAAAAAACGAAAACGTAAAGAACAGTAACCAAAAAGGAGACGTTAATCCGTCTCCTTTGGTGTGTCTTCCTCTGTTTGAGATGCCTCGAGTTGCATCATTTTTTGAACGAGAATATGCTTTGGCATATGCATCAATTCTTCGAGCGGGACGTTCAACTTTTTCGCAAGCTCAACCGCGGTCTCTGGTGATAATTGTAATGGGCGCATCGGTATACTCCTTTCTGAACCATTCATCTATACCGACAGTATACAGGAAAATCGAAAATGTGTTGAACGAACACATTCAAAATCGAATTTCGCTTCGGTCGTTGCTAAGCTGAAATTAGGAAGTGATCAAATGTACAAACAAACAGCAGACTTTCAATTTCATCAAACGATCGAATGGTTAGAACGTGTCGGTGAAGGTTGGATGTTGTACTTGGCGCAAACCGGATTTTTGTTCTTTGACGAGTCGTCCCAAATTCGCTGGGAGATTGACTGGGCTTGGACACCGTGCGCCCTATATGTGGAACCGAATGCGACGCGTGCCGTGGCATGGTTCCGAGAAAAAGGACTTTACGGAGTCATTGATTTACAAAAAGGACAGATGGAGACGCATGCGATTCCACAACGTTTTAACGGTGACTGGTTTAGCAATTTGCACTATTGGCAAGGCGATGACATCTTCTTATATTCAGCCGAATCGGATGTCGTGGCTTTGAATCTCCACGATCATACGTTTCGATATAGTCGCTACGAAGAAGTTCCGCTCTTTGGGAACATCATCGAGCTGGCATATCAAGGGACGTATGATTTTGAACGATTCACACCTGAAACATGTGTGACCTTATTTGATGAAAACACGCATCACTTTTTAGTGGAGAATGTGAAAACGAATGAGCACTGGCGTATTCCGTATGAAGGGGACCGTGATACGGTCATCCTCGATCAAGTCGGTGAAACGACGGCAATCACTTCGACCGAAGCGTTCCAACTGTTTCGTCGAGAAGAAGAACTGTTTTGTTCGACGGTGTGCGCGGACAACCAATTGCTGAAGGTCATGCTGTTAGATGACCAAGGAGATCGACTCGTTGTTCTATCCGCACCACCACGATTTTGCCATAGTTGGCTTCAAGTCTTTGAACGACAAGAATCCTGAACCCGAAACAGGTTCAGGAATTTTTTGTGAAGTGATGATGAATGAAGAGAGAAACGGGAAGTAGATGGTTAGACAGGGAGGAGTGACGAGGATGGAATGGTTAGGTAGGCAATTGGTTCGCTTTCGATATGGAGTACTACTCATTTGGACGATTTTACTCGCAGGGTCGGTCTATTTTGGACTGCAGCTCCCGGGTGAGTTGAGAGGAAACGGCTTCGCGATTCAAGACGGGCGATTCCAACAAGTAGAAGATACGTTGAATGAACGGTTCGACCGTGCCGGTGCCTCGATGATCGTCTTGTTTGAAGGCGGAGAAATAGAAACGGTCATGGACGAACAACAGCAACGGTTCGAAGCAATTCGGTCGATTGATGGTGTCATTACGCCGTCAGAGAATCCAGATGCTCGTTCAGGCGACGTCTCGTACTTTGTGCTTGAATTTGAAGACTATGAAGCAGCCGAATCTTCGATTGAGGCGGTTCGTGACGCCCTGATCACAGACACAGATACAGAAGTGCGGTTGACTGGGGAACCGGTATTTGCAGACGACTTGAACGAGGCATCGAAAAATGACTTGATTCGAGCAGAGTTGATCGGGATTCCGGTTGCTCTCGTCGTATTGTTACTTGTTTTTGGAACGCCGCTCGCGGCACTCATGCCGTTGCTCGTCGGACTCATCACGTTCATCGTAGCGGCAGGGTCTCTATTCTTTTTTGCGCAAAACATGGAATTATCCATATTCGTCTTGAACGCCGTGGCGATGATTGCCATTGCGCTCGGGATTGATTTCTCATTGCTCCTCGTCAATCGGTATCGCGAAGAGTTGACGCGTGGGCAGTCGAGAGAAGAAGCTATCGTCCGAACGGTGGCGACGGCAGGACGTTCGATTCTCTTTTCTGGATTATGTGTCTTTGTCGGGTTAGCCGGTCTACTCTTTATCCAGGTCGATGTCTTCCAGGCAGTCGCACTCGGTGCGCTCATTGCCGTCGCGGGGGCTGTGTTGTCCGCACTGACACTCTTGCCGTCATCTCTTTACTTAGTAGGGGACGCTTTGAATAAAGGGCGGATCATCAAGTCTGACGAAACGAAGTCAGAAAAACGCTGGCAAAAGCTTGCCCGCTTCGTCATGAAGCGACCTGTGACGATGACGCTCGTTGCGTTATTGTTACTGCTACCGAGCCTTTGGTTCGTCCGTGACTTAGAGCTGAACATTCCGGACGCAGATGCGCTCCCGACTTCGTATGAATCACGGGCGGCACTTGAGCGATTTGACGAAGTGTTCGGAGAAAACTCAACCGATGCGGTCATTTTGTTCGAAGCGAATGATTTGACGGACCCGATGATTTTAGAAGAACTGACAACGCTCACAGACGAGTTAAACGAAGTAGGGATTGTCGATAATGTCTCGACCTTTTTGACGACGTCCGGTTTGACGCCTGAAGTGTTCACGCAACTCGTGGAAGCGGCCCCGGAACAACTCGCTCCGCTTGAACGGCTCGTCACGCTTGATGGAAATACTGATCTTGCCCTCGTCAACGTGAGTTTCGATGTACCACCGAGTGACAAGGAAGCACAGGCATTTGTCCGCGATTGGCGAGATCAAGGATTTGAGGTCGGTGGACCGGCTGCTTTTAACGAAGAGATTTATGATGAGATTTACGACAGCATCCCATATGCAGTGATCACCGTCATTTTGGCGACGTTCTTCATCCTCATGTGGGCATTCCGATCCATCTTGATTCCAATCAAAGCCATTCTCATGAATGTACTCGGTCTCGGAGCAACGTTCGGCTTACTTGTCATCATCTTCGAATCCGGTTATGTATATGACGCGGAGACCATCAGTATTTTGACACCGGTCTTCATCTTCTCACTCGTCTTCGGATTGTCGATGGACTATGAGGTGTTTCTCGTTTCACGAATCGAGGAATACTACCGAGAGACAGGTGACAACGACTATGCGACAGAGATGGGACTGGCGAAAACGAGTAAGATCATTACCTCGGCTGCCATCATCATGATTGTCGTGACCGGTGCGTTTGCCTTTACGGGTGTCAGCCCGATTAAACAGCTCGGTGTCGGGATCGCCCTCGCCATCTTTATCGATGCGACCATCATCCGGATCCTGCTCGTTCCATCCCTTATGAAACTGTTTGGGGATTGGAATTGGTGGTGGTTCGGTAAGAAAGATTTACCGAAACGTAACATGCACTAAAGGTAAAATTCATGAACTGAATCAAAATGTGTGGTAAACTACGTACAAGATTACGCGCAATTTGAGAAAGGAAGGTCTTTATGGATACCGAGAGGACGTGGCCTCTGTTCCAACTTCCGGACTTCTAGCGTTGAATGATCACCATGACGTGTATCAATCAACAAACGGAAGATCGGAGATGGAACAGATGGAACCGCAGCTACGACTGAGGATCCTCCTCTCCGTCAAGAACGGGGAGGACAATCGGAATGAAACGAGTTGCTACCATAGTGCTCGGAACGCTGATCATGGCGTTCGGTTATTATTATTTGAATGAACAGTTTGGTTTGGCGGAAGGTGGATTCGTCGGGTTATCGCTACTCGGTCGCTATTTATTTGATATCGACCCGGCGATCTCGATGATCGTGCTCGACATCCCATTTTTTATCATTGCATTGTGGTGGAAAGGATGGCGTTTTGTCGGACAGGCGGTGCTAGCCGCTTCGTCCCTTTCGCTCAGTTATGCGATGTGGGACCGTCTCGATTTGCTCACGTTTGATATTCAAGTATGGCCAGCGACGCTATTCGCTGCCATCGCAAGTGGGATTGTGACCGGATATGGTCTCGGTCTCGTCTTGAAGTCAGGCGGAGCGACCGGTGGCGACGACTTATTCGCCCTCGGATTATCGAAATGGACAGGCGTGTCGGTCGGTACGATTTTAATTATCTTTGATGTGATCGTCCTTGGGATTTCACTCATTTATTTACCATTATCGAACGCATTGTATACGCTCGTCGCGGTATCGATCGCGGGTCGTGTCGTCACAAAGATGTTGATAGTCGATGTGGTCGAACAACCTGCACCAGCGGTTATCAAACCTAAGCTTGCACCAAAAAACGATCTCGCGTGAGATCGTTTTTTTAGTTCATCGAAGCCGCGACGTCAAACAAATCCTGCTTCGAAAGTTGATGTCCGCGGTAGTCGATTGCGTATTCGACGCCATCTCGTTGCCAGCTGAGAATAGTGAGTTCATCGGACTCATTGAGGTAGACAGGCGAACCTTGAACGGTTTGTGCGTACCGTTCCCACTCTTCGACATGGTGCCATCCGAGTTCCGTAGTCGACCATATGCTCATAGACTCCTCTTCATTTTCATAGACGAGTTCGACCCGCCCTAGGCTGACCAGATGTGCATATTCGGTCTCAGCGACAAAAGGGAGGTGCGTAGGAGTGTGAATCTCGAATGGAACAAAAGAAGTTGTTGCGTGAATCGGTAGAGGGACTTCGCTTCGACCGATGAAGAGCAGAATGAAACTCATGCCAAGGATGCCTTTAAAAATGAATCGGCCTTTTCGGTCTTGTGGTAGTAAAGACATGATCAACGTTCACCTCACTGAACAATTTGTAAACTTAGTATAAATGATAGATTTGGTTAAAACATACAAAAAATAACTTTTTATTCACTGGAGATGATATCATAAAGGATGATTAGAAATGAGAGGTGCATCTTATGAAAAATCGAAATCTCATAAACTTTAGTATTCTCGTGTTGCTAATGGCATTGATGGTGATAAATAACATTGAAGGATTGTATACGTTCAAGACGTTAATGAATAGTTTTGCAATCTTAACGTTATCTGTCATTGGCGTTGTGTACGCGACAAACTATGTGAAACGTAAGAAACAGGCAATGTGATGAAATAGGTGGCTGAGGCTACCTATTTTTCTTTTTCGTTATTTGTGGCAAATCTCACAGCGTATGCTATCACCATCCATTACACTGATGAATGAAGGAGTGAAGTGTGATGAAATGGATGATTCCAACACAACATGGAGCATGGTCGATGCTCATTTTACCGTTCGTTCTTGGAGGAACGGTTGGAGGATGGAGGTGGACACATATACCTTTTGCCATCGCGTGGCTATTTGTCTATATGGGTACGTTTTTTTTATTCCAATACATCAAACAGCGAAAGAAATCGCGTGAGCTTTTACGCACAGTGATGATTTATCTGATGATTGCTACCTTAGCTATCATTCCTGTTTTATGGGTGCAAACGCGTCTCATCTGGTTCGCTTTCGCGATGATTCCATTCGGTCTCGTGAACGCCTACTTTGCCAAAATCAAAGATGAGCGGAACGTGTGGAACGACGTCAGTGCCGTCACGTCATTCTGTATCGGAGGAATGGCGAGTTATTACCACGGGGCACACATCTTTGATGAAACGATTATATGGGTATTCGTTTTACCATACCTCTATTTCCTGGGAAGCATCTTTTTCGTCAAGACGATGATTCGGGAAAAGAAGAGCATCATGTACCGAAATCTTTCTTGGGGATATCATATGTTACTAATCATCGTGTTTATTACACTTGGATATCCTCTACTCGCATTGGCTTATGCACCGAGCCTGATACGCGCTGTTTGGTTTTACGGCAAAAAAATCCCAATCATGAAGATTGGAATCTTGGAAATTGCGAACTCTATATTCGTACTGACGTGTCTTACGACCTATCTTCTGATTTAGTCCGTAGATGATGAAGTACTGGCGATAACGGTGGCAGTTGTAGCAGCGGTCATTGCTTGTTGCATCGCTAGCAAATGAGCGAAGGTCCCGTGTAGCAACAAATCATTCGCTTCTCCCGTGATGTGGTCGGCAGCTACGAGTTGAAGGGCGACAAGCACGCTATGCGTGTTGAACCAGCGCTGTTTGTCTTTTTCGGCATTCACGATTTCTTGAATGGCGTGTACGCCATCCGTATTCGGTTCCGCGACAATGCTCAGTAAAGCGAGCGCGGGCAAATGCTCACGTCGAATGGATAGTTGGACGTCGTCTAACTGCGATTTCCATGCCAGTAGTCGAGAGACCGCTTCTTCTGGTGCAGACTCGCTGAATGTCAAAAGATGCGAGACGAGTTGCAGTTCGTTCGATTTCGGTAGCCGATCTTTCAATAAGGTATAATGCTGCTCGATCCGTTCGTTTAAATCGATGACGTCGTCAAACGCTTGAACGAGCACGAATGCCGATAATAAGTCTTCCTCGCTCGTCAACCAGGGATGATGTTGTTTGAACGTTTGATATAAGTCAGTCGCCTCATCGAGTCTTCGCTCAGGCTCATCTACATTGATCAGTTGATTCGCTAAAAAAGGCCGTAATGAACTGAAGCGGAAATGCTTTCGGTCGAGTAACGTATCTAGTCGAAGGGCCTCGTCGATTGCGGTCCCGATGTCTTCATATTTGGCATCGAGAAAAGAGAGCCAGACGAGGTTTTGACTGCCCCTAAACTTTGAAAACATCTTCGTTTTTTGTTTCAATGTATCGCGTGCGTTCGAAAATCGAGATGCCTCGAATGGGGTGTCGTGAATCGCATAATGAATGGCCATCAAGCGCCGGAAGTCATCTGTCAGTTCCCACTTCGTCGCTTCCTTGATGGCGTCTAACGCCTCTACATATCGTTCATAACGTGTCATATCGAATCGCCTCCTTGGTCAACCATACGAGCTATAGTAAGAAGATGTTTCAAAAAAAGCCGTCCGGAAATGTTCCGGACGGCTTTTCATTATTGTACTTGTGTGTACAGTTTTTGCATGTACTCGTTCACTTCGTCTGCGGCTTGGAACATCATGAATGAATGTTGCAAGATGATCTCTGGTGAGAAACCGAGATCGAGGTCGAGTGTTGATGCGAGCGTGACATCACGATCGCTGTCGAGTACGCAACGGAAGTATTTGAACTCCTGGTTGAACTCGTTCAAGGCATTTAGAATCGGTAAATCTTCTACGTAGTCTGGGACGTGCGTGACGGTCGCAGCGTATAACTCAGCGTCTGTCGTCTTTTTGTTAAAAGCGATAATCATAACGGGCTGAGCCCCGGATTTTGTTGTTTCACGCGTCAAAAACGTGACGTGCGTTTCAGTGTCGCTCTCTTTGAACGTCATGTTGCGTTCAGCGGCGAGCGCTCTAAATGATTCTACTTTTTCTTCGAAGTTCACAAGGAAATCCCCCTTAGTAAGTCGTTACTCTAACTTTCCCCCATTTGGACGGGGAAAGCAAGGGGAACTAGCGTTTCATCAACATTTTAATGGCTTCTTCGACCGTTTCTGACGTATCTTCGCCATCTGCTTGCGCTGTGATGATGCACTGTTCTAAGTTCTTGGCCACGATAATCGTCGAGGCGCGGTCGAGTGCAGAACGTGCTGCGCTCAGTTGTGTCACGACGTCACGACACTCTTTTCCTTCCTCCATCATGCGGATGATGGCGCGAATTTGTCCTTCTACCCGTTTCATGCGATTCAGTACTTTCGGGTCGTATTGATACTGTTCCATGTCCTTCACCTCTATAGTAAAAATTGTTCAGTTACCCAACTATTTCTTGTGTAGGCTCATCTTAATACATGGGGGAGTATGTGTCGAGCATCAACTACTTTATAAAGATGTGATGAAAAATTCTACATTTCGTCAAACTTATTTCTTGCATTTGAATACCTAAGGGGGTATATTAATGACGTGGAAGCTAAATGTTCAATAAATCACAAACTTTATTGAGCGCCAGCTACCAAGCCGAATGGTATAGATGGAATCGAAAATAGAAAGGTAGATTAATGATGAAAGCATCTGCTTTAAAACGTCAAATGGATTTTGAAGTGCCTGTAAACATTGTCGACGTTCGTGAACGCGACGAGTTTCAAGAAGCGCACATCGAAGGTGCCAAAAACTATCCGTTATCAGAAATGACAACATGGATCGACACACTCGATCCTGCTGAAGAATATGTCGTTCTTTGCCGCTCTGGTGCACGTAGCACGCAAGCAACTTGGCAAATGGAGGCAAAAGGCTATAAAGTGGTCAATATAGAAGATGGCTTGATGAGTTGGCCAGGAGAAGTCGTCAGAGGAGGAAATGGACAATGAGTAAAAAAATCGTAATCGTCGGTGGAGTAGCGGGTGGTGCGTCTGCAGCAGCGCGTCTTCGTCGCTTAAATGAGGAAAATCAAATCGTCATGTTCGACCGTGGGGAATACATCTCATTCGCTAACTGTGGTCTTCCATATTACATCGGGGACGTCATTCAAGATCGTCAAAAATTGCTCGTCCAAACGATTGAAGGGATGAACAAACGTTTCCAACTTGATATCCGTAATCTGACGGAAGTGGTTCAAATTAACCGTGACGAGAAAACAGTGACGGTGAAGCATGTTCAAACAGGCGAAACGTATGATGAGTCATACGATGTTCTCATCCTTTCACCGGGAGCGAAGCCGATTCGTCCAAACATCCCTGGAATCGACGAGGCAGAAGACATCTTCACGCTTCGTAACATTCCAGACACAGATAAAATCCGTGGCTATGTCGATGACGAAGCTCCAAAACACGCGACTGTAATTGGTGGGGGCTTCATCGGGATTGAGATGGCAGAGAACTTACGTGAGCGTGGGGTTGATGTGACGCTCGTCGAGATGGCGGACCAAGTCATGACGCCACTCGACCGTGAGATGGTCGCGCCGATTCATGAACATTTACGTCTTCATGGTGTCGAGCTTCAATTGTCTGATGGCGTTTCTTCATTCTCTGAAAAAGGGAAGAAAGTTCATTTGACGAGTGGTCGTGTCATCGATACAGACATGGTGATCATGTCGATCGGGGTCACACCGGAGTCAACGATTGCCCGTGAAGCGGGACTTGAAACAGGTACGCGCGGTGCGATTCGTGTAAATGAAAAAATGATGACATCTGATCCATCGATTTACGCGATTGGAGATGCGGTCGAAGTGCTCGACTATGTCTTCCAAGAGCCAACTGTCGTCCCACTCGCATGGCCAGCGAACCGTCAAGGTCGTCTCGTTGCCGACATCATTAACGGTCGTGACGTGAAATATAACGGAACGATGGGGACGGGAATTGCGAAAGTGTTTGATATGACGGTCGCATCGACTGGTTGGAACGAGAAACGTTTGAAAGCAGCCGGTAAGACGTATGAAGCCGTTCATGTGCATCCAGGTTCGCACGCCGGATACTATCCAGGATCGACACCGGTGTCACTCAAACTCTTATTCCACCCAACAACGGGTGAGATTTACGGTGCACAAGGTGTCGGGATCAACGGAGTCGACAAGCGAATCGACGTCATTGCGACAGCGATGAAAGGTGGTTTGACGGTCCTTGACCTGCCTGACCTTGAACTCAGTTATGCACCACCGTTCAGCTCGGCGAAAGATCCCGTCAACATGATTGGGTATGTCGCTTCTAACGTCGTACTTGGTGATAACGAAGTCGTGCATTGGGATGAAATCGATGAGCTCGTGAAGAACGGAGCGACGTTACTTGACGTCCGTGACGAATCAGAACATGAACTTGGGAAGATTCCAGGATCGATCAACGTCCCACTCAACTCATTACGTGAAAACTTAGACAACTATGACCGAAGCGAAACGATTTATGTGACGTGCCAAGTCGGTCTTCGTGGATATCTCGCATCACGCATCTTGCGTCAAAACGGCTTCAAGGTGAAGAACTTGAGCGGTGGCTATAAAACATGGTCACAAATCAATCGTGATTTCGAGGCGCTTGAAGAAGCGAACACATCAAATGAAACAGCGGCTACCGTTGTAGAAGAGGAGCCAACACAAATGACGAACGCACCAATCGGTGAAGCGGTCATGTTAGACACATGTGGTCTACAATGTCCGGGACCAATTTTAGAAGTAAATAAGAAAGTTGCAGAACTCGGAGAAGGCGAAACACTGCGTGTCCTCGCAAGTGACCCAGGGTTCTTCGCCGATATCGAAGCGTGGGCGAAGAAGACAGGTAACAAACTCGTCTCGAAACAATTCGTCAACGGACGTGTCGAAGCCATCCTTCAAAAAGGACAAGGTCCGGCTGCGCCACAAGCGGGCACTCCAACAGGAGATGGCGCGTCAATGGTCGTCTTCAGCGGTGACCTCGACCGTGCGCTCGCATCTCTCATCATTGCGCAAGGTGCTGCAGCGATGGGGAAAGAAGTAACAATGTTCTTCACATTCTGGGGACTCAATGTCATCCGCAAACCGGACGCGCCGGAAGTGAAGAAACAAGGTCTTGAGAAAATGTTCGGCATGATGATGCCAGGACATGCCGGTGAACTTCCACTCTCGAACATGAACTTCGGTGGTGTCGGCCAAAAAATGATGAAGAAAGTCATGAGCGACAAGAACGTCCCTTCTGTCGAAGAGATGATCAAGTCAGCTCAAGAGGCAGGCGTGAAGATGGTAGCCTGCACGATGTCAATGGACGTCATGGGGATCAAAGAAGAAGAGTTGATTGATGGGGTCGACCTCGGTGGTGTTGCGGCTTATCTCGGTGCAGCAGAGGGCGGAAACTTAAACCTCTTCATCTAAATGAACTGTATAACGAATCGGGTTGCGATGGGCAATCCGATTCGTTTTTTGTTGGTGAGATACGATTTGAAGGAAGTTCATATATACGAGAAAACGAATTAATATTGCAATTTTCGTATAATTTACCTATAATTCTAGTCATGTTAAAAAAGTTAACATGACTTTTTCTGTTGAGATTTTTAGAATGATGGAGGATTAGTATGGAGAAATTTGTAGAGAACCTCGTTTCGCAGGCGAACGATTTGTTATGGTCGCAAGTGCTCATCGTTGTTCTTGTCGCATTGGGTATTTATTTCACGATTCGTATGGGCTTTGTTCAGTTCCGCATGATTCCTGAGATGTTCCGCCTTTTGTTCAAAGAAGGAACGACGCGTGAGAAAGGCCAAGTGTCTTCGTTCCAAGCGTTCGCGATCGGGACGGCAGCACGTGTCGGCACAGGGAACATTGCCGGTGTGGCGACAGCGATTGCGCTAGGTGGCCCAGGGGCAGTCTTTTGGATGTGGCTCATCGCTTTGATTGGAGCAGCTTCTGCGTTTGTCGAAAGTACATTGGCACAAGTGTATAAGATTCGTGACGGACGCACATGGCGCGGAGGTCCGGCTTACTATATGGAGCGTGCGCTCGGTCAACGTTGGCTCGGTGTCTTGTTCGCGATTTTAATCACGTTCTCATTCGGATTCGCGTTCAACTCTGTTCAGTCGAACACGATTTCACTTTCTGTGAGTAATCAATTCGGCATCAGCACGACAGTCGTCGGGGTTGTCCTCGCGATCATTACGGCAGTTGTCGTATTCGGTGGAATTCAATCGATTGCGCTCTTGTCGAGTATCATCGTTCCAGTCATGGCGGGTGGCTATATTTTACTCGCGATTTGGATCATGGTGACAAACGTATCCCTCTTACCAGACGTCTTCAGCCTCATCTTCTCAGAAGGAGTTCTTGGAATCGAGCAACTCTTCGGTGGTGCAATCGGTGCGATGGTACTCCAAGGGATTCGTCGTGGTCTCTTCTCGAACGAAGCAGGTATGGGTTCTGCGCCGAACGCCGCTGCGACAGCGGAAGTATCACACCCTGTTAAACAAGGGTTGATTCAATCGTTCAGCGTATTCGTGGATACATTGCTCGTTTGTACGTCGACAGCGATGATCATCTTGATTTCAGGAGTTGCCGGTTCAGAATCGTTCGCCGGTGTTGAATTGACGCAAGCGGCGTTGACAGCAGAAGTCGGTTCGGTCGCGACATCGTTCTTGACGATTGCGATCTTCTTGTTCGCTTTCAGCTCGATTCTTGGTAACTACTACTATGGCGAGACGAACATTCAGTTCATCTCGGACAAAAAAATCTATGTCACGCTCTATCGCATCGGTGTTGTCGGAATGGTCTTGTTTGGTGCGGTCCGCTCTGCAGGGCTCGTCTGGTCGATCGCTGATGTGTTCATGGGCCTCATGGCACTCGTCAACTTGTACGCAATCTTCCGCTTGGCGAAAGTGGCTCGAGCCGTTCTTGACGACTACTTGTCACAGCGTCGAGCAGGACAAGATCCGGTCTTCTATGTCGACTCGGTAGAAAACCTTCCAGGTCGTGAGTATGTAGAAGCTTGGGAAAGCGAAACAGAAGAACAAAAAACAGGAACAAGTCGTTCTTGATGAATGGAACCGTCTACGAATTCACGTAGGCGGTTTTTTTACGTATACAAGACGGGTAATGTCATAAAAAGGGGGCGTTCATGTATGGAGACGACGCATTATGTACGTGTTTCCCCAGAAGTTTGGGTGTCATTTAATCAAGATCCGGAGATGATTTTAGACTGGTTGATTCATATGCATGAGCAATACCGTAATCGGGACGACACGTTAACGCTCCCAAATGTCGAATCGTTTCAACGCGTGCTCAGTCAAATCGAGGTGTATATCGATGGGGCTGACACATATAATATGGAAATGGCGCTCGTTGGCGAGGAGTTGATTGTGAATGAAGCACAGGCGGTCGTGGTCGGAATCTTGACCCCACAGCTACTTCACATCGTCAAAGACACGTTGCATGCGTTCGGACGGGATGATGTGAAAGACATGGCACTCGTACCGAAAGAGGAGTTCGAGACGATTTGGGAAGATTGGACAAAGTTGCAACAGTTCTGTGAGACGGCTGCATCCCAAGAAGAACTTGTCCTCATTTATTATGAGTAAAGATGAATCCACCATGGTATAATGTAAAAAAATGGATAAAGGGGATTCGATCATGGACGTGTTCGGCACACTCATTTGGCTTGGTATTCTCATCAACCCGTTTCTCGCCTATCAAACGAAACGCATATCACTTTATCGCATCACACTCACCTTATTCATCGTATTCTTGGTGACGTGGGGGTATGCTGTAGCGGGCGGATCAGTACCGACCCTATTTGACACAGCGTGGAGTTTGCTGTTCATCGCTTATGTTAGTCTTTTGGTGTTGAATAGTTACTTCGTCAGCAAACGGTTTGTTCCAAATATGACATGGTTTCGTTTTAGTGTGATGGGCCTAAGCGGAGTCGTCATCAGTCAAGTGTGGTTCGGACTGAGCACGGACAACTGGGAGTGGTCATCCTTCATGAATGGGGACGTATGGATGATGAGTGTGACCGTATCACTCTTGCTCCTTCTTTTCGTCACGATGAAAACGCTGGACCGCCGGATCGAAGTATAAAAAATCCCGAAACGAATCAATTCGTTTCGGGATTTTGATTATTTCAAGGCTGTCTCGAGTGCCTTGACGTTTTCACGCATCAAGTCAAAATAGCTCTTGTCCATCTGTTCTTTTGTGACAGATTCCAAGTTGTAGATCGTTACGCTTTCTGCGCCGATTTCTTGCTTCACGACCTCAGCCACTTTTGGTGTGACCGTATCTTCGAAAGCAATATAGTTCAAATCGTGGAGACGCGCCTCTTCGATGATTCGTTTGAGGGCTTGTTGTGAAGGTTCTTCAGAAGGTGTGAGTCCGGCGATTGGCAACTGATCGAAACCATATCGTTCAGCCAAATAGCCGTATGCTGCGTGTGTGACGAGTAACTCCGACTTCGAACCATTCTCAACTGCTGCTTTCAATTCTGCATCGAGGGTATTCGCTTCGTCTTTAAATGCACTCAACCGTTCTGAGAACTCGTCTTTATAGTCTGGTGCCTCTTCGCTGAAAGCAGCTTCAACAGCTTCTGCCATTGAAACGGCATTCATCGGGTCGAGCCAGACGTGTGGATCGTATTGTCCATGGTCATGCTCATCTTCGTTATGCGCTTCTTCTTCATTGGCATGCTCGTCTTCAGAATGTCCTTCTTCTTCGTGAGCATGTTCATCTTCGGAATGACCGTCTTCTTCATGAACATGAACGGTATCGGCTGCATCAAGCAACGTCACGTCCTCTGCCGTTTTGACGAAAGCGACGTTTTGTCCTTCCAAGCTCTTCTCCATGGACTCGACGTAAGGTTCGAGGTCATGGCCGATTGTTAAAAAGAGGTCAGCATCTGCAATTTGAGTCATCTGCTTTGAAGTGGGCTCATATGTGTGTGGGTCTGCTCCAGGTAGAATGACCATTTCCACGTTGACACGGTCACCACCGATTTCCTCTGCCATTGACTTCAAAGCAAAAGTCGAAGCGTAAACCGTTAGTTTCTGATCTGTCGATTCGGATGCGTTGTCTCCTTCGGTATTCCCACACGCGCCAAGCAAAAGCGTGCCGGCCGCGACAGCACCTAGCCAAGTCTTCTTCATCTTTCGTCGTCCACCTTTCAAATTATCTGAATATTAAATCGTAACTGTTACGTTTTATGACTGCGAGTAATATTATAGTGTGACCTTCGGAGCACGTCAAGTCCGACTTCTGATGGATAGATTTTTGAAAAAAGCGGGAATATGATTAAAAAAAGGAACGAGGAGTGGATTGTATGAGAAAGGAGACCGCCTGGTTTGTCGGGGGCGCGGCACTGGCCGCGGCGACGGCAGCCGGGGCCAGCGTGTGGAGTCAGTATGGGTCACTTGTCAGATGGCAAGAGCCTGAATTGCCGATTCGACCGACAACACGCCGGCGCCACACGTATACGTATAAGATTGTCAATGATCGTCCGCTCCAATTTGATTTGTATCTCCCACCAGGGGAGGGACCGTTCCCGGTAGCGGTCTATGCACATGGGGGAGCATTTGTGAGAGGGAGCCGCAGCATGGTTACGCTGTTCCATCCGTTACTCGATCACTTTTTGGGGAAAGGGATCGCCGTCGTCAGTATCGATTACCGTTTATTTGAAGATGGGGTGTATTTCCCTGACAATATCATCGATGTCTCGGATGCGCTTAGCTATTTAAAGCAGCATGAATCATTGCTCACCCTCGATACGAGTCAGTTACTCGTGTGGGGCGACTCTGCTGGAGCAGCTTTAATGCTCGCTACTGCGCTCGATCGTCACAAACAATTTGTAGGGGAACTCGGGGATGACCTTCCGACAATCAAAGGAGTCATCGCCTTATATCCGCCGACAAACTTCTTGTTGTTCAAATTCATCCAAACATGGCTAGCTCATTTGAAGTTTTACGAGGGAAGCCGTGAAGAATGGCGTGAACTGATGGTGAAATGTTCACCAGTCTCCCATCTATATGCTGATGCCCCTCCGATTTTACTCTTACACGGGAAGAAAGATCCGATTGTGCCGTTTGGTCAAGCCCTTCACTTCGTCGAACATGCGAGTGATGTCGGTGCGAACGTTCAGCTCATCTCGTTTCCGAATGGAACACATTCGCTTGCGAGTTTCCTACAATCGGACAACCCGATCAAAGAAGAGCAGTTGATGGCGCGGATCAATCGTTTCATTGACGAATGTCTTGTCTGAAGTTGCGATTTTTAGGGAAGATGGTACGATGGGGGATGATTGAAAGAGTAAGGAGTGGAAGCAGTGACAGAGTTATGTTTAGTAAGACACGGTCAGACCGATTGGAATCGTTTAGAAATCATTCAAGGACGTGAAGACAATCCGTTGAATGCACTCGGACGCCAACAGGCAGAAGAGAGTGCAGCTTTTTTGGGTCAAGAAACATGGGATCTCATCGTTTCTAGTCCATTAACGCGTGCGGTCCATACAGCACAGGCAATTGCGACAGCCTGTGGAATCGAGCATGATGCGATTCGATTGGACGAGCGATTTATTGAACGCGAGTTTGGAGCAGCGTCCGGACAACCCGTGAAGGGCATTTATGAAGCGGTGCAGGCCGATGACGAGCGTCGCGTTCCGGGTCTCGAATCAGAGGATGAGATGCGTGCTCGCGTCCTAGAAGGAATGGAACATTTGGTAGAGATGTATCCCGGGAAACGGATCATTGTCGTCTGCCATTCGCATGCGATTAAAGCGGCGCTCTCGGCGATCGATGACACGTATACGTTCCGTCATGCGATGCGAAACGCCTGCTCGAACTATATCATCCATCAACATGGCCAGTTTGAGGTGAAGGCGATTAATGTTGCTGATCATATCACCGATCCGGCCATCATGAAATGAGGAGAATGTCATGACGACCTTACTATGGGTATTCATCATCGCATCATTTGTGGTTGCTTTTGCCGGACTCATTTACCCGGTCATTCCAAGCGTTCTGTTCTTATTTATCGGATACATGATTTACGGATTTGGTTTTTCATTTGAACCGTTGACCTGGACATTCTGGGTGTGGCAATCGGTCTTCCTCATCTTCTTGTTTGTGGTAGACTATGTTGTCACCAGAGCAACAGTGGATAAACGTGGGGGGTCAGAACGGGCGAAATGGGGCGCAACCATTGGCTTGATTGCTGGACCGTTCATCTTCCCGCTCGTCGGGGTCCTCATCTTCCCATTTGTCTTCGCATTTTTAGCGGAGTTGACACTCGGAAAGACGACACGTGAAGCATGGAGTATCGGTGTCGGAACGGTTCTCGCGTTTCTCGGCAGCACGCTTTTAAAAGTGATTGGAATGACGATGATGGTCATCTTGTTCTTTATCTATGTGTGAGGCGGGGGTCCTTTCTCCGTCTTTTTTGTTTGAGAGGGGAATCATTTTGGGGAAAGAAAAAACAAGGCCATTCGATTACTCGAATGACCCGGTTTTGACCAATTGATTGAAGGCAGAGCGACTGAACGATTGTTGGATCTCCACTTTCTTCTCGAAGAAGGCGGGTTTCAAATTCGACGTGGCGACCCCTTCTTGAATGAGAGAGTCGAGCACTTGTTTCGTCGCATCTTGTTTTGGATTCAACATGAGTCCCTCGGCGACGAACGTATGGTGATCGCTCAAGGCTCGTTCACTCGTGAAGGTCAAGGCGAGTGCGGCAGGCGCATTCGTCGGAGATGTGATGATGGCTTCAGCGAGGATGAGGATTCGTTTGTTTAAGTAATGGTGAAGGGTGACGGCCGATTCGGTCGGCACGAGCATCTCGAGCAACCATTCTGAATCATGTTCTTTCGAGATGATCAACCCGTCGAGCAAATCGATTGGTAAATTTAGTTCATTGCCGTACTCGTCTTGAACGAGACGGACTTGGACGAGGCGAAACGTTTTCATAGGATCGTTCCTTTCCGCGTTTTCTTTAGACCATCTTAACATAGTCTGACGAATAGAATGTGTTAAGATAACGGGGAAGAAACAGAAAATTAGAGAGTGAGGGAGGCATCAAGATGAGTTGGGTTGTTGGCGTAATCGGGTATGTGACGATTCTCGCGATCGTCTACTATGGTGTCCTTTTCTTCAAAGTGAAACGGGAGCGGAGTCGGGCCGGCTATCGAATCTTTCTTTTGCTTGCCGGACTATTTTTAGTCAGTGGGAGCGATTATATCATTGCACTGTTCCGAGGGGACACCGAAGCGACGTTTTGGCAACGAACCGTCTATTTTGTCTTGATATTGCTCTCTTTGTCGATGGCGCTTTACTTTCGGAGAAAAGAAGATCAAAGCCAAGCAGGCGAGATGACGATGGTATAAGCAAACGGTTGTGGGAATGTACCCACAACCGTTTTTTTTATTTCGGTACTCGCGTTTTGCGAATCATATCGAGTTTTAAATCCCATAGTGGTTTACTGAACGTCACCGAGTACACTTCCGGTAAACGGAGGCGCTTATACTCCTCCCAGAGCCCGTTCATCTGTTCATGATGGTAAGCGCGAATCTCGGTCGTGCTTGGAAGGTCGTATACACGTTTTCCATCGAGGAAAATCGGTTGCAACAACCGTTTGACGTTAAAGTTGCGCGTCTTGATTTTGAAGGCGGGGTCGCGGACGTCAATCAAGTCGATTTCGCTATACGATTCGACAGGTTCGTCGGCAAGGGCGATATAGTCCCCTTTGAACTTTTTCGTCTCCTTGTCGATAATGCGGTACAACTCTTTTTTATGAGGGGTCGTTGTCTTCACTTTAGAAGAAGACACTTTGATGACCGGTTTTAATTCTCCGGATTCACCCTCACGAGCGACCAATTTATATACCATGCCGAGCGCTGGCTGTTCGTAAGCCGTGATTCCACGCGTCCCGACGAGGAACGTATCGGCTTCTGCACCTTGCATGCGTAAGTCTTGAATGACGTATTCATCTAAATCACCAGATACGACGATTTTGACATAGTCGAGACCGGCTTCATTCAATGCTTTCCGAGCGCGTTTTGACAGATAAGCGAGGTCACCCGAATCGAGTCGTACAGACTTGAGGCGGTGTCCTTTCGCCTCGAGTTCTTTTGCGACCGTGATCGCGTTCGGAAGACCGGATTTGAGTGTGTCATACGTATCAATCAGGAGACTTGTGTTGTCTGGATACATCTCTGCGAACGAACGGAATGCACTCAATTCATCATCATGGAACTGAATGTCCGCATGTTCCATCGTCCCTCCTGTCGGCACGTCGAAATCACGTCCGGCAGAAACAAGGCTCGTCACGTCGAAACCGGCGATATAAGCGGCGCGTGTCCCGTAATAGGCGGCATCAACGCCTTGTGCGCGACGTGCTCCACCTTCGAGCAGTGTCTCGTTCGGAGCGGCCTGACGAATTCGGGCATACTTCGTCGCGATGAGTGATTCGTGGTTCGCGATATTGAGTAGCGCCGTTTGGAACAGTTTTGCTTCAAAGATGGTCGATTCGATTCGGACGACTTGCTCGTGTGGGAAGATGACCTCTCCTTCACGGACACTATATAGTGAACCAGTGAACTTAAAGTTTCGTAATACATCTTCGAATTCGTCTTCGAAGCCGAGTTGTTCTTTCAAATAGGCGATGTCTTCTTCTGTGAACGAGACGTTCTCCAAGTAGTGGACAATGTTTTCGAGTCCGGCGAAGACGACATAGCCACCGCTGAACGGGTTCGAGCGGTAATAGAGGTCAAAGACGACTTTTTCGTTATGGCGACCTTGCTTCCAGTAGATATACATCCAGCGTGGGAGATAAAGGTCTGTGTGAAGTGCTAAATTGCGATGTAACATATGTTTTCCTTTCTGTTTTACGTCACTTTCCGACGACGGTCGCACCGAGAGTCGTGACGAAATGTTCGAGCGCCCATTCATGACCGACCGGGTTGAAGCTTTGGACGGCATCGGCGTGGACGACGATTTGATAACCGAGGTTGTAGGCATCTACGGCTGTATGGAGCACACAAATGTCTGTGCAGACACCGACAAGATGAACTTCTGTAATCCCACGTTCCCGAAGACGAAGGTCAAGGTCTGTTCCGGCAAACGCACTGTACCGTGTCTTGTCGATCCAATGGTCGGCTGTTTTGGATGCTTCTTTCACTGCACCATACAATTCACGACCTTCCGTCCCACGAATATTGTGAGGCGGGAACAACGTCGTTTCAGGATGGAACGTGTCGCCTGCATCATGGACATCGTTCGCGATGACGACATAATCCTCGGTCGAGAACGTTTTGATTAACTCGACAATCCGTTCTTCAATCTCTTGCCCGGGTTTCCCACAAGTCAAACGACCACTGTCTGCGATAAAATCAAATGTATAATCTATAACAATCAATGCGCGCATGGGAGATGCTCCTCTCTCGTAATCAAAATGATGGCTGTCCATCTCATTCTAAATCATTATACATCATGCGCGGAAGATTATTTTTCTCCGGTTTGGGTAGATTAAGACAGTAGACTGTATAGGGAAAGGGGATTGTGACGATGGTATTATCACAAAGTGAATTGACAGATGAACTGTCACGGTTAAACGGTTGGGAAGAAGTGAACGGGGAGATTCAGAAGACATATCGGCTTGAGACGTTCCCGGAAGCCATCCAGTTCGTCCATCTCGTAGCGGATTTGGCTGAATCGCTCGATCATCATCCGAATATCTTGATTGAGTATCGGAACGTAACATTGACCGTATCGACCCATGACGAAGGGGGCATCACGGAGAAAGACATCACACTCGCGAAAGGGTGTGAGGAGCTTGTCTAAACTGTATATGACCTTCGCGTCAGGTAGTGTGGCCGAGCGTCTCCGGAAAGAGCCGGGCGTGGTCGCGGCAAATGGACATGAAACGATTCTGCTTGCAGAAGGAGAAAAATCTCCGTTCAAAAGTGGAAAAGTGTTTGAGATTGAAGAGGCATCTGGCGAATTCGTCAAAAAAGGAAATATTTTATATGCGAATGTGCCGACGGATGAAAATGCCCGTTCGCTCCTGTTTCATCAATTGTTGACGGAAAAGGCGCCGCTCGGAGTTGGACATGATGGATTTTCGGCGTACCGTCTAGGTGTCGACCCGGACGACAATCATGCGGTTGTATTCATCCAATTCACATCTGGTGGGAAACACTTCCGAGATACAGCGGACTACGCGGTGCTTGAAGATCGCCTGAAACGGGCGGTCGAACAACGAGGTGCAGGTCCTGTCATAAAACACTATGTCGTCACCGAGTCAGATAATCTATAATAAAAGATAACGTCATGTTAGGGGAGGATTTTTATGAACAAGAATTATTTCTGGTTGGGGATGGCTGCGGGTGCAGTAATCGGCGCAGCGGCATCACTTCTCCATAGCGAAACACGCGATCAACAAGTGAGACAATTGAAAGGCATGAAGTCGAAGTTGAAGTCATCGAATACATCGACAGAAGCACACGCGGTCGGTCTTCAAGCGTCATCGAAAGGCAACTTGAAAGACCGAGTCATGGAATGGAAATCGCTCTACGAAGAAAACCAAGATACAATTCAAAACCTCGTCGAAGACGTGAAAGACTTAGTCGATGCGCTTCAAGAGGCTCGTCATAAAAATCAAATCTAATCACAGGTCCGGTGCATATGCATCGGACTTTTTTTATGCTCCAAAGCCTTACTACACAAGCAATCATAAAAGTTCGCTGTTTCATATGAATAAAAATACAATTGACAGAATAAATATACATATGGTTCAATCATTTTATTCTTTAGAGGAGGTAGAGAGATGATCACGTGTAGCATCGTCGGCGTAACAGGTTATGCCGGGTTGGAATTGTTGAAGCTGATCGAACAACATCCGACTATCCATTTAGAAAAAGCAATCAGCGATTCGTGCGCCGGGATGACCTTATCGGAACTGTATCCGTGGTTACGAGCAGGTGCACAAAAACTCGAACCGTTTCAAGTGGAGGCCTTAGCAGGAATCGATTTGTTGTTCCTTGCGACACCAAGTGGCGTATCCGCTGACTATATACGACAGTTGGAATCTTTTGATGGGGTGGTCATCGATTTGAGTGGGGACTTGCGATTACCGTCCAACTTGTATGAAACATGGTACGGGAAGCCACCTGTCAACGAAATCATTCAAGCAGAGGCTGTTTACGGATTGACCGAGTGGAATCGAGACAAGCTCTCGACCGCGAAATGGATTTCAAATCCTGGTTGTTATGCGACAGCCGTCTCGCTCGCCTTGTTACCGTTTGTTCATAATGATTGGATTGATCCATTGCATATCATCGTCTCTGCTTGTTCAGGAATCACAGGTGCGGGCAAGGGATTGAGTGAGAAGACGCATCACGCCAAATCGAATGAGAACGTGCAATTGTATAAAATTCACTCCCATCAGCACATTCCTGAAATTGAGCAGACGCTGAATACATGGAGTGAGAAGAAAACAACTGTCTCGATGTCGACGCATTTATTGCCAATCAATCGAGGTATCATGGCGACGATCACAGCTCAGCCGAACGATGACGTTTCAGAAGATGAGTGGGTACGCCGACTGCAGAGCGCGTATGAACACGAACCATTCATCCGAGTGCAGCAAGGTGAACCTGAAATCAAGTCGGTCGTCGGTTCGAATTACTGCGATCTCTGGGTGTACAAAGAAGAACGGACGAATCGACTGACCATCGTGTCGGTCATCGACAATATGCAAAAAGGGGCGGCCGGGCAAGCACTGCAAAATGCGAACGCTCGATTCGGATTCGAAGAAACGCTCGGACTGTTGAGTCAACCACAATACATTTAGGAGGATGAAGCATGATCGACATCATGGCGACGAAAAAGCCGGGCATCGTATCACCGAAAGGATTTCAAGCGTGTGGCATCCATGCGGGACTAAAGCGAAAACGTAAAGACTTGGCGTTACTCGTTTGTGAACGACCAGCGAGTGCGGCAGCGGTCTATACGACAAATCACTTTCAAGCGGCACCGATTCAAGTGACGAAAGCATCACTGGCCGAATCAAATGGGTACCTTCGGGCAGTATTGATCAATAGTGGTAATGCGAACGCGTGTACAGGAGAACAAGGATTGACAGACGCCTATACGATGCGTGACGTGACAGCGACACAACTAGGAGTGAAGCCGGAAGAGGTGGCGGTCGCTTCAACAGGTGTCATCGGTCAGCCGCTTCCGATGACACCACTCGTTAATGGAATCGGTCATCTGCAACCGACAGACGCGTGGGAAGGTGGACAAGCTTTCGCTGAAGCCATTTTGACGACTGATACCGGGACGAAACAGACGAGCGTCCAGTACGAAGAGGGAGAAGTGACCGTGACCATCGCGGGGGTCGCCAAAGGATCGGGGATGATTCATCCAAACATGGCGACGATGCTCGGATTCGTCACGACGGATGCCGTCATCTCACCAGAGCTTTTGCAACAAACGTTAAAGAAAAGTGTCGACGCCTCGTTCAACAACATTACGGTAGACGGGGATAGTTCGACGAACGATATGGTACTCGTCATGGCGAGCGGAGCACTCGAAATGGAGGAAATCAAAGAGGGGACTTCAGCGCATGAGGCGTTCCAACAGGCGTTGACAGAGGTGTGTCTAGACCTTGCCAAAGCGATTGCGAAAGATGGGGAAGGTGCGACAAAACTCATTGAAGTCAATGTCAGTGGAGCCATATCCGACCAAGAGGCTCGAACAATCGCTAAGCAAATCGTCGGATCTTCCCTCGTGAAGACAGCGGTGTACGGTCAAGATGCCAACTGGGGAAGAGTGATTGCCGCCATCGGTGCCGTTCCGTTCCCGGTGAACGTCGGAGCAATCGATCTTCACATCGGTAGTCAACTCGTCCTTCAGAACAGTACCCCTGTCTGGTTCGATGAGACGTATGCGACAGAAGAGATGAGTCGGGATGTCGTCACCATCACGGTCGACTTGAATGACGGGGAAGGAAACGGTCAGGCATACGGGTGTGACTTGACATATGACTACGTCAAAATCAATGCGAGTTATCGGACATGAAGAAGCGGAAAGTCATCAAACTGGGCGGTAGCGTTTGGGACTCGATTGCACCTGAGTACTTTGAGGAGTGGCGTGACTGGATTGAAGCGGGGAATGAACTGCTCATCGTTCACGGGGGTGGACCAAAACTATCGGCGTACTGCACGTCTCAACAGATTGAACCGTTCTTTTTAGACGGACGTCGCGTGACGACAGACGAAGTATTGATTGGGGCTTGGCGAGTATTGGCCGGGGAAATGCAGACAGATGTCGTGTCGACGCTGACACAACATGACATCGATGCGTTTGGCTTATCAGGTGTCGACGGGAATGCGATTGTTGGTCACCGACTCACCGGTCTCGGGAAAGTTGGTGAGGTGGTAGCGATTCGAAATGACGTATTCGAACAATTAATGGATTCTGGTCATGTGCCGGTCGTGACATCGGTGATTGCGAGCGCGGACGGACCGCTGAACTGTAACGGCGATGATTGTGCGGTGGCACTTGCTGTTTCGTTACAAGCGGACGAATTCGAACTTCTGACAGATGTAAATGGCATTCGTATTCATGGTGAATTCCAACCAATGCTACATGAGCGTGACGTGCAAGAAGCGATGGCGAATGGAGAAATCTATGGCGGGATGGTACCGAAAGTAGAGGCATTACTAGCAGCAGTGGCAGGTGGGGTCAAAAGTGCCCGTATCCGAGATGGCAGTGACGCAACACTGGAAGGGACAAGATTATGGGAGGGGAACTATGAATTCGCTTTTACCGACATACGGACCACGAACGATTGAGATCGCGAAAGCGAGCGGATCGTACGTGACGGATGTATCAGGAAACACGTACTTAGACTTTGTGATGGGGATTGCCGTGTGTGGGACAGGACATCGTCATCCATACGTGCAGCAAAAGATTGAAGAGCAATTGAATCAGGTGTGGCATACATCAAACTTATATGTGATATCCGGTCAGCAGCAGGTTGCAGAGAAATTGATGGAAGGAACACATCTCACGCAAGCCTTCTTTTGTAACAGCGGAACAGAAGCGAATGAGGCGGCCTTCAAGTTGGTACGCAAGTGGACGAAGAAGACGAAAATCATCACCTTCACTCAGTCGTTCCATGGACGCACGTTCGCGATGCTCGGGGCGACTGGGCAAGATAAAGTGAAACAAGGATTTGGACCGATGGTGGACGATTTCATTCATGCGCCATTCAACGATATGCATGCACTAGACTTAATCGATGAAGAAACTTCCGCTGTTTGGCTCGAGATCGTGCAGGGCGAAGGTGGTGTCGTCGTGGCGGATCAATCGTGGTTACAGGCATTGCAAGAAATGACAGATAAGTATGACGTGAAAATCGTCGTCGATGAAGTGCAGACTGGCATCGCTCGTACCGGAACACGTTTCGCCTTCGAACAAACACCGCTTCAACCTCATATTGTCACGTTGGCGAAAGGGTTAGGGAGTGGGATCCCGGTCGGGGCGATGTTGACGACCGAAGAAGCGACGGCGATCTTTGGACCCGGGAGTCACGGTTCGACTTTCGGTGGAAATCCGTTGGCGATGGCAGCGGCAGAAGCGACGCTAGATGTTCTCTTCACACAAACGTCCCTTCAACATGTCAAAGACATGGGGGATTACTTGAAGGAAGGACTCACCCGATTCGTGGACGGAGAACGCTTCGTAGAAGTGAGAGGACTTGGATTGATGATTGGACTGGTTTCGACAGAGCCGGTAGCCGAGTGGGTCACGCAATTGGCAGAGGCAGGGTTATTGGTCGTGATGGCGGGTCCCCAGGTCATTCGTTTCCTCCCCTCACTCCTAGTCACGAAATCCGAAATCGACGAGGCATTGACGAAACTTGAACACATTTTACAGAAGGAGGGCGTCGTATGAACGGAAGCATCAGCCTATTGAACGGGATGCAATTTACAGGAACTTGGGAGACGAGTGCACGACACGCAAGTGGCGAAGTCGTGTTCTTCACCGGGATGACGGGCTATCAAGAAGTGTTGACCGATCCGTCATACACAGGACAAATCATCGCGTTCACTTACCCGCTGATCGGACAATATGGACTGGAATCAGAAGGGAACGAAAGTGCTCGCATTCAAGCGGCTGGCGTCCTCGTTCAGACTCTGGCAGACCACGGGGATCGCCCTGCATTGAAGGAGTGGTTTGAAAAGGAAGGGATTCCGGTACTTTCACAAGTCGATGTACGTGCCCTCGTCCATGTGTTACGCGAAGAAGGGGATCAATTCGGAGTCATGTCATCAAACCTAGATATGAACATCGATACTCAACCTGTCAATCATCTGACAGAGCGTGTCACGACGACTTCTCAGGTTCTAGAAGGCAATGGTGAGAAAGGACATGTCGTCTGTCTCGACTTCGGAGTGAAGGTATCAATGGTTGGAGAAATCGTGAAGCGTGGTTATCGCGTGACGACTGTTCCATATGATACGGCGAAAGATGTCATTACGTCGTTACGACCAGATGCGATTTTAGTATCGAATGGCCCTGGGGACCCGCGAGACCATCTTGGACGGATTGAAGTCATTCGCGAATTGGCATTATCGTATCCGACACTCGGGATTTGCATGGGGCATCAGCTACTCGCCCTTGCGTTCGGTTGCAAAATTGAGAAACAAACATATGGTCATCGGGGCTCGAATCATCCGGTTCGAAACGTTAAGACGAACGAAGTGTGGATGACGTCACAAAACCACGGCTATGTGGTCGAGCGTATGAGTATCGAACAAAGCCCGCTCGAACTGCTCTATGAGAACGTGAATGATCATTCGGTTGAAGGGCTCGTTCATCCGAATGGGCGCCTTTTTACGACGCAGTTCCATCCAGAAGCGAGTCCGGGACCAACCGATGCGCAATCCGTATTCGACCGTTTCGATGAAATGATTCAGCAAGGAGTGAACGTGTATGCATAAAAAAGTACTCGTCATTGGTTCGGGACCGATCGTGATCGGGCAGGCCGCAGAGTTTGATTATTCCGGAACGCAAGCGTGCCAAGCGCTTCGTGAAGCCGGTTGTGAAGTTGTCTTATTGAACTCCAATCCTGCGACGATCATGACGGACCCTGGGATGGCAGATGCGACATATATCGAAGCGATGACCGTACAAAAAGCGACCGCAATCATCGAGAAAGAACGTCCGACTCATGTGCTCGCGACAGTCGGTGGACAGACGGCATTGAACTTGGCGCTCGATCTCGAGGAAGCCGGAGTATTGGCGCAATATGAAGTCGAACTACTCGGGACGTCACTCGACACCATTCGTGACGGAGAAGACCGTGAGCGATTCAAACAAAAGATGGAGCTGTTACATGAACCGATTCCGACGTCGACGACGATTGAATCGATTGAAGAACTGGCAGCTTTCATCGAGATGACGGGTGTTCCGCTTATTGTTCGCCCAGCTTTCACGCTCGGTGGAACAGGCGGTGGTATCGCGACGACGGAAGAAGAAGCATATACGATGGCGCGTCGTGGTCTTGAAGCGAGTCCGATCTCACAATGTTTAGTCGAGAAGAGCATCGCCGGCTATAAAGAGTTTGAGTATGAAGTGATGCGCGATGCGTTCGGAACGTGCATCATCGTCTGCAACATGGAAAACATTGACCCGGTCGGTGTGCATACGGGGGACTCCGTCGTATTCGCACCGGCACAAACGCTATCGGATCAGATGCATCAAACGTTGCGGAGTGCTTCGTTTCGAATCGTATCCGAATTAGGTGTGATTGGTGGCTGTAACATTCAGTTCGCCGTTCATCCGACGAAGTCAGAGTACTACGTGATCGAAGTGAATCCTCGTGTCTCGCGGAGCTCAGCGCTCGCGTCAAAAGCGACCGGATATCCGATTGCGAAGATTGCAACACGTCTCGCTCTTGGGGAACCGTTAGACCGTTGCATCAATCCGGTCACAACAAACACAATGGCAAGTTTTGAACCGGCACTCGATTACGTTACGGCGAAAGTGCCCTGCTTCCCATTCGATTTGTTCGCCGAGACAGACCGCGCGCTCGGTCCACAAATGAAAGCGACCGGAGAGAGTATGGCAATGGGGAAAACGTTAGAAGAGGCATTGCAGAAAGCATGGCGTGGCGCCGGGATTGAACAGGCACCGCTTTATCCAAAATGGATGCAGGACGCTACCGTCGAAGGATTGATGAACGAAGTCGAGGCACCGACCGATCGTCGTCTGCATGCTTGTCTTGCTTTACTCGACCGTGAACTCATGTCTGGCGACGCGTTACAGCAAATCACGGGCATCACACCACATTTCATTCAGATGTTGAAACGAATCATCCAGATGACGAAGCAAGATTTGATGGAACCGAGCCAACTGTTACAGGCGAAGCGACTCGGATTCACGGACACACAGATTGCCGAGATTATGAATGTACACGTCGCAGACGTCAAGACGCTCCGGGAAGCGGCTTCAATTCACCCGATATACCAAATGGTTGACACGTGTGCGGCCGAATTTGAAAGCCAGACGCCATATTTCTATGGCTCATGGCACGGGACGACTGAAGTAAAACCGAGTGACAAGACGAAAGTTGCCATCATCGGTGCAGGACCGATTCGAATCGGGCAAGGAATTGAGTTCGACTACAGTTCAGTTCACGCGGTATGGGCGCTTCAAAAGCTCGGTGTGGAAACGATTATGATCAACAACAACCCGGAAACCGTATCGACCGACTTCTCGATTGCGGACAAACTATATGTGGAACCATTGACGAGTGAGGATGTCATGCATGTGTTAGAAGCGGAAGGATGTCACGATGTGTTGATTCAGTTTGGAGGACAGATGGGGATCGCACTCGCTCATGAATTAGAAGCGGCGGGGTATCATCTACTCGGCGCCTCCGCACAAACCATCGATCAAATGGAAGATCGGGAACGTTTCTATCAGTTCCTGGATTCGATTGAAGTCGAACACATCCCGGGAGAAGAGGTGTCTTCCCAAATAGAATTGAATGAGGCGGTGCAACAACTTGGCTATCCATGCATCCTTCGTCCGTCTTATGTGATCGGCGGAAAAGGGATGCTGCTCATTCGTTCGGAGGAACAGTTAGCAGATGCGTTACCGAATCTTGTCTATCCAATCCTTGTCGATCAATATGTAGCGGGACGTGAGCTCGAAGTGGATTGTGTGACAGACGGGGAAACGGTGTATGTGCCAGTCATCCTGGAACAAATCGAAGCGGCGGGTGTCCATTCGGGAGACTCGACGATGGTCTTGCCGCCTGTCGAGACGAGTGAATCGATTCAAGGGAAAGTCGAATCGATCGCCAAACGAATCGGACGGGCGCTCGATTATAAGGGAGCCTTGAACATTCAGTTTGTGTTGAAGGAAGAAACAATCTATGTCCTTGAAATCAATCCGCGTGCATCTCGGACCGTACCAATTGTAAGCAAAGTGACGGGCGAACCGTTAATCGAATGGGCGACATATGCGGCTTACGGCTTGCCGTTAGCCGATCACGTTCCGACAAGTCCTTGCACATTGACGAACTATGCGGTGAAGACACCGATTTTCTCGAACGTCAAATTGCCGGGCGTCGACCCGATGACTGGTCCAGTGATGCGTTCGACAGGTGAGACACTCCAGTTCAGTTCACACCCGTATGTGCCAGAACGGTTTACGTATGATGCGTTAACGACACGGGTGATGAACCGTCCGCAGAGTGCATGTGGGAAAGGGTTTGAACAGTTCGGGGATACACTACTTGCAAACGTCACGGATTTCCAACAAGTCGCCATACTATTCTCGGACGCGACCGACGAGCGGGAAGCACGTGAAATCGCCGTCCGAAATGGTGTGCATATCATCTCGTCACGACAGTTGGCTCAGTATTATCAAATGAGTCAGTCAATGACCGACAATCCGGTTCAATCCTTACAGTCCATTCGAATGAGAGAGGAAGTAGCTAAATGACAGTAAAGACGATGCAACACTTTTTGACGATGGAAGAACTGACACCGGGGACGCTCGATGCGTTGCTTCAGTTGGCACGCGACGTCAAACAGTCGCCTCAATCTTTTGCGACCGCACTGACAGGTAAGAAAGTTGCGTTATTGTTTGAGAAGGCATCGACGCGTACGCGCATGTCATTTGAAGTGGGTG
Organism: Exiguobacterium sp. s183; assembly: GCF_018617655.1. Lineage (NCBI taxonomy): Bacteria > Bacillati > Bacillota > Bacilli > Caryophanales > Exiguobacterium > Exiguobacterium sp. s183. The sequence continues at coordinate 315,571 of NZ_JACSKN010000004.1, forward strand.
TCGTCGAACTAGGCGGATACCCGCTCTTCCTCAGTGGTCAAGATTTGCAAATTGGACGCGGGGAACCGTTGACGGACACGATTCAAGTGATGAGTCGGTATGTGGACGCATTGATGATTCGGACGTTTGCCCATGAAACAGTCGAGACGTTGGCGCAACACGGATCGATTCCGATTATGAACGGATTGACAGACTTGCATCACCCATGCCAAGTGCTCGCAGATTTGTTGACGATTGAAGAACAATTCGGCAGTCGTTCGGGAAGAGTGTTGACGTATATCGGAGATGGGAACAATATGGCCCACTCGCTCATGATCGGCGGTGCGCTGAGTGGGATGCATATCCGCATCGCTTCGCCGAGCGGATACACTGTCGATCAAGCGATTTATGAGAATGCACAGAAGTTGGCTCAGATGACTGGAGGCAGTATTACGTTGTTTGATGACCCGACGCTTGCTGTGAACGAGGCGGATGTTGTCTACACGGACGTCTTTGCGAGTATGGGACAAGAACAGGAAGCCGATGAACGACTGTTGAAATTCGAAGGATTCCAAGTGAACGGTCACTTGATGGCACTTGCGAAAACAGATGCGATTTTCCTTCATTGTTTACCGGCGCATCGCGGGGAAGAAGTGACGGCTGATGTGATTGATGGACCACAGTCATGGGTGTTCAATCAAGCCGAGAATCGCTTACACGCACAGAAGGCTTTGATGCTGACATTATTGACGTAACGACAAAGGGTGACACGCCGTGTGTCACCCTTTTGTTATAGGAACTGTGCCAATAAACCGAAAACTGCCAGTCCGATGATGATGTAGAAGAACCATTTTCCGTCCCCGGAATGAATAATTGGGGGCGCGTACGAACGTTGCTTATACTTCCCGTAGCGCATCGGGCGTGTATACGGGACGGCATACCGTGAGAGTGGAATGGCAAGTAAAAATCCTGCCAAGAAGCCATACACGTGACCCCAAAGCGAAACGTTCGAACCGATGAGTGTAAAGACGGCACTGATGGCGACGAAGATATAGACCAAGCGGGCATCTTGGCTAAGCATCAACGTGCGGCGGAAACGACCAATGAACACATAGAATCCGAGAATGGCCAAGATGGCACCTGACGCACCAGCTTGTAGATAAAACAAGTTACTGACGGTGAAGTAGGTGAACAAGTTGGCAAGTGCCCCGGCGAATACATAAAATAGAGCAAACTTCACATGCCCGACCATACGTTCCATCGCTGGTCCGAAGATGATCAGCGCAAACGAATTAAATAGCAAGTGGCCGAGACTTAAATGAATAAAGTTGGCCGTCACTAAGCGATACCATTGTCCGTCGGCGAGTGCCAAATGAAACGACCCTCCTGTTGACACGATTCGTAAACCAGGAGCGAAAGAATCGATGACAAACACAAGGAGTTGGATTACAATGAACAGCGTTACGAGTGGATATGCCCGTACAAACGTTTGTACATTTTCCGTACGACTAAACATAACATCACCTCTTTCTCCAATTGTATAGGGAAACGGGGAAAAAAGGAAAGGAGCGAGTGTCCTGTGATTGTAGGAATCGGAGTCGATATCGTCGAGCTTGATCGGATGGCTCGCTCGATGAAACAACCGCGTTTTTTAAAGCGCCTGCTCACCGATGCAGAGTATGAACTTATTCAACAATACCCACTGCCGCGTCAAATCGAGTTTGTTTCGGGTCGGTTTGCCGCAAAAGAAGCTTATGCCAAGGCAATCGGCACCGGAATCGCGCACGGTCTATCGTGGCGCCACATTGAAATTTTACCGGATGAGACAGGTCGACCTATCATGACTGCGCCGTTTTCGGGACGAATTCATGTCAGCATCAGTCATAGCAGTGCATATGCCGTCGCACAAGTCATCTTAGAAGAGGAGGGGCAACATGTTTCGTCCTAGTCGAATCGAGATTGATCGGGCGGCCATCGCCCATAACATACAAGAGTTAACACAACGTATCCCGCAAGACATCATGGCGGTCGTCAAAGCGAATGCCTACGGTCATGGGGCTGTTGAAGTAGCGAATATCGCCCTTCAGAACGGGGCGACGATGCTTGGGGTCGCTTTATTAGAAGAAGCAATCGAACTTCGGGATGCAGGGATCGAGGCACCGATTTTAGTCATGGAGGCGCAATTTCCCCAATATGCAGGGATTGCAGCAGAACGAGACGTCACGTTGTCCGTTTTTTCTGCCGAATGGTTAAAAGAAGCTGCTGCTTATATAGAAGAAAAACCGTTGACGGTTCATATTAAAGTCGACACAGGAATGGGACGTCTTGGTCTTCGTACGCGAGAGCAGCTTGATGCGTTGCTTGAAGAAGCGAACGATTCATTTGTCATTGAAGGCATCTACACCCATTTTGCGACAGCGGATGAACTTGAGAGCGACTTGTACTACACACAACAAGAACGTTTCGAACGCTTGATGGATGGGCTACATGAGCGGTTCCGCTATATTCATACGTCCAATTCAGCAGGGGCCATCCGAATGGCAGGACAAGATGTTCCTTATAATCTGGTCCGTGTCGGGATTGCAATCTATGGTTTATATCCGTCACATGAGATGGAAACATTCTATTCGTTCCTCCGCCCGGCCTTTACGTTGAAGAGCCAGCTGATGCAGGTGAAGCGTCTCGAGGCAGGTCAAACGATCAGTTACGGAGCGACCTATACGACATCGACCGATGAATGGATTGGTACCGTCCCAGTCGGATATGCGGACGGCTGGTTACGAAAGGCGAGCGGATTTGAAGTTGAAGTAAATGGTGTTCGTTGTCCGATTGTGGGACGTGTCTGCATGGATCGCTTCATGATCCGACTTCCAAAAGAGTTTCCGGTCGGTATGGATGTGACACTTGTCGGTGGAAACGTCGCCATTAATGAACTTGCGTCATATCTAGGGACGATTAACTATGAGATCGTTTGCCAGTTCACGAGTCGATTACCGCGTCACTATGTGTGAATCACAAATCGTGTGAAATTATCTGAATTCTTTCTCGATTTCTCTATATTTTCCCATTCCCGCGTGTTATATTGATAAAGAACGCGGGAGATTTTCCGCCAGTCCATGAAACGATTCTGGAGGTGTAAGATGTTGAAGCAGCGAACTGCGGGTGCGCTAGCGTCCGTCCCAGATCGGTTCTCGCAACAAGGGGGTCCGATTTCGATGAAAGACCGTGAAACACTGTCCTTGAACGATGTAGTGACATACTTGTCTAAAGAAATTGCTGATCGACAACAAACACTGCGTGAAGAATTGGCGAAAGGCTATCAAGAGATGGCCGCGTTTAACTTGAATATGGCAGAAGAGATGCTAACGATTGAAGCCGAAGCCGAACACGCTCTCTTACGTCAAGTAAGTGGGGTGTGAGCAGAGTGATCGTAAAGCGTGGTGACGTATTTTATGCGAATCTGTCGCCCGTAGTCGGCTCAGAGCAAGGTGGCGTTCGACCCGTTCTCATCGTACAGAACGACATCGGCAATCGCTTTAGCCCGACCGTCATTGTCGCTGCGATTACAGCTCAGATTCAGAAAGCAAAACTGCCGACTCATGTGGAAGTATATCAAGAGAAGCATGGACTCGAGAGAGACTCTGTGATTTTACTTGAGCAGATTCGAACGATTGATAAGCGTCGTCTGACGGATAAAGTCACTCATCTCGATGATGAGACGATGCATAAAGTTGACCGAGCGCTAGAGATTAGTATGGGATTGATCCCTCTCTAGCCTTACATAGATCAAGACTGGTACATAGGTATCGGTCTTTTTTTAAACATTTTTTAAAAAAGTGGTTTAAGATTTTGATAGTGGGGAATTAAAGTAAATCGTACTCAATTTATCTGTACGGACATTTAGGAGGGAATAGACGATGGATTTATCGATTCGTGAGCAAGTCATTGGAGAACAATTACACCTTTACGTATCCGGAGAAGTGGATACATATACTGCACCAAAATTGAAAGAAGTATTGCATCCGGCTATCAGTGAACAAGATGTGGTCGTTCATTTAGACGAAGTGGAGTATATGGATTCGACAGGTCTCGGTGTGTTCGTCGGCGCATTGAAAATTGCCACGCGTAACGAAAAAGAGTTGTCACTTGTCGGGGTCACGGAGCGAGTCAATCGTTTGTTCGAATTGACGGGTCTCCACAAACTTCTTTCAATTAATTCGAACGTAAGAGGTGGCACGCAATGAACAATGTTGAACAGACGGTCATGACGTTCCCGGCCAAACCAGAATATGTCGGTGTGGTTCGATTAGTCGTTTCAGGAATCGCTAACCGTATGGGATATACGTACGACGAGATCGAAGATATTAAAATCGCGGTCTCGGAAGCATGCGGCAACGCAGTCCAGCATGCATATGAAGAGCATCAAGATGGAGAGGTCAAACTCGCTTGTGGCGTATATGCAGATCGTCTTGAAATCACGATTGAAGATTCAGGCAAGACGTTCGCAGATGATGTGAAGCGTCAAGCGGCTCCGGTCGAAGAGACGACAGAAATTGAATCGCTCCACGAAGGAGGACTTGGTCTCTTCCTTATCGAAGCGTTAATGGACGATGTCTCGATCAATAAAGACAACGGTGTCAAAGTGACGATGACAAAACTCCTTAACAGGGACGAGGTGGATCAGAGTGCCAGCAAAATCTCAACAACGCCATCACAGTGATGACGAGGTACTAGAGTGGATTGAACGCTACCAACAAGACGATCAAAACGAAGAAGTGCAAATGCTACTCATCAATCGCTATTCGGACCTCGTCGAAGCACTCGCCCGTAAATTTTCGCGTGGACGAGCGATTCACGATGATCTCGTGCAAGTTGGGATGATTGGGTTATTGGCGGCACTTCGTCGATTTGACCCAGAATTCGGTCGTAGCTTCGAATCGTTTGCCGTCCCAACCATCATCGGTGAAATCAAGCGATTCATCCGCGATAAAACATGGAGTGTCCATGTTCCGCGTCGGATCAAGGAGCTCGGACCGAAAATTAAGAAGACGGTCGAAGAGTTGACGACTGAATTGCAACGTTCGCCGCGAATCGATGAGATTGCCGATCATCTTGGCGTATCAGACGAAGAAATTCTTGAAACGCTTGAGATGGGCAAGAGTTATCAAGCGCTATCGGTCGATAGTTCAATTGAGGCGGATAACGAAGGCAGTACGGTCACGTTACTCGACTTGGTCGGTAGCCAAGAGCGCGGATATGAATCGGTCGACCAACGTCTCATTCTAGAGAAAGCGTTCAACGTCCTAAATGAACGGGAACGCGCCATCTTAGAATGCGCCTACTATAAGAATATGAGTCAAAAAGAGACTGGAGAACTTCTTGGAATCTCGCAGATGCATGTCTCCCGTTTGCAACGGCGAGCACTCGAAAAGCTGCGTGAAGCCATCAAAGTCCCACTCAATGAAGTATTCTCAAGCGATGACTAATCGAGTCATCGCTTTTTTGTTTGAATGTTTGCTACACTTTGGAAGAGATCATAAAAGGAAGTGATTCAAGTGATTACGAAAGTGGCTAAGACGTTAAACTTGAAAGTGAACCAAGTAGAGACGGTTCAACAGCTCGCATCTGAAGGGGCGACGATTCCGTTCATGGCCCGTTACCGCAAGGAAATGACGGGGAACTTAGATGAAGTCGAAATCAAAGCAATCTTGGACGCCCTTCAATATGAAGAAAGTCTTCAAAAGCGGAAAACGGATGTTCTTGCTAAGTTAGAAGAGCTGGAAAAGAACACACCTGAACTAACGAAGGCGCTAGAGGCGGCGACAACCCTTCAACAAGTAGAAGACATCTACTTACCCTATCGTCCGAAACGGCGGACGAAAGCGGAACAGGGACGTGAGAAAGGATTGCAGCCGCTTGCGGACTGGTTCCGAGACAAGTCGCCTTACTCAACAGATATGGTTGAAGAGCTCTCGAGGGATGTAGCGCTAGAAGAAGCCCTTCCGCTCGTACAGGCCATCATCGGGGAAGAGTGGGGAGAAGAAGCAAAATTAAGGCAGATGCTTCGTGACCGCGTTCGCAAAGAAGGGTTGTTGCGTTCGAAGAAGAAAAAACAAGCGGAAGACGAAAAAGAGATTTTTGCGCAGTACTATGAATACGAAGAGAAAATCGCAGGAATCGTACCACACCGCGTACTCGCCTTGAACCGTGGGGAGCGCACTGATGTCCTTCAAGTGAAAGTCATTTTTGACGAGGCACGCTTCATGGATCAAGTCCTTCGTACATATGAGCGACTTCCGAAAGAGAAGCGTGAAGTTGTAGAGGCGGCTGTGACGGAGGCTTATAAAAAATCTGTCTTCCCAGCCATTGAACGAGAGATTCGTAGCGAGTTAACCGATAAGGCAGAGGAGCAGGCGATCGATGTATTCTCGAAAAACTTAAAGCAACTCTACATGCAACCGCCTCTTCGCGAGGTCGTCGTCTTGGGGATCGACCCGGCATATCGGACAGGATGCAAATGGGCGGTCGTCAATGAAATCGGAAAAGTCGAAGAGGTTGGTGTCTTCTATCCGACGGCACCGAAGCACGATATCGCTGGCGCTGAAAAAGTACTAACGAGACTCGCTAAGAAATATCCAATCTCCGTTATTGTTGTCGGAAACGGTACGGCATCAAGGGAGACCGAACAATTCGTTGCGGATTGGTTAAAGAAAGCAGAGCGTGAAATTGCTTACGCGATTGTGAACGAAGCGGGAGCGAGTGTCTATTCTGCATCGGAAGTGGCACGTAGTGAATTTCCGGACTTAAAAGTAGAGGAACGGTCAGCTGTCTCGATCGCACGCCGAATCCAGGATGCGATGGCGGAACTCGTCAAAGTCGACCCACAGTCGGTCGGTGTCGGGCAATATCAGCATGATGTGAGTCAGAATAAACTGAAGGCATCTTTAGAATTCGTCGTGGAGAGCGTGGTTAACATGGTCGGAATCGATGTGAACCGTGCCTCGGAGTCTTTATTGACTTACGTATCGGGACTGAACAAAACGACTGCCAAAAATATTGTGGCGTATCGTGAAGAAAATGGACGCTTTGAAACGAGAAAGGAAATTAAGAAAGTGCCAAGACTTGGGGCGAAGGCGTTCGAACAAGCGGCTGGATTCTTGCGAATCATGAATGGGAAGGATGTTCTCGACCAGACGGAGATTCACCCGGAAAGTTATTCTCTCGCACTATCAATCTTAAAAGAAATCGGATCCTCGAAAGCTGAGGTCGGAACAGCTGCATTGCGTGAACGGTTACAACAAGTTGATGCGAATGTATTGAGTGAGCGATTAGATGCGGGACTTCCAACCGTTGAGGATATCTTGAAGTCGTTAGCGAAACCAGGACGTGACCCACGGGAAGATATTCAAAAGCCGTTACTGCGCACGGACGTCATGAGTCTTGAAGACCTTCAAGTTGGAATGGAATTCCAAGGCACTGTTCGAAACGTCATTGATTTTGGTGCGTTCGTGGATATTGGTGTAAAACAGGATGGGCTCGTCCATATTTCGAAATTATCGAATCGCTACGTGAAGCATCCGTTAGATGTCGTGGCGGTCGGTGATATCGTTACGGTATGGATCGAACAGGTCGATGTCAACCGGGGACGAATTAGTTTGACGATGCTTGAACCGAACAGTTAATTAAGAAGAAACTCGAATCAGGTAAAATGTTTTTCATTTTACCTGATTTTTTTTAGAAAAAGTGTTGACGGTCTTTTTGTACCGTGATATCTTATAGAAGTCGCCGAGAGACGGCATGCGAAATAAAAGTTTTTCTAAGAAAGTGATTGACAGGTTTCTGGTTTGCGGTTACAATATAAATCGTTACTTCGATAATTTCAAGCAACGTTCCGCAATAGCTCAGTGGTAGAGCAACCGGCTGTTAACCGGTAGGTCGTAGGTTCAAATCCTACTTGCGGAGCCATTTTATTTTGGAGACGTACCCAAGAGGCTATAAGGGGCTCCCCTGCTAAGGGAGTAGGCTGGGAAACCGGTGCGAGGGTTCGAATCCCTCCGTCTCCGCCACTTAAAATTACTTAGAAGACACATACACTGGCCCGTTGGTCAAGCGGTTAAGACACCGCCCTTTCACGGCGGTAACACGGGTTCGAATCCCGTACGGGTCACCATATATGGAGGATTAGCTCAGCTGGGAGAGCACCTGCCTTACAAGCAGGGGGTCGGCGGTTCGATCCCGTCATCCTCCACCATTTCAAATAAAAACGTAATCTGGTCTTGTGGTGTAGGGGTTAACATGCCTGCCTGTCACGCAGGAGATCGCGGGTTCGAATCCCGTCAAGACCGCCATTTACGTTGGGCTGTAGCCAAGTGGTAAGGCATCGGATTTTGATTCCGACATGCGAAGGTTCGATCCCTTCCAGCCCAGCTTTTATTTGAGTCATTAGCTCAGTTGGTAGAGCATCTGACTTTTAATCAGAGGGTCGCAGGTTCGAGCCCTGCATGACTCACCATTTTAATTTCATACGCTGCGGTCGTGGCGGAATCGGTAGACGCGCTAGGTTGAGGGCCTAGTGGTGGTTAACACCGTGGAGGTTCAAGTCCTCTCGACCGCACCAT
>NZ_JACSKN010000005.1:0-205593 GCF_018617655.1 Exiguobacterium sp. s183
TTAAATTGACGAAGCTTGCGCTTCATTCAAAAATTGTAAAACTTATTTTTGCCTCATCGTTCAGTTTTCAAAGTTCGTCTGCCGCTCTTGGCGACTTCATTAATCTATCACGTTTCAATTGTTTTCGTCAACAACTTTTTTCACAAATTGTTTTTCTGAAATAATCTTTTGCCGTGACAACGTTTATAACTATAATCTCTATTTACCACTTCGTCAATACAAAAAACAATAAAATTTAAAAAAAGATTTACTCTTCGTTTATAAGACGAAAAGTAAACCTTGATCACCTGTTTCATTTAAGACGAACGTAACCTGTCTTTTCAACCAACGCCTGACCATCATCGCTACCTAACCATGCTAGAAAAGCATCATATTGTTCTGCTTTTTCTTCCGTAGTGACTGCGTAGAATTCAGAGGTCAGCGGATAAGATCCGTCTTGAATCGTTTTAACAGTTGGTTCGATTCCTTCTATACGAAGTAACTTGATTTTATGATCATTCACCATTTCTGTCGCATAGTATCGGAATGAGAATCCAATCGCATTTTTATGATTTCGATACGATGAGGCTTGTTGAATGATTCCACCCATTCCTTCAGGGACATCTTCAACCGGTGCCGCCATCAACTTCCGTTCACCCATCATCTTTTGCAACGCTGTTTGACTACCGCTATCCTCTGGTCGTTGGAAAGCACGAATGGTTTCGGAGCTGCCACCGACCTCTTTCCAATTGCGAATGTCACCCGCATAAATTCCACGGACTTGTTCCATCGTCAAAGATTCGACCGGATTATCTTCATGAACGAAGAAAACAAATGCTTCTCTACCAACAGGTGTCATATGTAGAGATACGTCCTTTTGCTTGGCGACTTGCAACTGACGATCGGACGGACCCGCTACAAAAATCAAGTCCGTTTGATTGTTCATCAATCGACTGTACGCTTCTGGTGTTGTCGTCGAGACGACTTTACTCACTTGATCATTATACGGATCATACGCTCCTGAGTTTGGATACACCGCTTCTACGAATGAAGCATACATCGGGTAAAGGGCTGTCGCACCATCCAACCGTGGCACGCCATTTACGAATGAAACGGATGTTGGATGATTCAATTTCGCCAATCGCTCCGAATTCGTAAACGGCTGATAGTCAATCAACTCTACACCACGCTCTTCGATTTTTAAATGATCTTGATACATGTAGTACCCTTTGACAGAAGCGAATACAAGAACACCTGATAAAACTCCCCAACCGAGGACCCGTTTCACTTTATGATTCGTTAAAGGAGAAAAATCGTAAAGCCCCATACATACAATCAACAGAGCCGCCATATACCAAATCGTCCAAAGAATGGGGCGTCCTTGTGTGATTGGGTCTCCCATCGTAAAGAGAGCGACAACGACGGAAATCACAAACGTGACAAATAGAATGAAAATCGTTCCGATGCTAAACTTCAAAAATTTCATGCGACGTATCGTCTCCTCATCATGCTTACATACGTGGAATTAGGCAATCTCATAAAGTACTGCTTCTACTCCAACTCCCTTTGTCGGTCTCGTGACCGTACGAACATATCCTTTTCTCACTAAAAATCCGATGATACTTCCGAGGTCGACACGAAGCTCATTTAAGTTTGGATGATCCATCAATTCGGAGAACGTCCAAGCCCCCTCTTTTTCTTGCATCGTCTGAAGTAACAATAGTGTGCCGGGCAACACTTTTGATTGAATCAAATGTTCCATTCCAATCACGACAAGATGGATTCGTTGCTCAAGTGTCTCTTGTCCCCCGACAAGTTCTTCGTGCAGCTTATAAATTTCCAGATCGATTGCTCTGACTTGTTCCCACAAAACAATTTCAGGATGAATTCCAGCCTCTAGAATCGAAAGTCGCGCCAAGTGTGTGAGCGCATGGTGAATCTGGGTAAAGGCATCTTGGAATTCGCCTTCTAAAAATAAGTAGCGACCATCTTCAAAACGACGCAATAGTTTCGCAAACGAAAGCGACAGTTGAAGACGTTGTTCTCTATTCGTCAAATTACGATTTCGTTGTCGCAATTCTAAGATGTATTCATTCCGTTCAAATAGAACAATTCCGTCTTCAATCCAATGAATCGCGCGTCGGTTTTCATTTAAGACAATCCATCTGTCCATCATCGAGTCACTAACGACGTGCAAGACGATTCTTTCTTGACCGACCTGATAATGTTTTACCGTCCAAAATGGATCCGGTCTCGCTTCAATGACAATGAGCAGACGGTCCGATTGATCCGTCAACGGATCACGTGCTCGTTTTTTCTTCACTTCAATAATTCCTAGCGTTGTTTTTAATGCAGCATATTCTGAATAAATAGTGCGAGTCGCATATTCCATCGTCATCTGGACCCCTTCTCTCCCAATCGTAAGTTGACTATATATGACGATTGTCATTTTCGATACGAACAAGATTCGCCCTCTTTTCAAAAAACTCCTGCCGAAAAAGTGCAGGAACTTCTCACCCGTTTGAAGATGAGCTATGATAGAGACAGACTATTGGAGGGATTCACTTATGAAAAAACGGGGGAACAAAATCAACCGTGCACGTAATATAGCGTTACTCCTGATTTTTGGCGGAATCGGTGTCATGTATCTCGGACTTCTCGCCAAATCCATTACTTGGCTCATGATTATTTTTATGCTCCTTGGATTTATCATGGTGCTCGCAAGTTCTGCCCTTTACTTCATCGTCGGGATGGCCTCGACAAAAGCAATCATCGTCACGTGTCCGAACTGTGAGAAAGAGACGAAAATGCTCGGGCGCGTCGACTTATGTATGCATTGTGATGAACCGCTCACAATTGACCGCTCACTTGAAGGTAAAGAGTTTGATGAAAAATATAACAAGCGTCAGTCGCAACAAACTGACTGATACAAAAAACCACATCCGAATATTCGGATGTGGTTTTTAATGTGTTTGTGATTGCTCAGATTGGCAAGACGGGCACGTTCCGTACACTTCAAGGCGGTGACGATCGACTTTGAACCCAGTCAATTGAGATGCGACCGATTCGATTTCATCTAACACTGGATAGTTGAAGTCGACGACTTTTCCACACGTGTCACAAATGATGTGATAGTGTTTTGACGTCACAAAATCAAAGCGACTAGAGGCGTCCCCATAGTTCATCTCTTGAACGAGACCCACTTCTTTAAAGACGCGCAAGTTGTTATATACAGTGGCCACACTCATGTTTGGAAACCGTGCGGCAAGTGCCTTATAAATGTCATCCGCTGTAGGGTGACTGTGCTCCGTGACGAGGTACTCCAAAATGGCCTGGCGCTGAGGCGTCATTCTGACTCCATGTTCCCGGAGCGACTGAACAGCATGGTCAAGCATTTCGCTTCCCACGTCAATCCCTCATTTCTTCTATAAAATTCATGCGAAATAGTTTTGAACATTAACTTATTTCTTACATAGTAATCTTTATAAATAGTGTACTGATTTCTCAACTACTCGTCAAACACTGAGCTTATGCGGTTGACGGCTATGATACAATAAGTGCGAATTTGAATAAGGAGGCAATACATATGACTACTTCATCAAATCGTCAGTCATCCGATGCATTATACCAAGATGCACTCACTCACATCGTCGGAGGTGTCAACAGTCCATCCCGTTCATTTAAAGCGGTCGGTGGCGGCGCCCCTGTTTATATGGAACGAGGCGAAGGTGCCTATTTTTATGATGTAGACGGCAACCGTTACATCGATTATTTGGCGGCATACGGTCCAATCATTACCGGCCATGCCCATCCACACATTCATGAAGCGCTTATGAACGCTTCTTCAAAGGGTTTATTATACGGAACACCTCACCGTCTCGAGGTCGAGTTTGCCAAGAAACTAAAACAAGCCATCCCTTCTATGGATAAGGTACGATTCACCAACTCCGGAACAGAAGCCGTGATGACGACAGTTCGAGTCGCCCGTGCTTATACCGGTCGTGAACTCGTTGTGAAATTCAGCGGTTGTTACCACGGACATTCGGATCTCATGCTGATTGCAGCAGGTAGTGGTCCGGCAACACTCGGTTCTCCAGACTCAGCAGGTGTGACAAAAGCCACAGCTAAAGAAGTCATCACCGTCCCATTCAACGACGTCGAAGCGTATCGCGAGATGATGAAGGAATGGGGAGACCAGGTCGCATGCGTGCTCGTCGAACCGATTGTCGGGAACTTCGGAATCGTAGAACCGAAGCCAGGTTTCCTCCAGGCTGTCAATGACATCACACACGAACATGGTGCTCTCGTCATCTATGATGAAGTCATCACAGCATTCCGCTTCACATACGGAAGTGCTCAGCAAGTATACGGAATCGAACCGGATATGACGGCGCTCGGGAAGATCATTGGTGGCGGCCTACCGATTGGTGCCTATGGCGGAAAAGCCGAAATCATGGAGACGGTCGCACCACTCGGACCTGCATATCAAGCCGGCACGATGGCAGGAAACCCGGCTTCGATGGCGACGGGAATCGCTTGTCTCGAAGTGCTCGAACAGCCTGGCGTTTATGAAAAACTAGACACGCTCGGTGCGCGACTTGAGGCAGGGATCCGTGAAGCAGCGAACAAACATGATGTGACCATCACGCTTAACCGCTTGAAGGGAGCGCTCACGGTATACTTCACGGATGAAATCGTTACTGATTACGACGGTGCAGAGAAATCAGACGGTGAGAAGTTCGGACGTTTCTTCAAGTTGATGCTTGAAAACGGTGTGAACTTGGCTCCGTCGAAATATGAGGCTTGGTTCCTCACAACAGAACATACGGAACAAGATATCGACGAGACAATCGAAGCGGTCAACCGCTCGTTTGCACAGTTGTGAGAAAGAGATGCATGAGCATCTCTTTTTTATTGCCTAAAAGGGGACATCTTCACTAAAAATGTCTCTTTTTTTCATGTATCGTACCCCATTACAGTAGAACCAAGGAGGTGCTCAGAATATGAAATTTAAGGATTTTCCATTAAACGTCCGCTTGCGACTCGTTTGCGGATTCTGCATTCGGATTGTTGGCTCTGCCATTTTCCCATTCATGGCGCTCTACTTTTCAGAAGAACTTGGCAAAGTGCCCGCCGGAATCATCATGACGTCATTCGTGATCGTCGGCTACTTGACCGGCCTATTCGGTGGGTACTTCTCCGATCGTTTCAATCGGAAAGTTATCTTACAAATTGGTCAGGTGATTCAAATCATCTGTTTTCTTGGTATGACCGTCGCCATTCACCCATCGAATAACTGGGCACTCGTCGTTGCCATCCTTTACTTCGGGCATGCCGTGTCGAACGGGTTGAACTATCCGGCACTCGAGGCGATCGTCATCGATTCAATGGAGGAGTCGAATCGAAAAGCCATCTATGTATATGACTATTGGCTCGTCAATTTGGCCATCGCAGGAGGCGTCATGCTTGGAGGTGCCTTTTATCGAGACCATCGCTTCGCTCTCTTCATCGGCATGACAATCGTTCTTACAATCACGACGATTGTACTTCAACGTTATTTGGTCGATACGTATACTGGGAACCGTTCGACTCCGTCAAATCCGATTCACGGGGTCATCGAAAACTATAAAATCGCGTTGCGCGACCGTCGTTGGATCACCTTCGTCCTCGGAAGTATGCTCGTCTTTTCGACCGAGTTTCATATGGCGAATTACATCGGTGTCCATTTAGCCGAGTCATTTGAAAGTCGACAAATTCTCGGAATACCATTTGACGGGGTACGCATGATGGCTTTTATGCAACTTGAAAACACGTTGCTTGTCGTCGCCATCACGTTCGCTGTCACCGCATTCGTCAAGCGGTTTAAAGAGAAAGCCGTCTTCTTCGTTGGATTATCGTTGTACGTGACGGCCTATGCCGCCATCACATCGATGAATTCCTTCATCGTTCTCGCCGCACTTGCGATCATCTTTACGATTGGTGAACTTCTTTACTCTCCGATTCGACAAGTGAAACAAGTCGATTTGCTCGACCCTGAGCGACGCGCTTCTTATCTTGCATTCGGTGGCCTGACGTTCCATGGTGCCAAACTCGTCGCGGCAGCCGGTATCGTCGTCGGTGCGTTCATCGGTCCTATCTTCATGAGCGGGTATATCTTTATCTTTGGTGCCCTCGGTGCTTACTTGTATTATGTATCGCTATATAAGATGCAACCCGCTCGCCAACTCGCGGCTTGACGTTTAACATGAAGACAAAACGGTAAAACAGTACGATGAAGGAGGCGAAGCACTTGCCTGCGATTGTGTTATTCGATGGAGACTGCAACTTTTGCGATGCCAGTGTCCAGTTCATTATTCGTCACGACCGACATGCCTCGATTCACTTCGCATCGCTCCAAAGCGAAGTCGGTCATTCGTATCGAGCACGACACCGAATCCCAGAATCAGTCGACAGTATCGTCTACATTGAAGAAGGTGTTCCTTACTTGAAATCAGACGCAGCGATTCGGATTGCCGAGCACCTTGATGGCCGTTGGCGCCTGCTCCGATTCATCCGATTCGTACCCAAATGGATTCGTGATCGCGGATATGATCTCTTCGCCAAACATCGAACACGTCTATTCGGGAAGAAGGAAGTGTGCACGCTCCCTTCCCCCAATGTACGTAAACGATTTTTAGACCACTAAAAAAGTCGAGCCCTATCAGGACTCGACTTTTTCGTTATTCAACTACGGCTAAATCTTGAATCATATACAAATCATAATAGGCACCACGACGACGCATCAGTTGTTCGTGCGTCCCCGTCTCCATGATTTGTCCGTTCTCGACAACGACGATTTGATCGGCGTCGGTGATCGTCGACAAGCGATGGGCAACGATTAACGTCGTACGCCCTTTCGTCAGACGAGCAAGCGAGTCTTGAATCATCGCTTCACTCTCTAAGTCGAGTGCACTCGTCGCCTCATCTAGAATCAAAATCGGAGGGTTCTTCAAGAACACACGAGCGATTGCGAGTCGTTGCTTTTGTCCTCCGGAAAGCTTGACACCTTTCTCCCCGACCGGTGTTGCATATCCATCTTGCAGTTTCGAAATGAATTCATGAGCGTTAGCAGCCTTCGCCGCTGCGATGACTTCTTCGTCCGTCGCATCCGGATTCCCCATGCGGATGTTCATCGCGACCGATTCACTGAAGAGGACCGAGTCTTGCATGACCATTCCAATCTGGTCACGGAGCGCACGCAATTTGAAATCACGTACATCGACCCCGTCGATTTTGATCCTTCCATCCGTCACGTCATAGAAGCGTGGAATCAGACTGACCAGTGTGGACTTTCCGCCACCGGACATCCCGACGAATGCTACGCGTTCCCCAGAACGAATTTGAAGGTTCACATCGTTCAATGCTCGTGTTCCGTCTTGCTCATATGAAAAGCTCACATGCTCAAGATCGATTTTACCCGCTGTCGACAGTGGGACGAATCCGTTCGGTTTCTCCTCGATATCATATGTCTCATCCAAGAATTCAAAGACACGGTCCATCGAAGCGACCGACTGCGTGAGTGTCGTCGCCGAGTTGACGAGACGTCCGAGCGGCGCATAGAGACGGTCAATATAAGCAATGAACGCAACGAGCGTACCGAGCGTTACCTGTTCTTGAATAACGAGCCACGACGCCGTTGTGAAGATGAGGATCGGCGCGATATCTGTGATGGTTGACACGACGACATACGTTTTGGCATTCCAACTCGTATGTTTAAGCGCCGCATTCAAGAACCCGCCGTTCTGTTGTTCGAACGCCTTGTTTTCATATGGCTCTAGCGCAAAACTCCGAATGACCGCCATTCCGTTCACACGTTCTGTCAAATGTCCCTGAAGATCAGCAAGCGCTGCTGAGCGTTCACGCGTCAAACGACGCAACCTTCCATAGAAATAACGTACCGCAAACGCATAAAACGGAAGTGGTAAGATGGCAATCAATGTGAGTTGTGGATCAATCGTATACATGATCCCGATTGCGATGAGGATGGTAATCATGTCTAGCCAAATATTCATCAAGCCAGTGATGACGAAGTCTTTTGTTTGTTCGACGTCGTTGATGATTCGAGAAATAATTTGACCTGTCTTATTGTTTGAATAATAGCGAAGTGACAACTTCTGGACGTGATCGAACAGTCTGTTCCGCACATCGAACAAGACACGGGTCGCAGCCCACTGCGCCAAATATTGACGCAAGTATTCAATCGGCGGCTTGAAGACTAGGAAAATGAAGAAGACGATGCTGAACAACCAGACGAGCGTCGTGTAGTCCTGTTTCGGTGCGTCTTCCACCAAGTAATTATCGATGACATATTTATAAAGTAACGGTAATCCGAGCGGGATGGAAAACTTTAAAATCCCGACGAAAATCGTTAGGGCAATTTGTTTTTTATAAGGCTTAACAAATTGCAGATAACGTTTAATACTACCCATAGTTCCTCCTTCATTAAGAAAAAAAGCGGAGATGAGGAATCATCTCCGGTAACGTGCTTCGTATTCGCGATACCATTCATCGACGAATGTTGGGTTGAACGGCCCTTTCCGTCCTCGAATCCAGTTGATCAGTTCTTGCACGTTCTGCTTCAAGATTCGATCAATCGCTTTCGGATAATTCATCTCGCGACGATGCCGCTCATATTCATCTTCATCTAAAATCGTATACGACATATCCGGGAACACCTTGATGTCCAAATCGTAATCGATATATTTGATGGCACGTTCATCCCCATCAAATGTAGTCGGCGAACCTAGATTACAGTAGTAGTAAATCCCGTCTTCGCGAATCATACAGATGACATTGAACCAATACTCAGATGAAAAGTAGCAAATTGCCGGCTCACGCGTTCTCCATTGCCGACCGTCTGACTCACTGACCATGATGCGGTCGTTGAATCCGATCATATCCGTTTTTGACGACTGAAGGACGAGCGTTTCTTCCCAAACGCGATGCAAAGTTCCGTTGTGCTTGTAGCTCTGTATCTCGATTTTGCTACCTGCTTTGGGAAATAAGCTCATAAGCTCCTCCTTTCCGCTGTGATGCTATACAATTCTCATATTTAATTATAGCGACTTTCAGAACCAATGAAAAAGGAAATCTCTTATTTTCATGAATTTAGTGTTTTTTGGAAGGCCCGTGCCCGTTCCTGAAACATCGGACGAAGCACGAAATATTCGACGAGTATGTTCGGGACATAGCTATCGAACGTCACTTCGTCAATCATGACCGCCTTTCCGTCACGCGACTCGACACGGTGCACGTGCGTGAACCGTTTGAACGGAAACGGCAGTGTTTTCCCTTGATCACAGAACGCCCGGTTCCCTGAAATCGTGATGGCACTATTCCAAGGCAATTCTATTGGACCGACCCCTATTAACAACTTCACTTCATTGCCTTCGACCGAGGTACCATCCCCCACTAAACGTACTTTAGGAAACTTTGTCAGCTTCGTCAAAAGCGAAGCATCCTGTAATAGATCCCATAGCGTATCAACCGTCGTATCGTATGTCGACTCTACATCAAACCGTCTCACTTTCACCACCTGCCAATCGTTCTAGTTTTTGTTGAGCCACAGAAACCGTCTTCACCTCGCGCTCTGAGGCGTCTAACCAAACGACATCATCGGTCGGGAGCGTATCGACTCGATATAAATCGATATACCAGACGATATGGGAGAAGACGTGTTTCACTTGCCCGAGATAAGTTCCGTTTACCTGTTCCCCTGTTCCTCGTTCGGTAAGCGGATATTGCCACATCCCAGCGAGTAGTCCTTTGTCCGGTCGTTGTTCATAGGCGACTTTCCCGTCTTTTTCGATGCATAGCGCGTCATACATTTCGACACGTGCCGCTCCTTTTTTCGTTTTGACCGGTAGCTCATCTTGTACATGATGCGCATACGCATAACAGGTATCTTGGACCGGACAGAGCGAGCACATGGGATTTTTCGGTGTACAGACCGTCGCCCCTAATTCCATGACGCCTTCATTAAAATCGGACGCATGCGTCGGGTCCATCAAACGACGAACGACTTGTTCAAAAAGTTTACGTGTCTTCGGTACGGCGATATCGTCATAGATCCCGAATTGTCGGGACATGACGCGCATGACGTTTCCATCGACTGCTGGTTCCGGTTGGTTGTAAGCAATCGACAACACCGCTCCTGTTGTATAGGGTCCGACTCCCTTCAACTTTTCAAAACGTTCCTTCTCTTCGGGTACGATTCCATCATAAACAGAAGCGACTTCTTTGACCGCCTCGTGTAAGTTTCGGATGCGGGAGTAATAACCGAGCCCTTCCCAATATTTGACGACCTCCTCTGTCTCTGCGGAAGCGAGCGCCTCAAGTGTCGGGAATCGTTCCATGAAACGGTTGTAATATGGGATGACCGTGTCGACTCGGGTCTGTTGCAACATCACTTCGCTCACCCAGACGCGATATGGATTTTTCGCATGACGCCAAGGTAAATCGCGCTTTTCACGATTGAACCATGTGACCAACTCCTCATTGAATTGATGAATATTATAATTTGTGAACAATTTATCAAGATTAAGCATTGTGTTTCCCCTCGTTTTAAAAATATTGTATGATAAATAGGAATAGATGACGTTATATTGTGTTTATTGATGGAGGTGCTGAAGCACATTGGATACTGCGACACACATTGGTATGGGACTTGGTTTAAGTGCCATCGCGACGCTCAGCCCGGAAGTGTCAGGTGATGCACAGATGTTTCTGGCCATGACAGCCACGGCTCTCGTCGGCTCGCATGCCCCAGACTTCGACACCGTCTTTAAGTTAAAAGGAAATAGTACGTATTTACGCCAACATCGCGGTCGTTCACATGGAATCACCGCACTGCTTGCTTGGCCGATTATCGTCAGTGCCGTCATCGGTACGGTGCTTGGCGTCAATCCCGCCTCCCTATGGGTAATGGCACAAATCGCTGTGTTGTTACACGTCACGGTCGACTTGTTCAACGCTTACGGGACGCAAGCACTACAGCCATTTTCGAAAAAATGGATCGGCTGGGGTGTCATCGGAACGTTTGATCCGTACTTGTTCTCTGCTTATTACGGTGCATATGCATTATGGATGATTACCGGTGCGACTGTCCCTATTTTTGCATTGCTCATTGCGCTTGTCATTAGTTACTATGCAATTCAGTTTAAATTGCGTAACCGTGCGCTCGCTACCGTGGCACGACACTTTGCCGGTGCACATGAATTATTCATCTCACCAGGAATCGGTTGGGATGATTGGCACGTCGCCGTCCGTTTCCGCGATGGTCTCGGAGCCGTGAAAGTGAAAAAAGGGAAAGTTATCGAGTGTGGTCGTTTCCGCGACAAACCGATGCCTGGGGAAGAAGATCTGCATTTCGTCGAAGCTCGAAAAAATGCTGATCTGCAGGCGTTCCTCGAGTTTTCAAAAATTCACACATATACCGTGACACGCCATAACGGCATGATCGAGTACCGTTTCACGAATCTACGTTATTTCTCGAAAAATATGTATCCGTTCGTTGCTGTCGTCATCGTAGACGAACAGTCGAACGAAGTATTGTCTTCCTTTACTGGTTGGGTATTCAGTGAAGACAGCCTTCAGAAAAAACTAGTATACGAACAATAAAAAGTCGCTCAGATGAGCGACTTTTCTTATGCTTCAGCTTCAGTGAACTGCAGCTCGAACTCAAATTTGACTTTCTTATCGACGAGGACACCTCCCGCTTCGAGCGCTTGGTTCCATGTCAATCCATAATCTTCTCGGTTGAGAGAACCTTCCCCGGAGAACGCGTGTTTCATGTTCCCCCATGGATCTTTTGCACTTCCCTCATACTCGACTTCGAACGTTTCTTCCCTTGTCGTTCCTCGAATCGTCAAATCCCCTGTCAACTCAAACTCACCGCCGCCTTTCGAGCGGAATGATGTCGATTGAAACACGATATGTGGATATTCTTCTGCATTGAAGAAGTCTCCTGAACGAAGGTGATTGTCTCGATCCGAATTGTTTGTATCCACGGATGCTGCCTGAATCGTAACTTTTACACTCGCATTTGCCAAGTCGTTCGGGTCTCCGTTCGCTTCTATATCAAACTCTTTAAATTCGCCTTTTACCTTTGAAATCATCATATGTTTAACGGTAAAGGTGATGGAACTGTGCGCCGGGTCAACTTGATATGTCTTTGCCATGTTAGTTCACTCCTTATAGGTAATTGAATGATGTACACAATGTACTGATTACCAAAAACCTTGACTTCAAAACGTTTTTACAAAAGATTGACAAATTATTGTCGAAAAATTTTGACTTTTATCACAACATACCGTTACGATAAAAAAAGGGAGTCGTTCGCTTACCTAAAAATGTAAGCGCATACATAACTCCTCTATCTCGTATGAAAAGGGAGGAACGAACATGATTTATGAAGTACCGAACTCAGCAGGAACGAAAGTACAGTTTAAGGACCGTTACGAGAACTTTATTAACGGAAAGTGGACCGCACCGGCTGGTGGAGAATACTTTGAAAACACATCTCCTGTAAATGGGAAAGTATTATGTGAAGTCGCCCGCTCAACGAAAGAGGATATTGAACTCGCATTGGACGCTGCGCATGCAGCAAAAGAGGATTGGGGCAAAACGTCCGTCGCGGAACGTTCTGTCATCTTGAATAAAATTGCCGATCGCATGGAAGAGAATCTCGAGATGCTCGCATATGCAGAAACATGGGAGAATGGTAAAGCAGTTCGGGAAACGCTCAATGCCGACCTTCCACTCGCGATTGATCACTTCCGTTACTTCGCCGGTGTGATCCGTTCACAGGAAGGCGGAATCAGCGAACTCGACAACGATACAGTCGCCTATCACTTCCATGAGCCGCTCGGCGTCGTCGCTCAAATCATTCCATGGAACTTCCCAATCTTGATGGCGGTATGGAAACTTGCTCCGGCACTCGCAGCTGGAAACTGTGTCGTCTTAAAACCAGCCGAACAAACACCTTCTTCTATCATGGTCCTTATGGAACTGATTGAAGATTTATTGCCACCAGGTGTCGTGAACATCGTAAACGGTTTCGGTCTTGAGGCAGGTAAACCCCTCGCATCGAGTGATCGTGTCGATAAAGTCGCCTTCACGGGAGAAACGACGACGGGGCGCTTAATCATGCAGTACGCTTCACAAAACATCATCCCGGTCACACTCGAACTTGGCGGGAAATCTCCGAACATCTTCTTCGCGGACATCATGGAAGCGGATGATGATTTCTTCGATAAAGCGATTGAAGGACTTGTGATGTTCGCCTTGAACCAAGGTGAAGTGTGTACGTGTCCGTCTCGTGCATTAATTCAAGAATCCATCTATGACAAGTTCATGGAGCGCGTGCTCGAGCGCGTCAAAGCGATCAAACTCGGCAACCCACTCGATTCGGACGTCATGATGGGTGCACAAGCATCGAACGAACAAATGGAGAAAATCCTCTCATATCTTGAGATCGGGAAAGAAGAAGGCGCAGAATGTCTCATCGGTGGAGAACGCAACATGATGGATGGAGACCTCGCGGATGGATATTACATTCAACCGACCATCTTCAAAGGTCATAACAAAATGCGCATCTTCCAAGAAGAGATTTTCGGACCGGTCTTATCGGTGACGACGTTCAAAGATGATGCGGAAGCACTCGCCATCGCGAACGATACGCTCTACGGACTTGGGGCAGGCGTTTGGACACGTGACATGAACCGTGCCTATCGGTTCGGTCGTGAAATCCAAGCAGGCCGCGTCTGGATCAACTGCTACCATTCATATCCGGCACACGCTGCGTTCGGTGGCTACAAAATGTCTGGGATTGGACGCGAGAATCATAAGATGATGCTTGGCCATTATCAACGGACGAAAAACATGCTCGTCAGCTACAGCGAACAGAAGCTCGGGTTCTTCTAAGATGGTGAAACGAGTCGAGGCCACCCCCGCCGCGCTCGAACTGATCGAACGTCTAAAATCGAAACACGGTCCACTTCTTTTTCATCAATCGGGAGGATGCTGTGATGGAAGTTCACCCATGTGCTTTCCACGCGACGAGTTCATGGTCGGCGATCATGATGTGCTCCTTGGTGAAATTGGAGATACCCCATTCTATATCCACGAGAAACAATATGATTATTGGAAGCATACACAACTCATTATCGATGTGGTCGATGGTCGAGGCGGTATGTTCTCCCTCGAGGGTGTCGAAGGAAAACGATTTTTAGGACGCTCTCGAGTCTTTACAGAAGAAGAGCGTGAAGCGCTAAAGCATGAAATATAATCACGAGGACCCATTTCGATGGGTCCTTTCTCATTTCAAAAAAAACGATTCTCCTCAATTGTAAAAAATATACATATATGATTGATTTCTTATGTATAGTGGAGAAAAAGGGAGGCATTCGATGACTACATTACTCACCGAATTATTAGAGAATATATTTGTGACCTTGCTTGTGATTTTCACCCCGATTTTTCTCGTACTCGCAGCCATCATCGTCTATAAGGTTAGACGCTACAAACGAAGTCAATACTATGAACAGACACGGCATTCATATCTCAAAGTCATTCAAGATACAGGACTTTATGGTGAATATTTGTGTGTGGCAGACATCGAGTCAACATTCTCTCAACCTCTTATTTTGACGAATCTTTATTTGCCTCATCCCTCTAAGAAAGATCGAACAACAGAAATTGATGTCATCTTCATCAATCAGGCTGGAATTCACGTCATTGAATCCAAAAATTATAGCGGATGGATTTTTGGGCGTGCATGTGACCAATACTGGACGCAGACACTCCCACGTCGGAGAAAACATCGCTTCTTCAATCCAATCAAACAAAATGAATTACATCTTAAAGCCATTGAGCAAGTTCTCGGGCTCGACCGAACATATCTCCATTCATGGATTGTATTCAGCAATCGTTCTACACTCAAACAAATTGAGTCATCAGACGTTCCCGTTTTGAATCGTCAACAATGGGCTAAACAGTTGACCACCTATCAAGATTTCGTCTTTGACCAAGATACACAAATGAAACTGTATGAGACCTTATTATCTTTCACACAAGTCGACGCAGCTGTCATGATGAAACATGTCCAGGACATCGAATCAGCCTATAAGAGGTAAAAAAAACATCCCCCACTCGTAATGAGTGAGGGATGTGTTGTCATTTGCTCTGCATTTTAAAGCGTAAATACAATTCGTTATAGTAAGCGTTCATCCGCTTCCCTAAGTTTTCATACACTTCAAGTTCTTGCGTCACTTCACGAGATGGATAGAACCGCTCATCTGACGTGACTTCTTCATCTAAAAATTCGAGTGCCGCTTCGTTCGGAGTCGAATAGCCCACATAGTCCGTATTACGAGCTGCAATCTCGGCATCTAGCATGAAGTCGATGAATTGATGCGCACCGTCCACATTTTGTGCCGTACTCGGGATCACGAGGTTATCGAACCAAAGATTCGTCCCCTCTTCTGGAATGACATACGTCAGTTCTTCATTTTCGTACATGATTTCCGATGCATCTCCAGACCACACGACAGCCGCTGCTGCTTCACGGTTTGCCATCAACATTTTAATCTCATCCCCGACGATCGCTTTGATGTTCGGCCAAAGCGTTTCTAACTTTTGTTCCGCTTCAATCAACTCATCTTTGTTCGTCGTATTGAGCGAATAGCCGAGCGAGTTCAAGCCGAAGCCCATCACTTCTCGTGTTCCGTCTGCAAGAAGGATGTCATTTTCAAGCGGCATCTCCCACAAGTCGTTCCACGATGTGATTTCACCATCGACCATTTCGGGATTATAGACAATCCCGACCGTTCCCCAGAAGTAAGGAACCGAGTACTTGTTACCTGGGTCGAACGATTTGTCGAGAAAGCGTGGATCGATGTTATCGAAATTCTCAAGCTTCTCGTAGTCGATTGGAAGCAACAAATCCTCTTCAATCATTTTACTAATCGCATAGTCTGACGGGACGGCTACATCGAACGCCGTACCCCCTTGCTCAATTTTCGTGAGCATCGCCTCGTTCGAATCGAACGTCTGATAGACAACTTTTAGTCCACTCTGTTCTTCGAACTCACCGATCAAATCCTCATCGATATAGTCTCCCCAGTTATAGACGACAAGCGTATTGTCGCCACCAAACCCTTGCGCAGCGTTCAATTGCTGAATCCAAAGAAGGAGACCGAAGCTGACAATCACCGGAACAGCCAGCATGATGATTAATTTTTTCATCGTCTAACCTCCTTTGCTCCTCGTTGCGCCAACACATAATATCCAATGACAAGGATGAGGGTGAAGACGAACAAAATCGCAGATAACGCATTGATTTCAAGCGAGATTCCTTGACGAGCCCGCGAGTAGACTTCTACTGCAAGTGTCGTGAACCCGTTCCCTGTCACGAAGAACGTGACCGCAAAGTCATCTAACGAATACGTGAGTGCCGTGAAGAATCCGGCGAACACACCTGGTGTGATATATGGGAGAATGACTTTCGTCAACACATCCCATGTACTTGCCCCTAAATCACGCGACGCATCGATCAGCGTCGGGCTCATCTCTTGAAGTTTCGGTAACACCAAGATGACGACAATCGGAACCGAGAACGCAATGTGCGACAAGAGAACCGAATAGAAGCCTAATTGAATCCCGAGCATCGTAAAGAGAATCAAGAACGATGCCCCGATGATAACGTCCGGACTGACAATCAAGACGTTGTTCAATGACAAGAGTGATGTCTTCGTATACTTTTGTTTCGCCGTATAAATGGCGAGTGCCCCGATGACACCGAGCACGGTCGAAATTGTCGCCGATAATAGGGCGATGACGATCGTGTTCAAGACGATGACGAGAAGTCGCGTGTCAGTGAAGAGTGACTTATACCACTCGAGCGTGAATCCTTCAAAGTTACTCATCGTCCCGCCACTGTTGAACGAGTAGAAGACGAGATATAAGATTGGCGCGTATAAAATGAAGAACACGGCCGCCAAATATAGGTTTGATAGTTTAAAGCGTTTACGTTTCATCGACGGACCGCTCCTTTCGCACCCCAGTCACGCGTGATGACCATGACGAGAACCATCGCCAAGATCAAGAAGACGGCAATCGTAGATCCCATCCCCCAGTTTTGCGTAACGAGGAATTGTTGTTCAATCGCCGTACCGAGCGTGATGACACGGTTTCCTGCGATCAGGCGTGTAATCATGAAGAGTGACAACGCCGGAATAAAGACAATTTGAATCCCTGACTTGACGCCGTCAAGCGTCAACGGGAAGATGACACGTCGGAACGTCGTCCAGTTCGATGCACCTAGGTCGCGTGATGCATAGACGAGAGATGGTGGTAATTTTTCAATCGCGTTGTAAATCGGCAAAATCATGAACGGAATGAAAATGTATACCGAGACGAAGACGAAACTGAAGTCCGTGAAGAGAATCTGCTTCGTCCCAATCCCAATCGCCTCTAAAAACTGATTCGTGATGCCGTATGTTCCAAAAATCCCGAGGAACGCGTACGCTTTTAATAACAAGTTAATCCATGACGGAAGCAAGATGAGCAAGAGCCAAAGCTGTTTATGCTTCGTCTTCGTCAACAAGTACGCCGTCGGGTACCCGACGAGTAGTGAGAAAAACGTAATCAGGAACGCGTACCAAAATGATGATAACGTCATCGACAAGTACGTCGAAGAGAAGAACGTCTGATAGTTCTCTAAACTCAAGTTCCCGTCGATATCAAAAAACGAGTAATAGACGACGAGGACGAGTGGCGCGACGACGAATAAGGCAATCCAAATCCAATATGTCGTCAAATATACCGTCTTTGCGGTCTGGTTAGTTTGATTCATGAGGGACCTCCTCATAGGATTCGAGACGACGGTCGAACTCTTCTTCTGTCTCTCCTAATCGCATGACGTGAATCGCTTCCTCGTCAAACGTCAATCCGATTTTTGATCCGACGGTCGACTTCTTCGTCGAGTGAACGAGCCACTCGTTCCCTTCTTGGTCGTAACAGCAAATCTCATAGTGAACGCCGCGGAACAGTTGTGAATCAACATCGACAATCAGTTTCGCAGAATCGATGGATGTCATCTCCAAGTCTTCCGGACGAATGATAACCTCGACTTTTTCGTTACGGTCAAACCCTTGGTCGACGCAATCGAACGTTTTGCCAGCGAACGTGACGACATTGTCTTCTGGCATGACACCCGGTACGATATTCGATTCTCCGATGAAGTCTGCGACGAATCGGTTAATCGGTTCGTCGTAAATATCAGTCGGTGTCCCGCTCTGAACAATTTTCCCGTTGTTCATGACGAAAATCTCATCGGACATCGCGAGCGCCTCTTCTTGGTCGTGTGTGACAAAGATGAAGGTGATGCCGAGACGTTGTTGCAACTCACGTAATTCATATTGCATTTCTGTACGAAGTTTCAAATCTAAGGCAGACAACGGTTCATCGAGGAGGATGACCTCTGGCTCGTTCACGATTGCGCGGGCGATCGCGACACGTTGACGTTGCCCACCTGACATCTCATCGATTTCGCGCGAGCCGTATCCTTCTAAGTTAACAAACTTGAGAGCCTGCTCTACTTTCGCTTTAATGTCTGCTTCTTTCAACTTTTTAATGCGGAGACCGAACGCGACGTTTTCAAATACGTTCAAATGAGGAAACAGCGCATAATCTTGAAATACGGTGTTCACTTGTCGTTTGTTGGCGGGTACATCGTTGATTCGCTTCCCACTGAAGTGAATATCACCTTCAGTCGCGTCGGTAAATCCGGCGATGAGACGTAGGATTGTCGTCTTCCCACATCCCGATGGACCGAGAAGCGTATAAAACTTCCCACGCTCAATCTCAAAACTGATATCTTCTAGGACGACAGTGTCGTCGTAACGCTTTGACACGTGGTCAAAACGAATAATTGTCTCTGCATTCATGCTGTTTCCTCCTCTATTGACTTATAAATAAGAATGGGTCGCTACGATGAGACATTCACTTTCGCCATCGTGATCGTTGACGAGTTGGTGTGAATCCGAGGCGACATAATACATTGTTTCCCCTGCTTTAGCGAAATAAGTGTGATGACCTAACTTCAGCGCCACTTTGCCGGACAAGACGTATACCAATGTCTCTGAACGGGAAGGTTCATATTGCTTAAATTCTCCGTTTTTGAAAAATGTGACGAGAATCGGCTCCATCTCTTTTTCATTTGATTCTGGAATGAGCCACTCCGTCCGATATTTTCGTTCCTCATCCGTATATGTGGTGCGGTCATCGACGGTGTATACGACCTTTTGATTCAAATCTTCATCGAAGAACTCTTTTGGTGAACTTCCAAGGACGCTCAACAAATCAAATAACGTCTCTAATGAAGGAGAGCTTAAATCACGTTCGATTTGAGAGATGTATCCTTTACTCAAATCCGTACGCTCCGCTAACTCCTCTTGGGTCAATCCTTTTTTTATCCGGAGTCGCTTAATGTTTTGACCTACTTCCAACGACTGAACGCCTCCTTCTAGTTTAGTGAAACATGAGTTCAACTAAAGAAAGTTTATCTATACTATACTTACAAGCAAACTATTAGCGACCTTCATTATAACGAACTGAATGAGAATTGCAAATAAAAAATCACGCCGCAACGGACGTGATTCAATGTAAATTTCGTTTTGACATCAAGTGCTTAAACTTCTCGTTCTTCGTTTGGAAAAAATGGAGCTGTGCGCCGTATGCATCAATCTGTTGAATGACGTATTGAAACGCTTTCGCTTCTCCTGGATACGGTTCGCCTGCCTTGGCGAGCGACGTCTCAAAGTCTTCCCATAGCACTTCGACCCATGTGATGGCTTCCGAATCGTTTAGCACGTCGTTCTTCTCTTTTAGAATGACCGCGAGCCGCTCGTATTGTTCGTTTCGGTTCATCGTTTCACCTCCGACAGTTCAGAGAGTGGGATGGCGCGTTCTGTCATGTCCCCTTCAAACGTACCCCAACCCATGACACCGTTGACGAATTTTAAGCGGAACGGTTGGTCGTTGTAGTTGACGACATATGTTTCACCGGGACGAAACGATGTCGGGTCGACCAAATAGCTTTCGGCAATCGCAATCCGTCGAAGGACAACTTCGATTTCGCTGACCATGCCCATTTGTTCAGCCTTCCGCTTTCTCTCATGCAAGGCTTGAATCTCTTGCTCTAACTCATATTTCGATAAATCACTTAACCGCTTTTCCATTTCGTTCACCTCGATGTAAGCGTATCAGATTTTGCGAAAAAAAGAAAAAGGCGAGACTGAGTGAAATTCACTCAGTTCGCCTTGAAGTTGTACAACGGTTTGATGACTTGATCGATGCTGACCGCCGGTTCGATGTAACGGATAATCTCTTTCATCGATTTGTAGACGAATGGTGACTCATCCACGGTAGACGGTCGAACCGATGTCGACCATACGCCTTCCATCGTACGTTTGAATTCTTTGAAGTCGACGCGTTTGCGCGCGGCTGAACGGGACATGATCCGACCTGCTCCGTGAGGACCAGAGAAGTTCCAGTCCGGGTTCCCTTTCCCCGTACAGATGAGCGAACCGTCTCGCATGTTCATCGGAATGATGACACGCTCTCCTTCTTGCGCGGAGATGGCTCCTTTACGCAGAATCATTGCGTTATGGTCGATATAGTTGTGAACGGTGTCGAATTGATCGACGACGTTCCACTTCATCGCTTCCACAATCACATCCGTCATCGCTCGACGGTTCGCTGCTGCGTATTGTTGCGCGATTCGCACGTCATGCATGTAATCGTCCATGTCCTCCCCTTCGACATAAGCCAGGTCACGGAATGGTTTCCGCGCTTCACGTTCCGCTTCCAGATACGTCGAGATGTCTTGCTGCCGTCCAGCGGTCTTCAAACGCTCGATTGCTTCTTTTACATCGTTCGTTTCCATCATGTGTTGAATCGCGCGCTCTTGATAATGGTCGGCAATCTGTACCCCGAGATGGCGCGAACCCGAATGAATGACGAGAAACGTACGTCCCTGGTCATCCCGGTTCACTTCAATGAAATGGTTCCCCGAGCCGAGCGACCCGACCGAGCGCAAGGCGCGGTCGAGTTTATACGGCGCTCGAACCGCTTCAAGCGGAAGTTCAGACGCGTACGGATGAACCGTCTCGCGAATGTTCATCCCGCTCGGTACAAGTTCACGGATCACGTCATCGAGTCGCTGAAAGTCGATTCGTTTTGCTTTGATTTCAGTACAAAGCATCCCACATCCTAAATCGACACCGACTAAGTTCGGTACGACTTTATCGTGAATCGTCATCGTCGTTCCAACGACCGACCCTTTCCCAGCATGCATATCCGGCATGATCCGAATCGATGCCCCTTCTGTGAACGGTTGGTCGAGAAGGGTTTGAATCTGATTCCGCGTCATGTCATCGATCCGTTCATTGAATACTTTGGCGCGGTTATATTTCCCCGTAATTTCCATGTGACCTCCTTAGCTGATCGCTTGTTGCTTACTTTGTAATTCGTGCATTCGGGCATAGACGCCACCGAATTCGATGAGCGACTGATGATTCCCACGCTCGATGATTCGACCATGGTCGAGAACGAGGATTTGGTCCGCTTCACGAATCGTAGAGAGTCGGTGCGCGATGACAAACGTCGTTCGACCGTACGTGAGTGTTTTGAGTGCCTCTTGAATCAGCGCCTCGGTCTCCGAGTCGACACTCGCTGTCGCCTCATCAAGGACGAGGATGGCCGGGTCAAAGACGAGGGCGCGAGCGAAACTAATCAACTGTCGTTCCCCACTTGAAAGGGAAGCACCACGTTCAATCACCGGTTCATCGATTCCTTTTGGCAACTGCTTCACAAAACGATCCGCCCCGACGGCCGTGAGTGCGTTCCACACTTGTTCGTCCGTGATTGTCTCGTCTCCTAGCGTGACGTTTGTACGAATCGTCCCAGTGAAGAGAAACGGGTCTTGCAAGACAATTCCGAGATGGTCTCGTACCGCCTGAGTCGGCAGTTTCGTCACATCCATTCCATCGATGCGGAGAACACCTTTTGAGGGGTCATAAAAGCGCATGAGCAAGTTCATGATCGAACTCTTCCCACTGCCTGTATGTCCGACAAGGGCAATCGTCTCACCCGGAGCCGCGTGTAGTTCAATCTGTTGTAACACTGGTTTCCCAGCTTCATAACTGAATGTCACGTCATCAAAGACAACTTCCCCTTTAAATCGTGGAATGCGTTCCGATGAGACCGGCTCTCCTTTTTCATCGAGCAACTGGAACATCCGGTCGGCCGATACGAGCGCTTGTTGAAGCGGTGATAACTGGTTCATGATTTGTGTCACCGGCTCAAAAATACGCGAGACGTAATCGATATAGGCATACAAGATCCCGAGTGTCAGGATGCTTCCCCCACCGAGTGTTTGCGCCCCGACGAACCAGATGAGTAAGGCGAGCGCCATGTTTCGGAAAAAGTTGACCAAGTTATGACTCATTAACGCATCCAATTTCAACAATTTCCGTCTCGTTTGGAAGTTGTCACTGTTCTTCTCATTAAACTCGTCGTAGACGAGATCTTCGCGGACGTACGATTGAATGATCGGCATCGTCTGAATGCTTTCATTCAACTGTGCATTCATGTCTGCGACGAGCGCACGGACGCGGAAGTTATTTTTCGTCGAGAAACGCTGGAACAATTTGATCCAGACGATGACGATCGGGATGATGATGAGTGAGACGAAGCCTAGTCGTACGTCTAGGAAAAACATCGCAATCAGTACCCCAATCATCATGACGACGCTTTGGAAGACGCGGGCAAGTACCCCTAAATACAGGTCTCGAATCGTCTCCGTGTCGTTCGTGACACGACTGACAATTTTCCCGATTGGCGTCTGATCAAAATAGCGTACCGGGATCGTTTGTAGATGCTTCATCACGTCAAGACGCATCGTTTTCACGATACTGTGCGCCGAACGTTGCAAGAGCATCTGTTGTCCCCAGTTCAATCCAGCTGCGAGTAGCAATAGGACGACATAGAGACCAGATAGCATGAGCACTGCTCGTAAATCTGTCTGATAAAACTGGAACACGTCGGTCGATGAGAGCGAGACGATATTATCATATGTCGCCGTCTCATCACCTCGTGTAATCGTCAGCACGTCTCCTTCGACGTCTCGGATCCCCCCGCTCATCACTGCATCAGGGACGAGATAGTATCCGTCCGTCGTTTGCACGATGGAGACAGGCTGAACCACGTCTTGCCCATCAAGCCCCGTTTCTTTCTCATACGATTCTCCATTAAAGGAAACGCTACCGCCAGACTCGACTTGAACCCAATCACGTTCGATGGCGACGATATGCTCATCGATAATGATTTTGGCGATATACGGTCCGGCAAGTTCTGCACCGACCGCTAAAAAGAGTAATGTCAATCCGAGGAAGATTGAGCGTTTCACTTGTTTGGCGTACCCAACGAGTGAATGGATCGTTTTCTTCCGACGGACTGGATCTAATTCATATTGATCGATCATGAGAGATTCCCCCTTTCTCGGATTACTCCGACTCTCCTTGTCGAATAAATTGTTCATAGTACCAACCGTGGCGCTCCAACAGTTGGTCATGTGTGCCACGTTCTGTGACACGCCCGTCTTGAAGGACGAGGATCTGGTCAGCGTGCGCGACCGCAGAAAGACGGTGTGCGACGATGAATGTCGTTTTCGCTTCGCGGCTCGTACGAACGGAATCGATGATGCGTGATTCTGTCTTCGCATCGACCGCTGAGAGCGAATCGTCAAGGAGTAGAATCTCAGGATTCTTCAACAACGCTCGTGCAATCGACAGACGTTGTTTCTGTCCGCCCGACAGCATGACACCCTGTTCTCCGACTACCGTATCTAAACCATTCTCTAAATGTTCAATATCTGTATCAAACGCCGCGAGACGAATCGCCATCTCTAGCGCCTCATCCGAGACATCATCCACTCCGAAACGAATGTTATCGCGAACCGTTTTCGAGAAGAGAAGATGTTCTTGTGACACATAACCACTCCAGCCACGAACGGTTTCGAGTTTGATGTCCGAAATCGGCACGCCGTTCACGAGAAGTGAATCATCAATCGGATACTCCCGAAGTAACTGACGGAGTAACGTCGTCTTCCCAGCTCCAGTCGGTCCGACGACCCCAATCGTCTCACCACGCGAAACGTGCAGGACGATGTCCTCTAACGAATCACGATTCGCATTCGGATAACGGAATGAGAGCGATTTAAATGTGATTTTCTCCGGAACGTCGATCTGGACCGTCCCCGTAGAGGCAACGTCCGGAGCTTCGTTCATCGTCGATTCAATTCGTTCGAGACTCGCCGTTCCCCGTTGTACGACGTTGATCAGTTCACCGAACGCATACATCGGCCAAATGAGCATCCCTAAATAAATGTTGAAAGAGACGAGCTGACCGAGCGTGATGTCGTTCGTAAAGACGAGATACGTCCCGAACGATAGCCCAATCAAATAACTGAGTCCGACAAGGAGTTTGATGACCGGTTCAAACAATACATCGATTTTTGCGACGTGCATGTTTTTCGCCATGACATCGTCTGTGATGTCATCAAACTTTTTCGTGTCCGCCTCTTCTTGAACGAATGATCGGACGACCCGGAGACCTGAAATTGACTCGACAACTTGGTCGTTCATCACTCCAAATGAATCCTGGGCTGCCGTGAAACGTGTATGAATTTGGCTTCCGAGTTTATTCATCGACCAAGCGAGAATCGGCATCGGCAAAAGTGCAGCAAGTGTCAACTTCCAATCGATGAATACACCCATGATCGTCAACGCGATGAGCGTCATGTTGAACGAATCGACTAATGTCATGACCCCAAATCCCGCTGTTCGCTCAACCGCTTTCAAGTCATTTGTCGCGAGTGCCATCAAGTCCCCCGTACGATGTTGTTGATAAAAGCGTGGCGTTTGTTTGAGGAGGTGACCGAAAAAACGACCTCTCAATTTCTTTTCAAGTAAAAAGGCTGTCCCGAATAGTCGGGCGATCCACAAGTACGACATCACATAAGACAACACCATGATGCCTAAAAGTGATGACACAATGAGGATCAATCGTTCTGTCGTCAAACTTCCTTCACGAATCGCATCGATTGCCTGTCCAATAATCCACGGTGGCAGCATATCTACAACTCCCGTGATGATGAGTAAGATGATGGCAATCAAATACGTCCGTTTCTGTCTTTTAATAAACCAATCTAATTGTTTAATCAGCTTCATGACTGATTTCCCCCTTCCGTCCAATCCACCTAAGCACGCAAAAAAGCGCACTCCACCTGATTGTGCAACCAATCAAATGAAGCGCGCTTGAAGTAGTCTTCAATCTTTTGCATGGTCAGGGAAAGGACACTACCCCTATCCAGCTGCCAAAGTCACGCAGTTAAATACGAGTAGCCATATGATGTTTTGAGTGTGTTTGTGAGTGCAATGTTGTTCATCATTCTGGCTCCTCTCGTTTCATAGTTTTAAAATCTACTCAAACCTTAGCAGACTGTTCTGAAAATTGTCAATATTATTTTGTAAAAAAATTGTAACTTGATTTAGTTTAAGAAAAACATGCCCAAAATGAGACCAATGACCCCTGTTGCCGTGACGTAATAAATCATCGGCATGAGCGTGTATCGAATGATAGTCCCTTCTTTACCGAGCAGTCCCGCAACAGAAGCGACCGCTACGACGTTCAACACACAGATCATGTTCCCCGCGTTCGCCCCTGCCATCTGCATCGATAAGGCGAGCGTATTATCGAGTCCGACCGATTCGGCTACGTTCGTTGTCAAACTTGAAAACATCATATTCGAGAAGGTCGCCGACCCCGAGACAAAGGCGCCGAGGGCCCCAATCCACGGTGCGACGAGCGGCCATACCCCACCGAACGTGTCAGCAGCTGCCGTCGCAAGTTCGACCGGCATCGATGCAAGTCCAGCTCCCCCATTTTCAGAGTGGATGAAAATACGGACCATCGGAACAGAGGCTGCTAACGTGATGACTGTCCCGACGATTCCAAACGTCGTCGCTTTAAAGACCGACGTCACTTGCGACCAACTCATGTTGTGCAGGAAGAATGTTGCGATGATCGTCAAGATGAACATGAAGCCCGGTGAGTAGAACGGCTCCCAAGACGTCGAGATTCCTTCTACGCCCAAAATGTTCGGCAGGTTGATCCGAACGCTCCGAGACAGTTCATTCAAAAACGGAACCGTACGGGTGAGGACTAAGAAAATTGTCAAGATGAGATAAGGCGCCCACGCTTTCCACTGCGGTAGTTCACGCTTGTTCGATGTTAACGTTACTTTTTCGGTAGATGGATTCAATTCATCCATGTATCCATCGAACGTCCATACGCGTTTCGGCATGAGAATCCCTTTTCGTGCCATGGTTACGAGAATGACGAGACCTGTTAGTCCACCAAGCATTCCACCAAATTCAAATCCGAGGACGAGTGTCCAAATGTAAGCTGGCACGCTATATAACAGCGCGGCCACGATTGCAATCGGAAATACTTCGAGGGCTGGTTTGATTGACTTCTCCTTACTGAAGAAGCGCGTCAGCATCAAAATCAAAATGAACGGGATGAATAGACCGACAACCATATCGATCAATACGGTTTGCAAGACGACTTCCGTCAAAAAGGCAATTGACTCCGGTTGGTTCACGTCTAGCGAAAGACCATTCCCGATCCCGATGAGCGCTGGTGTCCCGACCGCTCCAAACGTGACAGCTGATACGTCCGCAGACAGTGCGATCACGACAGCAGCAATCGGCGGAAAACCGAGGGCGATTAAAAGCGGTGCCGCAACCGTCGCCGGTGTACCAAACCCTGAAGCCCCTTCAATGAATGAAACGAACAACCAACCGACAATCAGGACTTGAATACGCGGATCGGGTGTGATGTTGACGAATCCAGAGCGAATCGCATTCATTCCGCCCCCTTCTTTCATCGTATTCATCATCCCGATCGCACCATAGACGATCCATACGGTCGTGACGGCGATGACGAGTCCTTGTAATGTCGCCGCCATGATTCGAGTCGCATCCAATTGCCAAACGAAGAACGCTAAAATCGCCGTCGTCACGAGTGACAAGGGCATGGCTACTGATGCAGGTAAACGCATAATTACCAATAAGATGAGCACGGCCACAATCGGCGTCAGTGCTGTAATCCATTCTAAAATCGTCAATGTAGACCCACCTTTTCGTGTTTTCCCCTACCGTAAACAGATGTCCCATCACGATTCTTCTTCAACGAGTCTCTCTAACGTACGTTCAATCACATCATACGGAAATCCTTTGCGCCGAAGCTGCATCTTCATGCGCTGCTTGCGCTCGAACGCATCATACCCGCTGAACTTCCGATTCAACTTTTCAGCCTGCTTCAGACATGCCGCAATCTCGACATCTTCGTCCTCTTCTTCCCAAAAAGTTTGAATCGCCTCTGAAATAATATCAAAGGTAAACCCCCTTTGCATCAGGGTTTGTTGAATTCTTTGTTGCACTTCTGTGGCAGAACGACGATTTGTTTCCAATTGTTTCCGTTTTACGAACTTTCCGGCCTTTTCGACGAGTTCTTCGTGTGTGATTGATGCTAATACGGATTCAACAACGTCCGGTGGAATGCGGAGCTGTTCGAGCTCACGTTTGATTTTGATCGGTCCACTTGGACTCGTATTGAATTTGGTTTGGACATAAGCTTTCGCAAATTCCGCATCATTCAAGTAACGCTGCTCTTTCAGTCGCGTGATGGCATGTTTGATGGCAGTTTCGCTTAACTCCTTCTTCATGAGATAGTCCTGCACCTCTGAAATCGCACGCATTCGGTACGATAAATAATTGACGGCTAGTTTATAGGCTTTCTGTGCCTCTTCCGCCTCGAGCACATCTTGCACAAAGTCGTCTTCGAGCTCCATCCCTTTTGTGAGCCCGTACTTGATGAACACGTCAACATCGATGGCGAATGCGAACTCTTCTTTCCCTTCGCGTTCGATGAAGACGTTCAATCGATCTTTATTCTTTTGTTGGGTCGTGAACTTCGCAATTTTCACAACGACTCCCCTCCATTTCATGTTTCTAACATATCACGTTCAGGAATCGGAAAGGATTTTTGATAAGTTAGAAGAAAGGGTATTCATCTGGATATACTGACTTATACCCATTTTAGAAACAACACATGATATCGGAGGGAATTTCATGAAAATCGCAATCACCGGTGGAACCGGGTTGATCGGTCAACCGCTCGTCCGCGCACTGGCTGACGCCGGTCACCAAGTCGTCGTCTTGACAAGACATCCACGTCCCCGCCATCGCGGGGTGTCGTTCATCGAATGGCTAACGCCAACTAGCAAGCCAGAAGAAGAACTCGAAGGAACAGACGCATTCATCCATTTGGCAGGCGCGTCCATCAACGACGGACGCTGGACCCATAAACAGAAGCAAGCCATCCTCCAAAGTCGAATCGAAGGGACAAAGGAAGTCGTCCGGATCATTCAACAGTTAAAACATAAACCTCAAGTCGTCATCAGCGGCTCGGCAATCGGCATATACGGGGAAGACCGTTCCATCACGTATTCAGAAGAAACCCCATTACCGACACGAACCAATTTCCTCGGGAATGTTTGTGTCCTCTGGGAACAAGAAGCTGAACCGATTCGCGATTTGGGCGTTCGTCTCGTGACAATGCGTACAGGCGTCGTCTTATCCAATGATGGCGGTGCGTTCCCATTAATGAAACTCCCCTATCAATTCGGAGTCGGTGGTAAAATCGGATCCGGAAAGCAGTGGGTTCCATGGATTCATTTAGATGATCTCGTGCGGTTGTTCGTGCATATCATCGAAACGGATACAATCGAAGGTCCTGTAAACGGAACCGCCCCTTCACCGGTGACGATGAATGAGTTCGGGAAGACGATCGCGAAGGTGATGTATCGTCCTCACTGGATCCCGGCACCCGCCCCAATGATGAAACTCGCACTCGGTGAAAAGAGTGTCATCGTTTTAGAAGGAGCAAAAGTCGTACCGACCAAAGCGCTCCAACATGGCTTTGATTTCCGATATGACACATTAGAACCCGCATTAAAAAACCTATTACAAGATGCTTAAGGAGAATGAATCGTGAGTCACTTACTTATTCGAAACGCCCATATTTATCCGATTACCGCCCCCCATTTTTACGGAGACGTCCGTGTCCGTGATGGAAAGATTGTCGAAATGGCCGAATTGCTCGAACCGATGGATGGCGAGAATGTCATCGAAGCAGAAGGAAACTTTTTATTCCCTGGTTTTATCGATGCGCATACTCACCTTGGTTTATATGACGAGGGGACAGGCTCTGTTGGGAACGACGCCAACGAAACGGTCGAAGCGATGACGCCTCATGCTCGTGCCATCGACGGTGTCTACCCACTCGATGAAGGGTTCCAGGAAGCATTGATGGCTGGCGTGACCGCTGTCCAGGTTATGCCCGGGAGTATGAACGTCATCGGTGGTGTGACAAGTGTCATCAAAACGCACGGCCGCTATATTGATGATATGATTGTCCGCCGTCATGCGGGGTTGAAGATGGCACTCGGCGAAAACCCGAAACGAATTCATAGTATGGGGAAAACGGGCGACCTGACGCGGATGGGAATCATGGGCTTGCTCCGTGAAGCATTTCGTACGGTCGGTTCAACGAAAACGATCGGCACGTTCGGGAGTCAGATGATCCAACTCGCCCTAGACCGCGACATGCCGATTCGCGTGCATGCGCACCGTGCAGACGATATTCTTTCGGTCGTCCGTTTTGCAAAAGAGTTCGACCTCGACTACCGCATCGAACATTGTACGGAAGGTCACCTCGTCGCAGAAAAGTTACAAGAGCTCGGTGTGAAACATGTCACCGTCGGACCGACCTTTACGCGAAAGTCGAAAATCGAACTTCAAAATAAGACGTGGGAAACGTATCGCATACTCCATGAGCATGACATGATTGTTTCCATCACGACCGATCATCCGTACACGCCGGTGCAGTATTTAAATTTATGTGCTGGTCTTGCTGCACGTGAAGGGTTACCTGTCGATATTGCGCTACGAGGGATCACCATCAACCCTGCTGAATCACTCGGTGTTGACGACCGCATCGGCTCACTAGAAGTCGGAAAAGACGCCGATCTCGTGCTCTGGAATCACTTCCCGCTCGACTATTTAGCGAAGCCGATTATGACGATTGTTAATGGTGAAGTTGTCTATAAAACAGACCGTGCGGAAACGCATCATGAGGTCGAATAATTTTCATTATTTTTCATAAGCATTTTACGCACAATTTACTTGCTTTTTTAAAAATACTATATAAAATTATCTTGTAACTTCATAAAGCAGCCAAGGCGGTTCGAACAGCGAAGCCAGAAGTATGCTTTCGTTACGACTATTCTTCAGCGGTCTGAAATAGGAGGAGGAATGTAAAGGTGCTCAAATTTCGTGAGCTCACCGACTGCGCGGAGTTGTTCGAACTGATGCAACACCCAGATGTCTTTCCGTATGTCCGTCAAAAGACGGTCCACTTTGACGAGTTTTTATTTAGCACGAAGCAAATCATCGAGCTAGAAGAGCAAGGAAATATCATCTCACGTACCATCACGAACGAGTATGGCACCCCGATTGGGACGATCAGCTTGTTCGATGTCGAATCCGGCTATGGATTCCTCGGCACGTGGCTTGGCAAGCCGTATCACGGCAAAGGTTATAATCAAGTTGCGAAAGAGGCGTTCTTCTCAGAACTGTTCTTCGAGCTTGATATTGAAAGTGTGTTCTTAAAGATTCGTAAGTCGAATGAACGATCGATTGCTGCAGCAGAGAAACTCCCGTACGCATTTTGCGCGAATGAGCTTCGTTCTGAACTGCTCGCTGAGATCAACCAAGGTGATGTGGAATATGTATTATACGAAGTATCCAAGTCGAGCTTCCAACTTTACTTGCACGCTCTTCACATCCCGGAATACGAAGTCCCTTACGAGGCACAACTCGAAGCATGAGCCAATTCTGTCAAAGAATTGGCTTTTTTGTGGCGTTTTTGTGTGGATTTGATGTAGGTAACTTGTCGGAGCCGAATAAATCTGTTCTAATTCGAAGAGATAGGTATGATAAAGGTATGAGGGATTCATCACAACTCTCGTTAACCGTTTCGTAAAGGAGAATGACATATGTCAGAATCAATGTTTCGTATCCTCGTAACTGATGACGAAGAACAAATGCGAGATTTACTTGTATCAAATTTAGAAAAAGAAGGGTATGAGACGGTCACCGCCTCAAACGGTCTCGAAGCGATTGAACGCTTAAAAGAAGAAACGTTCCATCTCGTCTTACTCGACGTGATGATGCCGGAACTCGATGGATTGACGGCTTGCATGCGTATCCGTGAGTTCTCGAACGTTCCGATCATTCTGTTGACGGCACGCTCTGAAGAACTCGACCGCATACACGGTCTGAAAATCGGGGCTGACGACTACATCACGAAGCCGTTTAGCCCGCGCGAGTTACTTGCTCGTATCGAAGCGACACT
This sequence comes from Exiguobacterium sp. s183, assembly GCF_018617655.1. Taxonomy (NCBI): domain Bacteria; kingdom Bacillati; phylum Bacillota; class Bacilli; order Caryophanales; genus Exiguobacterium; species Exiguobacterium sp. s183. Next base: position 31,624 of record NZ_JACSKN010000005.1, read on the forward strand.
CCGTCGCACACACAGTTTTTCAAAAGAACAAGAAGCGACGTTTGATGTCGGCATTCTCTCCATCGATATCGAAGGTCGTGCCGTCAGCGTGAAAGGAAAAACCGTCAACCTGACACGAAAAGAGTTCGACTTACTCTACCTGTTCATCACGAACGACGAAAAAGTGTTCTCTCGTGAACAGTTGCTCGATCAAATTTGGGGAACCGAATACCACGGTAACCTCCGCACGGTCGACACGCACATTAAGACGCTACGTCTGAAACTCGGGGAGGCTGGAGGTTACATTCAAACTGTTTGGGGCATCGGATATAAATTCGAGGCAAACGGATGAAGCGATACACGATCCGGAAGCGGATTTGGATTACCATCTGGACAGCCAGCCTCTTCTCAGCGTTCGTGTTTCTGATCATGACGTTCTATTTGTACGACAAATTCTATATCCAAACGCAAGAAGAACTGCTCATCAACCGCGGAGAGAAACTCGTCACAATCTATAAGGCCGACGGTTTCTCTGACGCGTTCGCTGACAGTATGACGTATACGAACGAACTGACCGAAACGAAAGTATTCCTTTCCTCCGTTCGAGAAGATACACTCGGCTCCGGTAAGACGTTCCTACGGCAACAAGACCTCGAACGTCTCCAAGACGGGTATGCCATTTCTGTTACGCGAAAGCATCCGACCGAGGACGTCGATATATTAATGACCGCTTTTCCGCTCATACGTGACGGGGAACTCGATAATGCGCTCATCCTCTATATGGAACTCAGTAAAATCAGCGAACCGTTCCAACCGATTCGGCTCATGATCACGTTCTTACTCGTCCTCATGATCGTGAACTTGCTCCTTTTCGGTAAACAGATCATCGATACGATCATTCAGCCGCTCATCCAGATGAAGCGTGCCTCACAAGTGTATGCGCAAGGCGATTTCTCACACCGCATCCCGATTGTGTATGATGATGAAATCGGCGAGTTGGCGGACACGCTCAACTCGATGGCGGAGTCACTCGGACTCGTCGAAGAACAGCGAAAAGAGTTTCTCGCGAACGTCAGTCACGAACTCCGTACCCCACTTTCCTACATTCGTGGGTACACGGAGATGCTTCAAGATGACACGTTGGATGAAAAAACACGGGCGCAATATTACGACATCATCGAAAACGAGACGAATCGTCTTCAACGTCTCGTCACGGACTTACTCGACCTCGCACAGCTAGAGCGCGATTCGTATCCGATGACAAAAGAACCCGTCGTGTATTCGCAAGTGCTTGAAGATGTCCTTTATCGACTCGAACCGATTGCCCGGGCAAAAGGAGTGACAATCGAATCCGATTTAGACTTCGACTTGATCATTCTTGGCGACCATGACCGACTCGAACAAGTCATCGGTAACCTTCTCGATAATGCACTCCGCTACACCGAGGCGGGCAAAACGATTTATGTGAAGACATTCGCCGAGACAAACTATGCGATCACAGAAATACGCGATGAAGGTCGAGGTATCCCGAAAGAAGATCTGGATAAATTGACGGAGCGTTTCTATCGTGTCAATAAATCACGGACACGAAAAGATGGCGGCACCGGTCTCGGGCTCGCCATCGCGAAGCATATTATCGAACGACATGAAGGATCGCTTCACTTCAGCTCAGAAGTTGGGCAAGGGACGACGGTTACGGTCGGCTTACCTCTCTTACCAGAAGAAGCGTTCGATATGTAAAAAGGCAGCCTCGCGGCTGCCTTTTAAATGTCTTTCCCTTTATATTGATCGACCGACTCTTGTTCGAGTCGCTCTCGCTCTGCATGCGTCTGCGGGTATCCGTTCGCTTGCCATTCGGCACGGTGACTCGAATCAAGTTGCGTGAGACCTTGCTCCGCTTCATCCTGATCCGCATCGACACTCTCCCGCTCGTCCATCTTCTGCCACGTGTCTTCTTCCTCACGTTGCGAAAGCAGTGCCGCCACTTTAGGTGCAACGAGTGCTGCGCCTGCGACACCGAGTACAATCCCCATCAATACTTTACGATCCATCCTGTCCCCTCCTTCACTATGAAATCTTCATTCCACCATTTGATCATCTTAAAACCCAAACCGAAAACGTTTACAACTTTTCAAGGAGTGGAATCTGTAGTGAGAAGGAGGCGATTGGATGGAAAAGAAACGACCTACGTCGAAACGTCCGTTTGATAACCCAGACGCTGTCGACACGGACAAAGAGAGTATTTTTGACGAGGACGGCATGCAAACCGTCGACCCGATTCCCGTCGAGGAATTGAATGAACGGGTGAAGGATGAGAAGAACAAACGTCACTCCAAAAATGAATCGGCGAGTGAAAAGAAATATAAAGACGAATAAACAAGCTGCGGACAATCGTCCGCAGCTTGTTACGTTAAGTCCTTCGGTGAAAATCCGTAAGGCAACATTTCTTCTTTTGTCATCACTTTTGTGTCACCGTTCAAGTTCGCAAGGATTAAGGTAAAATCCTCTCCTGCGAATTCGGCGATGACTTGACGGCACGCTCCACACGGTGAAATCGGACCTTCTGTATCGCCGACAACAACGACCGTCTCAATCGAGTCACTACCTTCCGAGACAGCTTTAAAGATGGCTGTCCGTTCGGCACACATCGAAAGTCCGTACGAAGCGTTCTCTACGTTACATCCCGTAATCTCTTTACCAGATGCATCGATGACGACGGCTCCGACGTTAAATTTTGAATACGGTGTATAGGCGCGTTTGCGCGCTTCAATGGCTTTATGCACGAGTTCTTGTACGCGTTCTTGTGAAATCATTGGATGTTCCTCCACTTCTAAATTTGAGAAGAAGTCTGACATCTGAACTATAACGTGAAAACGCTTACTCATCAAGTGTTTTCACGGACTCGTCAATATTTTTTCTTTTTCTTTTTCTCGAACACGACGACCGATTCAACGTGAGACGTCTGCGGGAACATATCATACGGTTGCACGTAATTGACCTTGTATCCCGCTTTCATCAACTGATCGGCATCTCGCGCGAGCGTTTGCGGGTTACATGATACGTAAACGATTCGTTTCGTCTTCGATGAAATAATCGAGTTGATTAATTGATGATCCATCCCTGTTCGTGGCGGATCGACGACCACGACATCTGGAATCCAGCCATCTTTCACCCAACGTGGGATCCAGTGCTCGGCACGTCCTTCGACATACGTGACATGGTTATAGCCATTTTCACGCATATGATCATTCGCATCTTCGACCGCTTCCGGTACGACTTCCATCCCGCGAATTTCTTTTGCATAAGGTGCCAACCAAAGACCGATTGAACCGACACCTGCATAGGCATCGATGACACGTTCTTCACCTGTTAACCCTGCCGCTTCAACGACTTCACGATACATTTTTTCAGTTTGTGCCGGATTCAATTGGAAGAATGCACGTGGTGATAGATGATAATGCACATCATCAAGTTGTTCATCCATCTTCTCTTGTCCTGCGATATGAACCGTCCGATAACCAAAAATCACACCTGAACGATTCGCGTTGATGTTGATATGGAATGAGACGACGTTTGGCAATTCCATGATTCGGTCACTTAATTCATCTAAATCCGGAACATCTTCATGTCCGACGACCAAAACGACTTGTACATCATTCGTTTTGTAACCTGAGCGAACGACGACCGTCCGAGCATAACCTGTGTCACGACGTGCATCGTAGACGGGAATGTCGAGTTCGTTTAAAATACGGACAATCGCATTGTTGATGTTTGTCGTGTCACGTTGTTGAACCATACAGTGCTCGATTGGTACGAGATGGTTCGAATTCGGCTTGTAAAGACCGGACACGATTTCCCCACGGCGTGTACCGAGCGGGAACTGTGATTTATTGCGGTAATACCACGGATCATCCATACCGATTGTCGGACGGATATCCGATTTTTCCACGTTGAGTTTTGTCTTTTGACGGAAAGCGTTTCGAACGATTTCTTCCTTATACTCCATCTGCAGACGTGAACTCATATGTTGGATTTGACATCCACCACACTCATCGTAAATCGGACAAGGTGCTTTAACGCGATCTTTTGAGTCATTATCGCGTTTGACGACACGTGCCTCCGCGTAGTTTTTTTCGACACGCGTGATTTCAACTTTTGCTCGTTCTCCCGGCAATAAGTTCGGAATGAAGATAACCATGCGATTGATTGTCGCAATGCCTTCTCCATTGATGCCAAGTCGTTCGACTGTGACATCTTTAAAATCTCCTGTAATTAATTTCAATCTGATTCATCCTTTCGAGACGATTGTTCTAGGTCTTTGGCGTAACGCACAACTTTGGCGCGCAACGAATCAATGTCGGCTAACAGGCGATGTAAATCTTCAGGTGTCGTATGCTCATCTAGCGTATTGACCGATAGACATAGCAATTCCGTTCTCGATTTTAGGACGTTCATCTTTCCGGCGGTATCTGTACGTGATTTACCCATCTTGTAATCGCTCCTTTGGTTCGTGACAAAGAGTTGCTATTATAGCATACTATTTCGTGTAACTTGATGAAAAGGTGGAATCCACATGCAAAACATCTCCCCAACCTTCGACCCTTGGGAAGCCTATCTCGACCAAGTCGAACATGGTCGACTCGTCTTATCCAACGTCGAAGTAACCACAACAAAATTGTGTAACATGCGCTGCGAGCATTGTGCGGTCGGTTATATGCTCGACCAAACGGAAGAACCGGAAGTGCCGCTCGAGCTGTTGATTCAACGGTTAGACGAAATCGAACATTTACGCGCTTTCTCCATCACAGGTGGCGAACCGATGTTATCGATGAAATCAGTCCGCAACTATGTCGTCCCGCTGTTACGTTATGCGAAAGAACGTGGGGCACGTACGCAAATCAACTCGAACTTGACGTTACCGTTATCTCGCTATCATCTTATTACCCCTTACTTAGACGTTTTGCACATTTCGCATAACTGGGGCACCGATGCCGATTTCCTTGAAGGTGGATTCGCGATGATGGACCGGAAACCGAGTGAAGAGGCCCGGTTAAAAATGCTCCAGACTATGAAAGATAACGCACGCGCGCTCACGGCCGAAGGCGTCATTGTGTCGGCAGAAACGATGATTAACAAACGAACGATTCCTCATTTGAAAGAAATCCATGAAGAAATTGTATCGCTCGGTTGCCAAAGGCATGAGGTTCACCCAATGTACCCCGCAGATTTCGCTAGCGCACTCGAGTCGGCGTCACTCGCGGATACGCGACAGGCGATTCACGACTTGCTCGATGTCCGAGACGAGAACGTCTGGATGTTGTTCGGCACGTTACCATTCTATGCATGTTCTGATTTGCCGGAAGATCGCGCTTTATTGAAACGACTTCATGAATCGAAAAATGTGACGGTCCGAAACGATCCGGACGGCCGTTCACGCCTTAACACGAATATCTTCGATGGTCAGATTATCGTGACCGATTTTGGTGACGAGCTCGGTACACTCGGCACGGTATATGACACGTCTTTCCAGGAAGCTTACGATACATGGACGAACAGTCAGTTGAATGCTACACTCTCTTGTCACTGTCCTGCCGTGAAATGTCTCGGGCCGAACGCACTCGTCAAACAAGCCTATTATCCGACAGTCGATTTCCAATCTCGTAAAGCTACTTCGTTTTAATTATTTCGATTCGGGAAATGTTCTGTATATTAACTGAATCGAGGTGTGTATAGATGACAGCGATTTATGTATTCATGATCACTGTAATGGCCATTATTATTTTTGGTGGTGTGCTTAGCATCTTATTGACAGCCGCATTCGTTTCAGACAAAGTAGAGCATGATGAAATGTTTAGTCAAGGAAGTTGGGATGATGAATTGCTTCACTTGAATCACTCTCCACAACCGATTGACGACACGAAAAGCTGAGAACTTTCTCGGCTTTTTACTTTGACTTCATGAGGTGAATCCATGCTCCGCTTTCGTTTTATGATTTTACTATTGATTGTCTTTATATCCGGCTTGATTCAAGGTGCGCTCATTCCCCTCCTGTCCACGTTGATTGAACGTGACGGAGCACCTGCTTGGGTGAACGGATTGAATGCAACGATGCTCTATGTCGGGGTAATCGTTTCTGCACCGCTCCTTGAGCGCTTCGTCCGAAAGTACGGATTTCGTCCAACAATCGTCTTAGGCATTGTGTTAACCGCATTCGCGACTTTCGCTTTGCCCATCTGGCCGTCTTTACTCGTGTGGGCGATGATGCGCTTCTTCATCGGATTCGGTGACTCTGCCCTCCACTATGGTTCACAAGTGTGGGTGACATCTTCTACGGATAAGCGCAGTCTCGGTCGCGCGATGGCGTATTATGGGATGTCGTTTAGTCTAGGTTTCGCCGTCGGACCTTTACTTGCACCACTTGTCGATCTATGGTTTTGGTTACCGTTTTTGATCATCGTCTTTTTCTGTCTTGCCTCATTGATGCTCGTCTTTAAAGTCGAGAATGAGTTCCCTGAAATCGAGAAAGTGAAGACGGATTCGAAGGGACGCATCCGGTTGATTCTAGTCGGTGCGGGATACACGCTTCTCCCTGCGTTTACATACGGATTCCTGGAAGCGAGCTTGAATGCCAACTTCCCAATCTTTACGTCGCGTAACGGGATGAGCCTGACAGAGACGAGTACACTAATTACGACGTTCATCGTCATGTCGATCGTCGTCCAACTCCCTCTCGGTCGACTCGCTGACTTGTATGGGAAGAAACGAATTTTGCAAATCGTTCTGGCGTTCGGTACACTCGTCTTCGCTTTAGCGAATCTTGTCGTCGATCACTATGTCGGTCTCCTCGTGTTGTTCGCTCTTGCTGGCGCAGGGTTAGGGTCGACGTATTCACTTGGTCTAGCACACATGACAGAGGTGCTCCCTCGCTCCCTCCTCCCGACTGGCAACATGCTGTATAGCATCTCATTCAGTATCGGCTCGATTTCAGGACCGATGATTGGTGCCTATTGGTTGTCGCTTCCGAAAGAGGTTTACTTCTTCATGTATACGTTGATTTTAGGCATTCTCGCCTTGCGACTCTTCACCTCTAAATCAAAACCGATCAATATATAAAGAGGCAGATGGTTCCCATGAACCATCTGCCTCTTTCATTCTACAACTCGATCCATCTCTTCATCGTTTAACTGCAACGCCTGGATGAACACTTCATCTAGTGCGAACGGCTCCGTGTCCAGCGAGGCGAGGACTTCCGATTTCAACGTCACCTCTACGACACGGTCTTCGAACTGCCATCTCGTCTGAATGTCATCCCCTTGTCTCGTCGCGCGGGTCGCCACAGGACCGTGACGTTCTTTTAAACTCTGACTCACGCACTTCATCACGTACTTGACGTACTCATCTTTCGGTTGACGCGAGATGAGGATATTACGGACGATCCGATTTCTAGTCATTGTTTTTCCTCCTTCCTTTGAATGATTGCGTACGCAAGTCTTTACAAACGAAGACCGATTTCCGAGCTTAAAATTCAGAATTTTTAATTTATTTTGTCATGGGATTTTAATTCCGTCAACTCCGTCTCTTTTTTCAATGACTCACGCTTCGTTTTTTCACGCGCTTCCCTTGAAAATAAGTAGACAAATAAATCCCTACGATAACGAAAATGAGTCCGACAATCGCGTTCCACGGTATGGTCTCCCCGAGTAAAATACCTGACAACATGACACCAAATAAGGGAACTAGGAAGATATAAAGTGAAATCCGACTGACTGGATTATGTTTCATCAACGTATTCCAGAGTGTAAATCCAATCGCTGACAACATCGCTAAGTAGAACAGGAACGCAATCGTCTGTCCTGTGTATGGCATCGAGATCCCACTTGGGTCTAACAAGTAGCCGATGACGAGCAATCCGATTGAACCTGTCACCATCGCCCAAGCCGTCATCGGGGCAACATCATATTCTTTCGAATAGTCCTTCGCAATCAAATTCCCGAACGCACCACTTACCATCGCTAAAATCAGTAAGACCTCACCCAATCCAAAACCGACCTCCGTACCAGTCGCTGGCCAGTTCGCGATCACGATTCCAGAAAAGCCAAACGTCAAGGCAAGTCCTTTCAAACGATTCAATTTGTCATCGTCATAACGGATATGAGCGAGTGCCATTTGGAAGAACGATGTCGACCCGGCAATGATTGACCCTTGTACTCCAGTCGAAATTGAGAGTCCGATATAAAAGAACAAATATTGAAGAAACGTTAAAAAAGAACCGAGATGCGAATACGCTCTAAACTTCTTAGGCGTCAATCGAATCGAACGTTTCAATACCGTCTGACTGATGATGAGCAGAAGAACCCCGGCGAGTAAGAAGCGCTCGCCTGCGAACAACAACTGTTGACCATATTCGTTCGACTGAATATCCAACTTCTCATAGCTCAGTTTGATGAACGGGAACGCACTCCCCCATAACAACGTATTAAAAATCGCCAAAAACGCCACTGTCCATGGGCGTTGAAATATATTTTGCATGACACAAAAACTCCTTAATCTTTTTATTTGTGAGTCACTAATGAGCGTGTTAAAATGAACCTAGATAATAATTATTATAAATAAAGTGATTGAGTCAACTGAAGACTAAAACCTTATATTAAGCCAATTGAAGATGATAATCATCATCAATCATTATCATTTAATCGAGATTTATTCTCAATTAGAAAGAAGGGATTCTATGAATGTCCAATCGGTTACACACGAAAAAAGCCACGTTTTCAAACGGGCTAGCTGGTACGAACATATCGAATTGATTATGGCGCTCATTAGCGGTGTATTGATTGTACTCGCTTATATCGCCGAAACACAAGAAGGAGCTCCTTGGATTCATGTCACGCTTTACTTATCTGCCTTTTTCATCGGAGGATATGCAAAAGCGAAAGAGGGAATCACGGACACGATTGAAACAAAGTCTTTGAACGTGGAACTACTCATGATTATCGCTGCCATCGGCGCCGCATCCATCGGCTATTGGATGGAAGGTGCGATTTTAATCTTTATTTTTGCTCTATCAGGTGCCCTCGAAACGTACACAATGAATAAAAATGAACGCGCACTTGAATCGTTGATGGAGCTACAACCTGAACAAGCAACTCGTTTAACCGATTCTGACGCACTTGAAGTTGTCCATATTGATGATTTGAAAGTTGGAGACCAGATTTATGTCCGTCCAGGCGAACGCATTCCTGTTGACGGGCGAATCATGAAAGGAAGCGCATCTGTCGAAGAAGCCGCCATCACAGGAGAGTCTGTCCCGGTTGACCGACAAGTCGGAGATGACGTGTTCGGCTCAAGCGTCAACTTAAACGGTGTCTTGACGATTGAAGTGACTAAGCTTGCGACCGAGACGTTGTTCCAAAAAATCATTCAAATGGTCCAGCAAGCGCAGGAAGAAAAGTCACCTTCTGCGCAGTTCATCGACCGCTACGAAGGGCGATATGTACAAGTTGTTCTTCTATCCGTCGCAGCCATCATCCTGCTCGGCCCCTTCTTCACGTCATGGTCTCTCGAAACAAGTATTTATCGCGGAATGATTTTACTTGTCGTCGCTTCCCCTTGTGCCCTTGTTGCCGCCATCACGCCTGCTGCCCTAGCAGCCATCGCCTCATCGGCGAAACACGGGATCCTGTTCAAAGGTGGTGCTCATATCGAGAACATGGGTCGGTTGAAAGCAATCGCATTTGATAAAACCGGAACGCTCACGATCGGGAAACCAGTCGTCCAAGAAGCGCTTATCTCACCTGATTTACAGGAAATCGAGGTCAACCGAATCGTCAGTTTGATTGAAGAGCATTCGATGCATCCGCTCGCAGAGGCACTTGTCTCTTATTCCGGAAGACATACCGGGGAGATGACGCACTTTAAAGACATCACCGGTTCTGGAATCGAGGCGACAATTGACGGGACGACATATCGCGTCGGTAAACAGAAGTTCGCTGACCGAAGTGGTGACTTCTTCAAAGAAGATGTGGAACGGCTGAAAGAAGCCGGTCATACACTCGTGTTTATTAGTGATGACTCTCGTACAATCGGCGCCTATGCCCTACGAGACACACTGCGGTCCGAGGCTAAAGTAGCAATCGAGCGTCTGAATGACCTCGGAATCGCGACGATCATGATTACGGGAGATAATGAAGCGACTGCTCGTGCCATCGCAAATGAAGCTGGATTGACACGTTATATTGCCGAATGTTTACCAGAAGAAAAAGTTTCACAAATCAAAGCGTTACGTGAAGAGTACGGTTCAATTGGAATGATAGGCGACGGCATCAATGACGCACCTGCCCTTGCGACCGCTGATGTCGGAGTCGCGATGGGTGAAGGAACCGATGCTGCTCTTGAAACAGCCGATGTCGTCTTGATGAAAAACGACCTCATGCGTTTGAGCGACGCCATTCGCCAATCCCGCAAGCTGAACCGAATCGTCCTACAAAACGTCGTCTTTGCGCTCGGTGTCATTCTCGTCCTTATTGCCACAAACATTTTCGAGCTGCTCATCATGCCATTCGCGGTCGTCGGACACGAGGGTTCTACCATTCTGGTCATCTTGAATGGACTTCGTCTTCTCACCTCTTCATGGGAGTAACCGATTCGACAAAATCGAATCGGTGATTGAAACGATATGTCGATTTCGTTATAATTGAAACAATGTGTCTAAATAGACTGAAACAGATCGAAAGATTGGCTAAAGGTGGTACATGATATGAATACGATTGCAGTCATCGGCAAAGTGTTTGTCGATATTAAAGGAACATCTTTCGCACCGCTTCATAAAGATGCGAAAAATGTCGGCGACATCACTTTCTCTAATGGCGGAACAGGTCGGAACGTTGCTCAAAACTTAGGTGTACTCGGTAATGACGTTCGCTTCGTCTCAACTGTCACGAACGACCAAATCGGGGTCGGCGTCCTCGAGGAGTTACGTGGTTTACAGGTCAATGTCGATGGTGTCGATATGCTCGACGATAACGGAATGGGAATGTGGCTCGCCGTCATGGATAACAATGGCGACCTCCAAACATCGATTTCGAAACAACCTGACGAAGCACGGATGGAAGAAGCGATTTTACGTCGAATCGACACAGTCTTTAAAGAGAGCGATGCGGTCGCAATCGACTTAGACTTGTCTGTTAACGTCTTAAACGAAACGATTGAACTTTGCCGTGAGATGGACTTGCCACTATACGGTGTGTGTGGCCACCTTTCTGTCATTGAACGGAACCGCCATTTACTTCAAGGCTTCACTGGATTCATCTGCAGCCGCGAAGAAGCGGAAATCTTGTCCGATATGTCAATCGTCACGGTGGATGACGCACTACGCGTCGCCGAAGTACTCGCCATGAAAGGTGCACCCCTCACAATCGTTACGATGAGTGAGCTCGGGGCTGTTTATGTCGACCTTCGTACGAATGAACAAGGTCACGTCCCGACAACGAAAGTAAAAGTGGCCGACTCTACTGGGGCCGGTGACTCATTCTTCTCCGCTGTCATCTCAGAGCTGATGAAACAGCATCCAATCGAAGATGCGCTTCGTCTCGGGATGCGTGTCGCAGGAAAAGTCATCGCGTCACACGAGAACGGATTGACGCAAGACATGTATGATTCATTAGAACAACCTACGCAAAAATGAGTTGAACGCATCGGCGAATCGTCGATGCGTTTTGTGCAAAATTATAGGAATGAAAGGAACGATCTCAGTGGTTCGAACGAAATTAAGAAGTGCAATCATTCTCATGAATGACCAAGATGAAGTGGCTTTGATTCGCCGCGAAAAAGAAGATGTCTTGTATTATGTATTCCCTGGAGGCGGAGTAGAATATGGACATACGACTGAAGAAACAGCCGTTCGTGAAGCGTTTGAAGAACTCGGCGTTCATGTCGAATTAGAAGGGGTTGCCGCCTATGTTGCCTTTAATAACGAGCTAAACCCTTACTATTGGGCGAAGATGACGGGTGGCGAATTCGGTACCGGGACGGGTGAAGAGTTCCAGGAAGAACAGACAAACGGATCCTATACCCCGATGTGGATTAAGCGATCGGCGTTACCCCATCTTCCGGTCCGTCCTCCATCGCTCGCTGAAAAGCTCGCCTCGCATGAGTCACGTTTTTACGATTTGACGTTATCTGAGGATTAATCATGTGTATCCTTGGCCGAATTCGGGAAACGTTTCTTAATGACCGAATCAGGAGGATTTCACGATGGCAATGACAGAAGTAAAGGAAAAAAAGAATTGGCTTGGGTTTGGAAAAGAGTTATTCCGACGCTTTCAGGAGCATGATGTACAAGATTACGGGGCCACGCTCGCATTCTTTTGGTTTTTATCGATTTTCCCCGGCATCATCTTCATTTTGGCACTCTTATCATTTTTTGATGTCTCACAAGATTCATTCCAAAATCAATTGAACGATTTGGCTCCAGGATCCGCTGCTTCCGGATTCTTGACGGGTATTTTTGACGCAATCGGGGAGCCTCGAGGCGGTCTCTTATCACTCGGTGCGATTTTAGCCATTTGGTCTGCCGCAAAAGGTGTCGATCGACTCATCACGACTTCACTGCATGCGTATGGCGAGGACAACGAACGGAATTTCTTCGTCAAAAAAGGATTAGCGCTTGGTCTGACGATTTTACTCGGAATCGGGATGTTGCTCCTCATTCTTTCGAACGTGTTCGGATCGCAAATCATCTCGTTCGTCACCGAATATTTACCCGTCAACATTACCGGGGCAGAAGAGATGATGATTAATGTGTTCCGCTACATCTTAACGACGGTCGTCTTGATTTTGACGCTTTCGATTTTTTATAAAGTTTCACCGCAGCAACATGTATTCTGGAAAAGTACGATTCCAGGAGCCATATTCGGTGTCATCGGTTGGCAGCTTGTATCTTTCGGGTTCAGTTTGTACGTCTCAAACTTCGGAAGTTACGACTCCACCTATGGCTCGCTCGGTGGAATCATCGTCACGTTGCTTTGGTTACAATTGACGGGAATGATCATCCTCATCGGGTCTGAAATTAACGCGACGTGGATGCGTTTCTTTAAAACGCCAAGTGAACAAGAATATGAACGTGACTTCAAGAAGAACAAAAAGAAAGCGAAACAAAAACAAGAAGAGGATGACTATGAAGACATCCCAACGAATACGTATGGCTAATACAAAAGGAGCACGTTCAAGCTGAACGTGCTCCTTTCTTATGCCTCTACTGGATCAAGGCGTCCTGTTGCCGGATCAATCACGAATCCATGCACGTTCGTGCCTGGTGGCAACAGAGGATGGTTGTTGATTAAGTTGATTGAATGAACGACGTTCTCTTCGACCGAATCAAATCCATGTAGCCATTGCTCCAAATCCATCCCTGACGATTTCAACGTCTTCAACGTCTGAGGATCGATTCCTCGACGTTCCATCTCTTCAATCACGACAGACGGCTCGATTGCTGCCATTCCACAATCGTAATGACCGACCACGACAACTTCCTCCGCGCCTAGCGCATAAAGCGCGACTAAAATCGAACGCATGGCTGAACCAAATGGATGCGACAAGACAGCCCCCGCATTTTTGATGATTTTAGCGTCTCCGTTCTTAAGTCCTAGCGCTTGAGGTAACAATTCCGTCAGACGTGTATCCATACACGTCAAAATCACAATTTTCTTATCCGGAAATTTATCAGATACGAACGGCTCGTACTGTTTTTCCTCTACGAAACGTTTGTTAAATTCAAGCATTTCTTTTACGACTGACACGTTAACGCCTCCCCTTTTCTCACATCACAAATCTTGAAACAATGAGTCCGACGACCATCCATGCCCCGAACAACGTATTCACCTTCGCCGTCATCGCCATCGCAGGCATTAATGCGGCCGGTTCGGCTTTTTGCCAAAAGCGTTGAATCGCCTTAACCATGACCGGTACGGTGAATAATGATAGCAAGACCCATGGTGTGACTCCATAATACACGACGGCAACGATGATGCCGACTAATGCGGCGATAAAGAATGCCGCGAGCACATATACAGCACGTCGATGACCAACTAGACACGCGATTGTTTTTCGCCCGTTCTCTTTATCGTTATCTAAGTCGCGAATATTGTTCGCAAGTAAGATCGCTCCAATCAACAAGGCCATCGGGAACGACACAAGCAACAACTCCGTCGTTACCGTATTGATTTGAATATATCCGGCGATTCCAATGATGACATATCCCATGAAGAGACCGGCAACAATCTCACCAAACGGCGTGTACGCAATCGGTAACGGGCCTCCTGTATACAAGTATCCAACGAGCATGGATAACGCACCGACCCAAAGCAGATGCCAACTCGTTGACGCTGCGATATAAAGTCCGAGTATCGCCGAGACGGCATACATACCAAGGGCGATTGACAGGATTTGATTTGGCGTAAACCCGTCACGTACGATGGATCCACCAATCCCGATTGATCCTTCATGGTCTAACCCGCGCTTATAATCATAATACTCGTTAAATAAGTTCGTCGCGATTTGAATGAGGACTGACGCGACCAGCATCGCAAGAAAGAGTCCCCACTTCAGTTCGGTTTGATCGAGGACGATGAACGTCCCGAGCAAGACCGGAATAAAGCTTGCTGTCAGGGTATGTGGGCGAATCATTCGCCAATATGCCCCTTTTGATTTCTGTTTCATTTCGTTCCCTCCCTTCGTTAGTTTACGTCTCGATGAAAAAATCTGTCAACGCTAGCCACCTCTCTCACGTTGCTAACAATTTCTCAAGCATTTCATAGGCAAGTCGATTGCGAACTCATGATACACTAAAGAGTGAGAATTCTATCGGATTGAGGAGGCTTTTCTTTCATGCCAGATACTCAAACACATATAAAACAGCGAATCGAGCAAGCCCATAAACGGGCGCGAGCTTGGCAACGACCTGTCCTCGCATCCTACACATGGGAAATCCCGGCGTTCGATGCGTTTCAAATCATTCAAAACACGAATACGTCCCATTATTACTTCATGACACCAGACCGTACGCTTGAAATGCTCGGGTGCGGAGATGCACTCGTTTTGAGTGCATCAGGACCCGAACGATTTCAGCGACTCCAATATGATTGGAGTCTTCATCGACGAGATGTCGACGCAACCGTCCATGCGTTTGCTGGCTTTTCGTTCGATACGTTCATGCGTCCACAAAAAAGTATGTGGGATGCCTTTGGGGAGGCATCACTCGTCGTTCCAAAATTTTTATACCGTCGTTATAAAGACCGACACACATTGACAGTCGCGACCCTTGTCTCTTCGAAACAATCGGTCGAACAGTATTTAATTCAATTAGCCGATCAATTGGCGCAATTCAACTCACTTCGCCCGGCCGAAGAGTCAACACCGTCCTATTCGAAAGTAAAAGACGGTGTAGAACATTACAAATCAAGTTTTCAGCAAGCTAAGCAATTGATCGAGGAAGAGCGAGTCGAAAAAATCGTCATCGCGCGAGAAGAGATTTATCAACGTTCTGACGATGCCTTTCCATTCGCGAAGAGTTTGAAGCATTTGGCGGAACATCAAGAGTCGAGTTATATCTACTTATATCAACCTAAACGTGACATCGGCTTTTTCGGGGCGACACCTGAGCGATTGATTCAAAAAGAAGGGATGCGACTGAATACGGCTGCCATCGCCGGAACAATCAAGCGCCCCCAGACCGAAATTGAAAGCGACCTCGCGAAGGAACAATTGTTACACGATGCGAAAAATCGTGAAGAACATCAAATCGTCGTAAAAGATATTAAGCAAGCTTTGACACCTTACACCGCGCCGATTCACACGAGTGAAACACCACAAATTCTCGCGAATCGATCGGTGTTCCACTTGCACACTCCGATCCAGGCGACACTCGAAACAAACGCTTCCTTGTTGTCGTTAGCGGAAGCACTTCATCCAACCCCAGCCCTCGGAGGCTCGCCGAAGCGGACATCGGTCCGATTGCTTCGTGAAATCGAGCGGTTCGACCGTGGATGGTACGGTTCTCCATTTGGCTGGGTCGATAACGAAGGGGATGGCGAGTTCGTCGTCGCCATCCGCTCGGCACTCGTACAGCATCAGTTCGTCGCACTTTACGCAGGAGGCGGTATTGTCAAAGACTCGGTTCTCGAGCAAGAACTTGAAGAAACCGAAATGAAAATGAGTCCAATCAAACAAGCTTTACAGTTTGATTCGCACGACTAAGGAGGCACCCTACATGAATAAGATGTTGACCGACTGGGTAGCATCCATGGTGAATCGACTTGTTGAATCCGGCGTGACCGATGTGGTCATCAGTCCAGGCTCTCGTTCGACCCCACTCGCGATGGCGGCATATTTGCACCCGCAAATCCGCCATCACATCATCGTCGACGAGCGCTCCGCTGCCTTTTATGCTCTCGGATTGACTCGGTCGACGGAGATGATCCGTCCTGTCGCACTCATTTGCACGAGCGGCACGGCTGCGACAAATTACTACTCGGCAGTGACGGAGGCATTTATTTCGCAATTGCCGCTCATCGTCTTGACGACCGATCGACCACATGAACTTCGGAACGTCGGGGCACCACAAGCGATCAATCAAATTCGATTATACGGTGAACAAGTAAAGACGAGTCTCGACTTACCTGTACCTGAAGAAGCAACGCTGCCGTTCATGCAGCAGACAGTCACCCGGTTCACGAACCTCGCCATGCAGTCACCCATGGGACCCGTTCACTTGAATGTCCCATTCCGGGAACCGTTACTCCCGGATCTTGAACAGTTGAAGCTGATGCTGAGAGGTGAACCTGCTATACCAGAAAGACAGAGCGTTCGCCCAACAAATACCGACCGGGAAATCTTTTTGGAACGTACGAGTCAAAAGCAACTCGCATTCGTTGTCGGCCCTTACACACCAATGTCATGGCAAAAAGCCATTTACAAATCGGCGATCGAGAATCACATCCCGATTTTTGCCGATCCACTAAGCGGCATGCGTCGTTTCGACGGTGTCTTGACGAACTACGACACGTGGCTCGCAAGTGAACATAAAGCCGACTGGTTACCGGATGTGTTCATTCGATTCGGTGCCGCGCCCGTTTCAAAACGGCTCAATCAGTGGATGACTGCGACGGAACTAGTTGTGATTGAAGAGCCGGGCTCTTATCGTGACCCAAGTAGCCGTGCGACCATCTGTTACGGAGACTCACTCGACTTTTTACCACTCATTGAATCAACGAATGATCCACGTTACGTTGAACGCCTACGTTTCTTCGAGGATGTCACGGAAACGGCGAAGCCTTCACTCCAGGGAGAAGCTGAATTGACGAGACGATTACTCGATACGTCAATCGAACGCCTTTTCGTCAGTAACAGCATGCCGATTCGTGATGTCGATACGACATTATCAGCCGGAAAGAGCGTGCAAGTTCTCGCCAACAGGGGCGCCAACGGAATTGACGGAATTCTTTCGAGCGCACTCGGGAGCTGTTTTGACACGTCGCATGCTGCTTTGTTAATCGGTGATTTGGCATTCTATCATGACAGTAACGCTTTACAACTGTTGAAGCGACATCCCGAGAAGTTTTCAGTGGTGATTTCGAATAATAATGGTGGAGGAATCTTCTCCTTTTTACCGCAAGCTTCTGTCGATGCCCAGCTTTTTGAAGATTTGTTTGGGACACCGCTTGATTTGAATATTCGTGGATTTGCCGAGACTTACGGATTATCCTATCGTCTGATTGAGCAGCCACAGGAGATTCAAGAAGCGATTGAAGACGGCATCCATTTGATTGAGTTCCCATCGGATCGTGAGCAGAATGTAACAACTCACCGAGGATGGACGCAGTCTGTCTGCGCTCGTCTCATCACGGAGAACGAGGCATGACCATCTGTTTGAGAGATGTGGACTATGAAGTACGCATTAGAGGGGAAGGAAAACCGGTATTATTCTTACACGGATTTACAGGAAATGCTCAATGGGTCGATTCATTTCCTGCCTTACCCGTTCGACTCGTGTCACCTTCATTATTGCAACATGGTGCAACGGAACACCCTCCCGTCAATCGTTCAACGATGAGTCAACAAGTGAAGGACTTGTCACGCCTACTCGATTTAGACAATCGCCCTTGGACAGTCGTCGGTTATTCACTCGGCGGTCGAATCGGATTGACGCTCGCCGCGTGCGATCAACGCGTCGAACATGTCATCGGAATCAGCACGACACCCGGTCTCCGCTCTTCTAAAGAGCGGACAACTCGTCGACGTCAAGACGAAGAACTTGCCCGATTCATTGAGACCGAAGGACTCTCCGCATTCGTCAAGCGATGGGAGAACCTTGCGCTTTGGCGACAAACTGAAGAGATGAAACAATCACTCAGGAAGGACCGACTCGCACAACATCCGACTGCTCTTGCGAACAGTTTGCGGGCCATCGGTACAGGTCACATGCCGTCGCTGTGGGATGCACTCCAGCACCTCCCTCGCACCGACCTGATTGTCGGGGCAGAAGATTCTAAGTTCAAAGCGATTGCACGAGACATGCAGAAAGAACGGTCTGATATTAAAATCTACGAAATTTCAGATGCGGGGCATGCTCCTCATATCGAGAATGCACCAGAGTTTGGTACAATAATAAAGAAATTGATTTTAGGGGGTATTTAAAATGGAATCAGTAGCGAACTGGACATCGGTCCGTACGTATGAAGACATTAAATATGAAACATGGAATGGGATTGCTAAAATCACCATCAACCGTCCAGAGGTACGCAACGCGTTCCGTCCGTTGACGGTCAATGAATTGA
Source organism: Exiguobacterium sp. s183 (assembly GCF_018617655.1). Lineage (NCBI taxonomy): Bacteria > Bacillati > Bacillota > Bacilli > Caryophanales > Exiguobacterium > Exiguobacterium sp. s183. The sequence continues at coordinate 50,430 of NZ_JACSKN010000005.1, forward strand.
TTGATGCATTCGCACGCGCACGCGACGATAAAGAAGTCGGCGTCATCATCTTGACGGGTGAAGGCGAAAAGGCATTCTGTTCAGGTGGAGACCAAAAAGTTCGTGGGCATGGCGGCTACGTCGGGGAAGATGAAATCCCACGCTTGAACGTCCTCGACCTTCAACGCCTCATTCGAGTCATTCCAAAACCGGTCATTGCCATGGTCGCAGGTTTTGCAATCGGCGGAGGACATGTCCTTCATGTCGTATGTGACTTAACAATCGCAGCGGACAACGCTCGCTTCGGACAAACAGGTCCTAAAGTCGGTTCGTTCGATGCAGGATACGGCTCTGGTTACTTAGCACGCATCATCGGTCATAAGAAAGCTCGTGAAATCTGGTACCTTTGCCGCCAGTATGATGCACAAGAAGCACTCGAAATGGGACTCGTCAACACAGTCGTCCCTCTCGATCAACTCGAAGCAGAAACAGTCAAGTGGTGCCAAGAAATCTTACAACACTCACCAACTGCACTTCGCTTCTTGAAAGCAGCAATGAATGCGGACACAGACGGTCTTGCCGGGCTTCAGCAACTCGCTGGAGACGCAACGCTTCTCTACTACACAACCGATGAAGCGAAAGAAGGACGCGATGCGTTCAAAGAAAAACGTGACCCTGACTTCGGTCAATTCCCACGTTTCCCTTAATTTTGTTGAGAGAGTAGCGATTCCGCTACTCTTTTTTTGGAGGTTACAGACATGTATGAATGGATTGATCAACATCCGGCATCACAGATTGCACTCGTGACACATGAAGAGAGACTGACGTGGGAAGCGTTACGTACCGAGAGCCTGCAACTTGCCCAATACATCCATGAACAGGCACCCACTGCCGAAAAGATTGGCATATTCGCTAAAAACAGCAAAGACTATATCATCGCCATCCATGCGGTGCACCTGCTTGGCAAAGTACTCGTTCCAATCAACACACGCTTGACCGAAGAGGAAGTGCGCACTCAGTTAAACACAGCAAGAGTCGATTTGCTTCTCGTCGATGATGAGATTGATTTACCGGTAACACAACATTTCGTGACACGTCGGGCGCGTTCATGTTTCACGGTGACACATGAGTGGAAAGAAAATGACACCATGTCTCTCATGTTCACGTCCGGTACGACGGGGCGGGCCAAGGCTGTACAACAGACGTATGGCAATCATCTCGCAAGCGCACGTGCTGCCGAAGCGCATCTAAACTATCGTCCATCTGACCGCATGCTTACGGTGACGCCACTTTTTCATATGAGCGGGCTCTCTCAAGTGTATCGGAGTGCAATCATCGGTTCGACGCTATATGTCGAACCCCGTTTTGATGTCGACCGAACCCTTCATTTAATTGAAACTGAAGGCATTACCCAGTTGTCACTCGTCTCCATCATGCTACAGCGACTACTGGATGCCGGTTTAGAAAAACACCGCCTTCGGACGTTGCTCGTCGGAGGTGGACCGGTCCCTCGCCCGTTACTAGAAGAAGCAGAGCGACGACAGTTACCGGTCGCTCAAACATATGGGATGACCGAAACGTGTTCTCAAGTCGCCACGCTACTTCCAAGCGAAGCGCTCTCACATATCGGTTCGAGCGGGAGAGCCATCGCACCGACCGTGATCCGAATCAGTCAGGACGGGGAGATTGAGGTAAAAGGACCAACTGTGACGAGTGGGTACTTCGAACAACCTGAATCAGATGCTTGGACACCAGACGGTTACTGGAAAACAGGTGATCTCGGAACGATGAAAGACGGGTATTTATATGTACACGATCGCCGAAGCGACCTCATTATTTCTGGTGGCGAAAACGTGTATCCTGCTGAAATCGAGGCTGCGATGTTACGATGTGCCGGTGTCCGAGACGTTGGGGTTACGAAACAAGCACACCCGACCTGGGGAGAAGTCCCGCTCGCCTTCGTCGTCGGATCATATGACCTGACGGAGATGCAGGCAATCCTCGATTCCCAGTTAGCCAAGTATAAACATCCGCTTGCGATTCATCACGTAGAGGACCTACCCCGAAACGCGAACGGAAAATTAATGCGTCATCGCTTAAAGGAGCTACTGCCATGATCAAACGTGCCGACCTTTCAATCGTCCCTTTGACATTTAAACACCCCATCGTAACGGCGCACGCCGTTTTGTCGGTGAGACGAACACTCATCCTTCGACTTGAAACTGTAGATGGTGTCGTCGGATATGGCGAAGGTGTCGCCTTTGAGACACCTTGGTACACGGAAGAAACGACTCAGTCCATGATTGATACATCAAAATTGATTCTTCATCTATTAAAGGGCATGACGGTCACGACGGACGTGTTTCCGACCCTCGTCTCATCGGTTATCGGTCAACGAATGGCGAAAGCGATGTGGGAAAGTGCATTATGGGAGATTGAAGCAGCACGTGCGAACATGTCACTTAAGTCGTATATGAAGGCCGGAGATACCGTCTCCTGCGGTAGAACGATTGGGATTGGGCTACTCCATCAGACGATGAACTCGATTGAAGCAGCGCTAGCCGATGGTTTCGAGCGAATCAAATTAAAAGCCTCCCCTAATGAATTACTCCCGGCACTACGCGAAATCCGAGCTGTCTTTCCAGATGCGCCACTCATGATTGACTTAAACGGAAGCGCGTCCGATCAACCGATAGAATGGTTCGAACAAATCGACGCCCATCGGTTATTGATGATTGAACAACCGTATCCGAGCCGCCAGTTCGCCAAATCGGCGACTCTTCAACAAAAACTCAAGACACCCATCTGCCTCGATGAGTCGATTACGTCTTACGACGATGTGGAGACGATGACGCAACTCGGCGCGGGTAAAATCGTCAATATTAAGCCTGCACGTGTCGGGGGTTTCAGTGAGGCGTTACACATTCGGAAACACGGAACACCGTACTGGGTCGGCGGGATGTATGAATCTGGAATCGGAAGGTATCACACGCTTTTATTCGCTTCGCTCAGCGGCGCGAGCTTTCCGGCGGATATGTCTGGGACGAGCGCTTACTTCGAACAGGATTTGCTCGATACACCGCTCGAGGTCGAGAATGGGAATTTGACGCTTCCGGATTCGGTACAACCCGACTGGGATGTGATTGAACAGCTACGCGAAGAAGTGATTTTCTTGCAAACATAAAAAAGGTGCGGTTCACGAGAACCACACCTTTTTTTAACGGAATGACCCCGTTAACACTTCATATCCATCTTCGGTGACGATGACCGTATGCTCGAACTGTGAGACGAGGCTCTTGTTCGGTGTGAAGAGTGTCCATCCGTCTTCTTCCGACTGATAGACGATTTCGTCTTTCGTCGAGATGAATGTTTCGACCGCAATCACTTGCCCAGCTTTTAAGAGCTGATTCTCTTCGCGGCTGTAGTAGTTCGAAATCGTCTCCGGCTCTCCGTGTAACGTCCGACCGAGTCCGTGTCCGGCTAAGTTACGGATGACCGTGAATCCATTCTTTCTCGCGTCCGAATAAATGGCTTTCCCGATCTGGTTGACTTTCACGCCCGCTTTGACTTTGCTAAGACCCGCTTCGAGCGACGTCAATGACACTTCGACCAATCGTTCATGTTGAGGTGATTTTGCTGCGCCTGCAATGACCGTACGACCTGTATCCGCATAATAGCCATCCTTCACAGCCGAGACGTCAACGTTGACGATATCACCTTCTTGAATGATCTCTTCCCCAGGAATACCATGGGCGGCGACGTCATTGAGTGAGATACATGTGTATCCTGGGAACTCATACATCGTAATCGGTGCAGAAGCCGCACCCTCTTCTTCTAAAATACGTTGCCCAATCGCATCCAATTCTTTTGTCGTCATGCCCGGTTTGACGGCTTTCGCCATCTCATCTCGTGCAAGTGCGACGATTCGACCGATTTCACGTAACGCATCGTAATCATAATCTAACATTATAACTCTTCCTTTCAGTCTAATAATCGATTCTGGTACAGATATTCTTCGGATATGTCGGCGAATAAGAACATGCCGTCGGGTAACGGATAACTGAACGTACGCGTCACTTCGTTTGAACTGAAATCACGATAGTCTCCTGATAAATAACCACGTCCCCGAACGTCCATGGCCGCCATCGTTTGAATGAAATATGGACGGAAACTCCAGTTGTAACCCCGATACGTATTATCGACACGCCATTCTCCGTTCACACAGTAGACGTTTGCACTCGTCTGAAAACCTGTCTTATCCGTCAAATAGTAACGGACAAACACTTCCTCGAGCTTCGGTGCGATGTATTGAATCCACTCGTCTTTCTTATCTCTCGACCATTTCCCGGATTGAACGAGTTCTCCGATTCGACGATGTAACTCAAACTCAAGTTCGTATAAACGATTCAATCGCTTCTGATCATGTAAAAAGAAAGAAGGCACTTCTTGCGCCAAGACACCCATTCCTTTGATTTCTCGTTGTGGATGCTCGTCTTCTAGACCAAGCAAACCACCCATATAATAGCGACCGCCGTGTTGCCAAGCATAACGAAGCTGTCCGATATGGTTGATGGATTTGTACAGAAGCGGTGCACCGAGCTTCGAAGCGATATATTCCATCGTTTGAAGCATGTTCGGATAGGTGACCGACAACGTCTTTTTCTCCACCATCGTACCAAGATCGACAAGCAACAATTCTGGCGCGAGTGTCATAATGTCCTCGATACTCGTCGACTCTGCGAAGTCTAGGGCAATTTTCAGTCCATATGAACGGTAGTATTGAATGACACGCGATAGGCGAGGAACATCAACCAGATTCGTCCCTTGAAGCGTCACATAAATACGATGTAACGGGAAATTCAATTCGCGAAGCGGAGCTAAAAAAGCTTCTCCCCCTTCTTCAAGAATCCATTCCGACCGACATCTAAATGTGACGAATGGCTTGGCGTCTCGAAGTTGTGCTGCTGCCAATTGCTCCATCCGTTGGGCGATGTCTAACTGATACTCGAGCGGAACGTCATCATCATAAAAAAATGGCGTCAACGATTCTCCTCGGAATCGCCCATGTACCATATAGCCTTCCACTTGAAACGTCGCCGCTCCAAGGATTGGTTCATACGTCACCATCACTTCTTCGGGATGGACCATCACTTCTACCGCATCCATAACTCATCACCTCTTCGTTAAATGCGAAAACGAGCTACAATCAGCTCGTTCGCGTGTGTACAAACATATAGGCACCGAAACAAGCAATAAAATAGGCGATACTCATTACGCCATATGCAATGCCCATCTTTCCGCCTACTCCAATGGCTAACACTAAAAAAATCATCGCTCCAAATAACAATGTCGCCACGGGGATATAACGAAAGTTAGGACGGTCTGTCTTTGACACGATTGGTTTGAGTGCGAGCACACAACCAAGTAGCACAAGGAGACCGAAACTTAATTCCACCATCCGTTGACACCTCATCCTTCTATCTCTACTCAACTAGTGTAGCACGACACAATAAAAAAAGCCGCAAATCCACTTAAGGAAATGCGGCATTTTACAATGATTAGTCACGCGGACGGCGTGGACCACGGTCATCCGAGCGACGACGATCGTCACCACGGAATGATCCTTTACGGTCTCCGCTACGTCCATCACGACGTTCGCCACCGCGTCCACCACGACGATCACCACCACGGCCACCGCCACCGCCACGACGGTCGTTACGACCACGGTATCCACCGCGATCACCACCACGGCCACCTTGACGTTTGACACGAACTGGCTCAGCGTACGAGATTTCAACAGGTGTTGAATCCGGCTCTTTTGTCAATCCACGAAGGGCTGCAGCGAGAATTTCAACTGCTTCATACTCTTCAAGAAGTTCAGTCGCAAGTTGCGTGTACGCTTTGAAGTCGCCCGCTTGAACGCGTTCGATCAACTCTTCAGCTGCTTGCTTTTGATTTCCTTCAAGTACTTCCGCGATTGTCGGTACGTGACGACGGTTCATGCGTTTGTTCGTTACACGTTCAATTGCTTTCACTTGTCCAAACTCACGTGGTGTGATGAATGTGAGGGCAGTACCTGTTTTACCAGCGCGGCCTGTACGACCGATACGGTGTACGTAGCTCTCTGGGTCTTGTGGTACATCGAAGTTGTAAACGTGCGTGACACCTGAAATATCAAGTCCACGTGCAGCAACGTCAGTCGCTACTAAGATATCGATTGTTCCGTTTTTGAAACGACGAATCACTTGGTCACGTTTTGATTGCGTCAAGTCTCCGTGAAGACCGTCTGCAGTGTATCCACGCTTGATAAGTGCTTCTGTCACTTCGTCAACGCGTTTCTTCGTACGAGCGAAGATGATGCTGAGTTCTGGTGAGTCGATGTCGATCAAACGGCAAAGCGTATCGAATTTTTGACCTTCACGCAATTCGATGAACTGTTGGTTGATGTTCTCAACTGTCATTTCTTTCGCTTTGACTTTGATGATTGTCGGCGACTTCATGAAACGCTCTGCAATCTTTTTGATTTGTGGTGGCATCGTCGCTGAGAAAAGAAGCGTTTGGCGCTCTTCAGGAAGACCTGCCAAAATCGTTTCGATATCTTCAACGAAGCCCATGTTGAGCATTTCGTCTGCTTCATCCAAGATGACTGTTTGAATGTCATCAAGTTTGATTGTTTTACGTTTCATGTGGTCCATGAGACGTCCTGGTGTCGCAACGACGATTTGCGGGTTCTTTTTCAAACCACGGATTTGACGGTCGATTTGTTGACCACCGTAAACAGGAAGTGCGTATACGCGCTTTGTTTCTCCGATTTTGTTTAATTCTTCTGCAACTTGAATCGCAAGTTCACGTGTCGGTGCAAGAACGAGTGCTTGGACTTGACGTGCCTTTGAATCGATTCGCTCAATTGTCGGAATACCGAAAGCTGCTGTTTTCCCTGTACCTGTTTGTGCTTGCCCTAATACGTCCACTCCTGTGAGTGCGACAGGAATTGTCTCAGCTTGGATCGGTGTAGCTTCCTCGAAGCCCATTTTGTGTACACCTTTTACTAACGCTTCACTTAATTGTAAATCTTGGAATTTTGTCAAATTATATTCTCCTTTGTTCATACAAAAAACGTCTGAGTTCAGTTTGACAGATCTACAGACGTTTTCTCAATGTTTCCTCATAGTCAACTTTATTAACTATAACGTATTTATTCCTAAAATGAAAGAAATACATTTTCAAACTTTTTCATGTCATCCGAACATGAGTTATCTTATTTCAATTTGTAGCCGTTGTCGAGCTTTTCAACTTGCTTTTCTTTTAGTAGTTTTCCGAGCGCCCGTTTAAACGCGGCTTTGCTCATCCCGAACTCACGGTCAATGACGTCAGGGGCTGTCTTGTCGCCGTAAGGCATTTGACCACCACGTTCCTCGATATAAGAGAGGACGCTCGCCGCATCGCCGTCAATCGCCTCATAGGCACGTGGTTTCATAGAAACGAGAACCGTTCCATCTTGTTTCACTTGTGTCACTCGAACCGTCAATTGTTCACCGAGACGTGGCCAACGTGTCATTTCTGCTTCATGTAAGAAACCGAGTGATTCTCCTTCGACCCATACGTTGACGCCAACTTCACGTTTATTGACGACAGTCGCTTGAACATCTTGGTTGTTCCATTCTTCTTTCGATGGACGTGCCAACAAGTTCAAGTATGCGTAAGGTGCCGGATCCCCAAGCAAACGTCCTTTTTGGTCATATTTCAAACGAATACACAATTGGTCTCCCGTTTGCGGCCAGTATGACCGGTTCTCTGGTAAGTCGTCCATCGAGACGAGAACATCTTTTTGAATCCCGATATTGACGAAGACACCTGTGTTATATCGAACGCCAGTCACTTCACACCATTCATACTCATCGAAAGAGACCGTCGGAATCGTCATCGTTGATGCGAGACGCCCTTCTGAGTCATGATATAAAAAGACACGAACCGTTTGACCGACCGTCACTTCTTCCGTCTGTTCTTTTCGATGAAGGAGTACCTCTTCGCGACCGTTACTAATGAATACTCCAAAATCAGCAGAACGTTCCGCGACCAAGTCTACTACTTCTCCTGCGCGCAATGCCATTACACCCACATCCTTTTCTAATCTATTACTGTCAGTATACCTATCTACACACGTTCCTAATCATATCATGTTCACTTTCAACATTTTGAATAAATGTGACGAATTTGTGAACGTGAAGTGAAAAGGGAAACCCGTCACAAGAAATGGAAGGAAGATGATTTATTAAAATTTTGTGACAATTTTGTGAACGTCTTTTTTTCTTCTAGTATCCTATTTTTGAAAACGTTATTATATAGGAAGTGTCCGGTATAGATAAGGTTTCATTTAGGATTGATCGGGGGATAATAAATGTTTGATATACAGTCTCGTTCGTTTGCAAAACGTTTTACAAAAGGGCTACTCGTCGCCTTTTTCGCATTACTCGCATCACTCAGCTTCATTTTTTCAAACGGTGTGGATACAAACGTATCGTCATCATCGACTTATATGACTCAAGAGTAAACGTCTTCCGAGCTACTGGAGGCGTTTTTTCTTTGCCAAACGCAAACAGGAATTTCCTACAAAAGGTCGAATACGATTAAAAGACCTTGCCTTTTTCTTTACTATCACATAAGAAAAGGAGACTCCGCTATGATTTTCTATTTTCTTACGACCATCTTATCGACTGCAGGCCTCGCTTTTTTGTTCCAGTCCGAACTATATAAAGATCCGATTGGAACTTTTCTATTTGCTGTCTTGATTGCGATGGGACTGTCTTCTTTCAAACAACTCTTTATGCAAGCGAGCGAGTTCTTTGTGGAAAGACGGAACCAGAAACGAATCAAACGCGTCGTGGCCAGAATGCATTCGACGACACGGAAACGCTCTACATAACGCTCGTCTTCCCTCTCCACATTTGGTATTCTATGAAGGAACAGACAACGTACATTGGATTTATAATCGCAGGAGGCACACAATCGTATGAATGAAATTCCGTTATCGAACGAATGGCTACTTCGTTATTCACCTGTCATGGAGCTTTGGTTAAAGGAAGATGGAATCTTACTTGTCGATGACGACAATCGCATCCGCCTCACCCTTGAAATCGGGAACGACCAAGCCATGCAAATTAAAAGTATTGAACAAGACGGCGCTTATTTCGTCGTCGATCCTGTGAATAAACGCATTACGTTCGAGCTTGAGGAAGAGGAAGAAGAGAGCGATTCTCGCTTTTGGGAATAAGGATTCATGCCGAAGGGTCGGATTCTCGTCAAGAGAAGAAGACTCTTTCTTGTTGTCATTATGAGAGGAGAAAATAAAATGATTCGAACAGCTGTATGGTTTTTCTCATTTTTTGCGGTGTTACCGATCACCGTCCCATTTTTACAAAAGGCGAAAAAAATCGATCCACCAAAGCGTTATCGCTACGTACAAGACATCGCCTATAAATGGGCGCAATTTTTATTGAAGGTTGCCGGTGCTGACATTCGTGTCCATGGACAAGAGCAGATTCCGGATGAACCGGTCGTCTACGTATCGAACCACCAAGGAAACTTCGATGTTCCCATCATGTTGACGGCTACGAAACGACCGAAAGCCTTCATCTCAAAAATTGAGGTACAAAAATTCCCGATCATTCCGCGTTGGATGGAATTGATGGGCTGTATCTTCATCGATCGTAGCGATCGTCGTCAATCAATCAAAGCGATTCGCTCTGGTGTCGAGACGATTCAGTCTGGTCAGTCGATGATTGTATTCCCGGAAGGTACACGCTCGAAGGGTGGTCCTATGAAAGAGTTTAAAGCTGGGAGTTTGACACTTGCGACGTCAAGCGGTGCGAAGATTGTTCCCGTTGCCATTCAAGGAAGCTACAAACTGTTAGAGGCTAAAAACCGAATTACCCCGGCAACGGTTGACGTCACTTTCTTACCCGCGATCGATCCGGCTGACTTACCGAATAAGGAAATCGCTGCAACAATCGAAGCAGCCATTCGTCAACAGATTGAAGGAGAGAACGCATGAGTTTATTAATGATTGAGGGCATTCATAAAGAGTTTGCCGACAAAGTCCTATTTGATGATGTGACGATGACGATTCATCCAGGAGACCGCATCGGAATCATCGGGGTGAACGGTTCTGGAAAATCGACATTCATGAAAATCATCGCCGGCGCCGAGACGGCAGACCGGGGAGCGATGCAACATCCAAACGATTACCGCATTCGTTATTTGACCCAAACGGTCCAGTTCGACGAAGGGCAAACAATTCTTGATGCCTTGTTCACGAGTGATACACCATCCGTTCAAGCTCTTAAACAATTCGAACGTGCCCGCCAAGCGCTCGAAGCGGATCCAACGAGTGAGCAGTTACTCGAACGTTTCATGAAAGCTCAGCAGGCTGTCGATGCCGCAGACGCTTGGGAAACGGAAGCAAAACTGAAGTCGATCTTGAACCGTCTTGGTCTTCCTGACGTGTCCGTCGATGTGAACGCCTTGTCAGGTGGACAACAAAAGCGTGTCGCTCTCGCCGCAGCATTACTCGACGAAGCAGACTTACTGCTCTTAGATGAGCCGACGAACGAACTGGATGCCGATACGATCGCATGGCTCGAGACGATGCTTGCGGATTATCGGGGAGCCATCCTTCTCATCACCCACGATCGTTATTTCTTAAATCGTGTCACAAACCATATCTTAGAGATTGCAGACGGGACGAGTTATTTCTATAACGGGAACTATGAGCTGTTCCTTGAGAAGCGGGCCGAACGAAAAGCACGGGCACAATCGATGGAACAGAAACGGCAAAATATTTTACGTCGTGAACTCGCTTGGTTACGTCGAGGCGCAAAAGCACGAACAACGAAACAAAAAGCACGCATTCAACGTGTCGAAGACTTGAAACATCAAGAAAGCTTGGCCGAAGAAGAGTCACTCGACGTTTCCGTCGGATCACGCCGACTCGGTAAAAAGGTCATCGAAGTCGAGGACTTGTCTTTTGGATACGACGATTCGCTCCTCATTCAGCAGTTCAATTGGATTTTCGGACGCCGTGAACGCTACGGCATTGTCGGACCGAACGGGAGCGGGAAATCAACACTTATGAACCTGCTCGCCAAGCGTTTGGAACCGACAAACGGTACCATCGTGCACGGGGAAACGGTCCATCTCGGCTATTACGGTCAACAAGTCGAGTTTGAAGACGAATCACGACGCGTGATAGACGAAATCGAGCGGATTGCGAAAGTGATTTATACGCCGGACGGCGAGACAATCACGGCCGGTCAAATGCTCGAACGCTTCCTCTTTTCACCGGACGCGCAATATAAACCGATTGCGAAGTTATCGGGTGGAGAAAAACGACGCCTTGTCCTCCTGCGGATTCTCATGGACGAACCGAACGTCTTGTTCCTCGATGAGCCGACGAACGATTTGGATACGGAAACGTTATCCGTGTTAGAAGACTATTTAGAATCGTTCCCTGGCACCGTCATCGCCGTCAGCCACGATCGTTATTTCTTAGACCGTGTTGCCGGACAATTGATCGCATTTGAAGACGGGACCATCCAGGTATATCATGCAGAATACAGCGATTACTTGACGATGCGCCAAGAAGAGGTTCGTCAAGTGAAGAAAGAGAAAGAACCAAAAGAGAAAAAAGAACGGGCGAAGTCGGAAGTCGTGAAATTCACCTTCAAAGAACAGAAGGAATGGGACACGATTGAAGAAGACATCGCCGCGCTTGAAGAACAGATTGAAGCACAAGAAGCGACGCTTGCGACCGCGGGCAGCGACCTCGGAAAAGTAAATGAATTGTACGCAACAATCGCCGAACTGAAAGAATCACTCGATGCCAAGATGGAACGTTGGACGTACTTGTCTGAAATCGATGAACAGATACAAGCACAGAAAAAGGGCTGATCTTCACATGAGGTAGCCTCTCAAATAAAATGAAAAGGAGTTGGATTTCCGGTGCGTACTTCGGGAATCCAACTCCTTTTTTATCATTTCACTTTAATGACGATTTTCCCTTTAGCATGCCCTTCTTCTCCATAGTCATGAGCGAGTTTCGTGTCTTCTAAATCAAAGACCCGGTCAATCACAGGTTTCAATTCGCCTTTTTCAACAGCTTCCGCAATTTTTTTCAAGCGCTCCCCTGTCGGTTGCATGAAGACATACTCGGCGCGGGCATTTGCTTGTTTGGCTTCCTCTTCATTCGGTGGTGTGGAGATGGAGACGAGCATCCCATTTTCTTTAAGCATGTGATACAGTTTGCTCTGTCCGTCTCCTCCCATCGTATCGAATACGAAGTCAAGATCGCGGACGGTCTCTGATGGATCTTGTCGTTTATAATCGATGACCTCGTCGGCCCCAAGTTCGCTGACCCAGTCCACGTTCGGCGTACTGGTTGACGTGACGACATACAATCCGTGTGCTTTCGCAAGCTGGATGGCAACCGTTCCGACACCACCTGAACCAGCACCGATGAAGATTCGGTCACCCGGTTTCGCATCCATCACTTCGAACATGACTTGCCATGCCGTATGCGCGACGAGCGGAAGTGACGCGGCCTCCTCGAAGCTCAATGAATTGGGTTTCTTGACGACGAGATGGGCATCGACCGCCACATATTCGGCATATGTGCCTTGCCGCGCAATATCCGGACGGCTGAATACTTCATCGCCGACCTCAAGCTCGGTCACATTCGCCCCGACTTCTTTGATGACTCCCGATACATCCCATCCGATGACCAGCGGCATATCGAAATGAAGCATTTCTTTTAAGTATCCTTCACGTAACTTCCAATCCACCGGGTTGACACTTGCGGCATGAACCTCAATCAATACGTCATCTGCATCGATTGTCGGTTGGTCAAGCTCCCCTACTTTGAATTCGTCTGACCCACCATACTGTTCGATATATGCTGCTTTCATCCTATCGTCCTCCTTTGAATGATTCACCTTTATTCGGTTCCCATTTTAGTCGCATCACAAACGAAAAAGCACACCGCTCGTTAGGCGATGTGCTTAGATTGACTGATGGGTCATATAGCTATAGACATAGACGTCATGGGCTTGTCCCCGCTGACGCATGTAATTATGTAGTCGACCTTCTTGAACGAACCCATTCTTCTCAAGCATGCGTTGCGACGCGAGATTGTCGATATAGACAATGGCACCGACACGTTCAATCTCACATGTCTCGGCAAACTGTAGGGCCGCATGGAGGGCTTCGGTCGCATAACCCGAACGCCAATATTCTGGTCTGAGTTCATAACCGATTTCGGCGCGACGGTGTGACGGCGCCCGATTGTGAAAACCGATTGTTCCAATTAACGCTTTTGATTCTCGATGTTCAATCGCAAAACGGATGATGGCCCCCGTCTCAATTTGGGTGAGCATATGGGTAAGCATCTGCTCCGTCTCTTCAAGCGTTTGATGCGGCTCCATCCCATAATGCTGGAGCACGCGTTCATTTGAAAAAATGGCGAATACGTGTGGACTATCCTCCATTTGAAGGGGGCGCAGTCGAAGACGTTCCGTATCAATCACCGGGAGCCGATTCATCCTTTACTCACCAGATTATGTTGAAACGCATACACGACAGCTTGTGTTCGGTCATAGACATCAAGTTTCGTCAAGATGTTCGAGACGTGCGTCTTCACCGTCTTCAGTGAAATAAACAATTCGTCCGCAATGACTTGATTCGACTTCCCTTCTGCCATGAGTTGCAAAATTTCTCGTTCACGTGCAGTCAAGCTCTCATGGAGGGTCATCTCCGGGTGACGTAGACGTTCGAGCATCTTTCCTGTCACTTGGGCAGCCATAACGGGATTGCCGGCAGCCGTCTGACGAATCGCGTCGGCAATTTCATTGGCGTTTGCCGTCTTGAGGACATAGCTCATCGCGCCGGCTTCAATCACCGGATATACTTTCTCGTCATCCAAGAAACTCGTCACGACTAGAATCTTTGCCTCTTTCCAGCTTGCTTTGATTCGTTTTGTCGATTCAACCCCATCCACAGGTTCCATGACTAAGTCCATGAGGACGACGTCCGGTTTTTCCGCAATCGCAAGCTCCGCTCCCGTCGCGCCGTCCGATGCCTCACCGACGACTTCAATGTCCGGTTGTGTCGATAAAAAGGCAGACACGCCCGCTCGGACCATTTCATGATCATCAATTAATACAACTCGAATCATCATTACCCCTCCACTTGTTGTTTCACACGTACTTCGATTTGTGTTCCGACATTCGGCACACTGACCAATCGTAACGTCCCACCGACTTCCGCCGTGCGCTCTCTTATCGATTGTAATCCATATGAGGCGACTTGTGTATCGTCCACGTTAAATCCGATTCCGTCATCGTTGATCTTTAAAATAACCGTCTGTTGCACGGTTCGCATCTCAATTTCTAGGCGAGTCGCCTTCGCATGCCGCAACGTGTTACTGATTGCCTCTTGGACGATGCGGAACAGTTCATTTTCGGTATGCCGTGATAGCTTCACTTCTTCTAGACGCCAGACGAGTTCAGTCGACTGTTTACGCGACAGTTCTTCTAATAGGCGTTCGATCCCGGTTTTTAACGTCATGCCCTCTAATTCCACCGGTCGTAGTTGTAGGAGTAACGAGCGCATCTCTGCCTGTGCCGTTTGAGCCATGAGCTCCACTTGCTCCATTTGTTTACTCGCTAATTCCGGTTTCGTTTGCATCGTTTGTTTGACCGCAGTCGTCATCATCGAGATGGCGTAAAGCTGTTGACTCACGGAGTCGTGCAGTTCGCGAGCGACGCGACGTCTTTCTTCGACGACCGCTTCACTACGCGCCTCTTCGACACTGACCGGGCGTTCGCCAACTCGTTTCGCCATTTCAATCATCTCTTGACGTTGTTTTGAGACGCGAACGATTCGTTCGAGCGTGTCTCGGTAAGGAGACAACGGTCGGAACGTGATCTCTTTTTGGTTCTCTAGTTTCCAAAGGGCGTTCGCGACCTCTCGAAAGTCTCGACGTAAGTAAAAGTATGATGCGACTCCAAAGATACTGCCAATCAAAACGGCAATCACCAAAATGGACACACCGAAAGGCAACCCTTCTTCACGCGAAAATAAGTCGCTAAGTGAAGTCGAGTCACCTATGAGAAACGCTACTGTAATCAAGAAAGCCGTCAAGAGGCTACTGAACAATTGATGCCAGACGACCGTTCGTGGATAAGAATCCTTTTTCATACCGTCATCACCTCAACACTTCCGCTCATGAGCACGATATGAATCCGAACTTTCCGCGTAGCCTGGACATAATCATCAGACGCCGTATAGAAGCGACGGTTAAAAACCGGTGAATAGTTCGAATCATCAACTTGGACTTTCCCAAATCCAATCGACGCATCAATCGAATAATCATAACCAGCCGGAATGAGGATACGGATGTCTCCCGCAAGTCCATTTAGGAGCAAGAACGTCTCCCCTTCAGGAATGATGGCTTTTGATAGATCCATCTCAACATCACGTAGCAAAAAGAACTCATTCGTATCCCGTAACACATAGTGTCCCGATTCTTTCATACCGAACGAGAAGGCTTGTTCCTGACGAAGAGGCGTCCGAATTTTTGATTCGACCGGTCGATTCTTATAGAGTCGGTACCCGAATAGCAACAACAGACCCGAGAGCACAAACCCAAACGCGGCTGACGAGAAGATCAAGCCAATCAAGAGAATGCCTCCGATGGCGTAAAAGATATAGCTGGCCGACTGTTTACCTCGACGACTGAAGCGTCTTCCAATATAAAGAAGAAGCAATGGGAGGATCATGCTGAATAAGACGCTATTCCCACCCGTCACGATGTCGATAAAGAGTCCAACTGAAAATAAAATAATCATGAATCCAATGATTTGACGTGTGTTCCAACGTTCCATGTCCATTCCCCCTTTCTGTTCATATGTATGAAGCAAAGAAAGCGATGACCTTGTTCAGGTCATCGCCGAACCGTCACCTCACTCTTGTTTAAAGCGACGCTCCAGTTCTTTTAGTTTTGCTTCAAAATCATCTTCATCTGCTTGCGTGTCTTTCTTCTCTTCAACAGGTTGTTCTTTCTTCTCTTCCTCGGTAAACGGATGAGACTGCGACGTGTTTTGACCGAAGATTTGGTCAAGTGCCCCTTTTAGAAGATCTAAATTTTCACGCATCGCAAATTCATATCGTTTGTTTTGCATTTCATCGAGCTTGAGTTTCATCTCGAGTGCACGACGCTCTAGCGCATCCAATTCACGCTCTCCTTCATCAATCAACCCTTCGAAATAACGATACTGTTCTCCGTAGTGTTTTGACTCAAGAGCTGCACGTTCTGCCAACTTCTCTTCACCAGCCTGCTTCGCCAGTTCTGTCTGTTCATATCGTTTATCTGCCATCTTTTTGGCATCATCACGCTTTTCAGCAAGCTCTGCAAGTAGTGTGCGTTGACGTTCGACGAGACGCTCAACCGATAACGCTTCCTTCTCCGCTCCACGGATATGACGGTTCAATTCCGCTTCTCCACTCGAACGTGGCATCTCTTTATCTTGATACTTCTTCACTTCTTTTGAAATCTCTTTCGTCAATTCATTCGCTAGTTCACGAAACTGATCAAACGGTGTCTTCATGGTGAATCCTCCTTATGAAATCTTAACGACGATTAACAAATTTTTGCCACACTTGATCGAACTGTTGGAAGCTGCTACGGCTAGCACGCGTTCCGTCTGCATTTAAAATCTCGACTTCCGGGTCACGTTTTTCACCTGTATACATCATATACCCTTTAAACAACAACCACGCGACAATGATTCCGACGAGTGCCCAGATGTTTGAGAGCATCGTCCCAATCCCGATGACGGCAAGGATCCCGAAACCAACTTTAGCACCGATGTGTGTCACAGCCTGAAAACGGACTCCAGCCCAAAGCGTCAAGAGCGCTCCTAATCCGAATAAGATCATATTCGGTAAAGAACCGATCAACACGAGCACTAGAGCGATCGCGGCTACGATGAACAACACCTTTTTCACTTGGTGATTCATCTGTCATCCCTCCTTGTTAAGTACACTCTTATCATAATACGTTATTTTGTATAGGTCGACGAGCGGAAGGCTTGTTTTGCCTAGGTCTGTAGACTGAGATGTTATCGTTTTCAATTCATGTGGTACACTTATGCTATCGAACAATGAAAGGATGATGTTTTATGAGCAACATGATGCATGCACGTCACCAAATGTCAGCGAATCGGAGGGCTGCCGTCCTCCATCATTAAAAGGAGGATTCTAATTTGTTTCAACAAACTGAAACGGGACGTGTCACGGCACAGTTCCAACATCTTTATACGGTATCAATCGGAGAGAACGGCTATATGTGCGGGGTTTCCGGAAAATTTCGACATGAGGCGACGAGCGAACGAGACTACCCGGTCATCGGCGATTATGTCACGATTCAAGTTCGCGAGCATGGTCAAGGTACGATTCACCATCTCCTTGAGCGTCGGACCATTCTATCACGAGCGGCAGCCGGCAACGAGACGCGTGAACAACTGATCTGCGCGAACGTCGACTACGTCTTGATCACGATGGCATGCGGACACGACTTCAACATCCGCCGCCTTGAGCGCTATACGCTAGCCGCTTGGGACACCGGGGCCATCCCCATCATCGTCCTGACAAAAACGGACCAAGTCGACTCGGTCGACACACTGCTCGAAGACATTGAGCTAAACGCACCTGGAATTCAAGTATTTCCTGTCAGTGCAGTGACGGGAGCAGGGGTTTCTGAACTTCGTCAGGCGTTACCGAGTGAAAGTACGATTGCCTTCGTCGGTTCGTCCGGAGTCGGAAAATCTACGCTGACAAACGCCCTCGCCCACGAGACACTTGCCGCCACGCAAGCCGTCCGGACGCAGGACGAGCGCGGGAAACATACGACGACACACCGCGAACTGTTTCGAATCGACGACTTATACGTCATCGACACACCAGGGATGCGCGAGTTCGGACTATGGGAAGGAAGCGAGCATCTCGATGAGACATTTCGTGACATCGAAGCGCTTGCCGAGACTTGCCGCTTCCGCGACTGCTCACATCAGAAAGAACCGGGCTGCGCCGTCCAAGAGGCGCTAACGAACGGTACGTTAGATGCGAAACGCTATGCAAGCTTCGTCAAACTAGAACGGGAACTTCTCTATATGGAGAAGAAACAGGCAGAGCACGCCCGCGTCTTAGAAAAGAAGAAAAAGCGAGTTTAACGTCAAACAAGCGCAGACCACATCGGTCTGCGCTTGTTTTATACAGTTCCCTGTAAGATTCCTTCCGCCCATTCGACTTCATCAGACGTCGGGGGTTTTGTTCCTTTGAGCGGATAATCGAGTCCGAGCGCCTCCCATTTATAGACGCCCATCTCATGGTAAGGCAGAATCTCGACTTTCTCGACATGGTCTAGTTTTTGAATGAACGCGGCGGTGCGACGAAGCGCCCCTTCTTCAAGCGTCCATCCAGGTACGAGGACGTGGCGAATCCACATTTTCGTTCCGCGCTCGGAAAGGTGTTCGGCAAGCGCGAGCGTGTTGGCATTGCTACGTCCGGTCAATTTTTTACACATGTCGTCGTCGATATGCTTGATATCGAGTAAGACGAGATCGGTGTGATCTAAAATCGCATCCAAGTTAGGAGGACGGAGCGCACCGGACGTATCGAGTGTCGTATGGAGCCCATGCTTTTTCGCTTCACGCAGTAGTGCCTCTAAAAATTCAGGTTGCGCGAGTGGATCACCACCTGAGATGGTGATGCCGCCGTTCGATGCCTCCATGAACGGTCGGTAACTGAGCGCCTCTTGAATGACGTCTTCAGCCGAGCGGTGGTTATTCTTTTTGAAATCCCATGTGTCCGCGTTATGGCAATAGAGACAACGTAACGCACAACCTTGTAAAAAGACGATGAAGCGAATCCCTGGGCCGTCAACTGTTCCGAATGATTCGACCGAATGTACATATCCCATTGTCATCGAAATGACCTCCTAACGAATGAGCGGCCCACCGTGGAAGGCCGCTAAGCCTTTACTTACAACGAACCGTGGAACGTACGGTTGATGACATCAATCTGTTGCTCACGTGTCAACTTGATGAAGTTGACCGCATATCCAGATACGCGGATCGTGAGTTGTGGATACTCTTCCGGATGTTCCATTGCGTCGAGAAGCGTCTCTCGGTTGAAGACGTTGACGTTCAAATGATGTCCTTTGTACTCTCCACTCATATACCCATCGAGAAGTGCCGCCAAGTTGAGTTCACGTGCGATTTCTTCTTTTCCGAGTGCTTTCGGTACGATTGAGAACGTATACGAGATCCCGTCTTGTGCGTGTTCAAACGGAAGTTTCGCAACAGATGAGAGCGATGCAGCCGCACCTTTCGTATCCCGTCCATGCATCGGGTTGGCACCTGGAGCGAATGGTTCACCGGCACGGCGACCGTCTGGCGTATTCCCTGTTTTCTTACCGTAGACGACGTTCGATGTGATGGTGAGGACCGATTGCGTATGAAGCGCGTCACGGTATGTTTTATGTTTCCGTACTTTTTCCATGAACGATTCGACGAGTTCTACGGCGATTGCGTCGACACGGTCGTCATTGTTACCGAATTTCGGGAAGTCGCCTTCCGTTTCGAAGTCGACGATGATTCCTTCTTCGTTACGAACCGGTTTGACGTTCGCATATTTGATTGCTGAAAGACTATCTGCCGTCACGGAGAGACCTGCGATCCCACAAGCCATCGTCCGTAAGATTTCTGGATCGTGAAGCGCCATTTCGATGCGTTCGTACGCATATTTGTCATGCATGAAGTGAATGACGTTGAGCGTATTGACGTATAGCTCTGCCAACCAGTCGAGTGTACGGTCAAAGTCGGCATATACTTTATCGTACGTGAGCACATCTTCTGCATTCATCTCCCAAGCTGGAGCAATTTGAGCGCCGCTCTTCTCATCACGTCCGCCGTTCATGCTATAAAGAAGGGCTTTTGCCATGTTGGCACGCGCACCGAAGAATTGCATTTGTTTTCCGATCTTCATCGGTGACACACAACATGCGATACCATAGTCGTCACCGAATTGTGGCATCATCAAGTCATCATTCTCATACTGAATCGCCGATGTTTCAATCGACATTTTCGCACAGTATTGTTTGAATCCTTCGGGAAGCTTCGTCGACCAGAGAACGGTCAAGTTCGGCTCTGGAGCAGGACCGAGGTTCGTGAGTGAATGTAAGAATCGGAACGAGCTCTTCGTGACGTTCGAGCGACCATCTTCACTCATCCCACCGATTGACTCCGTTACCCAAGTCGGGTCACCTGAGAACAATTCGTTATAGTCTGGTGTCCGTAAGAATTTGACGATCCGAAGCT
Source organism: Exiguobacterium sp. s183 (assembly GCF_018617655.1). Classification (NCBI taxonomy): domain Bacteria; kingdom Bacillati; phylum Bacillota; class Bacilli; order Caryophanales; genus Exiguobacterium; species Exiguobacterium sp. s183. The sequence continues at coordinate 70,838 of NZ_JACSKN010000005.1, forward strand.
TCATGATGAAGTGATCGACGATTTCCTGAACGTCTGATTCTGTTAAACGACCAGCTTCAAGGTCACGTTCAGCGTACACATCAAGGAATGTCGAGACGCGTCCGAGTGACATCGCGGCACCGTTTTGTTCTTTGATCGCAGCAAGGTATGCCAAGTACACCCATTGATACGCTTCTTGCGTGTTTTCCGCAGGGCGACCGAGATCAAATCCATAAGCGGCTCCGAGTTGTTTGAGTTCTTGGAGGGCACGAAGTTGTTCCGATAGTTCCTCCCGGTCACGAATGTCTGATTCAGATAAGAATCCACCTCGTTTCGCCAAGTCTTTTTTGCGCTCTGCCATCAAGAAATCAATTCCGTAGAGAGCGACGCGGCGATAGTCACCAATAATGCGTCCACGACCGTACGCATCCGGAAGACCTGTGATAATCCCTGATTTACGAGCAGCTCGCATTTCAGGCGTATAGGCATCGAACACACCTTGGTTATGTGTTTTACGAATCTCTGAATAAATTTTTGTGATTTCTTCATCTGGTTCGAAACCATATGATTCGAGTGCGGCATCCACCATGCGAATCCCGCCATTCGGGTGAATCGAACGTTTGAACGGCTCATCCGTCTGAACGCCAACGACTTTCTCTAATTCTTTGTTTAAGTAACCTGGTCCATGCGACACGATTGTCGATGGTGTGTGTTGATCGACGTCCCAAACGCCTCCGCGTTCACGCTCTTCTTTTGTCAGTTCCATCACACGATTCCAAAGAACGTTTGTCGCTTCTGTCGGACCTGCTAAGAACGTATCGTTCCCTGTGTATTCATGACGATTCAAACGGATAAACTCACTGACATTGACTTCATTCGTCCACTGACCAGGGATAAAACCTGACCATGCGGATTTGATTTCGGTTGCCATGTTGATTCACTCCTCATTCTCGAAAGTAACTGCGTGTTATCTATACTGTGAGTGTACGTGAAAACGTGAACAATATGTTTTACATTCTTGTGAAACTTGTAACAATCTTATGAACGTGATGAAATAGCCGTTTTTGAAAGCGTTTTACAAACTGTTATATTCGATTAATTATATAGTTTGAAACAGCTAAATCCCATTTAATTAGGGTCGAACTATGATCTGTACTAATTTGATTGTTCTGTGACGAACTATACAGTTTTTGGGGTGATAAATCTCACATCACTCGGTTAGAACTTGAATTTTTGTGTCGTATCAGACACAATGAAGGCAGAACATTGTATAAGAGGAAGGGGTTCTACTCATGACGTACGAACCATTAACACCAAGCCACGCCTTTCAAGTCGGCGATCGCATCTCATTGAAGGTCGAAGAAGCCGGTGAAAAGCGTGATGGATTTATCACAGAATTTGAAGATGGAGGGTTTTGGATTCGCTTTGACGATGACATCGAGAACGAAGATTTTATCGATTATCGCGACCAATTACTCGCCGGACTTTTGTCGCGTCCAATCCATGTCATCACGACACATCCGGAACTGAAACCGTTCGAGAAAATGACGTCCGAGTTACAGTATCGCGTTTATCAAGGATTCACGATTGAGAAAGTGGAATTGACAGCAGAAGGCGCGGATGCCCACATCCAACTCATCGAAGACGGTCAAACGTATACACAGACGTTACGTTCTTCAATGGAAGATGGTCAGGAGCATGTTCGCTATATTTGACGAGGGAGCGCTTTCGCTTCCTTTGTTTTTGCCTAAAGATAAGGAGACCTATTATGAATTTTACAAAACCTTTTATTAACGAGACGTGGGAACGGATGGGCTTTAACGAGCCGATGCCGGTCCAAAAAGAGGCGTTTCCCCTACTATTAGATGGAAAAGACGTGACAATCGAGGCACCGACCGGAACGGGTAAAACGCTCGCTTACCTGCTACCAGCGATTGAAAAAATCGATCCATCGAACGACCGAATCCAAGTTGTCATTGTCGCTCCAACTCGTGAACTTGTCATGCAGATCCAACAGGTCGCACAACGTTTCACCGAAAAAGGCGATGTTCGCATCGGCTCGTTCATTGGCGGTGTCGAATTGAAACGTCAAATCGATCGAATCAAGAAAAAGCCGCATTTAATCGTCGGGACACCGGGACGTCTCGTCGAATTGATTGACAAGAAAAAGCTGAAGCTCCATGAGACGCATACGGTCATTCTCGATGAAGCCGACCAAATCATCGACAGCGGTTTGACAGAGGCGGCTGAGCGCATCATCAAGCATACCGCGCATGAGCGTCAACTTGCACTCGTCTCGGCAACACTCACCGATTCACTCAAAGAATGGTCGGCACCGTTCATGAACGAGCCGGCACAAATCAAAATCGAACGTGCTGTCAGCGATCAAGTGACGTACGGTTACTTGTTGACGACGCGTCGCTACAAACCCGAACTGTTACGCCGTCTTTCGCACGTCGATGGCGTAAAGGCACTTGCGTTCATTAATAACCGCTCGTTCTTGCCACCACTTCGTGGGGAGCTTGAAAAGTTGAAAGTGGACTACCGCATGCTCGACAGCTTGAAAGGAAAGCGCGAACGCGTCGAGACGCTTCGTGAATTCCGTAAAGGCGAATACCCGCTCCTCATCACGACGGGTCTCGCAGCGCGTGGTCTCGATATCGAAGATGTGACGCACGTCGTCCATTTCGATTTACCAGAATCCATCGATGACTTTATCCACCGTTCAGGCCGTACGGCTCGTGGTAACGCAGGCGGGACCGTCCTTTCTCTCGTGACGACGGACGATTTACCACACTTGAAATCATTCGCGCGTCAACTCGGTGTCGAATTGAAAGAACTCGAGATTTATCGTGGTGATGTAATCGAGAAACGAATTGAGGAGAAGCCTCCTGTCGTCAAACGCCCTGCGAACAAGCGAGGACCGCGCCGATGAAAAAAGACCGGAAAGTAATTCCCTTCCCTTTGCTCGTCGAAGAGTCCGAATTGCTTGCCGAACTGAAAAAGTTATATGAGCAAGCCGCTCTTGCGCGAAGCACACAATGGACGAACTATATTCAAGAAATCGCATCAGAAGGGACATGGCATTTAAAAGATGCCGAGCTCTTCCGTGACCTCTTCATTGATTGGGCCGTCTTCTTTGAAACGGACGAAGATGGCATGACGCCCCACGGTCGCTATTTGGCTGATCATAAGGGCGACATGTCACCTGCTCTTTATCACGCACTCCGTGGACTAGCCGTCCCGCGCTGCAGCATCTTTGAAGTGACGGAAGACGGTCAGTTGAAAGACTGGGAGTCAAAAGAGACGTACGCTGTTCAGTTACCCGAAGAACGCGAGACCGGCGACCTCGTCCTCGGAAAGTTACTCGACATCCGAGGCAGCTGGCGCTTCGGTTCGGCGTTCCTCGCCTTACCTGCGAAAATGTCTGGAAACGTGGCCGACCTATATATCGACTTTACGGATGAAGTCGGTCCCGGTGCCTTTTTGGAGCAGTTTCCGGAGTTCTGCGCGGAACTGATCGACTTGTTGCTTGATTTAGAAGAAGGCGTCATCATACCGAAACCATCAAAATAAGCAAAGGGCCGCGGCCCTTTGCTTATTTTTGTCTGACGTACACGTCAATCTGTTTGAGTATGTCACGAGCTTCTTCATTTTCAGGCGTGATTGCCGCACTTGAGATTTGTTCCCCATCCTCGTATACATCGATGACGACACCATCTTTCGCTTGACGCGTTTGGTACAGACGACCGTTTGAATAGAAGGAGTGATCAACCGAGTCGAGAACGCTTCGGGTCATGTTCTTCCCTGTGTTCAAGTCGATGACGACTTCCTCGCCATCTTCATTTATCGCTAACAGGTTTTGGCCCGACGTTGTATAATCCCAAAAGCCTTGGTCTTCAGCCAATTGAACGACTTTCTCCGTTTTCGTGTCATAAGCGAATTGACCTGGCAATCTGTCTTCAACATTGAACTTATCTTCTCCTTCTTCGATAACATCGTAGAAGCTAACACCGACAGGGATATAACGTGTTTCTGTCATCTGAGAGGATACATCGGTAGCGTAAAAACGATTCGTATTGATGACATGGGTGATAAATCCTTTGTCCATGTTCAATTCTTTGACGCTTACGTCATTCATCGCTTCATTAAACGTGGCAATCATTGTTTTTACGTCTTCGTCACCATCATATTCATCCCGATAGATTAAGTTTAACTGGCCATCATTTAGGAATATGCCTGACCATACCCCGTTCACGATGTCGTATATTTTTGAATCACTTGCATCGAACGCGAATCTCGATATTTCTTTTCCTTTTAATTGTTGAAAAACGATGAGCTCTTTCATCCCATCCTGCCCGACTCCGATATATCCGTCTTGTGTTTGAATCGACTGCGCATACGTCCATCCATTCATGAGTCTATGGATGGAACGTACATCTCCATTCAAACGTTCACGATATTGTTGTCCCTCAGCTATATAGTTCAAGTTTGATGTGATGCGACTTTCATCAGCCGTCACTTCAAACCGTTGATCAACAGCATCATCAGAACTATAAGTCATCTCAACAATTTGATTTTCCCAAACAGCTGGATTCGAACTGATGTCTAACGACCATTCTGCTTTCGGTTCTGTCGCATCAACAGCAAACGTCCCAAGCCCAATCACGATGACCGCACCGAGCGCAGCCACGTTCCACATTCGTTTCATCTTCTCACCTCACACATTCAATTTCGTCTGTAAAAATCTTCGACCTAGCCAAATCGTCACACTTGCCCAAACGACCAATACCATACCGACGTACACGATCGTCTCATCATAAATCAGTCGATTCGACAGGAACGCGTAGCCTAAAATGGGAATAGTTAAGATGACAACTAGAATCGATAAACTAAGTACAGGCGACCACATCGTCCGTTGCCAGAAACTGCGTTCAATCAATACAAATGTAAAAATAAATAACACAACGATGATGATCAACAATTGATGGATGACGAAATTTACGAGTGAAGAAGGATACATGACCGTAAACATCCCATGATAGGAAATCGCTTGCTCGAAGGAACCTCTCATTGGAATCATCTTTTCATCGAACCAACTCGTGAACGCTATGTACTGTAACTTGAGAGCAATCCATTCGATGGCAAACAGTCCCAACGTCATCATCAAAATCGTAGCGAGTTTAGCGAAGAACAAGGTCATTCGTTTTTGTGGCATCGTCAGGAGTCGCAACATGAACGTCCCTCGTCCTTGAAAATCGCGATACCAGATCCAGGCGCTGTATAATAACATCGCCGCGACCGCAATTCCGAGTGACAAGAGATATGGCGTACTGCCGAGATAATCCAAGAACGTATATTGATAGTCCGCGTTCCCTTCACGTCGTAACCGTTCAAATAGATTTGTCTCATCCCATAAAAAGTAACCGAGATACCCAAACTGGACGACGAGGAGGCCAGTAACTAACATCAAGAACGGTTTTGTGACACGCTCGATTTCCCAACTCAAAAGTTTCAATAGATTCATGCCCCGTACTCCTCTCTCATCACATCGACGATGGACTTCCCGTGAATGAAACGGACATCTTCGACATCAAACTCACGGACGATTCTTCCGTTATTCAACATGACGGCCTTGTCGATCAAGTACTCGATATCTTCAATCTCGTGTGTCGTAATGAGCACGCCACGATTCTCCATGACCTCGCTCGAAAATAGTTCGACAATCTGTTCTTTTGAGAAGACATCGATTCCTGAGAACGGTTCATCAAGCAATAAATAATCCGGGTCTTGCGCAATCCCGAGTGCGAGGTTCGCTTTCGCGAGCGTCCCTTTCGATAACTCGCTCAACTTATCTTCCGGAAACAACTTGAAATCATCGACGAGACGGGTAAATAATACCGAATCAAATGTCGGATAAAAATCTTTCATGAACGCCTCACATTGTTCGATTGTAAAGTGAATCGGGAACATCGCATGGTCGGCGACGAAGGCGACACGATTCAAATCAATCGGTTTCCCATCGATCAATACCGAACCTTTGTCGAAAGGTGTCAATCCCATGATGCCTTTCAACAACGTCGACTTCCCCGTACCGTTCAAGCCGATGAGACACGTGATTTCACCTTTATTCGCTGTGAACGATACGTCTTCAATGACTTGTTTCCGCCGATAACGTTTTTTAACTCCCAACACTTCGATCATCGTACATCCCCTCCTTGTACTGTCGTTTGATTTTTTCAACAAGTTCGTCTACCGAGACATCAAGTTCTTGAATCGATTCTACAAATACGGCGACCGCGTCATCTACGATTTCAGAGCGGATTTGTGCCAATACCGTTCGATCTGTCGTCACGCGACTCGGTCGATTTCGTTCGGTCGTAATCAATTGTTGGTCCTCCATTTCCTTGAACGCTTTTTGAACCGTGTTCGGATTAATTTTTAAATCATTCGCAAGCTCACGCCGAGATGGCATCTCATCCCCGGCTTTCAGTTCACCGAGCGCCATCTTCTTTTTGAAGTAATCGACGACTTGTAGGTAAACCGGTGCCCTCGTATTGAATTGCATGTTCATCACCTTTCTAAGTGTATGACATGGTTAATACACTTTCTAACTGTATTATTAGCATAATACACTTTGACGTCAATCATTTTTTCAAATTTTCTCCAAATTAAAAACACCTGACGCACGCGTCAGATGTTGAAACGTTCAGTCAGAGCACGATATCTGCTCCTCTTTTCGGGTCGACGAGTTGAAGATAAAGATCTTCCCCTGGCCAATAGCGCCTCTTGTATTTCGCAAGCCGTTCCTCCGGGACGCCGAGATATGTATCTCGATTCAATACCCGTTCATACCGAACCTCGCGGGGACAGTCGAGATAAACCACGTAATCGTAATATGGTCGCCATTCCGGTCGTTGTAGAAAAATCCCTTCGACGACAATGGTATAAGCAGATGACACATCGATTACTTCTTCAACGATGACATCTCGTTCATGATCATATCGCGGTAATGCTAACTCCTTAACCCCTTCTGTTAAAGGACGGAACAGTTCGTTCTCAAGACGCGACACGTCCCATTGAAGTGCGTAATACTCGGTCGATTCAGGCTGTCCGGTCTCATAGCGTTTGTCTCGTTCGACAATATAGTCATCAATGTGAAGAACAAGTATAGTCGGCTCTTCGCTCAAACGCGAGACGAGCGTTGTCTTGCCCGCTCCACTCAATCCATCAATCGCCACGACAAACGGGCGATTGGCTGAATGCATCGAACGCGCTTCATGGATGACGTCTAATACGTTCATATCGTTCCTCCCCACACAAAAAAGTCAGCTCACGTATGAGCTGACTTTAGTTTACCAGAGTACCCAACCACGCGCTCCAGGAGGCGCACTCTCAATCAAGTGCCAAATTGGAACCGTGTATGCAAATGCAATCAAGACGAACGTTACCGTAATCCACAATTTCCAGTTTTCGAAATAGCGCGGTGTATCCATCGCCGCCTCTTCTGTCTCAGCGAGCGGGAATTCCTCTTCGCCTTTTGGAGCGAGGAATGACAAGTTGAACATCGAGTAGACGAAGATCAGAACCGAGATGAATAAAATCGTTCCTCCAATCGCCATCATGACGTGGTACGGAATCCATTCACGCGTCAATGCATCCGAGAAGTAAGTTGCTGGACCCGTACGACGTGGGTTACCATTCAATCCTGAAATGTGCATCGCATATGACATGATGGCCATACCGAACGCCCACGTCCCTGCTTGAATCAATCCAAGCTTGTTCATCGCTTTTGTCAACGTGCGACCACGAAGTACTGGTACGAGCCAGTATGCCGTTCCGAAGAACGTCAAGGCGACAGCCGTTCCGACTGTGATATGGAAGTGACCTGTGACCCAAAGCGTATTGTGAACCATCGCGTTCAATTGGTGAGACGCGTTGATGATCCCACCTGCACCGGCAGGAATGAAGAATAGCATCCCGATGAATGGTGCGAGGAAACGAACATCACCATACGGCATTTTCTTCACCCAACCGAACAATCCTTTCGCGCCGAGCGCACGTCCACGAAGTTCGAACGTCGCAAAGAGCGAGAATGCTGTCATGAACGATGGGATGACGACCAAGAACGTCAAGATAACTTGAACGAACTTCCAGAACGGTTCAATCCCCGGTTCTGTCAACTGATGGTGGAAGCCGACCGGGAATGAGAAGAGCAAGAACAACAAGAACGCCATCCGTGCCAACGCATCCGAGAAGATCTTCCCACCGATGACTTTCGGCACGACTGTGTACCATACAATATATGCCGGCATGAGCCAGAAATAAACGAGCGGGTGACCGAAGTACCAGAACAATGTACGAGATAACTCAATTCCGACTGTATCTGTCCATCCTAACGAGAGAGGAAGGAGTTGGAACAGAATCGTTGCTGCGACACCGAGTGTCGCAATGTCCCATAGAAGCATCGTCATAATACTCATATAAGCCGGGAGCGGCGGATGAACGCCTGGGTTGTCGCGTTTGTAGTCCGCATACATACGGAACATCGCGAATGACGACAACCACGTTCCGACTACGAACAGGACGAGTCCGACATAAAAGAGCGGATCTGCCATGAGCGGTGCATAGAATGTATACAATACTGTCCCTTTGTTGGCCAAAATCATGACCGTTACCATGACGGCACCGATAATTATCGTCCAAAAACCGAGCCAAGCGACACGTGTCGGGAATGATTCAAACCGACCGAACGACTTCGCAAGCAACGCATACAAGAGACCGATGATGAACATTGTCGTGAAGACGAGCCCGAGCATAATACCGTGAGCCGTTAGTAATTGATAATATCCAAAGATTTCAGGAATGACTCCGGTTCGAATCAACGTCTGTGTCAAACCGGCCAACGCGCCGATCAAGACGGCGAGAATTGATACGAGAACGTGACCGTATGCAAGGCGCGCCTCTTTCGCTCCGATACTTGGAACAGGAACCCCTCGCTCCATCTCCCATTGTTTCAGTTTAGATGATACGTCGTTCATTTACTCCACCACCTTGATTTTAGTCGACATCATGTGATGCCCTGTCCCACAATATTCGTTACAAAGAATCAAAAATTCGCCAGCTTCCTCGAACGTGTACGTCAATGAGTTAATATGTCCAGGGACAACCATCATGTTGACCGGAGTACCTGTCAACTGGAATCCGTGTACGACATCAGGTGACGTCACAAGGAATGTTACTTTTGCGCCTTTTGGAATTTCAACATTCCCTGGTGTGAACGTAAACGCTTGTGCGATCATGACGAGTTCGTATTCATTCTCACCAATTTGATGAATTCCTGGTTTGTCGAATGGAGCCGTCTGATTTACTTTGGCCGGGTCAATCAAATCCGCATCCGATGCTGGCTGGTTCCCTGCCGCGAATGCCGATACCCCGAGAACAGTCAAGAAGACCGCGAGTAGGATAATACCAAATGTAAGCCAATACTTTTCTAGTTTATGAATATGCACGATGAGACCCTCCTCCCTACATGTTTATCGTGTGACGAATAAGTAAAATACTGATGACCACATGGCGATGATGACACCTGCAACGATCATGACCGATGTAAACGTTCCTTTTAGGTTCGGTTCTTGCCCATCTTTATGTTCCACGTGTAAGACCCCTTTCGGTTGTTTTTCCACTTTCATTGTATGCAATCACCTAAGGGATAATATGTGACTTTTGTCACTCAAAAAGTGACAATCACATCAATTTTGCGTAGTTTCAACACACAAAATTCACATTTCCATAAAAATAGGTCACAAAAAAACCGCCTTCACATGAGGCGGTTCATAAACGACATATTCCTGATGGACAACCCTCGCAATGACAAAGCTCTTTCAAAAAATCAACATCATGGATGACGATTGATTTGGTCGTCGTACTAATGACTCCTTCTTTTCGCCATTGACTGATCAAGCGGTTCACCGTCTCGCGTGGCGCTCCGATCAATTGTCCGAGTTCTCCGTCTGACGGATGGCGAGGAATGACGATTGTATCCTCTTCCTCCACACCGTGCATAGCTGCCATACGGAGTAGTGTCGAGGCCAGAGCGCCTGGCTTTCCGTACAACAATAAGTCGCGTACCTTCATCTCTGAATGTTTGCGCATCATCGATGTCCATCGCAAAATTTCTCCGGCAAAGCGGATGTCACGTTGCATGAGCGATTCCAATTCGCGTTTTGAAATGGTCCCGATGGTACTTTCCTCAGTCGTCTCGATACTGTATGAGCTAGGGAAAGTTTCGACGATGTCAAACTCACCAAAGAAGTCATCCGAACCATACATGAACATGACGAGTGGATTACCTTTTTTCGTGATTTTTGTGAATTTGACAGAACCACTCTTCAAGTAAAAGAACTTATCACACTTTTCACCTTCCCAACATACGATACTCGCTTTCGGATGATGTTGAATCGTCATCATTTCCAGTAGCAATTGTTTCGTTTCATCTGAGAATACAAAACTGTTCGGTTGGGTCGTTCCACATTGCATTGACATAGGTCGGTGCTCCCTCCACGTTTCATTCGTACGTTCCAATTATGACTTTATTATACAGGAGTGTGACAGGGAGTATCAGAAAAGTATGTGACATTTCAAACAATCTTTTTCAAAAAAAGAGACCCGGCATTCGTACCGAGTCTCTCTATAGCTTTATCGTTGAATCAATCGAATCAATTGTTCGGCCGGTTTGAAGTTCGGATACCGGACTGGTAAATCAAATTTTGTCGTGTTTTTCAAAATAGACTTCGCATGACTAAACGTCTCAAAGCTCGTACGTCCGTGATAGGCACCCATACCGCTCTCACCCACTCCACCAAACGGGAGATTCGGGTTCGTCAAATGCATGATGACATCGTTCACACATCCTCCTCCAAAGGAGAGGTGTTTCATGATCGTTCTTTCCACATCTTTCGATTCCGTAAAGAGATAGAGCGCGAGTGGATGCGGCCGGTCAGAGATGAACTCGATCACTTCATCTAGTTGACGATAAGGAATAACCGGTAAAATCGGACCAAAAATCTCGTCTTTCATCACATCAGCATCTTCTTCGAGATTCGTCATGACAGTCGGTGCAATTTTTAGCTCATCCCGGTTCGTTTCCCCGCCAAAAGCAAGTTCACCTTCTGTCAAATAGTGAGACAAACGGTCGAAATGCGATTCGTTGACGATGCGCGTGTATCGTTTCGTACCGACACCGTTCCCGAACATCGCAAACGCCTCTTGTTTGATCGCCTCTAAAAATGCCTCTTGCTGCGATTCATGCACGAGTACATAGTCTGGCGCGACACACGTTTGCCCGGCGTTCATCCATTTCCCCCACGCGACACGTTTTGCCGCAATGGAGACATTCGCATCTCCGTGAACGATGACAGGTGATTTCCCTCCGAGTTCGAGTGTGACAGGTGTCAGATGTTCTGCTGCCGCTTTATTCACGATTCGACCGACTTGCGTCGAACCTGTAAAGAAAATGTAGTCCCATTTTTGATTCAAGAGCTCTTGGGCTGTGTCTTTATCCCCTTCGACACTGGCTATATATCGATCGGTGAAAGCACGTTCTAGCACTTGTGTCAGGACACGCGCGACGTTCGGTGTCAGTTCTGAAGGTTTGACGACCGCTGTGTTTCCCGCGGCAATGGCACCAATGAGTGGCGCGACCGCTAGTTGGAACGGATAATTCCACGGAGCGATGATCAATACCGTACCGTATGGCTCATATTGAATTTCACTCTTCATTCCAAGATGGATGGCAGTTCCACGTACACGCTTCGGACGCATCCATCGTTTTAATTCGCGTGTCGTCCGGGAAATCTCGTCATAAATGAATCCGATTTCTGTCGTATACGCATCCATCTCCGATTTGTTCAAGTCCTCTTTAAGCGCTTCTAGCAAATCCGCTTCATAATGCTTGATCGATTCCTTTAAAAACGTCAGCATACTTAAACGGAATGCCATTGATTTCGTCGCCTGTGTTTTAAAGAAACGACGTTGTTTTTGGACAAGCTCGTCAATCGTCAATTGTTCAATCGGTGCCAGCATGAACTTTCCTCCTTATGATTCATCACATTGATTTCATTTTATCATCGAGTGAAAAGTGAATCAAAAAAACGCTTTCATCGATGCGAGTTACACTAACCGTTTAAATGTTTAAACATTTAAACATAGAGTAATACATTACTTCTATCGTGTCAAAATATCTGTCTCCTCTTTACCACACTGACAAGAAAGAGGAGGCTCGCCCCCCATAAAATTAAACCAGTCAGCGTGAACTGCTCGACGACTGAAAGTGGCAGAGCACTTAAAAAAGAAGATCCCGCTACCGTACCGAGAGAGAAAAAGGCATAGAATGCCCCGTATGCTTTTCCTCGATTTTGAGGAGAAGTTGATTGAATCAACAATGTGTTGATGGCCGGGAAAAGAATCGCAAACCCGACACCATATAAGGCAAGTACCCCATAAAGGCTCGTTTGTACACCTGCTTGTCCAATTAACATCTGGCACGTCCCAATAATCGCCACCCCAAGTGCCGTCAATTTGGTCGGTGAAAATCGATCGAACAATCGGTTCGTCGGTAATAAAAAGAATAAGACGGCGACCACGCCGAACATACTGAGCAACGTCCCACTCAATCGTGAATCATAGCCAAGCTCCTGCACATGAACCGGTAACAAAAACGCAAGTGCCCCTTGGGAAAACATGAGGAAGAATGCCCCCCAATAGGCTCGAATCACTTTCGGGTCTGGTTTTATCGGTGCTGTATGGGTATCTTTCTTCGAATCCACCGTTTGATTCAGTCGCATCGTTACGATTGTCACGAACAGAATCACCCAGCCGAATAAAGAAACAAATAAAAAGACGGTCGGTGGTGATGTGATACTGGCGACAATTCCACTGAACGCAGGACCGATAATGGCCGCTAATCCGACGAAACTACCGGTGATGGCGACTTTCTTCCCTTGACGATTCATTGCTGTGATGTTCGCAGACAAGGTAAACGCAGCCGGGACGATCAGTCCAGCCATAAAGCCGTGGACACACCGGACAAGCAGTAATATGGATGGCGAGTCGACGAATTGGTAAGCGAGTAAACTTAAGCTCGTCAGAAACAAACCGAGAACCAATACGCGATATGGACCATTCTTGTCAGTCCATATACCGGACAGCACATTTCCAAACGTGTTCGTCAACGAATAAATTGCGATGGAAAAACCAGCGATAAATGAGGATGCCCCAACGGATAACGCAAATGTGCTCATGATTGGAAGTTGGGCGAACAGATCAAAAAAAGCAAAAAATACAATTGCATATAATATAAAACGTGATGGAGTTTTCATTAGACATTTCCTCTTTCTCGGTATCTTATCCTTAGTCTAGCTGGAGCTCCAACCGTTTCATAGGGATGAATGGGTTTGGACACAAAAAATCCCTACAGCCAAAGACTGTAGGGATAACTGTTTAGTTCGTCACTTCAACCGCTGTATCGAGAGCGACACGAATCATTTCATCAAACGTCGTCTGACGCTCTTCTGAAGTCGTTTCTTCACCTGTCAACAAGTGGTCAGAGATTGTGAGGATTGTCAACGCGTTTACTTTATGCTTCGCCGCAAGCGTGTAAAGACCCGCTGCTTCCATCTCGATTGCGAGGCAACCGAAGTCCGCCCACTTCTTGAAGTGGTGGAAGTCATCTTGATAGAATTGGTCCGCTGTGAAGATTTGTCCTACTTTGACCGGGATGCCGGCTTTCTCTGCATTCATATACGCACGATGTAGGAGGTCGAACGTCGCTGTTGGTGCATAGTCCATTCCGTTGAAGCGGACACGGTTTTGACCCATCTCACTTGATGCGCTCATGGCGATGACGACATCACGCACTTTGACGTCTTCTTGAATTCCGCCGGCAGTTCCGACACGGATCAAGTTTTTTGCACCGTACGACATGATGAGTTCGTTCACGTAAATCGACATCGAAGGCACACCCATCCCCGTTCCTTGGACCGAGATGCGTTTTCCTTTGTACGTACCTGTGAAACCGTACATCCCACGAACTTCATTATATAATTCGACGTCTTCTAAAAACGTCTCCGCAATATACTTGGCGCGAAGCGGATCCCCTGGAAGTAATACCGTTTCTGCAATTTGTCCTTCTTGAGCTCCAATGTGTACACTCATGTTTGAATTCCTCCTTTAAGCTTGTCGTTGAACCTTTTCCCGAAATTCGTTCGGAGTAACACCGACTTGTTTTTTAAAGACCTTCCGGAAATATTTATCGTCCGAAAAGCCGACTGCTTGGGCGACTTCATAGATACGCTGTCTACTCGTCTCTAACAGGCGCTTCGCTTCGTTCATCCGAATCGTCAATACGTATTCGGACAAGTTCACGCCATATTGTTGTTTAAAACGTCGCGAGATGTACTCTCGACTTAAGTAAAATCGTTCGCTCATCCCTTGCAAACTCAGTTCTTCCGAAAAATGCTGTTCAATGAACGTTCCAATCTGAGAAATCGGGTCTTCACTCAATCGATCCACCACGTCCCCTAACGCGCGTGCCAACGTATCATTCAATACATCCGGGTCGATCGGTTTTAACAAATAATCAAAGCTCCCATACTGGATGGCGCGTCGCATATACGAATATTCATCGTATCCTGTCAACACGACAAGCTTAGAAAATGAAGCATGGTCGTGTACCCACTCCATCAGCTCGATCCCATCACAATGGGGCATTTGAATATCGGATAAGATGAGCGCTGGACGTTCTTGTTCGATGAGCGCCTGTGCTTCACGCCCATCCGTTGCTTCAAGAACCGTCGTCACACCGAACCGTTCCCATTCACCGAGTAATTTCACCGCTTCCCTTACCGGAGATTCATCATCTACAATCAACACTTTCGTCATGACGCCACCCCCTCAGAAGAAGCGGGAAAACGCATCATAATTCGAAAACCGCCTGTTTCAGGTGTAGCCAACATAAATTCTGCCTCCCGATTATAGTTTAACATGAGTCGATCGCGAATGTTTCGTAATCCTGTGCCTTCCGTGTCATAAAATGTCGAATCACTTTGTTCAATCCGTGACATGACTCGTTCCCATTCTTCGGTCGTCAGCGAACGACCACTGTTCTCACAACGAATCACGAGTGACGTGCCGTCCATCCAGGCCGTCACATCAAATCGATTCGCTAAAGCAGAGCCGTCCCGCTCGAACCCATGCTTGAAAAAGTTCTCTGCCAACGGCTGCAAAATCATTTTTGGAACAATCAGTTCATGGAGGTCTTCAGGAACTGAAACGGTCACTTGAAACTGATTTGGAAATCGTACGTCTTGAAGACGAATGTATGAGTTCAAATGCTCGATTTCTCGTTTCAGTGTCACCATCGACTCTTCTGGGTGCATGGTATACCGCATCATCGAAGACAGTTGCGTGATCAATCGATAGACCGTCTTGCCATCTCCCTTCAATGCCAATGTTCCGATTGACTGTAACGTATTAAATAAGAAATGCGGATTGGTTTGCGCCTGAAGCGTACGAAGCTCATTCGTCCGATTCTCTAAGGCGAGCTTATACTCTCGTTGAATTAAATCATCGATCCGTTCAATCATTCGCTTGAACTGTCTTCCGAGTACGCCGAACTCATCATTTCCGAGGGAATCAAATGAGACGGTCATGTCCCCTTGCTCGATTCGCCAAATATTTGAGGTCAACGTCTTGATCGGTGTCGTCAATTTCATCGAAGCATAGGTCGCTCCGATCAGTGCCAAAATGAGCGAGACCATCCCGACAAGCAAGATGATGAATGACGTTCGTGAAGCCGGTTCGGTCAAGAGTTCATCTGGAATCGATTTACCGACATAAAACTGCTGATGGTCAAACTCGAATGTTTTCGTGATCTGATGATGTTTTCCATCGGTCGAGATGGATCTCGGCTGAAATGAAGACGGAATTTCTCCCTCACCAAGATGGGCAAACACACGGTTGTCTTCACCGACGAACCATAAACTCTCATCTGGACTATTTTGTAAAGAAGCCAGCTGCCCGATGAATAAATTTTCAGGGATATCGAGCGAAAGAATAGCAAGTGGTTCATCCGTTTCAATCTTGTCCAGCCTGAAATGAAGCGTCACGACGTCTTCTTGTGTCATGATCGGCCCAAAATCATGATAAGCAACAAGTGGATGGGATGCTTCCAATAAGACACGACTTTTCGGATTATCCAAGAGCTGTTGTTGGACGACGCTCGGCTCTTTTTTCGATCGTGGTGACACTTTCATTTTATAAGCCGCAAATGAATCCATATCTTCGAGCATTAACAGCTGAATTTGCGCCACGTCTTCTCGGGACAGATACATCGCGAGGAGCGCGCGCCGCACTTCAATCTCCGTTTCTCGTAACGAAAGCCCCGGTCCATACTCCAAAATGTCTAACACGTCACGATCAGCGTATAAACTCGTTGGCAATCGACTCAAATCAGAGATATAGCGTTCCATCTGACGTGTCCCCCGTTCGAGCGACCATTCGGTCATCTCAAGACCACGTTCACGCTCCCGATCTTGCACGTACCAAAATGAAACAATCGTCGCTAAAATGACCGGTACAATGATGGTCAACGCAATCATCCCCGTTAACTTTGTCCGTATGCTATTCACCGATATCCCTCCTACCCAAACAGTATATCACGCGTTATGCAAACGTTTGCAAAAAACCACAAAAAAATTCCCTCGTCTCTTTTGAAACGAGGAAATTTCTTTTATTCATATGCTTCCATTAATTCAATGAGTTCAGAACTATGTCCCCAATCACGTGCCGTATCAATCGGTGTCATCCCGCTATCATTTTGGAGCGTGACGTCAGCTCCGTTGTCTAGCAAGAGTTGAACTGTTTCTTCATCAACCTCATCATTGTAGAGCAAGTTGTGAAGTGGCGTTTCGCCATACTCGTCTTGAATATTCACGTCAGCACCATTTTGTAATTCTGCTTCGATTTCTTCATAGCTCGCATTATTATACGTCAATTCTTGGATTGGTTCTTCCCATTCCAACGCCCAATCATCTGCAAGGTCCTCACTCATCGCCGCAGATACAATCTCCGTCAAATCATCGTTAATGAAGAGAAATGCGATAAGTGCCCCGTTTCCAATAACCGTCAATAAAATCATCGAAATGATCGAAGCTTTCACATATCCAGCCGTCTTGAAGACCGGAATGTTTTCTTCACCTGCAGCTGTTGCAATCGATGCGATTCGTTTCGGTAACGTTGGATGCGTCGACAACAACTCACTATACTTTGCGATAAAACCGTTCTCTCGACTTGCTTCGTATAAATAGTCGAACTCATTCACTTCTTTCGCAAGCGGTCCCCCGATTGCAAGAACCGTTAACGCACGCTTCGACGCCCCGAAGTCTTGAATGTAATGAGCAGCCATCCGGTCACACGTATATTCACAAGCACGTGAATAGGCAGAACCTAAGAAAGGAATGATACTACCGAGCAAGACGACCCACTGCTTTTGGACATGGTTACGACGAATGTGTGCCAGCTCGTGTGCGATGACAAACTCCACTTCTTTCGTCTGTCCCGTCCGTGTTAATTCCACGACATCCGAATACAGAATGACCATGTTCTTCTGGAAGAAACGTGTGGCAAAAGCGTTTAATACACCACCCGCTTGTAAAATATACACATCTGGCAACAAGCGGATGCCCATATCTGCCCCGACGCGTTGAACCATCTCATGAAGTTCTGTAAACTGACGAGCCGTCACTTTGACACCGTTCGTCCGAATGTACCCGATTTGAATCCAGTGAGTAAAGAGCGAGAGCGATACGATTGTACCGATGATCCATAAAAAGAGACCGAATGAGGCTACTGTCAGCACGATCCCGAGGATTAACATGAGCACGCTTGCTGCAACTAATAGTGAGAAGTATAGTTTTTCTCGTTTATGTACCAAGTTTGAATGATTCATCTATTTTCTCCTTCTTTTGCCAAAATACATGTTTAATTATACCGTTACTTCCAGAAGAAACAACAAAAAAATAGAAACTGACAAAGTCGTCAGTTTCTAGCGAATCGTTACTTGATAAAGTTGATCGTCTTGAGGCTGTGGGTTGCCTCGTCCGTCCGTATTGTTCGAAATAAAATACAAGGTGTCATCTTCTAACCACACATCACGAATCCGACCTAAATCTTCGACAATCGTCGTCACTTGTTTCGTTTCCCGGTCGATGGCAACAAGCCGCTCGTTCCGAAGCGTCGCCATATAGACGTACTGTTCATCCGTCGCGATACCAGAGGGTGCCCAAGACGTCTCGCCTACTTCAAACCACGGTGTGACAAGACCTTCTTGTTCCTGATTCACCTCAATGATCGGCCATCCATAATTGTTTCCTTCTTCAATCACGTTGACCTCGTCATGTCCGCTCGCCCCGTGTTCGCTCGCATAAAGAACTTCATCAATTTGACTCAATCCTTGAGGATTGCGGTGACCGAGCGAATAAATCCAGTCGGTCGGTTCACCTTCACCCGATAATGGGATTCGTAGAATCTTTCCGGCTAATGATGATTCGTCTTGTGCAAGTTCAGGCACGAGCGCATCTCCCGTCGTCACCCAAAGATGCTCACCGTCCAGCAATAGGCGACCTCCGTTATGAAAACGTGCACCTGGAATCTCGTCAAGTAAGACATTCGTCTCTTCAAAGCGTTCTCCATCCCATGTCAACTCGATCACACGATTTTGAACGTTTCTCCCTGACGATCCATACGTATGATACGCGTAAAGGATTCCGCTCGATTCAAAATCTTCGCTTAACGCAAGACCAAGGAGCCCTCCTTCACCAATCTCAAATACACTTTCCTTGAAGTTCACGTCTTGTCGAGTTGCGCGACCCGAACCGTCAATCACGGTGATGGTGCCACCACGTTCGGATACGAACCATCCCTCCTCTGTCCGAGCGAGTGACCACGGGATGGACAAGTTCTCGGCAATGGCGGTCACTTCTCCAATCTCAAGATTCGACTCTTCCGTCGTACTCGTTTCACTGTCAGTCTCTGTCTCACTACGTGTCTCTTCTGAAGTAGGTGGTTCTGTTCCTTCATTCGTTTGTTCTGGCGCACATCCCATCAGAAACAACAATGTCATAATCCCAATTTGACGTTTCATGTCGGTTCGCCTCCCTTTCCTTCATCATACCCTTGTTTCAAGAGCGCTGTGAAGGTTCGGGTGGGCGGGCCGGCAAGCGGGACGCGATGACGAACGCGATGATTGCGGCGACCATCGCTCCGATAAAGATGCTGTTCAATCCGGTCGCAATGATTTGTTCTCCTTGAAGTCGAACCGAAGCGTTCAACGTCTCCGTGACGCTCTGATTGAAGAAGTCTTCTAATGAAACTTGAGATAGCGCGCTGCTCTCTTTAAAGTCGTTAAGAACAACAAAGTTAAAGACTGCTCCGAACACCGCTACACCGAGCGTTTGACCAACCGTGCTTAAAAATGAGTTGGTCGCCGTTGCCGTTCCACGCTGTTGATAGGAGACGACAGTTTGTAAGACGACGATAAACATCGGTTGAGACAATCCGAAGCCGACGCCAATCAGCGCCACTGCACCGTATACCCATAAATCTGAACTAGATTGTGATAACAGTGTTAAGGTAAGCGTCCCGATGATGAGCAATCCCATCCCGATCAAAGCGCGTCGTCTCGGAGAAGCCACTCCGAGTGTACGCCCCCCGATAATCGATGTGAACGTCCACGCGACCGATAATGGCATCAACATAAATCCAGCCTCTGTCGCTGATTTCCCTAACACAGCTTGTGCCCAGATTGGAATGTAAGCAGACATGGAGACGAGCACCCACGCCGCAAAGAAGACCGAACCGTTGATGGCAGCAATCGTCGGTTGCTTGAGTAATTCAAACGGCAATAACGGAGATTTTGCTTTTCGTTCAGATACGAAGAAACCAACCAATAAGATGATACTGAATACCCCACTGGCAACAATGGTCGTCGTCCATTCATTCGTTTCACTGAATGTGATCAGGGCGTATAAGAATGCTGTCGTCCCACCTGCGAACAAAAGCGCGCCTTTCAAGTCAATCCGTTCAGTCGTCTCAGCGACTTTTTCTTTATAGAAGATGATAATCATGATAAACGAAAGTAACGCAAATGGTACGTTCAATAAAAAAACGTAGCGCCAAGATAACGTTTCGACTAAAAAGCCGCCGATGACTGGACCGAGTACACCCGACACGCCCCATACGGCACTTAAAATCCCTTGAATCTTTCCGCGTTCCTCATATTTGTATAGATCGCCGATAATCGTCATCGAAATCGGAAGGACCGCACCGGCCCCTAGACCCTGTAGCGCCCGAAAGACGATCAGCTGTTCCATCGACGTGGCTAACCCACATAAGAGTGAGGATAGCGTGAACAACCCGATGCCAAACAAGAGGACACGCTTCCGCCCGAATAAATCCGCCACTTTCCCATATATCGGTGTCGATACTGCTGTAAATAGTAAGAAGGCAGCAAATACCCAGCTGACGAGCGTCGCCCCGTTCAACTCACTGGCGATGACAGGCGTCGCAACTGATACGACCGTCCCTTCAATCGCCGCTAAAAAGGTTGCCAATAAGAGGGCAACCGTCACATTTTTTCTCATCCGTTCCATCTCCCCAAAAAAATAGTGGCGTCGGAAGGTTCCGAGCACCACTTCAACTGTCTATTATTTTGTGCGAGCCACGTTCATTTGACAAGTGTCATCTTTCGATTTGAAAAAGAATTCTCTTAACCGTTCGTATGCGGCTTGTTCTTCATGAACATGTACCTTCCCACAAATGGCTCCCGCTCTCATCATCCAGACTTCATCTGCTAACATCGCCGCTACATCTAACTGGTGAGTGGAAAATACGATTGTCGCACCTCGTTCTGCCTCTTCACGTAGTAAGTCTTGAAGCATTTGCATCCAGATCGGGTCTAGACCGTTCGTCGGTTCATCTAATAAAAGGATAGCCGCCTCATTGACGAGCGCTTGTGCCAAGAGGAGGCGTTGGCGCATCCCTTTAGATAATTCGGCGATTTTCTTGCGTTTATAATCATATAACCCGACCCGTTTGAGAACTTCAGGAGTCGGACGGGCGCCTTGCAAGATCGCGTAATAGGCGAACGTCTCTTCAACCGTCCATGTATCGTCAAACGAGAAGTCGTCTGGCATATAACCAAAGCTTTGATTGTATTTCATTCGTTCAGTTGTCGTGAAGCCGTTCAACTGAATGACCCCGGTGCTTGGTTCGATTGTACCATTCATCAGATTTAGAAGCGTTGACTTTCCAGCCCCATTACTCCCGCATAAAGCAATAATTCTCCCTGAGGTAATCTCTTCACGAATCGGATGGAGCGACCACGTATCGCCATATTTTTTTCCTACGTCTATACAGTGAATCATGATGTTTTCCTCCAAGCCACTTTCGAAGCAAACCACAACAAGACACTACTCATCGTCATCAAGGTAGCCCAGACGACGATGGATCCAATCGGGCGATTCATCCAATTTAACCAGTTGAGATACACCTCTCCAAACACGTCCGGAGATGACACTGTTGTACTGGCCCAAATGCGCATCAAATCAAATCCATTCACAAACAGCGCAAGGATCATTCCATTCACCTGAATACCGTATGGAAGCAAGGAAATCATCGTCACGAGAATCGTCGGCCACAATAGTACGAGGACGACCCACGTTAAAAAGGCGAGTAACATCGCCCGGATTCTCGTACGACCGAATAGTCCGATTAACGTACCGAGTGCCGTCGCATACATTGTTAATCCGGTCGCGTAGGCAAATAGGATGACCCATGTTGTAAACGATTGACCGACGACGAGTGATGCGATGAAGAATGCCAATAATAAAACGAGTACTTGTGTGACCAAAAACGAACTGAAGCGGATGAAAATGAATTTCCACTTTGGATAGGTAAATGTCGAAAGCAAACTTAGTCGTTTCGATTCTTGCTCTTGTCCCCAATGGATTGCCGTGGTCAGTAAGATGAAAAGCGGAAGCAATAGACCGAGCACCGTGATCAGCGTTGCGCTTATGTTCGTATAGTCGGCAGCAATCGGTAGCGCTTGTCCAAGTCCTCCGAGTAGAACGAGCGTGAGAATCCACGTCAGGAGAAAAGCATAGTTCTCTCGCTTTCGAAGGCTGCGTGCCCATTCCATCCTCCATAGAGACATCGGTTACTGCCCTTCTTCTTCCGTATCCATCTCCATGTCCATCTCACTATCTTGATTCATTCCGTCCATCGAGCCTTCGCCATCCATCATCATGTTCATCTCGCCACGTTCCCATGTATGATCTTTCAATTGATCGAAGTTCATCATCTCGCCGCCGTTCTCTTCCATATACGCTTCCGCGTCCGCCTCTTTTGCGAACGATAGAATATTGTAAGCCATCGGTGTTTTCGACTCTTTGTCGTAAACAAACATCGCTTCGTCTAATTCGACCCAATCTTTCGTATTGAAATCTTTTACATACATGGCAGCAATATCGTCTTCTTTTTGTTCTGGATACCAATCACGCATCAAGCATCCAATATCATCGAACGCATAACCTTTTTCATTCTCCATGATTGCTTCCGCTGCGAACTGCTCATCCATGATTTTCATCTTACACACTTCGCATTCCGTTTCGCCCCATTTGATTTCAAACGGTTCTGCCGATGCACTTGAACATGCACCAAGTGCCAACGATAATCCTGCTACTGATAATAGTCCTGCTACTGATAATAGTCCTGCTACTTGTTTATACGATTTCATGTCGTTTCCTCCCAAATCTCCAAATGATCATGAGCAATAAAATACTTCCTACATTCCAGACCGAACCGTTCCATTTCCACATCGGAGAATAAGTTTGTGGTGAAACATCTGTCAACGATACGTCTTCCGGGCTCCTTAGTATACTTTTTAGTAAAAGAAGACCAGGTGACCCATACAATAATTCGAATGCCTCATATGAATCTGTCAATAAGAATAAATATGGGTCTGTGCGAAATGGAACCTCACTATAGCCGTCGCCATTCAGGTCAAGGGTTATGTCACCCCACACATTTCCTTGCACGATGTTTTCAGATGACTCGACCATCGTTACGGGTTCTCGATTCCCCAATAGATTATTTTGGAGAATCATCATCCCTCTTGCTTGCTTCAATTGAAAGCCAATGTCATTTCCATTAATTGCATTCTGTTCGAGCGTCGTCCCAGTCGACTGCTCCGCATATAAACCGATATGATTCCCATAAATACTCGTCTTCTCAATTGTTGTATCGATGGCTTCATATAACATCAGTCCCGTCGCCGTTCCACCGACTTGATCATGCACATTTCCATTTTGGAAAGCGACTTGATTCGTCCCCATAATCATCGCACCCGTCAGGTTATGATGTAGTTCAGGTACAGAAATCATAACGTCAGTCGGAAACATCAAGTGAATGCCATAGCGTGAATGCGAGACGACTGGTCGCACAATCGTGTGCTGAGATCCGTTTTCTATGTATATCCCGTCTCGCACTTCTTTCGCGACGACTCCTCTGAGCTCTGACGCTTCGCTATTGAGAAGTACAATCCCATCTGCCTGTCCGTTTCCTTGAATTGATGTTCGAATGACACGTACGCCGTAACCATTCTCAATCAATAGTCCAGTGCCCGAGGATTCGATGGATACATCGATTAGTTGGTGTCCGAGACCCGATACTTGAACGGCGGGTACACGATCACTCTCGCACTGTTGAACCGATACACGTTCAAGAAGAGCACCCGTTCCTCGAAGAATGAACGCCGGATGTCCACAACTCGTATATGTTTTTCCGGCCCCATCAAATACTTCGTTTGATTCGATGACGATTGGTTCGGTCAATGGAGTCAGCGTTTCTTCCGCATTCACATGCGGCACCCAACACATAAATAGAATCCCTACTAGTAATCGTTTCATGCCCCCTCCTTCTCTCAACCGCTTACATCACTTATTCTACTGAAACCCCCGTGGGTATGTGTGTGGTTTATATGGGATTCTTGTGACAGTTTCTTCATAAAAAAAAACACAGACGGTGAAGGGGTCGTTTCACCGTCTGTGCGTCGCTTATTTCACTTTGTCTTGCCATACTTTCGTGAAGTCTTGAAGCATCTCTTCACCTGTTTTTTGCCCACCGACATATGCCTGCATGAGGGCACCGTATTCATTCACCGCACCATCCGGGTACTTGAACCAGTTCCACGAGATGGTCTTTCCTTCATTCGAGTATGCGAGGATGTCATCCGCGAGCGGTCCGAGGTCGTTCGCTTCAATCGACTTGAATGCAGGAATAAACTTAAACTTGTTGACCATATAGTCTTTCCCAGTATCAGATGTCGCCATCCATTCTAAGAAATCTTTTGCTTCTTCTTTATACTTCGAGTTCTTGTTGACGACCCAGTTGTTCGGGACACCAACCGGTAGGCGGTCCATTTTCTCGGCATCATCGTTGATTGGGATTGGAACGAAGCCCATCTCCATATCCGGATTCACATCGAGAATCATCTGTTGTGCCCAGTTCCCTTGTTGGAGCATCGCTGTCTCTCCTTGGGCGAATTGTGTGACTTGTGTATTATAGTCTGTCGTCAATGGATTCTTATTTCCGTATTTGATCGTCAAATCAAACAGCTTCAAAAACTCTTGGAACTGTTCGTTGTCTTCAAACTTTGCTTTATTTTCGTTCAACGCTTGAATGAACGCATCCGGATCATCTTGCTGCGCCATCGGAATATTTAAGAGATGAATGCCTAAAATCCAAAACTCTGCATAACCGACAGAGAACGGTGTGATTCCCGCCTTCTCTAATTTTTCTGCCGCTGCAGTCAATTCAGAAAGCGTTTTTGGTAACTCATCGATGCCAGCTTTTTCAAACAGTGCCTTGTTATAAATAAAACCGTATCCTTCAAGGTTCATCGGCATTCCGTAAAGCTTACCATCCATCGTCATCGGTTCTTTGGCGACTTCCGTCAAATCACCGACCCACTTCTCGCTCGACAAGTCTTCGAGTTTGTCTTTCCACGTCTGTGCTTCTGTGAAGCCACCGTTATTAAAGATGTCCGGTTCATTGCCTGAAGCGAATTGAGACTTGAGGGCCGCGCCATAGTCCGCACCGCCACCGACCGTTTGAACGGTGACTTTCACACCTGTTTCTTCTTCATACTCTTTTGCCATCGCTTCAAGATCTTTGGCGATCTCCGCTTTGAACTGGAAGACATTTAACGTAACGTCTTTTTTGTCACCGCTATCCGCACTTCCTTCAGAAGACCCTTCGTCTGTAAGAGATCCTCCTCCACAAGCCGCTAATGAAAGTACCATTCCAGCCGTCATGACCGCAGTCGACAATTTCCACTTCCGTTTCATTTCATTTCCTCCCTTAACCTGATCCATTCTTTACAAAATCAACTTTAAATGAAAACGCTTCCATAATGTAGGTGTCAAATTTGACGAATAGGGTGGAAAATGTTGCACAGAAAAACAGGACTCACATTTTGGAGTCCTGTTCCGTGTTTCTTCTTATTATATTACAACAAGCTGATGCCAGCTGCTTCGCACGACTGAATTACTTCTTGTGGCCAGACTGACGTTTGTACTTCCCCGATGTGACGCGCACGCAAGAGATACATCGCTACACGTGATTGACCGATTCCTCCGCCAATCGTCAACGGAAGTGTACCTTTGAGAACACCTTGATGGAATGGATATGCCCGTTTCTCGTCCGCACCCGCTTTCTTCAGCTGTGCGTCAAGAGCCGTTTCATCTACGCGGATTCCCATCGACGATAATTCAAATGCCGACTCGAGTGCCGGATGCCAGACGAGGATATCACCGTTGAGTGACCAGTCGTCATAGTCTGCCGCACGTCCATCGTGTTTCATGCCAGAGGCGAGAAGATCTCCAATTTGCGAGATAAAGACGGCGCCATGTTCTTTACAGATGGCACTCTCGCGTTCTTTCGGTGTCATCGTTGGATATGCGTCCTCCAACTCTTGACTCGTGATGAAATGAATAGCTTCCGGAAGGATTGCTTCAATGCCATACGTTGTTTCCACTTCCGATTCTGTTTCACGGAGTGCCGCATAGATCGACTCGACCGTTGCTTTTAAATATTCCATCGTCCGCTCTTCCCGAGCGATGACTCGCTCCCAGTCCCACTGATCAACGAAGAGAGAGTGTGTCGCATCGAGTTCTTCATCACGGCGAATGGCGCGCATTTGCGTGTATAACCCCTCTCCGACTCCGAATCCATAACGTCCGAGTGCCTCACGTTTCCATTTTGCAAGCGATTGAACGATTTCAAGTTCATGTCCTGGATACATCGTATCGAACTGAATGATGCGCTCCACGCCGTTTAAATGGTCGTTGACACCACTTGCTGACTCTACGAATAGTGGTGCCTGCACTTGCGTGAGTCCGAGTTCACGTGAGACCTTCTCCTCGAAGAGTGCCTTCACTGTCGCGATTGTCTGCTGTCTTTCCTTCATCGTGCTTGTTGCTGTTGTCATTTTCCGTTTCCTCCAATTGTGGAATATTTGAAAATGAAGCCATGAAAAAAAAGCCCTCCATTCCCATTGAACATGGGACGGAAGACTTCGGTTCCGCGGTGCCACCCAAATTAGTAGACGAATCTACTCACTTTTTCGAGACAATCATCTCGTAACTCCGATAACGGGGAGCGGTCCGGCTACGTCTACTGGCAAAGCGTTCGGGTAGCGACTCCAGGAAGTTTTTCGACGAAGGGTTAAGACCGGGCTCACACCACCCCCGGATCGCTTGACTCACTACCTTCGTGTACTCGTCCTTTCGACGTCGTTCACAATTGAATTGAGTTCATTATTATAAATATTCAGACTAATGTCAACGACTTTTTTCAAAAAAAATTAATCCTCCGTGTAGCGAACGGAGGATTCCCTTGGGAGGGTTATTTAATCGAGCCACTTGTAATCCCTTTGATGATATGTTTTTGCATACCGAAGAAAAAGACTAAAAGTGGAACGATTCCTAACACTAAACCAGCTAACGCAAGATCCCATTGCTTCGTGTACTGCCCAAAGAAATAGAACGTTGCGAGCGGGATGGTCCGCAACTCCACATCACGGAGAACAAGTGATGGCAATAGGAAGTCGTTCCAAATCCATAGGCTATTCAAGATGACGATCGTCACCGTGATCGGCTTGAGTAATGGGAAGACGATGCGCCAAAAGACGCCCCATGTCGAACAGCCATCGATGATTGCGGCTTCCTCGATCTCTTCGGGGATTGATTTCATGAATCCGTGGTACAGGAACACGGAGATTCCAGAACCAAATCCGAGATACATGACCATCAATCCCCAATGACTGTTGAGTAACCCGAGAATGCTTGAGACTTTCACAAGCGGAATCATGATCGATTGGAACGGAATGACCATCGCTGCCACGAATAAGAAGAAAATCATCGTAGAAATCCAATGCTTCGTCCGAACAAGTTTCCACGCTGCCATCGATGTGAAGATGACGATGATCGCATTCGCCCCGACTGTAATGAACAGTGAGTTTAAAAATACACGTCCATAATTCATCGCTTCCCATGCTTCCGTATAGTTTGACGTCAACCACTCATTCGGCAACGCCGATGTGTTCGTAAAGATTTCAGCCATCGATTTAAACGAATTGGCAACAACGTAATAAAACGGGACCAAATAGAGAAGTCCGAGCAAGATGGCAACAAGCTCAATGATTCCAAGGTTCCAAGAATACGTCCCCGAGCGAAGTGGACGTTGCGGAACACGCTTCGGTGTCTTCTCTACGTTTCTCTCGACATGTTCCAATTTCTCAGTCGTCATGCTTCCACCTCCCGTTTTTTCGTCACGTACACTTGTGTCACCGTAATCGCAGCCACGACCAAGAAGAAGATGACCGCTTTCGCTGACCCAAGACCATAGTTATTATTCACAAAAGACTCCGTATAAATATTTAAAGCTAACATCTCCGTTGATTTGAACGGTCCGCCGTTTGTGAGTGATAAGTTCGTATCAAACACTTTGAACGACCAAGAAATCGTCAAGAATAAACAGATGGTGATGGACGGCATAATCATCGGCAACGTGATGTGACGAAGCATTTTGAAACGGTTGGCTCCGTCAATCCGAGCCGCCTCCATCAAATCCGTCGGTACATTTTGTAACGCCGCGATGTAGATGACCATGACATACCCGCCCCCTTGCCAGATGGCGACAATGACGATTCCCCAGAATGCTGTTTGCGCATCCCCGAGCCATGGTAGTTCAAACAAACTCCAACCCGTCAACGCTCCGATTGAGGCAAAGCCTTTTACATAAATGAACTGCCAAATGAATCCGAGAATCAATCCACCGATCAAATTCGGCATGAAGAAGATTGTACGCAAGAAATTTCGTGTTTTAATGTTCATTGTCAACAGCAAAGCCAACGAGAATCCAACGATGTTCGTCAGTAAGACAGAGATGATTGTATATTTGGTCGTCATCCAAAATGAAGCACGGAACTGCTCGTCTTCAAGGAATAATCGCTGATAATTATCAAATCCGACAAAATTCAATTCTCCGGTCACACCATTCCAATCCGTAAAACTATAGTAGATCCCATTGAAGAACGGAATGAGCACGATCGCGACGAACGCTAGAAAAGCAGGTCCGACAAATGCTACAAAACTCGCTGGTTTCTTCCAATTTCGTCTTCGTTTCATCCGTTTCGAAGTTTCAGTCATGTGTATCGCCTCCACTATCAATGTATCCTGAAGAACCTTTTATGAAAACGGATACATTTGACGGAAAGGGTGGAAAATATTGAACGGAATGAATGAATTTCACGATCTGATGAGTTATGATAAAATCAATGATATTACGAACGGGTTGGATATCAATCGATTCTTTTCGTACTCAAAAACGTTAAAACCGAATATTAAATGACATATAAATACACATCGTTCGAAAACGGAGGTACTTCCCTATGACAACAACGAAACCATTATCCGATCTAACCATCGCGCAACAAGCTAAAACATTGCCCATTAAAGAGATTGCAGCAAAAATCGGACTTCAGGAAGACGATCTTGATCTTTATGGAAAATATAAAGCCAAACTTTCTTACGATGTCCTCGATCGTCTGAAGACAAAAAAAGATGGAAAACTTGTGCTTGTTACAGCCATCAATCCAACGCCAGCCGGAGAAGGAAAGTCGACGGTAACGGTCGGACTCGGCCAGGCCTTAAACCAATTGAATAAACAGGCAATCGTCTGTCTCCGTGAACCTTCACTCGGACCGACAATGGGCTTAAAAGGCGGAGCGGCTGGCGGTGGTTTCAGTCAGGTCCTTCCGATGGAAGACATCAACCTCCACTTCACAGGAGACATGCATGCCATCACGTCAGCTCATAATACAATCAGCGCCATGATTGACAATCACCTTCATCAAGGAAACGATCTCGGCATCGATGTTCGTCGAATTGTTTGGAAACGCGTCCTTGATTTGAATGACCGCGCCCTTCGTCACGTCACTGTTGGTCTTGGCGGCCCCGCTCATGGCGTACCACGTGAAGAAGGATTCGATATTACTGTCGCCTCTGAAATTATGGCGATCCTTTGTCTCGCAGACTCTTTAAAAGACCTTGAAGATCGGATTAAGCGAATCGTCGTTGCTTATGATCACCAACAAGAACCAATCACTGCTGAACAAATCGGAGCTGCTGGGGCTGCAACATTGTTGTTGAAAGAAGCGTTCAAGCCAAATTTAGTTCAGACGATCGAACAAACCCCTGCCCTCGTCCATGGGGGGCCGTTCGCGAATATCGCCCACGGCTGCAACTCGCTTATTGCGACAAAAACAGCATTAAAACTAGGAGAATACGTTGTGACAGAAGCCGGGTTTGGAGCTGATCTCGGAGCTGAAAAGTTCTGTCATATCAAGTCTCGTGTCGGGGAGTTAAATCCAGATGCAGTTGTACTCGTTGCGACCGTTCGTGCTTTGAAGATGCATGGCGGCGTAGCGAAAGACCAGCTCCATATTGAGAATGTCGGTGCGGTCGGTAAAGGGATGAAACTGCTTGCGAAACATATCGACACGATGAAAAAACTCGGTCTCCCGACCGTCGTTGCCTTAAATCGTTTCAATTCAGATATCGAAGAAGAGATTGCAGCGGTACTTGACTGGTGCACAGCACATGAGATTCGTGCTTCACTGAGCGAAGTATGGGCGAACGGCGGACTCGGTGGACAACAACTCGCTGAAGCTGTCATTGATGCGGTTGAGTCAAACGAAAGTAAACTATCACCACTTTACGAATTGACCGATTCGATTGAACAAAAGATTAAAACGATTGCCCGGGAAGTATATGGAGCGGCCGATGTCACGTTCACAGCAAATGCTAAAAAACAAATGCTTGAGATTGAACAGAAAGGTTGGGCAGACCTACCGATTTGTATGGCGAAGACACCGTTTTCTCTATCGGACGACCCTTCCAAATTCGGTTATCAACAAGGATTCACCATTACGGTACGCGAATTAAAACCATCAGTAGGAGCAGGTTTCCTCGTTGCTCTCACAGGTAACGTTTTAACGATGCCGGGCTTACCGAAACATCCAGCTGCCCTCAATATGGGCATTGATGAATCTGGAAAAGCAATCGGACTTTTCTAATAGGAGGATGACACATGGTTCTTTCGGAATTGACGTATCCAGACGGATATCAGACAGAAGTAATGGAAATTCGAGCAGAGCAGTCCATTGGAAAAATATTCATCTTTCACGGAATGCTTGAACACCATGAAAGATATATTGAGTTCGCTCGTTTTCTAACAGAAAATGGATACGATGTTTTCATATGCGACTTACGAGGGGCGGGTTCAAGCGCCCACGAACAACAGACTTATGGACACCTCTCTCCGGGCGAGGGCTTTTTGCAACTTGTCGAGGATGCTCAATATCTGATTAACCGCTACGAAGATGAGCGCCCTACTTATGTATTAGGTCACAGTTTCGGTTCTCTGCTCGTTCGTCGACTTGGTCAAATCATGGGGCATGCCTTGGCTGGAGTGATTGTCGTCGCGCCTCCCCCACATCCTGGGGTTGCAGGCGAAGTCGGGCATCGTTTAATCGCTTCCGTCATGAAACGTAAAGGTGCCACGCATCAATCACGTTTCTTTGAACGCCTTTTGTTCGGGCGCTACAACCTTAAGTTTTTGCCTGCTCGAACGGATAGTGACTGGCTATCAAGCGTCCCCGAGGAAGTTGATTCGTATATCGATGATTCGAATTGTGGGGGGCTTCCCTCACTCGGATTTTTACATGAAGTGACCCGTGCCTCACTTGATGTCACGACCGTCGCACGCATTCATGAGCATCCGAAGTCTCTTCCGATGTTGCTCGTTGCCGGGATGGACGACCCTGTGATCCATGACGGGGAGGGGTTGAACGGAATCATCGAAAAATATCGCAACGCGGACGTCGAACTGTCCGTTGCGACATATGACGATGCCCGACATGAAATTTTGCGTGAAGCGGACCGGGAACAAGTATGGTCAGACATACTCATGTGGATGAAACAAAACAAAATCCATT
This sequence comes from Exiguobacterium sp. s183, assembly GCF_018617655.1. Taxonomy (NCBI): domain Bacteria; kingdom Bacillati; phylum Bacillota; class Bacilli; order Caryophanales; genus Exiguobacterium; species Exiguobacterium sp. s183. The sequence goes on from NZ_JACSKN010000005.1 coordinate 102,492, forward strand.
AAATGGTTTAAGCTCCTTTTTGAAGGAGCTTTTTATTTTTTCCAAATTTCATACAAATAACTTCAATGATTCACCTCTTTTTTAAAAGATAACCTTCTTATCAAAATTTAAGTACGTTATACTTAGACCGCATAGTGAAAATCATCTACATCGATCGATGACCAATCGATTGGTGAAAGGAGTAAATAGACTTTGAAATCAAACCTTACACGATTGAGTGCAGCCGTCCTTGTTTCGACCTCGTTATTTAGTGGATTGGCTCCCGCTCCATCATACGCAGCAACATATGAAGGAACCGTCAACACAGAGATTTTAAATGTCCGTTCTGACTCGTCTACGACTTCTTCGATTGTTGGAAAGCTAACTGAAGGAACAACAGTAAACGTTTATTCATCGAATAATGATTGGGCACAAATCGAATTTGAAGGTCAAAAACGATATGTCTCTTCTGAATATTTGACCGTCAATACGTCCATTTCTAAATCTTCAACTTCCACTGCTACTGCCCTATACACTGCTAAGGAAGCGACAAATATGTATTCATCGATGACGACTTCTTCCTCGGTCGTGAGTGCCATTCCGAAAGGTGCGACCATCACTTACATATCGACGCATGGGGCGACGGGTTCTTGGTACAAAGTTTCTTATAACGGAAAAACAGGTTATGTCGCTCAAAAATATTTTGTTGAGCAGGCATCTGCAAAACAATATGTCGCAGAAATGAACGTCAACTTGAGAGCAGAAATGACGACTTCTTCTGCTGTATTGACGGTCATTCCTAAGGATGCGGTCGTGAACTATATCTCGACACATGGCGCGACAGGATCTTGGTACAAAGTTTCTTATAACGGGAAAATTGGTTACGTCGCTCAAAAATACTTTTCTGCATACGAGGGTGGTAGTGTGACGCCTCAAGTGAACCCGACACATATGACAACTGATTCAACAAAAGTATATGCATCGATCACAACGACTTCTCGTGTATTGACGACTCTCCCTAAAGGAGCGAAAGTCAGTCTTCAATCCACATATGGCGCGACAAATTCGTGGGGTAAGATTTCTTATAACGGAATCACTGGCTATGTAGCCATGCGCGACCTACAATCGCTGACTGCACCTAAACCGATGTACATTAGCAATCAAACGACACTTTACAACTCTATGTCGTCAAGTAAGAAAGCCATTCGTACGTTAACACCTGGTACAGCGGTGTCTCAACTTTCTACTCATGGCGCGACTGGATCATGGTCTAAAGTGACCTATCAGTCTACGACAGGATATGTCCCGACGCGTGATCTCTCTGAGAAATTCACACAAGTGGTGACACCTTATTACGCTCAACAAGATACGAAGTTATATTCTTCGATGTCTAGTTCAAAAACGGTGCTACAGGCTATTCCAAAAGGAGCTAAAGTTGATCAATTTGCGAAATTTGGAGCGACCGGTTCATGGTATCAAGTCCGTTACAACAACACGACTGGTTATGTTGCAGCTCGTGACTTTGCGTTGACGCCACCGACAACGACACCGACTGAACAGTACGGTCCGGAAGCCGAGTACCGGATTTATGTAGAAGGTGGCAGTACGTTAAACGTACGTTCTACTCCTGCCGTCCAGTCAGACAACCTTGCTGGAACGCTGAGCACCGGGACGATTGTCAGTGTGAAACCGATCATCGGTTCAGATTGGGGATTATTGACGAACGGTACGTATAGCGGAAACTATATTCACATGGATTACGCAATCCCTGTCACGACAACGCCACCAGGAAGCGGTGTCATCAAGAACGTTTTCTATACGAACTATCCGATGTCTGTTCGCGACATGGCAGAGCGTCAATATAATCAAATCGCCTTGACAGATTTCCATCGCTACGAAAAAGCTTATTTGCCAAGAGCTTGGGTCAGTGTCACTGATAACGTGGGTACAATCGTCAATCAAGATATGACCGTCATCTCAAACGTAGGTGCTGCTTTAAAATCGTCTGCTTCATCAACTTCTATGACAGTGGCAACAGTTCCGAAAGGTGCAACAGTTCAATATGTAGAACGCGCTTCTTCTTCTTGGTATAAAGTCAAATACGGTACAGCCACGGGTTATATCACATTGAGTTCCGTCGTCGGTAAGGCCAATATTTTAAGCCAACCAAGCCTTACATCTCATCCATACGGTCAAATCAACCCAGGCGAAAAAGTAACCATCACTGGACAGACAGGCACTTACTACACTGTTTCTTACAAACGGCCATCGGGGCACAACCTTCGAGTGTTTGACAATACTTGGCGTCGTGCATCAGTCGACGAAGTGTTGACATATGTTGACCCGACTGGCATCGATCCGAATTCACGCTCATTCTACCAATTCTTAGATTTATCGAAGAGTGCCGGAACGACAGCGACAACACTCAATAAGCTACTCCTGTCGAAAGGTACACTTAGTGGCTTAGGTCAAGCGTTCGTAACTGCCGGTAGTCAGTATAATATCAACGAAGTTTATTTGCTTTCGCATGCACTTCACGAAACGGGTAACGGTACCTCAAAACTAGCGTCTGGTGTACCCGTTGATAAAGATGGGAACGCCTTGATTAACTCAAATGGTGACCGCATTTATCCGGAGCGACCTGTAGCTGCTACTGTATACAATATGTATGGCATTCAGGCCTTCGACAGCAATCCACTCGGAAGTGGAGCCAAATATGCGTTTGAACAGAAATGGTTCACGCCTGAAGCAGCCGTGATTGGCGGAGCCTACTGGATTGGTTCTAGCTACATTAATCACCCAACTTACAAACAAAACACACTTTATAAGATGCGTTATAACCCTGATTCTCCAGGTACGCATCAATACGCAACGAATATTGCTTGGGCAGATATTCAAACGAGACAGATCTATGACGTCTATCAATCGCTTGATGCCTATACACTCAATTTCGATGTTCCAAAATATCAATAAAAAAATGAGACACGCGCCTCTAACTTGGCGTCGTGTCTCATTTTATGTCCATTCGACTGAGTCGATGATTGATTCAATCTCCATTTTTTCATTCGTCACTTGATCGGCAACGTACGTCATGAATAAAAGGCGTTTTCCGTCCGTCAAAGACCAGACATCTAGATGCATCCCGTCTTCGATGCCGCTCGCATAAGCTGTCGTCATGTCACCTGTCTCGTCAGTCACGCTTGGCGCAATTTTTACGTCGATTGGGAACTCTCCTAAGAACGTATTGAGTTCGCTTAAGACGGCTTCTCTTGGTTCTTGTGAATCCTCAGACTCATAGATGGAGATTTGAAGCGTTCCTTGCGCATCCTCTTCTGTTGAATAGAAGCTCACGTAGTCTTCTTCTTCACTGTATTCGTAATGTTCCGGATACGTCAGGCGGAACCACCCATCAATTTCATACTCTTTCATGCTGTTTTCTCCTTTACTTGCTTAAATGCCAGTCCTGTGACCATTTTTGCTTGTAGTGCATATTTTAGTCGTTCGGTCACATACAGACGTTGGCTATTTACATCTTGGGCAATCATATGTCCAAATAAGTTCATTCGAACCGTTTGATTGGATAGGAAATAGAATCGATCCGTACTCAACGGGCGAAATTCGTTCGAGTGTTCGAGGTATTCGATTTCAAAGCGTCGGAGCACATTAAGTGCGCAATACCGATCAGTCTTCCCTGTACTTGTATGAAGCTCGACACGGACGAGCTGAACGTCATATGGACAGACATTCATAAAGATTGGACTGACTCGCTCATGAATCAAGAGGATGCCCATATCGGTTTCAATCAGATCAGGTAAAGACCCTTCATCTTGCGAAATGCTCAAGACGACATACGGCCGGTTCGATGGTGCGAGCAATTCGCCTTTGTAAAATCGAAATCGCTGAATTCCTGTTAGAACCCGGGCCCGCCAAGCACTCCCTCGTGCTTCCGCTTCCATTCGATACAACCTCTCTTCACTCACGCTTACTCCCCCTTCACTTGTTTGAGCGCATCGACGAATGTTTCCCATTCTAGGTTGTCACAAACAACCTTATTTTCCAATCCCCATTCTTCATCGATTGTCAAACGTACTTCGTTCGATTCAGGGTGACGTATGATTCGAAGATTCCCAATTTGAATCGAATCAAGAGCAATATCAAATGTATGACTCGGTAACCCGACCCACTTGACCCGATTCGAACGTAACACGACATACCATTCATTATCGTGATGAATCGAGAACGTCCAGCTTCGAAGAGACACTGTTTGATCCGTTTGTTTGGACTGCTTCAACATTCGAAATCCTTCGCCCATCAGTTGTAAATATGATTTTCGTTCACTCATATTTGATTTCTCCCCTTTTTTCTATTATCTTCGTTGTGGATAGGATTCTGCAACCTAAAAAGTTTTTTAAAAAAGGGTTTGCAAATAGAATCTGATATGCTATTATATCAAAGTAACGTTAAGACGTAACGCGGGTGTAGTTTAATGGTAAAACCTCAGCCTTCCAAGCTGATGACGAGGGTTCGATTCCCTTCACCCGCTCCATATTTTTTCTTCATGCGGGTGTAGTTTAATGGTAAAACCTCAGCCTTCCAAGCTGATGACGAGAGTTCGATTCTCTTCACCCGCTCCAATATCGACATATACGCGAGAACCTCTCGCACACATACAATGCACGGTTGAGACCTTGCAAAAGCAGAAAGTCTTCTGACTTTCTGCTTTTTTGTTGTTCCATTGATTGTTTTGGGGAAAAGAGTGAATGACTCTAATCAGATGAGGAGGAACTCTTTTGATTCAAGCGAAACTTCAATCATTCACGATTTATGAAAGTGCATTGATGCGAACGACATCCACCTTGATCGATACACCAGACGCCATTCTTTTGATTGACCCCACGTGGCTTCCTGAGGAAATTGCCACGATTCGTCGAGATATCGAGCTAAGACGCGATGATCGCCCACTTTACGTCATCTTCACCCATCATCATTTCGACCATATTATTGGGGCTTATGGTTTTAAGGATGCGACAACGATTGCCTCACAGGCATTTGTAGATGCCGACTCGTCCGATCAGCTCGATGAGATTCGCGAGTTCTATGAACAGCACTACATCGATCGCCCGATTCAAAAGCCTGATATCGATATCGTGGTCCAATCGAATCAGACACTTCTACTTGGATCGTTACCCGTTACGTTCATCTCGACACCGGGTCATGATGCAACTCACCTATCTGTTCTAATCGAGCCGATGCACCTACTCGTATGCGGAGATTACGGTTCGAATATCGAGCCACCTTTTATCGAGCATGATCCGACCGCATATCTCGAAACATTACAAACGTTGCAAACCCTCATTTATGAACATGAAGTTCGATGGTTCGTGCCTGGACATGGTGACCTATGCGACAATCGTAGCCAAATGATTGAACGTTTGAGTGCGGCAGAAGAATACATCTTAGCACTTCCCGAAGAGCGCCACTGGTCTCCTATGTGGCCAGAACATTCTTTTTTCGACCGTGTCCATGAACGTAATCGAAAAATGGTGGAACAAAAAGAGACCGATCGCCGGTCTCGTCAACAAGACTATTAAAAAATCGCAACGTCTCCCCAAGACGTTGCGATTTCCCCCTATGTAGACCTATTTCTTTGTGACGCGTTCTGAGCGGACCGTGAACATACGGTCAACCCCATAGATCGTTACTCCCGTCAGAGCGAGTAACCCAATCATTGCAGAAGAAAACATGACCATCCCCCCATTGTTCACAGTTTCGTCATAATCACCCCGTGCTTTCATTATAGAAGACCATTTTAAAAAAAGAAAGCGTTTTCTTCAAACTTCCTTCACATTTATCAAATTTATCCTCTTGTGTTTCTTGGAATAACTTCCCTTATCCGATTGGACAGACACTCGTAAAAATGTGTAGCTTTTGTGGAATGTGGGAATACATGATGTAAGGATAAAAAGAGACAGAAGCTGCTCGTCGAGGAGGAAGAGGCATGATTAAGTACGGTACATTGGTGCGAATCGAGGGAAAATATGCCGTATTGAGATGGAATAACGGCTCAAGTTTCATTCCTAGACGATTCTTACCTTCCGAAGCACGTGTTGGTGATACAATCATTCGAGACAATCATCATTATTATCTTGAAGAAGATATGACCCCAAATTTTGATGCATTGATCAAGCAACACTATAAAAGCTGAACGATCTGCCCTCCCATTAAGGGCAGATCGTTCAGCTTTTTTGAAATATCACATTGACGTCTTTTCAATCTGTTGCTGAATCCACGCTTCGTCGACGGGACCTGTCTGCTTCGCCACAATGACTCCTTGTTCATCTAACACGTACGTTGTCGGTAGCGCGACGACACGATACTGTTGCTCTACGACCGCTTCTTCATCTAACAAGATTGGAAAATCAACCGGGTACTCCTGTAAAAAAGCCTCGACGTCCGCTTTTCCTCGTCGTTCATTTTTGGTGACATTCACACCGAGAACCGGAATGCCTGTCGCTTCTTCAAACGAAACCAGTTCAGGGAACTCATCTCGACAAGGCGGGCACCAAGAAGCCCAAAAATTAATGACTACCGGCTGTCCTTGGAACTGTGAAAGGGTCAGACTCTCCCCCTCTAGCGTATTCAAGGTGAATTCCGGAGCTTGTTGCCCCACTTCGAGCCCTCCTAATACCGATTCATTTTGGACGATTGGAACCGCCTCTTCTTTCTTTTGTGTCATCATATATTCTTCGTAGCCCTTGTAGGCAAGCCCAGCAATCAATAGAAGGATGAGCGTTCCGATTACGATTCTTTGTAAGCGCATCATTTACCCCTTGTTTGTTTTACTTAAGATTTCTACACTTAACTTATCACAAACCGTAAAGGAGCGTATGTATTGTGCAACTTCAAAACAAGAATGTTCAGATTACGTTAAAAGCACAGGGTGCTGAGATGACTAGTTGGAAAGTAGCCGAAACGGAATACTTATGGCAAGGTGATCCGACGTATTGGGGACGACAAGCCCCTATTCTTTTCCCGATTGTCGGGCGATTATTGGATGATCAATATGTATATGAAGGCAACACGTATACGATGAGTCAACACGGCTTTGCTCGTGATGCGATTTTCGACATCGAATCATCGACTGAAACTTCCGTTCGTTTCACCTTGAGAGATACGCCTGAATCACGTCAACATTACCCTTTCCCGTTTACTCTGAACGTATCGTATCAACTTGTAGGAGAAGAAGTCATTGTCACCTATCGTGTCCATAACCCGGGTGAAACCATGTTACCGTTCAGTATCGGTGGGCACCCCGCATTCAACATCCCTTTCAAGGGTGGTGCGTTCGAGGACTATACGATCGACTTCGGAGAAGTACGTACACTTGACCGCTATCTATTAGAGGGACCGTATTTGACAGGGGCCTATCAACCACTAGGTGATCGGCAATACATCCCGCTTACCCATTCCCTATTTGACGACGATGCATTGATTTTCGAAAATGTGGAGTACGCCGCACTACGTCATCAGCCGTCAGGCACGGCAATCGTGATGGAAAGCCCTTCATTTACTCACTTTGGCATTTGGTCACCACCCCATAAGGATGCTCCATTCGTTTGTCTTGAACCATGGTTCGGTCACGCAGATTATAAAGGACACCGAAAAGATTTTCTACACAAAGAAGGAGTTCAACTCCTTGCCCCAGACGAGACGTTCGAAGCAAGCTACACCTTATACATCGAAAAATAAAAGCAATCCGACAGTCATGTCGGATTGCTTGTTTTCGTTAAAAACGATCTTCTTGTTCCGCCTCATATTCTGATGGCGGTTTTTTCATGATGATGGCCAGAACGATATAAATCAGAAGCCCTGGACCACCTAATAGTGCCATTGCCACAAACAGAACACGCATGATTGTGACGTCCACTCCTAAATAGTTCCCGAGCCCCGAACAGACTCCGGCAATCATTTTATTATTCTGATCTTTATACAATTTTCGTTCCATGTCATCTTCTCCTCAACTCGTTATGATCGTTGTGGTCGGCGTAACGTCGTTCTACCTCCGTTCGCCACTTCTCCACGGCCTTCAAAATCAAGCGCTTCATTAATCGGCGTACTACCCGACTTGATTTCGATTCGGCGACCGTATAGTCCACGGTTGTCAAGAGATGCAGAGATGACAGTCGCGACATCTGTCTCGGAAATCGTCGCACCGTCCGCATCGTTCAAGTCTTCAGATGCTTCGATGGAACCTTTACTCGGTTCATCGACAATGGTCACTGGGCAAATGATCGTATAGTTCAAACCGCTATGTTCGATGTATTCGTCGGCGGCATTGTTGGCTGACAGAAAGTTAAAGAGTTCCTTTGGTGCGGCATTCGGTTGGTCCGCGCCATATGCACTGAGCAAGACGACGTGACGTACTCGTTCTTTTTTAGCAGCATCAATCGCGTTCATCGCGACGTTTCGGTCGAGCAGTTCAATTTCGGTACTCGATCCGTCTGCGCCAGCAGTCGCCGCAATGATGACTGCATCTTGTCCACTTGTCGCCTCATGAACTTTTTTCTCAAGTTCTTTCTCGACATCAACCGTCAATACGCGCGCACCCATTTTCTCGTACTCTGCTTGTAGTTCAGGATAACGAATTAAAGCGGTCACTTGATGGGTCTTCGCTAGACTTTTCAATACACGTTTCCCGATCTTTCCTGTTGCTCCAATGACTAATACTTTCATTCAAATTTCCCTCCTCAAAAGAGTAGTTCATTTGTTTAAAATTCCTCTTTCAAGTCAGAATCAAACCCTTTTCTTAAAATTATCTGACCGTGCCCCACATCGATAAATCGAGGGCGTCCCGAATGGATTGCACACTCTCTTCTAACGGTTCGTAGTAATAGACATTGTTGATATAGGCATCTTGTCCTTCAACTTGCATCTTATTCACGTCTGGGTTCGAGATCATCGTCAGACCGACAGATGCCATTTGTAAGACATTCATCTCAAGACCCATTTCCTCTTTCATGAAACGATACGTTGCCGGAATCTTCGTCCAACCCGAAGGACTAGCCAATTTTTCTGCGACGGCTGTCATAACTTCGGTTTGACGATTCGAACGGGCACCGTCCGTATCCGACTTACGGTGTCTCGCATAGGCAAGTGCCATGTCTCCATCCATTGCGTAAGAGACACCTTCTGTATACTCATACGTCTGGTTAAACCCTTTCTCACTAAACGAGTGTGTTGCCGTCACATTGACACCACCAATCAAATCAATCAATTCCATGAACGACTCAAATGTGATCACGACTTGTCCGTCAACCGACGCATCGGTCAGTCCTTCAACAGCACCTACCGTACACGTTGCACCACCATAAGCGAACGCATGGGTGATTTTATCGCCATCCCGGTCTGGCTCACATGGAATGGCCGTATACGTATCGCGTGGAATCGACACGTTTTGAACAGTACGTGAACGAGGGACAAATTCCATCAATTGTAGAGAATCTGTGCGGGACCCCGAGAGGGATCCCCCCACCCGTGCGTCACTTCCCATAATGAGGAACGTGAACGGAGAAGTCGCGACATACCCTCCGACAAGCAACATGAGAATGAGAAGAAGGGCCACTTTCCCTTTCCATTTACGCTTTCGTTTATTTGTTGGTTTTGCTGATTGCTCGACTTCACGTTTTGATGGTTTTGACGGATTGGACGGTCTCGATTGCTGCGCAGCATGGTTTGACTTCGGTCGAGACGTTTTGCGCTTTGGTTTTGAGAATGACAGCATTCGAGGCATCCGTTTTCGCCGGTTTTTCGATGTTCCCTCGGTTGACTTCGACGCTTCTGACGATTTCTCGTTCAAGAAAGGATGCTCCGACTGAGACGTCGTCCTTTCTTGATGTCGATTCGGTTCCGATACTTCATTTATATTCTGTAGCTCGTCCGTTGATTGCTCATGATTCAAACGAGACGCTTCGAGTTCTTGTTGTTCGAGTTCGCGCTTTCTACGTTCTACACGCGATAAACGTTGATCATCTTTCATATTTTCAATCCTCAACTTTATCAATTTTTCTCTATTATCCCGAACCCGCATTGATCTGACAACGTTTCTAAGGAAAATCCGTCTTAAGCATGAGACCATATGATTGTTTCAGATGAAATCCGGGAAAGGAATATTAATTGGTGTCTGCCCAAATCAGAGATGCATACAATAAGTATGAATGAAAGGAGGAGAGCTGATGCGCATCGGAAAATTACGCATGCTGTTGGAGCAATATGGTGAGGCGACGTTACGTGATTTATTGGTCGAGATGTATCGTCATACTCCAAAAGATGTGATTGATGATCAAGACTTTGATTTTATGATCAGCCAGTTCACACGCTATAAAGAAAAAAAACATTCGGAAGAGCGTCATTCGCTCTCACAAACGATTACGTTAGCTGAACGTTTTGTCGATTCAGCATATGAACATTTATATATTCGTCCCAATCAAGTCATGTCCGACCGTGATCAAAAAAATTGGTATATCCACGCCAAAAAAATCATCCGTGATTTAGCCCACTATGCCGAAGAATATACTGAGGCACGCACGATGTATGAAGAGATGTTTTATCTTCTATCAACGTCAGCCGGAGAAGAACCTCTCTTTTCAACGAGCGACCCGTTTCGCCTATTGAAAATCTCACAAGTCACGATGCTCCAAAAACTCATCCACTACTACCAACTAGACGCACCCATTGATACCGTCTGGATTGACCGCGCTTTATATACTGCCCTCCACGTGCCAAAAGACGTGGATTCCACACGAATCGACTTACTATCAACCTTGCCGATTGAACACAGCCAAGCCAACACGAGAAAGATTCTTCACGCACGCATTCTCAAACTGTGTGAGCGGATGTTGGAAAAATCCCAGACAGAAGATACCGCACTTGAAAACTATCAAGCTCTTAAAATGTTAGAGCTCCGCCTCCTCGTCGCCGAAGGTAACTTACAAGAAGCCGAACAGAAGCTATTTTCAGAGTATATCCCTTTCTTTTCACATCGTTCCGAACCGTTCCGTGTCTACGTCGATTTCTTAGAGAGCCATGGCCATACGGATGAAACAAAACGATTAAAACGATTAGCAAAAGAAAAACGTATTCGATTTTAGATAGACAAAAAAGGGAGTCAATCGATGACATCGGTTGACTCCAATACATGATATGAACGAGGGGTGTTCATTTGAAAAGGAGGACAGAAAGTTGGTGCAGAACTTCCTTCCTACACATATAAGTATAAAGCAACGTTTGTAACCGTTACCAAACGACTTATTGCGTTTTTGTGAACGTTTTCACGTTATTCGATCGTGTTCATGATTCCTAAACCAACGACAGATAATAACACGATTAATACGAAGACATACACCATCTCATTGGGTGATTGAAATCCTTCGTGAATCTCTACCTCTTCTTCGACAATGATGTTCTCGTGAATCACTACCGGTTCTGTTTCGGCCATAACCGTCGTGGGCGCACCAATCATGAACAACATAGATACGAGAATCAGTTGATAAATATATTTCATCATAAACTCCTAATTGATTGGTTTCATTGTGATTAAGTATATCATGTCTTCGACGCACGTCACGTCTGACATTTGACGAAACTCACAGATCTATCAGCGTAACTAATCAGTTTTTCTGAATCGGATGCTTACAATCTATTTAATTTCATGTTTTTATGAAAGTTGTTGATTATTTTCATCAATCAGGTTTCATGAGAATGCCATACAATTTTAAGTAAGATAGCGCTTACAATTTAATTGTACTTATTAACTCATTCAGAAAGAAGGATTCTCCTTGAAACGAGCGCTACGCTTTGTAGAATGTAGGCAATTAGCTATGCAGGAACGCATCTCCATTCAGTCGTTATACCCCTTATCAAAGACACCCCCGCTCCTTTCCTTACCTCCTCATCAGCACGTGTACATCGCTTTAAACAAAAATAATCCATTAGCTGCTTTTGTTGCGAATGACGAGCATTTAGAAGCGTTTCAAATCATTCAACTCTCAAAGGTCTCATATATTGATCGTCATGTGTTTCGCGGGTTGCTTGACCGAATCATGTATGAACGAAGTCGAGAAACCACACACCCGATTACGTACTATCTTCAGGAAGAGGACTATCATAATCAAGATAAGCTTCGAATATATGAGACAACTGGGTTTCAAGTATTCCATCACACGAATACGTATCACTTGCCATTCATTCCTTGTGAGAAAGCATCGCATACGTACTGGACCCTCGAATTGATAGACTATTCACGAAGAGCGGATTGGCTCACTTTTCGTAATGCGCATTGTCATGTCTTGCCGGGCGCCATCCCGATGACGCATGAACAATTCGCACATGCAACTCGGCAACAAACACTGTTCTACACATTAAACTGGTGTCACCAACCAATCGGAATCATGAAAGTACGACTACATATGTATCACGTGTGCGTCCAAGAAATTCAATTAGATTGTGACGAGTCTATGTTGCAGGATGCCCTTTCCTTTCTTCAACAAAAATTTTACGATGCATTCAGATATATCGACGAGGCTCGTATTTCTACGACTAACCTGCAATCTGACTTGAATTTTGCACTTCGAAAGCAAGGTGCTCAAGTGTCGTCAGGCGGGATATATATGCTTACACAACAAGTGCTACCTGCTCCACTCTATTGATCAATAAAAAAGACGTCGATTGTATCAACTCGTTCTCACACGAAAAAGTTGTTCATTCGACGTCTTTTATTCTGCAGCAGTTGTCGACTCCATCGCCAAAGGCGGCATTTCCTTAAACAGTTCTGTCCGGAGTCCCGTGTCTCTCAAATCGAGCGATTCAATCCGATCAAATTTGATTTGGCGATCTACGACACTGAACCAATACGTGATGTTCGGTTCATCCTTGAAACGAATCGCATAATTCGATCCATTCAAATGAAAATCGACCTCGGTAGACAGCAACTCTGTCGGACCAATCTGTTTATGGGTGGTTAACCGTTCGAGCACAACTTGCTCTTCATTGATGCGATAATCGACAAACGTCGCAAGCGAGAGTCCAAACACAAATGATACTAGGGCGAACATGCCCACCAATCCCATTGTGATTTTTCCGTTCATTTCGCTGTCCCTCCCTCTCTTATTATATCGGATATGGTCGAAACGTTGTGAAGTGACATTTTGTTCAACTTTAGGCAAACTGAAGATTGAGGAGGAATGTTTATGCAAATCGATCATACTGGAATCGCCGTCCGTGATTTAGACGAAGCAATCACATTTTATACAACTGTGCTTGGTGGAGAACTGATTGACCGTTATACGAATACAGCCATTGGGGTGGAAACCGAGCTAGCTGTCATTCACATCGGTGAAGATGTCATCGAATTGTTGCGACCAACAAGTAATACGAGTCCGATTGCGCGTTTCATGAAAGCACGAGGAAAAGGCGTCCATCACATCGCATATCGTGTAGAAGATTTAGACATCGCCATCGCTACACACAAACAAAATGGCATCACTTTTTTAGAAGATACACTACGTACGACCGCAAAAGGTCGACGTTTGATCTATATGGACCCACGTCATTCAGGTGGTGTCATCACCGAGCTTTGTGATTATCCTACGCAAAAGCAGTAAGAGACGTCTCTCTTACTGCTTCAATAAAGTATCTTCTATGATTTGACGGTTCTTTTCTTTTAGACGTTCGTTATGAGAAGAGACCATTGCCGTAGCGGTCGCATTCGGGTCAATATACGTTTTGGCCCGATTCACCGCATTCGCCGCATCTTGGAATGCCCCTGCAATCAAATGGACCTTTCCTTCATGCGTCAGAATGTCACCTGCAGCATATAATCCCGGAACGGACGATTCACTCCCCGCGTTCCCTTTCACATAAAATCCATTGACCATTTCTACGTTTAATTCACTGTTTCGAAGAAGTTCTGCATCTTGTTCGTACCCATGATTGATGACGACCTCATCGACATCGACCACACTCGTTTCTCCCGTGTCAATCTGTGTTAACAGCACTTGCTGAATCGATTGCCCATCATGAGAAATCAAGTCCGTGACTTTTGACTGGGGGCAACAATCGACTCGGCTTTCTTTAATCTTCTCGACTTGCGCTTCATGACCTCCGAGCTCTTCTTTTCGGTAAACCAAAATGACTTGCTCCGCAATCGGCTCGAGCGCATTGGCCCAATCAACGGCACTATTTCCGCCACCTGAAATCAAGACCCGCTTCCCTTTGAATCGTTCTATTGACTTGACCGTATAATGAAGGTTTGACAATTCAAATCGCTCTGCACCGCTGATTTCGACCTTGTGTGGTTTCAAAATACCGCTCCCGGTTGCGACGATCACCGTTTTGGATACGTGATGACCATTCGACGTGTCGATCCCGAATAATCCATCCTGGCGTTTTGAAATCGACTCCACTTTCTCCCCTAGGATGACTGTCGGCGAAAAGGTGAGGCCTTGTTGGACGAGTTGATCGATCAGATTTGCTCCCGTCGTCGGAAGGAGCCCCCCTACATCCCACACCATTTTTTCTGGATAAACGTGCAGCTTTCCACCTAGTTGAGGTTGAAATTCGATTATTTTTGTTTTCATGCCTCGTAATCCACTATAAAAAGCAGCATATAACCCTGCCGGACCCCCACCGATAATCGTCACGTCGAATTGTTCTTCGCCCATCGTCGTATCCTTCCCTTCTATGTAGATGATCTATTCACCTTAAAAATGATAATCATTCTCATTAGATGATAACCCGTTTCTTTGTCTTTTACAAACTTTTTCCCAACACTATTCGCCTTTGGTTTTTCTTCATCGAAGGTCGGGTAAGGAAAGATGAATCAAAAGGAAGGATGTGCGCTATGGAGTGGATGGATCTTGCATTGATCATCGTGTCCTGTTTTTGGCTTGTGGAGACATGGAAATTTCGTAATCGAAAAGAGGCAACGGACGGTTCCGTCGAGCGAAAAAGCTTTTATTTCGTAGCGTCGACGATGATTGTCATGTTCTCTTTGTCTATCATCTATTCAATCTTTGTTGAGGCGCGTCCATCAATGGCTCAACGCATACTTGCTCTTTCGTTTTACATAGCGGGTGTATCATTACGGTATTGGGGAATTTTCCACCTTCGTCATCAATTCACCCGACACGTTGTCGTTCGTCCTCAAGACGAGCTCGTCAGCTCTGGCCCCTATCGTTTCTTACGGCATCCCTTATACACAGGTTTACTATTCATTACGTTAGGGTTCTCATTGTATTTTCTTCATTGGGCAGTCGCTTTGATCGGTACCGCTCTTACGGCTCTTGCGTTACTATATCGGATTCGGATTGAGGAAGGGATGCTGACCCGTCACTTCGGTCAATCGTATGTATCATGGTCAAAGTCACGCAAACGATTATTTCCGTTTATCTATTAAAAAGGAGTCCGGTGATCCCGGACTCCTTGCTGTTTTATACGGAGTAACGACTGAGCAATCGGACGACAACAATCCCTGCGATGAACGCGATGACACTGAGTGCCCACATGAGACCTGTGGCCGGCACTCCTGGAAATACGACAGCGAGCGAACCCACTACCAATCCGATGATGACCGAAAACGTCATTCCTGGGAAATTCGCCAACAAATAGCGAATCACTTTACTACTAACAATAAAGCCGACCGCAACGCCTGCCCCAACAATTCCGATAATGAGCAAATTGAAGTTCGAGATGGCGCTGATGACTGTCGGGTAGACCCCAATCAGCAACAACACGAATGATCCGCTGATTCCAGGAAGTAACATTGCCATACTTCCTAACCACCCAGACAAGAACAAGAGGAGCGCTGTCCCAAAGGTAACGTCCGTAATGATAGACGAATCAACCGGATTGAGAAACGCCATGCTCGCTACGAGTACCGTTGCTACAATCATGGCAATCACATGGATAGGACGAATCGATGCACGTGACTTAAACTCTACAAAAAGTAACGGAATGATCCCTAAAATCAATCCGATAAAGAAGAATTGTGTCGGCGCATAATATTCGAGCAACAAATACTCGATAATTCGACTTAAGGCGATGATGGCTGTTCCCATCCCAATCGCTAGCGGGATTAAGAAACCAATATACTTTTTCCAATATCGGCTGAATACACCGCTGATTGCTTCAATCAATTGATCATAGATGCCCAAAATAACTGCGATGGTACCTCCACTTACACCAGGAATCAAATCACTCGTTCCCATGGCCATTCCCCGCCAAATATTCTTCCACTCCATAATGTATCTCCTTTACATATATCTTTCCTCAAGCACTTAGTATAGTCGAGAACGAGCGTTTGCGCATCCGCTTTTAGACCGAGAAAGGAGTCGAGCGTGTCTCTTTTTTCATATAGTCAAAACGAGATCCCGAAATCATCATTTCCTTTTCTTTGTGGAATCCGAGTCGCGTATACAAACGATGAGCCGCTTGATTGTCTTGATCCACGTTCAAGGTGACGGCCGGGACACCACGTTCTGCCGCGACAGTACAGATCTGTTCAATCAACTTCGTTCCGATACCACGGCCACCATACGCCTCTAGTACAGCGAGTGAATCGATGTATTGAACGAACCCCTCCGTCTCAACATCTAATTCCACTTTGCTCCCATGCGCTTTTAACCATTCCCGAATCGGGCGATCTAATGCTTCCGCCTCGTCCCCTCGATACGAAATGATCATTCCCGCCACTTCCCCTTCTACATCGGCGACCCATATATTTTCGTGGCTTAAACGATTCTTCGGTTTTTCCACCCACATCGCCAATCGCTCTAATACTTCATCGGTATTCGTTGACCCCGTCAACGTATACGCGATGTCATGAATCGCCTGATACATGAGCGGTGCGATTTGTGTACAATCTTGCTTCGTTGCTTGTCGAATATTCATCATTGATCCCTCCATCACCTAGTCTAGCATAGGCAAACACCTCGATTGTTTGTCCACGCCCGTTTTGTGGCATGATATAGAGAGAAAGGGGCGAAATAAAATGAAAGCAATCATTACTGGAATGAACGGCACGGTAGCACCGGTTGTTGCCGAAGCATTACAGCGTCATGGCATTGAGGGGATTGCATGGAATCGTGAGCAAGTGTCCACGACAGACGAGCAGGAGATGCGACAATTCATTGAAAGCATCCGCCCGGACTATTTTTTACATATCGGTATGGGACCGGTTGAATGGGCCGAGACGCTCGCTCGTTTATGTGGGGAGATGAAGATTCCGTTCTTGTTCACGAGTACAGTGTCGATTTTTTCAGATGATGTGACTGGACCGATTTCACCGGACACGGCGCCAGATGCTGAAGATGACTACGGAAAGTATAAACGTGACTGCGAACGAGCCATCGTTCGTGTCAACCCGGGTGCTCAGATTGTTCGTCTTGGATGGCAGATTGGGGATGAAGCCGGATCGAACAATATGATGGACTATTTTACGAACGAGATGAAACAACGAGGGGTCATACAAGCGAGTGAGCATTGGTATCCATCTTGCTCATTTTTACCGGATACAGCAGAAGCTTTATTTGAAATCTTGACGAAACGCGGGTCCGGTATCTATCAGCTAAACGGGAATGCGAACTATTCGCTTTATGACATTGCCGTCGGACTAAAAGAGCTTCATGACGCCGATTGGCAGATTGAATGCACGGATGAACCGAAACGGGATAACCGAATGATTGACCCGTCCGTCCCAATCCGTCCGATTTCAAAGCGTCTCAATTTACAAACGAAATAAACCGCACTCCATACTAAACGCCTACTCCATCAAGAGTAGGCGTTTGCTTATTCGATTCATTTTACATCAGTCAAACGCAGTTTACTTTTTGGTAGACTCGGCATATCAACGAAACTATAACTCAAGTCTTGAGGAGGAACGGTATACGAGAACTCCTTCGTAAACAACTCAATGACTTGTTCTAGAATCGCAATCGTCACATGCTCCCCTGCACAACGATGTCCAAAATCCACGTCTCCTCCTCCTTGCGGGATAAAATTGAACGGACTCTCCTTCCAGTCCATAAAGCGAGCGGGATTAAATTGATCAGGTTCTACCCAAATCGAGGAGTCGTGGTTCGTTCCGTAAAGATCAAGGAGCGTCAGCGTTCCTTCCGTAAACGTATATCCGTCCCATTCAAAATCGGTTTTGACTCGAGCTGCCGCAACAGGAAAGAACGGATAGAAACGTCTCACTTCTTGGACAAAGGCCTTTTTCGACACCTGTCCTTGCTTTACTTGTTCTCTTTCTTTAGGGAATTGATAAAGCGCTAGAACCGTAAAAAGGACATAGACCGAGATGGCAACAGTCGGTCGTATAATGTTTAACACTTCGACAGCCACTACTTCTTCAGGCAACAACTCACCAGATTCATCTCGATGCCACGCGAACTCATAAAGTGCCGTCTGTTTATTCGGTAATAATCGATTTGACCGTACTTCTTTGACCATCTGTCGAATCCACGCCTCGGCCGAACTTCTTGCCTTCCGCCCTTGCAAATAAGTTGGACCTAACGAAGTACCCGATTCAAATAACAATCTCATTTCATCGGTCCGCTTCGCTACTTCATCTCGCGCAAGTGGAACTCCCGCCCACTCACAGACGGCTTTCATCAATACCTGTTGTGCCTCGTCATATAAAACGATTTCTTCTCCAGCATGTCGGATTTTTTTCCATTCACGGTCCGTCAATCGAAGCAGACGATCGATGTTTTCCTTCGTCATCAATGACATGAACATACGTTTTCGGTGCGTATGTGCCGTTCCATTCAATGTTTGCACCCCATCTTCCCCGAATAGGGTTTTGAGAAGACGTTTCGGCGCGGCATCCTGACGTGTAAATTTGTCCGCATCATAGAACAAGGCAGCAGCGTCCTCTCCTCCGAGACAAATCACGCGTTCTCCGAGCAAACGCGTTTCAAAAATATTCGACTGAAAACTTTTACGTCGATTCGCCACAAACAAATATCCTTCCCGTAGAAAATCGACACTATGGTCGAGCCCTTCTTGCTTTGGAATGACTTTCCCCATCCTACTCACCCTTTCTCTTTTTTCGAACTATAAAGGATGTTCCCCCGTTGTTAGCGAACAAACCTAATATCGAAAGGAGCGAGTGACATGCTACCGTTCTTACTGACATTACGCCGGATTGTCCGCGGAATTTGGCGCGGTCTCCGCGACCCCGAGTTTCAAGTGTTATTTAGCCTTGCCTTTCTTACCGTTCTGTCCGGTACGCTTTTTTACACACGGTTCGAGGCGATGCGTTGGTTGGACGCACTTTACTTCAGCGTCATCACATTGACGACCATCGGATATGGTGACTTCGCCCCACAGACAGATATCGGCAAAATTTTTACAATCGGATATGTGTTAACGGGGGTCGGCATTATGGTCGGTTTCATTACAAAAGTATTTGACCACTTACAAAAAGCACGACTCGATGAATTAGAAGCGAAACAAAAGACGCCACCCTCTGATTCATGAGGATGGCGTCAATGCGTTTAGGATACTTTTCGATTCTCAATTTCAAGCTGTTGATTGAATCGTTTCGTTTCGGCAATGACAACGCCCGACAAGAACAAGAGACCAATCAAGTTCGGAATGGCCATCAAACCGTTGAAGACATCGGATAGCGCCCATACCAAATTCAAGTTTGTCGTCATGGCACCGAGTCCAGCGACGAGCACGAAGGCAATCCGATACGGAAGAATCGACTTTTGCCCAAACAAGTAATGGATGGACCGTTCGCCGTAATACGACCAACCGAGAACGGTCGAGTAAGCGAATAGGACGAGACCGATCGTGACAATGTAGCCACCTGCCGGACCGAGGAACAGTTCGAATGTGGCTGAAGTCAATTCGACTCCTTCTAGTCCTGTCCCGATTTGACCACCCATGACGAGTGTCAACCCTGTCACCGAACAGACGACAAGCGTGTCCAAGAAGACTTGTGTCATCGAGACGAGCGCTTGACGACCCGGCATATCTGTTTTCGCTGCCGCTGCAGCAATCGGAGCGGAACCGAGACCTGCCTCGTTCGAGAAGACACCACGCGCGACACCATATCGAATGGCCGCTCCGATGGCTCCCCCACCGATTGCTTCCGCACTGAACGTACTGCTAAAGATGAGTGCGAACGCATCTGGAATAAGCGAGTAGTTCATAATCATGATCAAGAGACCGCTACCTAAGTAGAAGGCAATCATGACCGGGACGAAGTAGCTGACCACTTTCCCGATCGAACGTACGCCTCCAAGGATGACCGCGCCTGTAAAAATCATGATGAGAATTCCTGATATGTAGAGTGGTACATCGAATGTCGTTTTGAGCGCGAGCGCGACAGAGTTCGTCTGGACCCCATTTCCAATCCCGAACGCCGCAATCGAGGCAAATGCCGCAAACGCTACGGCTAACCAACGTTGATTCAATCCTCGTTCCAGATAATACATCGGTCCACCAGCCATCTGACCGCGTTCATCGGTGACCCGATACTTAACAGCTAGAACGGCCTCCGCATATTTCGTTGCCATCCCAAAGAATCCGGACACCCACATCCATACGATGGCTCCTGGTCCTCCTAATACAACTGCTGTCGACACCCCGACGATATTCCCCGTACCGACGGTCGCCGCAAGCGCGGTCATGAGCGCCTGGAAGTGACTGATATCCCCTTTTGAGGATTGATCCTGATTTTTTGAAAACGCCAACTTCAATGCATACGGTAATTTGGTAATTTGAATACCACCTAGACGCACCGTCAAGTAAATGCCTGTCCCCACAAGCAAAATTAAAAGCGGTGGTCCCCATACAAAATTGGATGCCGTACTCACCCATTCACTAAATGATTGCCCCATACAAAGTATCCCCTTTCCCCGAAAAATAGTGTACATCCCTATTTTTTCAGAATACTTAGAACAATGCAAAAGTATTGTGCTAAAACAACTGTTCGAAACGTACTTCTGTATACAAACAGCGAGACGAACTTAATCGTCTCGCTGTGATTCAGGCTTCTCTCGTTGTAAAGGCGCTTTCCAATCAAATGTATCCGGGACGTAATCGAGCCCACCTGGGTGAAACGGTTGGCAACGGATCAGTCGGCGAGCGGTTAAATAACTCCCTTTGACGGCCCCGTGTTTTTCAATCGCTTCGATCCCATAATGCGAACAGCTCGGATAAAATCGGCATGTCGGCGGCTTTAATGGTGAAATAAAACGTTGATAACCTTGAATCCCTTTTACTAGTACACGTTTCACACGATTTCGCCTCACTCTTTTGAATTAGTGCCATCATAGCGCGATTTGAAACGTTTGTCATGTGCATCGTTTTATGTATCAAATCCTTTTCCATCTCCTTACAAATGAGCAAGATGGGCGATATTCGAGAGCAGGTTTGTTATGATAGTCAACATAACTATTGACCGAATCGAAAAGAAGAGGTGACGGATGATGAAACAATTACTAATGGTCGGCGCAGGATCTATGAGTGAGGCACTCGTTCGAGGATGGATTGACTCTGGGATCGAACCGACAAACATCACGATGACGAACCGAAGCGACCGGGAACGATTGCTCGCACTACAAGACGAACTCGGCGTACACATCGTTGAAGAAGAAAATGTCAACGACTATGAGATCGTCGTATTAGCGATGCAACCGGACGGTGTCATTCCATACGTGGAGTCGAAAGAGTGGAACACCCCACTTCTTGTATCTGTCGCGGCACACATCGAACCGAGTCAATTAGAAGAAGCTTCAGGGCTTCCTGCCGTATGCGCGATGCCAAACACGCCTGTCGCATATCGGAGCGGGATGACAGGCTTATGGTTCGGTCCTGAAACAGATGAGACCGATCGTACAAAAGCGACTGCCCTCTTTGAACGTGTCGGTCGAACGGCCATCACGGATGCGAAGACGATGTCGGCATTCATGGCAGCCGCAGGTTGTAGCCCGGCTTTCTTCTATGAGATTGTCGGTGCGATGACACCGGTCTTGACCGACGTAGGATACGACGAAGCAACGGCTCGTCAAATTGTCGCCCAGGCGATGAAAGGATCTGCAGAGTTGCTGTCACACGAAACACGCGAGACAAACGAACTCATTGCTGACGTCGCTGCTCCAGGTGGACCGACAGATCGTGGAGTCGGCGTGCTACGCGACCGCAACCTTGCCGATGTAATGTCTTCAGCCTTACGCGAAAGTGCCAAAGAAGATCATGAAACAATTGAGAAACCATAAAAAATGGACGGAAGCCACGCTTCCGTCCATTTTTTTACGTCGTCATCTGTATGACCGATACAATAAGTGCCACGATTAAAATTCCCGGCAATAAGTTGGCCACGCGAATTTTCGTGATCCCGACCAAGTTCAAGCCAATCGCCACGATCATCACACCACCGGTCGCAGTCATTTCTAAAATAAAGCTGTCCATGAGCGACTCCGGAATGAACTTCATGATTTGAATGGCGAGTAGTGCAATCCCACCCTGATACAATAACACCGGAACGGCCGAAAACATGACACCGATGCCGAGCGTCGAACTCAACACGAGGGCTGTAAATCCATCAATCAACCCTTTCGTATACAGGACGTCATGGTCGCCACGTAATCCACTATCGAGCGCCCCAATGATTGCCATCGCGCCGATGACGAAGATGAGCGTTGCCGTAACGAACCCTTCCGCTACACTCGATTGACTTCCAAGACGCCGCTCAAGCCGGTAGCCGATTTCATTCAATACTTCATCTAGCTTCCACCATTCCCCGAGCGCAGACCCGACGACAAGACTTCCGATGACAATCAAAAAGTTTTCACTTTTCATCCCCATTTGAATGCCGAGCAAGATGACCGCAAGCCCGATTGCTGCCGTCACCGTTTCTTTCATACGCTCTGGAATGCGGTGAAATAAGAGACCTAACAATGACCCGATGACGATTAATCCGGCATTGACGAGGGTTCCCGTTAGCACCATGTCGCATTCCCCGTTTCTATATGTATTGAGAGGAATATACCAATTGCTTTCGTGCCGTGTCAATATACAAAAAAAGAGCCACTTCTCGCAAGAAGTGGCTTCGCGGAAACCCATGTTCCGGTGGGTTTCTCGAGGGTTTGGCACCCAAGTGATTCTGACTGGGCTCGAACCAGCGACCTCTACCCTGTCAAGGTAGCGCTCTCCCAGCTGAGCTACAGAATCAGGTCGTGTCCTCTCTTAAGGACACTATTAATATATCAAGAAACTATTAAGTTGGCAACAACTTTTTAAAAGTTTTTTGTACTTTTTTAACGCGTCATTTGTTGGCGATCAATATGCCGGCAGAGGCGTTCCAAATCACCCGCATAAACGGAGACGAGCATGTTCTGATATAAGGTGTCACGGTCCCAATGAAGACCATTCGCTTTAGCCACACGCTGAGACGGAACGTTTTCTGGATGAATGAGTGAAATGATTTCCTTCTCTCCTTCAGTGAAGGCATACTGCATCAATCGCGCGGCCGCTTCACGTCCGTAACCCATATGCCAATGCTTCGGTGACAACCAATAGCCAACTTCTAGCTCGAGTTTACCGTCTAACTCATGAAGCAACGTACCTGCATGACCAATCGGTTCATCACTTTCGAACGTCATCAGCTTCAATAGTCCCGTCTGGCGTCCCGTTTCATAGCGGGCCAATTGACGTTCGAACCATTCGATTGTTTGTTCGTCTGTATACGGTCTCCCATCCGGACTGATGAAGCGCATCACCCGAGGATCTTGGAGAAGCGACTTAACAAAATAGAAATCAGAGATCGTGTACGGTTCAAACCGCAAACGTTCGGACTGCAACTCGACAAGATGCATCGTTTTCCGCCCCTTTCTTCCATCTCATAATCTGAATTATTCAATTCCCGTTTTCAGCTTGTTTCAATCCTTTACGATACAACTTTTAAACCGACCACACTGCCGATAATCATCATTAGATAAAAGATTCGCCAGCGGCTTTTAGACTCATTTAAATAGAGCATGCCTAGAATGACGCCACCTGCCGCTCCGATTCCGACCCAGATGGAGTAAGCCAAGCTTAACGGAATGTCTTCAAGCGACTTCGATAGCCAATAAAAACTGAGCGCGAACGACAAAATCGATAAGATTGACCATTTCAAAATTTGATACCCTTTCGATTTCCCCATAAAGAAAACGGCTGTCATCTCAGCAATCCCTGCACCGATCAAATATACCCAACTCATGCTTCTTCTCCTCCTGTCACTTGTTTCAACCCGATGATTCCGATGATCAACGTCGTCACAAGTAAAAGTTTCCAGCCGCTAAGCGCCTCGTCAAAAAGAAGAGCACCGACAATCACCGTTCCAACCGCTCCGATTCCCGTGAAGACGGCATACCCTGTACCTGCAGGTAAAACCCGGAATGCTTTGGCGAGTAAGCCGAAACTGACAACCAAGAGTACAATCGTCCATAACGTCGGACCAAGAACGGTAAACCCTTCAGACAATTTCATCGTCGTTGCCCAAATGATTTCAAGCAATCCTGCGAACAAAAGAGAAATCCAGGCGACTTTTTCCTTATCCATTCCAACCCACACCTTTCTTGAAGATTCGGAAAGCGGCTTGTTGTCGCATCTCCCGCTCATCTTCAAATGTAAATAGAGACAATAAGGCACCATCTAGAAAGCAATAGTACGCAGCATAGAGCTCATCGAGTGGTTGCGATGGTAAGTCTCCACGCTCCATCGCGAGACGAAACTGTTCTTTTTCAAACCGCTTTAACTCCGTCTCTACCTTTCCGATGACTTCTTCAATATAGTCCCGAAATTCTGGGGGTGGTACGAGGAGCATCCGTTTCGTCAACATCCACGTCTCGTGATCGCTAAAGAATGACGTGAGCGTACGAACGATCGACTCAATCCGTTCTAAAGGTGGTCGTTCCTCGGTATCCTCACATATCTGTCGCCATGCTTCTTCATAACGATTCGCCATATCGGTCACGACTTGCTTAAACAATTGTTCTTTCCCATCGATGTGAGCATACAAAGAAGCCTTTCGGATGCCAACGTCTTCGGCAACCGCCGCAAGTGATAATCCTTCATATCCTTCACGGGCAAACCGTGTCCGAGCGGATTGCATAATTTTCTCTTTTGTATTCACGCGTCTCACTCTCCTTCCTCCTCACTTTACCTAACGAACGGTAGGTAGTCAAGATTTGTGTTTGTCTTTTCGCTCATGATTCTCCACAATACAAGGTGAAAGAGGTGATGAAGAATGATTGATCAATTGAACGTATCGATTCCAACGGAGAAGGTCCGTGGTCAAAAACGGATTGTCCGCGTGTTTCGACCAGACTGGGTCAATGCCGACACCCCACTTCCTGTCCTTTATATGCATGATGGGCAAAATGTATTCTCAGGAAGCACGGCTACATATGGAGAAGGATGGGAAATTGACCGCTGCATCGATACACTCCAGCTTCCACTTATGGTCGTCGCCATTGCAAGTGCTCCGAACTGGTTAGATCGTTATGACGAGTATTCATATGAAGAAGATGAGATGTTATATCGCCGTATCGGACCAGAACTTGCGAAAACGCGCCCAACCCTTGGTGGTCAAGGTCGTTTGTATACAGATTGGCTTATGAACGACTTAAAACCACGAATCGACAAAGAGTATGCGACAAATCCAGAAGATGTCGGCGTCATGGGGAGCTCGATGGGAGGTGTCATCTCTTTATATATGATGGCAACCTACCCTTCCATCAAAAGAGTCGGATCCCTCTCCACCGCTGCATGGGCGAATCTGGATCCATTGATCCAGGCTATTCAGGAAACCGATATCTTTGGAAAACTGTATATGGACATCGGAACGAATGAAGAGAGCGGACCGATCACAGCGAAGGATTACTTGTTCACGAATGCAAAACTGATTGAAGCCATCGCTAAAAAGGGTATCGCTTTCCGATATGAAGTGGAACCGGATGCGATTCATCACGAATCATCCTGGCGCCGCCGTTTACCTCACGCTCTTCGTTATTTGTACGACGTCACATGAAAAGAGCGAATTCCGATTTCGGAATTCGCTCTTTCGTTTAGATGACCCAGTTGCCGTCACGCATGATTGCTTCGCGCGTGCCGTCTTCCCGTTCACCATCGATATTCATTTCAGCTGACCCAATCATGAAGTCAACGTGTGTCATCGAGTCATTCGCGCCGTTCGCCGCGAGTTCTTCTTGCGACATCGAAGGACCACCTTCGAGACATGTCGAGTAGGCACGACCTAATGCCAAGTGGCATGATGCATTCTCGTCAAACAACGTGTTGTAGAAGAGAAGACCTGAGTTTGAGATTGGCGAATCATCTGGAACGAGCGCCACTTCACCGATGCGGCGTGCTCCCTCATCCATGTTCAATAACTCATCAAGAGCCGCTTGTCCTTTTTTCGCTTCTGCCTTGACGACTTTCCCACCTTCAAACCAAAGCGTGAACTCGTCAATCAAGTTCCCGCTGTAGCTGAGTGGCTTCGTGCTCGACACGTGACCTTCCACAGAATCTTTATCCGCGAGCGTGAACACTTCTTCTGTCGGCATGTTCGCGATAAAGTCGATGCCATCGACGTTTGGACCGCCACCGCCAAGGAAGACGTGCTTTTTCGGAAGCCCGATTGTAAGTTCCGTGCCTGGTGCTTGGTAGTGCAACTTCGCGTACTTCTTCTCTGTCAGCAACTTCGCGCGGCTACGGAGTGATTGATCATGTGTATCCCATGCCGCGACCACATCTTCTTGATCCATACGTGTTGCTGCGAAAATCGCTTGCCATAAAGCTGCGACTGCATCTTCACGCCCCGGGAATACTTTTTCAGCCCACGCTTCTGACGCACCTGCAACGATTGACCAACTCACGTTGTCACTCATCACATATTGACGCCATTTCGCAAGTGCTTGTCCGGCTGCACGGTTCGCATCCGAGATGCGTGACGATTCGACACCATTCAAGGCATCTGGGTCATCACTGACGATGGACAAGAATGCTGTCTTCTCTTCAGCCAATTGTTCAAAACGAGCCTTTAACCAATCTGGAAACTCTTTGAACGAGTCTGCTGGTGCATCGAAATAACGAATCTTCGATGTCTCCTCATCGCTCCAATTGACAAATACTTGTTTCGCACCTGCCGCATACGCAGCTTTCACCACGTGACGGACAAGTGGTGCCTGACTGATATCGGCACGTACCTCTAGCTGTTGACCTGGTTGAATATTGACACCTTTTTTCACAGCTAGCTCTGCATAGCGTGCGAAATCTGCCTCTGTCGGCATAGAAATCATAGACATATGTATCGTTCCTCCTTTTCAGTTATCTTTATTTTCTTAAATTTCAGGAAAAGTTGCAACCGATGCGCAAAAACGGGCATATTAGTAGATGAAGAATGAAGGAGGAATCTACTATGGCAGATTGGAAATCAACCTACACACACTTTTTGAAACAAGCGAAAGAAGATATCCACGACCGAGAACAACTCGGCGACCTACTCGTCCAAGGTGAGCGCGCCCTCGCAAAAGTGACCGTAGACGTGGCATCCAATGAAATCAGCAATATCGAGCGCGAAGAAGAACTGACGCTCTACTTCCAAATGAAACAAATGCTGAATATGTTGCGCGCGCTATACAATGATCAATTTGAAATGCAACCTGACAAACAAGAAGAGCTTGTCGCGGCAATTCTATATTTCGTCTCACCGTTCGATGCGATTCCGGATGATGTACCGCTCGGACTATTCGATGATGCTCAGGTGATCGATTATGTACATGAACAATTAGCGAGTGATATCGACCGATTCCATAACGAATTGTGACTTGAAATGATGAACGAGTAGCAGTACGCTAGCAGAAGACTTACCAAAAGGAGGCGTAAGGCCTAGCCATTATCTATGTATGCTAAATCTCGAAAACGGGTTGCCCTTGAAACGGTACTGTTCATCATTGCCGGGACAATCCTTCAGTCTGTCTTTGTCAGTTTACTGCTCAAACCTAATGAAATCGGTTCGGGGGGAATCGTCGGAATCACGTTGATTACGAACGAACTATTCGGAACGCCAATCGGGATGACCCAGCTCGTGCTCAATATCCCACTCTTCATCTTAGGGTTAAAATACTTGGGACGTCGCTTTATTTTGATGACGGGAATTGTTGTCGTGCTCTCTTCTATCTTAATCGATAGTTTACCTGTCCTTATTCCGCCGACTCCACTTGACGATCCGCTCGTCGCTTCCGTATTCAGCGGAATCGTTTCGGGTCTCGGACTTGCTCTCCTCTTATTCGCAGGCGCTTCTACCGGCGGTCTCGATATTTTAGGGAAAGTCATTTATATGAACAACCGAAACTTGTCGTTACCTAAAATCTTTTTGACACAAGATATCATCGTTTATGTAATGGTCTTCATCGTCTTTGACATTAAAGCGGTCATGTATGCCCTTGTGTTAAGCTTTGTCCGGTCACGCACGTTACTCACGATTCACAAGTTCTTCTCCGCTCAAAAGCAATGTTTCATCATTTGTCAGAAGGCGGATGAAATCAACTTGGTCATTAAGCAGAACTTAAAACGTGGCGTCACCATCATGGATGCGACAGGCGGATATTCGAACGATTCGAAAAAAATGCTGTACGTCGTCGTCCAGAACAATGAAATCCCTCGACTTCGTCAGATTGTTTCCGAGATTGACTCTGAGGCATTTGTCACCGTATCAGAAATCGATTCCATCGTAGGGAACTTCAAAGAACACTCGTATACACTCTAATATTTACCTGTTCGACAACAATCTCGTATTGTTGTCGATTTATTTGTGTAATCTTCGGTCACCTGTTCCGATAATAAATAAGAGACCCCTATATATAAAGAAGGAGGTGCATGAGTTGTCAGTTCACTCGTTGCGCCAATACGTTCCGGCGATTCTCATCGGAACGTTTTTGACCGGACTTTTATTGTTATTTTTGACCCCTCATGATCTGCGAAACAGCACGTTGCTCATCTATTATCTCGTCATTTCAGGAGCAGCCATCTTATTTAGTGGAGTAGCAATTTTTAAACATAGAGGGATGAGAAGATTTATTCATGTTTTGATTACTGCGGGAAATGTGTGCTTCGCATTTTATTTACTAATGCACTATGATTCGACAGGTGCGAATACTCAATACCTCTTGTTTTTACAAAATTTCTTTTACTTAATCATGGCTCTGATTGTCATTACTCAATCCATTGAGATTCGCACGTTGAAATTACGTACGTTTGACTTGTTCGCCTTATTTAGTTTCTTTGTGATTGGTGCACTACATATATGGTTTTATTCCACACAAGACGTGTCACTCGTATCTCAGTTGAGTGGCTTTGAAGAGCAGATGCTCCTGATCAGCCTGTACATGATGCTATCCTTCTTGTATTTAAATCGCGTCGTCTCGGCTGGACAGCAATTCCGGATCCTTGTACTCGTCGGAATTTTAAGCTTCACGGTCGCCTCAATCGCGAACACGCTCTTTGTGTTTTCAGGCATCACACATGAACTAGTTCATCTCGTTCAAGTCAGTAGTATCCTTATGATTTCCATCAGTTATTGGGTCGAGGATATATCGGAAGACGCCCTTGCTTACGATTCCATTTTGGATTATATTCTGTACAGTATCGTCGTCATGCTATTTTTACTCGCTTCAGACCGCCTTCTCGGTACGTCTGTAACCGATTCGATGATTGCGAATGCCGTGCTTCTCTTGCTCATTCGCCAGTTCGTCGTTTCAAAACAGAACGCGCTCATCAGCCATCGTCTTCATTCAGTCAATACAGATTTAGAAGTGGCCGTGTCGACAAAGGCGCATGAACTCGAGATTCGTGAACAGCAATACCGCTCGCTTTTCGCCTATCATTCAGAACCAATTTTCTTATTCGATTTGCACGGCGAAGTGTTGTCGGTCAATGAGGCAGGAAGTTCGATTCTTGGATTGACGACGGACAAGTTACTTGGGTCAAATATCCTCGACATCATCGAATCGAAAGATCGTGCACCGTATACGATTATTCTTCAAGAGTTATCAAACGGTCGACCGAGAACGATTGATGTACGGATTATGACCGAAGAAGGCGAGACACGTGTTTGGCAACTCGTCAATGTTCCGATGATCATCGACGGGGAAGTCGAAGGTATTTACGCTATCGCGAAAGACATCACGCAAATGATCGAGCAGCAAGAACAAATTTTATACCAAGCCAAATTCGATAGTCTGACAGGGCTTCACAACCGTTACGCGCTACAAGAGCAAATTGAACGTTTGATCGAAGAAGGTCGCACGTTCACGCTCATGTTCTCTGATTTAGACGGCTTCAAAGAAATTAACGACCAGTTTGGCCATCATATGGGAGACGAGCTTCTGCAGCATATCGGAAAACGACTGCGGACCGCACTCCTTCCAAACGAATATGCAGGACGTCTCGGTGGTGATGAATTTATTGTCGTCGCCGAGCACGGTGATGATGAAATGTTGACAGAACGCTTACGGCGTCTCGTCTATCGCCCACCTTATTATATGGCTGGGACACTGGTTGAAGTGCATGCCTCGATTGGAATCGTCCGCTTCCCGGAGCATGGTAAGAAATTGAAACACCTGCTCTCGAACGCCGATCTCGCCATGTATCGCGCAAAAGACAAAGGTCGTGACGAAACCGTCATGTTCGAACCAGAATTACGGGAAGACAAGGAAGAACGGAAAGTATTGATGGAAGGACTTGATACCGCACTTGAAAAAGGAGAGATTTCACTTTTCCTCCAACCTCAAGTCGATGCGTCTACGAAGGCAGTGATTGGAGCGGAGGCGCTCATGCGTTGGCAACATAACGGGACGTTCATTCCCCCGAGTCAATTCATTCCGATTGCTGAAGAAACCGGTCATATCCACGATTTAGGTCGCTGGATGATTCATGAGACGTTCCAACTGATTCACGTATTCGAACAAGGAGATATTCATTTGCCGAAGCTTTCGGTCAACTTGTCCGTTCGGCAATTGTTTGATGAGCATTTAATTGATTATTTGAATACGTTGTTCGAGCGATTCCCAATTGATCCGTCCCGACTCAATTTTGAATTAACCGAAACGGTCGCCGCTCACCATTCCGATCGCGTCTTGAATCGAATCCTAGAATTAAAGTCGCTCGGTATCAAACTTTCGATTGACGATTTTGGGACAGGTTATAGTTCGCTGGCCTATCTCGTTCGTTACCCAATCGATGAATTGAAAATCCCTCGTGAATTCACGATGCAACTTGAAGAGAATCGTGAATATCAGATGGTCACGACGACCATCGTCGCCATGGCACGACAACTTGGTATGGCACTCGTCGCCGAAGGTGTAGAAACTGAATATCAAGAGACGTTCCTTCGTAAAATTGGATGTGACTCCATGCAAGGCTATCGCTATGCAAAGCCGATGCCACTTGATGAGTTCGTCATTTATTACATGAAACACGCAACGCCCTGAACCGAATGATGTATTGGTTCAAGGCGTTTTTTCATTTCATCTCATATACTTTGACTTCACCAGGTTTTAAATCGACGTGGAGATTCCATTGTTCATCAAACGCATGTTCCGCATATGGCCATGAAGTTGGTGAATAGACCATCTCCGCAAAACGACTCGCATTCCAATTTCGACGACGTACACCATCAAGGGAAACCACGCCTCGTAACGACTCCCACATATTTGTGTTCGCTACAACGAGCAACGTATCGTTCGTCTCCGGACGTAACCACGCGAATCCGATAAACGGTGCAAATGGCTCGTCTAAAATAAGTGGTTCAAAATGGTTCGGATCAACGAGTACATCAAGCCAACGGCGACGAATCTCTGCCACTTGATGCATCACTTCAATCATCTCATCTCGCTCTGGATGATCCCAATGGAACTGATACGCATCAAAGAACGCGAGTTTTCCGAAATACGGGTCGGTCGGGAAGAGTTGATACGCTTCTTCAGGACGGCAATCGAGTCCGGTATTCATCGGCTGCGTTTCATATAATTCAAGTCCAGAGTTTGTCATCGGGACGCCATTCGGCATAAAACCGTTCAGGACTGTCAACAATCGACTTGCTTGTCGTCCCCCTTCTCGCGTAGCAAGGCGACGTGTATCCGCTGTTTCCCCTGCCGCGAATACTGGAAGTGGTAAAAAGCGTGAGTCGTATAAAAATTGATGGGTCTCATGCGTCTCGAATCGAGGTTCTTTATAAAAGCCATATCCGATAATCATGTTATAACCGGCATCTTTCGCCGCCCATGCTCCTGCTTCAATCAATTCTTCCGCGATAAAGCTGAAATTCGAATCGAGCGATCGTGGTTTTGCCAAAATGCGTTGTGCCAAATCGACAGGAAGTGCATGGCCCATATCGATACGTGCGCCGTCGATGCCATATTCGCGTTGATAGTGTGGAATGATATCGGCGAGCATCTCCCAGAGTGGCTCGTTAATCACATTTCCCCGGAATTGATTGGACTTGATTGAATCAAACAGAATATAAGGAGCGATGTTCGCATCGTTCACATAAGGTGCCGCCGCAAGCGGATGGTCTAAGAAGAGGCGGAAGTAAGTCACGTCCGACCAAGGCGGTTGCGGATCGTTGATACAATCTGAAAAGGCAGGTGCTGTCGTCAATCCGAACTCCTGTTCAATCGTCGCGAGTACGTTTTTTTCTGGATGTTCGATTAGAAAAGCACGAACACGCTCCCACTTTTCGGCATCGATCAAGTTCGGAGCCATCGAGAATCGTCTTAAGTGTTGCCAGACATCTTCTGAATTGTACACCATTGGTAAGAAAGCAAATTCTGGTTTTACATTCTCTCCAATCCCCGGCACAGATGGTGGATGATAATAATCGACTTCGGCCAGCGGAATCCAGTAGAACCACTCCGGATTTTCAAGAATGAGTCGATTGTCTCGTGCACATGTCCGAGGGATGACATCGATGACGACACGAATCCCTACCATGTGACAAGCTTCCACAAATGCAGAAAACTCTTCTTCGACAGTCATCGCATCGCCTGTCAACGTTTCCTTTAACTCTTCATCAATGGCAAAGAAATCTTGAACGGCATAAGGAGAGCCAAATTCACCTTTCTTGTTTTTATGGCTATGCTGAGAAATCGGTAACAGGAATAAGGTATCAATCCCCATATAAAGGAGATGTGGAATGAGCGTAAGCGCTTTCACAAATGTGCCTGTGTCTTTCATCCCTAGTGAGTTCTGCATCTCCACATAACCCGATCCATCATGATCCCAGGAAGTTGATGTACGAACTTGCATCGAATAGACAGAGGCACGCTTAATCCAATCGCCACCCGTCTGTAAATGGCCATCTGCACTCGCGATGGACGTATGATATGCTCGATTTTCTACCGCATATGGAAGAATCGCTTTCTCTATTGTTTCTACTAAAAAATCATACGGATTTACACGCTCGACCCCGTCACGAATCGGTTCAGAAGGAAAACGCATTCGATTCCATAGACTCGGAATCTCGTAAGTAAGGTTCGTACGCTGATCTTGTAACACCTGGTACAACTTGTGTAATGATGAATTCTCTGACATATTGACTCTCCTTAAACTTCTAATGGTCTTCTGTTGTATAAAGTTCTTACACTAATTGATTATACATTTACCCGTTTTTTCCTTTTTCAAAAAAATATTTTCTGTCGATTTTTCCAAAATCATGTACGATGGAGTAGAAAGGAGGGTCACGATGTCACATCGAAAGTGGATTTTACTATGGATCAGTCTATCCGTGCTATCTATCTCGATCATTGGTATTTTTATTTTTCAATTGAGAGAGACAAATGAGCGGCTAGAAATCATACAAGATGAACAACTCGGCTCTTACGAGGCGATTGAGGATATCATGTATTATAATATTGAACGCGCAAACGCAATCCGTGGTTTACTCGCCTATGAAGATCGACATTTTTTAGAGATGTACTATAGCATGTCTCGGCAAGCAAAGGCGTTGAAACAGTCCGTCATCGCTGACCCAGACACACCGAGTTCCGTCCTCGATTTACTCGAGCGAGATGCCGTATGGGAAAAAGAAGCCGATCGTGTGCTCGTCATCTATGAAGAAGGCGACCTTGTTAAAGCAACAGCAGTAGCCGAGACGATGACGCAACTACGACAGACTATCCTAGAGGATTTAAGGTCTCTAAAGCAGATGCAGTATAAAGATATCCAGAAAGAGCTGATTGCAGCTGAAAATCAAGTCTCATTCTTAACTCAAATACTGTTTACCATCACGTTTTTATTGATTGCGATCATCGTCATCCTAACCATTTTGCTGTTGCGCATTAAACACGAACATGAAACGATCGAATAGAAAAAGGAGTGTCTCAGACTGATGCTGAAACACTCCTTTCTTCATGATGAAGTCATTCGTAATAATCTCGTCGCATTCGCAATGGCAAGTAGTGCCACACCGACGTCCGCGAAGACAGCTTCCCACATGGTCGCAATTCCGAATAACCCTAATACCAAGACAAGCGCTTTCGTCCCGAACGCAAAGAAGATATTTTGCCAGACGACACGTTTTGTCTGTTTCCCGAGCTTGATGGCTCGGACCACATCGTTCGGGTCGTCATGCATCAAGACCACATCTGCTGCCGTGACCGCCGTATCACTTCCGACTCCCCCCATAACAAGCCCGACATCAGCCCGTGCCAACGCTGCCGCATCGTTCATTCCATCTCCGACAAATGCGACTTTATGGGAAGAGGTCATCTGTTCAATCGCTTCTACTTTTTCGTGAGGAAGCAATTCGCCTCGCACCTCATCTAGTCCGATTCGTTCGCCAATTGTTGTAGCAACTTCGACTCGGTCTCCCGATAACATCACCGTCCGGTATCCGGCTTCTTTTAATGCTTGGATTGCAGTATACGCATCCGGCTTCACCGTATCCATTAATTCGATTCGCCCTAGCCAACGATTGTTCTTCATCACATGAACACTTGTCCCAATCGATACATCCTCAATCGTTTGACCTAAATACCTCATATACCGGGCACTACCCACATAAATATGATCATCACCATCATGGGCATGTAGACCATATCCCGGCTCTTCTTGGATCGATTCGAACGCCTGAACGTCTCCTACTCGATTGACGATGGCTTGAGCGAGCGGATGATTTGATGCTCGTTCGACGCGAGCGGCAAGGTGCAACAATTCTTCAGCTTGTACGCCTTCTGTCGTCACGACATTCGTCACTTCAAACCGTCCTGTCGTCAACGTTCCGGTCTTATCAAAGACGACAGTGTCCACTTCTGTTAACGCGTCTAAATATTCTCCACCTTTTACAAGAACTCCTTGTTTAGAGCCCGCTCCGATTCCACCAAAATACCCTAACGGAATCGAAATCACGAGCGCACACGGACAACTGATGACGAGGAAAATGAGCGCACGGTAGACCCACTCCGATAAGTCTCCGACAAACAGCGGTGGGACAAATGCGACGATTGTCGCCATGACGACAACAAAAGGCGTATAGACTTTCGCCAATCGGGTGATCATCTGTTCTGTCTTTGCCTTTTTCCCGTTCGCCTCTTCTACGAGGGCAATCATCTTTTGAAGGCTCGATTCGGCAGCGAGCTTCGTCGTTCGGATGACGAGTCGTCCCTCTAAATTGATCATCCCCGCCAACACCTCTTCACCCGCTCTAACTTGACGAGGGACCGCCTCACCTGTCAACGAAGCCGTATCAAGTGAACTCGCACCACTGAATACAACTCCATCCATCGGAACGAGTTCTCCGGCACGGACAATCAGATGTGAACCGACCGATACATCTTCTGGCAATCGCTCCACTTCTTCCTCTCCAACTAGTACGCGAGCGAGCGTTGGTCTCATATTTAACAAAGACTGAATCGACTTCCGTGAAGCGCGCACCGCACGCCCTTGTACGTATTCTCCAAGTTGATAAAACAGCATGACTGCTACGGCTTCCGGATATTCAGCAATCGCGAATGCACCGATGGTCGCGATGGTCATTAAGAATTTTTCGTCAAACCATTCCCGATGCCATACATTTCGGATGGCACCGTATACGACGTCATATCCAGCTAGCCCATACGCCACAATATATCCTGGGATGGAATCCATCCAAAGGGCAATCGAAAAGATAAAGGCAGCCGCAAGGAATCGCCATAGGATGGTATCTCGTTGTTCGGTTTGATCCTCATCTGTTTTGATAAACTTCGCACCCGGTTCGATTCTATTCATCGTCTGCTCGATTGACTCGAGCATCGCTTTGCGCTCAGAAACATCAATCCATTCAATCACCATTCGACTCGTCGCGAAATCAATTTGGCAAGATGCCACTTCTTCGCGTTTCGTGACATCCCGCTCAATTTTTGCCGCACAGTTCGTGCAGGTAATTCCAGACACAGGTAGCACGTCTCGATTTTTCATTCCGCTCCCCCTAACATTCAAACGTTCATTTGAATATATCGTAACGCGAAATGATTTTCATGACAATAGGAAAAAATGACCGAATCCTAAAAGGATCGGTCATTGGATTCAAACATCTTTCTGTTCTTCGCTATGGGCCAGCGCAATTTCAACAAGCTGTCTGACATGTTCGTCGTCTAATGAATAATACACGACTTTTCCCTCTTTTCGATATTTCACTAGTCCTTGTTCGAGTAACGTCCGTAAATGATGGGATGCGGTCGCATTTGAATGACCGATGACGGCGGCAACATCACAAACGCAAAGTTCATGTTCGAGCGTCAGGACATACAGTACTTTCAAACGAGTCGGGTCAGCGAACGCTTTAAACAACCGACTGACACGCGGGGCATCCAATTGTGCCAAGGCAGTTTGTAGCGTCGGTACGTCTTCTGATTGGATCCCAATCGTCTCACATTGGGGCACTTTCATATTTCTCACCTCGTCTTTTATGTGTATATAGTGTAGCAAAAATTCATCGATATATCTGTTATATATTATAGTTGACTTATACACTTCTGTTATAATACAATCATGACAACAACCTAAACTGTCAGACATTTTACCGAAGGAGGCATTTTCATATGAATGAATGGGCGAGCCGACTCGAATCATCTGTCGAGTTTTATCAAAAATTACCGGATAAGACATGTCAGGAATGCGGGAACCATATGGACGAACAGTGCGAATCATACGAAACGACATGTGCTTCATGCACAGAAAAGCTTCAACACGCAGAATAAACACAACACCCCTTCGATTGAAGGGGTGTTGTGTTATTACATCGACCAACCGATGTAAGCCGCAATAAGTCCGAACAGATAGGTCGCAAGCAAATAGAGGCCGAATCGAACCCAGTCTTTTGTCGCAAACCGCATCAATTCCAGTTTTAAAGTCGAGAACGTCGTAAACGATCCAAAAAATCCGATGCCTAAAAAGAGGATGAGCGATTGGTAATCGGTGTGCGCGTACAAGTACCCGAGACCAAATGACCCTGTCACGTTGACGAACAACGTCTCCCAAGGAAAAGTTGAATCAAACCACTTTTTCATGACCTGACCGATTGCGAAGCGGAGAATCGCACCGATGAAAGCGCCAGCTGCAACCCAAAGAAGCGTCATTTCACTTCACCTCTTGTCGACGTTTTTGTTCCAATGTGATAACCAAACCAGGAACTCCATAAACCGAGTGTGATGCTGAGGAATACATATGTAACAGCGAGAAGTACATGATCATGTTCAACTAATTGAATCGTTTCTACACTAAACGTGGAAAACGTGGTAAATGATCCAATCATTCCGGTTCCGATAATCGTGACGATTTGAGGAGAAGGTTTTCCCCTTTGAAGGAATCGATGCGTCAGCCATCCTAACAGAAAGCTTCCAATTAAATTGATGAGGAGTGTCGCGACTGGAAACGGGCTCGTTCCGAAAGAAGCGACTAGTAATCCAAGTCCGTACCGTGCCAACGCTCCAACTGCACCAGCTACCCCAACGTATACGTACAGCATCTCATTCCCTCCTCCACGAAAAAGACACCTGCAACATGCAGGTGTCCATTCAACTGAAGTTATTATACCAAGCTGTCGCTGTTTACGAAATAGCTGCCGGAGCAAGAACTGCTTCGATTGCTTCAAACGCTTGATCGAGCTCTTCTTTCGTAATGACGAGAGGTGGTGCCAATCGAATGACTGTCTCATGCGTTTCTTTGCAGAGAAGTCCACGTTCTTTCAGTGCTTCACAATATGGACGAGCCGCTTCGGTCAATTCGATACCGATAAATAATCCACGTCCACGGACGTCACGAATCATCGGATTATCGATTGATTTCAAACGTTCCATGAAGTATGTCCCTAGCTCTAGTGAGCGCTCGACAAGTTTCTCTTCTTCCAACACTTCGAGCGCTGCGACCGAGACCGCAGAAGCGAGCGGGTTTCCACCAAATGTCGAGCCGTGGGATCCTGGATTAAACACAGAAAGAATTTCTTGATCCGCGGCAACGCATGAAATTGGGAAGACACCGCCTCCAAGCGCTTTTCCGAGAATGTACATATCCGGTGTGACATCTTCCCACTCGATGGCAAACCATTTTCCTGAACGACCAAGCCCAGACTGAATCTCATCAGCCACGAACAGGACGTTGTGTTGTTGACAGAGTTCAGATGCACGTTTCAAGTAACCTTCTGGTGGAATGATGATTCCTGCCTCACCTTGAATCGGTTCCACGATGAACGCTCCTGTATTCTCTGTGATTGCCGCTTCAAACGCATCGATATCGCCATATGGTACGACTTTGAATCCTGGTAATAATGGTCCGAACCCACGTTGGTACTCTGCTTCAGTCGACATCGACACAGCAGCCATCGTACGTCCATGGAAGTTTCCGGTGCAGACGATAATTTCGGCCTGCCCTGGAATGCCTTTTACTTCATACGCCCAACGACGGGCTGTTTTTACCGCTGTCTCTACGGCTTCTGCGCCCGTATTCATCGGCAACACCATTTGTTTTTTTGTAAGCGTTACCACTTTGTCGTAAAAGCGTCCGAGTTGATCGTTGTAGAAGGCACGTGACGTCAACGTAATCTTATCTGCCTGATCTTTGAGTGCTTGAATGATTTTCGGATGGCAGTGTCCCTGGTTGACTGCAGAGTATGCACTTAACATATCCATGTAGCGATTCCCCTCAGGATCGGTTACCCAAATCCCTTTCGCCTCCGAAATAACAATCGGTAATGGATGATAGTTGTGTGCCCCGAATTTTTCTGTCAGCTCAATCACATCATGTGTTTTTGACATATTGCTTCCCCCTTATTCAAAACTATCTTACTCTTACAGTATATGATGTCCGCCTTTCTTTTGACAATGACGTACTTAAGCATTCCTTGAATTGGCAAAATCAGGTACACTGACATTAGAATATGCATTGAGCATGACAGATTGGAGGAAATGATGTGGCTTCATTGCGTGATTTATCGGTAGACCAATTCATCGATGCTTTGTCTGTACCGTGTTGTTATATTTCTCAAGATGGTACGGTTCTGTTATGGAATACACATGCCGAAGTATTGTTCGGGTGGAAACGTGAAGAAGTCCTCCATCAACCACTTCCTGTCGTTCGGCAGTTAGGACATGCTTTAAAAACATGGACACCGCTCCTCCTTCAGTATCCGTTTTCGACGACGGCGATGACGCCGTTCCAACATAAAGATGGGTCCGTCATCTATGCGACCGCATACTTGCAATCTTTTTCGCTCGAAGGCATTTATGGCTATTTCCTCGCCTTCCTTCCAAAAGGGTTTGGCCCGCTCATTAGTACAGAGCAATTCAATTTGCTCCACCATTTTCAAGAAATGATTAAACAATCGACCCATTACTTGGCGACGAACGCAAAAGGTGAAATCGTCGATATCAATCCATCCTTGTGTCGTTTGCTCGATACAACGGAACAACAATTAATCGGGAAAAACTGGTTCGAGCTCATTCATGACGCAAACGATCAAGATGGTATTTCACGTGACGTCTTAACGTCGTTGGCGACGAACCGCATCTGGAACGGGGAAATGCCGATTTCATGCAAAGAGCACGATGATGAGCCTTGTTGGCTTAATTTGACCGTCGTGCCGATTGTGAGTGAAAAAAGTGATGTGATTCAGTATACGGCGTTCGGATTCGACGTTTCAGAAAAGAAACGCCTCGAAAAAGAAGTTCGATTCTTAGCCTACCAAAACGAGTTAACAGGACTCTACAATAAAAAAG
Organism: Exiguobacterium sp. s183; assembly: GCF_018617655.1. Classification (NCBI taxonomy): domain Bacteria; kingdom Bacillati; phylum Bacillota; class Bacilli; order Caryophanales; genus Exiguobacterium; species Exiguobacterium sp. s183. The sequence continues at coordinate 142,772 of NZ_JACSKN010000005.1, forward strand.
GCTTCTTACGTCAATACGATTCAATCCTTCAACAAATCGATGAACGGGAAGGGTTTCTCCACATCGCCTTATTTGACATCGATCGTTTCAAGATCATCAACGAATCGTTCGGATCTCGTGTCGGGAATGAGCTCCTCGTCCAAATCAAGGAACGTGCACTTCACCTCATTCCAGAATCCGCTTTATTGTTCCATCCGACGGGCGGACTGTTCGGTGTCATGTTCTTTGAAGAGTCGAAAGAAGAAGTGTTTCAATCACTTCGCCATTTGCAACACGAGTTGCAACGTCCATTCCGAATCTACCATCACTCGATCATGGTCTCGATTTCGGTCGGCTGTGTATTTTATCCGTCTTCTGCGAGTTCACTCGAAGAACTGTATACACGTGCTGAAAGTGCCCTCTTCAAAGGGAAACAGATCGGGGTCGGTACGATTCAATTCGTGACAAAAGATATGGATGCCGCATTCTCAAGACAAATTCATATCGAGAAAGCCTTATATCGCGCGCTAGAAGAAAAACATTTCTATCTCGAGTATCAGCCCAAATATGAGCTGGCGACAGACCGTCTTATTGGTTTTGAAGCGCTCCTTCGCTGGCATCACGAAGAATTGGGACAAATCCCGCCTTCTGAGTTCATTCCGCTCGCAGAAGAGATGGCGCTCATCGTTCCAATCAACAATTGGGTCATTTTAGAGGCGACAAAACAATTGAAGACATGGAAAGCTGAATTTGACCAGCCTCTCTCGATGGCAATCAACATTTCACCAAACCAGTTCCGAAGCGACAGTTTCTTAAATACGCTTCGAAATATCAAGCAACAACTCCAACTCGACACATCAGATGTCATTTTAGAAATTACGGAGAGCTTGGTCATGCAACAAACCGATGAAATCATTGAACGCATGGAGCAGATCAAGCGACTGAACTACCGACTGTCGATTGACGATTTCGGAACCGGATTCTCATCCTTGCAGTATTTGAAGTCATTCCCAGTCGATGAACTCAAAATTGATAAAGTGTTCCTCGACGATTGGATGACATCCAAATCTCACTTACTCGACGTGATCGTCTATCTCGGGAAAAGTTTAAACCTTCACGTTGTGGCCGAAGGAGTCGAAGACGAAGAGATGCTTCAGCATTTAAAGTCTACCGCGTGTGATTCATTCCAAGGTTACCTGTATGCAAGGCCTGCTTCTCCAGAGGCAATCGAACAATTACTCCGGTCATCAAAAAACTCACCGAACGCATGAAGCGTTTGGTGAGTTTTCTTATAATGCAATCGATGATGTCGAAAGACCATATATGCCATACGTGGCACACAACAAAATAATGACGGCGATGATCGACTGCGTACGTGTTAAGAACGGGCGTCCCTGTTCCCGCTCTGCTAAAAGAAAGACAAATACACCAGGTGCGTAAAGAATCATCGCAATCAGGACGTATTCGATTCCCGATGCATACAGTAGCCATGTGGCGTATAACGAGGCGATGGCAGAGATCACCATCATCCGTAACGATGCTGTCCGCTTCGCTTCCATCCATCCATAAAGTGCCGAGAAGAGATATGGAACGAGTGCTGCGATCCCGGCGATACTCGACAAGACAAGATACGTCTGCTCCGAGAATAATGCAACAGCTGTGACGATTTGCGTAAACACTTGTGTGATGAATAATGCGTTCACTGGCGTGTCGTTTGCGTTCAGTCGATTGAACACTTTCGGGAAGACACCATCTCGACTGGCGACATACGAAATTTCTGTCGCCAAAATCGTCCATCCGAGCAAGGCGCCTGTCAATGAGACGAGCAACCCGATATTGATCAATGTCGCACCAAACGGTCCAACGACCGCTTCTAATACATATGCCATCGACGGTTCCGGTAATGCTGCAAGTTGCTCTTGTGTCATGACACCGAACGAGAAAATCGAGATCATCATATAGATCAACAATGTGCCAATCAACCCGATCACTGTCGCTCGACCCACATCTTTTTTCTGACGCGCGCGCGAGGATAAGACGACTGCCCCTTCAATACCGACGAACGCCCATAATGTCACGAGCATCGTAGACTTCACTTGAGGGAAAACATTTGCCCAAACAAATCCCGACTCGCCCCAAAAGTCGACCTGGAACGTGTCAATCTGGAAAGCAAAGAGGATGAGCACGATGAACAAGAAAATCGGAACGAGCTTCGCGATTGTTGTGACAATGTTCAACAGTGCCGCCTCCCGCATGCCGCGGGAAATGAGCCAAGATAATCCCCACACCAAAATCGCACTGACAAATAAACGGAACAATCGATGTTCTGCCGAGAACACAGGGAAAAAGTATGCCAACGTGCTAAAAATCAATGTAATGTTTGCCACTGTCCCAATCCAAGCAGACATCCAATAACCCCAGCCACTATTAAACCCGACGAATTTACCGAATCCTTCCCGCGCGTAGGCGTAAATGCCACCTTCTAACTCCGGACGTGTGTCCGCTAAAAACTGAAAGACGAAGGCGAGCATGATCATCCCGACCCCCGTAATCCCCCATCCGATTAAAACTGGTCCTACTCCTGCCCCTTGCGCCATAGCACCTGGGAGATTAAAGGCACCTCCACCAATCATTGTCCCGACGACCATGGCCGCAAGACCGAAAAAGCCGATTCCGGCTGAATGTTGTTTCAAATTAACGCCTCCACCAATCTATAATCTTACCGAATAACTATACAAATATACTGTATAATCATTCGTCGATTTTTCTATTCTACTTCCTAAAAGGATTCAGGGATAGACATTCTAAATAAGTTTATATTTTCGAATAATTTGAAAAATTCCATTGCATATTCATCCTAGATGTAGTTTAATTACAACATATTCTAAATTATCAGAATTTTCGGGAGGTTGTATGATGCGTAACAAAAAATGGCTAGCTTTATCGGGGGTCGCTTTATTAGCGACAGCAGCTTGTAGTACAGGAGACGACTCATCGAGTTCGGAGGATTCATCTTCAAGCGATGCTAAAAAAGAAATTACGATGGTATCGGCGACAGATTTGCCACAGCTCGATCCAACACTTACGACGGACTCGACATCGATTATCGTGACGAACAACGTGTTCGAAGGGTTATATCGTCTAGACGAGAACAACCAACCGACACCAGGGATCGCCGAAGATGTCGAAGTATCAGAGGATGGTCTTACATACACGTTTAAACTACGTGACGCGAACTGGTCAGATGGCTCACCGATTACAGCTGAAGACTTTGTCTACTCTTGGAAACGCGCACTCAATCCAGAAACAGGTGCCGAGTATGCGTATATCCTTCAAGACTTAAAAAATGCAAACAAAATCCTTGCAGGCGAAGCGTCTCTTGACGATCTCGGTGCGAAAGCAATCGACGAGAAGACACTTGAAGTTCAGTTGGAAGCACCAGCACCATATTTCTTAGGATTGACTGGTTTCCCAACATACATGCCGCAAAAACAAGAGTACGTCGAAGAACAAGGCGAAGAATTCGCGACTTCTGTCGACAAGACGCTCTATAACGGTCCTTATGTGTTGAGCGAATGGCAAGACAATGCAGGATGGGTCTATAAGAAAAACCCAGAGTATTGGGATGCTGAAAACGTGAAGATGGATACGATCAACGTCAAAGTCGTAAAAGACGTATCGACGGGTGTCAACTTGTTCGAGTCAGGCGAAGCGGACTACACGCTTCTCTCATCTGAATTCGTTCCACAATTTGAAGACAGCGATGAATTTAAGACGCGTGCCGATGCACGGATCAACTTCCTTCGTTTCAACCAAAAGAACGAGGCGCTTCAAAACGTCAACATTCGTGAGGCACTTGCCAAAGGATTTGATAAACAAAGTGTGACAGATGTCATCTTGACGGACGGTTCACAACCAGCGAACTACATCGTGGCGAAAGATTTCACGTTCACAGAAGACGGCGCTGATTTCCGTGAGAAGCATCCAGACCTCCTCAGCTACAATGTTGATGAAGCGAAAGCCGCTTGGGAGAAAGGTCTTGAAGAGTTAGGAGTCGAAACAGTCGAGCTCGAATTCCTCTCACGTGACGAAGAAGCGTTCAAGAAAGTCAACGAGTTCATCAAAGGTGAACTCGAGAAGAACTTGCCTGGTTTGACACTTAACATCAAACAGCAACCGTTCAAAAACTTCCTTGACCTCGAAGGAAAAGGTGAATATGACGTTTCTGCTGCTGGATGGGGCCCTGACTATCAGGATCCAATGACATACCTCGACATGTGGGTCACAGACGGACCATTCAACCGTATGGAGTACTCAAACGACGAGTATGATCAATTGATCCAATCAGCGAAGAAAGAAGCCGATCAGATGAAGCGTTGGGAAACAATGCAAGAAGCTGAACGTATCCTTCTTGAAGAAGACTTCGCAATCGCTCCGATTTACCAAAAAGGTGAAGCATACTTAGAGCGTTCAAACATCGAAAACATGTATCGTCACCCGTTCGGTGCCGATGCGAGCTTCAAGTGGCTTGACGTCAAATAATGAGATAACATCCTTGATACCTATACGGATCAAGGATGTTTTTCTGTGGTGAAAGGGATTTAACTGATGAAGAGTTGGACGCTATGGCTCACCTTATTGGCTACCGTAATCTGCATCCTCAATATTTCTGGATTGGATGACAAGAACATCTTATTGTTTTTATCTTCGCCTCCATTCTGGTTGCTTGAGACACCCTGGTTTTCCTCACACATCATCCATCCGACCTCCCTGCCTCAGTCAGCACTTTACATCATGACAGTCTCCTTCTGGTTCATTCTCGGTAGACTGTTCGACCGCCTCATTTATGTAGTGACAATCACAAAAAAATGACTTCCATCAAATCGATGGAAGTCATTTTCATCTATTAAGCCTCACGCTGTGCGCGAATGTCAGCAGGTACTTTTCCACGTTTTGAAATCACTTGCGCGATTCCCACTAGTACCACAAACGAGATCAATGCCGCGAAGAACCCAATCCAAATCGATGCTGTGATTCCAAGTACCAAGTATCCGATTGCTGAGACGATTGCTGCAAGGATTGCATATGGTAATTGTGTCACCACGTGATCGATATGGTGTGAGCCAGCTCCTGTCGAACTGAGAATCGTTGTATCCGAGATTGGCGAACAGTGGTCACCGAACACCGCACCGGCCAATACAGCAGCGAGTGATGCAAGAAGAAGCTCTGGTTCAACTGCCATGATCAAGTCTGCCCCGATCGGAAGCATCAAACCAAACGTTCCCCAGCTCGTACCTGTCGAGAATGCCATGATCCCTGCAATCAAAAAGAGAAGAAGTGGCAAGTACGAAGCGGCGATGGTATCTGTGACGAAGCTCGCCAAGTATTCACCTGTCTTCATGTCACTGATGACTGCAATGATTGTCCAAGCAAACAAGAGGATGAGGACGGCTGGCCACATCGCACGAACGCCTTCCCATGCCGCTTTTCCATAGTCACGCGCCGGGATTTTACGACCGACAAGAAGAAGGAGTGCGACAATCAAGCTGATGACGACACCTGCGACGAGTGAACGCGTTACATCTGTTGATTCGAACGCCCCAATCAATGAGAAGTTCTGACCGTCTGCTGCAAGTGCTTGTCCACCTGTGTAGAGCATTGCCGAAACAGTTGCAATGATGAGTGTGATGATTGGAACGATCAAGTCGCGAACTTTCCCACCTTCGTGTTCATGCAAATCTTCGCTCATTCCCATTGGCTTCCCTTTTGCTGAATCATACAATTCACCTTGTAGGGCACGGAGTTCATGCGTACGCATCGGTCCGATTGCAAGCCCAGTGAAGGCCACATACGCTGTCAACAAGAGTGCAAAGACGGCATAGAAGTTCATCGGAATGATTTGAATGAACGCAGAGAATGATGAGTAGCTATCAATCGAATATTTTGTCAAAATTCCAGCGATGATGGCGATGATGTACGCCCCCCAACTTGAAAGCGGGCTGATGACACAGACAGGTGCTGCTGTTGAGTCAATCGTGTACGCAAGTTTCGCACGTGAGATATTTTTACGGTCTGTGAGTGGGCGACTGATGTTCCCGACCGCCAAACTGTTAAAGTAGTCATCGATAAAGATCAAAATACCAAGTCCAAACGATACGAGACGCGCACCGCGTGCCGTCTTGACGTTTGCAGCAGCCCATTCACCGAATGCGCGTGCCCCACCCGACGTTTGAATGATGGATGATAAAATACCGAGAAGGAGCAAGAACGCAATCAACAAGACGTTCCATTCGTTAATGGCTCCATCCGACCAGAATAAGGCGATAATGTTCGACCACAAGTATTGAATCGAATCAAGTGGATTGAAACTATGCAAGAGAAGTACCCCTGCGATAATCCCGACACCGAGTGATGGGATGACCTTTCTTGTTGTGATGGCCATAATAATTGCGAGTAATGCCGGTACGAGTGAAAGTACCGAAGTTGAATAATCTACCATGCTGAATTCCTCCTTTTTTATTAGGATGAGGCCCCCCTATGCTTAAAAAAACGCAAAGCGAGGGCATCGGCAACAAAGCCGACACCCTCGCTGGATGTTCCGTCTTTCTTAGCCGACTTGGAGCGCTCCATACGTAAATATGTATGGCAGTCCGACGGGTGTTTCCCGTCAGCCCAGCACAACCCCACGGACATGGTGTTGCACTTCGGCGATCCTGCCTTTTTGTAGTCCTCATCGTTGTCATCCTCCGACTACTTACTCATCAGCATCGCACCTCTACCTCATCGATAGCACGAATATTCATTTAAAGTTACGTCTAAATTATCACAAGTTGACGTCACATATCAATAGTTTTTTTCATCACGAATGATTCGCTTCAAAACAGCAAGCGCTTCTTGGTCATTCGTCTCTACTGCTTTAAAGAAATCGTTGAAGAAGTGGTATAACACGAATCGGTCAGCGTGAGACTTCGTCTGTTCTTTAATCGTAGAAAAGATGAGTCGCCGTAAACGGCGTTTCGTCTGTGTTTCTTCTGGCAGTTCTTCACATCGGTCCTTGAAAGCACGATATACAGAATTGATCAATTCCTCATGTTCATCATACGACCGATTGTAAGCAACTTGTTCCATCTGTAATATCCCCCCTTTCAAATTTGACCCGATGAAACTTGTCGTAACTATACCAACTTCCTGTCAGTCATTCAATCGTTATCGACCGTTCTTAACAAAAATCATACGTTAGACCGAGTCAAGCGTTGATGAATGAGAAAGTGGTCACGTCGAACAATCCCATGTCGGTCAATTTCAAATCTGGAATGACCGGTAAGGCAAGGAATGACATCGTCAAATATGGGTTAAAGTGACGGTGTGCACCGACAACGTCGAGCGCATCATTTAACTGTTCGAGAATATCTGCGACTTCACGATAAGGACGTTTCGTCATGAGACCACCGATTTCAAGCGGGAGAACGGCGAGCACTTCCCCTTCCGATACGGCAACGACTCCTCCGCCTACTTTTTCAAGTGTTCTCGCTGCGAGTAACATATCTTCCGGGCTGACTCCAGCGATGACCAAGTTGTGGCTGTCATGGGCAACAGTAGCTGCAAGTGCACCTCGTTTTAACCCGAATCCTGTGACAGGAGCTAGCGCCATGTGACCTGTCCCATGATGACGTTCGATGACGGCGAGCGTGGCGATATCCTGAGCTAAATCTGCCCCTGACGCATCCGGTTGGAACGAGAGACGTTGTCGTTTCGTCAACAAGCTGTTCGGAAGCACTTGAATGACATCCACTTCCTCGTCGCTCGGGGCAAGGCGGAACGAGTCGGCAGTCAATTCAGGTAAAGCGAGTTCACCTTTCATCGGTTTTGGCACTTCAATCCCATTAGCGTCAAATGTCGCATTCCCCGCTTCGGCGACGAGCGTACCGTTAACGTACACTTGCTCGATTTTTACCGATTCGACGTCTGACAAGATGACGAAGTTCGCTTTCTTCCCAGGTGCGATGGCCCCGATCTCTTTTAATCCATAGGCTTCTGCAGCGTGTAAACTCGCCATCGCATAGGCCGTCTCTGGCTTAACGCCTTGCTTGATTGCTGTGCGAATGTTGTAGTCAATCCCACCTTCTGCGACCAAATCATCCAAATGCTTATCGTCTGTACAGAAGAGGAAACGATGGGCATTGCTTTCTGTCACGGCCAAACTGACCTTCTCCACATTACGCGCGACAGAGCCTTCCCGAATCTGAACGTAGAACCCACGTCTTACCCGTTCAATCGCCTCTTCCGCAGTCGTACATTCATGGTCCGTCATGATTCCTGCTGAACGATATACATTCAATTGATCAGGGTTGAGACCCGAAGCATGGCCATCCACTACTTTGCCCGCTTGTTCCGTCTGTGCAATCTTTTGAAGCATATCCTCGCTTCCTGCTTCGACCGAAGGATAGTCCATGACCTCACCTAATCCATGCACCCCAGGGTCTCCTAAAAATGGTGCCAAATCCTCTGCGTACAACTTTGCACCCGCATGTTCAAATGGCGTCGCCGGCACACAGCTTGGTAACATCATGCGGACATCGAGTGGTAGCCCTTTCGCATCCGCTAACATATACTCAATCCCAAGCGCCCCATTCACGTTCGCAATCTCATGCGGGTCCGCAATGACCGTCGTGACCCCGAGCGGCAAGACCGCTTTCGCAAACTCATGAGGTGGGACCATCGACGACTCAATATGGACGTGCGAATCGATAAAGGACGGGGCAAGCGTCCAAGTCGGGTCGTGGTATTCGACCTCTCCATCGTATCCTTCCCCAATTGCCACAATATACCCTGCATCGATGGCGACGTCCGTACGAATCGTCTCACGACTGTACACGTCAATCACAGCGACATCTTTAAAGACGACGGCCGCTTTCTTTTTCTTTGCGGCGATGTCAATCAAATGTTGTTTCTCCATCTTTTGATCTCCTTATTCAACGTATTTTAACTATCTTACCAAGAATATTCTTTTCGTTGCAATTTCTTTTTCAAGTTGTGCGACAATGATAGCATATCGATCTGAAAGGGGTTACAACGATGCAATACAAACTAGGAGAACTGACACCACACGTCGATTCGACGACTTATCTTGCACCAGGATCACATGTCATTGGTGATGTGACAATCGGGGCACACTCAGGAGTATGGTTCAACACCGTCATCCGTGGAGACGAGGGTCCGATTCGAATCGGTTCTTATGTCAATGTTCAGGATGGTTCGATGATCCATCAATATGAGGGTTCACCTACCATTATCCATGACCGTGTCTCAATTGGTCATATGGCGATGATTCACGGGTGCGAGATTGAAGAGGATTGCTTGATCGGGATGCACGCTACCGTGCTCGATGGTGCAAAAATCGGGAAAGGGTCATTCGTGGCTGCGGGTGCGCTTGTGACACCGAATATGCAAATCCCTGAAGGGGTGATGGTGATGGGCGTACCAGCAAAAGTCGTCCGTCCTCTGAACGACGAAGACCGCTTCATCATGGAGAGAACGGTTAAGAAGTATGCGAAACGTGCTGAGCAGTACCAACAGTCGTGCGTACCTGTAAGCGAAACACACAGTTTTTGAAAGCGTTTACAAGATTCATAAAATGTTAACGTTTCTCTCGAATTTTCTACACAGTTCCTTTGTATACTAATAGTGTAGCCAAGCTGACGTATTGAAAGGAGCCCACTCTATGTATCCGAACCATGATCAACTCATGTTAGATTTGTATGCCTCATCGATTAACCCAAGTTATGGCCTTCATATCGATGATTCTTTCGATGACACACTCCATGGTGCACATCGTGAGGTTTGGGAACGTATGCATTTGGATAATAGTAGAGAAGAAGATTCTAAAAATGGAGGAACGGCTGGATGATTCCAACACCTGTGATTCAAGATTGGCTCGCAACTAAATTAAAAAAATGAGCGATATATAGATGAAGCGAGCGAAGGATTCTCCCTTCGCTCGCTTTTTTATTCGAAAATGGTCAGGTGTGCATCAATTGGCTGTCGTGCTTTCGGTGCAGGGATATCTGCTGTGTCATATTTTCCGATTTGCAGAAGACCGATAAACGTCTCCCCTTCCGCTCCAATCATTTCTTTCAAACGCGCATCGTCAAATAGTCTACCCGTACGCCAGACCATTCCAATCTCACGTTCACTGAATAAGAGTTGAACATTTTGAATAAATGTCGCCGTCGCGAGCAACGCATCACGATTCCCTTTTTCCGTCTCAAATCGTTTTGCCGTCACATACATACACGTTGCTGCATTCAAGATGCGTCCTGTCACTTTTTCACGCTGTCCTTCTGACGCCTCCGAGAAGGCTGGCTCAAGCGCATCGAGTAACACTTGTTTGCCATCCCCGTTGAACACATACACGTTCCATGGCTCGACTTTATTATGAAACGGTGCGTGGTGTGCCGATTGCAACACCTCATATAGCACCTTCGTATCAATCGGTTCTTCTTTGAACATACGAACGGTGCGTCTTTCTTCAATTAACTGTTGTGCTGCTGTCTTTGTCATGACCGTCACTTCCCCTTTTTTTCTCTTCTCTATCATAATTGAAAAACGTTCTCATTTCAAAATCAAAAAAAGACTACAGATTGCTCTGTAGCCTTAAATCGATTGGCCAATGACCTCGCATGCCACCAAGTCTTCAAACGTTTGGCGACGTACGACGAGGCGATGATGCCCATCCTTGACGAATACAACGGCAGGACGAAGCATTTGGTTATAGTTGCTCGCCATCGAGAAGTTATACGCTCCCGTTGCTTTGACGAGTAGCAAATCACCCGGTGTGACAGGAGGGATCAAAGAGCGGTTCGAGATGATGTCTCCCGACTCGCAACACGCTCCGACAATTTTTGCCTCGAGCGTCTTCTCTTCATTCATCCGAGTCGCTGCCACGACTTCATATTCTGCGTCATATAGCGCCGGACGAATGTTATCTGTCATCCCACCATCGACGGACACAAACGTGCGTACGCCACTCACTTCTTTGACGGTTCCCACCTCATAAAGCGTGGCGCCTGCATTGGCGACGAGCCAACGACCAGGTTCAATCCCGATTTTCGGAAGTGGCAATTCACGTGCCTCGACTTCCTCGACCAACGTCTCCATCACACGCTCCATCGTTTGTGCGAAGTCGAGACGCTCGTCTTCATCCAAGTAAGCGACACCGAAGCCACCACCAATGTTTAACACATCCGTCGTATAGCCGGTCTCTTGACGAATCGTATCCATGAAGCGCACCATCGTCTTCACCGTGTTGATGAAGAGGGTCGGATCTTGAATTTGAGAACCGACGTGACAGTGAATGCCCTTCAACTGTAAATGTTCCGCTTCCAACGTCGCACGAACAGCATCCAAATACGTATCGTCATGCGTCGGAAAACCGAATTTTGTATCAACCCCACCCGTTTGAATCGCCGCATGGGCACCTCCAACGACTTGAGGCACGATGCGGAGAAGAACATCGACTTCACGATTATATTCAGCCGCAAGTCCTGACAAGATGCTGATTTCACGCATGTTGTCGATGGTAAAGTGTGTAATCCCCTGTTCGAGTGCGAACGTGATATCCAAAATCGTTTTGTTCGACCCGTGGACGTGAATGCGCTCTGCCGGTACACCGGCATGCATTGCCACGTACATCTCACCCCTTGAGACGACGTCGACACTTAAACCTGCCGCCATTACTTTTTCATACACGGCCGCAATCGATAACGCTTTTGACGCGTATAACGCATACGTGTTCGGATACTTGTCTAGGAACGCATCCTGGACAATCCCGAGGCGACGCTCTAGTTCTGGCTCACTCATGATGTATAAAGGTGTCCCGTACGTCGCTTGAAGTTCACGGACGGACACACCTTCGATCAAACATTCTGATTGATTGGTGGTGTACATACAATTCCTCCTTCAAAGCGATGGGGGACACGCCATGAACGAGCACAGAGCTGTTCTGAATTGTTGGCGTAACCAACACGTGTCACGTCATCGATTTTCGTTTCTACCCCATACAGTGTGACCCGATCGCCGATTTGTACGTCGTCGTCCACTTTGATGAAGCTATGACTCATAAAGATATTGCTGACGAACGGATAGGCTTTCCCTTCAATATGAACAGGCAAGTGACGTCTCGCTCGCATTAACCCATCTCCGTATCCGACAGGAAGAACGGCAATTCGCTCCTTCGTTTCGGCTGTGTATCCCGTCCCATATCCGACATGAGCCCCCGCTTCGATGTCATGGACCGCGACCACTTCCGTCTCCCAATAGAAAGCGGGAACCAACCATTCCACCGGTTCGACCGATGAATAGCCATATAAGAAAATTCCGACACGCACATGTGTGCAATGATGCAAGCGCGCGTCATCTTGAAGCGTGGCTGCACTATTTGCCGCATGGATCAATTCAAACGTATGACGTTCCATCAAACGCGTCGACCAGTCGGCAAAACGTTCGACTTGCACGCTATGCTCGACTTCCGCGTTATCTGCATCCGCAAGCGGGAAGTGCGTACATAATCCGACGAGGTCCAATCCTTCATTTTGACAGAAGGCGACGATTTGTAGCGCTTCTTCAAACGTTTTGGCACCGAATCGGTTCATCCCGACATCTAGTTTTAAGTGTAGGCGAACCCCATCGAGATGCTCTCGCTGTGAGACGAGCCATTCATATGACCCGATGGCGACATCAAAGTCATGGGCATGGACGTGTTGCCACGTATAGACCGGATTCATGACGAGGACACGAGCCGATGCTGCATGCGTTCGAACTTCGATCGCTTCTTCGATTGTTGTCACCATGAAGTGACGGACCCCTTCATCATACAAAGTCGTCACAACTGGCTCCATCCCTAGGTTATAGGCGTTGTTTTTCACGACCGCAAACACGGGGCGCCCGAGCGCTTCAATCCGACGTTTGTTCTCGCGAATCGCATTCAAGTCAATTGTGACTCCCATCGTTCAAAACTCCTTTACTCTTTGACTGCTGATTTTACAAACGTAACCCAATCACGGTGTTCCGGAAGTTGTCCTGATACGGCCTCACGATAGCGTGTCAACATTTCTGTCGCGACCGACTGGACGCCGCCACCGATTGAGATGTGATCGACCTCGATGACGCTCGTCACCTCGGCTGCCGTTCCCGTCAAGAAGATCTCATCGGCTACGTATAGCTCATCGCGCCCGATGTGACGTTCCACGACTTCGTAACCTGCTTCACGCGCAAGTTGCATAATCGTCTGACGCGTGATGCCATCGAGTACGGAGCAATCGAGCGACGGTGTCGTGATTGTCTTCCCTTTGACGAGGAAGATGTTCGCGACGCTCGCCTCACTGACGTTTCCGTTCATATCGAGGGCGATCGCTTCATCAAATCCATCACGAAGCGCTTCCCCTTTTAGTAACTGAGAGTTCATATAGTTCGATGCGGCTTTCGCTTGCATCGGCATCATCGTAGAAGATACGCGGCGATACGAGGCTACTTTCGCCCGAATCCCGACTGTTTTGCTGAAATATTCGCCGAGCGGCCAACACGAGATGGCAACATGTACCTTCGTCTCTGCTGTCGGCATAAGTGCTTGCCAAGGTGTCCCGAGGAAGACGAACGGGCGGATATAACATGCTTCAAATCCATTTCGTTCAATCAATTCCATCGTTGCTTGTTCGAGTTCGTCTACCGTGTAAGGTAGCGTGACGTGGTAGTATGCACACGAGCGAACGAGTCGCTCCAAGTGTTCACGTAAGCGGAAGATGGCTGGGCCTTCCTCCGTGTGATACGCGCGAATCCCTTCAAAGAACCCGCTTCCGTAGTGAATCGCGTGTGTCATAATACTCGTGTTTGCGTCAGTCGGCTCAATCCAAGCCCCGTCTTTCCACATCCATTGTCCATACTGTTCCATAATGCAACTCTCCCATTCCTCATTGTTTATATTTTCTGTCTATTATACGTTAGAGAGAGCGTAAGTCATCAACAAGTTGCGTTTTTTCAGAAGTTTTTTCATCTTTCTGTTTGATGACTCGTGCCGGTGTACCCGCGACGACCACACCTGGAGGCACATCTTGCGTGACGACACTTCCAGCTGCGACTACCGCATTTTCGCCGACGCGAACCCCTTCCAAGATGACAGCGTTCGCTCCAATCATGACTCCATCTTCGATGATGACTGGATCTTTTGAAGGTGGCTCAAGGACACCGGCGACCACGGCACCTGCTCCGAGGTGAACATTTTTTCCGAGCGTACCGCGTGCTCCGATGACGGCGTTCATGTCGACCATCGAACCGTCTCCGATGACTGCACCGATATTGACGACAGCCCCCATCATGACGACAGCGTTGTTTCCGATTTGAACGTGGTCACGGATAAACGAACCTGGTTCAATTCGTGCGTTGAGTTGTGTCGTATCGAGCATCGGAACGGCACTGTTGCGACGATCATATTCAAGGTGTGAATCGGTGATGACAGACGCATTCGCTTCTAAGAAAGCTGCTGCGCGCTCCGCCGTCGTCAAGAACAGTTTCGACTCGTCTGTACCGAATGCTTTCGCTTCTTCGATTTCAAGACCTGCCAATTGGCCGTTGACGTAAAGTTTTACCGGTGTTTCCTTTTTAGCATCTTTAATATATTGTGCGATTTCATAAGCGTTTGTGAGTAACATGAGTAGCCTCCTCGTATAAGTTCGATAGATTATAAAGTCCTGCTGGGCGATCGATAATCGTTGCTGCTGCAGCAAGGGCCCCGTTTGCAAACACGCGTTTGGATAACGCGGTATGTTTCAATTCAATCATTTCATCATCTCCAGCGAAAAGCACCGTATGCTCCCCGAAGATTGTGCCCCCACGAATCGAGTGCATCCCTAACTCTTCGGCGCCACGCGCTTCCCGGCGTGATGTTCGTTCGTAAATCGGTGTCACCTCTCGCTTCGCTTCGATGGCGCGGGCCAACAGCTCCGCAGTGCCACTTGGTGCGTCTACTTTCTTTCGGTGGTGCGCCTCGATGACCTCGATATCATAGCCGAGCGTGAGCGGAACGAGTTGATCGAGTAACTGCTTCAACAGAGCAATCCCATACGATGTGTTATACGACTGAAAAATCGGGATGTCTGATGATGCTTCTTCAATCGCTGCAAGTTCCTCAGGTGTGAATCCTGTCGTCGCGATGACGAGCGGAATGTTGCGTGACCGTCCGAATGCAAGCAAGTCAGGAAGTAATGCCGGATTTGAAAAATCAATGACGACGTCGATATGAGCATCTACCTCGTCTAATGATGCCAGATGCTCGTCACTTCCCGGTGATACGATTGCCGAGACGTTCACGCCTTGCGCGTTGGCGACTTCTTCGACGATTCGTCCCATCGCACCAAACCCGTGGATGAGTACATTCATTGTCTCACCTCGTTAAACTGCTCCATCGCCGATAGCAATTTCGCTTCGGCCGTCGCGCTCATCGGGACGAGCGGAAGGCGTGGCGCACCAAACTCAAACCCTCTCGCTTGAAGTGCAGCCTTCACAGGAATCGGATTCACTTCTGCGAAAAGTTCGTCGATGACGGGGAGGAGGCGTAATTGCCATGTGCGCGCCGTCTGAAGATCACCTGCTAAAAGTGCTTCTGCTAAGGCGACGGTCGCACCCGGGTAAACGTTTGATAACACTGAAACGACCCCTTGAGCGCCCCAAGCCATATATGGCAAGATCTGATCGTCATTTCCGCAATAAACGGTGAACCCTTCCGGAAGGTGAGCCATCATCTGTGCCATGACCGAAATATCTCCACTCGCTTCTTTCAAGGCCGTGATACGCGGATGTTCTGCGAGCTCCCCGACCGTTTCAGGTGCTAAGGCGACGCCAGTCCGTGACGGGACGTTGTAGAGCATAAGCGGAATCGGTGATGCATCTGCGATTGCTGTAAAGTGAGCAAGGAGCCCAGCTTGTGTCGACTTGTTATAGTACGGGGTAACGACCATCGCCATTTCCGCTCCAAGTTCTGCGGCGCGCTTCGTTTTTTCGATACTGACAGCCGTGTTGTTCGATCCCGTTCCCGCGATGATGACCGCTCGACCGTTAGCGACCTCTACTGCTCGAACGAGCAAAGTCTCGAATTCCTCATTCGTCAGTGTCATCCCTTCACCGGTCGTTCCGCCGATGACGAGTCCACTGACTCCCTCTTGAATTTGGTCTTCAATCAACGCCGTCCATGCCTCTATGTTTAACTGCCCATCTTCTTGAAACGGTGTCGCTAGTGCTGTTGCAACTCCTGTGAACATGTCATCTCCTCCTTATTTTGTCGCTGTTTGACTGATCATGCATTGTGCGATTTGTACCGCATTTGCCGCTGCCCCTTTTCGAACATTATCCGCAACACACCACAAATGGAATGTATTCGGCTGTGAGTCATCCCGGCGGATCCGACCGACATACACCTCATCGGTTCCGTTTGCATCAAGTGGTGTCGGATACGAAAGTTCGGCCGGGTTGTCCATAACCACGACACCAGGTGCATCCGCGAGTACGGCTTTGACTTCTGCTACTGTCGCATCTCGTTCGAGCGTCACCGTGATGGATACCGCATGGCTGTTTCGTACTGGGACTCGGACACAAGTGGCCGTTACACCAAGGTTCGGCGCATTCAAAATTTTACGCGTCTCTTCTATCATTTTTTGTTCTTCTTTCGTGTAACCATTTTCTAAAAACACGTCGATGTGCGGCAACACGTTATCATAAATCGGATACGGATAATTCGTCGGATCCTCACCACGAGCACCGCGCTCGAGGTCATCAATCCCTTTTTGACCCGAACCGGATACGGCTTGATAAGACGTATAGGCGACTCGCGTCAATCCATATACTTCCGATAGTGGCGCGAGCGCGACGACTGATTGAATCGTTGAACAGTTCGGGTTCGCAATGAGTGTCTTCTCCGGGCTGAGTTCGACTCGATTCACTTCCGGTACGATGAGCGGAATTCCTTCTTGCATTCGGAATGCGCTTGAGTTGTCGATGACGATAACCCCTTGTTCGCTTAAGCGTGGCGCATACTGTTCGCTGATACTCCCACCGGCAGAGAACAAGGCGATATCGATTGGATCGGCATAGATCGAATCGTTCAACTCACGAATCACGACCGATTGTCCGTTCACTTCGACCGTCTTTCCTGCCGAACGGGCTGAAGCGTATAGTCTCAGTTCACTGATTGGAAATTCGTATTCGGTTAAAACCTCAATCATTTTTTGTCCGACGGCGCCCGTTGCGCCGACGACAGCTACGTTATACATCGTGCTACCCCCTTATAAGTTGAAGCGAGCCGCAATGGCTGCGACTGCCGCTTCCACATCTTGTTCTTGAATCGTGTAGGAAATGCTAATCTCAGATGTCGTGACTTGATAGAACGGAATCCCCATCTCGCGGAATGTCGCGAAGAGTTCTGATGCGACGCCGGTCGCGTCTCGCATGCCAATTCCGACGACCGAAATTTTTGCGTGTTCCGTATGACGATCGATTTTGATTTGTGGCAAGGTCGCTGTTAATTCTGCGAGTGCCTCTTCTAAGAACGCCTCTTCGTCGAGTGGACATGTGAACGAAAGGAACACTTCGCCATCGAACGCCGTCTGTGAAATCATATCGATATTGACGTGACGTTCAGACAATCGTTCAAAGATGTCCGCGACTCCGGCTGCCGTGTGCGGGATGTGTTTAATCGAGACACTGAGTACGTTTTTGACGACACTCACACTCGTGACTGCTTTCTGTTCCATTGCTTGCGTCGTATCCATGATCCATGTTCCTCCTTCGCTCGAGAGCGTCTTTCCAACAAAAATATTCACGTCATACTTTTTCGCGAGCTCGACGCTTCGCATTTCCATGACTTTAGAGCCGAGTGCACTCATCTCCATCATTTCATCATAAGAGACCGTGTCGAGGCGCTTCGCCGTCGGATGAATCCGCGGGTCCGTCGTATACACCCCAGCCACATCCGTATAAATTTCACAACGTTGACTGAGGACGGCCGCAAGTGCGACTGCTGTCGTATCCGAACCGCCACGCCCGAGTGTCGTAACGTCTCCCGCTTCATTCACACCTTGGAAACCAGCGACAATCAAGACGTCATGTTGACGCAACTTCTCATGCAATACTTCTTTACGAATCGCTTTGATTTTGCTCTTCGTATGGATGCCCATCGTATCAATTCCGGCTTGTTGTCCGGTGAGTGAAATGGCAGGTACGCCTCGCGAGTTCAAGGCGATACTGAGTAGACTAATCGTCTGTTCTTCCCCGACGGCGAGTAGCCGATCGAGTTCACGAATCATCGGGCGCTCCGTGATTTGTTTAGCGAGCGACAGGAGCGAGTCCGTCGTCTTGCCCATTGCTGATACGACGACGACCAATTTTTCACCGGTCGCCACACGTGTTTGTAAATAGTCTGAAATGGCTTGTATTTGTTCGATTGTGGCAACAGAGCTGCCTCCAAATTTCAGTACGGTTGTCATCAAGTTCCCCACTTTCAAGATGTCCACCAACAGAAAAAGCGGCAGACCGGTAGGAAGCACTCTCCCTACGGCCTGCCGCTTGTACGCGCAGTTGAAAAACGATTAAAGAATCGTTCCGTAGATAGCGCTCCATGGTAGTTGACCATGGCAGTGTAGGCGTTATTCACGACTACCCCAGCCTTCGTTCACACGCACGTGAACGTCGACTTCGGCGAATTTCCCCTTTCGGCTCGGTCCGGAGTGCGTCCGTTTCAACCAAGCTTACTCATGTCATTCGCAACCTCTATCTGTCAGTTGTTAGTATTAGTTATAACAAAACGAAATCTTCTTGCCAACCTTTTTTTAGAAAAATGGGATATTTCAAAAAAGAGTTACCTCGTTTTCCGCATCATACGGTGTGGGATATTGGCATCTAAAAATTCATCTCCGAACGCCTCGTACCCGAGTTTTTCGTAGAACGGAAGCGCCGTTAACTGTGCACCTAGGCGCAGTTCACTTAATCCTTGCTGTTTTGCGACACGTTCGACTTCGTCCATGATCTCTTTTCCATATCCATGACCTCGGGCCGTCTGAATCGTCGCCACCCGCTCCACTTTCCCGACAGTCGAGTCTACCGGGCGAAGACGTGCTGTCGTCACCGGTTGCGCATCAAGGAGACCGACCACGTGCGTACAAACATCATCTAAATCATCGTATTCGAGACTCGCATCGATTCCTTGTTCCTGAACGAATACGATTTCCCGTACTTGCTTGGCCAGCTCGATTAACTCAGCTTCTTTTCCCGATTGAATCGTCAACATGGTAAGACCCCCTCTTGTAATCGTCTCACGATTTCTTCCATCCCTCGTTCAAGTTCCGTGACCGAAGTGAATCGTGCTTGTGCCTGCTTATGATTCCCACCACCGCGACCAATCTTCATCTCTTGAAGGGCCGCACGAAGAAATGTTCCGACCGCGATATCATGAGTCCCATCATGCATGACAAATAATTTTTGCGTACTATAGTTGGCTCCGACAGCGATTCGTCCGGTCGCTGCGATTCGTTCAATAATTGCGGTCGTCAATGTTTCCGCTTCGGTCCGTCCCACGTGTAACGCCACATAATTGTCCTCTTGTAAGACTGCCTCCACTTTCGCTTTCGCAATCCGTTCTTCGAGCGTCTTGATTTCTTTTTCACGTTCAAGACGAATCGTGTGCTCTTCAATCACACGTGCTGCCACCGATTCATTCGTTGTCGAGAACGTGTGGTGGATTGTCCGTAACGCTTCCCGTGCTCGTTGTGTCGCTTTCAACGCCCGATTACCGGCTACATACGTCAAGCGGATGTTTCCTCTCACTTTTTTGAGCGTCGTCACGTGAATCGTACCAAGTTGCCCTGTCGTTTCCATGTGTGTCCCACCGCACGCGTTATAATCAAGCCCTTCGATTTCGACGATTCGAATCATCCCTGTTCGATCGGTCGCTTTCCGTAAGCGCGTCCGGTCCACTTTTTCTTCTGCGATTTCATACACATGAATCGGATAATTCTCAAAGATGAGTTGCTGCATCTCTTGCTCAAGTGCTTCAACTTGAGCCCAGTCCATCCCTGCCGTCTCAATCTCAATGGACGAATCTTCTTCACCAATTCCAAAACTGAGCGTACGAATGCCATGACGATCTTCTAAAATCGCCGTTAACAAGTGTTGGGCAGTATGCTGGATGGAATGGTCTCGTCTCACATGTTCATTGATTCGAGCCACTACTGGTGTTCCGATAGGTAATGCTGCTGACAACAGATGCCACACTTCACCTTCCTTGAGTTGCACGTCTAATACGTCGTGCGAATCAATCCATCCCCGGTCTGCCGGTTGCCCCCCACCTTCCGCATAAAAGGGACTATGCTCGAGTGTATGCCAATGACCTTTTCCATCCTCACTTACTGAGGTCACGATTGTATTGACTGTATGTTGATTCATCTTGTCCTCCACCTTCTCTCTATAAATCTGTTCAGACAACTAGTCTAATTTCGTCTATAATGAAACATACATCTTCTCAGTCAGGAGCGAAATGATATGTTAGAAATCGATAAACAATCTCCGTTACCTATTTATTATCAAATTGAAGCGTACTTAAAGCAACAAATTGATGACGGATTGTTAAAGCCAGGAGACACCTTACCTTCAGAACGTGAATTCTCCGAACAATTTCATGTCAGTCGCATGACGATTCGTCAAGCAATCATGAACCTCGTCAACGCCGGTTATTTGAGCCGTCAAAAAGGACGAGGGACATTCGTCGCGAGTCAAAAGATTGCCATGACATTGTCCGGACTGACGAGTTTTTCTGAAGAAATCAAACATCGTGGCATGCGACCACTCAGTCGTCTTTTGTCCTACGAGGTCATCCCGGCAACGGATCGAATCGCCCAACAACTGAGCATCCCGAATCAAACACCCGTATATGAAATGAAGCGGCTCCGACTCGCAGACGACCATCCGCTCGCGCTCGAGACTGCCTACATTCCTGTCCGTTTATTGCCTGACCTGACGAAAGAAGACGCAACCGGTTCCATTTATGCGTACGCCGAACAGCACGGTTTACGTTTGAAAAATGCAACACAGACACTTGAAGCCCGTAGCGCCGGCCCCGAGGAAGCGAAACTGCTGACCATCTCTCCAAACGCACCGGTATTGCTGATTGATCAACGTACTTATCTCGAGAACGGTGACATGTTTGAATATAGTCGCTCGCTCTTTCGTGGAGACTCGTACTCCTTGACCGTCGCGATGGATCGCATATAACGCACGAAACAGAAATATGATTTGACCATGACACTGATGTGGAGGATGTAAATCGCTGACCTAACTGTGAGACCAAATTTTTGAGTGGGAAAATCATTGACTAAATCAATTTTCAAGCAATCCCACACAAAAAAGCAATCTGACCTGAAATACATTGCCACATAAAAAACGCTCAGAAAATGAATTCTGAGCGTTTTGCATTTTTCGTAAGTGAAACTTTATTGCGCTTCGTACGTGACCCCACTCGGATCTAACGTGTAAGACTCTAATTCCGTATCCGTCATCGGTTCCACAGGATTGCCTGCGTCCGCCTGTTGCACACGGTAGCGTACTTCTTCAAGAAGCGGTTCATTTAAGAAATAGTAGAAGTGGCCGTCATCTGCACGGGCGCCTTCACCTGTCAATTGATATTGCACCGTATTGTGTAGCGCGCCGACGTCTTCAATCAAACGCATATAGTCATTCGGTCCAAGCGTCGTCTGCATGTTATCGCCCACGGCTTTCAAGACCTTATCATAGTTATTGATGAGTGACGTACCAAGTGACTGTTCGAGCACGGCATTGATGACTTCCATCTGGCGTTGTCCACGCCCGATGTCTCCACGTGGGTCGTCATATCGGTTACGGACATAGGCGAGTGCCTCTTCACCAGAAAGTTTCTGAAGTCCCTCTTCGATTTGTACGGTCTCACGTGAGGCGTCATAGCTGTTTTGTTGTGATGAGAATGGAACGTCGATTTCAACACCACCGACTGCATCGATGAAATCCACAAATCCTTGGAAGTTGAGCGAGACGACATGGTCGATTTCAACACCGACCAAATCCTCAATCGTGTTTGTTGCCATACGCATCCCGTTGTTCGGGTTCGATTCATCCATCGAACCGAAGTAGTAGGCATGTGTAATCTTATCTTGATCAAGACCCGTCTTTCCATAAGGGATATTGTATCCTGTGTAATCGATATTGACGTACGAGTCACGCGGGATACTGAGCATCGTCGTCTGCTTTTCTTTCTTGTTCAAAATGACGACGATCATGACATCCGAGCGTCCATACTCTCCACGTGCTTTCTTTTGTGGAGAAAGGTCTGTACCTAAAATCAAAAATGACTCCGTATCTTCTTTGTCAAAGCGAGTCGGTTCAACCGTCGGGTCGTCCTCTAGCGTGACTTGAGTGCCGGACAACATGTTGTGGGCTTTATAAAATGCGGTACCGTAAATGCTAGACCCAGCAATAATCGCAATCAGCACAAGGGCACTAAAGACTTTATAAAACGCAGACGGACCTTTGCGCTGTCTACGAGTATGTGTTCTAGAATTCATAATGGTCTCCTTCGAGTCAAAGTAATGAGCTTCACTCATTATAGAGGAAAGTGTGAAATTTGTCGAAAACGTTTTGATGACAAATTCATTTCTTTACATTTTCCCACAGTTGAAAACAGAAAAACCCACGGAGATGTCTCCGCAGGTTGATTAAGCCCGGATGGTGAAAAATCGTGTTGCTGCCTCTTGTCCTCGTGATTGAAGGGCTTCCGCACAGCGCGATGCTGCCGCTTCGTCGAGTACAACCGTCACACCTGGATGCGCTTGAAGGATCGTCGCCGGCCAGTCGACCGTCGGTACACTTTCAATCATATGTTGTACGGCCTCTGCTTTTCGCTCGCCCGTCGCCACCAGGACAATCTCACGCGCATTCATGATTGTATCGAGTCCCATTGTGATCGCATGCGTCGGCACGTCTTCCAATCGGTCAAAAAAGCGACGGTTTGCCTCTCGTGTGGATTCGGTGAGTTCGGTCACATGTGTCTTCGCATCAAGCGCCGTGCCCGGTTCATTAAATGCGATGTGACCATTTTCCCCGATACCAAGAAGTTGTAAGTCGACACCAAGCTTCCGAACGAGTCCTTCGTAGCGAGCCGCCTCCGCTTCAGGGTCTGGCGCATCGCCTTGAGGGAGATGGCTTTGTTTGAACGGTACTTCGTCAAACAAGCGATCTTTCATAAAGCGGTTGTAGCTTTGTGGATGCTCTGGTGATAGACCGATGTATTCATCTAAATTGACGCTCGTCACATGGCTACAATCGAGCGCGTCTTGTTTAAACATTTGATACATCCCGACCGGCGTGCTGCCTGTCGCGAGACCGAGTACGAAGTCATGCTTCCCTGAAATCCGTTCTTTAATGAGCGAATAGGCGATACGTTCCGCGTCATTCGCTGTCTTTGCGACTAATACGTTCATCGTTGTTCCTCCCGTTCATATGCAATGTTTCCTTTGACGATTGTCATTTGAACATGTGCACTGTCATCCCAAACGACAAGGTCCGCATCAAACCCCGATTTGATGTCTCCTTTTGTCGTCAATCCGAATTCTTTTGCCGCATTCGTCGAAGTCATCTTGACCGCTTCTTCCAGCGTACATCCCGTATACGCTTGAATATTTCGGAACGCCGCATCCATCGTCAAGACACTCCCAGCGAGATTTCCTGCTTCAAGACGGGCAGCGCCTCCTTCTACGCTGACGGGTTGACCCCCAAGTTCATACTGTCCGTCAGGCAGACCTTTCGCCCGCATCGCATCCGTGATGACGACGAGTTCATCCGCTCCTTTTAAGCGGTAAGCAAAATCGACCATCTCCGGACTACTGTGAATCCCATCTGGAATGATTTCGGCCATGACCCCTTTCTCTAAGAGACAATATCCGACCGTTCCCGGTTCCCGATGATGCAAGCCACGCATTTGGTTATATAAGTGTGTTCCATGTTTGACGCCCGCCTGCTTATTCTCTTCAAACGTCGCATTCGTGTGTCCCGCAGAACCGATCGCACCCGATTCACGAAGGGCTGCTTCAAATGCTCGGGCTCCTGGTCGTTCCGGTGCATACGTGACGAGTCGGATATGACCACCGGCAAGCTGTTGCCATTTTCGAAATTGTTCCGCATCCGGGTCAATGATATGTTCTGCTGGTTGTGCACCCGCCATCTCCACATTGACGAATGGTCCTTCCAAATGAATCCCGACGATGGTCGTATCCTCTGATTCAATGACATTCCGAACTGCTGTCAACGCCCGTTCAATCGCTTCTTTCGACTGGGTAATCGTGGTCGCAAAGAATGACGTGACGCCCTCTTGAAGCATGTCTTCACTTAATTGACGAAGCCGTGACTCGTCCGCGTCCATCGTGTCGACTTCATATCCCCCGTGTATATGAACATCGATGAGGCCAGGCGTGACGAGCGCACCCGATACATCAATGACGCTCTCGTCTCGTTGCTTAAATTGTTCCATCGATCCGATTTCTTCAATCGATTGACCATTCCACTTGATATATCCTCGCTCCCACGTTTGTTCCGCTGACACGATATGAGCATTGATCAATGTCCCCATCGCTTCACCACTCCTTTTTGTTTTCCTCTATGTTATCATATCCGATAAAAGTATAGTTGTATAGACCAATTTCTTTATAAATAAAAGATTGTTCACAATTGTGAACAACCTTTGTATCATGACGTCGACTGAAGCGTACCGAAGCGACGGACAATCCACACTAATCGGAGGAATAATAAGACCGCTCCGGCAGCCAGTCCAGCAATCAATCCAATCCAGTAGCCATCCGGTCCAAATCCAGCATGCTCCGCCAACACATAACCGAGTGGTAAGCCGATGACCCAATAGGCGACGAGAGAGAGGACCAACGTAATGTTGACGTCTTTGAACCCTCGTAAAATTCCTTGAATCGGTGCGGCGACAGCATCTGATAACTGGAAGAACACGGCGAAAATCATGAAGTGTGCCGCAAGGTCCACGACTGTCGGGTCATTCGTATAAATGGCTGCGACCCGTTCATTTTGCCAAAACAAGAAAGCACCCGAGAAGATGGAGACACCTAGACAAAGCGAAATCCCAATCTTCGCATATCGAACGGCGTCCTGTAGTCGTTTCGCACCAAGTTCATACCCGACGACAATCGTCAACGCGCTCGATGCCGACAACGGGAGCATGTACACAAACGACGCAAAGTTAATGGCCGCTTGGTGTGCCGCGACGATTTGGTCACCGTATGAGCTGAGCAGTAGTGTGACTGCCGCAAAGATGCTGACCTCGGCGAAGATTGCTAGCCCGATTGGTGTCCCGAGTTGTAACAACTCTTTTTGTCTGAGCCAGACGATTCGCTCCGATGTCCGTAAGAACTTGTACTCGCGGAACGGTTTTCCGTTTCGGACGAAGAAGAATGCCATGAAAAAGAGCAACCAATAGGTGATGCTCGAGGCGATTCCTGCTCCGACGCCACCGTACGCCGGAATCCCGAGTTTTCCAAAGATGAAGATGTAATTTAAACCGACATTAATGGGTAACCCTAATAGTATGAGGATCATCGAGACCCTCGTCTTGCCAAGCGCATCCATGAGCGTGCGAAGCACGTTGAACAAGAACATCGGTAAGACACCGAAACCAAGCGCAAGTAAGTATTGGGTCGCGATTCGCTTCCCTTCCGTACTAAGCCCCATCCCTTCGATTGCGAGTGGCACGAGGAAAGATCCTAATGTCAGCGTGATAACACTGAGCATGATGGCTAAGTAGATGCCTTGAAATAACGTGCGTTGAATTTGTTGACGGTCCCGCGCGCCGAGCGCTTGCGACACAATCGGGGCAACTGCCAACAAGATTCCGCTAAGCCCGGTGTAAACGGGCATCCAAAGACTCGAACCGACACCGACACCGGCCAAATCGACGGCGCCTGCGCGTCCGGACATGACGGTATCAAAAAAGCTAATCAAATAAAAAGACACTTGCGTGACTAGGATTGGAAAGAAAATCGTAAAGAACAGTTTGATTTTTTCGTTCAATGAATGTGTTTGGTACATGGACAACCCTCATCTCTTTTTCAGAAAGGAAACAATATCATGAATCAACGGCATGCAGAAAAACTTAAATTTGAGCTATTAGAAACGTGGAATACATTCAACCACTACGTGACCGAGGCCCTCTCGTTCAACAATTCCGAGGACATTCATCGCGCCCGCGTTCATTTACGAAAGCTGATCACGTTCATGCAGATTTTTGAGACAAAGCCGGCGACGTTCCGGCAACTCAAACAATTGATGGAGGCACTCGGTCATGTGCGTGACTTCGATGTCCTCATCGAACAGTTTGATGTAAAAACTGAGCTTGATGAAGCATTTCTACAAACCATGGAAAAGCAACGGGCCATCGAACGAACCATTCTCTCGACACGAGTCAGTGAAAAGATGACCCCCTCACTCGACCAACAAATTCGTCGTTTCATCGGCGGACCGTTGTTTCGTGCGTTTAAAAAAACGAACGCCTCTCCGATGTTAGAAAAGGCGAAAAGCGAACGCAAACAACGAATTCGCATCTATCATGAACAATCGAGTGGAAAAGAACAAATCGAAGCGCTCCATAAAGTTCGCTTAGCCGTGAAACGTGAGCGATACTTGCATGAATATTTGTTAAACTACGAGTCGGACGCGTCAATCGACACCGTCCGTACGTTAAAAAAGATGCAAACCGAACTCGGTGAGATGAATGACCATGATCAACTGTTGAAGCGTTGGCTGGCCTTCACCCCTCCTACCGACCTGCAATCCCCATATGACAAAAAAGTTGAAGTCTTACAGCAGGAACTTGATGAATCCGTGGAGCACCTATCAATTTAACGCGATGTATACCGTTCAATCAATAGTTCAAGCAACTTCATCCCCGCGATCGAATTCCCTTTTGAATCAAGCGCCGGACCGAAGATGCCAAACCCGACGTTATTCAAATCCAGTTCGTGGTTCCCGACTGCTAAAATCGCACCCGACACCCCACTCTTTCCGGGAAGACCGACACGGACGGCGAACTCGCCTGATGCATCGTACATGCCACATGTCGTCATGATGGCTTTGACGATCCGGACGACACGACGGGGAATTAATTCTTCACCTGTCTCCGGGTCTTCCCCGTTCCCTGCGAAGACACGCCCGATTCGTGCTAAGTCAAAACAGTCGATTTCAATGGCACATTGTTTCGTATATACGTCGATAATCTCATCGACGTCTCCTTCTACAATTCCATGATGGCGCATGAAATAGAGGAGTGCGCGATTCAAGTCGGTCGTCTCGTATTCAGAGCGAGCGACTTTTTCATCGTACGTAATCTCCTCTACGGGTCGATTCAACAAGGTCGCTAAAAATTGGCGGAACTGATAAATCTTTAAGTCAGCCGTCTCCCCTAAAATCATACTCGTCACCGCTAACGCTCCTGCATTGATCATCGGATTCAATGGTTTTGACGGGACCGTCTCCTCGAGTTTCGCAATCGAGTTGAACGCATCTCCCGTCGGTTCCATCCCCACTTTTGAAAACACATAGTCTTCCCCAAATTCCATCAATACATAACAAAGCGTCAGCGCCTTCGATACACTTTGAATCGTAAACTTGTGATGAACGTCCCCAGCGTGAATATACGTACCGTCCGGCAAACAAATCGCCACCCCGAGTAAATCGTTTTTCACATGCGCCAGTTCTGGGATGTAGTCCGCCACTTTCCCCTGAGCCGTATACGGACGACACTCATCAATCAAGTGGTTCAATTGTTGTTCGAGTACATTCATTCGATCACCTCATGTTCCATCAAATTTCAACCGGGTCATCTTATCATATTACCCGTCTGGCGGTCCATCTTCTTTATACCACTCTTCGTCCGCCCAAATCATCGGTGGACTTTCTTCGTCCCCGACCAACTTTTCCCCATGCCGATTCATCGTCACAATAAAACCAACCACACCTGACACGATGACCGTCGCGACAATGATGAAAACCATCATTTCATCGTCCCCTTTCGAATTCGTGACAAATTTGTCTAGAACTACGTGACACTTATCCTATGTCTGCGTCTATATTCTCGGTACCGTTAATACGACAAGAACTTTATAGAAATGGGTGAATCGATTGAATCAGATCGCAATTATCGGAGGTGGCATCGCCGGGCTGGCCGCAGCGCATTATGCTAAAGAAGCCGGCGCACACGTCACACTGTTCGAGGCACAAGACCGTCTCGGTGGAAAAATCAAAACCATCTATCAAGATGGATTTACGTTAGAGACCGGCCCGGACGGTTATATGGCGCGTAAGCCGACCTTGACGTCTCTCATTACCGACCTCGGTCTAGAAGACCAACTCGTCCGCTCTAAAACCGGGACCTCTTACATTTACGTACGTCAACAACTGAGACAGATGCCCGCCGGATCGGTCATGGGTATTCCGACCGAGTTTTGGCCGATGGTAAAAACGGATCTCTTTACGTGGAGAGGGAAATTTCGTGCCGGACTCGACCTTGTCATTCCGCGTGTGTATGAAGGAGAGGACATCTCGCTCGACCGCTTCTTTCGGACGAGACTCGGATCAGAAGTCGTCGACACGATGATCGAGCCCCTTCTGTCCGGGATTTATAACGGAACGCTCGACGATATGAGCATCGAGTCTACTTTCCCTCAGTTTATCACGATTGAACAAAAAACTCGCAGTCTGATTCTCGGGATGAAAGCACTCACACCGCCTTCTCAGGCTGGGGTGAAGCCGTCAGAGACCGGAAAGTTTTTATCCATCGACCAAGGACTCGGTGCACTCGTCGAAGCGCTCCGCCCTTCCATTGACCGGCTCGTACTGAAGACAATCGTCAAGTCCGTAAGACCGCATGAAATCACATTGGCGGATGGAACGGTCGAGCAGTTCGACGGGATCATTCTTGCGACTTCCCCAAACATGCTCGGACCGCTGCTCGGTTTTCCGGAAGCCGAGCGTTTGTCGACTCGTAAGCGAACGTCCTCGATGACCGTTCTTGCCGCATTCGACGAATCAGAGGTCGAGGCGCTAGACGGGACAGGTTACGTCATCGCCAAGTCGGAAGGCAACGCCTTGACCGCTTGCAGTTGGATGCATAAGAAGTGGCCACATATGGCACCTGAAGGGAAAGCGTTGATTCGGATGTATATCGGTTCTGATTATGTTTCTTCTTTGTTGCACGAAGATGATGATACGATTGCGACATTCGCCTTGCACGAACTCCGCCGTATTCAACAAGTCGGGACACCACTCTTCACGAAAGTCAAACGTCACGTTCAAACGATGCCCCAATATGAGGTCGGACATAAACAAGATGTCCGCGCCTTTGAAGAAGCACTCGCGAAGTGGGACGGAGTCGAGGCGTGTGGCGCCATTCTCCATGGGGTTGGCTTACCAGATTGTGTCGATTCCGCAAAACAAGCAGTCAACAACCTGAAACTCAAACAGGTGGTGACGGTATGAAGCACATCGACTATAACGAGAACCCGTTTATCGTCATTTGGGAAGTGACACGTGCTTGCGCCCTCTCCTGTGTCCATTGCCGGGCCGAGGCACAGTTTCATCGATACGAAAATGAACTCGATACAGAAGAAGGGAAGGCACTCATTCGTGATATTCATGCAATGGACAATCCAATTCTCGTCTTCACAGGTGGAGATCCCCTCATGCGCGAAGATTTGTTTGAATTGACCGCATACGCCTCATCCCTCGGGATGCGTGTCTCGATGACACCCTCTGCCACACCCCGCGTCACCCGTGATGCCGTGAAACGAGCAAAAGCTGCCGGGTTGTCACGTTGGGCGTTTTCCATCGACGGTCCAGATGCACAGACACACGATTACTTTAGAGGAACACGCGGCAGTTTCGACCGTACCATCCGAG
Source organism: Exiguobacterium sp. s183 (assembly GCF_018617655.1). Classification (NCBI taxonomy): domain Bacteria; kingdom Bacillati; phylum Bacillota; class Bacilli; order Caryophanales; genus Exiguobacterium; species Exiguobacterium sp. s183. Next base: position 172,781 of record NZ_JACSKN010000005.1, read on the forward strand.
GAATCTCCTACTTCCGAGAAGAAGGCATGTCGTTTCAAATCAATACGACGGTGACTGAATATAACGTCGACCGCTTACCCGAGATGGCAAAACTCGTGGAGTCCCTCGGTGTATCGGTCTGGACGCTCTTTTTCCTTGTGCCGACCGGGCGAGGATCCCTGTTACACCCCATCTCTCCCGAGCGACATGAAGAGGTGCTGAAGTGGGCGTTCTCGTTACAAGAGACGGCGCCGTTCATCATCTCGACGACGGAAGCCCAGTTTTATCGACGGGTGGCACGACAAGAAAATCAGCGGCGAAAAGCAGAAGGACTTCCTCCCATCGGACATCCTCATGATGATTTGGCGAAGGCCCCTCGCGGAACGAATGACGGGAACGGATTTGTCTTTGTCTCGCACACAGGTGACGTCCAACCTTCTGGATTTTTACCGATTCTTTGCGGGAACGTCAGAACGACACCACTCGCCGATATTTATCGTCATCATCCGACCTTCAAGGCGTTGCGTGATCCGGATAGTCATCACGGAAAGTGCGGGTATTGCGAATATCGTTATCTCTGTGGTGGTTCGCGGGCCAGAGCCTATGCGGTTACTGGTGATTATAAGGAGGCAGAACCGTACTGTATCTATCAGCCAGAACGTCCTCTCGTTTCACAATAAAGATTCCCATTTATTTCCTCACAGTGTAAGATGAGACTATATGAATCTGATGGTGAGAAGGGAGTCATGTAGGTGCAGTCATTACCAATCGATGGATTGTTTTATATTGGGCTAGGTGCGATTTTTGTCGTTACGACTTTATTGGGATTTGGAATTAAGCGATGGACGAAACAAGGCTTGTTGGGGTTTTATACGCTACTCGCAACGAGTCTTGGCTTATTCTTTTGGTTACTGCTCTGGTTTCAGGAAGCGACACGCACTACATTCATGGGGACCATCCCATGGGTACTCAACTCCATTTTTGGAACGGTACTCTATCTTATCTTTATCGGCGTCAGTTTTCTGCTTTTGAGACGAAAACATCAACGTACATAAAAGAGGAATCCGCTTGGATTCCTCTTTCCTTATGCATTGACCGTCGATGGACGTAACGTCAATTCCCCGTTCTCGACATCGATGACGACCGTTTGACCATCTTCGACATCTCCGGCTAAGATGCTTCGAGCAAGTTTCGTCTCGATTGTCCGTTGCACGTAACGGTTGATTGGACGGGCACCGAATTGAGGTTCGTACGCTTCATCGGCGACGAACGTTTTCGCTGCGTCTGTGATCTCGATATGAATCGAGCGCGTCGTGAGTCGTTCACTCATTCGTCCGACCGCTTTCTCGACGATTTGACCGATTTGATCTTTCGTGAGCGGATGGAACAGAATTGTTTCATCGACCCGGTTCAAGAATTCAGGACGGAAATGGCGGCGGAGCTTCTCAAGTACTTGGCGCTCCTCGTCTTCATCAATCACACCGTCTCTCGCTGCCTCGAGCAAAATGTCTGCCCCGATGTTCGACGTCATGATGACGATTGTATTTTTAAAATCGACGATGCGCCCGTGCGAATCGGTCAATCGACCATCATCGAGCAGTTGCAACAAGATGTTGAAGACGTCCGGATGTGCCTTCTCGACCTCATCGAGTAAGAGAACCGAGTACGGGTTACGGCGAACCGCTTCCGTCAACTGGCCGCCTTCCTCATATCCGATATAGCCAGGAGGTGCACCGACAAGTCGTGATACAGCATGTTTCTCCATATATTCACTCATATCGAGTCGAACAATATGGTCTTCCGAATCAAACATCGCTTCTGCGAGCGCCTTCCCGAGTTCCGTCTTCCCGACTCCAGTCGGCCCGAGGAAGAGGAAGGAACCGATTGGACGGTTCGGATCTTTGATTCCGGCGCGAGCACGAATGACCGCATCACTGACTAAACGAATCGCGTCATCTTGACCGAAGACACGCTTGTGTAAAACCGCTTCTAAGTTAAGCAGTTTATCTCGCTCTCCTTCTGTCAGTTTCGTCACCGGGATACCGGTCCATTTTGAGACGACCTCGGCGATTTCTTCTTCCGTCACTTCTTCCCGCACGAGTTCGCGTGTCACCGAACCCGCCAACTGTTCCGCTTCTTCTAGCTCTCGCTCGAGCTCTGGGATTCGTCCATATTTCAGTTCCGAAGCCCGGTTCAAGTCGTAACGACTTTCTGCTTCTTGTAACTCGAGGCGTACCTTTTCAAGATCTCCACGGATTTGCTGCACGCGGTGCGTCGACTCTTTCTCATTCTCCCAGCGGAGACGTAACGAGTCAGACTGTTCACGGAGCGATGCCAATTCTTGTTGGAGTGCTTCGAGTCGTTTCATGGAAGCTGCATCGCTCTCTTTCTTAAGCGCCGCCTCTTCGATTTCAAGTTGCATGACCCGACGAACCAACTCATCGAGTTCAGCCGGCATCGATTCCATCTCTGTCCGAATCATCGCACACGACTCGTCGACAAGATCAATCGCCTTGTCCGGCATGAAGCGGTCCGTGATATAACGATTTGACAAGACAGCAGCTGCGACGAGGGCGTTATCGTGGATGCGTACCCCGTGGTGAATCTCGAAACGTTCTTTTAAGCCACGCAAGATTGAGACCGTATCCTCGACGTCCGGTTCAGCGACTAGCACTTGTTGGAAACGCCGCTCAAGAGCAGGGTCTTTTTCGATATATTGGCGATACTCATCTAGCGTTGTCGCACCGATACAGTGCAGCTCACCTCGGGCGAGCATCGGTTTTAACATGTTCCCGGCATCCATCGACCCTTCCGACTTTCCTGCTCCGACAATCGTATGCAATTCATCGATGAAGAGGATGATTGTACCTTCCGCCTCTTTCACTTCAGATAAGACCGCTTGAAGACGTTCCTCAAACTCACCACGGTATTTCGCACCGGCGACAAGCGAGCTCATATCGAGACTGAAGATCGTTTTGTCTTTCAAGCTCTCCGGTACGTCACCTCGGACGATTCGCTGAGCGAGTCCTTCGACGATTGCTGTCTTCCCGACACCCGGTTCCCCGATGAGGACCGGGTTGTTTTTCGTTTTCCGACTCAAAATCCGAATGACGCGACGAATCTCGCTATCGCGTCCGATGACCGGATCGATTTTCCCCGTCTTCACTTCTTGAATGAGGTCTCGTCCGTATTTCGTCAAGACGTCATACGTCGCTTCAGGCGACTTCGACGTGATCCGACGATTGCCTCGTACGGCGACGAGCGCCTCACGGAGTCGTTCTTCTGTGATCCCTTTTCGCTCGAGCATCGCCTGCGCTTGACTACTGTTCAACAAGATGCCGAGTAAAATATGTTCGACCGATACGTATTCATCGTTCATCCCTGTCGCTTCCCGCTCCGCCGTCGTTAGAACGTTTAGCAAAGAAGCCGAAATCATCGGTGTTGTCGGGTTTTGAAGTTTTGGTGCATTTCTTAAAGAAAGCGCGACTTCGCCTTCAATCTCAGACACGTTGATTTCCATTTTTTGAAACAGCAACGGTGCGATCCCGTCCGTCTGTGAAATCATGGACGCCAAGACGTGCCACTCATTGATTTCACTATGATGATATTGTTTCGCTAACGCCTGTGAACTGACAATGCATTCATGTGCTTTATCTGTAAAACGATTAAAGTCCATCACGATTCCTCCTTATCCATTAACGTTCGATTTGCTCATAAACAGAACGGTACGTCTCATCAAGAGGCAGGTCGACCTCGAGTTGGACGAATAAGTCCGACCGCACCTTCGAGCCGGTCATAACACCGCGACCCGGAATCCGCATCCGTTGTCCCGGACGGCTTCCCGGTTTCACTTTCAACTTCACCCGTCCTCCGTCGAGCGTGGCAATGATGACGCTCGCTCCGTCCAAAAAGTCGAGCGGACGCAATCGTTTCACTGTCACGATATGCTCTCCTTCACGACGATACGTATCGTCATCCGCAAAGTGAAGCTCGACGTATACATCTCCTCGGTTCCCCGATTGTCCGACGCGACTTCCTTTTCCTTTTAACCGCAACTTTTGACCTTCATAGGCACCTTGTGGAATCTTGACGTTCACCGTGCCAGTCTGAAGGCGAAGGCTCACTTTTGACTCTTTCGTCAATTGACTGAGCGGGATGTTTACACGTACGGTCTCATCCAAGTCTTCCTCGACTGCTTGGTCAAAGAAACTTCCGAACATATCTTCAAATCCGAAAGTCCGCGAGGTCGTACGCGACCCGCCTCCGAATTGTCGGAATAGATCTTCGAATTGTGACGAGCCTTCCCCGTAAGTCTCTCCACCGCCACCGAATCCTTGTCCGAACGACGGTCCATCCGGGCTACCGTATCGGTCATAGTTCGCTTTTTTCTCTGGATCGCTCAATACGTCGAACGCTTCCTGGACCGACTTGAATCGTTCTTGTGCGCCAGGGTCTTTATTGACGTCCGGATGGTACTGTTTCGCCAATTTACGGTATGCACGTTTAATCTCTTGTTCGGTTGCTCCTTTTGAGACACCGAGCTCGTCGTAATAGTTTTTAGCCATATGGATTCACCTCACCTATCCCTTTCCCGTTTCTGTTAACTCTATTCTACTCAATTGGTCAAATAAGGTCAAAGATAATCCTTTCACTTTTCATACGAAAAAAAGAAGAGATTCGTTTCAAAAAACGAACCTCTTCTCGATTAGAAGTATACTTTCGGGCTATCCATGCCGTCCTCAAACACAATCGTCACTTCAGGGTCTCCGCCAAGTGACGTCACGTTGATGCGAACCGGCACGTTCCGGCTATATTCCCAGCGATTTTCGAGCAAGCCGACCACGTGTTGTGTAAATCCGACGAGCTCAGCGCGACTATAGAATTGGATCGGGATATCGATTTCAAGTCGTGACAAGTCACCGTTTTGATAAAAGCCTTTTCCAATCATCCCGCTATAGTCTGGGAAGAGGTCGGCAATCCGGTCACTGAACAGCGTAAATTTCTGAGCGTCCTCACGGACATCATTCGTCGCTGTCGCAGATGGGAAGTAGTAGTACTTCTCATCGATGGCTTTCCAGTCACCGGTTGCGACCTGATCATCCGTTCCGACAAAGGCAGATTTGATATAGTTCCCCGGAGTCGGTGAACCTTGGGTCGACTTCATATAGAGCGCGACGTTTATATCCAAATCTTTAAAATCTTCTCGCTTCCGTAACTGGGCGACAAGTTCGTTCGCCATTCGTTCACCTTCTGCGATTACTTTCTTCTGGTCGAGTTTCACCGTGTAGGTCGGTCCGTAGTTCGGTGCCTGGAAGACATACTCACGATTTAAAATGAGCGCGAACGACACACCGCCTAGCTGATATCCGCTATCCGCTTTCGTCATATAGTTCTGTTCTACGATTGAGGCCAAATAAAGGGGTGACTTCTTGTTCGCATCGACAAACTTGTCGTCCTCAACTTCTGCCTTCCCGTCCGCATACGCCGGGTTTAACGGCGTTAATCCTTCGTTACTCCCGCCTTTACGTCCAAGTAAAGTAGAGACATCTTCCGCATTTAAAAGCTGTCCTTCTTGATAGGCGAATTTGTCTGGGTCAAATGCGTCTGTCGAGTGGCGCATGAGACCGAGTTCGACCTCTTCAAGCTCTAACGACGAGCTCACTTGGCGCTGGGCAAGTCCTCGCGCCGCTGCCGCTTTGAACGGAATGACCATTTGATAATAAGAGTCACGTGCTTCGATCGTTTGTGTGACACCTTCTGCTGCTGTTTCTTCGCCGGTTGGTGTCGCTTCTTCTTCACCCATCGGGATTTTCATTGAACATCCGCTTAACAAAAGCGCAGAGGCCATTGTCGGGATGACGAGTTGTTTCCATTTCATCTATGTCTAGCTCCTTTGAACATCGTTTCCTATTTCACTTTGTTCATTATAACAAAATCGTTCCACGAAAAAAGTATCGAAGCGGAATCAGAAGAAATCCCTCCTGAATTAAACAAGGAGGGATACATAATCGTTATTTGGTGGATGGGTGCTTCCGACGAATCATCAAGAGGAGTCCAGATGCAAACAAGAGGAGTCCAAGCATCGCATGCCACGTTTCGTTCGTCTCTCCTGTCATCGGGAGCACATCTTGCGAATACGTGTCGACTTCATCTTCGAGTTGCACCGGGGGAGCCTCTCGCTCTTTCACGACAACCTTCACAACTGGTGTCTCGATTTTCGCTTCTTTCTCAGGAACGTGTTTCGGTTCGTCCTCTTTGATTGGAACAGGTTGTTTTACTGCAACCGGCACATCGACAGAGCGAGTGACGGTCACCCCTTCGGTCACATAGAGCGTAAATGTTGCCTGTTGAACCAATTCCGCTCCAGCTCGGACGTCATAGGACGGGAGAAGCGGGAGTTCAAATGACAACGTGACGACTTCTTCCGGCCCAAATCCGTTGAGGAATTGAGGAATCGATTGAACCTGCTTCATGAATCGTTCATTTGCCATCTGTTGTTCCTCATCTGTCAAGGCGCCGCTCGGCCATGTGAGTGTCACATCAGACAAGAACAAGGTGACGTTAGAGGTGTTCGTCACTGTATATGTGTATCGGACAGGTTCCCCAGGCTGAACGGTCGTCAACTCGCTCGTTCCTGACACTGTAAAATCAGGTTGTTGCAAGAGCACGATTTGTTGACTTTCTGCTGTGACGACACGGTCATATTCGTCCACTCCCGTCACACGAAACAGACTGCCGATCTCAGGGTGTGTGTGGATTGAATAATCAGACGGAACGGACAAGATTGCTGTCACTTCCACCCGTTCTCCCGGCAAGAGACCGTCTTCTCCTATTAATTCATGCAAACGATCAAATACGCGTTGATTGAACGATTCGATTGATTGATGATCGATGTCTCCACTCACATACTCATGAGAAAGTTCTGTCACCGTCATCGGCGTGTCTCCTGTGTTCTCTACAATGAACGTATACGATATTTCTCCTCCGACAACGGCCTTGTCGACCCCGGCGATGTTCTGTGCTTCTAAAGCGAGCACCGGCAACATCGGTTCAGTCATCGGTTCTTCCACGACCGGCTCTGGTTCTGTTTCCACTGGGGGTGTTACCTCTTCTGGTTCATCTGGTTCAGTCACAACAGGTGGTTCATCCACTTCGACGGGATACGCTTCCGTGATGGTATTCGGGATAAACGTATATGGAACACCTTCAGCATTATAAAGAGTGACCAAGTCAATTAATGAGTCATCGACCGTTTCTGCATCAATCATAAAGCGCCAAATGTCAGCAGATTCACGTACCCCATAATATGTGATGTCATCGTAAACGAGACTTGCTTCATATAATGTTTCGACTTCTTCGTCCGTCAGGTTCAGTTGAATATATCGGAACGTGGTCGTATCTGCATGTGCGAGATTGGTGGGCATCAGTGTGGATAGGAGCATGAGGATGGTGAATAGCGCAAGGAAGCGTTGGATGTTGTGTGTCATGATGTCAATCCCTCCTCTAAGGTGAGCAATAAGCATACGCATCGATGTTGGCCCGATGACGAATTTCACCACGTAGAGGAATGAGAGGGATGTGTGTGTGAAAGTCATGGTGTCAAAGGGTTCTTCTGCAAAAATATATTAGCATTTTGATTTAGTTACTCTATACCCTTCGAACGCTTGTGCGAACCTGTTCAATCTCATAAATTTTTACAAAACGAACGTGAAAAAAGACGTTCGCCGAAGCGAAACGTCTTATGCGTGTTCATTTAAAAAATCGAGAAGTTTCGCCTCATCCCAAACTTCGATGCCTAACGATTCGGCTTTCGTTAGTTTTGAACCAGCCTTTTCACCGGCCACGAGTAAGTCTGTATTTTTGCTTACACTCCCCGTCACACTTGCACCGAGGAGTTCAAGTTGTTTCCCGGCCTCACCACGGGTCATCTCATGTAATTTCCCAGTCAATACGACCGTTTTACCAGAGAGCGGTGCCCCTTCCGTTGTTGGTCGTTTCGTTCCTTTGAAGGAAAGATTTACTCCCGATTCTGAAAGTTCTTTGACGAGTTCACGTGCTTCTGGTTTTTCGAAGTAAAGGACGATCGACTCGGCCATCTTCGTTCCGATGCCATCGATTGACGTCAACTCTTCCACCGTAGCCTCGATGATGGCTTCCATCGTTTCAAAACGCTCCGCGATCAAGGAGGCGGCTTTTTGTCCGACAAGGCGGATCCCTAGGGCGAAGAGCACGCGTTCGAGCGAATTTTGCTTCGATTGTTCAATCGCCGAAAGCAAGTTCGTCACCGACGTCTCGCCCATACGCTCGAGTCCGAGTAAATCGTCTCGATTCAGGCGATACAAGTCGGCCACGTTATGGACGAGTCCCGCTTCATGGAGTTGCGTGATGACCTTCTCACCGAGTCCGTCGATGTTCATCGCTTGACGTGAGACGAAATGAATCAGTCCTTCGAGCAGTTGGGCCGGACACTCGGGATTGACACAGCGATGATCGGCCTCGCCTTCTAATCGAATCAATTCAGAACCGCACGCTGGGCAGTGGGTCGGGAACTCGATTGCCCGTTCTTCCCCGCTGCGTTCACTCGCGAGCGCCGAGACGACCGCTGGGATGACATCCCCTGCTTTTTTGATCACGACGCGGTCACCGATATGAAGGTCTTTTTCTTTTATAAAATCTTCATTGTGAAGCGTCGCATACGTCACGGTAGACCCCGCCACAGAAACTGGGGCAAATCGCGCCCGCGGTGTGACTTTTCCGGTGCGACCGACACTGAAGTCGACGTCCTCGATTGTCGTTACGACTTCTTCTGCCGGGAACTTATACGCGACAGCCCAGCGCGGACTTTTCGCTGTAAAGCCGAGTTGTTCTTGTTCTTCGTACCCTGCCACTTTGATGACAATCCCATCGATTTCATACGGGAGTTCGCTGCGCTTCGTCACGTATGTCTCGATGTAGTCCCATAGTTCATCCGCCGTCTTGCACGTCGTATAGTCTCCACTTACGGCGACGCCGAGTCGCTTCAAATAATCGAGTGACTCATCATGCGAGGCGACGAGATCGTCTTGCGACACTAAACCGTAGGCGAAAAATGCCAAGTTTCTCGATGCGGCAATTTTGGAGTCAAGTTGTCGAAGTGACCCCGCCGCTGCATTTCTCGGGTTGGCGAACAATGGTTCACCGACTCGCTCCCGTTCGTCATTCAGCTGTTCGAACGAACGCTTTGGCATGTATGCCTCGCCCCGTACTTCAAACGTCACGTCCTCCTGTAGACGAAGGGGGATGGCACGAATCGTTTTCAAGTTTTGGGTGATGTCTTCACCCGTCGTACCGTCTCCACGTGTCGCACCACGTACGAGACGACCGTCCTCATATTTCAAAGAGACGGCAAGCCCATCAAATTTGAGTTCAGCCACGAATGTAGGTGTGTAGCCAAGGTCTTTCTCGATCCGCTCCACCCACTCCACGAGTTCCTCTTTCGAGAAGACGTTGCCGAGTGACAGCATCGGTGTGTCATGCGTTACTTTGATGAACGCGTCAAGTGGGGCTCCGCCAACACGTTGCGTTGGAGAGTCCGGAGTCCGAAGTTCTGGATAGTCTGTTTCGATTTGAATCAACTCGTTCATCAAACGGTCGTACTCCGAGTCTGGTACACTCGGACGGTCAAGTACATAATACTCATAACCATATTGATTTAACGATTTGCGTAGTTCTTCTACACGTTCTGCCATCTCCATATCTTCACCTCATGCTTTTTCGATTGGGGCAAACTTGGCCAATAAACGCTTGATCCCGACTTCTGGGAATGCGATATCGACTTCGAGTTGGTCGCCTTCTCCACGTGTTTGCACGACCGTACCTTGTCCCCATTTTTTATGATTCGCTTTGTCACCGACGCTCCAGCCGACTGTTTCGGCACCAGATGATTGCGCAAGTTTCGGTTTCGGTTTTGAACTGAAGCCGTTCACCGGCAACTTCCCTGGTGACTCGACAGGGTTCCATGGCATCGGCTTTCTCGCCTTACCGGACCGCTCCAACAATGTTTCCGGTAATTCATGCAAGAACCTTGATTCCGGGTTGTTTTGGAAACGACCGTACAACATCCGTGACTGGGCACGCGTCAAATACAGACGCTTCTCGGCACGTGTGATCCCGACGTATGCGAGACGACGTTCTTCTTCCATCTCTTCCTCATCGTTCAATGCACGACTATGCGGGAAGAGACCTTCTTCCATTCCGATCAAGAAGACGACCGGGAACTCGAGACCTTTGGCCGAGTGCAACGTCATCAATGTGACTTGATGCGACTCGTCGACTTCATCAAGCGAATCGAGATCAGATACGAGCGTCAAATCCGTGAGGAAAGCGACGAGTGTCTGTTCATCACTTTCTTTTTCAAAGTTTTGAGCGACCGACAGGAATTCCTGCAAGTTCTCGAGTCGACTTTCTGCTTCGAGTGTCTTCTCGATTTTGAGCATCTCCTCATACCCTGTCTTCTTCAATACTTCTTCGACGAGTTCTGAAATCGAGAGATAGTCTGCCATTTGTCGCAGGTCCATCATCATCTGACGGAAATCTGCAAGTTTCGTCGCCGTACGTGGGGCAATCCCCGACAGTTCAATGTCACGAATCGCATCCATGAGCGAGACGCCCTGCATATCCGCAAAGTCGCCTAATTTATCAATCGTCGCGGCACCGATGCCTCGCTTCGGCTCATTGACGACACGAACGAATGAGATGTCCTCGTCTGGGTTCGCAATTAAGCGCAAGTATGCCAAAACGTCCTTGATTTCTTTTCGCTCATAGAACTTTGTCCCGCCGACCATCTTATACGGGATGTTCGATTTAAGGAGCATTTCCTCAAGACCACGTGACTGAGCGTTCGTCCGGTACAGGACCGCCATTTGACCGTAGTCCATCCCTTCCATCTTCAATTCTTTCATCTGGTTCATGATGAAGAACGCCTCGTCACGGTCATCAGATGCGACGTGAAGCAAGAGCTTCTCTCCTTCAGCATTTTCAGTCCATAAGTTTTTATCTTTACGGGAAGCGTTGTTTTTGATCACACCGTTCGCCGCTTCTAAAATTCGTTTCGTCGAGCGATAGTTTTGTTCGAGTAAGATGACATGCGCGCTCGGGTAGTCTTTCTCGAACGTCAAGATATTGGCGATATCAGCACCACGCCAACGATAAATCGACTGATCCGAGTCCCCGACGACACATAAGTTTTCATGCGCCTGCGCAAGAAGTTTGACGAGCGTGTACTGGGCACGGTTCGTATCTTGATACTCATCGACGTGAATGTATTTGAATTTCTTTTGATAAAACGCCAACACGTCCGGCGCTTCTTGGAATAAGTGAATCGTCTTCATGATCAAATCATCGAAGTCGAGCACGTTATTTTGTTTCAATTTTTTCTCGTATGCCGTGTAGACGTCAGAGATGATTCGTTCATATGGATTGTTGCCGACAAGGGCTGCTGCGTCCTTTGCCGTTCGCAGTTCGTTCTTATGGTTCGAGATCATCCCGAGAAGTGTACGTGGTTCATACTTTTTCGGGTCGAGGTTCAACTCTTTCAAGACTTGCTTGATGGCCGTCAATTGGTCTGAGGCATCTAAGATTGAAAAGCTTCGGTCATACCGGATACGATCGATATCGCGTCGTAAAATACGGACACACATCGAGTGGAACGTGGAAATCCAAATGTCTTCGGCGACCCCACCGACAAGGCGTGCAATCCGATCTTTCATCTCCCGCGCCGCCTTATTCGTGAATGTGATCGCTAAGATGTTCCACGGTGCCACTTGCTTCGCCGCCATCAAATAGGCAACGCGGTGCGTCAAGACACGCGTTTTACCAGACCCCGCACCCGCCATGATCAACAGAGGACCATCCGTATGTTTGACCGCTTCTGCTTGTTCCGGGTTCATACCTTTGACTAATTCTTCGCTAAGATTATACATAATCGTTTCCTTCCTTATTCCAAACGTTTGTTCTTATTTTATCGGAGTGCTTGCACAGTCGCAAGTGCTCCCGCTAAGTCTTCATAAATGATATTGCCGACGACAATGGTATCGGCGAACGCTCCCATCAACCGAGCCGACTCTGCCCCATCGATGCCACCCCCATAAAAGAGGTGCGCGTCTGGTAGCGCCAATCGAATTTCTTTCACGACATCGACATTGCCGAGTCGCCCACTATATTCAATATAAAGGGAAGGGAGACGGAACAAATGATGCCCGACTTCGGCATACGCCACGGCTTGTTCTAGCGTTAAGTCACATGTTGATTCCGTCACGTGCGCCACTTTTGCGTCTGGGTTCAAGACGAGATAGCCTTGCGCTGTGATGTGACGGGAGTCGAAGAAATGTCCATAACGCTCAAATGCGCGTGCATGGTGTCCGACAATCCATTCCGGCGTTCCGGCGTTCAGTACGGTCGGTACAAAATAGTGATCGAATCCATCGATGACCTGGCTCGGTTGACTGATTTCAAGCGCGACCGGTAACCCGGCATCCCGGACTCTCGCGAAAAGCGCAAATGTATTCTCTGCATCGACACCGTCCGTACCGCCTATCAGGAAGGCATCAGTGCCGGAGTGGATAAGCGCCTGGAGCTCATCCTCGTCGAGATATTTATTCGGATCTAGTTTAAATACGTGCCGCCATGACTGAAAGTTCAATTCTTCCCCTCCCATCGAATCCTTCTCTAGTGTATCGATTTTTTACGTGACGTGCATCTCTCCAATAAAAAAGACTTGCCGAAGCAAGTCACGAACGTGCCGTACGATTCCGTTCCCGTTCCGTCAACCATTTCGCAACAAGCAGTGCGAATAATCCATACACCGGGATAAACCAGAGCGGATTCGCTAAAAAGAATCCGAGCACTGGTATATCAAGTAATGGGGAGTCTGGCGAACAGAGCGCTGTTCCATTGACGACCGCGATGAACGGTAAGACAGGAACGATAAAGACATATCCAAAATTAATCCAAAAGGCTTTCATATGACAATCTCCTTATCCTAAGATGATTGATTCTTTCGGATAGTTATACATCCGCTTCGGTTGTCTCCGTTGCAAGATGAGAATAAAGGCGATGACCCCGATTCGACCGATGAACATGAGAATCGTCAGCACCCATTTTCCGACGTTACTGAATTCGGAAGATAGACCGACAGATAGTCCAGTCGTCCCGAACGCGGAACAAGCCTCAAATAAGATTCGTGTCAATGAGGCATCTTCGAAGTAAGCCATGACCATGACCCCAGATAATAAGACGGCAAGTGACACCGTAATGATGACGAACGCTTTCCAAATATCCTCGAGAACAATCTCACGCCCGAAAATTTTGATCGATGAGTCTCCGCGGATGAACGCGACGACACCAAGAACGGCGACGGCAAACGTCGTCGTCCGAATCCCCCCACCGACAGACGATGGAGAGGCCCCGATGAACATGAGGATCGATAAGAGCAACATGCTCGCTTCCGAGAACAAGTTGACATCGACTGTCGATAATCCACCGTTACGTGTCGTCACGGACTGGAATAGCGAGTCCGAAAGAGACAGCCAGAGCGGCAAGTCTTTGAAGGCATTGTTGTATTCAAAGATGAATAAGCCGACTGTTCCGACAGCAATCAAAATAAAGAATGTCGAGACTGTCAACTTCGTGAACAAAGAGAATCGACTCGGGAACGTATGACGTTTCCGTGTGATGCGACTCACCAAATAAGTCCGAATCTCCACAAGAACCGGGAATCCGATGGCACCACCTGTCATGAGCGCAATTTGCGTGAAGATGACAAATGGATCTTCTCGGAATGGCGCAAGCGAGCTACCGGTAATATCGAAACCGGCGTTCGTCGTCGCACTGACCGACCCGAACAATCCTTGTAAGAAGGCTTCTCCGGCGGTATTAAAATAATTTAAGTAATGGACACCGAGTAAGACGGCACCGACCGCCTCAATGGCGATCACGGTGATGACGATTTCCGTGATGTATTTAACAATCCCTGACATCGACGTCTGGTTTTGGTCACGTAAAATCAGTTGGCGTTCCCGAAACCCAATCCGCTTCCCAAGCAAAATCCACATGATCACATGCAAACTGATCAACCCGACACCGCTCACCTGAACGATAAACAAGATGATAAACAAACCAAACGTTGAAAATGTATCAGTGACCACAATCGGTGTGAGGCCGGTGACACTGACACAGCTTACCGCAAAGAAGACGAGGTCCGTAAACGTAATCGTCACACCCGGTTTGTGGGCGATCGGTAAGGCGAGGAGCAACACGGATAAAACGGCTGCAGCACTATAGATCAACACGAGTGTTTGGACTGGTGTTAAGTTTCGAAAGAACAATTGTAAGTTCCGCTTCATGAATTTTTGTTGCATCTCGCCCCTCCCCTCCATCAAAAACAAGATGACTCTTACGAGTCACCTTTTGTTTGTTGTAGACGTTCAAGAGCGAGATCATATCCGCCTGTCCCATAGTTCAAGCAACGTTTCACACGAGAAATCGTAGCCGTTGAGGCACCTGTTGCGTCCTCAATTTTATGATACGTATTGCCTTCACGTATTTGACGTGCCACTTCTAGTCGTTGTGCAAGTGCTTGAATTTCATTAACAGTCGCTAAATCTTCGAATAATTGATAACAGTCTTCGAGTGTATCGAGCTTCAAAATTGCCTCAAACAATTGATCAAGCTCTCGACCTCGTAATTTATCGAGTTGCATCCGCAAGCATCCTCTCTACTCATACTTCTTTATCATTCTAAAGCAGGGGCGGCTCGGACTCAACTATTCATCGCAAAATCGCAGGAAATAGTACTTGTTTTTTCATCACTTCATAAATTCCGAGTGGAGTCGCCCGAACGTACGGCAAGTGTGTGGATGCTAAAAACAGTAACGTGTAAATCGGATCTTCGAACTGATACCCTCGTGCCACAAGCTCGTTACGCAGTTGTTTCTCTTGACCGATGAGCGTCTCAAGCGGCTCTGTCGACGTCATGCCACAGAGCGGTAATGGGATCTCGGCAACGATTTCCCCTCTGTCGACAAGGACGATGCCTCCTCCGAGTTCATTCATCCGCTCGAACGCTAGTAACATATCCTGTTTACATTTTCCTAAAATCAAATAGTCTCCACTGATCGAATACGAACTGACCAGACCGCCAAAATCTTTCGCAAATCCTTTCAGTACCGTGTTTAGTCGCCATTTCCCTTCCTTATCAAGCAACATTAAAAACGACTCGTCCTCATCGCGTGGCAATTCGTCCTGCCCTGTATCGTGCTTGATTTTAAACAGTTTCATGATGACCGAGTTGACCATGTCGAGACCGACGGGCATGCTGAATGACAAGTCTTGTGGTGTCAATTCAATCGAGACGTCAGTCGACGGCATCTTATCGAGTACCGCTTCCACCAATTCGTTCGGGAACAAGGACACACCATCTCGGAAAATCCATTGTCCTTTCGCGATGACTGCCGAAGGGCGTGGTTCTTCGATTGAGTCAAGAATATTCAGGTGTGCGATGCGTCCTGGCGCAATCGAACCGAGAATATGATCGAGATCGAAATGACGCGCCACGTTGTGCGAGACGATGCGATACGCTTCGATTGCCGGTAACCCTTCTTCTATTAAGATGCGAACGAGAGCGTCCTGCATCCCGTCTTCATAAAAGCCGGGAGTCGAACCGTCCGTTGTCACCATGAGATGATCGAACGCGGTTAATCCGTTCGCAAGCAGATCACGAATCATCCCTGGTAAGTCTGGTCGAATCGAGGAATGACGAAGCGTCGTTGTGTAGCCTAATTCGAGTCGGTTGAGCGCCTCTTCCGCTGTCATCGCCTCATGGTCGCTGTGTACACCCATCAACGCCATTTTAGTCAATGTCTTTGGTGAGGCACCTGGAAAGTGCCCTTCGACCGGTAGACCGCACGTCTCTGCGTCAAGCATCCACTGGAGCATCTCATCGTCGCCTTTAAGAGCGCGCGGCCATGCTGTCAACTCCCCGGCCATCACGACGTCCGGATGATTGAACCATTCGTGAATTCGTTCTGAATCGACGGCGACACTCTCTCGGTCGAGCTCGGTCTGCGTGTCGAGTCGTGCCCACCAATATGTGCTCGTCGGCAACTGTTGAATCGCTTCAAGCTGCGCAAACGCTTGCTCTTTTTCTTGTAAAAAAAGGAGCATGTTGTCATTGACGAGCGTCGTCGTTCCGCGCTCTCCTGCATACTTAGACAACGTCGCCGGATTGTATAATTGAAATGGATGAGCGTGTGGCTCGATATAACCAGGCACAATATATTTCCCTGACACATCAACCGTTTCGACCGCCGATTCTGGTAGATCTGGACCGACATAGACAATTCGGTCTCCCTCAATCCAAATGTTCGCTGTTTTCCATTGTTTCACATATACGTTCAAATACGTCGCGTTCTGTAAAACGAGCGAAGGTGGTCGTACTCGATCTACGACTTCAAGTTGCGAGCGAATCATCACTTTCGACCACGGTGCCCGCGCCGTTCTTTTTGTTGGCATCGAACCCAATCCTCCCTTTTCCCTTTCAATGCTATTAAGAAATAGTTTTGAAAGCGTTTTCTTTCCCTTTTTCAAGTTTACCTTTTCTCTGAAAGGGTCGCAAGTTATGTTCCCTATTGTAACAAATTTCACATATATTTTTCACAAAAAAGGCGGCTCTCCGCACGAAGAGTCGCCTACATCAAATTTGAGTCATGACCGTTTTGCGTAAATAGTGATGCAGCTGTTCTACCGGAATCGGTTTACTGTAATGATATCCCTGGATGAGTGAACCACTATATTCTAATACGAAAGCCAGTTGTTCCGGTCGTTCGACCCCTTCCGTGACGATATCGAGGCCGAGTGTGTGGAACGTTTGATACAATCCTTCTAATAACGCTCGATCAAATTTGTTCTCCGGAATCCCTTTGACGAAGTTCTGGTCAATTTTAATAATATCGAGACGTAGCGATTGAAGGTAAGATAGCGATGACGTGCCGACGCCGAAATCATCGAGTGATATTTTGACACCGATCGTCTTCAACGCTTGAATGAACTGTTGGAGTTCATATACATTCCCGCCGACTTCGCTCTCTGTGATTTCTACATGAAGCCGATGAGGCGGGAAGCTTGTTTTGGCGAGCGTTTCTTCTAGTGCCTCTATAAATGACCCATCTAAAATCTGGCGTTTCGACACATTGACAGACAAAAATAAATCAAAGCGTTCGGCATAGTCTTGAATCTCCGTGATCGCTTTTACAAGTACCCATCTCCCCACATCCGAAATGAGCCCAAGTTGTTCGGCAACGGGAATGAAGACACCCGGGGAGACGAATCCTTTTTGCGGATGATGCCAACGAATCAACGCTTCTACCCCTCTCACTTGAAACGGTTTCGGCGAGACGATTGGTTGATAATACAATTCGAATTCGTCATGACGTAGCGCATATCGCAAATCTCTTTCCATCTCGAGCGCCTGCAAGTAATGGCTCCCGTCTTCGATGTCCTGATAAGAGAGGATCTTGTCCTTCCCTGATGCTTTAACTTCGTGTAAGACGACATCGAGACGTGCCATCATGACCTCGTAGGAATGGTGGGAAGGTTCCAACTCATCGATTCCGATACTTAACGTCAGATGGTTCATGCCTTGCTTCAAGCCCCACTCTCTCAAATCTTTCACCAATTGATTCGCAACGATCAATAATTCTTCGTTCGCCCATCCAGGGTGAATCATGATGAATTCATCAGCTCCGATTCGGGCAACAAAACCATCCTCTTTGTAAAACATCAATCGGGACGCAAAGAAGGTTAACATCGCATCACCCGTCCGTTGACCGAACTGATCGTTGATTCGTCGGAAATTGTCGAGGTCAATCCCCATCACACCGATCGAGTAGGACGTGTTCGGTAAGTTCACAAACATATCTTCAACAGCCAAACGATTCGGAAGACGTGTCAGAGAATCTCGAAAGGCACGCGTCAACGATTCTTTCTGTGTCTGTTCAAGCGCATCCAGCACTTCATTTATACTAACTGCCATCTCTTCGATTTCATCCTGCTGATGTGGATTTAAACGAATTCGTAAGCGACTGTTTCGCTCTTTCGTGATCCACTTCAATTCTTTAACGATGTCCATTAACCGTTTCGTGACGATTTGATTCACTGTCCAAAACAATGTCAACAATAGTCCGAGACCGAGAACGAGAAGTCCAAGCATGCCCGTTTCTAACATCGTCTGTGTGTTTGTATAATACGTACGCTTCACCGAAAAATTGACTTCCCAGTTCGCATCTTGATAGACCGACTGCAGTGGTAACGAAACACGGGCAAACTGATTGTCCTGCTCAATCGTCAAGCGTTGATGCGAGAGCGGACTGATAGAAAGTTTCGTTTTTGCCTGTACGCTCATCGCTGCCATGAAGTCTGGACCAATTTTTTGAATGAGGACAAGCGTGCCACCAGGTTCCCCAGTCCCATCACTTCTTACAATCGGGTGGCTCATGAACACGACGGGGCCGAAGTCTGTACCATATACCGCACTTTGTGTAACGCCAGACGAGTTGACGTAACGCACCAGTTCATTTGTGAAATCATTCTTCTCACTCTTACCGTCCAACTCATAAAATTGATTGAATTCGGAGTAGACGACCTCTCGATTTTCGTTGAGAAAAATCATCGCCCCAACCCCAAGATTGTCGAGCGTTTCTTCTCCCATATTGTTTTCAATAAACGATTCATTTTTGTTTTGAACGAAATCGTAGGCATTTGTCCAGACCGACCAATCGACAAGGATGCGCTCGAGCATGCTTCGATGATTGGCGAATACTTCTGTCACGCTCTCGATTTGATCGTGGGTCATCGCCTTGTCCTGTTCAATGCTCTTTTCTACGAAATACGGTTTGATGACAAACAGAATGACGCCAATGAAAAGTACGATGTTAATAGCAATCGCAATGAATAGTTTTGTTTGAACACGCAGGCCGACCACCCTCTTTCCCTAAGCTACTTTATTATTGTAGAACAGGATATCGGGATTCCCTTTTTTTCGCATGAAAAAAAGGATGGGTTGACCCATCCTTCAAATAATCTGTGTGAACGCCCGTGAACCGATATCTGTCCGGTAGAACGTATCCGGTAAATCGAGTTGTGCGATGGCTTCATAAACTGCTGTCTTCGCTTCAAGTAGCGTCGATTTCGTCGCTGTGATAACGAGCAAGCGACCACCGTTCCCAACGATTTGACCGTCCTGCTGTGCAGTTCCAGCGTGAAAGACGAGAACGTCCTGCGGGAGCGTCTCAAAACCAGACAACACTTGCCCGGTGACAGGAAGGTCCGGATAACCTTTCGCTGCGATGACGACCCCCATCGTATAACCCTCGACCCATTCAATCGAATATGGCTCTTTGCGGATGACCGTTTGAATCACGTCGAGGAGCGGTGATTTCAAATTCGGTAAAATAACTTCTGTCTCTGGGTCACCGAAGCGAGCATTAAATTCAATCACTTTTGGTCCGCTCGATGTCAAGATCAGTCCGGCGTATAAGAATCCTTCAAACGGAGTCCCTCGTTTGACCATCGTTTGAGCGAGGGGTTCGAGTACCGTCTTCACCGCTTCTTCATACACGTCCTCTGACAAGTGTGGCATCGGACTGTAGGCGCCCATACCACCTGTGTTCGGTCCCTTGTCACCGTCATAGGCACGTTTATGATCTTGAGACGTAATCATCGGAATGACACGCTCTCCCGAGACGAACGCCATGAGTGAAAACTCTTCCCCATCAAGGAACTCTTCGATGACGACCTGTGACTGTTGACCGAATTTATCCGTCGTGAAAATATCACGTACCGCAGCTTCTGCCTCTTCCACTGTGAATGCGACCGTGACACCTTTACCAGCAGCAAGACCGTCGGCTTTAACGACGAGCGGTGCTCTAAGTTTCTGAATATAGGAGAGCGCCGATTCTGCGTCAGTGAACGCTTCGTACGCTGCTGTCGGAATCCCTGCCTCCATCATGACCTCTTTTGCGAACGCCTTGCTTCCCTCGAGCAAGGCCGCTGCTTTTGTCGGTCCAAAGATGTTTAGTCCTTTAGCACGGAACGTATCGACGACCCCTGCCATCAAAGAAGACTCCGGTCCGACAATCGTCCATTCGATGTTCGTTTCTTCTGCGAACTGTACAAGTGCCTCGACGTCTGTCTCATTGATCGATACACATGTCATACCTTCCATGAAGGCGTTACCTGGTGCAACGAAAACGTGATGTCCGTCTTGTTTTAATTTCCATGCGAGCGCATGCTCGCGTCCTCCTCGACCGATGACCATTACGTTCATGACGCGAACCCCTCTCAGTGTTTGAAATGTCTGACCGATGTGAACACCATTGTAATACCGTGACGGTTTGCCGCTTCAATCGATTCGGCATCGCGGATCGACCCACCTGGTTGGATGATGGCTGTAATGCCTGCCGCTGCTGCCGCTTCGACCGTGTCTGCCATTGGGAAGAACGCGTCACTTCCAAGCGCTGCGCCAGTCGCACGTTCACCTGCTTGTTCGAAAGCGATTTTTGCAGCTCCGACGCGGTTCATCTGTCCCGCTCCGATTCCAATCGTCGTCTCATCTTTCGCTACGACAATGGCGTTTGATTTCACGTGTTTGACGACGCGCCATGCGAGTTTCAAATCTTCCCATTCTGATGCTGTCGGGCGACGGTCCGTCACGATTTGGCAAGCTGCATCATCGAGTGTCATGTCGTCCCCATCTTGTACGAGCAATCCTCCAGCGACAGCTGTTAAGCGCATCCCTATCATTTGACCCATATCCAACGTTAACAGACGAAGGTTCTTTTTCTCTTTCAATCGTTCAAGTGCTGCCTCACTAAAGGATGGAGCAATAATGATCTCTAAAAAGATGTTACGAAGGGCATCTGCCGTTTCTACATCGACTTCGCGGTTCAAGGCAACGATCCCACCAAAAATAGAGACCGGGTCAGCCGCATGTGCACGTTCGAACGCCTGATAAATCGTCCGTCCTACCGCGACACCACATGGGTTCATATGTTTGACGACGACAGCAGCCGGTTCGTTCAATTCGCTGAGTGCTTCAAGGGCCGCATTCGTATCCTGAATGTTGTTATACGAAAGTTCTTTCCCGTGGAGTTGTGTCGCATTCGCGAGTGTCATCCCATCATACAATGGCGTCTTATAAAACGCCGCTTGTTGGTGCGGGTTTTCTCCATAACGAAGGTCTTGAACTTTTTCATACGTGACTGTCAACTGTTCTGGGAAGGTTTCTCCGATTTGACGCCCTAAATAATCGGCAATCAATGCGTCATAAGCAGCCGTATGACGGAACGCTTTCGTGGCGAGACGTTGGCGTGTCTCAAATGATGTGCCACCTTTACGTACTTCATCTGCAACAAGTGTATAGTCACTTGGGTCGACGACGACTGTTACGCTCGCATGGTTTTTCGCAGCCGAACGCAACATGCTCGGTCCACCGATATCGATATTTTCAATCGCTTCTTCATACGTCGTATTTTCTTTTGCGATTGTCTCTTTAAACGGATAAAGATTGACGACCACGTAATCGATTGGTTCGATATCATGGTCTTTCATTTGAGCGACATGTGTATCGAGGTCGCGACGTCCGAGTAATCCGCCGTGAACGAGTGGGTGTAACGTCTTGACACGACCATCTAACATTTCTGGGAACGATGTCACCTCAGAGATGTTTTTGACCGGTAAACCGGCTTGTTGCAGTGCCGCCTCGGTCCCTCCTGTCGAGATGAGTTCGATGCCCGCCTCATGTAAGACAGTTGCTAGTTCCACAATTCCTGTTTTATCAGAAACACTTAATAATGCTCTCACTTGAAAACCTCCTGTTGATTCAACACTTGTTGTAATACGCGCGGATACAGTTGATGTTCAATCGCTTGAATGCGTTGTGTCGCTTCCGTGCGGTCGCATCCTTCAATCTCGACTGACGCTTGTGCGATGATCGGACCCGTGTCCATCCCCGCATCCACATAATGAACCGTCACGCCACTCGTCGACACGTTCGCGTCAAGCGCCTGACCAATCGCGTCTTTCCCCGGAAAGGCGGGCAAGAGCGAAGGATGAATGTTTATGATTCGGTTCGGATATGCGGATAGTAACACATTTCCAATCAAGCGCATATACCCTGCTAACACAATATAGTCCACTCGAAGCGAATCGAGAAGGACGAGGATTTCTTCCTCGAACTCCTCTTTAGACGCATACGTTTTCGGTGTGAAGGAAAAACTCGGAATTCCGTGACGCTCCGCACGGTCGAGAACCGTCGCTTCTGGTTTGTCCGTGACGAGTAGCACGCATTCGGCTGACAATTGCCTATCGGCAATCGCCTGCCAAATGGCTTCAGCGTTACTCCCTGACCCTGATGCAAAGATGGCAAATCGTTTCATTGGTCCACTCCTGAGATTCGGATTCCTGGACGACTCTCGACTTTCCCGATTCGATGCGCTGTTTCACCGACACGTTCGAGCGCCGCTTCGACCAGTTCCACATCTTCAGGACGTACCGTAATCATATAACCAATGCCCATGTTGAAGACGTTGAACATTTCCTGTTTCGAGATGTTTCCGACTTGTTCGAGCCAGTCGAAGACAGGAAGGCTTGGCCAACTCGATGCATCGAACGTGATCCCGAGTCCTTCCGGTAACATACGAGGGACATTCTCATAGAAGCCACCACCTGTGATGTGTGCCATTCCTTGTACTTTACCTGTCGAAATCGCCGCTTTCGCCGCTTCAGCGTAAATGCGTGTCGGAAGAAGCAACGCGTTCCCAAGTGTCGTATCGAGCATCGCAATTTCATCCGTATAGTGAAGACCTTGCGCTTCGACGATATGACGTACAAGAGAAAAACCGTTTGAATGAACCCCTGAAGAAGCAAGCCCTAGAACGACATCTCCATCCTGAATCGTCGAACCGTCGAGTAAGTGCTCTTTCTCAACGACCCCGACCGCAAACCCGGCAATGTCATACTCCCCATCCGGGTACATTCCAGGCATCT
The DNA here is from genome assembly GCF_018617655.1 of Exiguobacterium sp. s183. NCBI lineage: Bacteria > Bacillati > Bacillota > Bacilli > Caryophanales > Exiguobacterium > Exiguobacterium sp. s183. The sequence goes on from NZ_JACSKN010000005.1 coordinate 195,838, forward strand.
CAGCCGTTTCTCCTCCGACGAGGGCACAACCGGCTTGGACACATCCTTCAGCGACCCCGGCGACGATGCGCTCGAGTTTAGCCGGCTCTGCTTTTCCTGTCGCGATATAGTCGAGAAAATAGAGCGGTTCTGCTCCATGAACGAGACAATCGTTGACGCACATCGCGACGCAATCAATTCCAATCGTGTCATGTTGATCAAGCGCGAAAGCCAACTTCAGCTTCGTCCCGACCCCATCCGTCCCACTCACGAGAATGGGATGTTTCATGTTCATCGAGCCGAGATCAATCATCGCCCCGAAACTACCGAGCCCTGTCATTACTTCTGGACGCATCGTCCGGGCAACATGACGTTTCATACGGGATACGGCCTCGTACCCTGCTTCTAAATTCACACCCGCTTGTTCATATCGAACGCTCATCGGTTTTCCCCCTTAAGCCTTTGTCTCTGTCACGAGTTCTGCAAGTTCAGTCGGATAAAGTCCCGTGAAGCATGCAGCACACTGCCCGCGTAACGCTCCTTCGAATGGACGATCGATGGCTTCGACCGTTCCATCCAATGTGAGAAACGCTAGTGAATCGGCACCAATCTCTTCTCTGATTTCTTCAACGGATTTGGTTGCCGCAATTAACTCTTCCTTCGTTGATGTATCGATTCCGTAATAGCATGGATGCTTGATTGGCGGTGACGTGATGCGCACATGCACTTCCGTCGCGCCTGCCTCTCGAAGCAAAGTGACGATTCTGCGGCTCGTCGTTCCTCGGACGATGGAATCATCGACCATAATGACCCGCTTCCCATTCACGACACCGCGTAACGCCGACAGTTTCATCTTCACGCCGCGCTCTCGTAATTCCTGAGAAGGTTGAATGAATGTCCGTCCGACATAACGGTTCTTAATAAGTCCCATCTCGTATGGGATTCCACTCGCTTCGGCATAACCGATTGCCGCGGAAATACTCGAGTCCGGCACACCCGTCACGACATCCGCTTCGACCGGCGCTTCTTCGAACATCTTTTTCCCCATGGCTTTACGCGCCGTATGCACGTTGATGCCGTCGATGATCGAGTCCGGACGTGAGAAGTAAATGTATTCCATCGAACACATCGCACGAACTGCCGCTTCACTGAAGCGTTCAGATGTGATGCCTTCATTCGTAATCATGAGTAACTCGCCTGGTTCAACATCTCGGACGTACGTCGCTCCAACGACGTCAAACGCACATGTCTCTGATGCGAAAACGTACGCACCGTCTTCCGTCTGCCCGAGTGACAAAGGACGTAACCCATGAACGTCGACTCCGACGTATAGGGCATCTTCTGTCAAAAATAAGAAGGCGAATGCTCCAACGAGACGAGCCAAGCTATCTGCAATGCGTTCTTTCAATGAATTACCGCGACTCCGCTTAATGAGATGGGCCACGACTTCCGTGTCGGACGTCGTCTGGAAGATCGCACCTTCCGCTTCGAGCATATGTTTCAACTCAGTCGCATTCACAAGGTTTCCGTTATGCGCCATCGCCAAATCACCTGTCAACGACTTGAAATGGAGCGGTTGAACGTTCTCGAGCGTGTTGCCGCCCGCTGTCGAGTAGCGTACGTGACCGATCGCATGATTCCCGGTGAGTGCGTCGAGAGACGTTTCGTCAAATACTTCGGTGACGAGTCCGAGTCCACGTTTCGCGTGGAGACGCTCTCCGTCTGCCGTTACGATTCCCGTTCCTTCTTGGCCACGGTGCTGCAAACTGTGAAGTCCGTAGTAGGCAAGGTGTGACGCTTCGATGTGACCGAACACACCGAAGACGCCACATTCCTCGTTCATGCCTCGGATGTCATATAACATGGAATAGCTCCTTCCCATACACGTTCCAACTCTTGCACATCCATTTCAATCAAGCGGTCGCTCGCGCGAACGACAACGGTTGCCGCTTCTGTGACCGTACCGATTGCCGTTCCGTTCGTCATGCTCGCGAATGCCTCGGCTTTCGTTTGCTCGACTGTCACGAGGAAGCGTGACTGGGATTCACTAAATAGCCCAGTGACGAGATCTGTATCGATTGTGACGTCGACACCGAACCCTGTTCCGAAAACGAGTTCTGGTAACGCTGCCGCAAGACCACCTTCTGACACATCGTGTGCCGCCGTGACAAGACCTTCACGAATCGCTTGAAGTAATGCTTTCTGCGTCTGACGTTCTTCCTGAAGGTCGAGTGTCGGCGCATGTCCGCTCACTTTTCCATCCTGCAACATTTGAAGGGCACTCCCCCCAAATTCTGCTTTTGTCTCTCCGAGTAAGAAGACGACGTCTCCGGCTTGTTTCGCAAACGATGTCGTAATGTGCTCTGGCTTCTCAATGAGACCGACCATTCCAACGACCGGTGTCGGATAAATGGCTTGTCCGTTCGATTCGTTGTACAACGATACGTTTCCACCAATCACAGGTGTATCGAGCGTCCGGCACGCTTCCGCCATTCCTTCAACGGCTTGGTCGAGCTGCCAGAACCCTTCCGGTTTATCCGGGCTTCCGAAGTTGAGACAGTCCGTCAAAGCAAGAGGCTCTGCACCACTTGCGACGATGTTACGTGCCGCTTCAGCGACAGCGATTGCCCCACCGACACGCGGGTCGAGATAGACGTATTTCGCGTTACAGTCGGTCGTCATCGCGAGCGACTTCTCCGTCTCACGAATGCGGATGACCGCAGCATCACTGCCCGGTGCGACGACTGTCGATGTTTGAACCATATGGTCGTATTGCTCATACACCCAACGTTTCGAAGCGATACTTGGCATCGCAAGAACGTCTTTCCATGTCGCCATCACATCTTCGACGATTGGTGTAACAGGACTCATGGCTTGGAAAGCTTCGTAGTAGGCTGGTACTTTTGAAGGTTTATGATAGACAGGAGCGTCTTCGGCGAGCGCATCGACCGGTACTTCGGCTGCGACTTCTCCTTGGTGAACGAGGCGAAGCACTTTCTCTTCGATGACCTCGCCGACTTTGATCGCGTGAAGTCCCCACTTCGTCACGATCGCTTCAATCTCGTCTTCATGTCCGGCTTTGACAACGAGAAGCATCCGTTCTTGTGATTCCGATAGCATCATCTCGTAAGGCGTCATGCCTGTCTCACGTTGCGGGACGAGGTCTAAATTCATCTCGATCCCCATGCCGGCTTTTGAGGCCATCTCCGCTGAAGAAGATGTCAATCCAGCTGCCCCCATGTCTTGAATCCCGACAAGCGCCGGGTGTTTGATGACTTCAAGACACGCTTCAATCAATAACTTCTCCATGAACGGGTCTCCGACTTGTACGGCTGGGCGTTTCTCGTCCGCGTCTTCCCCGAGTTCTTCAGAGGCGAATGTGGCACCATGGATTCCGTCGCGCCCTGTCGTCGCTCCGACATACATGACCGAGTTCCCGACACCTTCTGCGATTCCTTTTTGAATATCTTCATGACGGATGAAACCAACGCACATCGCGTTGACGAGTGGGTTCCCTGAGTAGGCCGGATCGAATGCGACTTCGCCACCTACAGTCGGGATGCCGACACAGTTTCCGTAACCGGCAATGCCTGACACGACATGACCGAATAAATGTTTCACACGTGATTCGTTCAAATCTCCGAAACGGAGTGAGTTCAATAATGCAATCGGACGGGCACCCATCGAGAAGATGTCACGGATGATTCCGCCCACCCCAGTCGCCGCCCCTTGATAAGGTTCAATCGCTGACGGGTGGTTATGACTCTCGATTTTAAAGGCGACAGCTTGACCGTCTCCGATATCGACGATTCCTGCCCCTTCTCCTGGTCCTTGTAAGACGTGCTTTCCGGTTGTAGGAAACTTCCGGAGCACAGGTTTCGAGTTTTTGTACGAACAGTGTTCAGACCACATGACCGAGAAGAGACCGATTTCTGTATAGTTTGGCTCCCGGCCAAGCAGTGAGACGACGAGTGCGTATTCGTCGTCCGATAATCCCATCGTGGCATAAATCTTTTCATCGCGGATTTGCATAGCTGTCGGTTCAGTTGTAAGTAACATGTCGTGCCCCCCATTTTACAATTGACGTGAATAACCGTTTACCGTCTTCTCCACCGAGCAATGCTTCGACCGCACGCTCTGGGTGTGGCATCATGCCGAGTACGTTTCCTGCTTCGTTCGTGATGCCGGCGATATGTTCGACCGATCCGTTCGGGTTCTCTTTATAGGTGAACGCAATCTGACCATTTGTCTTCAATGTCTCGAGTGTCGCCTCGTCACAGTAGTAGTTGCCCTCACCGTGTGCGATTGGCACGCGAATCGTTTCCTGTGCCGCATAGTCACTTGTGAACATCGTCTCATTATTTTCGACGACGAGTTCGACAGTCTTACACATGAATTTCAAATCACGATTTCGCATCAACACGCCTGGGAGGAGTCCCGCTTCGACAAGTACTTGGAATCCGTTACATACCCCAAGCACCGGACGTCCTTCTTCTGCGAAACGTTTTACCTCAGCCATAATCGGTGAAAATTGGGCGATTGACCCGCAACGCAAGTAATCTCCATATGAGAAGCCACCTGGTAAGAGCACCCCATCGAACCCTTCAAGTGAGGTTTCTGTATGGAACACGTATTCCGCTTCTTCCCCGAGCACGTCTTTTACCGCATGATACATGTCGAGGTCACAGTTTGATCCTGGAAAGACGATGACCGCGAACTTCATGCAAGTACCCCCATCTCGATTTCATAATTCTCAATGACCGTGTTGACGAGTAATTTCTCACACATCTCTTTGACCATGTCTTCTGTCGTTTCGTCAGCGACCTGAAGCTCGATGACTTTCCCGATACGGACCGATTCAATTCCAGCGAATCCAAGATGCTCGAGTCCGCCTTTCACAGCTACTCCTTGTGGGTCAAGTACACTTTCACGTAATGTCACATACACGTTTACTTTTTTCATTGTCCATTTCCCCCTATGCGTGTTAACAATTGTCCATACGTCTCAGTCAAAGAACCTAAATCGCGACGGAATACGTCCTTATCCAACTTTTGTTTTGACTCTTTGTCCCATAGTCGGCACGTGTCTGGTGAAATCTCATCGGCCAAGATGATAGTTCCGTCCACTTTCCCAAATTCTAGTTTGAAATCAATCACGTCAATGCCATGTTGACCGAAGAAATCGAGTAATACATCGTTTACCCAAAGACCAAGTTGTCGCAATGTTTCGACTTCTTTGTGTGTAGCGACTTGCAACAAACGGATATGGTCTTCTGTAAGGAGTGGATCCCCAAGAGCATCATCCTTATAGTAGAACTCGACGATCGGTGCAAGGAGTGGTGTCCCTTCTTCCCAACCGAGTCGTTTCGCCAGGCTTCCAGCCGCTACGTTTCGGACAACCACTTCTAACGGAATGATGTCAACACGGCGTACCAACTGTTCTCGCTCTGAGATTCGTTTGATAAAGTGCGTCGGAATCTTGTTGTCATGCATCAATTCGAACAGCTGTGTCGTGATGGCGTTGTTCAGGATCCCCTTCCCATCAATCGACTCTTTCTTCTCTCCATTGAATGCTGTCGCATCGTCTTTATAATATACGCGAAGCACACCCGCTTCTTCTGTCTCAAATAACGCTTTCGCTTTGCCTTCATAAATTGCTTTCATCTGAACCGTCCCCCTTAAAAGTGAGAGGGGCATATCGCCCCTCAACGATTACAAACCACAGCGTTCAAAAATTGTATCGACACGGCGTACGTGATAACGCGGATCGAACAATTCATCGAGCTCTTCACTCGTAAAGAGTGCGCCCATTTCTTTGTCTTCTTCAATCAATGTTCGGAACATCGTCTCTTCTTCCCACGCTTGCATCGCCTTCGGTTGAACCGCGTCATATGCGGCTTCACGCGACCAGCCTTTCTCGATGAGGCCGAGTAGAATACGTTGCGAGAAGATAATACCAAACGTACGATCCATGTTGCGACGCATGTTATCTGGGAAGACCGTCAAGTTCTTCACGATATTACCGAATCGATTCAACATATAGTTGAGAAGAATCGTCGCATCCGGAATAATGATGCGTTCTGCTGACGAGTGAGAGATGTCACGCTCATGCCAAAGCGGAACATTTTCATAAGCCGTCATCATATGACCGCGAATGACACGCGCAAGACCCGTCATGTTTTCAGAACCGATTGGGTTTCGTTTATGCGGCATCGCCGACGATCCTTTTTGCCCTTTTGCGAAAAACTCTTCCACTTCACGTGTCTCTGTCTTTTGAAGACCACGAATCTCGGTAGCCATCTTTTCAATCGATGTCGCGATCAATGCGAGTGTCGACATGTACTCGGCATGGCGGTCCCGTTGGAGCGTCTGTGTCGAGATCGGTGCAGCTTGGATACCGAGCTTGTCACACACATATGATTCGATGAACGGATCGATATTCGCAAACGTTCCGACGGCTCCGCTCATTTTCCCAAACTCAATCGTTTCGCGTGCTGCCATGAAGCGTTTCTTGTTTCGCTTCATTTCTTCATACCAGAGGGCGAGCTTCAAACCGAACGTAGTCGGCTCTGCGTGGACACCGTGTGTCCGTCCCATCATGATGTCATATTTATGTGCTTTCGCTTTTTCTGCAAGAATGCCGATGAAGCGATCTAAATCGGCTTCTAAGATGTCATTTGCTTGCTTGATTAAGTACGAGAGTGCCGTATCGACGACATCCGTCGACGTCAATCCGTAGTGTACCCACTTTTTCTCTTCTCCGAGTGTCTCAGAAACGGCACGGGTGAAGGCAATCACATCGTGACGCGTCTCTTGTTCAATTTCTAAAATACGATCAACATCAAACGATGCTTTGTCCCAAAGGACTTGTACATCTTCTTTCGGGATAATTCCAAGTTCACTCCAAGCCTCACACGCGTAAAGCTCAACTTTTAACCAAGCCTCGAACTTGTTTTGATCGGTCCAAATGTTCGCCATCTCTGGGCGGGTATAGCGTGAAATCATAAAACGGTCTCCTTCCAAATTGCCAGTTGTTCGATGGTATGAAGCGCATCCTCGACCGTGTCACCGAGAACATTCAAGTGTCCCATCTTGCGACCCGTCTTCGCTTCATCTTTTCCATACAGATGTAGTTTAACATTCGATGGCAATGCTTTGACATTAAGTCGTTGCATATGTTCGCCGAGAAGATTGACCATGACGACCGGAGTGGTCAGTGTCGTTCGTCCGAGACGCATCCCCGTCACGGCTCGAATGTGTTGTTCAAATTGTGAGGTCTCACATGCATCAATCGTATAGTGTCCAGAATTATGTGGACGTGGTGCGAGTTCGTTTACGTAAAGGCGACCATCTGGCATGACAAACAACTCGACAGCGAGTGTCCCCATCAACCCGATGTGGTCTGCGAGTTGAAGTGCGAGATGTCTCGCATCTTCTTGAATCTCATCAGCCACACGAGCTGGTACGATGGATAGATGTAGAATGTTGTTATGATGAATATTTTCACTGATTGGGAACGTCGACGTTTCTTCTTCTCCACGTGTCACAATGACCGAGATTTCTTTTTCAAACGGCAACCAAGCTTCAGCGACATATTCTTGTTCCGTGAACTGTTCAATGAATGCCTGAACATCCTGTTCCGTCCGAATGACTGTCTGCCCTTTTCCGTCATAGCCGAAGCGACACGTTTTGACGACAAATGGCAACCCAAGCTTCTCTTTCGCTTCCCGAACATCTCGAACGGTACGGACTGAAACATAAGGTGCGACTCGTAGTCCCGCAGATTCAATCATTTGTTTTTCTAAGATGCGATGTTGCGTCGCTTTCAATACATCCATTCCTTGTGGACATTTTTCTTCAATCGCAGCAATCATCTCTGTGTCGATATTCTCAAATTCGTATGTCACGATGTCAGAACGGTCGGCGAGTTTCTTTGCGGCGTCGACATCATCAAATGAGGCAACAATGGAATCTGCCACTTGAGCAGTCGGTGCATGTGGGTTTGGATCGAGACAAAGTGTCGTATACCCCATTGCACTCGCACTAAGAGACATCATCCGTCCAAGTTGTCCTCCACCTAAAATTCCGATTCTCATCAGACCAACTCCTCCGTTCCTCGCATCGCCATCTCTTGTTTTTTCTCCCGAAATGCATCAAGTCGATTTGTAATGTCTGTGGAGTGAATGCTAAGAATTTGAGCAGCAAGTAATCCCGCATTCGTTGCTCCCGCTTTACCAATCGCAACAGTTGCTACTGGAACTCCTGCAGGCATCTGAACAATCGAGAGTAGCGAATCCATTCCATTGAGAGCTTTAGACTGAACAGGGACACCGATGACAGGAAGTGTCGTTTTCGCAGCCACCATTCCAGGGAGGTGGGCTGCTCCACCAGCACCCGCAATGATTACTTGAATGCCTCTGCCCCGTGCCTCTTCAGCATATTCGAACATAAGGTCTGGTGTACGGTGAGCTGATACGACTTGTTTTTCATATGGAATCTGTAACTCATCTAACATGTCACATGTATGTTTCATCGTCTCCCAGTCAGATGAACTACCCATGATTACTCCAACTACTACGTTCATTCCAAATGTCCCCCTTACAAAAAGAAATCCCTAAACCGAGCAATCAGTTTAGGGTATAGGCATGACAAATACACGTCAGCTACACCCCATAGTCTGATCAGAATCGGTGATCAGGTAGAAACTTGCAAGCCATTTCCTTGCGATTATATGGAGCACTATTTATTTTTCCTATCTCACACGCCTATCGTACCTTGTTCTTTGAAAACATGTCAATAAACTGCGAACATTTTAATTGTCTGAATATTTATCGTTCGCTTTTTGGATATAAGAAGAATCTTCTCTATGTATCCTGTATTCTATTATAAAAGGGGGAGTTAGATGAATTACATATCAAGTCTTCGGGAAGTGATTGGCAACCGTCCGATCATCAGCGTTGGAGCGACCATTTTGGTCATCAACCAAAAACAAGAGGTACTGATGCAATTCCGATCGGATACACTTGACTGGGGTTTACCAGGAGGATCGATGGAGCTCGGAGAAACGTTGGAAGAAGTCGCTGCACGAGAATTAAAAGAAGAAACTGGACTTTTCGCTAAGCAATTTGAATTCATTCAAGTCTTTTCCGGTCCGGATGGTTACTTTAAATATCCGAACGGCGATGAAACATACGGTGTCATCCATTTATATCAGGCAAAAGGAGTACATGGAGAGGTTCTGATGGAAGACGGTGAAAGCCTGGCTCTTGAATACTTTAGTAAAGAGAATCTTCCTAAAAAGATAGAGAAACGCGCTCAAACTTTATTGAATGCGCTTGGAGACCGATGCTTTGAACGCAAGCATTCATTTTAAGATATAAAAAAGCCGTCACACAGATAGTGTGACGGCTTGGCATTAGGATTCTTTAGAGACGCATTCAAATAAAATCGATTGATGGGAATGGACAGGTTCATCTTTGGCTCCCGTTTGCTCAAAGACGGGCTTTTCAATGCGGCGTATAGGACGATAACCCATTTCATTGATTCGATCTAAACATTCGCTGACCGTTTCATTTGGTTCGACATATACTTTGATCTTCTTAGCCATTTCTTACGTCCTCTCTTCCCCTAGACTAAATCGATGATAAGAAAAAACGGCGGCCCTTGAGCGAATGCTCCAGAACCACCGTTTGCCTGGCAACGTCCTATCCTCACAGGGGGAGATCCCCCAACTACTTTCGGCGCTGAGACGCTTAACTTCCGTGTTCGGCATGGGAAC
>NZ_JACSKN010000006.1:0-203586 GCF_018617655.1 Exiguobacterium sp. s183
CGGATGGCGATGCGGTCCTCGAGCAGCTTGTTGTAGATGAACCGGGCGCAGCCGATCGTCTTGATGAGGAACTCGGCCTGTGCCGGCGTTGGGTGAAGCCGATATTTGTAGGCTTTCAGCATGTCCGTCCCTCCTCCCTCCAGAAGATTGTGAATCATCTTCCTCATCAGATACCCGCGGAGGCGGAGGGAGAATCTGACGGAATCACGAACTTTTGTTCGCTACATCTGTCACAGGGAGAGAAGAGTTTTGGACCGGGCGATTCATCCTCCGCCTACGCCGGGCTACGCCCCGAGACGCTTAGAGGAGGGAGAATTCTCGCCTGATTTAGTTAAACAAACATTCGGCAGTATCTTTAAAAAACCAAAAGGTAAGGGCGACATAAGCCCGAGACAAGCTTTAACGTCAGCGCTCTCTTCAACAGTCGGGGCCGCGAACATCATCGGTGTGCCTGCAGCGATCATGTTCGGGGGACCGGGTGCCATCTTCTGGATGTGGGTCATTGACATCATCGGCATGGCCATCAAGTTCTCGGAGAGCGTACTTGCCGTCCACTATCGTGAAAAGAATGACGCCGGCGAATTTGTCGGTGGACCTGTCTACTACATATCAAAAGGCCTTCGTTGGAAATGGCTTGCGACTTGGTTCGCCTTTGCCCTCATGATCGAACTCATCCCGAGTATCATGGTACAGGGGAACGCCGTCAGCTCCGCAGTTCGTGAGACGTTCAACGGAAACACGCTCATCACTGGCATTGTCGTTGCCGTTCTTGTCGGTATCATCGTCTTCGGTGGTTTGAAACGGATTGCGAAAGTGACGGAGATCGTCGTTCCTGGGATGGCGCTCGTCTACGTCGGGGCAGGACTCATCATCGTGTTGATGAACTTGTCTGAGATTCCAAACGTGCTCAGTCTTATTTTCTCTTACGCGTTCGAGCCGATGGCCGCGTTCGGTGGTTTCGCCGGAGCCGCAGTCGCCGAAACAATTCGTTGGGGCTTCGCCCGCGGACTCTATTCGAATGAAGCCGGTCTTGGGACGGCACCAATCGCCCATGCCGCTGCACAGACGGATCATCCGGTACGCCAAGGATTCTGGGCGGTCATCGGAATCGTCATCGATACGTTGATCATTTGTAGTACGACCGCCTTCGTCGTCTTGTCTTCAGGTGTGTGGACAGCGGATGGAGCAATGGAAGACCCAGCAGCATTGACGACAATCGCCTTCCGTGAATACTTTGGGTATACGGGAAGTTTACTTGTCACGATCTCCCTCATTTTCTTCGTGCTCTCGACAATCATCGTCATTATCTTTTACGGCTCGCGTCAGGCGGAGTACTTATTCGGTTTAACGGCAGGAAAAATCATGAAGGCCGTCTATATCGTCTCGATTGTCATCGGTTCGATCGGAGGCGCCCAAATGATTTGGAACTTCCTCGACTTGATGCTCGCGATGATTCTCATCCCGAACATGATTGCCGTATTGTTACTCAGCAGCGAGGTGAAGCGATTAACGACCGAATTCTTCACGTCTGAGAAGTACTATAAGAAAGATATCGCTGAAGAAGAAGCATCTTAACCAACAATCCGACTGCTCACGCAGTCGGATTGTTTTGTTAGGAGGCCGGTTCGACCTTCTCGATTCCAGCCTTGACGGCTTGTACCGAGGCGTCAAACTTCTGTTGTTCTTCGTCCGTCAATTCAATCTCGATGATTTTGCGAATACCGCTTCGGTCAATCAAGGCCGGTACGCCGATATGCACATCAGTCGCCCCATACTCGCCGTCTAAATGAGCCCCAATCGTGACGACGGAGTTTTCATTTCGCACGATGGCCCGGATGATGCGTAGCAAGCCGACCCCAATCGCATAATAGGCGGCACTCTTATACTCAATAATCTGATAAGCAGCGTCACGCACATCTGTATAAATAAATTCCAAGTCCTCAAACTGATACTTCTTGTTCTCTGCCAATAGTTCATCAATACTCTTTCCGTAGATGCGGGCATTGTTCCACGCGACAAATCCAGTATCGCCGTGTTCCCCCATATAATAAGCGTGGCAATTTCGCGGCGACAGTTCGAAATAGTCTCCGAGTTTGTAGCGGAGTCGTGCCGTGTCGAGGACGGTCCCCGAACCGATGACGCGTTCTTTCGGTAGGCCCGATGCCTTCCAAGCGACGTGCGCCATCACATCGACTGGGTTCGTCGCAACGACTAAAATGCCGTCAAATCCACTCTTCATCAAGTCTTCCGTCACGGTGCGGACGACCTTCGCGTTTTGCTCAACGAGGTCCATCCGTGTTTGGCCGAGTTTTTGTGCGGCTCCTGCCGTGATGACGACGATATCTGCGTCTTTACAATCTGAATAATCGCCTGCCCAGATTCGGACCGGTGTCGGGGCGAACGAGATGCCGTGATTCAGGTCCATTGCCTCCCCTTCCGCCTTGGCATGATTCGAGTCGATTAAGACGAGCTCTTCACAAAGGGCTGCCGTCGATAATTGATAAGCAAAACTGACCCCGACCCACCCTGCACCGATGACGGCGATGCGAGTGATGTCTTTCGGGTCAATATCATCTTTATGCGGAATACGTGTCATGTGGATCCTTCCTTTCTATATATCATTCTCTTTTTAGCATACCCGACTCTTCCATCTTTAACGACAAAAGCCGCATGAAAAATACACGAATATATTAAATTTTATTGTACAAAAGGCGAGTGACCCAGCATCAATCGGGTCACTCGCCTTTTCTCTTTTATAAGCTAAACTTAGTCAGAGGTTTTTCACTGTTTTGAAGCAATGTTAAGATCTTACTTCAAAGATTTTTAAAAAATATAAAATACGGACAATTTTTAATATACTCCATAATGAGACAAATGAATATGTTGCCACAATACTCCAGTACAGTTTGGGATTACTGAGCTTTTCAAAGTAATAAACACTTAAAAATGTAATAAAAACAGAAAATACTGGAGCCCAAAAAAGAGCTGAAAGAAACAGTAGTGCAAAATTTTTAGTTGGAATGAATAAAATTAACTCATCAATTAGAATCCACCAAAAAATAAACGAAAGAAATATAAATAAAATTTTTTTCAATATAACCTCCATAAGCAACGATATTCGTTATGACTACTTTTATTTATTAAATATCCTACTTCGATTCAAAGATTCCTGTATTCCGAACATAACCAAAAATTTGAATCGTCTCACTTTCCAGAATGAACGGAATTTTTTCTCTCTCTAAAATTGAAATGAGTTCGGTGGACATATCACAAACATCTGGGTCAAGAATCACTCCCTTATAGAGCAGTACGCTTGGTCGCAAACGAATCAATTCGATGGAGCGTAAACGGGATTCCAGCCAAATCTCATCCCACTCTCCCCACGATATTTCATACTCGGATAACAAATCACTTGGAAATAACGTATCCTCCCTTAAGTATTTCATTTGATACGACGGCGCATGCGTCAACGCTTCAGAGACAGCTCGATTAAGACGTTGCCATTTTGTCTCGTTCATTACCGATGTCAATTGGTGTCTCTCTATGTATTGCAGTTCTTCTCGTCGGTTCATGCTGTTGAACCTTCTATCATAAGCTCTAATTTTTCAATCGTTCGTAATACTTCTTTACGATTCTGCTTGCGTTTCATCCAAGCGGGTAATCGACTTTCGAGACTACGGTTCGTTCCCTCGCTCGTCCGAATCTTTGCCTCGATATAATATTTAATATAGTTGAGGTGTTCACGGTTGTAAGCCCATAACACATGACCACAACAACCTGTTTGTAAAAATAGCGGCAAACCAAAATGAACATCGATTGGTTCTCCGACGTACTTCGTACCGCTCTCCTTCATTTGCAAATGACCGCAATGAAGACAACTGAGGCGCACCTCATCATTCTTCTCCCACACATCAGCCTGTCCCCCACATCTCGGGCAAATGACAAGCATGGGATTCATGAATGAATAAATCTCTCGGCTCTCTACTAAAAATCGATGGGTCACGTTATCGCCTCCTTATTTCATTATACAAAAAACCAGCGAAGCTTAGCTTCGCTGGTTTCAAAGTCACGATTATCCAATCGAACCTTCCATCTCGAACTTGATGAGACGGTTCATTTCGACCGCATATTCCATTGGCAATTCTTTTGTGAATGGCTCGATGAAGCCCATCACGATCATTTCTGTCGCTTCTTCTTCCGAGATTCCACGGCTCATGAGGTAGAAGAGTTGCTCTTCTGACACTTTTGAGACTTTCGCTTCGTGCTCGAGCGACACTTGGTCGTTCAAGATTTCGTTGTACGGGATTGTATCTGACGTTGACTCGTTGTCCATGATGAGCGTGTCACACTCGATGTTCGAGCGCGCGCCCTTCGCCTTACGGCCGAAGTGGACGATTCCACGGTACGATACTTTTCCGCCTTGTTTCGAAATCGATTTTGAGACGATTGACGAAGACGTGTTCGGCGCGAGGTGAATCATTTTCGCTCCAGCGTCTTGGTGCTGTCCTTTACCAGCGAGGGCGATCGAGAGTGTCATCCCACGTGCGCCTTCCCCTTTCAAGATGACAGCCGGGTATTTCATCGTGAGTTTCGATCCGATGTTTCCATCGATCCACTCCATTGATCCACCCGCTTCACAGACTGCACGTTTCGTTACCAAGTTGTAGACGTTGTTCGCCCAGTTTTGGATTGTCGTGTAACGGCAGTATGCGTCTTTGTTGACGAAAATCTCAACGACCGCTGAGTGAAGCGAGTTCGTTGTGTAAACCGGTGCTGTACATCCTTCGACGTAATGAACCGATGCGCCTTCGTCAACGATGATGAGCGTACGCTCAAATTGACCCATGTTTTCCGAGTTGATGCGGAAATAGGCTTGGAGCGGTTGCTCGAGTTTCACGCCTTTTGGTACGTAGATGAACGAGCCACCCGACCAAACAGCTGAGTTGAGGGCCGCGAACTTGTTGTCCGTCGGCGGGATCAACTTCCCGAAGTACTCTTTGAAGATTTCTTCGTCTTCTTTGAGTGCTGTGTCTGTATCTTTGAAGATGACACCTTTGGCTTCGAAGTCTTCTTGCATACTGTGGTAGACAACCTCAGACTCATACTGAGCCGAGACACCTGCCAAGTATTTTTGCTCTGCTTCTGGGATACCGAGCTTGTCAAACGTACGTTTGATTTCTTCTGGTACCTCATCCCATGAGCGTTCTGTCTTTTCAGATGGTTTGACATAGTAAGTGATTTCGTCGAAATCAAGTGCCGAGAGGTCTCCGCCCCATGTCGGCATCGCCATCTTGTTGAAGTGATCCAACGACTTCAAACGGAAGTCGAGCATCCATTGTGGCTCTTCTTTCATGCGCGAGATCGTCTCTACGATTTCTGTCGTCAAGCCGCGGCCTGAACGGAAAATCGAAACGTCCCGATCATGGAAGCCGTATTTATAATCGCCAATTTCCGGCATATTCTTTGCCATATCGGTCTCCTCCTTCTCCTTACGCGTCCTCGTCTACTCCTTTTTCAAGCGCCTTCCACGCAAGCGTGGCACACTTGATTCGAGCCGGGAATTTCGATACGCCTGAGAGCGCCTCGATATCACCGAGGTCAAACGTATCCGTGTCGTACTCTTTGCCTTGAACCATTTCAGAGAAGATGTTGGCGAGTTGAAGCGCCTCTTCTACTGTTTTTCCTTTGACGATTTGGGTCATCATCGATGCCGAGGCGAGACTGATTGAGCAGCCTTCCCCTTCGAACTTCGCATCTTTGACGATGTCGTCTTCGACTTGTAGTTGAAGACGAAGCGAATCCCCACATGTCGGGTTGTTCAAGTCCACCGTCACGCCATCTTCGATGACGCCACGGTTTCTTGGGTTTTTATAGTGATCCATGATGACCTGGCGGTACAACATGTCGAGATTATTAAAACTCATAATTGAAATACTCCTTCGTTTGACGTAATCCCTCGATGAAACGGTCGACCTCTTCTTTTGTGTTGTACAAATAGAAGCTCGCCCGCGCCGTCGATGATTGCTTCAAAAGACGCATGAGTGGTTGTGCACAGTGGTGACCGGCACGAACCGCGATGCCTTGCATATCGAGAACGGTCGCGAGGTCATGCGCATGCACGTCCTTCAAGTTGAACGTGACGAGACCGACGCGATCTTCAGGACCGTAAATCTCGATCCCTTCAATCGTTTTCATCTGCTCGATCGCGTAAGACGCGAGTTCACGTTCGTGTGCTTCGACGTTCTCAAGCCCTATTTCTTCTAAGAAATCGATGGCTGCCGCGAGTCCGACCGCCCCAGCAATAATCGGTGTTCCCGCTTCGAAGCGGTACGGGATGTCTTTCCACGTCGATTCATACAAATCGACGTAGTCGATCATCTCGCCACCGAACTCGACTGGCTCCATGTTTTTGAGAAGTTGTTTCTTCCCGTATAAGACACCGATTCCAGTCGGTCCGAGCATCTTATGTCCAGAAAAGGCAAGGAAGTCACAGTCGAGCGCCTGAACGTCCAGTTTACGATGCGGTGCACTTTGTGCGGCATCGACGACCATGACGGCACCAAACTCATGCGCGAGTCGAGCGACTTCGGCAATCGGATTGATCGTACCGAGCACGTTCGAGACGTGGCTCATCGCGACGATTTTCGTCCGATCCGATAAGACGGCTTGAACGGCATCCAATGTGACACGTCCGTCCGGCGTGAGTTCGACGTAACGAAGCGTCGCACCTTTGCGCTTGGCAAGTTGTTGCCACGGAATCAAGTTCGCATGGTGTTCCATCGGAGTGAGCACGATTTCATCGCCTTCACCGACATTCGCATCTCCGTAGCTCGACGCGACCAAGTTGATGGCCGTCGTCGTCCCACGTGTGAAAATGATTTCTTCAGGAACCGCCGCATGGATGAACGAGCGGACGCGTTCGCGTGCTCCTTCATACGCATCCGTTGCTTGCGTCCCGAGCGTATGGACGCCACGATGCACGTTCGAATGGTTGCGACGATAATAGTCCTCGATCGCCTCGATGACAGCGAGCGGCTTTTGTGAGCTCGCCGCGCTATCAAGATAAACGAGCGGGTGTCCATTGATTTCCTGATCTAAAATCGGAAACTGTTCACGAATCGAGGCGTTCAACATCTTAACGTACTTTCCCTTCGATGACTTCGCGGAGACGGTCTTTGACCGAATCGATTGCGAGTTCTTCGACGACAGGCGTCAAGAATCCGTGGATGATTAAACGCTCTGCCTCTTGGCGAGACAAACCACGGCTCATCAAGTAGTACAATTGAACATCATCGACACGGCCAACTGATGCCGCGTGACCTGCCATAACATCATCTTCATCGATGAGAAGAATCGGGTTGGCATCCCCACGTGCTTTTTCAGAGAGCATCAAGACGCGCTCTGTTTGAACACCGTTCGATTTTGACGCACCGTGGTGAATCATCGATGTTCCGCTGAAGATCGCAGTGGCTGCGTCTTTTTGGACACCGTGAATCAAGATGAACCCTTCAGATGCTTTTCCGAAGTGGTCGGTACGGATGTTGAAGTTTTGTTTTTGTGCACCGCGACCGATTGTCACAGCTTTTGTATCCGAATATGTGTTATCACCGACGAGGTGAGTCTTCGTCTCGACGACCGAGTTTCCGTCGTTCATGTGACCGAGCGCCCAATCGAGGCGACCATTCGCATAGACGACACCGCGACGGTTCATGAACGTGAGGGCAGATTCAGCGAGCTGATCGACACCACCGAAGACGACTTTCGCGTTCTCTCCAGCGAATACTTCCGTCACGACGTTGACCGTGTGCGGTTCGTTCGTACCAGAAAGGAAGTTTTCGATGTATGTCACTTCACTACCTTCGTCAGCGACGAGAATCGTGTGGTGATAGAGGGCACCGTTCGCCTGTTCCATCGTGAAGATCGCTTGAAGCGGATCTTTCAACTGTGTGTTTTTCGGTACGTAGATGAACGCCCCACCGTTTGTGAGGGCAGCATTCAACGCCGAAAGACGTTCTTCATCGACACGTACGCCTTCCGTCATGAAGTATTTCTCAACGAGCTCTGGATGTTGCTCCATCGCTTCTTTGATTCCCATGAATAAGACGCCTTCTGGCATCGACAATTCGTTATAGACGACATGACCGTTGCGTTCAACGAGCACGTTTGTCCGGTGGTCTCCGAGAAGTGATTCGATGTCAGCTGTCAAACCGTCTTTCGGTTCGAGATTGACATCACCCGCTGCGAAGTCCCACTTATCAATCTTAATCTTTTCAACTTTTGGCAAAGCAAGTGTCGGCGCAAGTTCTGCTGCCTCTTTACGACGGTTGACCATCCATGCTGGTCCGCCGAGCGCTTCTGCACGTGCCGACAACGCTTGTGCATCCAATTCAAATTGTACGGTCATCGTACAGCCTCCTTACGCTTCTGTGTCTACTGTCATTCCGAGATCTTGCTTCACCCAGTCGTAACCTTCTGCCTCGAGTCGTTGTGCGAGCTCTTTGCCACCAGACATGACGATTTTTCCGTCCATCATGATGTGTACGAAGTCTGGCTCGATATAGTTGAGGAGACGCTGATAGTGCGTGATGATCAAGCAACCGAACTCTTCTGAACGCATTTCGTTGACGCCTTTTGCGACAACTTTGAGCGCATCGATATCAAGACCTGAGTCGATTTCATCCAAGATGGCGATGTTCGGTTGAATCATCATCATTTGAAGAATCTCGTTACGTTTCTTCTCACCGCCTGAGAATCCTTCGTTTAAATAGCGGTGTGCCATTTCTGAAGGGATTTCGAGAAGTTCCATCTTCGCATCGAGTTCACGGATGAACTTCATAAGCGAGATTTCTTGACCTTCTTCACGACGTGAGTTGATTGCTGAACGCAAGAAGTCTGCGTTTGTCACACCACTGATTTCAGCCGGGTATTGCATTGCAAGGAACATCCCTGCTTGTGCGCGCTCGTCGACTTCCATCTCGAGGACATCTTCGCCGTTTAATTCGACGCTTCCCCCAGTGACCTCATAAAGTGGATGACCCATGAGTGCTGATGCGAGTGTTGATTTACCAGTCCCGTTTGGACCCATGATGGCATGAATTTCGCCACCTTTAATTTCTAGGTTAAGACCTTTGACAATCTCTTTTCCTTCGATTGAGACGCGGAGGTCATCAATTTTCATTTGTGGTACGTTAGACATTCGGATACCCCTTCCGTATTTTCTCGCCATAGTGAATGGCGTAGATTAGATATATTCTAATCTTAGACTAGTCATTTTTTTATTTCAAGCGACTCACCTTAGAATTCATTCTCAATAGAATGATAAAAGTTGAGAATGCTAATAGTAGGAAATCAAGACATTATCCGGCATTCTCTTCGACGAGTGCGAGGACGGCTTTCCGCTCTCGTACTGCGGCCGCGAAGAAGAAGGCACCACATCCCGTTAAGAGCGCCAAACTTCCGAAAACCGGAAGCGATGATTGGCCAAACGTATCCAGTAACACCCCACCGATAATCGGTCCGATTGTCTGACCGAGTGACGTCAATCCCATCGCCCCAAAATAAGTTCCCCGTAAATGTTCAGGAGCTAGTTCATCCGTCAATACGTCCGTCATCGTGAACATCAACACCTCGCCGACCGTGAAGATGGCCATCGCAACGAACAATACCCACTCCACCGTCGCAAATCCGATGAGTAAGAGTCCCAACGACAACGTCGAAATCCCGAAAAAGAGTGACTTGATCGGAGAGACACGAATCCCGAAACGCATAATCGGATATTGGACGATGAGAACCGTGATGGCGTTCGTCGTCAATAAGTAGGCGAATAATCTCGAGCCTTCTTCTAATCCATCGCGTAGCGCGATGAATTGCGGGAGCGTCGAATTGAACTGGCTATAACCGATAATCGCGAAGATCATCCCGATGATGACCGCACGGAATGTCCGGTCGTCTCGTAGGACGCGAAACGTCTCCGTCAAACGTGGCCGTGCCTTGACCCCATCCCCCTCTTTAAACGGATACTTATAAAACAAGATCGAGATGATAATTCCATACAATATGTACACTGCCGTCACAACAAAGAATGCGGTCTTCACACCGGTGAGCGACAAGACGACCGCTAAGAGTGGCCCGATGGCCGCGGCGATATTGATCATAAAGTAACGGACGTTATAGACGATGACCCGTTGGTCTGCCTGCGTCGTGTCACTGATGAGTGCGCGTGAAGCCGGTTCTAAGAAAGATCGCGACATGCCCATCAAGATCGATAGCATATAAAACCAAAACAGATCGGTCGCAAGCGCAAGGCCAGCGAACGTGACGGCATTGAGCACAATCCCAATCAGCATGAGTTGTTTTCGCCCATATCGGTCAGAGAGTGTCCCCCCAAAGAAGCTCATGAACAGACCCGAAAGTGCCGTCACGGCAAAGATCGTTCCAATCACACTCGCCGAAAATCCGAGCGTGGCCAGATAGATCGCAAAAAATGGCATGACGAAAAACGTCGCCAGTCGTGCAAAAAACGTCCCGAACAGGACGCCCCACGTCAGTGGATGAATCTGTCTGAGCTTCATCCAAATCCCCCCTTTTCTTTCATATATGTAGTGTACTTCTCTTTATGAAAGAACACTAGACAAAAAAAGACCCAGGGGATGATCCCTGAGTCGAGACTGCTTATTGTTTTACCGGTACAACCGCACCTTTGTATTCGTCTAAGATCCACTGTTGTGTCTCTTCAGAAGTCAATACTTCGAGGAGTGCCTTGACGCGCTCATCTTCTTCGTCCCCTTCACGTGTGACGATCAAGTTGACGTATGGTGAGTCTTCGCCTTCAAGTGCGATGGCATCTTCAAGTGGGTTGAGACCTGCATCGATTGCGTAGTTCGTGTTGATGAGAACCGCATCGCCTTCTCCGTTGTTGTAAGCTGTCGGAAGAAGTGCTGCTTCAACGTCCGTCTTGAATTTCAAGTCTTTCGGGTTGTCGACGATGTCAGAGACAGTTGCATCGACTGTTTTGCCTTCAGCAAGTGTGATGAGACCTTCTGATTGGAGCATCGTGAGGATACGCCCGTGGTCAGCGACCGATGAACTCATGATGATTTCTGCGCCTTCAGGAAGTTCGTCGAGCGATTTGTATTTTTGTGAGTACACACCGATTGGCTCGATGTGAACGCCACCCGCAGATGCGAATTTATAGTCTTTGTTTTCAGCCATTTGTGACTCAAGGTACGGCTCGTGTTGGAAGTAGTTCGCATCGAGCTCACCGCTTGCGAGCGTCTTGTTCGGAAGCACGTAGTCTTGGAACTTCTTGATTTCGAGTTTGTAGCCCTTTGCTTCATATTCTTCTTGTACGTGCTCTAAAATCTCAGCGTGCGGTACGTTCGACGCACCGACAATCAATGTTTTTTCATCGCCAGAACCTGTTTCTGCCTCTTCCCCGCCGCAAGCCGCGAGAACTGTGAATGCTGATAAAGCTGTCAATCCGAGTACTGTTTTCCAAGTTTTCATCATGAATCCCTCCAAATGGTATATGTGTTATTAAGCTGAACGTTTATCAATTTTTGTGACGAGTCGGTCACCGATGAACTGGATGACGAACACGATGATCAAGATGAGCACCGTCGCCACGAACGTGACGTCGTTTTGTGAGCGTTGGAAGCCTTCCAAGAAGGCCAAGTTCCCGAGTCCGCCGCCTCCGACGACGCCGGCCATCGCCGTATAACCGACGATTGCAACGATGGTCACTGTGAGTCCTGAAACGATTGCCGGAAGTGCTTCCGGAATCAAGACTTTGTAGATGATTTGCCATTTCGTCGCGCCCATCGATTCCGCTGCCTCAATGACACCGCGGTCGACTTCACGAAGGGCAAGTTCGACCATACGGGCGTAGAACGGTGCAGCTCCGATGATGAGTGCCGGAAGCGCCGCCGTCGAACCGAGCATGGTACCGAGCAGGAACAACGTGAACGGGATGAGTAAAATGATTAAGATGATGAACGGGATCGAACGAAATACGTTGACGATCGCGCTGACGAAGACGTAAATTGGACGATTCTTCAATAATAGCGATTCGTTTGTAATATAAAGAATCAAACCTAAAGCGAGTCCAATCACAAACGTCGCGACACCCGCGACGAGCGTCATGTATAACGTCTCCCATGTCTGTTCCATCATGATTTGCCAGTCTACGTTAGGAAACATCGCTTTCCACCTCCACTTCTACTGATTGCGAACGAATCGACGCGATGGCGCGTTCGATTTCTCGTGCTTCCCCAATCAATTGGATGAATAGCGTGCCGAGCGCACCGACTTGTGACTGAGTCACGTTCCCGCCGATGATGTTGAATCCGATGTCGTGCGTCTTAAGGACATCAGACAAAATCGGTTGTTCTGCCGTTTCGTTCAAGAATTTCAATTTGACGATTTGCCCACTCGGATAGCGTGCTTTCAAATGTTCGAACGTGAGCGACAGATCGTCGACCGCCCCAATTTGTTTCACGAATTCTTTCGTGATCGGCTGCTCCGGATGTTGGAACACATCAGAGACTTGACCCGTCTCGACAACTTTCCCTGCCTCCATCACGGCGACGCGATGACAAATCTTTTGGATAACGTGCATTTCATGCGTGATGAGGACGATTGTCAATCCGAGCTTCTTATTGATGCTGACGAGCAGTTCAAGAATCGAATCCGTCGTCTTCGGATCGAGCGCGCTTGTCGCTTCGTCACAGAGGAGCACCTCTGGATTTGTAGCGAGCGCGCGGGCAATCCCTACTCGCTGTTTTTGACCGCCGGATAATTGTGACGGATAGCTATCTTCGCGACCTGATAGTCCGACGAGCTCGACGAGTTCCTGAACCCGACGTTTCCGCTCACTTGCCGGAACCCCGATCAATTCGAGTGGGAAGCTGATGTTTTCTGCGACCGTGCGCGACCACAGAAGGTTAAAGTGCTGGAAGACCATCGAGACGTTCTTGCGAACCCCTCGTAATTCTTTCGGGCTGAGCTTCGTGAGCTCACTCCCGGCGACCTCTATTTCACCGCTAGACGGTGATTCGAGACGGTTGAGTAATCGGATGAGCGTCGACTTCCCCGCCCCCGAATATCCGATTATTCCAAAAATTTCACCGCGATCAATCGTTAGTGACACATCATCCACCGCCTGGACACGACCATTCTTCGTATCGAACCATTTGGCGACGTTTCGTAGTTGAATCAATTCCTTTCCCTCCTGACAACAAAAAAAGCGCGCACGTTTGAGCAAACGTGCGCACTTTATCGTACGGACAACGATTGCTCTCATCTGTCAAGGTTTCTCACCTTGCTGGAATTAGCACCATTTCGGATTGCTCCGCGGTTGCTGGGCGTCATAGGGCCAGTCCCTCAGCCTCTCTTGATAAGAGTGTTGTGTATTCGATTAGCTTTATCATAGCGACAGCTTTTTCTGCTGTCAAATCATTTTTTCAAAAAAATCAAAAAAAGGTGCCGTCCGAGGACGACACAGAACGTAGCACCTTGAGTCACGGAAGGACAGCCCATAGATGAAAATCTTTTGCCCGTTCAAGATTTACATCCTTATATGGGGGAGATTCACCAATCATCACTCGATCTTGACTTGGACCGTGCGATTATACGGAACGTCTTTCTTCGCTTGATTTTTTTGGGGGACAATCGAAGGGAAGACTGACGTGTATTCGTATAAAGGTAGCATCGGCTTCATCAAAACGTCTTGATGTCGGGAATATCGCGTCCTATTTTGTGTTCAAGTAAGATGTTGTAATGAATATACCATTCGTGAACTTTCTGTGTCAACTGATTATTTAAAATTTTCAGATTATTCTAATGTTCCTCTCTCACTTCACGAAAGAGAGGACGTGTTGAACGTTTTGAAAGGCATAAAGGCGATCCCGAACCTCGCCATTTTCAAGCTTTAACAACGCTGGGACGCTCATCACCTGATAGGCTTCAAGCTCGTTTGGGATATAGTTCGCATCGCGCTTTTCAATCTGAATTTCAGGGTCGACCGCCTCGACGACCGTCAACATTTTCTCCGCGACAGCGCATGTACCACACATTGGCGCGTATATATATAAGAATCCGTCTGTAATCATTTTTCTCACCTCTCCTGTCATTATAATGGTCGTTCGAGTCACGTTCAAAAATCGTGCTCTCGTGAAATTTCAGAATTTTTCAATGATTCTCTTGACTCTTCTGTCTGATAGGAATAATATGGATTCTAACTTTATCGCTTTTGTACATAACAGCAAAGAAGAAGGACAGGTGAATGAATGATGACGGAACAGGCAACAGGTACGACAAAGCAATTTACGATGAACGTCTTAAACGGTCTCAGCATGGCGATTCTGATCGCCCTCATCCCGAGTGCGCTGCTCGGCGAACTCACGAAAGCTATACTCCCTTATTTTCCGTCTCTTCAATTCATATTGGATGCGACGACGATTGCGATGCGCCTCCTCCCGGCCATTATCGGTCTTGCCGTCGCGATGCAGTTCGGACGATCGATTTTAGAGGCTGGAACAATCGCCATCGCAACCTATGTCGGCAGTGGCGCCGTTCGAATTAACGAAGGTGCGTTTGTGATGGCCGGAATCGGTGACGTGATCACAGCCGGTGTGACCGCTGCGATCGCTACGATTCTCGTCATGAAGCTCGCCCCACATTTGAAGACGTATACCGTCATCGTCATGCCGATGACAGTCATTGTCGTCGCAGGCGGCATCGGTGCCTTCTTATTGACGTATATTTCACAGATCACGACATACATCGGATACCTCATCATGACGATGACGGATCTTCAACCGGTTCTCATGGGCATCCTGATCGCGATGGCGTTCTCGCTCATCATCGTCTCGCCGATTTCGACTGTCGGGATCGCAACGGCCATCAGTCTATCAGGCGTTGCAGCCGGTGCGGCAAACCTCGGCGTCGTCGCCGCTGGGTTCGGTCTCGCCATCGCGGGTTGGCAGGCGAACGCGACCGGTACATCGATCGCCCACTTCCTCGGGTCACCGAAGATTCAAATGGCAAACTTCGTCCGACGCCCGATTATGATGCTTCCGATTTTGGCGAATGCGGCCATCCTCGGTGCGCTCGCTGGTATATTAAGAATCGAGGGGACTCCAATCAGCGCAGGGTTTGGCGTATCTGGACTCATCGGACCGGTAAACGCGCTACAACTCATGCCGGGCGGATTCGCCTTGTTCAACGTACTTCTCGTGATCGTCTTGTTCGGGCTTATTCCAGTCGGACTCGGGATTTTCTTCTATCGTGTGTTCGAACGGACGACGCTCGTCAAATCAGACCACTACCGTCTTGATTTCGAGTAAGCATTAAAAAAGCCGGCTTCTCCAATTAGGAGAGGCCGGTTTTACTTATCCTTGAATCATCGCTTCATATTCTTCTGCAGACATGAGCTTGTCGAGGTCTGACTCTTCCGTCAACTCAACTTCGATCATCCATGCATTTTCAAACGGTGACTCGTTGACGAGTTCTGGAGAATCTGCAAGGTCCTCGTTCACTGCTGTGATGCGTCCTGATACTGGCGCATACAACTCAGAGACCGTCTTCACTGATTCGACTGAACCGAATGGCTCGTCGAGCAAAATCGTACCGTCAACTTCTGGGAGTTCCACAAACACGATATCCCCTAGTTCGCTCTGTGCGAAATCCGTGATGCCGATGCGGGCTTTCGTTCCGTTCACTTCTACCCACTCATGTTCTTTCGAATAACGTAAATTTGCTGGTACTTTGCTCATCCTAACTTCCCCCTCAAATAAATTAGACTCACATCTGTATTATAGCACTTAGCCCCAAACGTCCGTAAAGGACTTTTCTGAAAATCCGACCGTCGTTTTTTCACCATTTGTGACGATTGGACGCTTCAAAAGCATACCATTGCTTGATAATAGCTCAAGTTGTTCGTCTTCTGATAGATTTGGCAGCTTGTCTTTGATGCCTTCGTTCCGATACACTTGCCCGCTCGTGTTGAAGAATTTCTTAAGCGGTAAGTCCGATTGTTTCCACAGCTCGGCGAGTTCTTCTTTCGTCGGTGTCGATTCGACGATATGAACGTATGTATAATCGACGCCTTGCTCTTTCAACCATTTTTCTGCTTTTTTACACGTACTGCATGGTGGATAGCCGTATAGTGTCACCATCTGTTCATCACCTCTTTCATCAATGTAGCATATCTAGAGAAATCAATTCACGTCTCAAGCAACCGTTCGATCTCTCGTTTCATCGTCGGATTGACGGAATGTCGCTCTTCCATAAAGCGAAGGATGACCGCTGCCGCTTCGCTTGACCTGCCGTATCCTAATACCCCGCCTGACAGGAAAGGAATCATCTCTGGATGTCTCGTCTCGACCCGACGTGTCGGGTTGAACGGGTCTCCTTGTCCACCGAGCGCCTTCAAGACGTTTTGTACTGCCGCGACTTGGACGAGTTCGAACCCGGCGAGCATCTCGCCCCGACGTTCCCGAAGCAAGCCGACATATAGGTTCGTCAATGCTTCTTCATAGTAGTAAGCCGTCGCTTCACGCGCGATCTCAAGACGCGGTGTCGCGAACACGTCGAGTGCTTCGTCCCGTCGCCAGACGACGCGTCCTGGTGTATAGGCGATCGCTGCGAGTTCATGTACTTCAAAGACGGCGAATTCACCGTAGATGCCATCGTGATACATGATCTTATGTCCGTCTTTCGTGTTTTGAAACTGATAGTGAAGCGGTTCGACTTCAAGCCAGTCGAGTCGGTCGATAAAGCGTGCCTTCTGTCCATCCTCGACAATCAAAAAGAAATCGAGGTCCGAGTAATCATCCAACCGCTCCGTTTCTTGTCCAATCGACCCTAATGCAAGCAGCATCAGCGTCCCTTCGTGTGCGGCAACCGATTCTCCGATTTGTTCCATTCGTTCAAGCAATCTATCGCGTGTTCTCATCGTCTCTCCCCCTCGTTTCTATTGTACGTGGCAGAGGTCAAAAAAAGAAAGGGCCGACCGCGTCCGGTCCACCCTTTCTGTCGATTGAATTACACGATAAACTTGTTCGCTTTGATGAGGCTCGCAGCGACTTCACGCTTCGTCCCGATCACATTGATCGGCTGATAGCGGCTGAACTTCTTCATTGCCGAGAGAAGCATGCGCTGCTCGTCACCAGACGCCGCTGCATACAACACTTCTTTCGCCATGAGTTCGACTTGTTTGAACACTTGTTCTGCAAAGATTTCTGTATAGCGGACTTTGAGAGTGTTCTTCTCTTCGCCTGTGCGTGCGATCGCCTTGTCTGTACGAGCGATGGCTGCTTCAAGCGCATAGATAGCACTGATCATGTCTGCAATCTTCGCCAAGATTTCTTGTTCGTTTTGAAGGTCTTGTTGGTACTTCTGAACCGCTGTACCTGCGACCATCAAGTTGATCTTCTTCATGTTCGAAAGGAGCATCTTCTCGCGTGCGAGCGGTGAGCCGTCCAATTCTTGCGGCATGTAGCTCATGAGCTCTTTTTGAAGTTTTTGTGCTTCTGCGAGGAGCGGCAATTCACCTTTCATCGCTTTCTTGAGAAGTGTACCCGGAACGATCAAACGGTTGATCTCGTTCGTTCCTTCAAAGATGCGGTTGATGCGTGAGTCACGATAGAGGTTTTCGACTTCATACTCTGCCATGAATCCGTATCCACCATGGATTTGAACTGCTTCGTCGACAACGTAGTCGAACGTTTCAGAAGCGAATACTTTGTTGAGTGAGCATTCGATCGCATATTCAGCAATCGCTTGTGCCACTTTTGATCCGTCGCGCATGTTCTCGTCACCAAGTGCGTCGAGGCTATCTTGGAACAAGCCGCCCGTGCGATACACTGAGCTTTCCATCGCATAGATGTTCGCTGCCATCGTTGCCAATTTCTCTTGGATGAGTGGGAATTGGCTGATCGGTGTCTTGAACTGCTTGCGCTCGTTCGCATATTGTACCGAGAGGTCGAACGCACGTTTTGATGAACCGACTGCACCGACTGCAAGTTTGTAACGACCGACGTTCAAGATGTTGAAGGCGATGACGTGACCTTTTCCGACTTCACCGAGAAGGTTGTCGACTGGTACTTCGACATCTTCAAGGATGAGCGTACGTGTCGACGATCCCTTGATCCCCATCTTCTGCTCTTCTGCGCCAGTTGAGACTCCTTTGAAGTCACGCTCGACGATGAAAGCACTGAACTTGTCGCCATCAATTTTTGCGTAGACGACGAAGACGTTCGCAAAGCCAGCGTTTGTGATCCATTGCTTCTCACCGTTCAAGACGTAGTGCGTGCCCGCTTCGTTCAAGACAGCCGTCGTTTTCGCACCGAGGGCGTCCGACCCTGAGCCTGGCTCCGTGAGCGCGTAAGCCGCGATCCATTCCCCTGTCGCGAGTTTCGGCAAGTACTTGTGCTTTTGCTCTTCTGATCCGAAGAAGACGATCGGGAGTGTCCCGATTCCGACGTGTGCGCCGTAGCTGAGTGCGAACGAACGAGCTTTCGCGAAACGCTCCGTGATGATCGAAGAAGAGATTTTATCGAGTTGGTAGCCGCCGTACTCTTCTGGAACGTCTGCTCCGAGAAGACCGAGCTCGCCTGCTTCTTTCAACAATTCGACAGAGAGGTCGAACTCGTGTTTCTCGATGCGCTCGAGAACCGGCATGACGCGGTCATCGACAAATCCCGCCGTCGTGTCCCCAATCATCTTATGCTCATCTGAGAAATCCTCTGGTGTGAAGAGACGCTCTGCGTCGAGTGCGTCAATGACAAAGCTACCGCCTTTAATCAATTCATGTTCTGTACGTTCCATATCCGATTCCCCCTTAAAGTAATTCGAAGACACCAGCCGCGCCCATTCCGCCGCCGATACACATCGTGACAACCCCATACTTCTCATTGCGTCGTTTCATCTCATGCAAGATCGAGACAGAAAGTTTTGCTCCTGTACATCCGAGTGGGTGACCGAGGGCGATCGCGCCACCGTTCACGTTCACTTTCGATGGATCGATTCCGAGTTCACGGATGACACCGAGTGATTGGCTCGCGAACGCTTCGTTCAACTCGAACAATCCGACTTCTTCTAACTTCACGCCAGCCATTTCGAGTGCTTTTGGAATGGCGACGACTGGACCGATCCCCATCACTTCCGGACGGACACCGCCGACTGCGAACGAGAGGAACTTCGCCATCGGTTGTAACCCTTGGCGTTCTGCTTCTTCACGGTCCATGACGAGGACAGCTGCCGCTCCGTCTGACACTTGTGAGGCGTTACCCGCCGTGACCGAACCTTTGATTTTGAAAGCTGGGCGAAGTTTACCGAGCGCTTCGATCGTCGAATCGGCACGGACACCTTCGTCATGCTTCACGACTTTCTCCACTTCCGCGACTTTACCGTCTTCACCGAGCACGTGTTCGATGACCGTCACAGGAACGATTTCTTCCTGGAACTTGCCACCCGCGATGGCTGCAGCCGCTTTTTGGTGGCTGTTGATGGCGAACGCATCTTGGTCTTCGCGCGAGATGTTATATTCAGCCGCGACACGCTCTGCGGTATGACCCATGCTCATGTAGTATTCAGGTGAAGTCTCCATGATGTTCGGGTTTGGACGGATGACGTGCCCCCCCATCGGGACTTGGCTCATCGACTCCATACCGCCGGCGATGATCGCCGTTGCTTGACCGATCATGATTTTCGCCGCCGCATCTGCGATGGCTTGAAGACCTGACGAGCAGTAGCGGTTGATCGTGATCGCTGGAACTTCGTGCGACAGTCCCCCCCGGACCGCCGCATAGCGAGCGATGTTCATCCCTTGCTCCGCTTCTGGCATCGCACAACCCATGATGACGTCATCAATCGGGCCTTTATATCCTGAACGCTCAAGCGTTGCCTTGATGGCATATCCCGCGAGCTCGTCCGAACGAACGTTACGGAACGAACCGCGTTTTGCTTTTCCGACCGGCGTCCGTGCGCCGGCTACGATGACTGCTTCCCTCATTTGTTATGTCCCCCTTTATCAGTTCCGTAGTGGTTTGCCTTTCACGAGCATATGTTGCATCCGTTGTTGTGACTTCGGCTCCCCGATAAGGCTCAAGAAGGCTTCACGCTCGATATCGAGGAAGTACTGTTCATCGACGAGCGTACCGTATGCCAAATCGCCACCACTGATGACGTGTGCGAGTTTCTTCGCAATCTTCAAATCATGCTCTGAAATATAACCGCCGTAGAACATTTCGTACGCCGCGAGTTCGAGCGTCGCTTTACCCGTTTGACCGACGACCGGTAATTTCTCACGAACCGGTGCCGTGTAACCGTCAGCAAGTTCGAGTACCGTCTGTTTCGCATCGAACGTCAAGTGATCACGGTTCATCGAGATGCCGTCGACCGCACGATGATAACCGAGCGTCTTCGCATCAAATGCCGACTTCGATACTTTCGCCATCGCGATGTTCTCAAACGTCTGTTGCGCAGCCTTCTCGATGTTTTGCATCGATTTCGGCGTCTGCTCGAGGAGACGACGATACGTGTTGACGTTTCCGCCCCCACCTGGGATGAGACCGACACCGACTTCGACGAGACCCATGTATGTCTCAAGCGCAGCTTGCATACGTGCTGCCGGTAAGCTGATTTCCGTTCCGCCACCCAGCGTCATGCCGTATGGGGCGGCGACGACCGGGCGACTTGAATAACGAATCTTTTGAACGACTTGTTGGAACTTGTTGATGATCCAATCGAGTTCGAACCAGTTCTCGTCTTCTGCTTCCATGAGCATCATCGCAAGGTTCGCACCGACACAGAAGTTCTTGCCGTCGTTCGCGAGAACCATTCCTTTGAAGTCTTGCTCGACACGGTCAATCGACTGTTCGATCATCTGCATGATGTCGACACCGATCGCGTTGTTTGGTGATGTGAATTCGAGTGCGACGACGTCATCGCCGATATCGACGAGGCGTGCCCCACCGTTCTCTAAGATGATGCCGTTTGATTTTGCGAGTGGCTTGAGTTTCAATTCTTTCGGGTTGACGGTCTTCTCGACATACGCCTTCGACGCTTTATCGTAATACTGGTCTCCCTTGTAGAATGACGTGTTGCCTGCAGCAAGCATCTCATCGATCCATGCCGGGACGTCGTAGCCTTCCGCTTTCATACGTTCGACTGATTTTTCAACACCGAGGGCATCCCACATTTCGAACGGTCCGAATTTCCAACCGAAGCCCCACTTCATCGCATCGTCAATCGCAACGATTGTGTCTGCAATCTCTCCAGTAAGACGTCCCGAGTAAGCGAGCGTCTTCGCCGTGATTGGCCAGAGCAGTTGTCCGACGCGACCTTTGTTCAAGATGGCACCTTTCAACTTCGCTTTCGAACCAGGAAGTGATTTGATTTGATCGAGCTCAGGACCTGTAATCGCTTTCAATTGTTCGTATTCGAACGTTTGAAGATTCAATTCCTGAATGACCTTTCCTTCTTTCTTATAGAAGCCTTGACCGGCCTTCTGTCCGATCCAGCCTTTTTCCACGAGTTGCTTCATTTCTGAAGGGACGTCGAACGTGTCCTTCTCTTCCCCAGCTTCGAGCGTCTCGTAGACGTTACCCGCCACGTGGACGAACGTGTCGATTCCGACGACATCGAGTGTGCGGAACGTCGCTGATTTCGGACGACCGATGAGTGGACCTGTGATCGAATCCATCTCTCCGATTGACGCGTTTTGCTTGAGCATCTCTTCGAACGTGACGAGGAGACCGTATGTCCCGATGCGGTTACCGATGAAGTTCGGCGTGTCTTTGGCTTCGACGACACCTTTCCCGAGACGGTCTTCCGCGAAGCGTGACATGAAGTCGATGACCGGGCGTGCTGTCTTCTCCGTCGGGATGAGTTCGAGCAACTTCAAGTAGCGCGGTGGGTTGAAGAAGTGCGTTCCGAGGAAGCGTGATTTCAATCCTTCCGGAAGGGCACTTGCCATCGCTTCGATGGAGATTCCTGACGTGTTCGAGCTGAGGATCGCATCTTCACGGATGTAAGGTGCAATCTTCTCGAAGAGCTGTTGCTTCACATCGAGGCGCTCGACGACGACTTCGATGACCCAGTCCGCTTCTTTCAAACGCTCTAAATCATCTTCTAAGTTCCCGACTTCGATGAAGTTGAGATGGTCGGCTGTCGCAAGTGGTGCCGGATTTTGTTTCAATAGCTTCTGACGGTTTTCTGAGGCGATGCGATTTCGTACTTCTGGTGACTCGAGCGTCAACCCTTTCGCTTCCTCTTTTGCTGTCAATTCACGTGGTACGATGTCGAGCATGAGCGAACGAATCCCCGCGTTCGCCAAGTGAGCCGCAATCCCCGCCCCCATTACTCCTGAACCGATGACGACCGCAAAACGAATTGAGTTCGTCAAACGGAGGTCGGTTGATTGTTCGATGTGACTCGTCATAGTGTTCCCCCCTAAAATGAGAATGAATAGTGATTCATTTCACGCGTAAAAAAAATCGCAATCACCATCGTGTTTACTCTTCTATCATAAATGAATGAACATTCATTCGCAAGCGTTCATTTTTCAATTTCATTCCATTTTTTGATTGAGCGATTAGTTTTCAATAAGTGTGGTATAGACAACAAGAGTCAAATTTAGAAAGGGGAATGTACACATGCATGATAATCGTTTAAACACTGTCGGTAGCCGAAAAGACTTTGAGTCGTTCAAAAAGAAAGCTCAAGAACAGGCACACCAACCGGGAATCGATTCAAAGATGGAACCCTTCCCGATCTATGAACGGGAAGACTATAAGGGAAGTGACAAGTTAAAAGACAAGGTCGCAATTATCACCGGCGGGGATTCCGGGATTGGGAAATCGGTCGCCATCTTCTTCGCCCATGAAGGTGCGAACTCGGTCATCGTTTATAAGGATCAAAACGAGCTCGAGGACGCGGAAGCGACGAAAGAACGGATTGAAGATTTGGGGCAAGCCTGCCTCTTGCTGCAGGGAGACATCGGGGAATCTTCCTTCTGTCAACAAGTCGTCGAGGAGACGCTTGAGACGTTCGGTTATATCGACATCCTTGTCAATAACGCTGCCGAGCAGCATCCGCAGGAATCACTTCTCGACATCTCGGACGAACAACTCGAGAAGACATTCCGCACGAATATCTTCAGCATGTTCTACTTAACGAAAGCCGCGCTTCCTTATTTAAAAGAAGGGGCGAGCATCATCAATACGACTTCGATTACGGCCTATGAAGGAAACGACCAATTGATTGACTATTCATCAACGAAAGGCGCCATCACCGCGTTCACCCGCTCGCTCGCCAAAAACTTGGCGGATAAAAAAATTCGCGTCAACGGAGTCGCACCGGGTCCGATTTGGACACCGCTCATCCCGTCAACATTTGATGCAGAGAAAGTGAAATCGTTCGGGGACTCTTCCGGTATGAAACGTCCGGGGCAACCGGCCGAACTCGCACCGGCCTATGTCTATCTTGCAAGCGATGACTCGACGTATGTCAGTGGTCAAGTCATTCACGTCAATGGTGGTACAGTGATTAACGGATAATAGGTGAGACTCAGCGATTGCTGGGTCTTTTTTTGTTAATTCCTTTTGTTTCCCTTCTCCATCTTTTCTATGTTTCAATAAGGAAAAGATTACCACTTTCTATAGAATGGAGGAAACGTATTGATCACTCACTATCACTTAACGGAGCACGATTTTTTCGCTCTTCAAAAAAGTTCCTTTCACCAATTACCATTTCATAAAAAAAGACGAATTGCCTTTACAGTGGTATTAGAAATACTCGCCATTTTTTATGGGATTTTATTATTGGCTAATGTATTTCCTCAGAGGATAAACAAATTAATCCGAGCTGAATGAAGTTCTCGAACGCCGAAGCCTTCAATACTTAGTCGGAGGACACACCTACAGACAACTCATCATCAAAAAAAGGCACATAACAGCTCTGTCATGTGCCTTTCCTCTTATCGTTTGACCATTCCTTTTAACACGAACGCCACGTTTGCCGGACGCTCCGCGAGGCGGCGCATGAAGTAACCGTACCAGTCACGGCCGTATGGCACGTAGACGCGGACTTTGTATCCTTGGCGCACCAGCTCGAGTTGACGCTCGACGCGGATGCCGTATAGCATCTGAAACTCGAACTGGTCGAGCGGGATGTTGTTTTCTTTGACGTGCTCGATGACGGCGTCAATCATATGGTCATCGTGTGTCGCGATGGATGCATAGTTCCCGTTCGCAAGATGGAGTTTAACGAGCTTCACGTAGTTATGGTCGACGTCCTCTTTCTCAGGGAACGCGACCGTCGCCGGCTCTTTATATGCCCCTTTGACGATCCGGAGGTTCGGCTTGAGCGGTGCGAGGTGATTGATGTCATCTTCCGAGCGATACAAGTACGACTGGATGACCGTCCCGAGACCGTCAAATTCAGCCTTCAGCTTCTTGAACAATTCGAGCGTCTTCTCACAACGCTGCTCGTCTTCCATATCGATGGCCACAAAGACCCCGACTCTTTGTGCGACCGTCAAAATTTGACGCATGTTGTCTGCAATCAATTCGTCCGAGATGTCGAATCCGAGTGACGTCAATTTAAGGGACATATAGGCGTCCAATTGCTCTTCTGCCATAATTTCAATCGCACGAATGATTTCGTCACGATTCGTATTCGCTTCCTCGACCGTCTTAATAAATTCCCCGAGGTGGTCGACCGTGACCGACAACCCTTTCGCGTTCAATTCGCGAATCGTCGGAACGGATGCTTTAAAGTCTTCCCCTGCTACAAAGCGTGATGCACCAAATCGTAGGCCATATTTCTTTGCCAAACTGTTGAGTGTTTTGTTTTGTGACATGTAGATAAATCCATCGCGCAACACTTTTTCCATCTGATTTTCCCCCTTACTTTTACACCCATCTATCTCTATGATGATGTCTGCAATTATTATGACACACAAACGTCAATTCGTCTGTATTTTTGTAACCGTTTGCAGCACTTTCTTCCCAACTTTTCAAAAAAGACAGACGCCCCGTAGGACGGCTGTCTTATAGGCTTGTCGAAGGTGCGACATAGAGCAAAATACTTAGGAAGATGAACACGCTTCCGGCTAGGACGAACAAGTGCCAAATCGCATGGTTGAACGGCAGTTTTTGCCACACATAAAACACGATTCCGACCGAATAGGCGATCCCTCCTGCGAGGAGAAGCATGAACCCTTGATGACCGAGTGATTCATATAACGGACGGATGGCGATGATGCAGATCCAGCCGAGTGCGAGATACGTCACATTCGACACCCACATATACTTCCCGGTCGAAAACAGTTTCCAGACGATTCCGAGAATCGCCACACCCCATACAATCCCGAACAACGTCCAGCCGAGCGTCCCATGAAGCGTCACAAGGGCAAACGGCGTATAGCTTCCGGCGATGAGTAAGTAAATCCCCGCGTGGTCGAACACTTGTAGCACCCGCTTCGCCCGTGGATGCGGGATGGCGTGCATGAGCGTCGAGAATAAGTAGAGTAAAATCATCGATGCCCCGAACACGCTGACCGCCGTGACGTTCCACGTGCTCCCACTTTCCGTCGCACTCATGACGAGTAAGACGAGGGCGACGATGCTGAAGATGACTCCTAAGCCGTGCGTGATTGCGCTCGCGATCTCTTCCCCGAGCGTGTCGGCATGGAGCATCTCTTTGAGTTGTTCTTGTTTCATATGCTCCCACCTTCCATAACTGTTCCCTCTAGTATGGACATTTCCCGATTTAAACGCAATCGAAAACACAGGCTACCGATTAGCCCGTGTCGAGATTATGCGACTTCTTTCACTGGAACGTCACATTCCATTTGTGCAGCCCGCATCGCGCGTGCCCGCTTGTGGAACAAGACGAGCAACGTCAACGTTCCGAGTGTCGAGATGACGTACGGAAGAACTCCGTCCAGCTTGAAGCCGATCGGTGCCGTCAAGATGTAGAACCAGACTGCATACAACATGAACGTCCCCGGTAGGAGCGCGATGTAGTGGTTTTTCCCTTTAATGTAGAGGTACATCGCCCCGACGAACAGTGCGATGACCGCTGTCGTCTGGTTCGCCCAGTTGAAGTATTGCCAAAGCATCTGGAAGTCCATGTTCGTGAGCACGTATGAGATCGCGAAGAGTGGAAGTGCGATCCAGAGGCGTGACGAGAACTTCTTCTGTGCGATCGACAAGTAGTCCGCGATGATCATACGGGCACTACGGAATGCCGTGTCGCCTGACGTGATCGGTAAGACGATGACACCGAGAATCGCGAGCGTCCCACCGATGCTACCGAGCATGAGTGTCGCCACTTCTTGGACGACGAGTGCCGGCGTCCCTGAGTTGATGAGTCCGAGCAATTCACCTGGCTCGAAGATGGCCATCGCAGCCCCAGCCCAAATCATGGCAATGACTGCTTCGGCGATCATCATACCGTAAAAGATTTCACGCCCGTTGCTTTCTTTCATCGTCGTCCGCGAGATGATCGGCGACTGTGTCGCATGGAAGCCAGAGAGCGCCCCACACGAAATCGTGAAGAAGAGGAGCGGCCAGATTGGCAAGCCGTCCGGATGCATGTTCGTCAATGTCATTTCTGGGATTTGGTAGCCTTGTGCGAACAAGCTGACCGCAATCCCGATAGCACTGACGACGAGTAGTGCCCCGAAGAACGGGTAGATGCGCCCGATAATCTTATCGACCGGGAGAAGCGTCGCCAAAATATAGTAGGCGAATACGCCGAAGATGACGAACATGAGCGTCGATGCATTCCCATCGAACAAGTTGTTGATCATGTTACTCGGAGACGTGACGAACACCGTTCCGACGAGTAAGAGAAGTAAAAGTGCGAATCCGTTGACGATATGGCGGAGCGAGCGTCCGAGGAACTTCTCCGCTAGTTGTGGCAAGTGTGCCCCGTTATTCCGAAGGGAAATCATTCCTGTCAAATAGTCGTGTACCGCCCCAGCAAAAATCGACCCGAAGACAATCCAAAGAAATGCGACCGGTCCGTAGAGCGCCCCCATGATCGGTCCAAAGATTGGTCCGACACCGGCGATGTTCAGTAATTGAATCATCGAGTTCCGTTTTTTACCCATCGGCACGTAGTCGATGCCGTCCTGGGAAGCGTAAGCGGGCGTCGTCCGCTCTTCCTTGATGCCAAACGTCTTCTCGACGTAACGACCATATACCAAATACCCGACCAAAAGTAGTGCGAGTGCGACAAAGAATGTAATCATCTGTCAGTCCCCTTTTCCGTCCATATGTAGCTGATCCCCGTCAGCTCTTCGGTTTACATGTGTCATGTAACCGATTACATGATTGATTATACAAGAAAAATCTATGGGATGTAAGGGTTTTCATTCACATTTTTGCCACAAAAAATGAGCCCCCATTCAGGAAGCTCATTTCCAATTAACGAAGCGCTGGTTCACCGACGTGGCCGGCACCGACGACTTTCATTTCTGACTTCGTCTGACCGTCTTTTTCACTGACGACTTCGACTGTTTGGCGAAGCTTGAGCGGTTTGACAGACAGTACATATTCCCCTTTCTCATTTGCGACCGTCTCAGCCAATAGACGATTGCCGTCGCGAAGCGTCACGTCAGCTCCAGGAGCCGTCATACCCGTCACGCGTTTTGAACCTGGTTTGATTGTATCTACCGTGAGGGTCAATACGAACTCTGGTGCTGTCGGCTCGAGACCGAGCGTATACGTCCGGAAGAGACGCCCCGCTGCGTCCGCACGAGTCGCGTCTGTCGCTTCGATGCCTTCGTAAAGGTTCAAGTATTGCTTGCCGGCATCTGCTGTCTCAAATGTCACAGAACGTTTTGCGTCCGTGACAATCTTCCAGTTGTTGTCGGCTTTATAGTCCAAGTTGCTGCCACTCGACACGATATAGTCCGAGATGACGTTACGTGTCTCATACGCTGAGCGATAGACGATGTTCTTCCCGCCACCGAGACCCGGGAACGAAGACGAGCCGGCACGGTAGTTGTTCGTCGCGACCAAGAACTCTTGGTCCATCGTGATCGGTTGACCGTTATACTCGACGTTCTTCACACGATTGGCGTTCTCGTTGACGAGCTTCCCGCCGACATCGAACTTCGCCGGACCTGTGACATCGATCTCATACGTCAAACCGTCGAGGACGTCGAAGTTATAGCTACGGAACTGGAGGTTGAGGAGATTTTCCCCATCTGTCTCGATTTGGTCATATGCCCCCGCTGACATCTCGAGCCAGTCCATGACGTCTTTCCCTGTCACTTTGACGACTTCAAGCGTGTTCGGATAGACATATAGGTCCGCCACGTTCTTCAAGGCGATTTGACCTTTCGGGATGTTCGTGTAATAGCTTGCGTCCGTCAACTCACGCCCACCCGCTTTGAACGGTGCCCCTGCCGACAAGAGTGGCAGGCCTTTGTAAGGTGAAAGCTCAGGGTTCGTCTCGAGTTCTTTCTCGACGTACCATTTCTGTGCGTTCGTCACGAACTGGACCGACGCATCGTCACGGACGAGCGCGAAGTAGCTTTGAATATCGTCTTGAATTTGACCGACCGGCTGGTTGATGTAGTCAATCGTCGCCAGGTGGTCGTCTTCGATCAACGCCTGGATTGTCGGGTCGACCGCCGTATCAGCCGTCACCGTGTCGAGCGCAGCTGATGCGTCAAGAATCTGCCATTTGCCGTCGACGAGTTCGAGTTCGAAATCGATGACACCGAGGTCTTTCCCTTGGTTGTTCGCCATGACGACCGGTTTGCCGTTGATCGTCCCTTTTGCCATATCGACGTTCGGGAACGAAGCGAACATGCCTTTCGCATCCGGGAAGCGACCGTGCTGGTGCCCCGTCATGACCATGTCGAGCCCATCAATCTTCGTGAGCGCATATCCGACGTTCTCTTCGCTGTCGAGCTGTTCGTCCGCGAGTGCCGCACTTTCGCCGATGCCTGAGTGCGCGAGCGCGACGACGACGTCTGCTCCTTGGTCTTTCAACTTTTGAACCGATTCACGCGCCGATGGGATGATGTCCTCTGCCGTCACGCGGCCTTGTAGGTTCCCTGAATCCCATGACATGATTTTCGGCGGCACGACACCGAACACACCGACTTTGATTGTATGTATTTCCCCGTCTGTGTCCGTGACCGTCCGTTCGATGATTTGGACCTCTTGTCCATCCACGTTGAACTTCGAGACGATCGGGTTGCCTTCTAAGTCTTTAACGTTCGAGTTGACGAAGCGGAGCTTCCCTTTCGACCCTTCCATCGCGTTGTACAAGAATTCGAGCCCGAAGTTGAATTCGTGGTTCCCGAGTGTGACAGCGTCATAGTTGAGTGCTGCCATCGCCTTATACATCGGATGTTCGAACGCTTCATTTTTCCCAGCTTGAAGCTCACGAACATAGTCGCCAAACGGTGTCCCTTGAATCGTATCGCCGTTATCGAACAAGAACGTGTTCGATTCCCCAGCGGCTGTACGATGTTCATTGATGAGTGTCGCGACTTTCGTCAACCCGATCGTGTTGTCGACCTTGTCTTGGAAGTAGTCATAGTTCGTGATGTTCGTATGTAAGTCTGTCGTCTCTAAGAAACGGAGCTTGACGATATCCTCGTCGACTTCTGCCAAAACGTTTGGTGCCTGTAGCGGTAAAACGGTTGGTAACACGAGCGCGGTCGCGATCGACCATTTTAATGCACTTTTCATGTGATTGTCCCCTTTGTCTGGTTGATAAGTGTCTAACCATACTCAATATAACACCAGCCTCGTTGACCTTCTATTAAAATTTTGTATAAAAAAGACCCAATTTCCTTTACAGAAATTAGGTCTTTCGTCTTATGAGCGTTTAATCCGTACGGTGAACGGGCCGTCCCCTTCCACGTTCTCGAACGTGACGGAAATCGGGTAGGCATGTTTGCTGTGAACCGGGTTCTCGAGACGGATTGTCGTGAGACCGACAACTTCTTCTCCACTCATGAGTTCGAGTGGGAGTTGTTCCACATTTAAATCGTGGGCATAGCCGTTTCGGAGAAGGAGTGTCGTCGTGACGTGCGTCTCATCTTGTTCGACGGCGACGAGCATCATGTTGAACTCGTCTTCTCCGACCGGTGGAGTCGCAACGTTCGTGCGCATCACTTGTTGCCACGCCCCTGGCGAGAACTGTTCCATCGCCTCGCGTGAGATGGCTTGGATCGCGTCGATCGGGTTCATTTGGAAGACGAGACGAAGTGGTGATGACGTTTCAATCTCGCCAAACAATTCATCTTGAAGGAAATCGAGGTAGACGGGCTTACTCGTCCACGGCTCGAAGTTCGGGAGCGCCGAACGTTCCAATACTTTTCGACCGAGCGGCATGTTGTTCGCGTCGAGCAACAAGACCGGAAGTTCGTTGATTTCAAACGAACTCGGGAGCGTGTTGCGGAACAACGCGACAATCGACAAGTCCTGACCGAGCGACTCGGCGCTCAACAGTTCGATTGAGAGCTGGTTGTCGAGGAGTGCCGGGAGTCGTTTCGCATGATAACGGAAGACGTACTCATCTTCTTTCGGGATTCCCATCTCATCATCGAAGACGAGCGTCAACTGACGCCCTTCTTCCGTTTTGCCTGTCTCGATTTGTTTTCGCTTACGAAATCCTAACATTACACTTCCTCCTCTGCCGTCTCGACGAAGTACAGGTCGAGCTGGCATAGTTCTACCGTCACGTCACGGGCGATGTTGACATACGTCTGTTCGAAGATGTCCAACCCTTCTTTGCTGAAGAGACGACTTGGATCTTCTTGGGCATAGCTCCGTAGACCGATTCCTTCTTTCAATCCACTCATCATCGTCAAGTGGTCCGTCCATTTCGTATCAAGGGCACGAAGGAGCGACTCTTTCGTGAATAAGACGACGTCTTCTCGCGTAAGGCGCGCTTCTGTTTTTTGGATGATTTCTTTCATCCAATCCTTCAACGCTTCTTTCAACTCGTACGTATCCGCGATGTCGTTCGACCAAGTCGGCTCTTGCATCGTCAAATAGCGCAAGTCTTCTTTCAATTCGGCGACTGGCCATTCTTCCGGAACGAGTTCGTCCGAGACGTGCATATCGATACTGTTTTCGAGGGCGAGACGCATCATGCTGAGCACGTTTTTCGTGATGGCATCCGCATCGGCATTGACGGCCTGGTCGCGAATCGTATAGATGATGTTCCGTTGTTCGTTCAAGACGTCATCGAGCTTGAACAAGTAGTCACGAATCGATACGCCGATTCCTTCAATCGTCGTCTGGGCGTATTCCACCACATCGATCGCTTCTTTTGACGAGATCTCACCGGTCGCGTTCGGTTTCAGTTTCTTCTCGACGCGCTCTAGTTTTTGCGCGGCATATCGTTTCACAATTTCATCTTCGAGCGAGACGAAGAACTCAGTCTCCCCTGGGTCACCTTGGCGCCCGGAGCGTCCACGAAGCTGGTTGTCGACACGTTGCGACTCATGACGTTCCGTCCCGACGACGAATAGTCCACCTGCTGCTTTCGACTTCGCATCGAGCATGATGTCCGTTCCGCGTCCGGCCATGTTCGTCGCAATCGTCACTTTCCCGAACTGCCCAGCATCGGCGATGATGTCGGCTTCTTGTGCGACCGTCTTCGCATTCAACACGTCATGTTTAATCCGTTTCTTTTTCAAATGTTTACTGATTGCCTCGGATTGCGCGATCGATGTCGTCCCAATCAAGACCGGACGTCCCATCGCATGCAATTCGTCGACTTTTTCCGTCACGGCCGCATACTTCTGTTCGATCGTCATGAAGATACGGTCCGGATGGTCGATTCGTTTCCGTTCACGGTTCGTCGGCACTTGCACGACGTCCATGTTGTACGTCTTCAAGAACTCTTGGCGTGACGTCTGTGCCGTCCCCGTCATCCCGCCGACGAGCGGATACATGCGGAAGTAGTGCTGGATCGTGATCTCCGCCGTCGTCTTGTTCTCCTCGGTGATCGTGACGCCTTCTTTCGCTTCAAGCGCCTGATGCAATCCTTCCGAGAGACTACGTCCTTCCATGATACGTCCCGTGAACAAGTCGATCAGCTCGATCTTGTCGTCACGAACGATATAGTCGACATCGAGCTCGAACAACACGTTCGCACGAAGCGCCTGGACGAGATAGTGGTAGAGCACCTGATGCGACGCACTGAACAAGTTGTCGATGGCGAACAACTCTTCAATCTTGGTGATTCCGGCTTCGGTGAACGAGGCCGCCTTCGATTCCAAATCGACTTCATAGTCCGTCTCTTCAAAGTTCGAGATGACTTGTTGTGCGAGCTGTTTCAAGCGGATGTGCGAGCGGTCCTTTTGTGCGATGATGAGCGGCGTCTTCGCCTCATCAATCAAGATGCTGTCCACTTCGTCGACGAGGGCGAAATGGAACGGGCGCTGGACGCGCTCTTCTGGCTTCCCGACAAGGTGGTCACGCAAATAGTCGAACCCGAACTCGGTTCCGACCCCGTACGTGATATCTGCCTGATAAGCGGCGCGCTTCTCGTCTGGTTCGATGTCCGGCACGTTCAAGCCGACCGTCAAACCGAGGAAGTCATGGATTTTACCGATTTGTTCGGCGTCACGTCTCGCCAAATAATCGTTCACGGTGATGACGTGGACGCCTTTTCCTTCAAGTGCCTTAACGTAACTCGGCAAAGCGGCGACGAGCGTCTTCCCTTCCCCTGTCGGCATCTCCGAGATGTTTCCTTCGAGAAGGGCGAATCCACCGATGAGCTGGACGTCGTAATGACGCATGCCGAGCACGCGGACCGATGCTTCGCGGACGAGGGCGAACCCTTCTTCGGCGATGTCATCGACTTTCTTTCCATCTAAGAGACGTGCTTTGAGCGTCTCCGTATATGTACGCATCTCGTCATCCGAGAGTGCTTGCATCGTTGTCTCTAAGTCGTTGATTCGCGCGACCCGTCGTTCGTACGCTTTCAAACGCCGGCTTTGATCATTCGTTAATTGTTTTACAAATTGGATCACACTAATAGCCTCCATCTTTCTGTCAATTCATCTGTTACATACTCGTCTATTATAACGAAAATCGAGTGAATTCGGAGATTTTTTTACGAAAACTTCCTAAAAGTTGGTTTTTGTCATGTTAAAAACCTATAAATTTTGGTTAATTTTCAAAAAGTCTTTGTAAAAATATTTTCAATTCACTATTTGAGACGGCGTGAGACCGTGTTACGATGAGAAAAACAGAACATTTGTTCGTAAAAAAAGGAGTGGTGACGATGCGCAGACGAATCTTTTGTATCGACAGCGTCTCGTTCTATGCCAGTTGCGAGTGTGCCGCGCGCAACAAAAATCCTTACCGCACGAAGCTCGTCGTCCTCTCGAATCTACAGGATAGCGGGGCACTCGTCCTGGCGGCGACCCCGAAGATGAAGCAACTCGGCATCAAGACCGGATCGCGTCGCTTCCACATCGACCGCCTCCCGTGGCACGAACGACGGGACGTTTTGTATGCCGAGGCACGGATGAGTCATTACTTGAACGTCTCCATCCAAATCATCCACATCCTCCATCAGTTCGCCCCGCCCGAAGCGATTCGCGTCTACTCGATTGACGAGACGCTCGTCGACATGACGGGAACGGAGCGGTTGTTCGGTAGTGACGAGCACGTCGCCCACCTCATGCGTGCGACGATTTTTCGCTATACGGGCATCCCTGTGACCATCGGCATCGGACCGAACAACGTCCTCGCCAAGCTCGTCCTCGACTTGCATGCGAAAAAGAAAGGTGTCGCCACATGTTTCCTCCATGACGTCGAGCGACTGATTCACCCTGCCCCGATTGAGAAGATGTGGGGCGTCGGGGCGAAGATGGCGGTCCACTTGCAGCGACTCGGCATTTTCACGATTGGTGATTTGGCCCGCTATCCGCTCGAGTCTCTTCATGAAAAATTCGGCGTGATCGGTGCCGAACTCTGGCATCACGCCTGGGGCATCGATGAGTCGCCGACCATCTTGCCGGCGAGTTCCTTGTTCGGGGCGAAACGGACGCGACCGAAGTCGATTGGACACGGAATCACCCTCATGAAAGATTACACGACGTATTCCTCGATCC
Organism: Exiguobacterium sp. s183; assembly: GCF_018617655.1. Lineage (NCBI taxonomy): Bacteria > Bacillati > Bacillota > Bacilli > Caryophanales > Exiguobacterium > Exiguobacterium sp. s183. The sequence goes on from NZ_JACSKN010000006.1 coordinate 34,118, forward strand.
GGCTCGTCCTACAAGCGATTGCGGTCGAAGTCGGGATGCGGACCCGGCAAGCAGGACTCGTCGGGGGAACGATTCATCTCGGGGTACGTTATACGCGGACGAGTGACCGAGGTGGGTTCAGCAAACAAAAGAAACTCCCCCGCTTCACAGCGGACGAGCAAGAATTTTTACCGATCTTATTGCAACTATTTTTAGATGGCTGGGAAGAGACGGAAGCCGTCCGTTACGTCTCGGTCGCACTCGGCAAACTCGAGCCACGGAGCGACCACGTCCAATTGTCGTTCTTCGAAGACGAATGGGCGAAGGCGAAGCGGCTCGACTTCCTCGATTTGATTGACGGTTTGAACGTCCGGTTCGGTCGCGGCACGATCCGACCGGCGTCAAGCTTACTGAAAGACAGTCCGCTTCGGACGCGCCAACGCTTAATTGGCGGACATAAACAAGGAGGCGATTCCTCATGAGTAAGACCCGCTATCGTGACCGGGGTGAGTTGAAATGGATCCCATTTCTCATGCCCGAGCACGTCGCCCTACTGAAACGTTACTATGCCCAAATCCAAAAGATCGAGCTGCCCGACTTGGACGAACAGCTTCTCTATCTCTGGCAGACCGAGCTCGAACGCGCCATTCGTGAAGGCGACCAGGTCGAGGTGACCTTGTTCGTGGACGGCTTGACAAAAAGCATGCGCGGCTACGTCCACGCCATCTATTATGCCGAGCGCGAAGTCGAACTGTTCGACGGTGAAATACGGCGCGTCCCATTCGGAGAGATCTTGTCCGTTCGTTAAGACGCCTCGATTGCCTCTTGTGTTGTCTCGAACGTCTCGATCCCGTCGAGTAGTCCATAGTGAGCAAGCGTCGCACGGACCGATGGCGACAGATGCGCGAAGATGACGTGACGGTCGGCCGCTTTCAGTTCGATGACGACACGACGCAACTCCTCGACCGCGGTCACATCGATGACCGGGCAGCGGTGGAAGTTGAAGATGAACACGCTCGGTTCCCGATGAATGTGATGGAGGACGTGCTCGAACAGCTCGACCGCACCGAAAAAGAGGGGGCCTTCTACACTGAAGACGATTTGTCCGTCCCGCGTGACGTACCGTTCTGTCCGTTCACGCACGTCGATCGTATCCGCCATCCGCTTCGCGAAGAGCGCGAGCGCACAGATGACCCCGACCTCGACGGCGACGACCAAATCGACGAATACCGTCAACAGTAGCGTGACGAGAAGGACGAGCGACTCGGATGAACGATGACGTAGCATCGCCATCACATGATGACGCTCGGACATGTTCCAGGCGACACGCATCAAAATCGGAGCGAGTGCGGCGAGCGGCACGTAACTCGCGAATGGTGCGAGGACGAGCACCGCAACGAGTACCGTGATGCCGTGAATGACGCCGGCACGTCGGCTGACCGCTCCCGCCTGAATGTTTGTCGCCGTCCGAGCGATGGCACCTGTCGAAGGGATTCCACCGAAGAATGGTGTGATCACGTTCGCGAGCCCTTGCCCGAACAGTTCCTTGTCTGGCTTCATCTTCGTCCCCGCCATCCCATCGGCGACCGTTCCCGAAAGAAGTGACTCGAGCGCACCGAGGAAGGCGATGGCGAACGCAGACGGAAGGAGCGTGGTAATCAAGTCGACGTCAATCGCGAGCCAGTTGAATTCTGGCAGTCCGCTCGGGATACCGCCGTAGGCACTCCCGATGGTCGCGATCTCACCCGGGATGAGGAGACTGACGAACGTCGGGACGAGCATCGCCATGAGTAAGAGCGGTAAACGAAACGGCAGCTTCGGCACGAGCCAAAGCGTCAAAAAGCCGATCCCGGCAATGACAATCGGCCACATCGATGCTTCGGGAAGCGCCTGACCGAGACGAAGCAGATTCTCATGAAAATGTGGCGCCTTTTTAAACGTGACCCCGAACAACTCATCGAGCTGGTCGACGAAGATGACGACGGCAATCCCTGCCGTGAAGCCAATCGTGACAGCACGGGGCATGAAGCGGATGAGCCGTCCGACCCGAAGTACACTCATGAGGAGCAGTAAGATCCCCGCAAGAACGGTCGTGACGAGCAATCCCTCATATCCGTATGCGAGAACGACACCCGAGACAATCGGGATGAACGCTCCCGTCGGCCCGGCAATTTGGAACGTCGAACCCCCGAACAAGCTGACGAGGATTCCAGCGAAAATGGACGTGTAGAGCCCGTACACCGGCGGGACCCCTGAGGCGATGGCAAATGCCATGGCGAGCGGGATGGCGACGACACCGACCGTGACCCCGGCCGAGATGTCTTTTTGCCACATCTCACGTGTGGAGAGTGAGTCTTGCATCATACATTCCTTCTTTCCAATCAGTTCAAAAGCGAGTTCAGTGTACGCCTGGAAAGAGGGCTTGTAAACGGGTTGAGAAAAACGTTAACAGAATGTACAAAGAACAGCATCCCTCTTTGAATGTTTCTGTATTTTGCATATGTACATTTTGAAGATTGGAGACATTTTAGGACTTTTTAAAAGCATTTGAGCAGTTTGGTTTATTTTTACTTTTTAATGATTTTTATGGTTATCATTATTTTCTTTTATGCTATTCTTTTTCTGTACCACAATATACTTGAAATGGGGAATGATGATGAAGCGTAAGTCGATGATCTCAATGGGGTTAGCTGTAGGATTGTTAGCACTCGGGGGAGCTGCTCAGGCAGGTACAACATATTCAAACTATGACACCACAGTCGCATCGTTTAACGGGAGTGGATACACAGGGTATCAGACAAAATCTTCTTCAAATGCTTCGGGAACACTTTCATCAAAAACAGTTGGCGGGTCTTATACTGTCGATGCAAGAATGACTGCCTCTTCTGGTACAGGTTCTTGGGTTCGCTCTGTATCGGATAATGAGACTCGTTCATTATCAAATTCAATCTCTTCAGGGAGATCAACGCGTGTTCAATTCAGTAACGATTTGACCACACCAGTGAGTGTTCAAGTCACAGGTCAATGGAAGAGTAACTAACGCTAATAAAGCGCGGTTTCGTTCTAAACGAACAATTCCGCGCCTTTTTGATTCATACAATTTTCTCAAGCTTGCCACGGTTGATTCGATAGACATCCTCACATAAGTAATCGATATCCTCTTGATTGTGACTCGTCATTAAAATAGTCTTCCCTTCTTCTCGGAAAGCAAGTAATAGTTCACGTAACGATTCGACACTATCATGATCTAATGCATTGAACGCTTCATCCAAAATCAAGATATGTTGGTTTTCCATAATCGCCTGTGCGATAGCAAGTTTTTGCTTCATTCCAAGCGAATAGTTTTTCACTTTTTGTGAATTGTCTGGGTTTAATCCCAACATCAACATTGTCTTTCGAATTCTCTCTTCATCAATCTGATTTTGAATTTGTGCCAGTTCTTTTAAGTTTTCAAATCCTGTCTTATTGGCAATATAACCTGGACGATCGATAATCATACCGACACCTTCCGGGAACCGTTGCTCTTTTCCAATTTGTTTCTCCTCAACGTAAACCTCTCCATGATCAGGGAACACAAATCCACACATCATTTTGAACAAGACGGATTTGCCAGATCCGTTCGGTCCGACAATTCCGACAATCCGCCCTTGTGGAACAGTCAAATCCACCGCATCAAATAACAAATTGCCTTTGTAGGATTTCGTTACATTTTTTAATTCGATCACTGCAGTCATATTCATCCTCCTTATACATGCAAACTTCTTCTTAACAACAACGTAATCCCGAGCATCAGTACAATCAGTGCTCCAATCAACTGTATAAACACGGTCCACATCGAAGTAGACTCAAGAACGATTAACGCGTTCATTCCGATTGGTAACCAGTTGACATGCAGACTTGGAAATAAAAATAAAGACAACAGACCGATAACGGTCGGTACAACATATACTTCTCGAATCATCCAAGACAGCATGAAGCAGAGCAACGTATACACGAGACACTGCAAAACAGTACTCACAAACAGAAAACCTAAAACGCTCGCGAAAGCATACCCCTGATAAGTTTGATGGACGTCAAATGGTACATTCGACAGAAATGCCATTAGTAAGGTCAGTCCGATTAAACTGAGTGTAAGGATTGAGAAGAACACAGTCTCCTGAAGGAGAATATTGCGAAACCAACGATGCGGACTCTTATAACGAATCAACTTGTAATGACTAATTTCCAAAAGTTCTCGCTGCATGCGAAGTTGACTCATATAGGTTGCCCCAAAAAAGAGAATCACATAGGACATAAAGGACAAATAAGAAAAATAATCTGCCCCCACCCCAATGAAGGTTGCTACGATCACTTCATCAGCCGTCGCCCCTTCTCTCCTATTCAAAATTCCGTTGTAAGAAATATGAAGGATGGCCAACCCAGCATATAAAAGGTATGCTCCGTTCCCTCTCCATTGCTTCCACTCTATTCGTTGAATCGTTGAAAGTTGACGGAACAGCAGCCCTTGACCCAAGATCATTCCTGTCAGGATGAGCGCGGCCATAATCAAATTTGAATACGAAACGGACGTCATTGAAATAGATAAATATGTCGTCGGCGACAGAAATGAGAATTGCTCGGGAAATAGTTTAAATCCAACGACCCCAAGTAAAAATGTGAAGATCGCCTGTGTGTATAACCATCCTTTTTTAACATGAAGAAGAAAGATCCCGGCTAACGAAAAATGAACTGTCGTCAGGAAAAGGAACCATAGACAAAGTTGAACGGGTAACGGGTACCAAGGGAGCGAAAAGCGACTTTGCAATACACTCGTCGCATTGACTTCGGTGACCATCTTCGTGTAATCACTCCAACCGGCTTCATATGGTAGTCCAATCATCATCAACGTACTGAGTATAAACAACACGGTAAATAGCGGTGCGGCTTCTACAAAAAATAGTTTTAGCGTTCGGTAAATCCAAGCTTGTGGAGTCAACATTCGAATGAGTACCTCATGACGATACTCCCGAATCAAAATCCCAACTGATAAAAATAATATGACAGGAAAGACAAAGTACGTCAGAAGATACATATCCGTCATAAGGGCATAAAATCCGTCCCATACATTCACCTCAACCTGATTCAAACGTACCGTGTCTAGTATCTGTCGTTTTACCCTCAAACTATAGAGAAAGATGATGACCCCAACAAAGAGCCAGCTCCTTTTTGTAAATTCATTCATCAATCGATCAACGACCATCATTTTTCCTCCTCAAAAACTCCACTCCCGGCGTGGCCGTAGATGGAATAAATAGATGCCGAAACCAATGGAGAGAAAAAGAAGGAATGGAACGAAAATTGTCCAAATCGGTTGTGCCGTAATATTAAACGGAAATAGTGTGCTAAGTGGCGAGAATTGCGGAACCTGAAAAATCCCTGCCACAAAATTAAGAATGTGGTATGCCAAAAATGGGATAGAGATGGCTACAAATAAGTTGTCGAGTGTCAAAATCAACAGGTACGCCATCGTCGCATACAACGACCCGTTCACACCAATCCAGACAGCATAAGAAAATCCATAGAGCATCGGATGAATCTCTTGCAAAAAGGAAAACGTCGTAGTCGGGATCACTACTCCATCTGTCACAGCGGTGTACTCAACTAAATGGAATAGAGGTTCCACGTACATGACAAATAAAAACGTCATGAAAATCATGGAGAATAGCACGATCCCGCTCAAAATCGCATTAACCAAACCTTTCGCAACCAGATACACAGATAAATCGATACGTGTTCGTGTATACGTCAAAAAATTGTGCCGATATTCAGCCAAGATATTTGGCAAAAAGATTAAGATGGCTAGCACCGGAAACAGCATGGCAGGAATGGTAGATACACTTTCTTCAAACACCTCGATTGGGCTAAAGAACTCATACCGATCCCGAACGGTCATAAATTGCACGAACGGCACGATGAAAATGATACCGATGTATACCATGAGAGAACGCGGTGTCCATAAATTAGTGAATTCACGTCGAATAAGCTGCTTCATTCGTTAGTCCTCCTTTTCCGTGGAGACCAATTGATTGGCCATCCAATAACCGAGCACGTTCAATAAAAATAAAAGCGTAAGACTCCACACGTTCAATCGTCTGTTTATATGTAGATTGATCACACCCCATACCATCGATAAGACCAGATAAATCGTCAATCCAATCAATAAAAGGAAGCTGCCGATTTTACGTGGATCAATGACATCAATGACAACCAGCAATCCGTTCTCCAAATATGAGATTTCATTCGAGATGAGTCCAACAGTACCCGACCACCGCTTAGCATCTGAGAAGACCTGTTCAGAATTGCTGTAGTCTGAAATCGTCACACCATGAATCAATCGACTCGTCTCGAGAATGGCTTGACTCATTTCTTCATCTGTTGAAGATTCAACAATATTCAGGTATACGGCATCCGCAAACACCAAATCATAACGCCCACCAACGACAATCGACGTGATGAATAGGAACATCGATACGATCGCGATGCTAAATCCGATTTGAAGCAGTTGTTTCGCAAAACGATTTTGTTGAATTTGCATCATATGTATGATCGATTCCGCTTGCTCAGCCCCTCCAAACCGATTGAATGCAATGCGAGTGGCATCTGACTCTGAGTGACCTTTAATCATCAAATCATGAATCGACTGCTCTAAATGAGTTCGCGTCTCCTCTTTTAATTCAATGGTTTCTTGCAGGCGGGGGTCTGCGTTTTGATAGAGTTCGTCAATGTATTCATCCACGTGCTTCAAACAAATCACCTTCTTCATGCAAAAATAGGTCCATCAATTGTTTCACAAGACGCCATTCCACTTTCTTTCGTGCCAAGACGGCTCGTCCATCTGTCGTGATCCGATAATACTTCCGTCTTCCCCCGGGCCCTTGCTCGTCTCCCCAATAAGATTCCACACTCCCTTTTTTCTCAAGACGTTTTAAAGATAAGTAGAGTGTCCCTTCCTTTAACTCGAACGCTTCATCAGTACGTGTGTGTACGACTTTGGCGATTTCGTAGCCATACATATCCTGATTGTTGAGTAACGACAGAATCATCGTATCGATATGACCTTTCAGCATTTCTTTATCGATTTCCATAGTGCCCTCCATTCATCATCTAATTCAACTTACCTAATTTTCCCATGCCAATACCTCGTTATGCAATGTATTTTTATTTTTGAGTCTTCTGGGTACATTAACATTAAAAATCAGATGAAAATCGAGACCATTGGGCATAAAAAAGAAGACAGGGTCACTGTCTTCCTCTACTTCATCACATTTAATTCGTCGGAGCCTCTACGACTTGATCACCGTCTTCCGCGTCTTTCGCCAGCAACTTCACGTGACGGCCGAACAACCACATGACGACGAGATGGGCTTTCGCCTGAGTCTTCGTATAGAACCACCACGGAAGTGCCGGTACGAACTCATGGATGGCGACGAGTCCTTCATCCGATTCCGGTAAGCGTCTAAATTCGAGACGTCCCGTCTTATCCTCTTCACTCAATTTGACGAACTTGCCCCCGTCAATCGCAAAGGATGCCATATCGTCCGTCGCTTCCTGTTCAAGCGATAGATGAAGCGCGACGAACGACGGATCGAGAAGCGCAATCTCCCAATCATCGTCTTCTTTTGTCGTCTGAATGAGCGGATACATAAAACGACCGAGCCATTCAAAGTACGTATCCGCCATCCAAATTGCCGACTTCTCTTCCGGCAGACCGAACCGCTGAATCGAGCGGACCGTGTACGACTTCGGTTGCTTTTTCTTCTTGCCGCCCGAGGACTGTTTCTCCTCTTCCTCAAGCGCATGTTCGACAGCCTGTTTGAATGGAATTTCACCTTGTCCGATGCCTTCGACGGTATCTTCTGCCACCATCGCGTGCCCCATGCTCTCGACGAGCGGATAGACGGTTGCCTTCGGTTCACCCGTGACGGCCATGACCCATAGGCGCGACAGTTTGATTGTCGGGAATGGGAAGTCGATCAAGACGCGACGCTTGTCCATGACTTCGGCCGTCTGTTCGATCATCTTCCGATAGGTCATCACCTCGGGACCCCCGATGTCGATATGACGGTCATAAAGCGATTCGGCACCGACGACCGAGATGAGGGCCTGAACGGCTTCACGGATGTCGATCGGATGCGTCTCCGTCTTTGTCCACCGTGGCAGGATCATCGACGGCAATCGTTTAACAAGCTTCGCTAAAATCGGGAACGATGAACCTTCTGGACCGATGATAAGCCCAGCCCGAATCGTCGTCACCGGGACGCCTTGTCCGCCGAGGATACGTTCGACCTCGAGCCGACTCTTCAAGTGACGTGACAACGTCTTCTCTTGTTTCTGAATGATGCCGCTCAAATAGACGATTTGCTCGATATCGTTCGCCTTCGTCGCCCGGGCAAAGTTATCGGCAATGAGCGCATCCATGTCTTCAAACGTCGCCTGCGTCAAGCCACCATCCGGAATCATCGAGTGGACAAGGAACATGGCGTAGTCCGCTCCCTCACATGCTTCTCTTGTTGCCTCATATGAAAATAAGTCACAGGCACGCCATGTGATATGGGCTTCATCTTCTTTATTCTTCGTTGATCGCGACAACGCGATGATATCGTACTCTTCTTTCAGCTGTTCCATCACATTCGAGCCGATATAGCCGCTCGCTCCCGCAATGACAATCGTTTTCCGCATAAAGCTCACTCCCCTTCATTTTCACATAGAGGTAATGTACCCGTCTTTTCGAAAAAATAAATCAGTCTAAGTATGTAGAGCCTGCCCGTTCAATACGTAATAAAATGAGAATAATTAGAAAAAGGAGGAATATTCATGGGATTCTGGTATTTTCTTTTGCTTGGATTGGGAATGATCCTCGTCGTGAGAGGGATTGTAAGTAGCGCGAAACAAGGTGGATTGATTTTAGTCGGGCTTGTGATGATCGGAGTATCCATATTTATGTTCCAAGATGGCAGCGCGGACTTGGTCGCAAGTTGGTTTGATCAAATCACGGGTCGATAGACCAGCAGTGGAATAAATCGATATCACCAGTTATCAGATTGGTAACCAATAGACTTCAATTTATGTGGAGGGAACACGACGATGAAACGGTTCAAACGAGTAAGTGCCATGGCGTTATTCGCCTTGATTGGGTTTGTTCTTTTCCACTATGCGACAGAGTCAAAGACAGGATCCGCTACATGGACGACAGAAGCTGCGACACATCACTTCAAAGACATCTTAGACGCGCAACGAGTAGCAATTGAAGCACATACCCCGCTCGAAGATATCGAGCGAACGAAACTGTCGCACGAAGATGATCTCGTTCGACTCGTCCTCGGTCAGCGGGATTGGGTCGAGCAGTTCCAATATACAATTCAGGATGTGCAAGTGGAGGAAAAAAGCGGTTTCTTATATGCGAATGCATATGTGACGAGACATCTTACATTCCAAAACGGTTTAACGACTGGGCTTGGTGACGAGATGACGATTCAATTGAAATCTCCGAATGAGGCAATAGAAGAAGTCGAGCTTAATAATCATAGTGTGACACAATCGGAACAACCTTTTTTCAAACGCTGGATCAACCGAGTATTGGATTGAATAAATCCCACTATCCGATTGGAAAGTGGGATTCTTGTTAAAACGATAAATTAAGACCAGTACCGTCATCTAAAATTTCTCCGTTTTTAGCAGTATAGTCGACACGAATCTCGGCTCGCTGCAAGATGTCGTTCTCTTGTAACGCAGACATCCATATTCGAACGCGTTCTTTGTCATCAGCTTTCGGCTCTCGATGAAGCGTCAATAAGATTGTCGGCGACACGTCGGCTGTCTGATAGGCGATTGGATTTGCCGAGGAGACATCAAGTTGTCGGATACTTTCTTCGTCATATAGGACGACGTAGGTGACGTCTGAACCAAACGCCGTGTCAATCGAATCTTCAATCGCCTCTGTGACCGCATCTTCCCATTTGGATGAGAGAAACGTATCAACAATTTCTCCGGTCGACTCATCCTCGTAGACATAAAACTCCGTCCCCGTCACCGAATCCACCGCAATCGCCGCATACTCAAACGGAAAGTTTCCCATGTTGTCGAATAATACGTCCTCTGTCACTTCAGCGTCTTTGAATCGCTCGAGTACATATGATTCAGCCATCTTCATCACTTTTGCTTCCTCATCGGGATCTGGTTGCATCGACCGATAAAAGGCAAATACCACCCCCGCCACCCCAATCACAATCACACCAAATCCAATCAAAAGCCACTTCAAGTAACGTTTCATATCGACTCCTCTCATAACTGTTTGTTCATGGCGATGGACGCTTCTTGGAATCCGAGTCGTTTATACAATCGCTGTGCGTCTGGGTTCGTACCGAATACACTTAATCCAATGGATGTTGCACCAAGTTCTTCTGAGGCGACTTTCTCAAGTTTCTCAAACACTGCTGTCGCGTATCCTTGTCCACGGTACGTCTCTTCAATCAAAATGTGATAAATGAAAACACGTTTCGATTCAGCTTGAAACGCATACCACAAAATCCCGACACGAGTGTCTTCGTTCATCACATGAACAACGGTCTGCCCTTCCCCGAGTCGATTATCTGGGAAGAGGTCGTGAATCAATTGTGTCGATTCCTCTTGCGCCAATACTATCGGAAGTTGATAGTTTCGTGCCACATCTTTTGCATAATCGTCAATCAACCAAGTCACATAATTCACGATTTCTTGTTCCCTCATCTTGTCAAAATGAATAGTCATCTGTTTACCTCTACTCGTTTTCCTTTAGTGTAACATACAATTTTTGGAATAAATGTTTTTAGTGAAGTTAACGTATGCTATAGGAGTGAATTTAATTTCATAAGCTTTACCAAACCCAACTTGCAAACTTTTCGAAAAAAGTCGCCTTCACTATTATGTTGTTCCTCCTTGATTTTCCATCTTGTAAGGACGTTCACGTCAATACATTCTCCGAATCGACTAACCCATTCTTGGAAATCACTCTTCAGTGCGTCAGAAATCGTGAACACATCTACCTCTATCTTGTATATACAGACCGAATAGCATATCGGATCCGCTACCATATCAGCCTCTATCGTATGTCTTTTTCAAATTTTCACAATCACAAATCCTTTTTATCAATTCGCTACCTTATTTCTTTTTAATACACGTCCAGACATAAATACATTATCTTCTTCGTTCATTCATTTTAGATTTTCTAGTGTCTGACTATAATGAATACTAAACAAAAGTCGAACCTAATTGATAAGGTTCGACTTTTTCACATCTTCGGTGCCCAACTATTTTCAAATCCATTTTGAACAGCGTAATGATACAAATGAATGAGTTTTGACTCTTTGTATGTAGACAAATGTTCTGACGTACGCAGTTCATGATTTCGTTTTACCAAAGTATAAAGATAATCAATCTTCGCTAATCGATTATTCTTGCTTGTATTGCACGTCGGACATGCAAGAACAAAGTTCCATAAGACATCGTTTTGCATATAAGACCAAGGAATGAAATGATCAACGTGAATCTGTTTTACCGGCTTTAAGCAATAAAAACACGTTGAATGACCGTGGCTTAATAAAAGTTGTTTAAACTCTTCAAGCGATTGACGCACAGACACAAACTCCAGCTTACTCAAGATCCGTTTCATCGCATCTTGTGAATTGTACTTCTCTAAGAAGACGGCTAACTGATAGTTTGTCACGTTCATTAGAATGCGTTTGTATTTTTCAAAAAATACAACATACACCGGAACGAGCTGAATCCACTCTTCTTTTCGATTAAAGGAGTAAATCGTTTCGTTAAATGAGCGATAGAAAGAACCATATACGTATTTTTTATAAAATTGATTCACGTTCCGGATCAATTGATTTTGTTGATGTTCTGGTAAGCGATCGAAGTTCCAATCTCGTGGGATGTCATTTTCTTTCTGAAAGGAGACCATAGCTTTTTCAACAGCGCTCTGCTTTCCTAGTTGATTCATCTGTGTCAAACCATGTGTCACAATGAGATTCCAATAGATTTTCGTCACATGTTTAGCAATCTGATGGAATGACACGACACCTGATTCATTTAATTCTGTTGTACATTCAAGTAACGCCTTCATCAATACATGTTTGTACGTAGTCGTGTGAGAAGCGTTCATCAGAAATTGTTGCGTAAAGCGCCATAAGTCAGATTCGGTTAAATACGTATCTTTTGCCTCAGCGACACTTAAATCCCATCCCAATGGCTTCACCTCCATCTACTCGTTGCACTATTGATTATAACGAATACAGATAGGAAGTGGATCGTGGTGCTTCATACAGGAGCAGAAAACTCTCTTTTGATTTGTTCGATATCAATCATTGTTTTTTCATGAACGTACTGAACGAGCACATCATACTGTTCGACCGTATTCAGTTTTTTGAATTTCTCCACATCCCCTTTAAAGCCCGTGAAATAATCACTTTGATACTCCGGGTTGTTGAAAAGTCTCAAATATTCCATATAGTCTTTGATTGTTATTTGACTCACGATGTAAGAGAGAATGGCTTCCCACTCTTTTATCCGCCCCTCATGAATCTGTTTTTTGATAACGATGTCTTGTGCTTGCTCCATTTTGATTTTTTGAATACATTGCTCCACTTCCAACTTATATTCAAGTAACTCATCGCGATTTCGAGTATCCAACGTAGGAATCACTTCAGTTAAATAGTACTGATACCGTTGCTTTCGAGGATGCTTGTTCTTGCCTTTAGCTACTTTAGAGCTTTGATTGAGATCATCGGATTTATTTAATCGTTTCTTTAAATTGATTGACTCTAAAGCTCCAATGATTTCTTTGTTATGTTTTAATGCAAGTTCGACCACTGTCGGACCATATTTTTTGACTCCATTCACAACAAGTTCCGTCGATTTTTTAGACATGAGGAATTCTCCTTTGATATGTAAATTTCATGACGATTTTCAAAAAACAACTCGTAGTTTCTATTCAACAAAGGAATGCTCAATCCCTTGAATCCATTCAAAAACCTAATAATCGGTTTTCGCTATCCATAAAAAAAGGATTAATGAGCAGGCACTCAATAATCCTTCGTCAAATCACTTCTTCTCTTGTTGTTTCTGCAAATACGCTTCACGAAGCTTGTTCAATCGTTCCTTCTTGTTCGAAACAGTCGGCTTTTTCCCGTCTTGGTATTTCGCCGCAGCTACTTTGCTTCTCGTGTCTAGTTGATATTTCCCCATGCTCTTCACCTTCCTTTCTTCATGGCTGACTCTCAACAAAAAGTAAAGACCCTCTAATCTCAATGAAATTAGAAGGTCTTCATGAAAATCATTGATCGCAGTCGTTACAGACTGCTTCAAAATGGAGACGGCGGGAGTCGAACCCGCGTCCGAAGGCATCGTAACGTATGCTTCTACGTGTGTAGTTTATCTATTGAATCTCGATGTGACACTGCCGATAAACAGGCGTTGTCGCATCCAGTCTGTTTCATCTCTTCTTCGCGCCCTCAGACGGCGAGGTTGAAGCGTAGCTTGCTTAGTTTGAGACCCTGAAAGTCATCCACACAAGCGATGGATGTCAGGATCCGCAGGGCACTTAGGCTGCTGCGAGTTGTGTGTTAGTTTTGCCAGTTATAGGCGTTTGCGTTTTAACGAGGCCGACCCCTCGACACGCCACATACGACCGACCTACCCCCGTCGAATCCATAACGTCCCCGGGGTGGTAATTGGTACTATATTTAATATACCACAATCAGGATTCGTTGTCAGTATTTTTGCCGATCGCGCATCGCACGGTCGACGTCACGCTTCGCGTCTTTCTTCTTCAAGTCCTCGCGTTTGTCGTACTTCTTCTTCCCTTTTCCGACGCCGAGCAGGCACTTGGCGAACCCGTTCTTGATATACACTTTGAGCGGGATGATCGTGTAGCCGTCACGCCCAGATGCCCCGATAAGCTGATTGATTTGCTTCTTATGCAACAATAGCTTTCGGACGCGAAGTGGCTCATGGTTGAAGCGGTTCCCCTGGTCGAACGGGCTGATATGACAGTTGTGAAGCGTCGCCTCGCCCCCGTCGAACCGGACGTACGCATCCGCGATATTGATCTTCGATTGACGGACCGACTTGATCTCCGTCCCTGTGAGCACCATGCCTGCCTCAATCGTATCCTCGATCGCGTAATCGAAGGACGCCTTGCGGTTTTGGGCGAGTGCGTTCGAATCTTTCTTCTTGGCCATACACATTCAGTCCTTTATCTACAAGATACGGAGGAAGGGACGAGCCCCTCCCCGTCAGCGACGCTTCTTCGCACCTCGTTTGGCGTCGCCTTTTCGTTTATGCTTGTCTTTCTTCTTCAAGTCGAGTGCCGAACGGCCTTGGGAAGACTTCTCCCCGTCACGTTTCGGTTTCTCACCTGGTTTACCCGGCTTCCCAGGTCTTCCTGGTTTGCCGCGCTTCTTCTTGTCGTCTCGACCGCGACCGCCACGACGGTCCTTCTCGTCCTTCTTCGGACGACCGCCTTTTGCTTTGATTGTCGTCGGTTGGCGACGCGTCGATGGTTCCCGTTTCGGCATGCCGACGACCGTGAAGTCAATCGTTCGCTCGTCTAGATTGACGGCGTCGACTTTGACACGGACGGCGTCCCCAATCCGGAACTGACGTTTTGTCCGCTCCCCGAGCAGCATGAGCTGTGATTCATCGAAGTGGTAGTAGTCATCCATCGACTGAAGACGAACGAGCCCTTCAATCGTATTCGGAAGTTCGACGAACATCCCGAAGTTCGTGACGCCGGCGACGACACCATCGAACTCTTCACCGAGATGGGCTTCCATGTATTCGGCTTTCTTGAGCGCCTGTGTCTCGCGTTCTGCGTCGACGGAGCGACGTTCCCGTTTCGATGCCTGTTCGGCGATCGCCCCGAGACGGTCCTCGTACTTCGCAATCGTCTTCTCCGACAAGTCGTTGTTGAAGACGTACGTGCGCATGAGACGGTGGACAATCAAGTCCGGGTAACGACGGATCGGTGACGTGAAGTGCGTATAGAAGTCCGTCGCGAGTCCGAAGTGACCGAGCGATACGTCATCATATTTCGCCTGTTGCATCGAGCGAAGCATGATCGTGCTGATGACCGGCTCTTCCGGTTCCCCGTCAATCGCCTTCAAGATTTTTTGAAGCGTCTTCGGTTCGACCGTCTGTCCTTTGATGCGTTCGATGTGAACGCCAAAGTTTGCGACGAAGTCGAAGAAGAAGTCGAGCTTGTCCGGCTTCGGATTATCGTGGACACGATAGATGAACGGCACGTCCATCTTATGGAAGTGTTCAGCGACCGTCTCGTTGGCCGCGAGCATGAACTCCTCGATCAACTTCTCAGCGACCGAACGTGGACGAAGCACGATATCCGCCGGCTTCCCTTCCTCGTTGACGACGACTTTCGCCTCGGCGAAATCGAAGTTGATGGCACCGCGCGAGTTGCGTCGTTTCCGAAGGACTTCTGCGAGCTCGGCCATGAGATCGAACTCACCGATGAACGGCTCGTACTTTTTCAACGTCTCCTCGTCATCGCGCTCGATGATCTCACGGACGTTCGTATACGTCATCCGTTCCGTCGTCTTGATGACACTCGGGAACAAGTCATGGCTGACGACCTTCCCGTTTTGCGGGGAAATCTCCATGACACAACTGAGCGTCAAGCGGTTGACGTGCGGGTTGAGGGAACAAATCCCGTTCGAGAGTCGGTGCGGCAACATCGGAATGACGCGGTCGACGAGGTACACACTCGTCCCGCGCTCGAGCGCCTCGACGTCGAGCGGCGAGCCCTCTTTCACGTAATGCGAGACGTCGGCGATATGGACACCGAGCTCGTAGTTCCCGTTATCGAGTTTTTTGACGTGGACGGCATCGTCCAAGTCTTTCGCATCTTCGCCGTCAATCGTGAAGATCGTCTCGTCACGAAGGTCGACGCGACCGATGAAGTCTTTCTCATCCGCCTCGTCCGGCACCGCGTTCGCCTGCGCGATCACGTCCTCCGGGAACTCCGTTGGAATGCCGTGTTTATAGACGATCGACAAGATGTCGACGCCTGGGTCGTTCTTATGCCCGATGATACGGACGACGTCACAGGCACCGGCGAAGCGTCCGTCCGGATACTTCGTGATGCGCACGACGACTTTATGTCCGTCGACGGCACCGAGCGATTTGTCCGGGTTGACGACCGGCCAGAAGTTGATGCGCTTGTCATCCGGCTCGATGAAGGCGAACTGGTCGAGTCGACCGCTCGGGAGCGTATACGTCCCGACGAACTCGGAGAGTCCGCGCTTCAATACTTTCAATAGGATTCCTTCTGTCTTGCCACGGTTGTCCTCGCGTTTTTTGACGAGAATCGTATCGCCATGGTAGACGTCTTTCAGTTGGTCGGGCGGCAAGAACACATCTTCCGCTTCCCCTTCGACCGACAAGAAGCCGAATCCGCGCTGGTGGATCGAGATGATCCCTGCGACTTGGCCGAGCGAGGCGAGCGTCCCGTAACGGTTCGTCCGCGTTCGACCGATGGCACCCTCTTCCTCGAGGGCATTCAATGTGCGGATGAGTTCTTTGAAGTCATCCGTCGACGCGAGCTGTAATCGCTCGGTCAGTTGATCGACAGAGAGCGGTTTCTCGCTCGCCTGTAAGATCTCTAGTAATTGGTCACGTAAATTCAACGTGACACCTCCTTCTTAGACTGACCAGTCTAACGTTTCGAGAAAATCGAGCACGTCCTGGTGCAGTTTCTCTTTTTCTTTGTCGAGCGTAATCACATGTCCCGAGTTCTCATAGATGAGCAACTCTTTTTGGAACGTGTTGACCGCCTCGTAAATTTGATTCGCCGATTCCGGGTCGATCATGTTGTCTTTGGCGCCTTGGACGACGAGTGTCGGGACGAAGATGTCCTCGAGCTTCGACGCCGTGTCGCGGACGAAGGCACGGAGGTCTTTTAGTGTTGGCATCGGTTTGAACTCTACCATCTCCTGCTCGATCTGTTCCGGCGACTTTTCTTCTCTACCCTTATATTCTCGGGCATATGCCTGGACTCCTTTGTACAAGCGGTCCTCGGCATCGATTCCAGTCGGCGCGCACATCGGGATGACCGCCTTGACGTCTTTCTCCTCGGCGAGACGGAGTGACATCACGCCACCTAGCGATAGTCCGCAGACGACGATTTCCTCATGGCCTTTGTCGACGAGTGTCTGGTAGGCGTTCAAGACGTCTTCCCACCAGTCTTCTGGTCCATATTGGAGTAACTCTTCCGGTGGGACGGCATGACCACGATAGATCGGTCCCATACATGTGTATCCTTCTTTTTGAAGGAAGCGACCGAGCATGCGGACATCCGCGCTCGATCCAGTGAAGCCATGTAACATCAACACGGCACGTTTTCCGCCTTCGAAGAAGAACGGTTTTGGTGCAGTCACTTTCATTTTATCTGTCATCTCCTCGTATCTACATTATTCCCAAAAAATAAATCGAAAAAACAAAAGCTGACCGCCTCACGTGAAAATCGAGAACGATCAGCCTTATCATCATAATGATGCGACTAGTAATCCTAAAATGAAAAACAAAGTGCCTAGTACAGCTGCAGTTCGGTTCAAAACAGCATCGAAGCCGCGCGCTTTCTGGCGTCCGAACAACTGCTCCGCGCCACCTGCAATCGCTCCAAGACCTTGCGACCGACCTGACATGAGCAGTACGACGACAATCAATAAGACAGCCACGACAAGTAGGCTGATTGTAGCGATCGTTTGCATAGTAGTCAGTTCCTCCTTCTATTTACACGCCTTTTATTATATAGAAGTTATCGTCAAAACACCAGCATTCAAATTATCGGGACGGGTAGCTGAATCCTTCGCCGATGACTTCCTTCACTTGGTGGATGACGACGAAGGCGCGGTCGTCCGTCACTTGGACGATTTTTTTGAGTGGCGCGATCTGACGTTTGTCGACGATCATATACAACATGTTCTTGTGTTGCTTCGTGTAATAGCCGTGTCCATGAATGATTGTCGCCGAGCGACCGAGCGTCTCCGTCAAGACGACGGCGAGCTCTTCTTGCTTGTCGCTGATGATCGTGACGGCCTTGCGGATATTGAGTCCCTCTGCGACGAGGTCGATGACCCACGAGCCGATGATGATGGCGATGAGCGTATAGAGGACGACCTGTTCCCCTAAGAAGAAGCCAGATGTCGCGACGACGATCGCATCGATGATGAACATCGAGACGGCGACGCTCAAGTGGAGATAGCGCTCCATGAGCCGGGCGATGATGACGCCCCCTCCTGTCGTCCCGCCGACACGGAGCACCATGCCGATCCCGACCCCGATCATGATTCCGGCATAGACGGCCGCGAGCAGCTTATCCTCGGCAGGGCTGCCCCAGTCGTGCGTCAGACTGAGGAAGAATGACGTCGCGACGACGGCGATGACCGAATAGACCATTGTCCGGCGGTCAAGCAGCTTATAACCGACGATGAAGAGAATCCCGTTCCCGATGATTGACGTGAGTCCGAGGTCCCAGCCGAAGACGTAGTACAGGATGATCGTGACCCCGAGCAGGCCACCTTCTGAGAAATCGTTCGGTACGGTGAAGTAGTTGACCCCGAACGAGAGAATGAATGAGCCCGCGATGATCCAGGCAATGTCCTTCACCGAGATGGTTTGTAGCTTGCGCCATACTTGTTGGCGCAATAGATGTTGCTGTTGACGTTTCATAAATTGTCCTCCTTCCATATAAAAAAGACCGCGGCCAAAGCCGCAGTCTTAAGATTGTACTGGCTTTGGCGCACCGTCTTTCATAATCGGCAACTTGCGCTCCGCTGCGTTCGCGTAGACATTCAAGAGTGCCTCTTTTTCCAAATCCCAGTTATATTTCTCACGCGCGGTCTTCGTGTTCTCTTTGACACGCGCATAGAGTGCTTGGTCTTCAATCATCCGGTTGACGCCGTCTGCGATCGATTGTGGATCGTGCGAGTCGACGAGCACCCCGACATCGTTCCCCGCAACGACCCGTTCGATCTCAGGGAAGTCACATGAGACGACCGGTACTTCGGCCATCAAATACTCAAACAATTTGTTCGACGATGCCGAGTAGTGGTTGAAGCAGACGTTGTTCAATACTTGGAAGCCTAAGTAGGCGTTCATCGTATAGTAAGGTAACGCTTCGACCGGTACTTTGTCAATCATCTTGACACGATCGCCGACGCCTTCCGTCTCAATCAACTGTTGAATCGTCGGTTTGAGCTTCCCGTCCCCGATCATGACGAGCGTACCTTCTTTGAAGTCTTTCGCCGCGAGCACGAGCTGTTCGAGACCACGACCTGCTTGAATCCCACCTTGGTACAAGAGGATCTTCTCGTCTTTCGGCAAGTCGAGAAGCGCATGCAAGTCCTTACGGAGCGAGAAGTCGAGCGGACGATAGAACGGATAGTTGTGAAGCACGTACGGATAGAATCCGTATAACTCTTCGTTATGTGCCGCACGCGTATGGTTCTCGACCATCATCGTATCGACGAACGGCAAGAGCCATCCTTCGAGGTTACTTTGGATGTAGCCGTAACCGGTACGGTCCGTCTGTACTTCGTGCGAATCGTAGACGATTCGACCTTTGTTGAACACTTTTCCGGCGAGGAGTGCCTGCGGGAGCGTGTTCAAATCGTTCGCATGATAAAAGTCGTATGACTTCTTCGTCGACGTGAACACCATCTCGAGCATCGCACTCGCGTTGACGATTTGCTTACGTACTTGCGGCAACAAGATTGTCCCGACCGCTGCCCCGAGAGCGAGCATCGTGAACGGTGCGAGTAGGAATAAGCCGGCACCGACAAGTCCGGCACCGATTTGACGGGTCCGTTTCTCACTCACCCATTGATACGTCTTCTTCGCGAACTTGAGCGCGTTGACGAGAATCGATGGCTGACGCTTCACGCGGATGACACGGAAACCTTCCGGACGCATCTCTTCTTTCGGTAACTCTTTATTTTTCGGGTCCTGGAGCGCAATCAAATCAACTTCATAACCTGCCTCGGCGAGTGCCGAGCATTCGCGAAGGACGCGCGCATCATTCGTAAAATGGTTCCATACAAACATACATACTGACTTCATTGTCTTTCCTCCATCACTAACTGTTGTACGACTTGATCTAACACGTCGATATTCTCTTCCCAACATAAATTCTCTTTGACGTAACGTATCCCGTTCGCCCCGAGCGCCTCCCGAAGGTCCGGTCGGTCGAGGAGCTTGCGGAGGATCCGTTCGATCTCATCGATATCCCGTCTCCGAGAGACGAATCCGACTTCGGCCGCTTCAATGACATTCGCCGCATGGCCTGACACTGCTGCGACAATCGGTTTGCCGACCGCCATATAGTCGATGAGTTTCCCCGGGATGACCGTATCGAACACTTCTTGCTCGATCAGGCTGACAAAGGCGACGTCCGCATTTTTAATCGCCTGGAACGCCTCCGTCCGTGGCATCGCTTCAAGGAACAAGAAGTTTTGGAAACCACGCTCCTTGATCGTCTGCTTCAACTCTTCTTTCCGATATCCGTAGCCGATCAGCTTGAAGTGAATCCGCGGTTCGTCACGGAACCGTTCGGCGAGTTCGAGTAAGAGCGAGACGTCTTGCGCGAGACCCATGTTTCCGGCATATAGAATCTCCATCCGGTCGTCCGGCGGGATCGTCCGCTCAAGCGCTCGTTCCGACTCCCGAATCGAGTTCGGCATGTAGTGGATTTTCTCGTTCGGGACACCGCGTTGACGCAGATAGCTACGGAAGCCTTCCGAGTTGATGATGACCTCGTCAGCTGCACGATACAGTCGCTTCTCGAGCCAAAATGCCGGCGTGAGCACCCAGTCGCGCTTGAACACGCCGACCCCTTTCACCGATTCCGGCCAAAGGTCACGAACGTCTAAAATGAGGGGGACACGATACTTGCGTTTCGCATATACCCCGACAAACGCCATAAAAAAAGAAGGGGTCGTCGCAAATACGACGTCTGGCTTCAATTTTAACTGACGGACGGACCCGATTCCTTTCACCATCTGTTCAAGGAACAAGAAGAGACGGCTGACCATATTGGACGTATGTTTCCGCTTCTTCGTGATGAGTCGTTTGATGAACGGTTGGTCGTTCAGCTCCCGGTCATTCCAGAAACGGTCATCCTGATACATATCAAAGCTCGGGTACGAAGGAGCGGCCGTGATGACCTCGACTTCATACCCACGCTGCTTCATCAAATGCGTAATATTTTGCATCCGGTTACCGGCGCTGCCGATCTCCGGATAATAGTTTTGACACACCATGAGCATTGTTTTCAAAAATAACACACCTTACTGTTGATCAAGTTCGTCCACGAGCCGTTTTAACAATGCATGGACGTCATCTTTTAAATCAGGATCGCTGAGCGCGTGGCAAATCATCGTCTCGACGAATCCAATCGGCTCCCCGACGTCATAGCGTCGACCATCAAATTCGTAAGCAAAGACCGTCTGCGCTTCATTCAAGCGTGCGATCGCATCCGTCAATTGAATCTCGCCTCCTGCCCCTGCTTCTTGTCCTGACAACGCCTCAAAGACGTCCGGTGTCAGCACATAGCGACCAAGGATGGCAAAGTTCGATGGGGCCTCACCGACGGGCGGTTTCTCGACGAACGTCCGCACCGGGATAAGCTTCCCTTCAACGGCAAGCGGGTCAATTATACCATATCGGTTCGTCATTTCATACGGGACACGCTGCACACCAATGATCGAGCGTTCATGCGCCTCATATTGGTCAATCAATTGTTTCGTCGCCGGCACGTCGGATTCAATGATATCGTCCCCGAGTAAAACCGCGAACGGTTCGTCCCCAATGAATTTCCGAGCACACCAAATCGCATGACCGAGACCTTTTGGCTCCTGTTGGCGTATGTAGTGAATGTTCGCCAAGTTCGAGGAGTGTCGGACCGATTCGAGTAAGCGGGTCTTCCCTTTTGACTCCAAGTTTTGTTCCAACTCGAGCGCACGGTCAAAATGATCCTCGATGGCGCGCTTGTTCTTGCCCGTGACGATGATGATGTCTTCGATTCCTGAAGCGACGGCTTCCTCGACGATGAACTGAATCGTCGGTTTGTTGACGATCGGCAACATCTCTTTTGGCATGGCTTTCGTGGCTGGTAGGAAGCGTGTGCCGAGACCGGCGGCTGGGATGATCGCTTTACGTACTCGTGTCATTAGCATTGGCTCCTTTACTCATTATGTAATGAGTATACCCAATACTTGTGTGTTCTGACACAAAATAGAGGTCATGACAAAAGAGTCATGACCAATCGTCGTCACGCTTCGTTTTTAGATAATACCATACCCCAAATGCGATCAGACCGATGACGAGAAGAATTCCTAGCATCATCATGAGAAACGCCTCCCCATTCATGCTTCAGTAATCTATTCCCTTCCTACATCGTTTCAGAACCACTTCTGGCCATGCGTTTGAATAAAACGAAGTTCTTCTTGATAATGATTGTAGTGCCCCTCATCCATCATCTTTTGGAAGGCGATATCCCCTTCAGCGGCTTTCCGCTTCATCAACAGACAGAGTGCCTCGATACGTAGCTGTAACATCTCAAACCAGTCTTCCTTAGGGTTGTCCCAACCATATGCCTTTAAGAATAATGAAACACGCTCTTGATACGACTCATCATCTCGAATCGCATCGTAATAGATGACCTCTCCCGATTCAGCTTGATGCCGGCGACTAAGCGGAACGAACGTGTATAGTGCGTAGACGATATCCCAAGCTCTCGGACCTGGTGCAGCCAAATCAAAGTCGATGATCCCCGATACTTTCCCCTCATGAAAAATCGTATTGTAGACGGCAAAGTCATTATGGCAAATGACCTCTAGCGGTTGAGGCGTGTTGTCAATCGGTGCCCAATCTGACGACCACTCAAAATCTGTCGACGCATCATGCAGACGTCTCATTAGTCGTGCAACATCTTGAATCGCCTCATCGGACCACATGTAAGACTTCAACGGATAGTCTGCGGTTTCTCCTTCCAAGTAAGTTAACACTTCTCTCCCTCGATCATCGATTCCAATAAAACGCGGCACTCCGGAAAGTTGCTTTGCCTCCAAGTGACGTAACCATCGATGAATACGCTCGCTGCCTTCCTTTTGAGTGCGATAGACATAATTCCCCTTTTTATGGACAGTCGACACGTTCCCGCCACTCAATCTTTTTTCTTGTTCATTCGCTTGGTCCATCCAATCCCCCCTATTCTTCATCAATCACGTTCAGTATACAGCAACACAGGGTGTCGATGACGAGGAGTTCAGACACAAAACGTTCGCACCCGTTGAAGCGGTACCGTGACTCTTGCAGGAAAGCAATCTCGCGGAGACCCCGCAAGCGCATAAGCGCGAGGAGGCTCCGTGGATTGCCTGCAGAAAGCATCGGTGCCGCAAAGACGGGGTTACGACTAATTAGTCGCCCCATCTTCGAGCAAACGCCAACTTAATCCACAAAAAAACAGGCCCGCCATTTGGCGAGCCTGAAACAATCAATTATTTTTTGAGGTTGTAGAACGACTTGATGCCGTCGTATTTCGCTACATCGCCGAGCATGTCTTCGATGCGGAGAAGTTGGTTGTATTTCGCGATACGATCTGTACGTGAAAGTGAACCAGTTTTGATTTGTCCAGCGTTTGTCGCAACAGCGATGTCCGCGATTGTCGCGTCTTCTGTTTCACCAGAACGGTGTGAGACAACTGCTGTGTAACCAGCTTTTTTAGCCATTTCGATCGCGTCGAATGTTTCTGTGAGCGTACCGATTTGGTTAACTTTGATGAGGATCGAGTTTGCGATTCCTTTTTCGATACCTTCAGCAAGTTTAGATGTGTTCGTTACGAAGAGGTCATCCCCAACGAGTTGAACTTTGTGTCCGATTTTGTCTGTGAGAAGCTTGTGGCCATCCCAGTCGTTTTCGTCACAACCATCTTCGATTGAGAGGATTGGATACTTGTCAACGAGCTCAGCGTAGAAGTCTACAAGCTCAGCAGTTGTGAGTGACTTACCTTCGCCAGCGAGTTCGTATTTACCAGTTGACTTGTCGTAGAACTCAGAAGATGCAACGTCCATTGCAAGGTAGACGTCTTCGCCTGGTTTGTAACCAGCTTTTTCGATCGCTTCAAGGATAACTGTGATCGCTTCTTCGTTCGATTTCAAGTTTGGTGCGAAACCACCTTCGTCACCAACAGCTGTGTTAAGACCCATACCAGAAAGAACTGATTTGAGGGCGTGGAATACTTCAGCACCCATACGGAGCGCTTCACGGAATGTTGGCGCGCCAACAGGCATGATCATGAACTCTTGGAAGTCCACGTTGTTGTCCGCGTGCGAACCACCGTTGATGATGTTCATCATTGGTGTTGGAAGTGTCTTCGCGTTGAATCCACCGAGGTATGTGTAAAGTGGGAGACCAAGCTCATCTGCTGCTGCATGAGCTGCTGCCATTGACACACCGAGAATTGCGTTTGCACCAAGTTTAGCTTTGTTTGGCGTACCGTCGAGTTCGATCATTTTCGCATCGATTGCGTTTTGGTCGAAAACATCGTAGCCGATGAGTTCTGGTGCAATCGTATCGTTTACGTTTGCAACTGCTTTCAAGACACCTTTACCGAGGTAACGTGACTTGTCGCCATCGCGAAGCTCAACTGCTTCGTGCTCACCTGTTGATGCGCCTGATGGGACGAGGGCACGGCCGAAACCGCCGTCTTCTGTGAAGACTTCTACTTCTACTGATGGGTTACCGCGTGAATCTAAAATCTCGCGTGCGTAAATTTCTGTAATCATTGACATGAAAAATCGCTCCTTTTCGTATGAAAAATAGTTTTATGATTTTGTAACGATTGATGAACCAGTCATTTCAGCTGGTTGCTCTCCACCTAGAAGGTCGAGAAGCGTTGGGGCGAGGTCGCAAAGTGCGCCTTCGAGAACTGGTTTCAGTTCGACTCCCTCTTTTGTGATGATACATGGAACAGGTTCCGTCGTATGCGCCGTCATCGGCGAGCCGTCCGGGTTCGTGACGATGTCTGCGTTCCCGTGGTCTGCTGTGATGATGGCCGCGCCACCTTTAGCAAGTAATGCGTCCACTACTTTACCGAGGCATTCATCGACTGCTTCGATCGCTTTCTTCGTCGGCTCAAGCTTACCTGAGTGACCAACCATATCCGGGTTCGCGAAGTTGATGATGTATGCATCATACTCATCCGACTCGATACGCTCGAGCAAGCCGTCTGTGAGTTCGTACGCACTCATTTCTGGTTGCAAGTCGTATGTCGCGACTTTCGGTGAAGGTACGAGGAGACGATCCTCGCCTTCGAATGGCTGTTCTTTTTGTCCATTCAAGAAGAACGTGACGTGTGGGTACTTCTCTGTTTCTGCGGCACGGAGCTGTTTATATCCTTGCGCAGAGAGTGTCTCCCCGAGTGTGTTTTTCAAATCTTCCGGTGGGAAGACGATGTCCGTGTCGATATCATCTGAGTACTTCGTCATCGAGACGAGAAGAAGGTTCTCAGGATGGTTTTCAGAGAGTTTAAAGCCTTCGAATCCAGCTTTCTCTTTGAATACTTTCGACAACTGGATCGCCCGGTCCGGACGGAAGTTGAAGAACATGATGGCATCGTTGTCTTGAATTGTTGCGACCGGCTTGCCATCTTTTTCGATGACTGTCGGTAAGACGAACTCATCCGTCAAGTCGTTCTCATACGACTTCTTGAGAACCTCGACTGGGTCCGTACCGACTTCACCTTTTCCGTTTACGAGGACGTCGTATACTTTCTCGACGCGCTCCCAACGGTTGTCGCGGTCCATGGCATAGTAGCGACCAGACACGCTAGCGACTTGACCGACACCGAGTTCAGCGAGCTTTTCTTCAGTTTCCTTGAGGAAACCAGCACCTGACTTCGGATCACAGTCACGGCCGTCCGTGAAAGCGTGAATGTACACTTTTTCGATGCCGTGGAGTTTTGCGAACTCAACGATGGCAAACATGTGTTTGATGTGCGAGTGAATCCCGCCATCTGACACGAGACCCATGATATGAAGGCTCGAGTCATGTTTCTTCACATGTCCTGCCAAATGGTTCATCGCTTGACGATCAAAAAGCGAACGGTCTTTGATTGCGTTGTTGACGCGTGAAAGTGACTGATAGACGACTCGACCGGCACCGATATTCAAGTGACCGACTTCCGAGTTCCCCATCTGTCCTTCTGGAAGACCGACGTACTCGCCTTTTGCGTTTAAGAGCGTATGTGGATACTGCTCCCAGTAGCGATCGAAGTTCGGTTTGTCCGCAGCCATGACCGCGTTACCGAACGATTCGTCACGCATCCCGAAACCATCTAAGATGATGAGTGCGACTGGTCTAGCCATTTAAATCGCCTCCAACAATTTGAGGAACGAAGCGGCTTCAAGTGAAGCACCGCCGACGAGTGCGCCGTCGATATCTTCTTGTGCCATGTACTCTTTGATGTTCTCAGGTTTGACAGATCCACCGTATTGGATGCGTACTGCAGCCGCTACGTCTTCACCGTAAAGACCTTTCACCACGTCGCGAACATACTTACAAGAGCTTTGTGCGTCAGCTTCGTCTGCTGATTTACCTGTACCGATTGCCCAAACTGGCTCGTACGCGATGACGAGTTGTTTGACTTGGTCAGCAGAGAGGTCAGCGAGACCGCCTTCGACTTGTGTTTTGATGACTTCTTCGAACTTGTCGCCTTCGCGCTCTTCAAGTGTTTCACCGACACAAACGATTGGCGTAAGACCGTGTTCGAACGCTTTTTTCGTTTTGCTGTTGATGAACGCATCTGATTCGCCGAAGTACTCGCGACGTTCTGAGTGACCGAGGATGACGTAAGTCACGCCGAGGTCAGCGACCATAGCTGGGCTGATTTCGCCAGTGTATGCACCGCTATCTTTGTCGTACATGTTTTGTGCACCGAGCTTCAAGTTTGACCCTTTAGCTGCTTCTACCATCGGTGCGAGGAAAAGTGCCGGAGCACCAATCGCTGCATCTACTTTGTCAGTAGACGGAATGTTGTTTTTAACTTCCTCTACGAAAGCGACAGCTTCCGAGAGTGTTTTGTTCATTTTCCAGTTACCTGCAATAATCGGTTTACGCATCGATAACCCTCCTCTAAATTACTTGTCGTTAAGCGCCTCGACACCTGGAAGTTTCTTGCCTTCCATGAATTCGAGTGACGCGCCACCACCAGTTGAAATGTGACTCATCTTGTCAGCAAGACCAAACTTGGCTGCTGCAGCGGCTGAGTCGCCACCACCGATGATTGAATATGCATCGCTATCCGCAAGTGCTTGAGCGACACCTTTCGTTCCGTTTGCGTATTTATCGAGTTCGAATACGCCCATCGGTCCGTTCCATACGACAAGTTTCGATTCGCGAATCGCATCCGCGTAAAGTTCGACTGTCTTCGGTCCGATATCAAGACTCATGTGATCCGCTGGGATCGAGTCGATATCGACTGGGCCGACATACGTTTCTTCGCCGAATTCTTTCGTGATGACGCAGTCGATTGGCATTAAGAATTTCACACCTTTGTCTTCTGCTTTCTTCATGAATTGACGAGCGAGGTCAAGCTTATCCTCTTCAAGGAGTGACGTTCCGACTTCGTGCCCGAGTGCTTTCGAGAACGTGTACGAGAGTCCGCCACCGATGATGAGTGTGTCAACGATGTCAAGAAGGTGGTCGATGACCCCGATCTTGTCCGCTACTTTCGACCCGCCGATAATCGCCGTGAACGGACGGTCTGGGTTAGAAAGAGCTTTACCGAGAACTTCAAGTTCTTTTTCCATCAAGAGACCAGCAACGGCTGTGTCCACGTGGTGTGCAATCCCTTCAGTTGAAGCGTGTGCACGGTGAGCCGCGCCGAACGCGTCATTGACGTATACGTCAGCAAGTGCTGCGAATCCTTTTGCAAGTTCAGGGTCGTTTTTCGTTTCACCTGGGTAGAAACGAACGTTCTCTAAAACGACGACATCGCCTTCAGAGAGTTTAGCGACCGCTTCTTCTGCGACCGGTCCGTATGCTTCTTCGACGAGCGGCACATCTTTTCCGAGGAGCTCAGCGAGACGCTTCGCTACTGGAGCAAGTGAGAACTCAGGGTTCTTCTCGCCTTTCGGACGGCCGAGGTGGCTCGCAAGGACGAGTTTCGCACCACCGTCAAGCAAGTGCTTGATCGTTGGAAGTGCGGCTTGGATCCGAGTTTCGTCTTGGATGACGCCATCTTTGAGTGGAACGTTGAAGTCAACGCGGCAAAAGACGCGTTTCCCTTTTACATCGATGTCACGAATAGACTGTTTGTTCATAACTTTCGCCTCCATATGTCGTGCGTGTCATTTCATAAATAGAGCGGAGAACAATCTCTTGTTTCCGCTCCTATTTGATTCTATTTAGTTCACGAAATTACTTCGCGATGTTAGCGAAGTGCTTAACTGTGCGAACCAATTGTGCAGTGTAAGACATTTCGTTGTCGTACCAAGAAACTGTTTTAACGAGTTGCTTGTCGCCAACTGTCATAACTTTTGTTTGAGTCGCATCGAAGAGTGAACCGTATGTGATTCCAACGATGTCAGAAGAAACGATTTCGTCTTCAGTGTAACCGAATGACTCGTTTGCTGCTGCTTTCATCGCTGCGTTTACTTCGTCAACAGATACTTGCTTGTCGAGTACAGTTACGAGCTCAGTGAGTGAACCTGTAGCAACTGGTACACGTTGTGCAGCACCGTCAAGTTTTCCTTGAAGTTCAGGGATTACGAGACCGATTGCTTTAGCAGCTCCTGTTGTGTTAGGAACGATGTTCGCTGCAGCTGCACGCGCACGACGGAAGTCACCTTTCGGGTGTGGAGCGTCAAGCGTGTTTTGGTCGCCAGTGTAAGCGTGGATTGTCGTCATGAGACCTTCAACGATTCCGAACTGGTCTTGAAGTACTTTAGCCATTGGAGCCAAGCAGTTTGTTGTACAAGAAGCACCTGAGATGACTGTTTCAGTACCATCGAGGATGTCGTGGTTTGTGTTGTAAACAACAGTCTTCATGTCACCTGTAGCAGGAGCCGAGATAACAACTTTCTTCGCGCCAGCTTTCAAGTGAAGCTCAGCTTTTTCTTTAGAAGTGAAGAATCCAGTACATTCGAGAACGATGTCTACACCGAGGTCTCCCCATGGAAGTTCTTCAGGGTTACGGTTAGCGAGCGTGATAACTTTCTCTCCGTTTACGAGGAAGTGATCGTCGTGTACTTCAACTTCTCCGTCGAAACGACCTTGAGTCGTGTCATACTTGAGAAGGTGCGCAAGCATCTTCGTGTCTGTCAAGTCGTTGATTGCAACAACTTCGATTCCTTCGTTTTTGATGATCTCGCGGAATGCCAAACGACCGATACGTCCAAATCCGTTAATACCAACTTTTACTGCCATGTTAATTTCCTCCTTAGGGTAGAAGCTATTTATTGAAGAGCCAACGGGGGGTCAACTCTTTAATAACAAGTTAATAATTCTTTCGCCGCACCTTCGTCTGTGACGAGGATGATGTTCGACGTGTGTTTCGCATAAGCGGCGATCGCCTGTGCCTTCGATTTTCCTCCGGCAACCGCGATGACGGTATCCATGTCATCCAGCTCTTCGAGTTGGATCCCGACCGTCTTGACGCGATGGACGATCTCACCTTCCGCATTGAAATAATATCCGAATGCTTCGGCGACGGCGTCATGCCGTTCAATCATCCGCAAATGCTCCGGTGATGCGTGACGGCGTTTTGCCATCGTTTCTGCCTCACCAATTCCATGTACCACAATTCGCGCCGCTCTAATCATTTCCAGTACATTTTTAATACTAGGTTCCTCCACCATCCGGTCGAATGTCTCTTGTGACACCTCATCCGGAATATGTAGAAGATGATAGTCTGCGTGGGCCCGGTCCGCCATGCGTGAACAGACGGTATTCGCTTGAAGTTCAAGCGTTTCTCCAAGACCTCCGCGTGCGGGCACAAAATGCATTGGGCGTTCTTTTTTATCGGGCGACATCATCGCCGCAACCGATGCCATTGTCGTTCCACCTGTTACCGCAATCACGTTATCATCCGGTGCGAGCCGCGCTTTTAACTGCGTGACCGCTGCCCGTCCGATATCGCGTTGGACCCAGAATGTCTCATCTGAATCACCCGGTACGATGACGACTTGGCGAACCCCTAATTTCTCTTCGAGCTCTCTTGCCACTTCTGAGATCCCGAGAAGTTCTCCCATGATCTCGTGCAAGTCCCGTAAGACGTTTCGTCCCGTCTCACTGAGGGAAATTCCTTGAGTAGCGACGTAAAGAAGACCTTGGTCTTTCAAAAAGTCGACTTCTCGTCTGAGTACCCGTTCGGTCAGTCCCAAACTCGTTGCGAGTGTCCTGCGGCCAATCGGCTGCATCAAGCGGACATAGTGTAAGATATCGTAACGATGTCGGAGCGTATCGAGCAGGTCAGGGACAATTTGCTTCTGAACGTGAATCAGTTGCTGGATCATGCTCTTACCCCCTCGACTTTCAGTGTGGACAATTTTTGTCCCACTTTTTTATTTGCGTCCCACCGCTACGAGTTCATCTTATCAATCACTTTTCCGTCTGGCAACCCCTTCAAACGTTTTTTTTCGATGTAAGCGTATACTTAACAAAATCTTCAACTTTGTTGTCATCATATCGCCCTTGACTGATGACTTCTCCTTCATGTATGAGAACGGGGATTTCAAAGAGGTACTTTGCCTCGAGATCCTCATCTCCCGTAATATCAATCTGTTCGAGTTCGATCGGATAATCCTCCTGTAGCCATTCGAGCATGACAAGCGCCTCGTCACAGAGCGAACAATTGTCACGTTTATATAAAGTTAGTTTCATTTTCGTCATCCCTTCCATAACTGGCGCTCGCGTTCTCGCGAGTTGCCGAATCCGAGTTCTTCCCGATAATTCGTCACGGTCCGTCTCGTCACTGGATAGCCGTATCGGGCGAGTTCGTCCGCCAGTGCCTGATCACTTTGCGGGGTCTTCTCTCGTTGAATCAGTTCTGCGAGCGTCCGCTTGATCATAAACGGTGAATGTCCATGACTCGTCGACCTTACGAAAAAGTGTTTCCATTCCATGATCCCGCCTTCAGTCTTCGCGAACTTCCCTTGAATGGCACGTCCGACCGTCGATTCGTGCTTGCCGATTTGTTGTGCGACGGTCCGACGGGTCAGCGGATTGAGGACAAGTTCTCCTTTCAGCCACTCGGTCTGACGTGACGCGATGATAGCCCATATCTCACGTAACGTCTCGTTCCGCATCGCAAGGGACGTCATCCACCATTTCGCCTCGCGGTCATTGCCGACTTTCGTCGCGTCAAGTTCCGGGCTGAGCCACGTCGTGACAAGCTCTCCATCTTCGTAACGTACTTCGACTTCGGGGAACACGTGCCCCGTTTCTTCATATAATAATGGACGTTTTGGTAGTGTCGCGACAATTCGCTCTAAACGGGCGAGCTCTTCATCTGAAATCGCGAGCACGCTCGCCATCTGTTTTTGGCTCACGCCACTCTCAATCGCATCAAATACATCGACGACGCGTGGGTCCTCATGTTCAATTGCATGGCGGTACTGACACTCTCGTTCCGTTCTCGCCCCGATTCCCGTCGGTTCAAGAAATAAGAGTGCCTGTCTCGCCTGTTCGATTTGAGTCACGTCGACACCGAACCGCTCCGCCAACACCTCATTCGTATCCGGCAATAATCCTCGATGGTCGAGCAACAAGACGAGTTGCCGTCTCAGCTCTTTCTCCGAGTCGCTGCCGCTTCCTTCTCGAATCTGGGTGAACAGCTTCTCTTCGAACGCGCTCGCCGCATCCGCTACCCATCCGAGATCCCCGCTCCCGATATGAATGTTTGGATTATGGCGCGCCAGACGTGCGAGACGAAACGAGAGCGCCAGACGGTCCGCCTCGAGCACCGGTAGCCGTTGCACAAGGTCTTGCGTCATCTGTTGCTGTTGTACCTGTTTTTGTTCTTGCCGTTGCATCGTTCTCCCCCCTCTTCTCTATTGTAACGAACCCGCTCCGCTTGCGCTCAAAAAAGGATAATGAACAGGATTGCTTTTTCAATAAAACAAATGTATAATAAATTCGTGTCACACACATGCACCCGTAGCTCAGGGGATAGAGCACTGGTTTCCGGTGCCAGGTGTCGGGAGTTCGAATCTCTCCGGGTGTATCAGATGTAGAGGTCAGGCAGATTGCCTGGCCTCTTTTTCGTTTCAGGACGCGAAAATCGTGGAATAGGTGAAAAACGATGACTATCGTTTGACCAACATTGACTATACAGGTATGATGAACTTACAACCTACATAAAGGAGGCAGATTCAATGTTAATTCCAACAGTTATCGAACAGACAGGCCGTGGGGAGCGCGCGTACGACATCTACTCACGCTTGCTCAAAGACCGTATCATCCTTCTCGGAAGTGCGATTGACGACAACGTCGCGAACTCAATCGTCGCACAGCTTCTCTTCCTCGCAGCTGAGGATCCAGAAAAGGACATCTCGCTCTACATCAACAGCCCAGGTGGTTCGATCACAGCGGGCATGGCGATTTACGACACGATGAACTTCATCAAGCCGAACGTGTCGACGATTTGTATCGGAATGGCTGCATCGATGGGTGCCTTCTTGCTCCAAGCCGGTGAAAAAGGAAAACGCTTCGCACTTCCGAACGCAGAAATCATGATTCACCAACCGCTCGGCGGCACACAAGGCCAAGCGTCAGACATTAAGATTCACGCAGAACGCATCATCAAAATGCGTGAGAAATTGAACCAAATCATGGCAGAGAACACTGGACAGCCACTTGAAGTCATCGAGCGCGACACAGAGCGTGACTACTTCATGGCAGCTGACCAAGCGAAAGACTACGGTCTCATCGACAAAGTCATGACACGCTAATCATACAAAAGACGTTTCCCGATCAATCGGGAAACGTCTTTTTCTATTCGATTGGCATCCAGACTTCAATCATGTCGTCCGCTCCACCTTGACCGTGAATGTAACGTTCAAAGTCGACCGCATCGCGAAGCGTCACGTCTGGAACGTTCAACAGTTGTTCGTACGTTGTAGGAATCATCGGGATCCCCCCTTCGACCGTCGCGACGATATAGTTCCCTTCGGTCAGTTCGACTTGTCGCGATCCTTCCCCACTCACAGGCTTCGTCATGCCAGCCACATAGCCGTTCTCTTGTGGGAGGCAGACGCCGTATGACTCATCTGTCGTCAATTCTGGTTGGAGTCTGGCCCAAACCTTCGGGATTTCTTCTAACGTACTCCCATATCCATAGACTGTAATCGGTTCACGTAATGTTTCGTATCGAATGTTCATGTCATCCCCTCCTGACTGCATCGACCGAATCTGTCTCTCGATTTGGCAAAGCTGTTCGATTTCTTTCCTGACTTCACATAACCGTGTTTCAAGTAGCGTATCAGTCGACTGACCTGATTGAATCTGCTCTAAACTGAGCCCGATTTGACGTAATCGTTTAATTTCACTCAAGCGTCGAATCTCTTCCATCCCGTACATCCGATACTGGTTGCCCGATCGTGTCGGTCGAATCAACCCGCGCCCTTCGTAAAATTTGATGGCTTTGACCGACAATCCGGTCACATGCGAAACTCTTCCAATCGGAATCACTGTGTTCCCACCTCCTATCTTCACTGTACAGCCGTCCCTAAGAGGCAGGTCAACCATTAGTTTTCAGGCACGCTGACACCGAATACGTATCGGCTATCCCCTTGCGCCCATTCCCCGCCGATTTTGAATAGATAAATCCCGGGTTCGTCCGGCACGACCGGTTCAGCCGGGACGAGCTCTCCGTCCTCAATCTGAAAGAAACTCGATTCCATCGGGTCGGCATGGTAGACGACGTCAATCGCATCACCCGGTTTGACCGTGATGAGTTGCAGGTCATCCGCTTCTGGCAAGCCATAGTCGGCGCACGTCGCACGACTGCCGGCTTCCCAACAATACGTCGATTGCTCCACTTCCGCCGTCACCGAACCGACACGAACCGTCGGGAGCGGCGGTTTGACGGGGTCCTCCCCCTCACCGAACCAAGACACGGCGACATAAATCACCCCCACACCGACAAGTAACCCAATCAATACAATCCAAAAATGTCGATTACGCTTCACGGTCTCATCTCCTTTCCTCACTCATTCCCTGTCGTGCAGTAAAATCCCTACTCCAACAAAAAAAGACCCACTTCCGTGAGTCTTGTGCGTCATTTCGGACGACGCAGTCCTTTCATCATATAGCCGCCTTTGAAGTCGATCGGGTCGAATGCGACGAGAAACGCCTTCGGTTCATGCTTCTCGACGAGTTCACGCAATTCTTTCATCCGTGTACGGGCTGCCAAAACGTCCAGACGATAACGGACACCGTCTCGCCCTTGTCCTTGGTAATGCGTCACCCCGTAACCATTGTCGCGCATCTGTTGAATGAGCTCTGCCGGATATTCTTTCGTGTGGACTTGGATCATGTTGTAGCCGATGGCGAGTTTACGTTCAACATAGCCACCGAGTAAAATCCCGAGTCCGAATCCGACCGCGTACACGATCATACCGAGCGTCGTCAAATCTTGGAATACGATTCCGAGTGCGAAGATGTAGATGAGTGTCTCAAGCGTCCCGAACAAACCCGCGATGACGGTCTTCCCTTTCACGAGCATGATTGTCCGGAGCGTGAGCACCGGGACGTAGATAAGTTGTAGCAATAGGATGAGTAAGATTTGACCCATTCGATCGACCTCCGTTCAAATTCATTACCACCACTATTCCAAATTTCAGAGTGAGATGCAACTAAAAAAGGCTGACCGAAGTCAACCTTATTATTTCGTATCTAGATTTTTCACGCTCGTGAGCAATTCATAGTCTTTACGAATCACTTCGTAGATCGCGTTCTTATCTCCGTTCAACAACTCTTCTGCACGAAGCTGGTTCAAGAGAAGGCTTGTTGCGAACGTGACGAGTGCACTCTTCGGAATTCCGATTTCTTTTGCGCGCTCCGTGATGACTTGGTCGAGCTTAGCGTCAATCGTGAGCGATAATCTTTTCTTTTCATTCGACATAGTGATGAAGCTCCTTTAATTCCTATTCAGTAAACCTATTCCAGTTGCTTATTATATAGGAAGAATGGTTTTGGTGCAACCGCGTCACGATGAGGCGATCTCGTCGCCACTCCGCACACGCTCGGCAATTTGGTCAATTTTACGAAGTCGATGGTTAATTCCAGACTTCGAGATCGGTCCTGACTCGAGCATCTCCCCGAGTTCTTGTAACGAGACGTCTTGATGCGTGACACGCAGTTCGGCGATTTCCCGGAGTTTTTTCGGCAAGACATCGAGTCCGACCGTCCGCTCCAAGAACTTGATGTTCTCCACTTGGCGTAACGCCGCCCCGACCGTCTTGTTCAAGTTGGCCGTCTCACAGTTGACGAGACGGTTGACGGAGTTGCGCATGTCCTTGATGATGCGTGCATCCTCAAATTCGAGCATTCCGCGTGTCGCACCAATCAACTTGAGGAAGTCGGATATTTTCTCGCTCTCCTTCATATAGAGAATGTGCCCTTTTTTCCGTTCGAGCGTCTTCGCATTCAAATCAAACCGATTCGCCAAATCGCGTAGCGCCTGGTTATGGTTTTCATATAAGCTGTAGACTTCGAGGTGATACGACGACGTCTTCGGATGGTTGATGGATCCTCCAGCGAGGAAAGCCCCACGCAAGTAGGCGCGTGCCAAGTTCTCGTCACGTGTCATATCCGAGTTCAGTGTTCGGATCATCTCATAATGTTCCCCGAGAATCTCGAGGTCACGAAGCATCGTCTCCGCGTGCTGTGACACCCGGACGATATAGACGTTATTCTTTTTCAGACGCATTTTCTTCCGTACGAACAAATCTAATGGATGGTCGTAGAGACGTTTCATCAACGAATACATCCGACGGGCGATTGAGGCGTTTTCGGTCGAGACGTCGAGCGTCATGCCTCGTCCTAGGGCGAGCGAGATGACCCCGTTCATCCGAACGAGTGCCGACAATTCCGCTTTCGCCTCGGCGTCATTCACTTCAAGTTGTGTCAGTTCTTTCTTCACATCTGATGCAAAGCTCATCGAGTCCCCCTCCTTTCTGTCTTTCAAACGATTCTTATTTCAATTCTAACTGTTGGAACGAGCGCGGCTTCTTGATTCGAAGCACCCGTTGCATGACGAGTCCAGCGATAGCGTCGGAGTCGTGACGGATATAATCCCGATTGTAATCGACGATATCTCCCGCAAGGACGTTCGTTCCATAGTTTCGGAGTTTCTTCCGGTCGAAGCGGACCTCTTCCGATCCGTCCTCGAGGTAACGCTCTAAATATTCTTCATCGATTGGCTCGTTATTGACGACAATCGTATCAATCGACGCCTTCCCGAGATAAGCTTCGATGGATTTTAAATGTTTCATGGCGTCATAGCCCTTCGTCTCGCCCGGTTGTGTCATGACGTTACAAATATAGACGACCGGGACTTGTGAACGGACGATGGCTTCTCGCACGTCTGGGATGAGTAGGTTCGGGATGATGCTCGTATAGAGACTCCCGGGACCGAGCACGATGACATCTGCCGACTCGATCGCTTCCACGACCCCTGGGGCCGGCTTGATGCCTTCTTCGAGTAAAAACAGGCGTTTGATTGGCTGCTGATGGAGTGGGATCTTCGATTCGCCTTTGACGATCGTCCCATCCTCAAACTCCGCCGCGAGCGTCATGAGCGTCTCCGTCACCGGCAACACTTTCCCTTGTGCGTTCAAGAGCTGCGACATGACGTCAATCGCTTTGACGAACGAGCCTTCACAAATATGTGTCGCCGCCGTCAGCATCAAGTTCCCGAGCGAGTGACCTTCTAGGCCATACCCCGTGTCGAAACGATACTGTAAGATTTTATCCATCAACGGCTCGACTTCTGACAGGGCCAAGATGACATTTCGGATGTCGCCCGGGGGCAACATATGAAATTCGTCACGAAGGCGTCCTGAGCTGCCTCCGTCGTCCCCGACCGTGACGATAGCGGTGATGTCGAGCGGATAATGCTTCAAGCCTCGGACGAGGGTGGACAAACCTGTCCCCCCACCGATGGCCACTACTTTCCGATCTCGTCTCATATCATTTCTCCTTCGTCGCGTGGGCAAGGTCACGGTGGACCGTCTTCACGTTGTAGCGCTCCGCGAAATGCTCCGACACTTTCTCGGCGAACGTGATCGAGCGGTGTTTCCCACCCGTACAACCGAACGCCACGACAATCTGTGTCTTCCCTTCCCGCTTATATTGTGGAAGCAGGAATTCGAGCATATCGATCAACTTCTTATAAAACGCCCGCGCTTCCGGGTGTGACATGACATAGTCTTGCACTTCCGTCGTCTGACCCGTGAGCGGCCGAAGCTCAGGGATATAGAACGGGTTCGTGATAAAGCGGACATCGAACAGTAAATCCACATCGAGTGGGACCCCGTGTTTGAATCCGAACGACATAAAGTTGACCGTGAACGGGATGCGTTCCTCGTTGAACTGTTGCAAGATGCGGTCCTTCAGCATCTGCGGCTTCAAATCACTCGTGTCATAAAGCGTATGGGCACGGTCGCGGAACCCTTCCAACAGTTCGCGCTCCATCTGGATGCCGACGAGTGGCGCGTCCTCTGGTGCGAGCGGATGTGAGCGTCGCGTCTCTTTGTAGCGACGAACGAGCACATCGTCACGCGTCTCTAAGTACAAAAGATGTGGGTGTACGTTCTTCTTTTCTAAATCGTCGATGACGATGAACAGGCTATCGATAAAATCTCTCGTACGTGTATCAATGGCGACCGCGATTTTCGGTCGGACCGAGCTGATGACATCAATCAATTGTGGCAAAAGAACCGGTGGCAAGTTATCGACACAGAAATAGCCGAGATCCTCGAAACTATTCATCGCGACCGACTTCCCAGCCCCGCTCATTCCGCTGATGATGATCAATTCTTCTAATCCTTTAAAATCTTCCATCTCGCTGACGCCCCCTTAAAATTGACAACCGAGCCGTGTGTGTAGCTCTCTCCATCTAGTATAACGAACGTCCGAAAAAAAGAGAAGGACCGCGGTTCCCCGCAGTCCTACCTTCTTGAATCATGCGTTTTGTTCTTGCAACGATTCGAGGAGCCCCTCGATGAAGTGCTGAGCGTTCTGAGCGGCAATCGATCCGTCGTTCGTCGCCGTGACGACTTGGCGGAGCGTTTTGTCACGAACGTCACCGGCAGCAAAGATTCCAGGAATCTTCGTTTCCATCGCCTCGTTCGTGACGATATAGCCTTGCTCGTTCGTGATCCCGAGGTCTTGGACGAATCCAGTGATCGGGTTCATGCCGATATAGATGAAGACGCCGTCGATTTCATGGTCTGTCTCTGTACCGTCAACCGTGCTGACGAGACGAGCGCCACCGACTTTACCGTCTTTCTCTGTGATTTCTTTCAATGTGTGGTTCCAAATGAAATCAATTTTCTCATTGTCGAACGCACGTTTTTGAAGAATCTTTTGAGCGCGGAGCTCATCTCGACGGTGAACGATCGTCACCTTGTTCGCGAAACGTGTCAAGAAGACACCTTCTTCAACGGCTGAGTCGCCACCACCGATGACGAAGAGATCTTTTCCTTTGAAGAATGCTCCGTCACATACCGCACAGTACGATACGCCACGGCCGCCGAGTTCTTCTTCACCCGGTACACCGATTTTCTTATACTGAGCACCAGAGGCGAGGATGATGGCACGCGCTTTATAGTCGCGGTTGTGCGCATGCACGATTTTGTATTCTGTTTCATCCGAGATGCTTTGTACGTCCCCATACGCATACTCCGCACCGAACGCTTTCGAATGGTCGAACATTTTTTGAGACAAGTCAGGACCGAGAATGCTGTCGTATCCTGGGTAGTTCTCGATGTCTTCCGTGTTGGCCATCTGACCACCAGGAATTCCGCGTTCGATCATAAGTGTTGAAAGGTTCGCACGTGAAGCATATAGCGCAGCGGTCATTCCGGCAGGGCCGGCACCGATGATAATGACGTCATAAATTTTTTCTTCTGTCATGTTGATTCCACCTCTGCAAAATATTGATTGCCTTTAGTATAAGAAACCTGTATGGGTATCGTCTATCTTTATGCTTGTTCGAGTGTCCGTTTGAACGAACGAACCGTCTCCGTCAACGTGTCGACCGGGAGATGGAAGGCGTTCGCACAGTCCTCGAGAATCAAGGCGTCTCGTTTCGTATAAAACATCCAGACGAGCGCAGCGGCCGATGCCGTTACGTCCATGAATGCTTCGTCCGATAACAGAAGCGTAGCAAATCGTTCATAAAAATCACCTTCTAAGCTCATCCGTTCCGCTTCCGAAACATGTGATTCGGCAAGGACAAGGGCATCAAACGCGCGTTTGACACGAGCGTCTCCTTGGAACGATTGCTGACAAAGGTCGGCACGACACATTTCCGCAAACGCACGGACCGTCTCGTTCTCCGTCACGGCGTTCGTCAGCGCGAGCGCTTCAAACGCCTCATCGTCTTTCAAGTTAGAAATGATTCGAATGATCTCGACCCGGGCCAAGTCCGTCTCTTGACGAAGTCCTTGGACGAGCGCCGAACGAAACTCGAGGTTTTCTCGAATATCGAAACTTTGCTTCTCTTCAAACCGTTTCATCTCATCTTTGTTCAAGTAGGTGGCTGCCTCTTCTAATCGTCCTGTCTTATAGGCAGACACGCTGAGCCAATGCCCGAACAATGCGTCACCGCGAAACCCGCGTTCTTTCAATAGACGTAACTCTTCATACGCACGGTCATAATGACCGACGAGCGCGAGTGTCGTCGCCAATTTGTAACGTAAATCAAACTGGAGTGGACGAACACGTGTGAGTGGCGTCGATAATTGCATCGCCGCTTCGGATTGTCCTGCTTCATGCAGCAAGAGAATCGTGTTCAAGATCGCATGCAAGTTGCCAGGGTTTTGGTCGAGCACGTACTCGAGCGTCCGAAACGCCGCTTGGTCGTCGCCGAGATAAAAACTGACGACGGATAGATTATTATAGGCCGGCCAAAACGATGGATACTGCCCGATTAAACGCTCGAGCGTCGCCTTTGCCGCAAATAGCCGTCCTTTGTCGATTTGACGCTGCGCCTCTGAATGCCATGTGATCAATTCGTCTTCTTCCTCGTCCTCGAGCTCTTGTTCGAGTTCGATTAGTTCGAGAAGGGATTGCACGGCTTCCGCGTAGTGACCTTTCGTGTCACGTGCGAGATATTCAGATGCATAGTTCGCCGCTTCTTCATATTGAGAGACATAGGCACAGTTGCTCGCTAAGTGATAGAGCGCCTCTGTCGCGGTCTCGTCGAGCTCTAATACTCGTTTCCACACGTCATTGGCGTGGTAGACCTCCCCTACTTCAAATAACAGTTCTGCGTACTGTTTATGATAGTCGACGCGATGCGTGGCTGCCGCTGTCGCTTCAGCCATGAAAAAAGTCGCTTCATCTAGGCGACCTTCCCGTAACGCACGACGACCTCTATAGTAGTGGAGCTCCGCAGCGAGCGGAGATTCTGGTTCGGGTAGCGTCATTACTGCTTCATAGTTCGCTTCCATATTCTAAATCCTCCACATCATCTCTAAATCTTTTTTTAGTTGCAGGGATAAGAATACCGCACTCGAACAACGAGGGCAACTGAAAAAGTTAAAAAAAATTGCGACTATATTCCCTCTATAATGAATATTTTTTACTAGGTTCAAAAATTGTTTTTGAGCGAAAATATGATTCCTTCATTTCGGTTCATTTTCCCATTAAAAAGCGGTATCCCTTTTAAAAAAAGTGATACCGCTCAAGTATTCTTTCATGTCTCTATACAAAAGAGGCATAAAAACATTTTGCGAAAAATTGTGTCAAATATGTGTCAGCGACTGGAGTTTCGAACCGACGACCCGCTCTCCCGGCAAGACGTCGCGATGCACGACCGCTCCTGCACCGACGACGGCTCCGTCGCCGATTGTCACGCCCGGTAAGATGGTCACGTTCGCTCCAATCAAGACTTCATTTCCGATGACGACATCTCCGATTCGATACTCATCGACGAGATACTCATGACAGAGAATCGTCGAGTTGAATCCGATGACCGTGTTCCGACCGATGGTGATCCGTTCCGGGAACATGACGTCCGGCGTGACCATGAGGGCGAGAGCACTATACTCTCCGATGTTCATCCCGAGAAACGTCCGGTACAACCACCGCTTCGCCTTCACCGAAGGGAAGTAACGCCCGACGAGCACGACCGCCGTGTTTTTGAAGACACTTAGGAAGCGAATCGTCCGATACATCTGCCAAAGTGGGTTCGGTCCGTCGATGCGAAACCGTTTCGTCTTACGCATGGACGCTGACCTCATCAAGCCATGCCTCGAAATGTTCCATCGAGTCGATGATGACGTCCGGCTCGAGTGACTCGAGGAACGGGCGACCTTTTAGCGCCCACCCGACAGCGACCGTCTTCGTCCCAGCATTCTTTCCGCTGAAGATGTCCGTATCGTTGTCACCGACCATGACCGCTCGTTCCGGAGACGAGCCGAGCGCTTGAAGAGCACGTTCGACCGGTTCAGCGTGCGGCTTTTCATTCTCGACATCGTCAGCTGTCACGACGACATCAAACAAGTGGTCGATTTTGAACAACCGAAGGCCCCGTTCGACGACCGGACGCCCTTTCGATGTGACGACGCCCATCTTGTACCCTTTCGCATGAAGACGATATAGTCCTTCGATGACACCCGGGTACTCAGCGACGAGTTGGTCGTGCATGGCGATGTTGAAACTCCGATAGAACGCCTGCATCTCTTTCCATTCTGCTTCGTTCAATTCACGGAACGACTTCTCGAGCGTCGGTCCGATGAAGCGATAGATGTCCTCATCCCGATACGTATGTTCCGGGAAATAATAGTCGAACGTATGACGGAAGCTGGCGATGATGAGCGGGTTCGTATCGAGTAACGTACCGTCTAAGTCAAATAAGAGCGTATCCATTAATCAAACAATCCTTTCTCTGATGGGTCATTGTATCGTTTCGCATTGCGGCGAAGGACCATCATGACGATACCGAAGAGGATCAAAGCGATCGACACCATTTGGGCCGCACGCAAATCGCCTGACATGAGACTATCCGTCCGGAGTCCCTCGATATAGAAGCGACCGATCGAATACCAGACGAGATACGACAAGAAGATGTATCCGCGACGTGGGTTTCCAATCATACGCCATGCGACGAGGAGGATGACCCCGATGATGTTCCATACACTTTCATAGAGGAACGTCGGGATATAGTATGCCCCGTCGATATACATCTGATTGACGATCCAATCCGGTAGCATGAGCGTGTCTTGTAAGAAGCTACGCGTCGTTTCGCCACCATGGGCCTCTTGGTTCATGAAGTTCCCCCAGCGCCCGATGGCTTGTCCGAGGAGAAGTGATGGTGCCAGGATGTCTGTGACTTTCCAGAACGACATCGATTTTCGCATACAATAGACGATGACGACAAGGAGTGCCCCGAAGATGGCACCGTGAATGGCAATCCCGCCTTGACGGATATCGATGATCTGTCCGAGATTCTCTGAGTAGTAATCCCATTGGAACGTCACGTAGTAAATACGCGCGAAGATGATACTAATTGGAATCGACCAGATGACGACGTCAACGAGTCGTTCCGAATCATAGTTGATGCGCTTCGCTTCGTAAAGGGCAAGAACGAGTCCGAGCATTGCCCCGAAGGCGATAATCATACCATACCAGTAAATCGGCAGAGACCCGATTTCAAACGCTACACGATCAAATGTCGGTTCTACCATGATCACAAGTCTCCTTCAGTGTCCTGAATCGCGTTTGCGAGACGTTCCGCAAACTCTTCAGCCGTATTGATGCCCATGTTTTGCAGACGATAGTTCATCGCTGCGACCTCGATGATGACCGCTAAGTTTCGACCTGGGCGGACAGGGATCGTGAGGAGCGGGACTTCACTGTCGATGATTTTCATCGTGTTGTGATCGAGTCCGACGCGGTCATACACTTTTCCAGCGTCCCAGTTCTCTAAGTTGACGATGAGACTGATCTTCTTATGTGACCGGACCGCACCTGCGCCGAACAAGGTCATGACATCGATGATGCCAATTCCACGAATCTCAAGCAAGTGGCGAATCAGCTTCGGTGCTGAACCGACGAGGAGCTGGTCGCCCGTTTGACGAATCTCGACCGAGTCATCGGCGACGAGACGGTGCCCTCGTTTGACGAGTTCAAGCGCGGTCTCCGATTTCCCGACACCGCTCTGTCCTTTGATGAGGACGCCGACGCCGTAAATGTCGACAAGGACGCCGTGCATCGCTGTCATCGGTGCAAGTTCCATCTCGAGGAAGTTCGTGATTTGCGACTCGATTGATGTCGTCACCGCATTCGTCCGCATGAGTGGGACGTTTGCCGCTTCCGCTTCTTCTTCGATTTCTGTCGGAATATCAAATCCACGTGTGATTAAAATCCCAGGTGTCGATTCCGTACATAAAATACGGGCACGCTCGCGACGCTTTTCTTCCGATAAGCTCGCATAGAAAGTCAACTCCGTCTTCCCGAGCACTTGAAGACGATTTTTCGCATAGTGCGTGTAATAACCGGCGAGGACGAGTCCTGGTCGACTAAGGTCAGGTGTGGCGACCGGACGATGAAGGCCCTCTTCTCCCGCAATGACTTGAAGTTTAAAACGCTCAACGACTTGAGCTGTACGTACGATATTCTGCATCAGTATCTGCCCCTTTCACGCTCATTATTGTATCATAGCTCTTTCTCGGAAGCGTTAGGGAAGTGATGAAGAACGTGTCAAAAAATTGTTGAAACTTTCATACATGGCGTTCGTAGGAAGGGTATAGGCAAATAGAGGAGGTGAAATGATGGATACTTGGATTTGGTTGATTTTTATATTTGCGTTTATCATCGGAATCGGTACGCTCGTGTATTTGATCAAGTCATTGATTGATATGTGGAAAGAGTATGCGGCGACGAAAAACGAGACGGTCTTGCTCTTGTTCATTTTGAATATCATCGGATTCTTCTTATCCGGTGCGCTCATCTCGATGATTGTCGGGATCATCTTCTACTGGAATCGCTCGAAATCGATGCGACTTCTCGGAATCATCTTGTTGATTGCCGGTCCCGTTCTCTTTATCGTCTTTGCGATTAGTGCATTCACGATGTTTGATACACAGATGATGGATTGGCAACAGATGGAGTATGAAATGAATTTGTAATCAAAAAAATCCCGAAGGCAGCGCCTTCGGGATTTGCTTATTGTTGATGGAACGGATTATTCAAATCGGCTGGGTCGACGGGATCGACCGGATCCGACGGCTCCGTCTGTTCTTCCTCAAGGAAAGTCGACGGTGTATACACCGATCCGTGTTCCAAATCGATTGTACCGGTACGTGTACCCGCTTCGACTTCGATGCGAGGCGTTTGACCTCGACCGGACAAGAATTCGAGACGACGCTGCGCAACGTCTTTTCGGTCACGAATGATCTCGAGTTCGTCGAGTAAGCAGTGGAGTCCCCCGAAGTTCGTCTCGAGTTCTCCTTCCACCTCGACGCCGTGTGGCAACACGAGTCGAATATTTCCGGCGAGCGAAGCGAGTTCGAACTTGGCCGGACGTGCTGTCGCGAGTTCCGCGCGGATGTTGCCGTTCCCTGTCTTGAGGGATGCTTTATCGTACTTCCCTCCGACGATGACGGCCCCGTTTCCGGTACGGACGTGCACGAGCTCCGCCTCAACGCCTTCCACCTCGACTGTCCCGTTTCCGGTATTGAGAAGGAGTTCA
The DNA here is from genome assembly GCF_018617655.1 of Exiguobacterium sp. s183. NCBI lineage: Bacteria > Bacillati > Bacillota > Bacilli > Caryophanales > Exiguobacterium > Exiguobacterium sp. s183. The sequence continues at coordinate 79,113 of NZ_JACSKN010000006.1, forward strand.
GACGCGTGTACTTCATGTAGGACAACGCGACCGTTCGCCGTTTGCACGCGGACGTTCTCAACGTCCAAACCATCGGCACGGACTTCCCCGTTCAACGTCTGAATATGAAGATGGTTGAAATGGTGGTGCGGGACGTACAGTTCCACGTGGGCCCGGACGAGCTTGTCACGCAAGGAGACGACGAGACGGTCACCAATGACGGAATGCTTGACCGCCGATTGCAACTGTTCGAGCGCTTTGTCCGCGTCTTGTTGGCGAAGCGGACGACCGGTCACGATGAGCTCACAATCTTCTGCATCTGACGAGACGATGGTCGCCGATGCGTTGAAGAGATCGAGTGAGATGTCGCTACCCGTGAATGGGAATGATTTCGAATACGTCACTTCTGGTCCGAAGTTCGAGCTGAAGGAGAAGTCGCTGTCACGAAGCTTCGTGACGAGTCCTTCTACCGCAGACGTCAGTTTCGTCGTGAGCGATTCGACCGAATAGGCATCGACCTTCTCCGTGTCTTGTCGCTCTTCTAACGCCTGGACTTGTTCTGGTTCGAGGCGCTCGAGACGCTCGAGTTGCGTCATCGCCTCCTCGATTGTCATCTTGCCTTCCTTCACTTGCTGGAGAATCAGTTCACGCATTTCTTGTTTCACGTTCGTTTTCCCCCTTCAATTTGGTTGCACGTCAATTACCTTCCCGTTTCTCACCATTTCTATACTTATTTCTTTTTTCCTGCTTTTGGTTTCACGCGAGCCGCATCTCGTTCGAGGACCGGCTTCAAATACTTGCCGGTATACGACCCAGACACTTCGGCAACTTCTTCCGGCGTTCCCGTCGCGACGATGAGTCCGCCGCCGTCCCCGCCTTCTGGTCCGAGGTCAATCAAATAATCGGCTGACTTGATGACGTCAAGGTTATGTTCGATGACGAGCACCGTGTCCCCGTTCTCGACGAGGCGCTGCAACACTTTCAACAAGCGTGCGATGTCGTCGACATGAAGACCTGTCGTCGGTTCGTCCAAAATATAAATCGTCTTCCCGGTCGAACGTTTATGAAGCTCCGAAGCGAGTTTGACACGCTGGGCTTCCCCGCCGGAAAGTTCAGTCGCTGGCTGACCGAGTTTCATATAGCCAAGACCGACGTCATAGATGGTCTGAATCTTTCGCTTGATTTTCGGAATTTTGTCAAAGAATTCGAGCCCTTCCTCAATCGTCATATCGAGGACATCGGCAATCGTCTTCCCTTTATACTTCACTTCGAGCGTCTCGCGGTTATAGCGTTTCCCGTGACAGACTTCACATGGCACGTACACGTCCGGCAAGAAGTGCATCTCGATTTTGATGATTCCGTCCCCACGGCACGCTTCACAGCGTCCGCCTTTCACGTTGAAACTGAAGCGCCCTTTCTTATAGCCGCGCATCTTCGCTTCGTTCGTCGAGGCGAAGACGTCACGGATGTCGTCGAAGACGCCCGTATACGTCGCCGGGTTTGAACGCGGTGTACGCCCGATTGGAGATTGGTCGATATCGATGACTTTATCGATATGCTCAAGACCTTCAATCTTCTTATGTTTCCCTGGCTTCGCTTTGGCACGGTTCATGTTGTGTGCGAGCGATTTATAGAGAATCTCGTTGATGAGTGTCGATTTCCCAGAACCGGATACACCCGTCACGGCGACGAACATCCCGAGCGGAATCGAGACGTCGACATCTTTCAAGTTGTTCTCTTCCGCCTTGACGATCTTCAAGAACCGTTCGTCCGGCATCTTCCGTTCAGCCGGGAGCGGGATGAACTTCTTCCCGGCAAGGTATTGACCCGTGAGCGAGTTCTTGTTTTTCATCAGTTGCTTCGGCGTCCCGGCAGCGATGACTTGTCCACCGTGCTCCCCGGCACCGGGTCCGATATCGATCAAATAGTCGGCTTCCATCATCGTATCTTCATCATGCTCGACGACGATGAGCGTGTTGCCGATGTCTCGCATCTGTTTGAGCGTGGCAATCAAACGGTCGTTGTCTCGTTGGTGAAGACCGATCGACGGTTCATCGAGGACGTACAAGACACCTGTGAGACGTGAACCGATTTGCGTCGCAAGTCGAATCCGCTGGGCTTCTCCACCTGAGAGGGTTCCCGCGGCACGAGACAGCGTCAAATAGTCGAGACCGACGTTATTCAAGAAGCTGAGTCGCTCTCGAATCTCCTGCAAGATAAGACGGGCGATGGCGATATCTTTTTCACTGAGCTGTTCATTCAGTCCTTCGAAGAACGCGAGTGCATTCACGACAGACTTTTCCGTCACTTGTCCGACGTGCTGGCCGGTGATCTTGACGGCGAGTGACTCTTCTTTCAAGCGATAGCCGTGACATGTCGGGCAGGCGTGGGTCGCCATATACATCTCCATCTGTTCGCGGATGTAGTCGGACGTTGTCTCCCGGTAGCGTCGCTCGATGTTACGGAGCACCCCTTCAAAGAAGATTGTGTTCGTCCGGACCTGACCGAAGTCGTTCTCATAACGGAAGAGGAATGACTCTTCCGAAGAACCGTTCAAGACGAGGTCCTGGTCACGTTTTGACAGACGTTCGAACGGCACGTCCATGTCGATGTTGAAATGCTGGCACATCGCCGCCAACAGTTGCGGATAGTACTGGGAACTCGTCGGTTGCCATGCAGCGACCGCCCCTTCTTTTAACGTCTTCGATGGATCAGGGATGACGAGTTCTGGGTCGACGTCTAGTTTCGTCCCAAGACCATCACACGTCGGGCAAGCCCCGAACGGTGAGTTGAAAGAGAACATACGTGGCTCGAGTTCTCCAATCGAGAATCCACAAATCGGGCAAGCGTGGTGTTCGCTGAAAAGAAGCTCGGTCCCGTCCATCTTGTCGATGATGACACGTCCGTCGGCGAGGCGTAACGCCGTCTCGAGAGAGTCGGCAAGGCGCCCTTCGACGTCAGGTCGGACGACAAGACGGTCGACGACGACTTCGATCGAGTGCTTCTTGTTTTTGTCGAGCTCGATCTCATCTGTCAATTCGATGGTCTCTCCGTTCACGCGGACACGGACGAATCCTTCTTTCTTCAACGAATCGAACACTTTGACGTGCGTTCCTTTACGACCTGACACGATCGGTGCCAAAATCTGAAGTCGCGTCCGTTCCGGCAATTCCATCACCTGGTCGACCATCTGCGAAATCGTCTGACTCGAGATCTCGATACCGTGGTTCGGACAGACCGGTTTCCCGATTCGTGCGAACAAGAGTCGGAGATAGTCGTAAATCTCTGTCACCGTTCCGACGGTCGAGCGCGGGTTTCGGCTCGTTGTCTTCTGGTCGATCGAGATGGCCGGACTTAAGCCTTCAATCGTATCGACGTCCGGCTTATCCATCTGTCCGAGGAACTGACGAGCGTACGCAGATAAACTCTCGACGTAGCGTCGCTGCCCTTCCGCATAAATCGTGTCGAACGCGAGCGACGACTTCCCGGAGCCGGACAAGCCCGTCAAGACGACGAGCTGGTCACGTGGGATATCGATGTCGATATTTTTTAAATTGTTGACGCGTGCCCCTTTGATGACAATCGCATTTTTCTTTTCAGCCATTTAATTCCCTACCTTCAACTCCAAGATTAAGTCACGCAATTCGGCCGCACGCTCGAACTGGAGATCGCGCGCCGCTTGCTTCATTTCTTCTTCTAGTTTGGCAATCGCCGCCTCGCGTTCGGCCGGCTTCATCGTACTGAGCGATTCGAGTGCCTCTTCTTCGGCCTCGACCGTCGCTCGGATGACACCACGGACGTCTTTTCGAATCGTCTGTGGCGTAATGCCATGTTCTTCATTATATGCTTGTTGGATTGTCCGACGACGATCCGTCTCTTCGATGGCTCGTGCCATCGAATCGGTCATCTTGTCCGCAAATAGGATGACGTGTCCGTTCGCATTACGGGCCGCCCGTCCAATCGTCTGGATGAGCGAACGGTCGGAACGGAGGAATCCTTCCTTATCGGCATCGAGAATCGTCACGAGACTGACTTCCGGAATGTCGAGCCCTTCTCGTAACAAGTTGATTCCGACGAGCACGTCATATTTCCCGAGACGAAGGTCACGGATGATCTCAATCCGTTCGAGCGTCTTGATCTCGGAGTGCATATAGTTGACCTTGATTCCCGCTTCACGCAAGTAGTCGGACAAGTCTTCTGCCATTTTCTTCGTGAGTGTCGTCACGAGAACGCGCTCGTCTCGCTTGATGCGTTCGCGAATCTGGTCCATCAAGTAGTCGATTTGTCCTTTGATCGGATGAATCTCGATGGTCGGGTCGAGTAACCCTGTCGGACGAATGATCTGCTCGATCATGTTCGGTGTATGTTCGAGCTCGTACGGACCTGGTGTCGCCGAGATGAAGATCGCTTGTGACAATTTTTTCTCGAACTCATCGAATTTGAGCGGACGGTTGTCCTTCGCAGAAGGAAGACGGAACCCGTGGTCGACGAGCACTTGTTTCCGCGCCTGGTCCCCGTTATACATCCCGCGCACTTGCGGGAGCGTCACGTGTGACTCATCGGCGACGAGGAGGAAGTCTTCCGGGAAGTAGTCGATCAATGTATACGGGGTCGAGCCCTCCGGCATCAAGTTCAAGTGTCGCGAATAGTTCTCGATGCCTGAACAATACCCCATTTCACGCATCATCTCCAAATCGTAATGCGTTCGCTGCTCAAGACGCTGTGCCTCAAGTAGCTTCCCTTCTTCACGGAACTTCTCGAGCTGCTCCTCGAGTTCCGCTTCGATGTTGACGATTGCTTTTTGCAGTTTCTCGTCACGCGTGACGAAGTGGGATGCCGGGAAGATGGCGACATGATCACGGTCCGCGATGATTTCACCCGTCAACGGGTCCATCTCACGGATCCGGTCAATCTCGTCCCCGAAAAATTCGATGCGCATGCAGTGTTCGTCACGTGACGCCGGGAAGATTTCGACGACGTCCCCACGTACACGGAAACGTCCACGCTGGAAGTCGATATCGTTTCGTTCATATTGAATGTCGATGAGCTTACGAAGCATCTCATCACGACCCATCTCTTTACCGACGCGGAGACTCAATACGAGACTGCGATATTCTTCCGGGTTACCGAGACCATATATACAGGAAACGGATGCAACGATGATGACGTCATCCCGCTCGAAGAGAGCCGACGTCGCCGAGTGACGCAGCTTATCAATTTCATCGTTGATAGAGGCATCCTTCTCGATGAACGTATCGGTCGAAGGCACGTACGCTTCTGGTTGATAATAGTCATAGTAACTGACAAAATATTCGACCGCGTTGTTCGGGAAGAACTCTTTGAACTCGGAATACAATTGACCAGCGAGCGTCTTGTTGTGAGCCAGGACGAGTGTCGGCTTCTTCACTTCTTGGATGACGTTCGAGACGGTGAACGTCTTCCCTGTTCCGGTCGCCCCGAGGAGTGTCTGATAACGGTCACCCCGATTGACGCCTTCGACAAGTTGTCGAATCGCTTCAGGCTGGTCACCTCCTGGTTGAAATTCAGATTGTAATGCAAACGGAATCGATTCCATAAGATACTCCTCACCTTCTCATTTCATAGTGTCTTGATTATACCATAGACACGAACAAATATTCGCTTATTAGCTTGCATACGGATTTAAGCCTTTTCTCTTATATATCATCATTTCTTTTTCCTTTACTGTCTCAAAAGAAACATCAAATCTTGTTGTGTTCAACCTTCGAGAAACGCTTCACAATCGTTTTTGTAGCATAGAACACGAAAAGTCGGATCCTGGACCTTGTTCCTATTCGATTGAAATTCCCGTGATTTTTTTTAAAGGATGTCAAAATCGTATACTTCTCGCTCTCCATCTGACTCTTTATGTGAAGTTTACAGGTGTAAATGTGAACATTTGTAGGAAAAAAGTAGGATTTTTGAAAAACACTGTTTTAAAACGCTTACATTTTGGGCATATAATGAAGTGGTAAGTCAAATTGCATAAGGGAGAAAGGGGAGTATCACATGTCAGCATTTGTAAGTGAAATTATCGGTACGATGCTATTGATTCTGCTCGGTAACGGTGTCGTCGCCGGCGTCGTCCTCCGCCATTCCAAAGCGGAAAACTCTGGCTGGATTGTTATCACCATGGGTTGGGGTCTTGCCGTTATGGTCGGGGTCTACGCAGCCGGTATTTACGGAGGCGCACACATCAACCCTGCCGTCACGATTGGTCTCGCGACAGCAGGCGAATTCCCATGGGCCGATGTCCCACTCTACATCCTTGCTCAGTTTATCGGAGCGTTCATCGGGGCATGTTTGGTATATGTCCACTACAAGCCGCATTACGATGCGACGGACGATCCAGGCTTGAAACTCGCAACGTTCTCTACTGCACCAGGTATCCGAAGCACACCGTACAACTTGATTGGTGAGATTATCGGAACATTCGTCCTCTTGTTCGCGTTGTTGTCATTCGGGGCAAACACATTCGCAGATGGACTCAATCCGCTCATCGTTGGTTTCTTGATCGTCTCAATCGGTCTCTCGCTCGGTGGTACGACGGGATATGCGATCAACCCGGCACGTGACCTTGGGCCACGTATCGCGCACGCCATTCTTCCGATTAAAGGAAAAGGATCTTCAGACTGGGGCTATTCATGGATTCCAGTTGTCGGTCCGATTATCGGTGCTGTCATCGCCGCACTCGTTTACGGCATTCTCGTCCCTTAACACATAATTTTGAAGGAGGAAATCACATATGGCGAAAGAAAAACGTTATATTTTAGCATTGGACCAAGGAACGACAAGTTCACGGGCAATCATTTTTGATCATGATGGAAAAATCGTCACAGTCGCACAGCGCGAATTCAAACAATACTTCCCAAAACCAGGCTGGGTTGAGCATAACGCCAATGAGATCTGGGGTTCTGTCCTCGCCGTTATGGCGGAAGCGTTCGGTTCGGCGGATATCGACCCGAATGAAATCGCAGGAATCGGGATCACGAACCAACGTGAGACTGCGGTCGTTTGGGAGAAAGAAACAGGACGTCCTGTTTATAACGCGGTTGTTTGGCAATCACGTCAAACGGCTGATATCTGTGAAGAGCTAAAAGCGGCAGGTCACTCGGACATGGTTCGTGACAAAACGGGTCTTCTCATCGACGCCTACTTCTCAGGTACGAAAGTCAAATGGATTTTGGATAACGTCGAAGGCGCTCGTGAGAAAGCCGAGAACGGTGAACTTCTCTTCGGAACAATCGACACATGGCTCATCTGGAAACTCTCAGGTGGTAAAGCCCACGTGACAGATTATTCGAACGCATCACGTACACTCATGTATAACATTTACGAACAGAAGTGGGATGACGAGTTACTCGACATCTTGACGGTACCGAAATCGATGCTTCCTGAAGTCAAGCCTTCGAGTGAAGTCTATGCGAATACGATCCCGTATCACTTCTTCGGATTTGAAGTACCGATTGCCGGAGCCGCAGGTGACCAACAGGCTGCCTTGTTCGGTCAGACGTGCTTCGAAAAAGGTGAAGGAAAGAACACGTACGGAACGGGTTGCTTCATGCTCATGAACACGGGTGAAGAAGCCGTCAAATCGGATCACGGTCTATTGACGACAATCGCGTGGGGCTATAACGGAAAAGTCGAATACGCGCTCGAAGGTTCAATCTTCGTCGCCGGTTCGGCAATTCAGTGGCTCCGTGACGGATTGCGGATGTTGAAATCCGCGAAAGACTCGGAACAGTATGCGACGCGAATCGAATCGACAGAGGGCGTCTATGTCGTACCTGCCTTCGTTGGTCTCGGTGCACCATATTGGAACTCTGACGTACGTGGTGCCATCTTCGGTCTCACACGCGGAACGGAGAAAGAACAATTGGTCCGTGCGACGATCGAATCACTCGCTTATCAGACACGTGATGTCCTCACGTCAATGGAGAACGATTCAGGCATCAACTTGAAGACACTCCGCGTCGATGGTGGAGCCGTCAGCAACAACTTCCTCATGCAGTTCCAATCGGACATCCTCGATGTACCGGTCGAACGTCCTGAAGTAAGTGAAACGACTGCACTCGGTGCCGCCTACTTGGCAGGTCTCGCCGTTGGTTTCTGGAAAGACCAAGCAGAAATCAAAGACCAGTGGAAACTCGACAAGAAGTTCGAGCCAAACATGGACGAGTCTCATCGCGAAGCACTGTACAAAGGTTGGCAACACGCTGTCGAAGCAACGATGGCATTCAAACCATCAAAACTTGACGTATAAGTGGCAAGGGCATCCTCATGGGTGCCCTTTTTGTATGCAAAAAAAGAGTACCCGTATGGATACTCTTACAATTTACGAAGTCGGACACGTGGGCTCGTCGGCTCCCCGACGAACAAGATACCGAGTTCGTGTGGATCGGTCTCATACATCGCCCGTTGAACGAAACGGATATCTCCGTTCAGATTCAACACCTCGAGCTTGATGTACGGTTTATGTTGCTGGAGCGCCTCATAAAAACTGTGCCCTCCCGTGATGATCGTCCCATTCACTTTATAGATGGATTCACCTGGGATAAGCTGCATCGCCTCTCCTGGTGAATTCGGAAGCGTGTCCACGATGACCGCCCCACGATTTCCATTGATGAAGACAGGTGTCGTACCGCGATTCTCTCGTTTGATCCACTGAAGCCCAAGTTCATAAAGAACGAACAAGGCGAACAGCGCATAGTCGACATACGGGATCTCCCATACATACGAGAGACCGAATAGACCGAGAGCGATCAAGGCGAGTACCCCGCGATAGTTGCTCAATCGTGCGAGAAGCGTCCCCGGTAAGGCACCGGTCGACAGTAAACTGACCCCGATCGGAATCGGAAGAATGATCGGCACCATGGGCCAGTCGAGGCCGAACGTCGGTGGCAAGAAGACGACGAGCGGGAAAAACCAAATGCGTTTGACGACATGCCCCCCGATGAACTGACCACGTTTCGATAAGATCAGCGTCGGCGACGTCTCTTTGGGTCCGTTCCAGCGCAAGAGAATCGCTTCCGCGAGTGTGACGAGTCCGAACGTGAGCGCGTAGACCGTCCAATCGACCCGAGCGAGCTCTCTCACCCAATCACTGAGCGCCCCGTAAGAGACGACATCTCGCAACATGACGACCGCGAACAAGACAAGGAGCGGAAGCACCGGATTGAAGAATCGCGGATGCATCGTCAACACCACGAGCGTATAGAGCACCGTGAACGAGACGGCCCATTCAAACGTGATGGTCGTCTCAAGTAGAATCGTCGCGGCCGATGAGAGGACCGCTAGAAGAAGACTCGGCCAGATGAAATGCTTCCATTCCGACTTCGGCGAGCGTCGTCTCGAACGAAACATGGCTCGTTCTCGTTTGACTCGTGTCATCGATATGTATGTAAGGGCGACGAGTGTCACCCAAAACAGCGGACTACCTAACAACGTCAATAAAGCCGTAACACTCATTCGTACAACTTCCACGCGGTCCAACCCTTTCTTTCATTCAACGTTATTTTGCGGCTTCTTCGAGCGCCCGGTTCAATTGGGCATCGTTCGCCTCATCTTGAATCGCCTCGAGCAATTTCGATTCGAGCGCCGAAGCGGTCTCTTCATCGACTGTCCCAGAAGCCTCGAGACCATTGTCTGTCTGGAATGCTTTCACGGCGTCTGCCATCGTGTCACCATAGTACCCTGGTTGACCGCCTGGCTCATAACCGATTCCTGTCAAGATTTTATGCAAGTTCGAGACGGCATCGCCGTAATCCCCGACTTTCAGTGACTCATCTTCTGTCAACACACGGGTCACATTGAAGAAGTCCGGTTGTTTCACTTCGATGTCCGGCTCAATCCCTTTTTTATTGATCCAGTTCCCGTCCGGCGTGAGCCATTTGCTCGTCGTCAACTTCAAGTTGCTGCCGTCCTCCAAATCGAACGCCGTCTGGACGACGCCTTTTCCGAACGTTTTCGTCCCGATAATCGTTGCGCCTGCCCCTTCTTTCATCGCACCCGTCAAAATCTCGGATGCCGAGGCAGAGCCCTCATCCGTCAAGACGAATAACTCATACGGCTTCGCTTCGCGGGCGCGTCCATTCTGTGCGTCACGGTCCCCGTCCGCATTTTCGATTTGAACGACCGGTTTTGATGTCGGTACGAATCCTTCCGACATCTCGATGACGGCCGGCAAGAGACCTCCCGGGTTCCCACGTACGTCGATGATCAAGCTGTCGATATCTTCTGACTCGAGTTGCTCGAGTTGTTCAAGGAACTCATCGGCCGTCGGTTCTGAGAACTGCGTCACTTGAAGATAACCGATTTTTTTACCGTCTTGCTCCTTCACTTCTGAGAACACCGTCTCAATCGGAATCGTGTCACGCGTGATCTCATAGTCCGCCGTCTGACTGCCACGGCGAATCGTCAACGTGACGGTCGTCCCTTTTTCCCCACGGATGAGCTGAACGGCTTCTTGTACATCCATCCCTTCGATCGACTCCCCGTCGACTGCCGTGATGATATCACCGGGACGAAGACCCGCCTCCTCGGCTGGAGCGCCTTTGATTGGAGCGACGATTAAGATGTCTTCTCCTTTCTTCTCCAAAGTCGCGCCGATTCCTTCAAAACTCGATTCAATCGAGTCGGTAAATTGCGATGTTTCTTCCGCGTCCAAGAAATCCGAATACGGGTCATTGAGTGCTGCCGTCATACCATCGAGCGCACCGGTCAATAAATCCTCTTCCGAGATGTCTTGTAACGAATGTTCTTCAATCAAATCACGCACTTGGTCGACTTTATCCCAGCCTTCCGCATTCGTCTGAATCGGAAGTGATGTGTCTGTAAACGCCATCGTCGCAAGGCCTGCACCGGCCCCAGCCACGAACGTTGTGCCAGCGAGTAGTCCTGCGGTTGAATTTTTCACGGGTTGGTCCCTCATTTCTCTTTGTAAGTCTTTTCATTAGTATAGCAAAAACGAGAGGAAAAGCGGACGCGTTCCACATATTTGGGACGCGTCCGCTTTAGTCAGTATCCAATATACGGGGCTGGGTCAATCGCATTCGGTTGTCCCGGTGCCCATTTTCCTCGATGTAGCTCAAAATGGAGATGCGGCCCAGTCGACCAGCCGGTGTTGCCGAGCGTCCCGACCGTTTGCCCTGCTGCGACTTGTTGACCGGCGCCGACCGTGATTGCATCCAGATGGGCGTAGACGGTCGTCCAAATTTCTCCGTTCATGACGTGGGAGACGAAGACGACGTTCCCATATCCTGTCGCCGGAGCCGCCTTGATGACCACGCCTGGCGCACTCGCGACGATTGGTGTCCCTGGGGCGTTAACGAGGTCAATCCCCTTATGAATCTCAGGGACACCTGTCAACGGATTGTTCCGTGGACCGAACGGGCTCGAGACGTAACCAGAAACGGGACGGACGAATCCAGTCGAGGTGGACACGTTCGTCGGCGTTTCAGCCGACTGTGCTGGCGGTGGCGTCACTTCAGGTGCCGCGACTTCCGTCTCCGCTTCCTGCGCCTCTCTTTCGGCGCGTGCCCGTTCTTCAGCTGCGCGTGCCTCGGCTTCCCGCTTCGCACGTTCTGCCGCTTCAGCGGCTTCTCGTTCAGCTGTCGCGATTGCCTCAAGCTGTTCACTGATGATCCGGTTCTGTTCGGCCATGACGGCTTGTTCTTCGCTGCGCGTCATTTTTTCGAGTTCGAGCTGCTCGACTTGTTCGTTCAGTTCGACCAACAAGTCACGTTTCTTTTCGGCCGTCCGGTCAAGGTCTTGTTTCGTAATGACGAGCTCACGCTCTTTTTGTTTGATGAAGGAGAGCTGGGTACGCTGTGTCGTCTCTAACGACTCGAGACGTTCCATCTCACTCATATAATTATGTATGAGCTCCCGGTCCTGCTCAGCGATCGTGCGGGCCGTCATGACCCGAGTCACGAAATCGCCGAAGGAACGGGACTCAAAAATGACTTGTAAATAAGAAGAATCTTCATGCACTTGTAAGACGCGAAGGCGTTCGTTCAACAGTTCCTTCTGACTTTCCAAGTATTCTTCCTGAACGGAAAGTTGTTGGCGGGTCGCCTCAAGCTCTTCACGGGCCGTATCGACCTCGTGCTGTTGAATCGCGATTTGTTCACTCAAATCATTCAAGCGGTCATCGACGACGAGAATTTCCGTCTGCACGGCATCCCGTTCTGCCTCGGTGACCTCGAGCTCGGCATCCGTCTCGGCCTGCGCTTTTTTCGACTCCTCCAATTCATTGGACAGTCGGTCTTGTCGAGCTTTTAACGTGTCTTTCTCTGTCGCCATGACCGGCATGGCAAGTAACGATACACACAACCCTAGCGCAAGCGAACGTTTCATCCGCCAACTCCTCCTTATTTAAGTTAGATTTTCAAGAAGCGACCGAGCGATGTCGTCGATCCCCAGATTCCGATGAACGCACCGAGTGCAAGTAAGACGAGCGATACTTGTACCGTGAGGGTCGATGGATCAATCAACTTAAATATATCACTATTCAATTGATCAAGCGATGGTTGTAAAGCACTATATGCGACGTCATATCCGAAATAAATGACGAGAATCGGGACGAGAGCACCAAGCATACCGAGAAGCAGTCCTTCGATAAAGAACGGCCAGCGGATGAAGCTGTTCTTCGCTCCGACGAGTCGCATGATTTCAATCTCGCGACGACGTGAGAAGATGGTCATCTTGATCGTGTTCGAGATCAAGAACATCGCCATCAATGTCAGTCCGACGATCAACGCGAGTCCACCGATGCGAATCCCGTTGAAGAAGGCAAACATTTTGTCGATGTAGTCTTTTCCGTACTTCACATCATCTACATTTTCGAGTGAACCGACCGACTTGGCCACTTCCTCTAATTCTGTCGGGTCTTGCGCTTTGACGATATAACGGGCGTGGAGCGGGTTGTCTTTCTCAACCGTTCCGTATGCCGCCGCATCGTCCCCGAGTTGAGTCTGGAACTTCTGCAATTCATCCTCTTTCGAGCTGAACGTGACCGTCGAGACGCCCGGCACCTGTTCAATGTTCTGTCCGAGTTTCTCTACCGAGTTCTCATCCGCTGTCCGGGTGATGAACACTTGAATCTCGACATCGTTCTCGACGTTGTCCGAGATCTCATTGACGTTGAACATGACGAGTGCGAAGACACCGACAAGCAACAAGGTGATTGTCACGGCACTGATCGCCGCGAACGACATCCATCCATTACGAAGTGTTCCTTTGAACCCTTCACGCAAATGGCGCAATCCAGTCTTAAACATCATAGCCATATGCTCCTTTCTCTTCATCGCGAACTACTTTCCCATTCTCAATCGCGATGACGCGGTGACGAATCTTATCGACGATGTCACGGTTGTGCGTCGCCATGACGATTGTCGCCCCGCGGCGGTGAATTTCTTCAAACACTTCCATAATGCCCCATGCCGTTTCCGGGTCCAAGTTCCCCGTCGGCTCATCGGCGATGATGAGTTTTGGTTTATTCACAATCGCCCGTGCGATTGAGACACGTTGCTGCTCTCCACCTGAGAGTTCATCTGGATAGTTGCGTGCCTTGTTTTTCAATCCGACAAGGTTCAACACATCCATGACTTGTTTACGAATCGACGTCGCGTCTGCCCCGACGACTTCTAATGCGAACGCAACGTTCTCATAGACAGTGAGTGTCGGAAGCAACTTGAAGTCTTGGAAGATGACGCCGAGTTGGCGGCGCAGCTTCGGTACGTGCCGGTCTTTAATTTTTCCGACATCTAGTCCGTCAATCAACAATTGACCGGCCGTCGGTTTCTCCTCACGATAAATCATCTTCATGAAGGTCGACTTTCCGGCACCGGAAGGCCCGACCACATAAAGGAACTCGCCGTCGCGAATCTCTAGATCGAGGTCATCCATGGCTACGACACCGTTTGGATATACTTTACTGACTTTTTGCATCGAGATCATAACGTATTCCCTACCCTTTTTTTATATTTGTATGCATCTATGACGAAGTTGAATCAATTGTTTTAGTTACTGTATATTTCGCCTAGAGTCTTTTTTACAGGAAACGACTCCCGCTGTCAAGGTGTCGTTTTTCATATTCGCCTGGTCAAAAATTCATCTAGGGCATAGTTGAAGCGACTACAATTATATCAATCCAACTTTTAAAAGACCATTACAGGAGTGTTTCAGTTCGATTGAGTTCGGTGGGAAAATGTCGCGAAGAACCTCGCCTTCTCTATATGTAAGAAAAAGTTGAAACCGCACTTCAAAAAGGGTGCTCCCGTAGGAACACCCTTCACGATATCGTCAATAATTAGTCATGTGGTTTTTCTTTCAATGCGTCAAACGGAGACTTTTTCCGTTTCCGATATTTGATATGAATCGTCGACGATTCATAATCATCGGAGGCTCGGATATCCCGACTCGACACTCGGACGAACGACCAGGCCAGGAGGAACATGATAAAGATCAGCGGGAATCCACCTACGATACTCGCCGTCTGTAGCGTATCAAGTCCGCCGAGGAACATGAGCGTGAGTGGCATGATCGCAAGTGCGAACGCCCAGAAGAGACGGTTCCAGACGATCGGCTCGTCCTCGACATGTTTCTGTGTGACCGATGCCAAAATGTAAGACGATGAATCGAACGTCGTCGCCAAGAAGATGATGGCGAGAAGCGTGAAGACGCCGACGACAACCTTACCGAATGGCAACTGGCTGATGATGGCGATGATGGTCGGAGCTGGTCCGTTCGCCGCCATATAGCCGACGACATCGAACGTGCCACTCAAGTGGAGGTACAGTCCGTAGTTCCCGAGAATCCCGAAGAACAGGATACATCCGAGCGTCCCGTACACCATTGTCCCGAAGATCATATTCCGAATCGTCCGGCCGCGCGAGATGCGGGCGACGAACAGTCCGACGAACGGTGCGTACACGAGCCACCATGCCCAATAGAATACAGTCCATGATTCAGGGAACCCCGTTGTCGTGAATCCGCCGAAGTCACCGAACGGTTCCATCCACGTCGCCATGCGGAAGAAGTTGTCCATGACAATCCCGACTCCGTTGAATGTCGTCTCCAAAATGAAGCGTGTCGGTCCAAAGATGAAGACGAACGTTAAAATCCCGAGCGCGAGCCAGATGTTCAAGTCACTCAGTACTTTAATCCCGCCCTTCAGTCCGACATACGAGCTGACGGCGAAGATGACGGTACAAACCAACATGATGGCGGCCTGCATCCCGAGTGTGACCGGAATCCCGGTCAGTTCGTTGACCCCTTCGGCAATCATCGGTGTCCCGAGCGCGAGCGTCGTCCCGGCACCGCCTAATAACCCAAAAATAAATAAGATATCAATCAATTTACCGAGTGGTCCATCCGCCCATTTGCCGATCACGGGACGTACCGCTTCACTGACTTTAAGTACTGACTTTTTACGCACATAGAAGAAATAGGCGATCGGCAGTGCCGGTAACGTATAGATTGCCCAGGCTATCGGTCCCCAATGGAACATGCCGTATGCCGTCGACCACTGAATCGCTTCAGGTGACTCAGGTGTCAACCCGAACGGCGGTCCTTGATAATAGTAGACCCATTCGATGACTGACCAATACAGGATACTCGACCCGATACCGGCAGCAAACAACATCGCCGCCCACGAGAACGTGCTGAACTCGGGTTCTTCATCTTCACGACCTAACTTGATATGACCATTCTTACTGAAGGCAATGAAAATCAAAAATCCGAATGCACCTAAGCCCATCGCTAAGTACAATACTCCGAAGTTAGAGGTCATGTATTCGTTCGCCGCCCCGACCCACGCCTTACCAGTCTCCGGGAAGAAAATGAGCGGTAACGTCACCCCTAACAGTAGTACAAACGAGCCAATAAAAGTCGGCCAGTCAATCAACTTCGTCTTCAATTGTCCTCACTCCATTTCCATAACTTCTGCAATCCCTTACATATTTCCCTTAAGAACATACCCACAAACAAAAAAGCACGGGGTGAATAGTCACTCCATGCTCCGATGTCTTATTTTTTCTCAGCGAGCCAAGCGGCGACCGCCATGATCTCTTCATCGTCTTCGATAACGTTCGCAGGCATTGCGCCTTGACCGTTACGGATGACGTTTTCAATCTCTTCTGCCGACAGACGAGCACCGACTTGCTCGAGTGACGGACCACTCATTCCTTCAAGGTTCGCACCGTGACATGCCGCACAGTTTTGTGCGTATACCGCTTCCGCGTCAACCGATGCCGTGTTCGAGCCCGAATCCCCGTTGCTCGACGTGTCCTCTTCTTCGCCGCCGCCACATGCGCCGAGTGTCAGCATGGCGCCGAGGCCGATGGCCATCATCCATTTTTTCATAACCACGTTCCCCTCCTAAGTTGTAGAAATGACCTACATTTACCATTATAGCCGTTCACGTGTACTTTCTAACCTAATCTCACGAAAAGTACACAAAGATTCCACAACTTACGGAACGTTGATATAGCGTTTATCCGACGTGAACCCTTGTCCGAGCACCTCGTGCGCCTCGCTGAAGACGAGGAACGCCTCCGGGTCGATCCGACGGATGATCTCTTTCAGACGGCTCACCTCGCTCTGACGGACGACAATCATGAGCATCGGACGGTCGAGACGAGAATACGCCCCGATCGCCTGAATCTCCGTCGCGCCACGGTCTAGCTCCTCAAAGACGGCCCGAACGATGAAGTCCCGTTTCTCCGATATGACATACGCCATCTTGTCCTGTGTGAACCCGAGCTGGACGAAGTCGATCATCTTGACCGTAATGAATAACGCGATAAGTGCATAGAGCCCGGTCGAGAACGAGAACGTGACAGCAGCGGTCAAAACGACCATACCGTCGAGGATGGCGATACAGAGATAGAGCGGGATGTGCGTGAACTTATGTAAGATCTGTGCGATCAAGTCCATTCCACCTGTCGAGGCACGTCCTCGGAAGATGAGACCGAGTCCGACACCGACGCCGACTCCACCGAAGATGGCGGCGAGTAACGTGTCGTTCACGGCAGCTCCCGCATCGATTGCCTCATAAAAGAGGATGACACCCGGTAAAAAGATGGAGCCGACGAGCGACTTCACGCCGAAGCCGAGACCGAGGATGGCCCATCCGATGATAAGTAGCAACACGTTCGCCACGAGCTGGAACGCCCCCGGCGAGATGCCGAACAGTTCATACGTGATGACCGAGATCCCGCTCACCCCGCCCGACGCGAGGTTGTTCGGCAACAGGAACAAGCTGAAGGCCGAGGCGACGAACACCGAGCCCGTCAACAAATATAGATAGTCTTTGACGATTTGCTTCATTAAAGAAATTCTCCTTTACAGACAACGTGGCCCAAAGACAGGAGTCTTTGAGCCACATGCATCACATATTTGTTTTACGAAGGTAAGCATCGATGAACGGCATGACGTCACCATCCATGACACCACTTGTGTTTCCGACCTCGTGGTTCGTACGGTGGTCTTTGACCATCGAATACGGGTGGAAGACGTATGAACGGATTTGGCTACCCCAACCGATGTCCGTTTTCTCTCCACGGATCTCGTCGAGCTTACGTTGTTGCTCGTCGAGTTCGCGTTGGTACAATTTCGCTTTCAACATCTTCATCGCCGACTCACGGTTCTTGATCTGTGAACGTTCCGTCTGACAAGAGACGACAACGCCTGTCGGCACGTGCGTGATCCGGACGGCAGAGTCTGTCGTGTTGATGTGCTGTCCGCCGGCACCTGACGCGCGGTACGTGTCGATGCGGAGGTCTTCTGTCCGTACTTCGATCTCGATGTCGTCATCGAATTCTGGCATGACGTCACATGACACGAATGATGTGTGACGACGGCCTGACGAGTCGAACGGCGAGATGCGGACCAAACGGTGAATCCCTTTCTCTGCTTTCAAGTAGCCGTACGCGTTGTGCCCGACGATACGGAGCGTGACCGACTTGACGCCCGCTTCTTCACCAGGAAGGTAGTCGACCGTCTCGACTTTCCAGCCTTGCTTGTCTGCGAAGCGCTGATACATCCGAAGGAGCATCGATGCCCAGTCCTGTGACTCGGTACCGCCCGCACCCGGGTGTAATTCCAAGATTGCGTTGTTCGCATCGTACGGTCCGTTCAAGAGGATCTCGAGCTCGAAATCATCGAACTCTTTCTTGAGCGATTGAATCGTCTCTGCGAGCTCTTCTTGCATCTCGGCATCCGGCTCTTCTTTAATGAGTTCGAGCGTCACTTCGCCGTCCTCATGTTGCGTCGCGAGGTCTTGGTATTTGTCGACCATCGCTTTCAGTCCGTTCGACTCGTCGATGACTTTTTGTGCCTTCTCTTGGTTGTCCCAAAAGTCAGGGTACGTCATCTCGTTCTCGAGCTCGGCGATGCGTGCTTCCTTCTCCGTTAAGTTGAGCGAAGCTCTGTAGTTCTCGAGGCGCTTCGCCATCGCCTCAAGTTCGTTCCGAATATCTGAAATTTCCATAGTGTTGATTCACCTTTCCGTAGGAAAGAGGCGAGCGGACCCGCCTCTTCAATAATTAAGCCTGTTGTCTACCGTGACAGTTCTTGAACTTCTTACCAGACCCACACCAGCACGGATCGTTCCGGCCGATGCTGTCTTCTTTCGAACGACGGACCGGTTTTTTCTTGACCGGTGCGTCTTCCTTGCCTGAGACGGCGACTTCCTCTTCGACGACTTTCTCACGTCGGAGGTTGTCCCCGACTTCGGCACGAAGCACGAAGCCTGTCACTTCTTCTGAAATGGCTGCGTTCATCGCATCGAACATGTTGATCCCTTCCGCCTGATACTCGCGGAGCGGGTCGTTCTGTCCGTATGCACGGAGATGAATCCCTTGACGCAACTGATCCATATGGTCGATGTGAGACATCCAGTGCGAGTCGACGGCACGGAGCACGATGATCTTCTCGAACTCGTTGAAGCGCTCAGGCGGTGCGAGTTGACGTTTCGCCTCGTACTGTTCGTTCACGCGCTCCATGAGGAGTTCGATGATCTCTTCGCGTTCTTTGCCGAAGAAGTCTTTGCCTTCGACTGTACGCTCGAGCGCGAGCGTCTGGTTCGCCCAGTGCGCGAGCTCGTCGATGTTCCACTCTTCCGGCACGAGTTCAATCGGTGTGTATTGACCGACACCGAGTTCGACCGTCTGTGCCATCATCGAGCGGACGATGTCTGTGACCGACTCGTTCTCGAGGATGCTCGAGCGGTCTTTATACATGACCTTCCGTTGGTCGGCCATGACGTTATCGTAACCGAGAAGCTGTTTACGTGCATCGTAGTTGTTTCCTTCGACACGTTTTTGAGCCGATTCGACCGCTTTCGAGACCATGCGGCTCTCAATCGGTTGCGTATCGTCCATCCCGAGACGCTCCATCATGTTCTGGAGGCTGTCCGTTCCGAAGCGACGCATGAGCTCATCTTCGAGCGACAAGTAGAACTGGGATTTACCCGGGTCCCCTTGACGACCTGAACGACCACGGAGCTGGTTATCGATCCGGCGTGACTCGTGACGCTCTGTCCCGATGATATAGAGACCACCGAGGTCGATGACACCTTCGCCAAGCTTGATGTCGGTACCACGACCGGCCATGTTCGTCGCGATCGTGACCGAGCCTTTTTGACCGGCGTTCTCGATGATTTCCGCCTCACGCGCGTGGTTCTTCGCGTTCAAGACGTCATGACGAATCTTCTTCTTCGTCAAGAGCTTGCTCAAGTATTCAGACGTTTCGACGGCGACCGTACCGACAAGGATCGGTTGACCAGTCGCGTGGACCGTTGCGATTTCCTCGACGACGGCTTTAAACTTCCCTTCCATCGACTTGAAGATGAGGTCCGAACGGTCCTCACGAAGAATCGGTTTGTTCGTCGGAATCGTCACGACTTGCATGTTGTAGATGTTGCGGAACTCTTCTTCCTCTGTCTTCGCAGTACCGGTCATCCCGGCAAGCTTCTCGTACATACGGAAGTAGTTCTGATACGTGATTGTCGCGAGCGTCATCGATTCACGTTGAATCTCGACGCCTTCTTTCGCCTCGATGGCCTGGTGAAGACCTTCCGAGTAGCGACGTCCGTCCATGACACGACCGGTGAACTGGTCGATGATCATGACTTGTCCGTCACGCACCATATAGTCGATGTCGTGATGCATGACCGCGTTCGCACGAAGGGCGAGCCCGACGTGGTGGTTGACCGCGACGTGCTCGATTGCGAACAAGTTGTCGATGCCGAAGAACTTCTCGGCGAGGTCGACCCCTTGGTCCGTCAAGAGGACCGATTTCGTTTTCACGTCGACCGTGTAATCGTCTTCCTCTTTTAACGTACGCACGAATGCATCGGCACGCGTATAGAGTTCCGTCGATTTTTGAGCCGATCCTGAGATGATGAGCGGGGTACGCGCCTCATCGACGAGGATCGAGTCGACTTCATCGACGATCGTATAATAGAGCTCGCGTTGTACACGGTCTTCCTTATAAAGGACCATGTTGTCACGGAGGTAGTCGAATCCGAGCTCGTTGTTCGTCGAATACGTGATATCACAGTTGTAGGCAGCCTGTTTCTCGACACGGTCCATGTTCGACACGTTGAGGCCGACCGAGAGACCAAGTGCGAAATAGAGCGGCTCCATGAGTTCTTTATCTCGCTTCGCCAAGTATTCGTTGACCGTTACGACGTGTACGCCACGGCCCGTGAGCGCATTCAAGTAGACTGGAAGTGTCGCGACGAGCGTCTTTCCTTCCCCGGTCTTCATCTCAGAGATGTCACCGTTGTGGAGCACGTAACCCCCGATGAGCTGGACACGATAGTGACGCATGCCGAGCACACGCTCTGATGCCTCACGACAGACCGCGAACGCCTCTGGCAAGATATCGTCGAGCGTCTCACCTTTCTCTAGGCGTGCACGGAACTCTTCCGTCTTCGCTTGAAGCTGTTCGTCTGACAATGCTTTGATTGGTTCGGCGAACGACTCGATCAAGTCGGCCGCTTTCTCTGCTTTTTTCAATACTCGTTTCTGTGGAGCAAATAACTCTTTCAAAAAGTTCGCCATACTCATATCTCCTCTGCACTCACTAAAAAATGCATGTTTTTTCCCTAATGTACAGTTTAACCGAAGTGGTGCCACCTTTCAAGGAAAGGCAAAACGAAACGACCCCCCGAAGCCGGAGGGTCGTGTAAGGTCAAGTATATTATTCTGGTTCGATCAAGCCATACTTCCCATCTTTACGACGGTAGACGACGTTCGTATTGCCCGTTTCCGCGTCAGAGAAGACGAAGAAGCTGTGACCGAGCATGTCCATTTGAAGAATCGCCTCTTCCGTGTCCATCGGTTTCAATGTGAAGCGTTTCGTCCGTACAAGTTCGAGTTCTGCCTCGTCCTCATCGTAGACGGCCGGTGCATCATCAGGTCCTTCGAGGGACTTGAAGTACTCGCCGACGCCACCTTCTTTTCCGCGTCCTTTACGGTTGAGTTTCGTTTTGTGTTTACGGATTTGACGTTCCAATTTATCGACGACGAGGTCGATTGCCGCGTACATGTCGAGGTTGATGTCCTCGGCACGGAGCAACAAGTTCGGCATCGGGATCGTCACTTCCACTTTTTGTTTCTCGTTATACACTTTTAAGTTGACGTAAGCCGTCTGTGCATCCGTAGGAGTTGTGAAATACCGAGTCAACTTCTCCAGCTTTTTCTCGACATAGTCTTTGATTGCTGGTGTGACCTCAATGTTTTCGCCGCGAATGTTATAAATCATCTGAACTCCTCCTTAAAATAACCGCTTGAACCAATGATTCGTCGAACGTGACGGAATCTCCTGCTTCATTTCTAAAAGAAAGTGGAACCAGGTGGCTCACTAATATTATACCCCGAAATCGCTATGTTTGAAAACGTTATCATCAGAAAATAATGACAATTTTGTTCCGAATTCAACATTTCCTACAACGAGCGAAAGGTATAGAAAGAAAATACCCATTCCACCCATTTTTAAACGCGTTTTTTTATTATATAGACAAAATAAAAAGCCGACTCCCGAGGGAGCCGGCTTCACGGTTTGAAATTATAATTTTACAACGTTAGCCGCTTGTGGGCCACGCTCGCCATCAACGATTTCAAACTCTACGTCTTGACCTTCGTCAAGTGATTTGTAGCCTTCAGATTGGATTGCTGAGAAGTGTACGAACACGTCTTTGCCGCCTTCTACTTCGATGAATCCAAAACCTTTTTCTGAGTTAAACCATTTTACTTTACCTACCATGTGTAAATCCATTCCTTTCACCATTGGAGAATACAGAGGGTTGTCCTCTACGGCTAATCTTACCACCTTCTTGTAAGCGTGACAAACACTTTCTCAAATATTTGTAAACGTTTCGTCATTTGGCTTTCATTGGAATTCTATTTCCCTACTTTTCATATTGTCTTGTTGAATTTACATTTTTTGTGATATATCATTGAAGGGATGATTTAGGTTTGTGCCGTTTGTCATTTAGCCGATCCTGAAAATCTAATACGAGGAGGATGGTGCAGCGTATGCGCTCCTACTATTCTGAGGAAAAATATCGCATCACAAAGCGAACCGTGGCGATTCTCCCTTGCTTTGACATTATGAAGCAGTCACGGATCATTCTCGAGGATGGCACCGAGATTTCAACCCCGCTCCGGCCGTACCAGTTGTTGCAACTTTCTTGCCGCCAGTACAACAGCTCGATCGAGGAAAGAATCTTCATCGCCAAACGCGTCGCCGGCGTAAAAGGGAAAGTCCCTGTCGTAATCGAACCGACAACCGGACTCGTCTTCTTCCCGACGAAGTCTCCAAAGCGAGACGATTGTGAATGGTATGCCTGGTCCCATATTCGAGACATACTGAATATCGAGGAGGAGCCGAACGGCCTCGTCCTCACAAAAGATGGACATCAAATTCAGACGAACGCGACACCGTACGTCCTTCGGAACCAACTGAAAGCGACAGGTGAACTCGTCGCCCGGTTCCAACAATTGAATGCGAGCCCAGCGCTTGAATCATGACACGCCTTCCGTCGAAAAGACGGAAGGTTTTTTTCGTTTGTTTTGCTTCATTTTTTGAAAAAGAGGTCGATATTATGGTCGAGGTGACAAACATGCAAATTCAAGCCCAAGCGACCGCCGTCAGTTCGGTCTTACCAGGCATCCAGACGAACCGGACCTATAAGGCCGAACTCGTCAAACAGACAGGACCCGACTCCGCCATCGTCAAGATCAACGGCGAAGAAGTCGAGGTCACATTCAAAGACGGGCTTCCGAAGACGAACCCGTTCCATGTGACGCTTGCCGAACAGGAC
This sequence comes from Exiguobacterium sp. s183, assembly GCF_018617655.1. Taxonomy (NCBI): domain Bacteria; kingdom Bacillati; phylum Bacillota; class Bacilli; order Caryophanales; genus Exiguobacterium; species Exiguobacterium sp. s183. Next base: position 102,445 of record NZ_JACSKN010000006.1, read on the forward strand.
GGCGTCTTGCTCGCGACCGTCGTTCCACAAAAGGAAGAGACGCTTGAACCCGCACCACCTGCATCGTCAAAGCTCGACGCGAAGATTCAGACGCTCCTCGCTTCCCTTCCGCCCGAAGTTCGAAGCGCCGTCAGCCGTCTGCTCCAGTCCGGGCGTTTGCCGATGAACGAAGATACGGTGCGCCTGCTCGAAACGGCCTTTAAAGGAGACATGCGTGACGTCATTCTTCATCTAAAGACGCTCGATACTCAGGCTGTCCCGCGTGAGGTCGCACGGGAGATTGCCGTCCTTTCTTTAAATGAGGCAAGACAACTCCTCACAACACCATCACCAGACGCGCCGTATCCTCAAAAAGAGCGATACGTCGAACTCGTCAACTTGTCACGTCCCGTGAGCGAACGGGTGACACCGACGCCGGAGACAATTGACCGGGTCATCCGAGACTTCCCTGCCCCACCGAAGATGGAGCGCACCGAACCGTTGCCGCTCCCACCGGTGAACGGAAGACAGGTGATGGTCAAGGAAGTGACAAGCCATCTCGCGAACGTGACGAACACGTTCCGGAACGAACAGGCGACGGTGACGAAACAACTCGGACAGGTCTCAGCACTCATCGAGACGAATCCTCATGCGGCACGTCCCGCGCTTGAGACCGTCTCGACCCGCTTGACGCAACTCGTCCAAAAGACGGACGCGCTCCTTCACACAGATGTGACGCAGGAGAAACAACTCGTCGCCATGACCGCGAAGCTCGACCTCGCCTTGTCGTTACTCTCGACAAAGCCACAAGAGAGCGCGGCACTCGTCAAAGACGTCCGGGCGACGTTGAACGACTTCCGTTACGCACCGAACCAGGCACGGATTGAATATATCCCTCACGGTGCAATGCGCGCGGGGGAGGTCCCGAACGTCACGCCGCTGAAACTTGACGCGACACTATCCGGTCGGCACGTCCAGGAAGTGACGCAACGCGTCCAGGCACAGGCTCAGCTCGCGCAGGCGAACAACACGCCGACGTCCGCCCTGTCCGTACGAAGCGACACGACAAACCCTGAAGCGCAGCGACTCGCATCATTCCTTCAGGTCCAACAGACGCTCAACCGCCTCGATGGCGGGCAGCTCCACCAGCTCCTCTTCGCCCTTCCGGCGAAAGTACAGGAGATCGACACCGGGGTCCACGTCCACATCCAAAACCGCGAGGCCGGTGACGTCGTCGACTGGGAGAACAGCGTCCTCTATATCCGCTTAGAGACACCTCGCCTCGGCGAAATCGGTGTCAAACTCGAAGCGAAAGACCGGAACCTCCGCCTCACGCTCGAGCATGACGATGCGACGGTCGAACGACTCGCCCGCCCGCTCCTCGGCAAAATCGAACAGACGCTCGAGACGATCGGCTATAAGAGCGTGACGACCCAGTTCAAACCGCTCACGAAAGCCGAACGCGTCGTCGATGAGCCGAAGCCGGCCCCGACGACCGGCTATGACTTTAGAATTTAGGAGGCCACGATGTACCAACGCATGGATTTGACGAAACGAAAGACGGCCGCGGTCGTCCGCTATGACGAATCGACGGACAAAGCGCCCGTCGTCGTCGCCCGCGGAACGGGAGCCGTCGCTGAAAAGATTCTACAAGAGGCACGTGCCCGAGGCGTGGCGGTCGAGAATGACCATTCCTTGCTCGGACACCTGCTCGACCTCGACTTAGGGGACGCCATTCCCCCTCAGCTGTATGACGTGATGGCAGAAGTGTTGCTGTTAATAGAAGAACTCGATTCCATTAAAGGAGAACCAAGATGAACCCAACCCAGTTATATGAAATGAGGCCTGAAGAACTGACACAGGCGATGTTACACGCGCTCACGTATCATTACGAACGCGCCCAAGGCTCGACGATTGCCGAACGAAATCGTCACCTGCGCCAAGCGCGCGAACTGTTGGTCAAGCTCCACCAAGGACTTCATGACGGCGGTGGCATCATCGCGGCGCAACTTGATGAAATCTATCTCTATATGGCGAACGCCAGCATCGAGGCGATCATCGACCAGGATCAGCAAAAGATCGCAGAACTACATACGCTCGCTAGTGACCTCGACAAGACGTGGAGCGAGGCGATGGAACGCGCGAAAACACAATCTGTCCCGACTGGAGGAAACCGCTATGAAAATTACCAATAACGTCCAAGCGTTGAAGGCCTATACGTCACTCTCGTTGAATCAGGCGTCGATGAAGAAGACGATGGACCGTCTCTCGAGCGGGGTCCGGATCAATAAGGCGTCAGATGACGCGGCAGGACTCGCCATCTCCGAGAAGATGCGGATGCGCCTCGACTCGCTCTCAATGGCCGAGCGCAACACGCTCGACGGCATCTCACTCACCCAGACGCTCGAAGGCGGGATGAACGAGACGCATTCCCTCCTCCAACGCATGCGTGAACTATCCGTCCAAGCGGCGAACGGAACGCTCAGCGAGGACGATGCGAAAGCCGTCCAAGAAGAGATCAACGCCTTGACGGAAGAAGTGACACGAATCGCTGAGACGACGGAGTTCAACTCGAAGAAGATCATGAACGGGGAATACATGCAGGGTGCGAGCACGCTCTTCTTCCAAATCGGTGCCGGCAATAACGAGGCCGTCGTCTTGAACGTCGAAGACATGCGCGCGCACGCGCTAGGCATCACAACGACGACAGCGGGAGGCGGAGCGTTATCTCCTCTCGACCATGACAACAATCAAACAACAGCAGATGTTTCTTACTACTCCCTCAGCGTATTGACGCCAGACAAAGCGGGAGAAGCAATCGCGAAGTTCGATGCGGCCATCAACCGTGTGTCACTCGAGCGCTCGAAGCTCGGGGCGATCCAAAACCGGCTTGAGGCGAACGTCAGCGTCGTCGCCATCGGTTCTGAGAACTTGACGGCGTCCGAGTCACGAATCCGTGATGCCGATATGGCCCGTGAAATGATGGACTTCGCCCGACTCAATATCTTGAATCAGTCCGGCATGGCGATGATTGCGCAGTCGAACGCATTGCCACAAGGCGTGTTACAATTATTGAACTAACCTAAAGAAAGGACGGTTGCCCATATGGACATTCGTCGCATCATGGAGACGCAATCGCTCCTCGGCTCAAATAAGGCGAAACGCCCCGAGGTCGAACCTGGCGTCTCCTTCCAAAACGTCATCGGTCAAAAGCGTGAAGACCGCGAACATGAGCGGTTCCATCGCCAAATCGCCGCGATCCAGGAACAAGGAGAGCTTCTTGCCGAGAGCCAGACGGTCGAGGCGCTAACCGACTATAAGAAAATGATTAAAGACTTTATGAAAGAGGCCGTTGACGCGGCACTCCGCCTCGAGGACAAACGCGGGTTCAACCGCCGGGGACGTGCGAAGATCTACAAGGTCGTCGAACAAGTCGATCAGAAACTTCTCGCGCTGACGGACCAGGTCATCTCCGGGGAAGCCTCTCGCCTCTCCCTCCTCGACCAGGTCGGTGAGATTCGCGGATTGCTCGTCAACGTCTATGTGTGAGGTGTCGAGATGGCAGAACATTTGTTTTTGAAGAAAGTCAAATGTCCGTATTGTTTACAGGAAAGTAAGACCCAGCGTGTCTTGTCGCGTCACATCCGTCCGCTCGAGGTCGAAAAGGACGGCTATACGACGTATGACGGACCGAATCCGTATTTGTATGAGCCGACCGTCTGCGGTCATTGTCACCTCGTCTTCCATGACTCGTTCGACAAGGTGCGAAAGCATAACCGGGAGGCACTGGAGACGCACTACTTCAAACAAGTGAACCCGGATGTCCTAAAAGGTGACCGGACACATGAGCACGTCATTCTCTTATATAAATTTGCGGTCATGACGGCCCAGTTGAGCGGACAAAAGCCGTCCGTCGTCGCCATGCTCGGGATGCGAATCGTCTGGATGTATCGGTTGATGGGAGATACGGCATCTGAGAAGGAATGGATGCAGCGGACGCTCGATAAATACAACGAGGTGCAAGAGGCATACACGGACCCGATTCGAACCGGATTACCGTACGATCAACTTATGCTTCGGATTGCCGACCTTTCGGCTTCGCTCGATTACTATGAGGATGCTCGTCGCTGGTACGGGATCCTCCTCAGCAGTAAGGAAGTATCGGAGCGGATTCGGAATCAGGCACGGACGCATTGGGAAGATTTTCGATTGGAACATGCGTAAACGAAAGCGTAGGACATTAAATCCTACGCTTTTTCGTAGTCATCATTGAGAAATTCGATGATGGGGTATAAACAAATAGCTTACATATTAAAGGAGGTTTTTTCATGTTTGAAACACAATATCCCGATACCGTACGCGCCACGTTCAAAAGCCAGAAACAACTCGCCGAGCGCGCACTCGTCCAAGTGAGTGACGAGGACCTTCACAAGACGCTTGCACCCGATACGCTCTCCCTCGCCCTCATCATCCAACATGTGGCGAACAATATGAAGTCGCGCTGGACCGACTTCTTGACGACGGACGGCGAGAAGCCGGACCGGAATCGCGACGCCGAGTTCGAGGACCAGCAGTTGTCCCGGGACGAACTCATGCAGGTGTGGGACGAGCGCTGGCAACTGTTGGATGACGTCTTGGCCGACCTGACACCAGAGGATTTAGGGAAAAACGTCATGATTCGTGGGGAAGCCCACTCCGTGATCGATGCGATTGAGCGACAAGTGTCGCATTACGGCTATCACGTCGGTCAGATCGTCTACCTTTCGAAACTATTTGCTGGTAGCGACTGGGACGTGTTGTCGATCCCGCTACCGCATCAGCGGAAGTGAGACGTCTCTCTTTGAGCGAGTTCGATGAGACGACGCTCTAGCGAACCGTCAAACGGAAATTGCTGATGCTCGATTCGTCGTTTCACCTCAGCGACGGTGTGCCATACTTGTTCAACCAATGCATCTGGATAACCGTATCGTATCCGGTTGATGTCGAACTCCTCTTCATCGACGAGCTGCCATTCTCCTGGTTCTCTCGCAACGAGGTCCACATCCAAGTCAATGAAATGAATCTCCTCATCCGTAACGGTTGGGGGCAGGCCAATATTGGAGTACCCGCGCATCGTGCCGTCCTGTTCTAAATCGAGTTGCAGCGTGAAGCCTTCATGTCGCATAAAGCACTCCAGTGAGTGAGAATCGTATGTATAACAGGCACCTCGCGTATGATGTTGGAGCGTCCGCCCCGGTCCCGCATACAACAATACGTAATCGTCCGTTTCTTCCAAGACATGACTCGACCATTCATAATGGAGCTGTTGGTCATATTTGAGTAGAGAGACGTTCTTCATCACTGACCTCCTAAAAGATGGGATATCTTCATTATCCTCTATCGTTTAGGTTTAGACTAGACAGATAGGGCGTGCCGCTACTCATTCGGCACGCCCTCTATTTATTTCGATACGTCGATTGTGTATTCATAACGTTCTTCTGCGATTTTATTGAATTGCTCATTATAAGGACCCTCTACGACGAAACGCACCTCGGTCAACTCTGCTGGCATCGAATCTACATGAAAGAGTACCCCGCCCTCTTTCTTCACTTTACCTAAAAATTCTCCTCCGACATCTTCCGAAATGATTAGATCAGCGTCTACCTGTTCTCCTGTGTTCGTTACAAGGCGGGCCTGATTCGGATGAAATGAGACCGTGTCGTCACTCGTATTTTCGACAATCACGTTGAACGAAACAATGGTCACTTCTTTTTTTTCATCGAACATGAAACGAAAATCAGAAGCAACCTGTAATCGGAGGGTTTGCACTTTATCAATCTGAAAAATGATTGGACCAATCTTTTCTTCAATACCTAGGTTACGATTTTTCATGTAAATTTGACTGATGCCAAGCTCATTCTCTTCTACTTCAAACTCTTCGGAGCCACCAATACCTTCTGACGTGTCTTCACCCTTGCTCGATTCACTTCCTTCTGATGAAGAAGTGGTTTCTTCATCAGTCGCCTGCTCGGTTTGCTCGGTAGTTTCAGAACTCGTCGCCTCGTCCGTCTCCCCGCATCCAATCAGAAATACGAGAGGCAATGTGAACAACCAATGTCGAACCTTCATGACACGCTCCCTCCTATTCGAAAATCTCGTCGGACAATGACTTATATTGAATATGTACCCATCTAATTAGAAATAATCATTTGTTTTATGATAATTCCTCTACTCATTTTCCAATGACCATACAAAAAACGTGCCGACACTCGTTCGGCACGCTTAATCTTATTTCGTCACGTTGATCGTATATTCGTAGCGTTCTTCAGCCACTTTGTCGAAGTTTTCATTAAACGGTCCATCGATGACGACTTTCAAGTCCGTCAGCTCTTCTGGCTTCGCCTTCACGAAGAAGAGCACGTTTCCTTCTTTCTTCACTTTCCCCATGAATTCGCCACCGACGTCATCCGAGAACCATAAATCCGAAGACACCTGCTCCCCCGTGTTCGTCACGAGCGTCGCCTGGTTCGGATGGAAACTCATCGTCTCATCGACTGTATTCTCGACAATCATGTTCATCGCGACGACCGTCACCTCTTCTTGTCCATCGAATGAGTCGCTATAAGCTTCTGCGACCGTGAGGCGTGACGTCTGTACTTTGTCGATGGCGAACTGAATCGGTCCCATCGTCTCCGTGATCGTGAGTGCCTTATTCTTCATGTAGATCTTGTTCGTCCCGAGTTCGCTTTCTTGGACGTCCGTCTCTTCAACAGTCGTCTCTTCAACAGTCGTCTCCTCCGGCGCACCCGTTTCCGCCTCTGCCACTTCTTCCGTGTCCGTCGCTGTCGTCTTCAGTTCATCTGCTTCCCCGCATCCGACGAGTAGTGCGAGCGGTACCGCCACCAGTAAGCCAAATCGTTTCATGTTCATCTTCATCTCTCCCTTTTCATAATCCAAGTGTTGTGGTTAAGACGAATATAACGAATTGGTAATCCATACCGGGACAAGAAAACATTCCAGGCAAAATAAAAGTCAAGGTTCACAATCGGACCTTGACATATACACTTATCCTCTTGATTTCAGCTCTTCTTCTTCGTATGGGTCGGGACGATCTTCAAGCGGCGTATCGTCCTCGACATATGCCTCGAGTTTCGGGTCCCGTTCCACATACTCATCGTACGCTCCCTCTGGACCATAGACGAAATAACGGCGTTTCCGTGACGATACCGGTTTTGACTCTTTCTCACGCATCTCGTTTCCCTCCTCTTTCCAGAAAAGAAGCAACGGCTACAATGATATTTACCCGATTATAGCGGAAAACAGACGTGATTTCATCCTCGCTTTTTATCCGAAACCTTTTTGCATGATGTTCGTATATATTCATAACAATTAATAAAGGATGATACATATGCAATTAGTGAAGAAAGGGTTCGTACGGAGCCTCTTATGGTCGCTTCCGTTCGCGATCCTCGCGCTCTATCAGGGCGTGTCAGAAAGTACAGGCGCCGTACATGCCATGCTCGTCTACGCTGGAGTCGCCTTCTTTCTCGGGCTCACGAGCGTCATTTATGAAGTCCGACCATGGTCGTTCAAAAAGCAGATTTTCATTCACTGGTGCGTCATGCACGTGACAATCCTGCCACTCCTTTGGTTCGGTGGGTCTACACCGGTCACATCACTTCAAGATGCCGTCAGCCTCTATTTAAACTTTACGGTAAGTGGCCTGATCTTGTTTACGGTCTCTTATTTCATCATTCGCATGCGTCGCCAAGTCAAAACCTCTTAACGCACAAAAGCTCGAAGGCATATGCCTCCGAGCTTTTTTTACGTCTGTTGGTCGAATAGTCCAGAAAAGTTAGAATCGACGTCCTCATACGGATCGACGTACGATTTGACCGTCTTCCGTTCCATCCGGGCCGTCCCGAGCGTCATTCCGAGACGCTGATGTTCGGCCTCAATAAGACGCGCAATCTTTTGGCTGTCGTCGACGAGCTGCCGCAGGACCGTCTGATCGGCTTTCTCCAAGTCAGGACCGTGTGCCGCGAGTAACTGTTCCCGGTCGTCCAAGAGCTCATGGATTTGTTCCATCCACGTGTCGTACGTCGGCTCTTCCGGGACTTGTGCCAGCAACTCTTTCAGGCGTTGCGTCTTTAAGATGATCTCATCAATCGGCATCATGACTGCTTCGCGAGTTTCATCGCTTCCTTCCACGTGTCACGGAGTTCCGTCGTGAAATCGAGCACCTCATCGAGGATCGTCGTATCGTTCTTGACGTTCGCATCGACGAGACGGCGCCACATGTACTCATAGAGCGAGTCCAGGTTCGCCGAGATGGCGATATCTTTATTCAATGTGAGACGAAGCTCTTGGAAGATGGCTTGCGTCTTTTGGATGTTGATGTTCTTTAAGTCAGGATTGCCCTGGTCGATCGCAAGCTTGGCGAGGCGCATGAACTTGAGCGCCCCGTCATAAAGCATAAGCGTCAGTTCCTGTGGGTTCGCGGTCGTGACCGCATTGTTTTGATAAGCTGCGTATGGATTGGCTACCATTTAAATTCCTCCTCTTACATGCCTCCGCCTAAAAACTGTTGAAGTGAAGCGGCTTGCGAGTTCGCCTGGTTCATCGCCGTTTCCATCGCCGCGAAGCGACGGTAGTAGGCATTTTCTTTATCGATCAATAAATCGTTTAGTCGTTTGATTCTTGTATCCATCTGCGTCATTTCGCGACCCATTGAATATGTCGGAGCCCCCGCCCCGTCCGCACCGGCGATACGCGTGATCGTCTCACGTGAGTCTTTTGCCGTATCACGAATTTGCGGGAGGAGTCCCGTCTCTTCATCTGTGAACAGTTTATATACTTGTTCCGGGTCTTTCTCGATAGCGGCTTTTAACTTCTCTTCATTTAGCTCGATCTTTCCACCGTTCGTGAAGTCAGATCCGGTCGAGAGACCGATTTGGAACAAGCGAGACATATCTAAATCATTCGTAGTAGATGTCGCGCCTGACCATTTGCTACGAAGCGTGTCCATCGTTCCGCGGAGGATGGTATCCCCACGGAGCATCCCGCTCATCGCCTTCTCTTCCCACTTTTTGATTTCGTCTTCAGACAACTCATCGCGCTGTGCCTGTGTGAGCGGTGCGAACGAACGGAATCGTTCTTCGCGTGTCTTCTTGTTCATGAGATCAATCGTCTCATTGTATTTATCGACGAATCCTTTGATGTTGTCAAAGATTTTTTGGGTGTCGGTGGCAGCGGAGAGTGTGACAGGTCCACTCGCAAATGTCGATTTTAATGTCAACGTCATATTGTCAATCGTCGTCGTGTTCGAAGCTCGTTCAACTTCAATCCCATTCACTTCGAACTTCGCATTTTGTCCAGTCGGAGCAACCGCCCCCATACTAAAGGCAGATTTGAAGTTGGTATCAAATTGAATAGTAGAAGTTGCCCCGGTCTCCTTCGTCGACAAAGAGATTTTTCCTGTAGACGATTCAAAGAACGCAGAGAGTCCTGTCTCTTTACTATTTAACTGACTCATCAAATCTTGTACCGTTGCGTCCGCACCTAATTCGATCTTTTGATACGTCCCGGTTGTACTAGATTTGTACTGAACTTCAAAACCAGTCCCAGAGGTGAACGAAGCAGAAACATCTTTTGGAATGACTCCACCAGGATAGTTCGTTGTATTGGTGGCAGTGATTTTGCCAGTCGCTGCGTCATACGCAAAGTCCGTAGAATCTAAAACATTTCCTGCCGCATCTTTTAAGACGACTGTCGAAAAGTCCAAATCTTTCGGAATCGTTAACTCGGTTCCAGACGTCTCTTGAATGACCCGCTTTTGACCGGAAACGAATCCATTCATGTCTGATAATTTTGTTGTATTCGTCAACTTCTGTCCATTACGATCGACAGTATCTAAAATGGTTGTCGCCGAACTGGCCAACTGTGTCACCGAGTCAATCCGAACCGCACTATTTCCACTTGATGGTCCGGCAGTCACGCTGATTTTTGACTCATCCGATGAGCTCGATGTCTTCGCATAGAAGTTTCGGCTGAACATCAAGTCGACCGCACTGTTCCGCAGGGTCATGAGGGAGCGGTTGATTTCGCGATATGCATCGCGTTTCCATTCCGTCGTTTGTTTCTTTTGTTCGAGTTTATCAACCGGTGCACGCTCGGCCTGCATCAATTGCTTAATAATCGTATCCGTATCGATTCCACTGGCGAGTCCGCCAAATCGGATCGGTGTCGTCATGAGAATCCTCCTTTATACCCGTTCATCAAAGAGTTGGTTGAACTCCATGAACGCCGCAAAGAAATCGAGGGATTTCTTGCTTGGGATTTCGCGGATGACTTCGTTGTTCGTATCCACGATTTGAATATAATAGTCGTTCAATTTTTCATGTTTCATAAACTTTAAGCCGGTACGTTGTTGCTCGAGCACTTGATTCGCCTTCTCGACGGCCGCCTCTAACTTGGTGACGTGTTGAGGCGTCGGAAGAATGACGATGCCTTCGTCAGCGAGTTTCGCTTGATTCGCTTCGACGAACACGTTTTTCGTTTGTTCATACGGCAAGACGGAAGAAGGTAGGTGAAGCCGGACTTCTGAAATGGTCGGGTTCATATATGTCTACTCCTCTTAAAATGTTCTCAATTCATATATCGGTTATTCTATTGAATTATTAAGAACTTCTGGGAAACTAACCGAAATCTTCGATTCGAGATAGACTAATTGGTTTTGTAAATCTTGAAACGATTGATTTAATACTATTCTTCTCGAATCTCCGGCGTTCATCGCTTCAAGTGCGATAGATTTCATCGTCCGTAATAGCTCTTCTTTTTCATCAAGGATTTCTCTCAACGCTTTAACTTGATGTAGTTGCTCCAACACTTCTTCACGAATCATAAACCTCAATCCCTTCTCTTTTTTTATATCGGTCAAATGAATGAGCTTCATAAGGAACGGGAATTAAATAATGTATGATTACTAAAATAGGGAGTGGTTGAAGTGAAGTGGGAAGAGTTGACGTTTTTTGAGAAAAGCTTATTACTCGGCACACTATTAGGGGATGGAACAATCGCAAGAACAAAGTCAAAAAGTATTCCAAAGAAAGGTCTTCAGTACCGAGAACATTTTTCCGTGAAACAGATGGAGTATCGAGAGTGGAAGTTAAAAGCGGCTCCCCGTATTTTTAGCGGAATTCAAATTCGGAAATCAGGAACGAGCGCAGAACTGTATTCAGAGAAAGATGAATTATTCGCATGGCTTTGGGAGCAATGTTACGTTGATCGAAAAAAGCACATCCCTATCCACCTGTTAGAAGATTGTACCCACCCTGTCTTTTTGCTTGCACTTTACTTAGATGACGGAAGTTTATCCTTGACCAAGTCTTCACGGTCTAAATTAAACCAAATCATCATCACACCCCATATCTATTTGTATCTTCAAGCATTTTATCCTGAAGAGCTTGAGCAATTGAGTGCATTTATTGCTCGCACATTTCATCATCAGTTTGTGTTAAGCAAACGATCCGATGGTCATTTCTATACGTTACGTATTCAAAAAACAGAAGAAGCGCTTCGATTTTTGAATGACTTTGAACCTTATTCTTATGCAATCCCTTCAATGCGAAAAAAATTGGATTGGGAATACCGACTCAATTTGGAGAAAGCGAAACATCCAGACCTATCTGTCATTGTCTCCAAAGCAAAAAATGATTATACAGACGAAGAGATTCAATTCATCATTCAAGCCAAACAAGAAGGAATGACGGATGCTAAGATTGCCGAGGCATTGAATCGTACGTATTGGTCAATCGTCTATAAATGGCAAGATATCAAGAAAAATATTTTAAAAGAAGAGTTTGTTTTATATGTGATATGACAAAAGAACCCGTCACTCGATAAGCGAGAGACGGGTTCAATTATATGTTCAGTAACTTGTGTGTAATGATTAGAAATCCGAAAGAAAATCTTAACGAAGAAGTTGAAGAACCGCTTGCGGCTGCTGATTAGCTTGACTGAGCATTGCTTGTGCAGCTTGGTTAAGAATGTTGTTCTTCGTGAAGTTCATCATTTCTTTTGCCATGTCAACGTCACGGATACGTGATTCAGCAGCTTGGAGGTTTTCTCCAGAAGTACTCAAGTTATTGATTGTGTGCTCAAGACGATTTTGTGAAGCTCCTAATTTAGAACGTTCTGCAGATACTTTTTCAATCGCATTTTGAATGACAGTTGCAGCATTTCCAGCATTTTCAGCTGTTGAAACATCAAGAGCATTTTCAACGCTTGTATTGTTAGTACCATCAGTAACGTTTGCTGCACCTGAGAACCCAGTACCTGTTCCAGTAATCCCCAAAGCAGCTGCACGCATATCAGTGAATGATACTGTCATTGTTTGGTTCTCGTTTGCACCAATCTGTAATTTGAGTTCAGAGCTTGAAGTTGCTGGAGCAGCTGTTACTCCTGCAGTCAATGCAACACTGAATGATGCTGTTTCAGTTGCTGTTCCTCCCGTTACTCCAGAAACATCAATTGTTAAACCATCTACAGTCACTGTTGATCCAGTGATTGCATTATTCGTTGTGCCACCATCAGTACTATATGTCCAAGTCCCAGCGTCTACATCGTGAGCTACTGATAATGTTGCGTCTGCTGCTCCAGAGTAAGTTCCTTGAACAGTGACATTTCCAGTAGTACCTGCAGCATTATCAACAGTTAAGTTTGTTGGAGTTGCGAAAGTAGAAGCAGTTACTCCTGGAACAGCAGGAGTTACTACTACATCACCTGATGTAGCATTGAGAAGTTTTTGGTTGTTAAATTCAGTCGTGTTACCAACACGGTTAATTTCAGATGTCAATGAGTTGATCTCTTTTTGAATTTCACCACGGTCTGTAGTTGTGTTTGTATCGTTACCTGCCTGAACCGCAAGTTCGCGCATACGTTGAAGGATTGAGTGCGTTTCATTTAATGCACCTTCTGCTGTTTGAATCATTGAGATTCCGTCTTGTGCGTTACGCGAAGCCTGATCGAGACCACGAATTTGTCCACGCATTTTTTCAGAGATTGCAAGACCAGCAGCATCATCACCTGCACGGTTGATACGAAGACCTGAAGACAATTTCTCCATTGCCTTACCAGTTTGCGTTGTGTTGAACGACATATTACGGTGTGCGTTCATTGCATTCATGTTATTGTTGATAATCATTGTAATTTCCCTCCATAGGTTTAAGTTTTTCCGCTCTTCCAAATCCATTTGTCCGAGCATGCAAGGTTTAGGCCGGCCCCTCACCTTGCATTTGTTGGAACGTTTTATCGTTTCCATACTCTATATCGGAGTCATCCCATATCTGTTTAGTGTTTTTTACAACTTTCTATTCAAAACCTGTAGATTTCTACTTTTGAACAGAAAAAACGCCCCATCACCGGGACGTCTCCTCTTATCTCTTACACTTCCACCTTCATCTGTTCCGTCTCATTCTGCAAACTTTCCGCGACACGAACGAGCTCTGTCATCGCCCCGTTCACTTCGCCAAGGCTTGCCGCTTGCTGGCTTGCCGCTGACGTCACTTCATTCGCATAACGCGACGCTTCTTCGACCATGCCGACGATGCCTGCCGAGTTCGTCACGACCGAATCGATCTGACCACGTGACTCGTCAAGCAATGAATCGACCGAATGGACATGGCTGTATACTTCATTTGCCGAATTGTGGATCGATGCGAACGCACCACCTGCTTTTTCAACCAAGCCGACGCCTGTCTCGACTTCCGCTTTCACGTTCGCCATCGAAGACGATGTATCGCCGACGAGACGTTTCACGTCTACGATGAGATCTGTGATTTCTTGTGTCGAGTTCGCCGTTTGTTCGGCGAGCTTTTTCACTTCTGCCGCTACGACAGCGAATCCACGACCATGCTCCCCGGCACGTGCCGCTTCAATCGACGCGTTCAAGGCAAGCAAGTTCGTCTGTGCCGAGATGTCACTGATGACATCCGTAATGCGTGAGATCTCGCCTGTCATCTCTGTCAACTGGCTGTTGAGTGTCGAGGATTGCTCCACTTTTCCAGCAATCGCATGCATCGCATTGACGGAAGACGACGCGAGGCCTTTCCCGCTCTCCGCTTCCTGTTGCATCTCGCTCGCTGAATCAAGCGCTGATGACATTTCTTGACGGATGCTCTCCATCGTCCGTGCGACCGCTCCAAGCAAGTCCATCGAGTTGTATGTCGCACTGACATTGTCTTCTAACATCTTGTTGAGGGAATCCATCGCGACACGAATGTTCTCGCTCGCCACGTTTCCTTCTTGGACCGCTGCCGCAATCTCTTGCGCCGAACCCGTCAATTGATCCGCCGTGTAACGCATGTTCGTCCCTTGTTCCCGAAGGTGTTCGACCATGTTGTCCATCGACAAGAGCAAACGCCCCATCTCCGAACGGTCTGTCGTCTTCTCGTCCGCGAAGTGGACCGTCAAGTCACCGTTCCCGACTTCGACGGCTTTTTCAGAAGCCATCTCGACCGCTTTGAGTGGACGACGGGCGATCAAGTAAATGACAATACCGCCGAGTGACGAGATGAGTAACGCCACGACCGTACCGACGAGCATGACCTGACCTTGTTCCATCTCGAGTTCTGTCAAAAGTAATAGGGTGATGTAGCCGACCGCTCCGCCCGTGATAAAGGACGTGACCAAAATCCACGCGAGCAATTGCGTCGTAAAGTTTTTAAATACTTTCACTGTGTTGTTCCTCCTCATTGTGTTCATCACTCCCTATATCGTCCGATTTCCAATGAATGTACAGCGTTTTCAGTTGAACGTTTGGTCAATGAAAAAACGCACCCCAGAAAGGAGTACGTTTCGTTAAAATGCTTCATCGTCACGTTCGACACGCGTCACCCGTCGCGGAGTCGTCGCCGCGTCGATCGCGAGCGTGATCGCTGCCGCCCAGTGGAGCATCATCCCGACGATCGGAATGAACCCGAGGACCGAGGCCGTGATCCCGACAGCCGCACCATACGAGAATCGGTTCAGTCGGCTGAACGAGAGAATCAACACGATGACGTGATAGACGAACATGAATCCGAGGGGCGAATACCCCATCCCGATGATGAAAAGACCACCGAGAATCGGGATCCCAAGAAATGCTTCAAACGCCGCACCGAGCCATTTCAAATTTTTCACCATGTGGGTCACCTCATAATTCGATCATATAAAACTCGTAACCGCCATTCTCTGCGAAGCCCGCGCGCTTATAGATTTCGAGCGCTGCCTTGTTTTCTGTCTCGACATCGAGCTCGACTTTCGTTCGGCCCATTCGGAATAATTGTTGCACCATCTGCTTCAACATTTTCGTGCCGTAACCTTTGCCTTGCTCTCCTGCTTTGACACCGAACGCATGGATGCTTGCCGCATCATCGCCGACGAGAAGGGCACGGATGACGCCGACCGGTTTGCCGTCGACTTCGCCGATATACGTCACGCGGTCCGGTGTGTCGATTTGCTGATAGATGTTATCTGTCACATCGACCGGATCACCGAACGCCTCGCTGAGTGTCGCGATGATGAGCGGGCGGTCGTCTGCCGTCGCCTCACGGAGCGATACCTCG
Source organism: Exiguobacterium sp. s183 (assembly GCF_018617655.1). NCBI lineage: Bacteria > Bacillati > Bacillota > Bacilli > Caryophanales > Exiguobacterium > Exiguobacterium sp. s183. The sequence continues at coordinate 118,008 of NZ_JACSKN010000006.1, forward strand.
TCCGGCTTCAAGAACAGCTCCGCCTTCTTCAAGACGAGATTGTATTCCGAGAACTGATACGCTGCCTGTAGGTGTTCGAGCACCGCCTTCCCAGACGCTGAGTTCCGGTCGATGACGAACGTGAACGCCTCACAGCCATTCAGTTTCGCATCCTGTTTCGCCGTCTCGAGCAGCGCCGTGAAGACGCCTTGCTTCCGATATTCCGGATGAACGAGTGCGTTCACCTCATACTCGTTCGGTAGATATGGGAAGAGCATGAGATACCCGACGAGCGTCTCGCCGTCGTATACCGCATAGTCGTTCTGTCCGACCGACTCGTGACCGACTTTGACGTCAATCTTGTCGTTCGTGTTGACCGCCTGTTCTAACGTTTTCACATCATCCACTTGTTTGACTTCTTCTACTGTCCAATTCATGTACATCACCTCATTTGTATTGTAGCACAAAGGAAAAAGCCCGCCGTAGCGAGCCAACTTACGAGATTATAACGTCCGGAACTCCAACTCAGGGAGCGTCTCGATCAATTCAGCGATCTCGTCCGTATGCGCCTCCGCACCCGGGACGGCCTCTGTCGGTTCGACCCAGAAGAACGTCTTGTCGTTCGTGCCGAGATAGTTGCCGTAACCGACCTCTGTCGCGAACGCCTCTTCCGTCAACTCACGGTCGATCAAGTCCAAGTGGAACAAGAGTTGGTCGTCCCCATCCTCGACGTTATAGTACAAATCGAACGTGCTGTAGCTCTTCGTGTCGCCGATGTCGATGACGTCCTGTGCCTTCTCGATATAGACGTCACCGCGCTCAATCGCCGCAACGATTTTTGACGGCAAGATGATCTCGTATCCGAGCTCCCGGTCACGAATCGTCTGCGTCGTATCCTCTGTCCGTCCCCGGGACGAGACGACACCGACCGTTGCCACCAATGCACCCGTCACACCGAGCGCGAGCGCCCATTTCATCGATTTGTTCACAAGAACCACTCCCTAGTTGTTGATGTCTTCACTTGATTATCCCACAAGTTGATGACTTTTCATCAAATATTCTGAAAAAATGTTTCCCCTTACATTGACGACCGTCCGCCAATCCCATACGATGGTAATAACGTACTAGAGAAAAGAGGAACTGACATGTCTAACGAAACTACTTTGACGCGCGCTCAGCTCGACGCGCTCTTGAAAAACGTCTTCGCCCTTCAAATCCCGGTCATCGAGAAATTCATGACGGATTTGTTTAAACAATACGTCTCGACGGCTTCCACGTTCAAACAAGATATGGACACGATGAAAGCGACAGATTGGCACAAGCACTTCTTCGGTCAAAAGGTCATGCCGCACCTCTTCATCGAGAACCTCGGCTTCGGCGCATCGTTCCGCCACCAAGGTCAAGAGAAGGTCGTCAGCATCCCGGAGAACATGACGGTCGTCAAACCGGATTCGGACGCTCAGATCAAAGAGATTTTAGAGAACCTCGACAAGACGCTCGCGTCGATGGACGGGATCAAAAACAAAGGACTCGTCAAAAAGTTCTATAAAGAAACGCTCGAACTCATCTGTCAGCTCGGTAGCCGTACTGGTATGATGGATGACTTCTACGACAAAGTCAAAGGCAGTTTGACAACAAGTTCATGAAAATACCTCGCTCGAAGGAGCGAGGTATTTTTTATGCCTCTTTTTCAATCGCCATCGGGAGCTCGATGAATTGGCTCCGACTATGGAAGACGACTCCAATCATGACGAGCGTGATCCCGGTTAAGGCAATCGGGGACGGCATCACCGCGTGGAGGAACAGGAGCTCGCCGATGAGGGCGAACAACACCTCGAGCGCCTGCGTCGCCTCGACGGACGCCAGTCTCCCCATGTCGTGTTTGACGAGGTCCGTCGCTTTGAAAAATAGGACGGTCGCGACAATCCCTGACAACAAGGCGACGAGGAACGTCTGCCCGAGCTGGCTCGATGAGGGACGCCCCGTCGTCAACCCGTACCCGAACAGTAAGAACCAGACCGGGAGCGACCCGAGACACATGCCGAGGATGCGTTCGAATACGTCGAGGTCTGTATGTTGCATCATCTTGCGGTTGCCGAGCGGATATGCGAAGGCCGCAATCACGACCGGGACGACACCGAGCCATAGGAAGCGAGGCTCGAACGACTCGAAGAACTCGACTTGCATCAAGACAACACCGATCAAGATCAGGCTCGAGAACCGAAGGCCTCGCCACGGGATCTGTTCGCGTGAGCCGTCCGCTTTCTTAAAGAGTGGCGACAACAGTGCCCCGGCAACGATTGTCACTTGCCACGTGCCCGCGATGAGCCACGGTGGTGCGACTTCAGCCGCGAGACAGATAGGAACGTAAAAGAGCCCGAACCCGATCGTCCCCCAGACGATCCACGCCCGCGGATTGTCTTTAAGCGCCGAGATGACACGCTTGAGTCCACCACGTAAGGCGACAACGAGCATCAACAGCGGGATCATCCATAAAAAGCGGAGCGAGGCACTATAGGCGAAGCTACCTCCCCCGACTTGCATCACTTCGTTCAACACGAACGTGCTCGCAAAAAACAAGGCCGCGAAGACCCCGAGTATGAGTGGGCGCATACGTTCCCTCCTTTCCGAATCCTGTCTTGTTCTCGGTATCCATCTGTTTCTCCTGCAAAAAGACGGACGACACATGGTCATCCGTCTCTTCATTCAATCCGTCACGTCCGCAGTTCGAGCGCGGCAATCCGCTCCATCCTCTCGAGGATGGGCTTCGCCTGATCGATGTATGCCCTCACTTCAGCAAGCGACAATGACGCCGCATGCGCATCCTCACTCCGCCACACTTCATAGACGAACACCGTGTCCGCCTCGTCGAGCGATACGTGGACCCTATACGATTCACAATCTGACGTCGCCTCCATCTCCCGTGCCGCTTCCGATAAAATCGCCACGAGTCGGTCCCGTTGTCCCGCTTTCGTGACGAGCTTTCCGATCAGTGCATACATGCTCCATCCTCCCCTTTCCCTTGCCTCGTCTCATTCCACTTTTTGCGTCCGATTTCCTGCCTTATCGCTTCATGCGTATGGAATGTTTTCACGCCACATGTATAAAAAAAAACGGACGGCACGTGGCCGTCCGTCAGTGAATATCGCGTTTTTGGAAATTCCCGCCTTTGACCTCTGTCACCTCATACACGACGACGAACGCTTTCGGGTCGACTTGGTCGATGATGTCCTTGATCTTTCGTTCTTCGAGCCGGTTGATGACACATGTGATTTCATAATAGCTCTCTTTTGAATACGCACCTTGGATCTGATTCAAGGTGGCGCTCCGTCCGAGACGATCCCGAATCGTCTCGACCATTTCATGCGGTTCACTCGTGATGATCTTGAACGTCTTCGCTCCGCTCAATCCCTCTTCGACGATATGAATCACTTTTGAGGCGATGAAATAGGCGATCGCCGACAAGACGGCTCCTTGAAGCCCGAACACCGTCGAGACGACGATGAAGACGAACGTATTCAAAAATAGAATCAAGTCACTCGTCCCGAACGGCAGTTTACGGGACAAGAGGACGGCCAGCATATCGATCCCGTCAAGCGCACCCCCGTTACGGAGGGAAATCCCCATCCCGAACCCGAGGATGATTCCGCCGACTACGGTGATGAGGAGCGCGTCGCCCTCGATGATGGTCGGGACATGGTGCATGATCACCGTACCGACAGACAACGACGCGATCCCTGTGACGGAAAGGATGGCGAAGCTTTTCCCGATCTGTTTATACCCGAGATAGATGAACGGGATATTGAGAATCCCGATAAAGATCCCGAGCGGTAATCCTGTTAGCTGCGACCCGACGATACTGATGCCGGTGACGCCCCCGTCCGATACGTTGTTTGGGATGAGGACGGACTCCAACCCATACGCCGCGATGAGTCCGCCGATGATGTTCATGATGATCTGAAACCCCATCAACCAGGCTTTATTCTCTCGTTTCATGATTCATTGACCTCCTTCTCATGTTCAACAACCTTCTAAGCCTACCACAAAATAATACTGAAATAATTTACAGGGAATCATCAATCTATTCTGAATATTCATGTCAGATTCTCTGTCTCAAAGGATTTTGTATCGGCTCGTTTTGGTATACTTAAGAAAATGGAAAGGGGGCACCACGTATGCAGCGTACACCCATGCCTTCTCCGACACTGGAGGAAGTGCAGCGCTTAAGGCGCGAACATAACCCGATCAAAGCGTCCGAACTGTTTGCGAAAGCCGTCCTCTTACTGCTCGGTTCTCTCGTCTTCGCGGTCGGCCTGGAGGCGTTCCTCGTTCCGAACCAGATCATCGACGGTGGGATCGTCGGGGTCTCGATCATCGTCTCGTATTTGACGGAGACGAAACTCGCCATCTGGCTCGTCCTCTTCAACTTGCCGTTCATCTATTTCGGCTATCGGCAAATCGGGAAGACGTTCGCCGTCGTCACGTTGACGGCAATCCTACTCATGTCGGCGTTTACGATCGTCCTGCATGACATCCAACCGTTCACAGATGACCTCTTGTTGTCGACTGTCTTCGGCGGCTTCTTGCTCGGGGCCGGCATCGGTCTCGTCATCCGCGCCGGTGGGTCGCTCGACGGGACGGAGATTCTCGCCGTCGCCTTCACGAACCGCTTACCGTTCTCGGTCGGAGAGATCGTCATGTTTTTCAACATCTTCATCCTCGGGACGGCCGGTTTCGTCTTCAGCTGGGACCGGGCGATGTACTCGCTCCTCACGTATTTCATCGCGTTCAAGACGATCGATGTCGTCTTGGAAGGGATCGATCAGTCGAAGGCGGCGTGGATCATCACGAACGCACCGGAAGAAATCGGTCAGGCGATCATGGACCGGCTCGGTCGGGGCGTGACATATCTCCACGGAGAAGGAGCCTATACCGGGGACGGGAAGAAGGTCGTCTTCACGGTCATCAGCCGACTCGAGGAGACGAAACTAAAGGACATCCTCGACGACTATGACGAGAAGGCGTTTCTCGCCATCGGCAACATTCACGACGTCCGGGGTGGACAGTTCAAGAAGAAAAACATTCACTAAACGTGAAATCCCCTATAACCGCTGGACACCATTTGCCAACGGTTATAGGGGATTTTTTAGGCGAAGCGGACCTGGTCCCGTCCATTCCGTTTCGCATCATATAAAGCCTCGTCCGCTCGTTCGAACACGACCATGCTCGGTTCGTGCCCGGCGACCGCGGCACCGATCGAGACGGTCATCGGGATGACCTCACCCTGGCATTCGAACGTCGTGTGGCGCACCGTCTCAACTAACGACTCGGCCACTTCTTTCGCCTGTTCATACCCTTCAATCACAAGCAAGAACTCTTCCCCGCCGTAACGACCGACGAACCCGCCTGGCGGACAGTGCCGCTCGAGCGTCTGACCGATATGTCGGAGCGCGGCGTCTCCTGCCAGATGACCATATGTATCGTTCAACTGCTTGAAGTGATCGACATCGATGACGAGTAACGTCCATGGCTTCCCGGTCATCTCCAAATCGTTCATCTGTTCGAGCGTCCGGTAACGGTTCGGGAGTCCCGTCAATTCATCGACGGTCGCCCGATGCGTATGCAGGAGGAACATCCATAGATGCGTCTCGAGCTTTTTCGCCCCCCAATAACAGAGCCACGCCCCGAGCGACAGCATAAGGAAGTACGGGATGAAGACGTTCACGAACACCATCGTATCCACACTGCCGGTCACGCGAATCAAGACGAGGAGCGCACCGAATCCGACATAGACGGCATATCCTCGTGAGCGATGCATCGGGACACGCGAGAGGAGAAGCGAAAAGATGTAAAAAACGACGAACATGAGAATCGAATCGACGAACGGGGCACTCATCCCATGCAGCGTCATGCGTCCGATAAAGATGAGCGCGAGCGTGACGACTGCACCGAACGGTCCGGCGTACGTTGCCGACAAGGCAATCGGGATGAGACGGAGATCAATCCTCGCATCGCCAAGCTCGATGGCGTTTAAGGTCAGCAAAATCGCCGTCAATCCGTTCGATACCCCGAACCAAAAACGGACGAACAGCGGGGAGGACGGTTGAATCGGCAAGACCGTCCGCATCACATAGAACGTGAGCGACATGAGTAAAAAGATGATACTGATATTAATAAAAAACTGGTTGATGACCGTTCCCATCGATTCGCCTCCTTCCCTTTCCGTTTCCATCCTATCCCAACTAGGTGAAAAATGTCACCCTTACATTCTATATTTACAAAAAAAGTCGAAAGCTCACGCTTCCGACTGCTTCTTAATCATCTGTTTCATCAAGTTGGCACTGTTCCGTGCCGACTCATTCTCTTCTTGCATCTGAATGTATACTTCATGTCGATGGATATCGATATGGCGCGGGGCATCGATGCCGAGTTTTACCTGGTCACCCTCGATGGCGAGCACCGTGAGCGTCACGTCATCCCCGATATGGATCGCCTCGCCTTGTTTTCGTTTCAATACGAGCATTAGCGCACCTCCGCCTTCGTGCCGCCGAGCGGATAACGGGCCGGGTAGGCATCGTCTAAAATGACCTGCTTCCCGCGACGTTCTTTCGTCTCGATGACGATCGGTGCCTTCAAGTTGAGCGTCGATGCATCAAACGGCTCACGGAGCGTGACGATCGAGTAGACAGAGACGTGTTCCGCTTCTTCAATCCCGAGCTGGTCCTTCGCCCCGTCCGACAGTTCGAACGAATAGTCCGACTTGTGCCAGAACGGATTCGTCACGACGAACGCGCACGCCTTCTCTTCGATCGACTGGAGCGACCAAAATGGCAGCTCTTCCCCGTACGGAATCAAGACGAACGTCTTCGAGTCCGGGAATCCTGGAATCTCACTGACGAACGAGATCGTCTCCGCTTCATTTATTTCAATCTTGCCAAAGTAGTCTGTTTCAATGAACATGGATTGTCCTCACTTTCAACGCGTTTCATCATACATCCCACCGACCGGCCACATCTCGAGCGACGCCTGTTGACGGAGGGAAATGTCCGTCGTCCATGGCGTGAACGAGATGTCTGCCGGTGTGAGCGATACATCAATCTGTGGCGGTGTGATATTCCATTCGATTTTCACATCCGCCGGTGTATACGTCAACTTGACACGGTCAATCGATTTCGGCATATAGCCCATCTCGACGATCGGATACGGGTCGTTCACTTTCTCTGCCGCCATCGAGGCAATCGGGTTGCCGTTCTCGATGCGCATCATGCGGTCCCCTTCACGGGCGATGTTCATCATCGCCTCGCGGGCCCCTTGTTCGCCCATCTGTCCGAACGACTTACCGAGTTCGAGTGCCCCTTTCAGGTTGCTCTCACTCCGTGCCACCGACGAGTCGATCTCAAGTTTCCCTTGAGTCGTCTGTTGCGTCATCTCGGCTTTCCCTTGCTGCATCGACATGTCCGCCCGACCTTGACGCATCTCGAGCACCGGTCGGTTCGAGGTCATCTGGATGGCAGCAAACGTTTGCCGCATTTCAAGTCTCGCGAGATTCATGACCGATTACCGGAGGAAGTCAAGGAGCGTCGGTTGGATGATCCGAGCCCCGGCAGAAAGTGCGGCGCGGTGTACCGTCTCATGCGACTTCAACTCCATGATGACTTTCTCGACGTCGATGTCTTCGTTGTCAGACATGATTGTCTTCGCGATGATCTCGTGGTCTTGTAGACGATTGTCGACGAGCTCCAAACGGTTCGCACGGGCACCGAGCTCAGACCGCTCCGTGATCAAGTTCTGTCCAATCGTATCAAGTGTCTCAAGCTGGGCTGATAAGTCAGCACCACCCGTATTTTCATCGGCGAGCAGACCGCTCAGCTGTTTCAATCCTTCAAAAAGCTCTCGTCCGAAGACGGTCTCCGGCTGCATGTTCACTTGCATCGTGATGCCTTTTGAGACTTCGAACTCAATTTTCCCGCTCGCCGTCGGAGAACCGTCCGTTCCATAAATCGACTCGAGCGTCGCCCCTGGCGCTTCATTCAAATAGTCTTTCAGCGCCTGCATGTCAATGAGCGGTTGATCCGTTTTCGTCCCGTTATAAATATACTTCTCGCCCGCCTTCGAGTTGGCGAGTGAGCCGATATGTTCGATCAACTGGTCGACCTCACTCTTGATGATTGCGCGCTGTGACGACTCGTACGTGTCGTTCGCGGCTTGCGTCGTCAATTCACGAATCCGTTTGACGGCTTCCGTGACCTCGTTCAAGGTCGAGTCTGTCATGTCCATCCAGCTCGTCGCCTCGCTGACATTACGGCGGAATTGGTCGACTTCCCGTACCTCGGTCCGGTACCGGATCCCTTGCATCGCGACGACCGGGTCCTCCGATGCCTTTTGGATCCGCTTCCCGCTGATCAGTTGTTCCTGGACGCGGGCGAGCGTGTTATAGCTACTCGATAAGTGTTTCAAGTTCGTCTGTGTGAGCATCGTCTGTGTGACACGCATCAGTCATTACCTCCCAACGACACCCATGCCGTTAATGATTTTGTCGAGCATCTCGTCGACGGCCGTGATGTTCCGTGCCGCCGCATTGTATGCATGTTGATATTGGATCATCATCGTCATCTCTTCATCGAGCGACACCGCGCTTACCGACTGGCGGCGCTGGTCCGAGCTACTCAAGAGGGCGAACGTGCTCTTCGCGAGGTTCGCGTTCTGGCTCGCCTCGACCGCCATGTTCCCGATGACGTTTTGATAGTATTTCCCAATCGATGTCGTCGTCGTGGCCGACCCGGCAAAACTTAAGGCCATCTCTTTTAAGCGTGCGAGTTCGAGTGCCCCGCTCCCATCCCCGATATTGCCGTCTTTTGAGGCAGCGATCAAGTCAAGGTTACTCATGAACGTCTCGTTCACTTCGATGTTCGACGCTTTGATGTCGGTGTTCGTGTTCGTCCCTGCGTTCACGAAGAAATCGTTTCGTCCGTCCGTCCCTGATGCATCTTTGTTCGTCATGTGTGCGTCGTTGAACGCCGTCGCGAACACGCTCGCCATCTCGTCTAAGTCTTTGAGCATCTTCGTATACGCCCCATCCGCCGCTTCAGGACCCGATTGGCTTCCGTACATCTCAACGAGTGCTCGTAATTTGCCGTTCGGCATGTCTTGGAGCGTCATCGTCTCAGCTGTCGCAGCATCTGCCGCGCGATACGCCGACTCGGTCATTTCCCCGACGCCACCCGTGATGCCATCGACCAATTTGATCGGATTCGGATTTCCTGGCACGGTGATCTGGATGTCGATCCGTCCTTCTGCGACACGTTGCGAGTTCCCACGTGTCTCCCCGTTTAAGTAATCGACGGGTACACGCTCGAACTCGATATATTGCGAGAGCTCGTCCATGTAACGGTCACGCTCGTCATATAGTTCGTTCGGCAAGACGCCAAGTGGTTCCGCGTCCCCGATTTGACGGTTCACGTTATTGATCTTCGTCAACAGGTCGTTAATCTTTTTCGATACGACGCCCGCTTCCGCTTTCAAGTCGTCTTGTACTTTCGTCAGCGACGAAGACATGTAGTTGAACGTCTCGGCGAGCGTCATCGCCCGCTGGCGAACGACGCTTCGTGCGCCCGTATCGTCCGGGTTGACCGACAAGTCCTGAAGTGACGCCCAGAACAAGTCGAGCGACTTGGCAAGACCGTTCTCAGACGGTTCGTTGATGATGTCCTCCATCCGCCCGAACGCCGCCTCTTTCGTCGCATAGAACGCGTTCTTCACCGACTCGTCGCGATACTGTTGGTCGATCATGAGATCGCGAATCCGGGCGAGCGTCTCCCCGCGTACCCCGGTCCCGAATTGTCCGGCTTTCGTCCCGCCGAAGTTGACCGAGAGTTGTTCCGTCATTCCGAGGGTGAGGCGTTGGCGTGAATAGCCAGGGTTTGAGGCGTTCGCCACGTTGTTCCCCGTCGCCTGTAACGCCCATTGGTGTGTCGTCAGGCTGCGGCGCGCCGTCTCTAGTCCCATAAATGTTGAGCCCATTCTGTACTTCCTCCTTAAACGTCACGGCTGAACGAGCGTGTTTCTAACGCCTGTTGTCCGTATGTGAAATCATCTGCTTCTGGCAAGAGCATATCCAAGTGCCAGGTAATATAACGAAGGGACTGTTCGAGAAGCGATGCGTTCAATTCGTTCTGACGCTTCAACTCGAACAAGACCGGTCTCAGTTCCTCTATCTCTTCATCGTCCAATTCATACGTCCCTTGAAGTCGTTCCGCTTCTTTTTGTGAGATTTGTCGGACGAGTTTCGCCTCTTCTTTGAGGAGCGCGCTAAAAGCGGCCATGTCATTTTGGACGAGTAGCTGTTCTTTCGTATAGGCCAATTCGAGTAAACGTTTATGTAATGTGAGCATGAGTCTCTCCTTTTTCCAAAAAAAGAGCCGACTAAAGAAAGGGGTACCCCTTATTTAGTCAGCTTCCGTGCCGTGTTATTCAGTGCGAAGGCCTCAAACGGACCTCGCTTCCATTCATCCTTGTAGAAAGCGTTTGGCGATTTCACGCGCGTCCCGTGAATACGTGCCCGCATCAATCTCTGCTTTCAAAGCGTCGATTTTTGCGAGACGGTCCGGATGTTTCACCGGTTCTTCAAACCGGGCGCGGGCTTCCGCCGAGATTGACAATTGGTCCGTTTGGCGTGATGGCGCGGGCTTCGGCTCGACTTGCGTTTTCTTTTCATAAGTGTTCGGTAAATGTACCCACTTGGCTGAATCGATGCGCATGCGTCTTCCCCCTCTTCATGATGTTAATCCAAACGATAAGCGCGAGCACTTGACGACTTCGTCAAGCTCTCTTGTAGACTAGACAGTTCCTTCTGCATATCTCTCTGGCAGTTCGAACAGACTTTCCCTTCGTTCGTCGGTTGACCACAACGTACGCAGCCGACGAGGAGTTCCGGGTTGTCCTTGATGATCAGGCGTCCTTCATGGATATATCGCGTGATATCAAGTTCCGACACACCCGTCGCTTCGACGAGGGCGCCGATGTTCGTTGATTTGTTTTCTGGTTCACGAATGAAGTCACGGACTTTCAAGAAGTTTTGGAAGTCGACTTCACTACATGATGGGCAATAAGGCGAGCGACCTTGTTTCATAAACAAGCGTCCGCACATTTGGCAAGATGCTGCATCCATTGGTTTCACCTCTGCCTTTTATATCGGACGGGTTTTTGATTTGTTTAGCGCCCGAAATAAGCAAATCGCAGAAACTTCTGTCGCACCTGCCTGTTTCAACGAAAATGCCGCCTGATGGAGCGTCGTCCCTGTCGTATAAACGTCGTCTACAAGAATGATTTTCCCACATTTCACTGAAGTTGGTACAGTGAAAGGATTCGTTCGGTGTCGTCTTTCTTCTTTCCCGAGTTCGCGTTGACTCGAAACCTCGGTTTTCTCGATCAGTTGCCGGGTCGGACCAATCTTTCGTGCGAGCACATCCGCTTGGTTGAAGCGACGCAATTGGAGTCGTTCGTCACTGAGCGGGACGGGAACATATGTCGCACCAGGTTCTCGCAGTGCCCGAAGTTTTAGTGCGACCGATGCGGCGATGACGACGTCGCCACTGAATTTGAAGCGATGTAGCCACTCGATTCCCGCCTCGTCATAGGCGTACAGGCAACGGACGGTCAAATCAGAGCCGAGCGCGAGCCAGCGGATGCAATCTGAGCACGTCTCCCCCGTCTCGTTCGGTTGACCGCAGCGCGGACAGCCTTTCCCGAGTGGCGTCAGTCGGTCCTCACATGACGGGCACACCCAGTCGCGTCGCCATAACGTGGCCGGTGTCCAAGGGACGGTCATCGGTTGGTGACAGAGAAGGCATTTCATCGACTGTTCGCCTTCACGATCGCCCGGATGGCGAGATCTTGCCGAAACGTCCGTTCTTGATAAAAGAAACAGACCTCCCCTGTCGGCGCATCCGACTTTCGTCCGGCTCGCCCTGCCATTTGGATGAGCCCCCGTGTCGTGAAGAGTCGATGTTCGCTCTCTAGCACCCCGACCTGCACGTCCCGGATCGTCATCCCCCGCTCCCAGATCGATGTCGCGAGGACGATTCCCTTCGTTTCTTGGAGCCAGTGCAGCGCGTCGGTCCGCTCCTCGGTCTCGGCCGATACCGTCCGACATGTAAACCCTGCGTCTTCTAGCGTCTTACGATATTGCTCGAGGTGAGGCTTTGTCGGCACGAACAGGAGACGCGGTTTTGCGGCGTGACGTCGACAGAAGTCAAAAACCCGTTCGTCCGACTGTTTGACGAGTGTCGGCACCGGCAAATCGAACCCGTGATAGCGACGGGACAGATGCACCGTCGAAACCATCTGTTGCCAAGCGGTCGGGGTCGCCGTGATGAAGACAAACACCCCTTTTCCGACCCGATAGATGGTGCGCCATAACGTCATGTCAAAAGCGAACGGGAAGGCATCGGACTCATCGATGAGCACATAATCAAATACGTCTCGTAGATTCAACAACAACGGTGCGGTCGCCACCGTGATCATCCCGATGGAACCTTTCTCCCCACCCCCGTAACGTCTCGTGACGGGCACGGTGAATGCTTGTTCGAGCCGTTCCACCCATTCGATGGCGACATCTTTCCTCGGGGAGACGATCAATACCCGCTTCCCTTCATTGACGACCCGCTCGATCACAGGGAACGTCATCTCGGTCTTCCCGGCTCCACACACCGCATGGACGAGACCGGTCTTCCGTTCGTCCCACCACGTGAGTAACTGACTTGCGACCCGCATTTGGGCTGGTGCGAGCTCGAACGGCATCGTCAATTCGGTCGTTTCGAGTGGTGTCGTGATGTCCCGTTCTTGTAGAAAATCACATCGGCAGATACGTCCAAGATAAAGACAGTTCCGGCAGTAGGCACACGACCCGTGATGACAGGTGAACGTCCGGACGTCCGTGCTGAGACAGCGTTGGCAGATGCCAAAACGGATGGCGCGCGACCCGTTTGATGCGACGATGAGTTCCCCCATATTCCTTTGCTCCTTTTTTCCTTTCACGCTAACAGAGTGGACGTCTGAGTACGACTCGGCTTATGGAAGACAACCGATTGACTAAACACAAATAGGACCCGACGAAAAGGTCGGGTCCTACCTGCTTATTTCTGTTTGTAGAACATGATCGCCTCGTACGGACGAAGGGACAACGTCGTCCCGTCGAGCTCAGGCACGTCGTAGTTGTGACTGACGACGCTCACCCGCTCGAAACCTTCCGGAATGGTATACGTCGTTTCCGTTCCATAGAAGTTGGCGACGACGAGGAGCTCCTCGCGGTCCGTCTTCCGTGTATATGCCCAAACGTCTAACGAATCAGGCGTGAGGAGCGTATAGTCCCCGTCCGTCAAGACGTCAAGTTCTTTTCGTAATGAAATCAAGTTCTTGTAGTGGTAGAACACCGAGTTCGGGTCATCGAGCGCCGCTTCGACGTTCACGTCCTGGTAGTTCGGTGCCACGTTGATCCACGGTGTGCCGTTCGTGAAGCCGGCATGTGTCGTCGCATCCCACTGCATCGGCGTCCGCGAGTTGTCGCGTGACTTTTGTTTGATGGCTGCCATCATGTCTTCATGCGACACACCCTCTTCGCGTTTCAACCTATAGTTGTTGAGCGTCTCGATGTCACGATACTCGTTCAAATCATCGAAGCCAGGATTCGTCATCCCGATCTCTTCTCCTTGATAAATGTACGGTGTTCCTTGGAGTCCGTGGAGCACGGTCGCAAGCATCTTCGCACTCTCGACGCGATGGTTCGTGTCGTTCCCGAAACGGCTGACGACGCGCGGTTGGTCATGGTTGCACCAGAAGATGGCGTTCCATCCCTTCCCGTGCATCCCTTGTTGCCACGTCGACATGATGTCTTTCAACTGGATGAAGTCGAACGGGGAGGCGACGAACTTCTCGCCGTTCGGGTAGTCGACTTTCAAGTGGTGGAAGCTGAACGTCATGCTGAGCTCGTTCTCGTCCGGGTTCGAATAGCGCACGCAATGGTCGAGCGTCGTCGACGACATCTCCCCGACCGTGATGACGTCATGCCCGTCAAATACTTCTCGGTTCATCTCTTTCAAATATTCATGGATGTGTGGCCCGTCCGTGTAGAACTTCCGACCGTCCGACTCGTCTTCCGGGAAATCTTGTTCTTTTGAGATCAAGTTGATGACGTCGAGACGGAACCCTTTGATTCCTTTCTCGCGCCAGAAGCGCATCATCTCATAGACGTCTTCACGCATCTGTTCGTTCTCCCAGTTCAGGTCGGCCTGAGTCACGTCGAACAAGTGGAGATAGTATTGCCCGCTCTTCTCGTCATATTCCCACGCGTTCCCACCGAACTTCGATTCCCAGTTCGTCGGCTCGTCGCGCCAGATGTAGTAGTCACGGTACCGCTCGTCTCCCGCCAATGATTTCTGGAACCATTCATGGTCTGTCGACGAGTGGTTGACGACGATGTCCATCATGAGGCCAATGCCCCGCGCCTCTGCCTCACGGATCAATTCGTCGAGGTCTTCCATCGTGCCGTAAGACGGATCGATGGCATAGTAATCACTCACGTCATAGCCGTTGTCGTGTTGAGGTGACTGATAGACAGGCGTCATCCAAATGTATTCGATGCCGAGTTCTGCCAAGTAATCTAGCTTCGCCGTCACCCCTTTGATCGATCCGGTCGCGTTTCCTTCCGGACTGTAAAAGCTTTTCGGGTAAATTTGATAGACGACTGATTTGCGCCAATTTTTCTGTGTCATCAACGACATCTCCTTTTTTGTAAGAGTTTTCATTTCAATAGGAAAGAGGGAAGAACTGCCGTCCCTCCCTCCCGAGTCAATGCTTATGCGACTTTATTTTCTTCGATTTCACCTTTCTTCATGTAACGCTTCGACAAGATGAATGTGAGCGCGAACGGTACGATGATCGCGATGATCATCCCGACGATGAAGAGAAGGATTTTGTCTGTGAAGATTGAGAGGAATCCAGGGAGTCCTCCGACACCGATTGCGATTGCTTGAACATCATTCAATGTGATGAAGATGGCTGCGATCGCTGACCCGATCATCGCAGAATAGAACGGGAATTTATTCGGCAAGTTGACCCCGAACATCGCCGGCTCCGTGATCCCGAAGTAAGCCGAGATTGCTGAAGTCGATGCCATGCTCTTTTGTTTCGCGTTGTGCTTGTAGACGAAGAACATCGCGAGTGCAGCAGAACCTTGCGCGATATTTGAGAGTGCGATCATCGGCCAGATGAACGTACCGCCTGTATCTGCGATCAACTGAAGGTCGATGGCGATGAACAAGTGGTGCATCCCTGTGACGACGAGTGGTGCGTAGAACAATCCGAAGAGGAGTGCCCCAACGACCGGTACGGCTTCAAACGTGTTGACGAGTCCTGTCGCAATCACATTACCAATTCCACGTGTGATTGGTCCAACGATTGCGAGTGCGAGGAATCCAGTGACGACTATTGTCGTGATCGGAACGACCAAGAGTTGAATTGCGTTCGGTACACGTTTTTTCAAGAACATCTCAATTTGGCTCAAAATATAAGCCGCAGCGAGAACCGGCAAGATTTGACCTTGATATCCGACTTTCTCAATCTCGAACAATCCGAGGATATCGAACGTCGGTACTTCTCCTTCAAGTGCCGCTGTCCCGTAGCCCCAAGCGTTTAAGAGGTCCGGGTGGACAAGCAAGAGACCCATGACAATCCCGAGCACTTCGCTTCCGCCGAAACGTTTCGTCGCCGACCATCCGACAAGTGCCGGTAAGAAGACGAATGACGTGTTCGCCATCATGTTGATGAGGTCCCAAAGTCCTTGTAAGTTCGGATAAGCCTCGATAAGCGTTTGCCCGTCGATGAAGAGACCTTCAGAAGCAAGTAAGTTGTTGATCCCCATGAGGAGACCGGCCACGATGATGGCTGGAATGATTGGCATAAAGACGTCAGAGAAGACTTTGACGAGTTTTTGAAGCGGATTCATTTTTTTGCCGCCTGCGGATTTGACCTCGGCGACCGTTGCCGCTTCGAGTCCTGCGAGTTTAATGAACTCGGCATAGACACGGTCGACATCACCGGCTCCGATGACGATTTGATACACGCCCGAGTTCTCGAACGCCCCTTTGACGAGATCGACTTCTTTCACACGCGCCTCATCGACTTTTGACTGGTCTTTGAGGGAGAGACGGAGACGTGTCACACAGTGTGCGGCTTTGTCCACGTTGTCTTTGCCGCCGATCGCTTCAAGGATGTCTGCGGCAATTTGACGATAATCTGCCTTCATGTTTATTGTCCTCCTTTGTTTGAAAACTTCAAATGAAAACGGTTACTTATGAGTACAAACAAAGTATAACTTATCTATATAAGTTAAGTCAACAACTTATATATACAAGTTTAAGTGAAGGTACTGTGACTAGATTCATTGTAAAAAATTCCCTTAATCGAGTTCACGTAAACAAAAAACCTCTTCCTGTTCGAAAGAGGTTTTAGCGCCGGGCGACGTCACTGAACTGGAACTTGTCCAAGCGGTGACGCGATTCCGTATATTCGAATTGTTGTCCTTCATATAAGAACGTATCGTTCGTGATGACGATGACATATTCATAGTCATGCAAATCAAGACGCATCCGGTCGAGCTCGGTCACGTCCTCCGCCGCAATCTTTCGTTTGGCGTAGCTGATCTGTAAGCCGAGCTCTCCTTCGATATAGCCATAAATCGAACGAGCAGCGATTTCTTCTGTCAATCCAGGAACGAGGTCTTTGACGAAATAGTTGATATCGAGGATGACGTTCTCCCCGTCAAAGTTTCGGACGCGTTCGATGCGAAACACATGCGTTCCCGGTTTCAAGTTCATCCGTTCGACGAGCCAAGATGGGGCCTCCATCTCTTCGAACGCCGCAACGTGCGTCTGGATGGAGCGACCGAGCATGCTGGCGTACACTTCTGAGAAACTGACGATTCCATTGAATTGAAACTCGATCTGGTCGCGCTTCAACACAAAGACACCTTTCCCGTGGTGCTTCCGGACGTACCCGTTTTCCTGTAAGAGATCGAGTGCCTTTCGGACCGTCCCCCGACTTGCCTCGAACTGATGCATCAGCTCCGTCTCCGACGGGAGTTTCGAGTCTGCAGGTCTCGTGCCGTTCCGCATCTCTTCTGCCAACCGCTCAAATATTTGGCGATATTTCGCCATCGCATTCCCTCCTCCATTGAAAAAGACGACCAAAAACGGTCGTCTTGTGGTTTACCATTCGCGACGATACCAAGTGATGCCGATTGCACCAGGTCCGAGATGCGTTCCGATGACCGGACCGAAATGGCTTCCCGAGATGTGTGCTTTCGGGAACTTCTGTTTCATCGAAGCGATTTCTTCCGCCTGACGCTCCGGGCAGTTGGCGTGAATGATTCCGATACAGTATCCCTCACCGTCACCTGCGATCGACTCGTCCATCATTTCTTCGATTCGACGTACAGCCTTCTTATACGTACGAATCTTCTCAAATGGGACAATCAACTTGTCTTGGAAGTGAAGGACCGGCTTGATTTGTAAGAACGAGCCGACGAGCGCTTGCGCGGCGCTCAATCGTCCACCACGTTGTAGATGATCAAGATCATCGACGACGAAATAGGCGCGAATCGAATCACGGACCGTCTCGAGTCGGGCGATGATTTCTTCCGGCGTGGCGCCTTTGTCACGGAGGTTTAACGCCTCTTCGACCATGAACGCTTGCGGCATACAAGAAATCTCAGAGTCAAACGCATGAACGGTCACGTCGACCATATCATTTAACGCGACCATCGACTGGTATGTTCCGCTGATGCCACTTGAGAGTGTGATGGCAATCACGTCCGTCACATTATCCGGCAAATTCTCAATCAACTCGACCGTCTCACCGATGACCGGTTGTGACGTTGTCGGCAGTTTCCCTGCCTCGATTCGCTCATAGAACGCCTCCGTCGACATATCGATCGACTCGCGGTACGACGCGCCATCGAAGATGACACTGAGTGGAGCGACATGGACGTCATGTCGTGCCAAAAAATCATCCGACAGATAGGCGGTACTGTCGGTTAAAATCGCAATGTTTCCCATACTATATCCTCACTTTACGTCGTTTCATTTTTCCAATTATGTTAGGATTCCATTCCATATTGTAACACAAAAACGAGGTAAAGCATCGGTGACGCTCAAATCTCGACCCATCCCCGGCGAATCGCATCGACGACCGCTTGCGTCCGGTCGTTCACATCCATCTTACGGAGGACAGAGGACACATGGTTTTTAACCGTTTTTTCACTGATGAACAACATGTCACTGATGTCTCGGTTCGACCGACCATCCGCGAGAAGGTGCAGCACCTCGACCTCACGACGTGATAACAGTTGATACACCGGGTCATCCGTGCGACTCTCGACGCCACGACCCGCTTGTTCCCCTTTGAATTGTAAAAGGCGACGGTATTCTTTCAAGACGTTCGTCGTCACTTTCGGGTGTAGGTAAGCCCCGTCCCGAGCGACGGCACGGACCGCCGAAATCAATTCGGTCGACGCCACTTCTTTTAAGAGAAAACCAGACGCGCCCGCTTCGAGCGCATGCGTGATATACGACTCATCATCGTGGATCGAGAGGATGAGGACGCGTGTCTCCGGTGACAGGAGCGACAGTTGCTTTGTCGCCTCGATCCCGTTCATGTCCGGCATGTTGATGTCTAAGATCATAATCTCCGGTTTTTGTTCGCCGGCGATGCGAATCGCCTCGCGACCCGTCCGTCCTTCTGCGACGACCGTAAATTCATCTTCTAAATCAAAAATCCGCTTCAATCCTTCGCGGAACAGTTCGTGATCATCCACGATTGCAATGCGTGTCTGTGTCATTTCCATGTATGTCTTCCCCCTTGTTCTCTCACGGAATCGGAATCGACATGCGGACGACCGTCCCCTTGCCGACTTCCGAGTCAATGGTGATACTTCCGTTCACCAACTCAATTCGCTCACGCATCCCGACGATCCCAAACGACTCTTCGCCAATCGAACTCGGTTCGAAACCGATGCCATAGTCGCGGATGTGAAGGTGAATCACATCGCTCGCCTGTTCGACATTGACGATGATTTCTGGCGTCTTGGCATGCTTGATCGCATTTTGTACCGCTTCCTGCACGAGACGGAACACGTTGATTTCTAACTTCTCCGGCAGACGGGCACGTGACCCGCGATAGTTGAGACGCGTCTTGATGGCTGTATACTCTTCCGTTTGGTGGAGATAGCGCTCGAGCGTCGGTAAAAAGCCTAAATCGTCAAGCGACATCGGACGCAAATCGTAAATCAGGCGACGTACGTCAACGAGTGCTCCACGAATCAACTTTTTCAATTCATGTAATTCGGCAAACGCTTCATCTTTCCCTCGTTTATCAAACGTCTTTTCAATCAAGTCGGCACGAATCAAAATGTGGGCAAGCGATTGCGCCGGTCCGTCGTGCATCTCGCGAGCGAGGTGACGTCGTTCACGCTCGGCCGCTTCGAATACACCGATGGCCATCTCCTGCTTTTTCATCATATCCGAATATTCTTGTTGCAGGTCGTCCCGTAAGAAGTTCAAGACGACGCTGACACGACCAATCAACTTTTCGGCACGTTCGATCGTGTCCTCTAAAATAAGAAGACGTCGTTCTAGATCGTTACGACGTTGCTGGGCCGCCATCTCTTCTTTTTGAACGAGAAACCGCTCCAGTTGCATCTGATTCGCCCGTTCATAGGCGTCACGAATTTCTTGCTCACTATGTATATGAAACTTTTTGCTGACTTGAACGAGCTTGGCTTTCGCGGCTTTCACGAGTCGGTCGAGTCGATCGGACTCCTCGATGTAGAACTCGATTTTATCCGTCAATTCTTTCAACTCGTTTTGAATCGCAGAATATTCAGTTGATGAACTTTCGGTTATACGGACAATCTCCTCTTTACTTTCCGTCACCGTATCAATCATATTTGTTATGATATGTTCTAAAGCTGTCCGATCGGTAATATGATTCACGATGCCATCCCCTAATAGTTCGGTAGTTAATCCTCATCTATCCTTATATATCGTCCACTTGAAAACAGGTTTACAGTGAACATGAGAGATTTTCTATAAATTGCATTCGCCAATTGAAGCGTGTGTGCCTACTTGAATTCTAAAAAAAATATTTAAAAATAGAAAGGAGAATTTTCAGAAATGTCTATTGAGTCAAATTATACTATAAAACAAAGTGGAACATACGAAGTCGTCATACAAAAGTCAAAATTTATCGCCCACTTCAAACGTGTCGAAACCGAGGAAGAGGCGCAGTCGTTTATCCAAGGCATCAAAAAAGAGCATTGGAACGCGAACCACAACTGCTCTGCCTACATCATTGGGGAACGAAACGAGCACCAGAAAGCGAACGATGACGGGGAGCCGAGTGGTACAGCGGGCATGCCGATGCTCGAGGTGTTGCGGAAACGTCACCTCAAAGACACGGTCGTCGTCGTGACACGTTATTTCGGAGGCATCAAATTAGGCGGAGGCGGACTCATCCGGGCATACGGTGGGACCGTCAGCGAAGGACTCGATGCGATTGGGATTGTCGAACGCTTGCAAATGCAGCAATTGACGCTCACCGTCGACTACACCTGGATCGGCAAAGTCGAGAATGAATTGCGTCAGTCCACCTACTTGCTCGACGATATCTCGTACGCCGACCTCGTCACGTTTCACGTTTCAGTACCCGTGGAAGAGACAACTGTAGCGCTCGATTGGCTGACAGATATGACGAACGGTCAAGGTGCGCTACAAACCCACGATATCCGCATCATCGAACGTGATTTCAAACGCTGAAACGCCTATACTAAAAGAAACAACTGAAATGAGGAATCCACATGGAAACACCCCCACGCAAGAAAAAGTCACCTTGGAAAATCGTCCTCATCGTGTTGGGTGTCGTCTTGCTGATCGGCGGTTCTGCTTTCGGCTATTTTGTCTTCAAAGCGAACGAGACCGCCGAGAACGCGAACAAAGAGTTGGATCGTGGCGACAAGTCAGAGCGTCGCGACGAGACAATCGATTTGACGAAAGACCACTTCTCCGTCCTGTTAGCAGGGGTCGATGGCGGCGCCTCGCTTGAAGAAGGTCGAAGTGATTCGTTGATGGTCGCGACATTCAACAAAGAATCACGTCAAGTGACACTCGTCAGCATCCCGCGCGACTCGTATGTCGACATCATCCTTGATGAAGGAGAACCATTCAAAGACAAAATCAATCATGCGTATGCTTACGGCGGCATCGATACGACGATCGCGACCGTCGAGAACTTGCTCGACATCCCCATCGACTACTATGCGACCATCAACTTTGATGGCATCGAAGACCTCGTCGATGCGGTCGGAGGCGTCGAGATTGACGTCCTTATCCCCATCTCCGGAAAAGCGACCGGAAACGTCGAGTTAGAACCAGGCGTTCAAGTGTTGAACGGAAAAGAAGCACTTGCCTACGCCCGCATGCGAAAACAAGACCCTGCCGGTGACATCGGTCGGGCCGGTCGACAGCAACAAGTCATCGAGGCCATCATCAACGAGGCGACGACGATCAACTCGTTCACCAAGTTGAACCGGATCATGAACGCGGTCGGCGAGAACATTCGAACGAACATGTCCTTGTCGGAAGCCTCACAGCTTCAACCGTATACAAAATCGCTCAAGTCGTTCAATCGCGAAACACTTGAAGGAACCGATTTGACGTTGAACGGTGTCTATTATTATGAGCTCGACCCCGCTGACTTACGGGACGCGCAAGCCCTTCTCCAAACGGAGCTTGGAATGCCCGTCACGGCGGACGAACCATCCACCGATGAGACAGACGACTCGATGACCGAGACGACGATTTACTAAAGAAAACGGCCGATATCGCTAGGCGATACCGGCCGTTTGTTTATGTCCTTGGTCGACCGAGGAGTCGCCGGGACGTTCGGATGATGGGTTTATAGTTCGGATGAATGAGTTCTGTCGATTCGACAATCAATTCGATGACGATCAGGACCACGACGAACGTGATGACAGCACCGAGCATTGTCGTCTTCGCAAACAAGATCGATGAGATGCCGAAGAATAGCGTCATCCCATACATGAGCAAGACCGCTTGGCGCGTCGTGAAGCCCATGTCGATCAACTGGTGGTGCATATGCGACTTGTCCGGTGACATCGGCGGTCGACCTTGGACGAGCCGACGAACGATCGCGAAAATCGTATCCGAGATCGGCAACCCGAGCAAGAGGACCGGGACGACGAGAGAAAACAACGTCACGTTTTTAAAACCGATTAGTGAGAACACGGCGAGCATATAGCCGAGAAACAGCGCTCCTGTGTCCCCCATGAAAATCTTCGCCGGGTAAAAGTTGTGGACGAGAAAGCCGAGCGTACTCGCAAGTAACAATAAAGCCATCATCGTCAAATAGACGTTCCCTTGAATGATTGCCAAGACGGCAATCGTTCCGAGGGCAATACTCGAGACACCCGCGGCGAGCCCGTCGAGTCCGTCAATCAAGTTGATCGCGTTCGTGATTCCAATCAACCAGAGAACCGTGACCGGGATACTCCATGACCCGAGGTACAGTTGCTGATCAAACGGGAGATTGACGAGCTCGATGCGCATCCCAGAGTTCAAGACGACGACCGTCGCAATCATCTGCCCCATCAACTTCACACGGGCAGAGAGCTGGAAACGGTCATCAATCAGTCCGGTCAGGAGAATCACGACGGCCCCGATCAAGATGGCGTCATTATAACGACTCGTCGGGAGCAGCAGCGCATAGCCGATGAAGAAGGCGATAAAGATCGCCAGACCACCGATTCGTGGCATCGTCCGTAAATGTACTTTTCGTGCGTTCGGATGATCGACTGCACCGATAAAGAATGCGAATCGACGAACGAGCGGTGTAATCAAGATGGCCATTACAAAACTGACCAACATGGCAATCCATAGCATGGGCCGACAGTTCCTCTCTCAAAAAAATAGACTCTGGCGAATTATATCATATTTTGAATCGATGAGTTGTTATCAGTCCGTTTACAACAAAAAGCCGATGGGGCGTTCCCCATCGGCTCAAGCTTATGAAAATGTCACGGCTACTTCTTCTGCTGGTTCATATGTATAGAGGCCGCGGCCAATCTTTTTGATCTCTGGGTTGACCCCTTCAATCTTCACCATCAATTGGTAAATGTTGCTAATGTGATGGCGGTAACGAAGTTCGAGTTCCATTTGGATATCACGTACGCTCATCGTCTGACGCTCTTTCAAAAGATCCGTCACTTGATGAACATATACTTCGAGCGGATAACGCTGATTTACACGACGTGGACGTAGGCGTTTTGATGCATCAGCCGTTGAGTCTATGTCCTCTTTGTCTCGACTCAGTTCCGCAATCAAATATTCCGCACGACGTTGCAATTGACGGTACGATTCTTCGATTTCCATCAATTCTCGATAAATGTGTTCATTCACATTCGTAGATTCCATACACAAATCCCCTTCTACATCCAATTAATTTTAGGAATTCCCTATTTTAAATCAGTAATTCCTAATAATCCCTTGATATCTTCTATAAAAGTGTAACGGATTTGTAATGTACTTGTCATCTCTTTTTGGGCAATATTGTCTATTCGGGACTTTTGGACTATAAAAAGACGGCGACTGTTCGGGGCAGTCGCCGTCTCACGGAAGATGATTGTAGTCCATTACACGCGAGCGCATTCGAGGATGCGATCGAGTGAAAGTTCGTCGGTAGAAGCGACGATGAGGTCTGCATGACCAAGCATCGATTCTTCCCCGACGGCGACAGCAAACATGTTTGCCGCTTTGATTGCAGTTACGCCGGCAGCCGCGTCTTCAACGCCGATGGCGAGTTCGGGTTTCACGCCAAGGGCAGAAGCGGCTTTCAAAAACACTTCGGGGTGTGGTTTTGACTGGGCGACAGTTGCTGCATCGACAATATGGTCGAAGTAATGACGGACACCTAGTGCGTCAACGACCGCAAATGCGTTCTTTGAAGCAGACGCCATTCCGATTTTAAGTCCCGCCTCTTTGATTTCATCAAGGAATGAAACGATGCCAGGAAGAAGATCGTCAGATGAGATATGTTGAATGAGTTCAACGTAATGCTCGTTTTTCTTTTGGGCGAGTTCTTCTTTCTCTTCCGGCGTGAAATCGTTCTGTTTTCCGCCGAGCGTAAGGATCCGCTCGAGCGATTCAGTCCGACTCACCCCTTTGAGCGTTTCGTTGAATTCGCGGTCAAATGGAATTCCGAGCTCTTCACCGAGCTGCTTCCAAGCGAGGTAATGGTACTCTGCCGTGTCAGTGATGACACCGTCCAAATCGAAAATCACTGCTTCAATCGTTGACATACATGCTTTCCGCCTTTCCTTCAAATGCTTGTGTCGTCAGACTACATTTAGGGAACTTGACAAGTACCCGTCGCACGTTTGGTCAATGATGCAAACGGTTGCACTTGTTCGATTTCTATTATAAATGAAAACGTTATCTTGATGCAACCGTTTTCGCAAAAATCAAAAAAAGAGAAGAGCTCTCTGCTCTCCCCTCTCTTTTACAGTTGAATCCCTACGACTTTCACGTTCACCGAACGTGGTGTCATCGCAAGCATCGTATCCATATCTTGCGTGATTCGCTCTTGAACCGCCGTCACCGTTTTGATGATTGACTGCCCATATGCGATATAAAGTGACAAGTTGATCGTGATGCCTTCTTCTGACTCATCGACTTTCACATGCTTCATGAGCGCACGCTCTGACAATTTCGTGTCTTCTTGCGTGAACGATACGTGTTTCGTTTCTTTGACCGCGACTGCGGCGATCATTTCTACGACGTGACGTGAGACGTTCACGTCACCTTCTGTACTGTGCATTCCATTTTCGTATGGCATAGGGTCACTTCCTTAACTCTAGTTTCGTTTCCTCTTTATAAAGTGTAGCGGAAATGGAGCGTTTAGAAAAGACTTTACCCTTTCACACCCTTTGTATTTTGTACGCGCCTCACGTCAATCTCGACGAGCGGACGTAAAAGACGGACCATCGGCGGACTGATAATCACAAGCACCATCACGAATGCGACACCAAACAAGACAAGCAATTGCATCCAGGACGTCGGCATGAATCCAGCCGGCACGAACGCCTTCCAGGCGACGACAAAGAATACGTGAACGAGATAGACATATAAGCTATATCGACCAGCCCTCGAGAAGACTGGTAATTTTCGTCCCGGAATGATGAGCGCGAAACTGATCGACATGAGGAGCGACACCGTATAGACGATCAAGAATGCGAACGGTCCACTCCACATTGCTTCCGGCACCGCCGTATCATAGGCGAAGCGGAACTTGAACAAGTTTCCGATGTGATAGAACGCGTCGGCCTGTTGGACGCGCATGGAAATCAACAGGCCAATCGTCAAGGTGACAAAGACGATCGCTCCCCCAATCCGGTAGCGGTTCCGTTGTTCGGCCCGTTTCGGCAATTCAAAGAAATTGAGTGTGTTCCGTTCGGACATCCAGTTCCCAATCAAGAAGAACGGATAGAACATGATCACTTTTCGTAACGCGAAATAGCCGGTCGCCTCAGCCTGGAACCCGAACAAGAGCGCAAATAGAAGCGCGTATAGGACATACCCTTTCAGCTGCGTCACGTACGGGGTAATGATGTACCAGAAGATAATCGCCATCAAATACCAGAGTGCCCAATACGGTTTCAACAGATTCAGTCCCGGATTCTCCAGCGAGAAAATCGGGATGCCTTCTGTGAAAGCGAACCATGACCCGAGAATGACTTGCCAGATGACGTAGACGACGAACAATTGGATCACACGTAAATAACGGTTCTCCCGATAGAAGTAACCGCTTAGCATAATAAATAACGGCATATGGAAGGTGTACAGGAACAAATACACCCATTTCGGAAGAATATCGTCGTATACGCCGCGGACGTCCGTCAACAGGTGACCGAACACGACGAGCAAGACGAGTACTCCCTTAATATTGTCATACCAATAATTTCTCATAACATTCCCTCTAGTTCTTTATGATGATTGCGATGAAGCTGACCTTCATGTTTTCACGTTCAATTCGCACACGGACTGCATGGAAGGTCAGATGGAAAAATCCCTCACCTATCATAATCGATTCCCTCGCCAAGTGAAATTACGTTTCAACAAAATTTTCATGTCTTCACTGTCATCATTCCCATAATTCGCGTATTGCAAGCCGAAACGTCAAAAAATCCTCACGATTCAGCACGTTGTGTGCGTATTCAAATAGACGGGATTGGGTACAGTATAGTATAGTGGTGTTACTAAATATTCAGAATATTCTAATAAAAGGAGGTGGAGAGAATGGCTTCGATCATCCGGAATCGACATCATATGGTGCACGACCCGAAACGTTCATTCTCTAACTTCGGATTCTGGTGGTTAATCAGCAGTTTTTCCGTCGGGCTTCTGATGGTGGCCTTTGAGTCGGTCCGCAACGGGTTCTCTGCCATTCATCCTGTGTTGTCTAGTATGGCCTTCCTCGGTCTCACATTCGCGCTCGGTGTCTGCGCCAAATTGGTCCGTGACGTCTGGTGGCTCAACTATCTGCTCGAGCGCACCCAAAACCGATACTTATACATCGGTGGCGACACGCTTCAGAGCTGGCAGTATACGCTCGACTCGATTTGGTTGCTCACGCGAACCTCACAAAAAAAGCTCGGCCGATTGTATATCCAAATCGACCGAACCGTGCATGCTGAGGAAGCGAAACGTTTATTCGCCGCCTATTTGATTGACCGAGGTGTCCTCGTCGTCTATTCTCGTCCGAACAAACCGAAAAAAATGGCTTGAACGAATTAGTCGAGGTGAGCGGCGATCCATGTCCGTGCCGCCTCAACTTCTTCCATGCGCACTTCATGCCCACCCGTATGATAGAAGAGCTCGACGTCTGCTCCGGCATTGCGGAGTGTCGATGTCAGCTCTTCTGTTTCTGCTTTCGGACAAATCGGGTCGCGCTCTCCTGCCGAGATGAATACGTTCGTACCTGACAAGTCAGGCAATGTGAGCGAACGGTCCGGGACCATCGGATGGAACAAGAGTGAAGCGGCGAATGCTGGTTGACGGTATAGTGCCGAACCAATCAAGTTCGCCCCGTTCGAATATCCGATTGGGATCATCTTGTCGCGTTTGATGTCATATTCCGCTGCCGCATCATCTAAAAACTGAAGGAAGCGCTCCGTCTGTTTCTTTAAATCTTCGAGGTCGAGCACGCCTTCCGCGTGACGACGGAAGAAGCGGGTCATCCCATTCTCAAGGACATCCCCTCGTAGCGTCAGGACGTTCGATTCCGGTGATAACTCTTTTGCGAGCGGGATCAAGTCTTGCTCGCTCCCCCCTGTTCCGTGCAATAAGACGAGCGTCGTCTCTTTCGTTCCTTGAATGAATTGATGAATCATATCCGTTCTCCTTTCGGGATTGTAATCGTTGGTAGCGTGCGGACAATCTTGTCACGGTCCGCTTCAAGCCATGGTGGTAGGCGTAACGTCTCACCGAGCGTGTCGATGGATTCGTCCACGGTGAACCCAGGTACGTCTGTCGCGAGTTCGTGTAAGATCCGTCCGGCATCATGGAAATAGACCGAACGGAAATAGTTTCGTTCCTTCACTTCGGTCGGTCTAAGCCCAAGGTCAAAGATGGCGTCTTGCCAAGTCTGATAGTGTTCACCGTCTGAGACCCGCCAAGCGATGTGGTGGACCGTCCCCGTTCCAGGCACACCGTTCGGAAGAATCGTCTTTTTGACGTCGATGACGTTCCCATAGTCAGCCGTCCCTTTCAGACGTATCCATTCCTCGTCTTCTCCGACTCGTTCAAATCCAAACAGTTCCGTCAACAAACGTACGGTCTCATTTGGTTCTTTTGATAATAATGTCGCACCCGCGAATCCGACGATCGCCTCCTTCTTCGTGACGCCTTGGATTACCCAGCGCGTCTGTTTCGTCGTCAACCGCGCGACGAGTTCGACGACGAGTCCGTCCGGGTCTTCAAACAGAAGTGACGGTTCCTCGAACCGTTCCGTAGCGACGGTCGCAATTCCATGCTGTTGTAATCTTTCTTCCCAGAACGGTAAACTTCCTGCCGGCACGAGATACGTCGTCACGCCGACTTGACCGCTCCCGACCTGTCCTTTCCCTAACCCAGGGATCGGGAAGAAGGTGATGACGGTTCCCGGTGTGCCGACCTCATCCCCGAAATAGAGATGATACGTACCCGGGTCATCAAAATTGACGGTCTGCTTCACAAAGCGAAGACCGAGTACTTGTCCATAAAAATCAAGCGTACGTTGTGGGTCTTGTACCATCGATGAAATATGATGAATGCCTGTAGACTGCGTGTTCATTGTCATCCTCCTTTATTATCTTGATTTCAAGATAAATCATTTGCCAGAAAAAGTGAAACTTTTTGCTCACGGTGGCGTACGATAAGAAGAGAGACATTCTAAGGAGGTATAAGAACATGGCATTACAGATTGAACGAGTCACCAAAGAATTCGGTGACTTCACCGCTGTCGACGATCTCACGTTCCGCGTGCCACAAGGAGAGATGTTTGGTCTTCTCGGAGCGAACGGTGCCGGCAAGACGACGACGTTCCGAATGATCCTCGACATTTTGAAACCGACCGATGGAAGCATCACGTGGAACGACAAAGCGGTCGACCATCGGATTGTCGGATACTTACCCGAGGAACGAGGACTGTACCCGAAGTCACAAGTGCGCGAACAACTCGTCTTTTTAGCCAGTTTGAAAGGCATGCGTTCAAGCGATGCCAAACGTGCGGTCAAATCTTGGCTCGAACGGTTAGAGATTCCCCAGTATGAGACGATGCGCGTCGAACAACTGTCAAAAGGGAATCAGCAGAAGATTCAACTCGTTGCCGCCCTGCTCCACAACCCCGAGCTCGTCATCTTAGATGAGCCGTTCAGTGGACTCGACCCGGTCAACGTCGAGATTCTGAAACGCGAGGTGCTCGCTTTGCGTGACGCTGGAACGACCATCGTCTTCTCGAGTCACCGAATGGAACATGTCGAAGAGCTCTGTCAACATGTCGGGATCTTAAAAGGTGGACGTGCCGTCGTCAGTGGTGACGTGCCGTCTATCAAGTCGCGTTACGCCGAGCCGGCCCTCTTCATCGAGACGGACCAGATTCAAGTGCTCGAATCACTTCCGATCATCGAGACGATCGAACCGTATAAGTCCGGTCATTTAGTACGTCTACATTCATTTGATGATAGCGACGTCGTCCTATCGACACTCGTTCGCCATCAGGCGAACGTGAAGACGTTCATGCGCCAACCGGTATCGCTCAATGACATCTTTATCAAGGAGGTCGGACAGCATGTTTCATAACTTTGGACCGCTCTATGCATTCACCCTCAAATCGAGGATCCGTTCGAAAGCGTTCGTCATCTCGACGGCGTTGACGATTCTATTCATCTTCGGATTCACGAACATCGACCGCATCATGTCCTCGTTCGAGGATTCAGAACAAGCGAGCGCCCTCGTCATAACGGAAAACACAGCGCTCGTCGATACGATTCAGTCGCTCGGCTATGAAGACGTTGCCACGAGTGACATCACCGAAGAGGAGGCACGCGCCGGAATCAATGACGGCGAATACGGAGTCGTTGCTTTTGTCGACGGTTACGACGCCCGTGTCATCTCGGAACGACCAGAGCAGGAATTCACGACCATCTTGCAAACGTCGCTTCAGCAATTGCGTAATGCGGAATTAATTGAATCAGCCGATGTCGACCCGGCCGTCATCACGGCTCTCAGTGAACCAATCCAGCTCGATGAGTCGTATCTCGGGCGCGGAGGCGAGAACTCGGATGAGCTGCTTTCGTCTTCGGCACTCGTCTATGTCATGTTGATGCTCCTTTACATCTCGATCATTACGTACGGATCGATGATTTCGACAGAAGTGACGACCGAGAAGTCGTCGCGTGTCATGGAACTGATCATCTCGACGACGCATCCGGTGACGCACATGCTCGCCAAGGTGTCCGCCATCGGAACGCTCGCCCTCATCCAGATTGGAATCTTCCTCGGGTTTGGTTATGTCAGCGCGAGCGGCAGTGAGTTAGCGACGACCGTCATCGAAAACGCCGGGAATGCGCGAGCTGTCATCTACTTACTCGTCTTCTTCCTACTCGGCTACTTGTTGTACGCATCACTCTTCGCCGTCCTCGGCTCACTCGTCAGCCGCGTCGAAGAATCCCAACAGATGGTCATGCCGGTCATCATGCTTCTCGTCGCAGCATTCTTAGTGGCGATGTTCGGCTTGAACAATCCAGACGCGACCATCGTGACAGTTCTCTCGTTCGTTCCCTTCTTTGCCCCGATGCTCATGTTCCTTCGGGTCATGCTCGTCGATGTGGCCGTGTGGGAAGTCGCCCTCTCAATCGGCTTACTCATCGGAACGATTGGCGTGACGCTTTGGATTGGCTCGAAATTCTACCGTGGCGGTGTCTTATTCTATGGAACGAACGCCATTAAACAATGGCGACAAATATTACAAAACCGCCAATAACGTTTACAGCAAATTCGTTTTCGTTTACTCTAAAGAATGTGCAAAATGAGGAGGAAAACGAACTATGCGATCACGATTACTCGCGGCCTTAATCTTTACGTTTATGACGACGCTCACGACGTTCATCTGTTATACCGTCTTCTTAGACGCGGATGCGTTATGGCAAATCCTGCTTGCGTATGCAGGTAGTACATTTATCGGAACGCTCGCGTTTTGGTATCCGGTCAGCAGACGTCCACAAACGTCTCGCTTCGGTGGCGCATGGATCGGCATCATGATTACTGCAACGACACTCATTGGCTTCACCGTCATCCGCTTCACATTCCGCGGCGACGCAGCAGCTCTGCTCGACTGGCAAACGGTGCTAGCGAGTCTCGCTTACACGTTCGGGTATGTCGGATGGGTGCTCACAATCTTGAATATCGTGCTCGGCTTTTTACTTGCCGGCACACGTCCGAAAGTACGCTACGAAGCGCGTCCGATGCGCTGATCAATGAAAATGACCAGGAGAATCATTCTCCTGGTCATTTTTTTAGATTCATACCTGTCTCACTCATTGTAATTTATATGATTTGTCCACGACGCTGTACTCTGCATACTGGAACGAGTTGTCCGCGAACTGATCGGGGACGAGTCGTTCCACGTAACGAGCGAACGGGACGATGTGACGATTTGGATTTGAATCATGGGAGCGTCCGAGGTCAAGGACGGCGTCGACGAGTGCTTCGAGCGCATGGTGCGACGTCGGCTCTTCGTCCTCTTCAAAGATTCGTTGTAATTCTTCTTCGTGCATCAGGTCGAAGATGCGCATCCGCTCCTCGAGTTGTCGCTGCATCTCCTCGACGGACTTTCCGTGCATCGCCTCCTCATAGGCGAGCTTCATCTGTTCGATTTCGGGTACTTTCCCTCGCATCAACACTTTGAGCGACTCTCCCGTCCAAATGTGACGCGCCAAATAATTGGAATCGATGCGCAGAGCTTCTGCGAGCGCCTCTATGTAAGGCATCGTCGGATAGACCTCACTCAGTTCCGTACGTCGAATAAAATACGGGGCGACGCCGATTTGTTCCGCAAGCGTCTCAATCGATAATCCAGCCCGCTCTCGCAAGATTCGAATCCGGTCCCCGTATCCCCGGTATGGTGCATTTTTACCATCCATCTCATTTCCCCCTTCCCTCTCTTCATTATAATTCCCGAATTCACAAAAAAATACTCGGAAGCGTAGGCTCCCGAGTCATGAATCGTTCTCTTATTTCTTCGTCAATTCGACGACTTCTGAAGATCCAGCTGTCACCGTGTCGCCTTCAGCGACAAGTTTGTTCACGCCGAAGCTGTCATGGTTCGTGATGATGATCGGAGTGATTGTAGATGGAGCGTTCGCTTTGATGAAGTCGAGGTCGAACGTGACGAGCGGGTCGCCTGCTTTGACAGACTGACCTTCTGTGACGTGTGTCTCGAAGCCTTCACCTTTAAGGTTTACCGTATCCAAACCGATGTGGATCAAGTACTCTGCACCGTTGTCAGCGTTGATGCCGATCGCGTGTTTCGTCGGGAATACCGTTGCGATTGTTCCGCTAACTGGTGAAACGACTTTGCCTTCAGTCGGCTCGATCGCAATTCCGTCACCCATCATTTTTTGTGAGAATACTTGGTCCGGTACGTTCGTGATGTCGACGACCTTTCCTGTAAGCGGTGAAACCGCGTTGAGTTGTTCTTCTTTACCACCAAATAGTTTTTTAAAGAATCCCATAGCTTAATCCCTCCAACATGTTCTATTGAATCGAAGTCTTCACTTTTATACCCGAAAAGCTAAAACTTCAATCCCTACCTTATTAACGGTATAGTAGATATAAGGTAGTGCGAAATCGTTTTACACATCGTAAGAATACGAGTGTGCAATCGCTTTTGCAAGCCCTTTTTACACTTTATAAAAATTTCACACGATGGAGGCGCTTACAATGACGACTTTCACAAAATTGTCATATGAACGGCCCGACTTGGACGCTTTGAACAGCAGATTGTCGGACTATTCTGCCGAATTACAGCAAGCGAGCACACTAGAGGAAGCGAATGAACTCATTCGTCAAATCAACAAGGAACGGAACGACTTTGAGACACAAAGTCAACTCGTCGCGATCCGACACTCGGTCGACACACGCGACGCTTTTTATGAAGAAGAACAATCTTTCTTCGACGATGCACTACCGGTTTATGAGAAAGAGATTCAAGCATACTACCGCGTCTTGACGAACCACGAGCTTCGTTCTGAACTCGAAGCGGAATGGGGTAGCCAGTTGTTTTCTCTCGCCGAGCGTGCACTCGAGACATTCGAGGAGTCGCTCATCCCGAAATTGCAGGAAGAGAACCGCCTTGCGACGGCATACCAAAAGGTCATGTCAGCGGCACAGATTGAATTTGACGGCAAGACACTCAACTTGTCACAGTTCGGTCCATACCTTCAGTCACCTGACCGTGATGTCCGTAAAGCCGCATCCGTTGCCCGCTATACATACCTTTCTGACAACGGTGACGAGCTCGACCGGATTTACGGAGAACTCGTACGGGTTCGGACAGAGATCGCACACGCGCTCGGCTTCCCATCATTCGTTGAACTCGGTTATGCACGCATGCAACGCGTCGGATATGACGAGTCGATGGTCGACAACTTCCGCAAACAAGTCCGCGACGTTATCGTCCCGCTCGCTTCTGCGTTAAAAGAGAAGCAGGCGAAACGCATCGGTGTCGATCATCTTTACTATTACGACGAGTCATTCGTTTTCCCGGACGGTAACGCGACACCTCAAGGGGATGAGTCGTTCATCATCGAAGGCGGCAACAAGATGTATCAGGAACTCTCGAACGAGACAGACGAGTTCTTCCAATACATGCAAGAACGCGGCGCCCTCGATTTGACGGCGAAACCAGGTAAAGCTGGCGGCGGATATTGCACGTACTTGCCGTCTGAAGGTCTCCCGTTCATCTTCTCGAACTTCAATGGGACAGCTGGAGACATCGACGTCCTCACACACGAAGTCGGTCATGCCTTCCAAGTGTACGAGAGCCGCCATTTGACGACTCCGGAATACGCTTTCCCGACATATGAGGCGTGCGAAATTCATTCGATGTCGATGGAGTTCTTCTGTTGGCCATGGATGGAACTCTTCTTCGGCGACCAAGTCGACAAGTACAAGTTCAACCACTTGGCTGGTAGCATGACGTTCCTTCCGTACGGTGTGCTCGTCGATGAGTTCCAACACGTCGTCTACCGCAACCCGGACATGACAGCTGCCGACCGTCGTCAAGCATGGCGCGACTTGGAGAAGGTGTACCTTCCGCATCGTGACTACGAGACGAACGACTATCTCGAATCAGGTGCATGGTGGCACCAACAAGGGCATATCTTCCAAAGTCCGTTCTATTATATCGACTACACGCTCGCGCAAGTGTGTGCGTTCCAGTTCTGGGTACGCATGCATGAAGACCGCGAAGCGGCATGGAACGATTACCTCACACTCTGTCAGGCAGGCGGAAGCCGCTCGTTCCTCGAACTCGTTGAACTGGCTGGTCTCAAATCGCCATTCGCAGACGGCGTGTTGAAAGAAACGATTGATCAAATCGAAGACTATCTCTTGAAACACCCGCTCGCGAACTAACAAGAAAGACCATCGAAGAATCGATGGTCTTTTAGTTTGGATTGATTTCGTTCTGCAGTTCGAACGGCAAGTCCTCTAAATCAATTTGACGGCTGTCGAACAGGTTGAACTGTTGGAGGCGACTTTCCAAATATTTTTGAAGTAGTTCAGCTACCTTCTCCCCGGACAATCCGTTCAAGTCCGGAACCTGTGTCACCGAGAGTTCAATAGTGCGAAGCCCATAGTCAGGCAACCGTGATTCGATGTCGGCAAGCTCCTCTTCGGTCAACCGTTTCCCTGTCGTCGTCACGAGAAGCAAATCATCATCTTCCTGATAGTCCTGACTAATAATGATGGCGTCTGAAAATTCTTCTTCGATGAAATTGTTGATCCCCGTCCGGACGATGCTGTCTTGAACGAGCGTTGCGGCCGAAAAGATACTCGGAACGACGATGAGGACAGATAAACCGATGAGAAGTCGATTGATTTTTTTATGGTTCGCATCTTGTTTCGTCAACACTTGAGAGATGCCCATAAACTTGACCCCGATGAACGTGGCGATGGCAATGAACGCACAGTTGATGACGAACAGGTAGCTCGACCCAATCAAGTAGTCGAGATTGCGTGTTGCAATCGAATAGCCGACCGTACAGAGCGGTGGCATCAAGGCGGTCGCGATGGCGACACCTGGAACGATGTTGTTACTCATTTTCTTTTGCGCCCCGATAATCCCGGCGGTTCCCCCGGCGAAGGCGATGATGACATCCCAAATCGTCGGTTCGGTCCGTGCGATGATTTCATTACTCGCATAGGTGACTGGGGAGATGGCGAAATAGATGGTCGCGACGGTGAGACTGACCGCAACTTGGACGAGCAGTAAACGAACACCTGCCCGCAATAACTTCATGTCATAAAGTGACAAAGCTAGACCGATACTCAAGATTGGTGTCATGAGTGGCGAGATTAACATCGCCCCGATAATAATGGGAATGGAGTTCATATTGAGTCCAATGGATGCGATAAAGATGGAACACATCAAAATGACGGAATCACTTGGTCGTACCTTTAAATTCGTGTACATCTTGTCTTTGAATTCTTCGGCGGTATACGTCTGTTCCATTTGGTCTTCAGCTCCCTTGTCGGATCAGTCTCCCCTACACAAGCAAGTCCTTTCTTTATTTACCCGCAACACGAAAGCGACAATCGATTTCAGCAAAAGAAAAACTGGACCTTTGATCGGTCCAGTTCACATCATTAAATGACATCTAGCGGTTGTTTCGTCGTCGGTGGTGGGAATGCTTCATCGAGCGCCTCGAAGTCTTCCTCATTCAAATCGAGCAAGAGGGCTGCCGCATTCTCCTCGACGTGCTCGGCCTGTCCCGCTTTCGGAATCGCGATGACGTGTCCACTGCGAATCGTCCAGGCGAGTAAAACTTGGGCGACCGAGGCGCTATACGCCTCTGCGATTCGATTGACCGTCTCGTTTTCGAACACGTCTTTTTTCACGTCACTTCCTTCAGCGAGCGGTGCGTACGCCATGACCGGAATCCCTTGTTCTTTTAGATATGGAAGCAGGTCATACTCGATCCCTCGACTGCCAAGATGATAGAGCACCTGGTTGACCGCGCAGTTGTCTCCGTTCGGTAATGCGAGAAGTTCTTTCATATCCTCGACATCGAAGTTCGAGACACCCCATGCCCGAATCTTACCGTCTGCCTTTAGCTGCTCCATCCCTTGAATCGTCTCCTCGAGCGGGGCATCCCCTCGCCAGTGAAGCAAGTAAAGGTCGAGATAGTCTGTCCCGAGTCGTTCGAGTGACGCGTCGCATGCTTTGACGAGTTTGTCGCCGTACGCATTGTATGGATATACCTTCGAGACAAGGAAGACGTCTTCGCGTCGGTCTCGAATGGCTTCGCCGACCAACTTTTCCGACTCCCCTTCCCCGTACATCTCGGCTGTATCGATGACATGAAGTCCACAGTCGAGTCCTGTCTGAAGTGCTTCTACCTCAGCGTCATGCTTCGACTTCTCTTCCCCCATACGCCACGTCCCTTGCCCAAGAGCACGCATCTCCCGTCCGTCTTTCAATTCGACGACATTTTGTTTCAATGCCGCGAGTAATAAAGAATGTGGTAGTCGTTGATTCATAACGTTTCCTCCTTTGTCCATGCTTCATGTAACGGTCCCGTCGTCCCGAAGACAGGGTCGTATGTCGGTTTCTCGACTTGTTCGATTCGCTTTATATTGTCCGGTCGCTCTTCCGTCTTCCCGGTCAACGTGTCATAGTCACGACCGTCCGGGTATGCCCCGACGACTTGAAAGTCTCTGCTCGCCTCGATGCGCCGATGTCCTGTTCCCGCCGGCAAGACGAGGACATCACCTGCACTGACGCGTACGAGATCACCGTTCGTTCCTCCGAGTTGAAGGGTCGCCTCGCCGTTTAATACGCCCAACACTTCATGCGTGTTGCTGTGATAGTGATGATAATCGAACACCCCGTTCACCCAACTGTTCGTCCATTCATTATGAGCGAACGTTTCCTGCATCCCGCTCGGGTCATCAAAGACACCACGATAGAGAAGCGCCGGATAATCGGGATGATTCGGGATAGAGCCGTCATCTGTAAACAAAAAAGTTTTCAAGTCCATTCTAAAAACCCTCCTTGTCTCTGTCCCTGTACCCGACTTCCCCACACAGAAAACGGTCGCCCTCTATGGACGACCGTGATTGTTATGAAATGACCTCTTCTCCAGACTGGTCGATATGGCACTCGCCCCAGGCGCACATGGCGTCTAAAATCGGTTTAAGTGACCATCCATACTCTGAGAGTGAGTAGATGACTTTCGGTGGAACTTGTTCGTACACCGTACGCACGACGACCCCGTCCGCTTCAAGCTCACGCAATTGTTGGGTGAGCATCTTCTGGGTGATGTTCGGCATGAGTTTACGCAGCTCACTCGTCCGACGCTCTCCTTTGATCAAGTGACACATGATGACGACTTTCCATTTACCGCCGATGACGTCAAGTGTCGCTTCGACCGGAATATTATATGGCATATCATTTCCTCCATTTCTCCCATAGGCACTTTTTGGTGCCTACCGCACTTAAAAGTACGTACTTCTCAAACTGTTTTCATGCCCTTATGATAACGACTATAGCAAATCAATACAAGTTCATTTCGCTCGTAGCACCCTCTTGAGACGGTAAGGTACTTTTTCGACCGTACTGAACAAATAGAGGAAAGTGAGATGTCTTTGCTATCCGGAGACGAAGGGCCCTCGTCTTCCACACCATTTTTCATCAACTAGGAGGAACTACTCATGAATCAACCTATTTCACAACCTGTTGAAGAACAGGCACCTAAAAATGGAGGATTGGCGTTACTCGCCCTCGCCATTAGCGCTTTCGGCATCGGGACGACCGAGTTCGTCCCTGTCGGACTGCTCGCATCCATCGCAAGTGACTTAAACATCGGGATCACACTAGCAGGTCTCATTATTTCGGGATATGCCATTGGTGTCGCCGTCGGTGCACCGATTTTAACGGCACTGACGAACCGGATGAACCGCAAGACGTTACTCATGGCACTGATGGTCGTCTTTATCGGCGGAAACTTGGTCTCTGCCATGTCGACCAGCTTTGAACTTTTGATTGTCGCCCGATTTATCACCGCGTTCTCACATGGTGTCTTCTTCTCAATCGGAGCCACAATTGCCGTACAACTCGTACCACCGCATAAAAAAGCGAGTGCCATCGCACTCATGTTCACAGGTTTAACTGTCGCGACCGTCACAGGTGTCCCACTCGGTACTTTCATCGGTCAAGCGTTCGGATGGCGCGCCACATTCTTCGCCGTCGCAGCACTCGGTGTCGTTTCAATCATCGCCAGCTTCTTTTTGATTCCGAAAGATTTGAAACAGTCACCACCGGCGAAGTTCTCAGATATGAAGAAACTGCTCACGAATAGTCGTCTCATGCTCGGATTCTTGATCACAGCACTCGGTTACGGCGGAACGTTCGTCGCGTTTACGTACTTGACACCCATCATGCAAGACGTGACAAAAATTAGCCCGAGCTTAATCAGCGTCGTCTTACTCGTTTACGGAATCGCAGTCGCCATCGGGAACGCGGTCGGCGGAAAACTCGCCAACGAAAACCCGGCGAAAGCATTGTTCTATATGTTCATCGTTCACGCAGCGGTCATGATCATCATGTCGTTCATGATTCCTTTCAAAGTGGCTGGTCTCATTGCCATCGTCTTGATGGGACTTCTCGCCTTCATGAACGTGCCTGGACTCCAACTGTATATCGTACAATTGGCTGAAAAATATGTACCAGCTGCTGTCGATGTCGCATCCGCACTCAACATCGCGGCCTTTAACATCGGGATCGCCCTCGGTGCGACAATCGGCGGACTCGTCGCTGATTCAATCGGACTCGTCCACACACCGTGGGTCGGTGGGATCATGGTCATCATCGCCGTCATCTTGACAGCCATCTCTCGTCGTTTGGAAGCAAACTAAGGAGGAGCTTATGTTCAACAACCATAAAAGCTACAACCGGATGTATCGGGAGGGCGAGCTTACGCTCGGTCTCCACATCCCTTTAGAAAATTTTAAAATGCGTACACCGACACTCGAACGTCAAGTCGAACTCGCTCAAAAAGCAGACGACTACGGCTTCACGGCGCTCTGGTTGCGGGATGTCTTACTCAAAGACCCGAACTTCTTAGACCCTGCCGTCGGTCAGATTTATGACATGTTGATCTACGGGACCCATTTACTCGGTCAAACGAAAAACATCGCGCTCGGTACGTCCGCGCTCGTCTTACCGCTCCGCCATCCCCTTCGCTCAGCAAAAGAAGTCGCGACGATTGAAGCGTTATTCCCAGAACGATTGATTCTTGGGATCTCATCAGGCGACCGTCGTGCCGACTTCAAAGGACTCGGCGTCGATCACCCGACACGTGGCGACCAGTTCAAAGAATCGCTTCGTGTCATGGAGCAGGCACTCTATTACAACTACCCAACGATTGACTCACCTTACGGGGAAGTTGAACAGGCAACGCTCGTACCACGTCCGAAGAAACGAATTCCGACGATGATCACAGGCTTCGCACAACAAGATATGGACTGGCTCGGGGCGAACGGGGACGGATGGATGTACTACCCACAGGCACCTTTCGCGCAGCAGCAAGTGCTCGACGCTTGGCGTGAAAGCGGTGAAGCGCACGGTCGTGCTTTCCGTCCCTTCTCGATGCCGATGCATCTTGACTTGACGCATGACCCAGATGAGCCACCGACGCCAATTCGCCTCGGTTTCCGCCTCGGTCGCAACCACTTAATCAAATTGCTCGAAGCGTATCGTGCCATCGGCGTGAATCACCTCTTCTTCGCCCTCTTCGACGGAGAACGTCCGGCTGAAGAAGTGATCGATGAATTAGGAGAATATGTGTTGCCGCATTTCCCACCCCTTGATTGAGGTTTGCCCTTCATTTATAAAATGAAGGGTTTTTTGTGAATCGGACGGGTAAATAAAAAGGAATCTATGAAAAGGAGTCCTCTCATGCCTTCTCATCATGAAAAGGTAGAAAAGATTGAACTGTTTTTTGACTTGGTATTTGTATTTACGTTCATCCAACTCACATTGAAACTCGAACATCATTTGAGTGTTCATACGTTTTTAGAAGTTCTCGTCCTCATGGCTCTCATTTGGTACATCTTCGAAGGGTATATTTGGTTGACGAACACGACCAAACTGACAAGAAGGAACCATCAAATCTTCATGACGCTCGGGATGATTGGCTTTATGCTCATTTCCGTCGCCATCCCAAAAGCATATGTTCAAGATGGCTTCATTTTCGGGCTTGGCTTTTTAGTGATTGTCGCCGTGCATTCGACGCTATTCTTGTTGCACAGTAATGATGATACGAAAAAAGCGATGCTTGCCATCGTACCGTACAACGTCTCCTTTAGCATCATCATCCTCGTCGCTTCGCTGTTTGAGGGGAACGTACGCCTGATTGTATGGGGAATTGTCGCGATTGTCGCGGTATTAGGTCCTCTTGTACAGAAAAACAGAGGGCAGTTCGAAGTGTCGTCCTGGCACTTCCTTGAGCGTCATTACTTGATTCTCGTCATCGCCCTTGGCGAAACGATTGCATCGACCGGTCGAGCTGCGATTGATGAGGATTTAACCTCGGATGTCGTTCTGACAATGATTCTTGCCCTTATGCTGACCGTTCTGCTTTGGTACTCCTACGTGAAGGACGATGAAGCAAGAGAAAATCGTTTTCAAGACATGCATACGGATAAACGAGATCAGACAGCCAAAGCCGGGTTCTATTGGTCGCATCTTTCAATGTTCCTCGGCATCATCTTACTCGCCGTCGTCAAAATCACCATCGTGCACGATCCGATGCAGACACTCGATTTAGCACATCGGATCACGTTGTATGTCGCCATCGTCTTGTTTGGATATGGTGTCATTTACTTTAATCGCCTGTTCTTCAAAGTGTCGTGGAAGCGA
Source organism: Exiguobacterium sp. s183 (assembly GCF_018617655.1). NCBI lineage: Bacteria > Bacillati > Bacillota > Bacilli > Caryophanales > Exiguobacterium > Exiguobacterium sp. s183. Next base: position 158,793 of record NZ_JACSKN010000006.1, read on the forward strand.
CTCGTGGTTCTTGCGGTCCTACTCGTCATCCCACTCATCGCACCCTATTTACCGGCAATCATACTTTTACTCGTGATCGCCTTGCTTTATTTCATCGCCATGATTGCTCCACTTCCATTCTTGAAAACAAAACAGAAAGAAACGTAAAACAAGCCAGAACCGTGATTCGGTTCTGGCTTGTTTGTTATCGGACTTCATTCTCCAGTTGTTTCAACTTTGACGAATAATACTCGATGATGTCACGGCGTCGGATGATGCCGATGAAGTATTTGCCGTCATCGACGACCGGCACGAAGTTTTGATCCGTGATCGCATCGACGAGTTCTTCGATTTGGGCCGTAATGGATACCGGCTTATAGCGAACGCGTTGCTTGATATCTTTTAGACGTGTCCGGAGCACTTTTTCATAGTCTTCTTCCCCACGAAGCTGTTCTGCGAGTGCCCAGAGTAAATCCCCCTCTGTCATCGTCCCGGCGTAAAATCCGTTTTCCGAAACGAGTGGGACAGACGTGAATCGATGATGCTTCATCTTTTCAAGTGCTTGTCGTACCGTTGATTCGGGGTCCAAATATTTGACGTCTTCTTTCGGATATAAAAAGAAAGCGATGTTCATTTAAATCTCTCCTCAATCTGTTAATCCACCCCGCTATTGTACCATGAATGGTAAGACAGGTTGAACTAAATCCATGTTCCTATTCTCTCTAATCATCCCCTTTCTCCTAAACGACACAAAAAAACATCGTGATTCTTGTCACAGCGATGTTTCGGTGCTTCAAAAGATTTGGAAGGGAACTCCAATTGATTTATACCCGTTTTAGTTGGAACTTATCCGTCCGGACACACAAAAGGCCCCCATGAGGAGGCCACAGATTATTGAACAAACTGCAACAATGTATCGTTAAATTTCTCTCGTTCATCGAGAACTGTCCCATGCCCGCTCTCTTCAAAACGTTCAATCCGAGCATTTGAAATGCCCTGCTCCATCTGTTCGGCAAACTCAAACGGACAGATTTTATCATGTACACCGTGAATGATTAACGTCTCTACGTCAATCTTCGGCAAGGCATCGCGCAAATCTTCGTCTCGGAGCGCTTTTGCCGAGGCAATCGTCCCGTGACTCGAAGCAACGAGCGCAAGATGGTGGAACCAATTTTGCATCGGTTTCGAATGTTCTTTCTCGAAGAAGATTTCCCCGAATCCTTCGAGCATCTTCGGCCGGTCGGCTTGCGTATCTTCGATCAACGCATCGACCTCGTCCGTCGTCATCCCGTATGGATAGTCTGGACGTTGTGTGAAAATTGGTGCCGCTGCTCCCGCTAACACTAACTTTTTCAGACCGTCTTCTTTATAGTCTGCTGCATATCGCACTGCAATTGCCCCACCCATCGAGAATCCAACGAGTGTAAAGTCTTTCAGGCCTAGACCGTAAACGACCATATGCACGTCGGATGCCATTGTCTCATAATCATAGCCTGTCGCCGGGGCATCAGACTTACCATATCCCCTATAGTCAATCCCGACATAACGATAGCCTGCCTCAACGAGTGCATTCTTCTGATACTCGAACATGTTGTTGTTCGCCGGCCAACCGTGTAAGAAGACAATCGGCTCCCCAGAACCGACATCCTCCACATATAAGTTTGTTCCGTCATGTGCTGTAATATATCCCATCATCCAACCTCCACATTTTTAATTGATTGTAAATACTCACAACCTACTTGTTCCCGTTTTCAAGCCTTAAAAACCTTCTCATGTGTCACGCCAGAGCGATTCTCCTTTTACATATCCTTCGATGGCTTTCGCCCCTTCTCGTAAAACCGCCTCTCGCCAGGATAGATCTTCCGGATAAAACATCGCCATGAACTCATTCTGAATCCCGTTACGCGCTTCGGGATCTTTCGTTCCTTCGAAGTAGAGACGATTCTCTAAAATAATTGTCAAAAATTCTCGAATCGAGGCTTTCGTCGATGTTCCGAACGTCCCGAATTCAAATAAGGCGGAGACAAGTCCCTTGTCCGGATATTCTGTGTCACGGACATAATAAAAATGGTTCGTCGAGTCCCCGAGCACCTCATCCGGGTCATATACCTTGACGTTATCGAGACCGTACGCCTGTTTTAACTCATCTTCTGATCGTCCGTCCCGCTTGCTGATGACCATCGTCACTTCGTTCGTCGGACCGAGCGCCGTATGCCAATCGAGATGGACCACTTTCTCGTAGCGCTCCAGTAAATCGTGTTGAATTCCTTTCAAGAAGATGGCGGACGGTTCGTCTTCATCTCCCCCGTAATACACCCCTTTCGGGAATTGATATTGCCCCATCCCTTTCGCCTCACTCATCGCTTTGAAGCCATCGAGCTTAATTCCGGAACCAAGGAATGAATAAATCTGTTCACGCGCCTCATGATAGTCGTCAATCACACCGTCTGGGACGAACAAATGGCGCATGAGTTCGTATTCACGATTCACGTTATATGGAACAGACTCACGATCAATGACGTAGTTTCGGTTCAAGTCGACGTTGTGCTCATTGACCCGACGGAAGTGTTTCATCCCCCACGGATTGACAGCGTGTATGAGACAGATGCCTGTCGTTTCATGTCGTACTTGGCCGAGTTGTATCTGTACGAATTGCTGTGTCACCGCGGCACCCGCATAGCCTTCGATCCCATGTTCCCCAATGGTCATGAGAAGCATCGCTCTCCGCTCTCGTTTCGGTTCACCTAGAATGATGTCGATGCTTTCGTCCCCAATCGAATGCGTCAAGAGCTCCGCTTTCGGATAAAATCGTTTCACCTCCGGCAACAAGTTGATGAACTTCTCTCGCGACTCTTCATAGGATGATGAAAAATAATGGCTCATCGCACTCTCCTCCAATTCTTTTCTCTTTACTCCATTCCCATCCTACGACAATCTAAAAACGCCTCCTGAAAGAGGAGACGTTTCGAGTCAAGGTGTCCGGATCCGTTTCGTATGTTGCCGTCGGAATGCCATCACGTAGAAAAGCGGCCCAATCAAGACGGCACCGAATAACCAATAGAGACCCGCGTTCGCATACAATCCTTCAAACGAACGGAACACCCAGGCGAAGACCGTGAACGCGACAATCAACTCGACGGTCCACAACAATCCGCGACGAACCGCTAGAAGAATCGTATTCGTTTTTTGGAAAAAGGCTGCGACAAAAGCAATCAGAAATGCTGGGAAACTCGAGAGCCACAACATGCGATTGAGTGAGGACTCAGCAAAGTATGAGTTTCCGAGAGAGACGGTGATGAGGAAGTGCACCAATATAACGAGCAAGACGACCATCCATCCGACGAAGACATCACGTTCCATTTTTCTCATCACAACCAGCTCCCTTTCTAAAGAGTTGAATACTAAGTATTTACCCGCTTTTTCAGCCTTCTCTTCCGCTTCCACTAAAAAAACGCATCCTGATTCCAGAATGCGTTTCACGTATTATCCGACCAACTCCCGTGCCCATGCTTTCGCACGTTCGAGCTCGCCTTCCTTCAGCATCTCCGTCTTCCCATCAACCAAGAACGATTCTTTTTGAACGTTCGTCGCGCCTTTTTCAATCATTTCCCCTTCGACGCGATTGACCGCATGACCGAACCAGTCGATGATTTTACCGAGAATCGGATTCTGTTTTTCTTTGACGACACTCGTATCAAATGCGGCCGTCCGCTTCCCGCGAAGCGCATTGTCCGAGATTCCGTCTAGAAACACTTTAATGTCCTCTGTCTCATAACCCCCATGTGTCGGTGAACCGATGACGACAAGGTCGACATGCGCCAAGTCACCAAGGCCGATGTTCAACACATGTTCCATGCGCGCCTCATGCTCTTTCGAAAGTTCTTCCTGCATCGCATGGGCAATCTTTTCTGTATGACCATACAACGAATCAAAGATAATCAAAATGTTCATGATGAATCCCCCTTTGCCTAACGTCTCTTTATCCCCTTCCCATTCCAACGTTCGTTCATGCTTCTTTTTTGTACAGTGAACTTCGCTTAAAGAGCGTCCAACTCACGATAACAATGCCGAGTACGAGCAAGATGTAGCCGAAGAATGTGACAAAGTCGCGCGTGTGATAGGGTGCTTCGAATCGGTATTCCGCCCGCTTCCATTTCGAGCCGTCCTCGACCGCAATGACGTCTTCAACGGGCTCCCCAACAACTTCACGGTAAGCGGTCCCAATCGGATAGCCATTTGAGGCATTCCCGTAGTAACGTCCCGTCTCGTCGTTGACCGTTGTTTCTACTTCACCGATCACGTCACCGAGCGTATCTTCATCTAATGTCGTATCAAGTACTTCATATGCATTTCGGTCGAACACGACAAACGTATAGGCCCAGGAAAGAGCGGATACGGGAAGCGCAATCGATATAGCGAAAAGAGTCAGGATCATGGATCGCCTCATTTGAGACTCCAGACGAATGTCGCCGAATCACTGACATTGATGTCATCTGGTTCGAGTTCAGGCATCCGTGATTCAGAAAAGTCGATTTCATGACCATAGCGAATGTCAGTTGCAGAGAAGAGGTGAATATCGCTCCATGTATAGTCAATTTGAATCAACTCTCCTAACGTTGCGCCCGCTCCTGTCGCGAGGAGTTCCGCTCTTTTTTTTGCATTTTCCGCAGCGTTCACTAACAGCTGATCTTCAATCGCGTTCGGATCTTTCATCGTGAAACGAATCGATAGTAGCGGATTCGCACGACATTGACTGATTTGTTCGATGGCATCAGACAGTTTGGATGTATCTAGCGGGAACTCCACTTTCATTTTTTGTCTACAAGCATATCCAATTAACCGTGAACGGTAATTCTTATCTTTATCACGATACTGGTCGTATAATGTGTCAATCGAAAAATCACTCGTCTTCAAATCCTTCTTTTCAAATCCTGCGCGTACGATGGCCTTTTGAAGTTGCACCACGGCGTTCGCTGCCTCAGTCATCGTCTCTTCATATCGTGGTGCTTTTGTGACAAGGTCCATGTGAATCACAATCAAATCTGGTCGAGACGAGACATTTCCTGTTCCTTTTACCGTAATCGTACGTTCCATATCGTTCGCCCTCCTAATAATATGAGATGTAGATCATTCTGACTCTTTAAATCGTGAGATCATCCAACGTTCTATTCCATCTAAAGAATGCATATCTTGCAATGACGGATAGGCGTCCCGTTCAAACAACAGTCCGTCCGGGGTATCTAAAAACAGATAACGTTCCCCGTCTGGAAAACCATAATCCGCAATATCTTTCAGTCGAAGTGTCGCCCCGTTTTGTTCCCAGATGAATTCGTCATCATATGGAATCGGCATAAAGATGCCCTCTATCCCTTGACGTACGTGTGAGATGACGCTCCTATGCTCTGTCTGTTCCGCTCTTCCGATTACATCGGCACGAACAACCAGTTCTTGCCCGACTTGCACATCTCCCCGATACACATCTGACACATGGATCGTGATGAGGGACTGATATTCGGTCTCCCCGTTGAAATCAATCTCAATGTGCTGGATGTTCGAGACCGTTCCTCTGATCACGACCGGACTCCACCGCGAAAAAAGTTCATCCTCTGTCATGTCCATCAAGTTTTCCTGGGAAGTACCTTGCCTTATTTCTGATTTATCGACGATATGAACCGAGTTTGCCGTCGAATCCGTGGATAACGGCATACGTTCATTCCAAATATTCGATGTGAAGAGCATGAATCCCGCAGCGGTGGCGAGTACCAGTCCTGCCCCCCATTTGAGTCGTTGATAAGGTCTTCGCTCTATCATCATGGATTCCTCTATAAAGCGGTCATCCACTTCTCCAAGTAGTCGAAGCAACTGTTCATTCTTCATACGCGAATCCCTTCTGCTTCAAGCGCTCGCTGTAATGCATCACGCGTTCGCTTCAGCGTCATTTTGACATGACTCTCCCCGAGTTGATGGTTTTTCGCAATTTCTTGAATCGAGTGAAGATAAAAATAACGCTGCATGAACATCATTCTCGTCTGTCGAGGAAGGTCTGCAAGAAATACGTTCAATAGGTCGACGATGTCTTCGTCTTTCATCGACACCGTGAGGACATGTTCTAGTTCTTCATAGACGAGCGGTACTTGTCCACCACCCCGTTTTTTCGCATGATTCTTCCTATAGCGTTGCAGCGAGAGATTCCGAACAATCTTCGTCAAATACGCCCCTAGTCGAAACGGACGTGTCGGCGGTATTGATTCCCATGCTTTCATATATAAATCATTCAGACACTCTTCCGTATCTTCATGATTTTGTAGAATGTTGTAGGAAACACGATGACAATAGTTTCCGTATTTCTTCTTTGTCGCGACAATCGCATACTCCGATCGCTCCCAGTACCAATCGATGATGACCTGGTCATCCATCCAGTTACCCCCTTCGTATAACCCCTCTATAACTATAGATCCCAATCGACTATACTTCGTCACAACGTGCTAAAAAAACCTCGTCGTTGAGACGAGGAATCGAAACGCTTATCCATCATTTCTTCAAAATCGATACGGCAAGTCCTCCGATATAGCCAACCATCGCTCCGCTCGCGATGCCGTATGTCAGCTGTATATCGAAGAAAAACGAGAGGATTACACCGAGTGTTGTCCCCGTAATCAATCCAAAACAAATGATACAGTCCTTCCATTCTCGTGAATCCATCTTGCTCCTCCTTACCAATTCGCTCAATCTGACGACTTCATTTCCCCTATTGCTTTAAGACCTTTCAACGTTCTCATTTTCCGTGTGTGATGCTGGACGGCATAAGCCAACATGGCGACAACAACTATATTTAAAAGGATTGTCCATTTTGCAACCGGATTCGAGAAGTTTGCTAAGACGACCACAAAATTGGCGAACAAAACGGTTCCATACAGTTGGATGATTCGATTTTCACGCTGAATCATCGAGTCAAAATCCGAATACAATCGGAACGGTCCGTCGCTCGTTCGTTTTCTTAAAAAGACCCAGCGATAGGATGTGTCGACGACCTCAATCCCAACTTCATCCATGAAAGCCATGTAAGCTTTCGAATCAGGATGAGAGGGCAGTTCTCGTAACAATTCAATTCGATATGTATACATCCCTGGTTCGACTGAACGAAAGCGATATCGCATGAAGCGAAACGACTCGAGAGCCCATCCCTTTTCTGCCATCTCATTGAGCCATTTTTCTTCTTTTTCATAGTCGACAAATATACGGTATTTGGTCTTCGTCTTCATGTTTCCAACTCCTTCGTCCACTCATGACCGTGCCGCACTAATTCTTCCAATCGTTTTAATTCGATCTGAAGTGCTTCTCGACCAGCATCGGTGATCTCGTACTCTTTTTTCCGTGCCGTTCCTTCAAGTGCTTGAATCCAACCTCTTTCAACTAAACTACTGAGAGCTCCATATAACGTACCGGGCGCGAGCTGAACTCGCCCATGGCTCAACTCCTGGACAAACTGCATCATGCCGTACCCGTGCCTCGGGACTTGAAGGGACAATAATATATAATAAACCGCCTCGGTTAGTGCGCCTGTACTCGACTGTTGTGTCACGTATCCTACTCCTTTATATCGTGTTTCGTTATATCGTCATCCGATATATCAAAATTATCCTATTTTGGTCACAAAAGCAATAAAATCCTGTCTGCATCCATCGCAGACAGGATTATGTTTTAAATAATGTAAGGGCAAGATCACGTTGTTGATCCGATTGCATAAGCGATGATCGGGCATCCGAACGAAACAGTCCCATGACTGTCGACTGAAAGTCCCAATACGTAAATCCGATGCCCGCTTCATTTAATAACGTGATAACATCATTCACGTAAGCCAAACCACCTCGCCCATCTTCAAAACAATGATGAATCAAACCGAACTCGCTGATGAAAATCGGGACCTCATGCATCATTCGTAATTGAAGAAGTGGTTCGAGCTGTTTAGCAAGATATGATTGACAGCGCGGCATATAACCTTCAAGTGTAGGCTCTAAAAGAGAACGATCCGGATAAACGCCACCCTCTTCATGAACACCAACCCACTCCGCATACTGATGGGTATACGAAAAAGGATCGTAAAAATGAAGGTCATAAATCACGTTCGGATTATCCAGCAAAAACCAATTTCTCAATAGGTCTTCGTGTTTCATACCATTCGTACCATAACATGGCGCGATAACGAAAATACGGTTTGAATCGAGAGCATATAATTCGTTCACAGTCGACTGAAGTAATTGACGATATGTTTCTCCATTCCCATCGATTGTGGCGGGAGCATTGAATAAATCGAACGCTGCTATCGCCTTACCACATGTCGTTCCTTTATAACGTGTCAGTAACGTCCGCCAAATCCAACGAAATCGTTCCTGTTTCGAGAGATCGCTCCATAGAGAATAATCCGGTTCGGGACGATCGTCCATCCAGTCCGCTCCCGGCGGCAAAATTAGACAAAGGATGACGTACAACCCGTTCGCTTGAGCGAAATCAAGTTGTCGATCTAACCATTCCAGGCCGGCTGTTTCCTCTAAAAACGGTTCACGTTCAATCAGGCGAGCGTGGAACGTGAGACGCACGACATTTGCTCCTACTTCTCGCATGACACGATATGGCTCGTCCGTTGGATACAGTTCCGTAACTACTTGTGTCGGCTCCCAATATAAAGCCGTCAACGTGAAACCACGCAACCGAACAACGTCTCCTGCCGCATTGACTAAATGTTGTCCTTGAACGTGTAGCATTCGCTTTCCTCCCTTTTTCACTCTCCTGTTCTCATTCGTCCCATAAATAACTTTTCCTGCAAAAAAAAAGATACGAGTACGCCTCGTATCCAATAAGCTTATTCGGCAGCCAGCGCTGCCTCTTCTTCGTGATATTTCTCGACGAAGGCATCAAGCAACGCCCGTACCTCGTCCGTCGATTTCGTTTCCATCAGATTATGACGGAGTTCGCTCGCCCCGCGGAATCCTTTGACATAAATCTTGAAGAAACGATGCAAGTTCGAAATCGAACGTGGCACGTCTTCTTGGAATTTGTCTTGAAGGTCCAGTTGCAAACGCAATAGATCGAGATGTTCTTCCATCGAGTGTTCGCGTGGCTCTTTCTCAAATGCGAACGGGTTCTTGAAAATCCCACGACCAATCATGACACCATCGACCCCGTACTTCTCAACGAGCTCGAGTCCCATTTGACGGTCGAGGATATCTCCGTTGATGGTGATGAGCGTATCCGGTGCAATCTCGTCACGCAACTTCACGATATCCGGGATCATCTCCCAGTGCGCGTCAACTTTACTCATCTCGTTGCGCGTGCGCAGATGAATCGACAAGTTGGCGATGTCTTGATTCAAAAGATGCGTCAACCAGTCGCGCCACTCGTCGAGCTTCGCGAAACCGAGACGCGTCTTGACACTGACCGGGATGCCGCCGGCTTTCGCCGCTTGAATGAGCTCAGCCGCAACGTCAGGACGGAGAATGAGTCCGCTCCCTTTTCCTCGTTTTGCAACGTTTGGAACCGGGCAACCCATGTTGATGTCGAGACCTTTATAGCCCATCTCGGCCATACCGATACTCATCTGACGGAAATATTCCGGATTGTCTCCCCAGATGTGGGCGACCATCGGCTGCTCGTCTTCCGTGAATGTCAAACGGCCACGAAGGCTGCCTTTCCCTTCAGGATGGCAATAACTGTCCGAGTTCGCAAATTCTGTGAAGAAGACGTCCGGGCGTCCCGCATGGGCGACGACATGACGGAAGACGACATCGGTCACATCTTCCATCGGGGCAAGTATAAAGAATGGACGCGGAAGGTCGCGCCAAAAGTTTTCTTTCATCGTAAAATCAGTTCCTTTCATCCATACAGTCCAACAAAATCACTCATCTATTCTATTATGTCTGTCGGATTGTATCAACTGACATTACTCATGATTCGTTTCTTTCGAACGAATGAGCTGAAAAAAGTGTGGGAATCCTTCAGTCAACAAATAATGAAGCACACGATTCGTGTATTCCGGTTCGATCGTTCCCGTCCGGAGTAGCGTCTGGAGGACCATTCCATCAATCCCGGCCATCGTCCACGTGGCGACCGCCCGAGTCATCGGTCCTTGTTCGACATCATAGGCTCGTACAAAAATTGCCTCAATTCGTGTGATCCAGTCTTCATACTTCTCTTTGAATTTCTGTTGAATGTCCTCATTCCCAATCATCGCTTCATGGGCGAGATAAAACTGGAGTCGGCTCTCCGCATCTTTTTGAAGGCGCTCCTGCATGCCTTCGTAGATTTCTTGGATGATCACCGCCGCCTCTTTTCGATCGTCATGGGAAACGGTCTCAATGCGTTTGACTTCTCCAAGCCCCTCATCCATTACGTCATAAAGAATCGCTTCTTTGGACGTATAGTAATGATAAATCGCGCCCGTACTGAATCCGGCTCGCTCAGCGATTCCTCGAAGCGTCGTGCCTTTGATGCCTTGTTCGACGATGATTTCACGCGCGGCTTGTAAGATTTTTAACTTCCCTTCGTTCATCATCATCCAGCACCCTCCTCTGTTCTCATCGCTCATTATATCATAATGATGTGGCGAACTTTCGACACTTCCCTGTGAGCTACCAACTCATATTGACAGCGCTTACAATATATTGTTACACTTTTCACATAAACATAACGAACGTTCGGTATGTTTAGTCATTGCATTTATTTCTGGTCATTTCATTTCTGAAAGGAGCGTTGTTTTATGTTTTTCTTCGAGTCGATTCCTTGGTATAACGTCGTCATGTGGTTCGTCGTACTTGGTCTTTTAATGGGTTTGAACGAGTTCGTCCGCTCTGGAAAACGGGCGAGTCAACTCATGTTCATGGCGTTACCGATTGCGTTGACCCCGATCTGGTTGTTTGTCGTCGATTCCGAGATTACATCATGGTTCCACTGGGTGAAGGTGTATTCGGCACTCGCCGGCGCACTCATCTACATGGTCATCCGCTTCACAAACTACCATAAGAAACATCCTTGGTATTTAGTACTCGTCCCGGCTATTCTTGCCATCAATATCATGGAGGCCGTCATTCGGGAGTTTCAAGTCGGCTTCGTGGGATTTGATGGAGTCGTCGATGGAATGACTTACATCTCCGGTGGTTGGAACTATATCAACGCCTTCGCCGGGATTTTGAACATCCTCACGATTTGCGGATGGTTCGGTATCTTCGCGACGTCCGGTAGACGAGTCGATATGATTTGGCCAGACCAGACGAAACTGTGGATCATCGCGTATGGTATTTGGAACATCTCCTACGTCTACTCTTGTGCACCGGGCAATGCATTCTATTCCGGCTTCGCCTTGAACATTGCCGCAACGATTCCTGCTCTTCTTTGGGCGAAAGGGACATGGATGCAAAACCGTGCCCAGACACTATCGATTTGGATGATGTGGGTCATGACCTTCCCTTACTTCTTTGCGGTCGGTAGTACGTTCAATGTGAGTGTCTCGTATAATCCAGCAGCGAACTGGACACTCGCACTCATCAGTCTTGTCCTCAACGTCGTGCTCGCCGTCATGCAGGTGTCACGTATTGTTAAACGACGTCTCAACCCGTTGAAAGACGAGATGTGGACCGATACCGAAGAATACAAGCGAGTCGATGCATTACGTGAAACAGAATCTCCTAATCCAAAGACAGCATGACAACACCCCATAGTAGATGGAATTCGAATTCCGTTACTATGGGGTGTTTTTTATAGGACTCCATTGTAATCGTAGAGAATATAAACACGAAAGGATGATGACAATGATTTTGTGGATCAACGGCGCTTTCGGTTCAGGCAAAACCACATGTGCTAATATACTTCAGAAACAACTGCCGAACGCATTTCTCTATGACCCGGAGCAGGCTGGATTTTTTATTCGGAATCAATTACCAGAGAGCCTCCAACAGCCTGATTTTCAACATCACCCGGAATGGCGAGAGTTCAATTATCGAATGCTTTTGAAAATCGCAACGTCCTTTGATGGGGTTATCCTCGTTCCGATGACACTCGTTGACGCAACGTATGTAGATGAAATCATCGGACGGCTTCAACGGGAAGGCGTCGATGTACGACATATCATTCTCGAAGCGAATCGACGGACACTCGTGAAACGATTGAATAAACGATTCGAGTGGTTCAACTCTTGGGGGAAGTCTCAAATCGACCGCTGCCAATCCGCATTCGAATCTGACATCCATGCAGAAAAAATTGTAACGGATTATCAATCAAAACAAGACGTCGCGAGAGCAGTCGCTCAACATGTGGGACTTACACTTTCTTCAAAGTGATTCAGATTCATACATTTCTTCCACAGGTTCGTCTTCCCATCGGATGACGAGCTCGCTTGCATGGGAGAGATTCAACTCCACCGTCTCACATGTCGTATCCGTCAACCACATGCAGCGGAATAAGAGCTGGCGATAACCATACAACTCATCGACAATCTCGAACCGCCCACTTTTGACGAACTGACCGAGTTGCTCGATTCGACACATCGAATAGGTCGTTTCACCAAATCGTGTAAGTGAAGAAGAGTCCCAATCGATGTTCGGAATCGTCACGGTGGCACGTCCTGTCCACACCGCTTCCTTCTTGAACAAATCACGGATTCCATCTGCAAATACGAGACGGATCATCGAACCCATCACGGTCGCTTCCGTGATGACAGCGTCATGTAAGGAAATCGGGACGTTTCGGTTTTGAATCTTATATTGTTTCATCGAATTCCTCCTGAATTTACATTTTCGAAAGAATCATACTTATCTCATTTGGATAGAAACAGGATCAATTAAGAATAAATTAGACGCCTCTTCATACTCAATTACTTCAGCAGTGATACGTATATTGTGACCAATTCCAAAAGGGTCTGGAATATTTTCACCAGTTAAATTTAAATCAAAGTAGTTCACATTACGAAGCTGGAAATTAGGACCTGGTGTTTCGCCCTCAGTGTAGTCACCTACAAGTATCAGATAGTCGAATCGAGTATCATAACTCCCGTGTTTATTCACGTATGCAGTGTGCGCATCGAATTCAATCAATTTACCTTCATACTCTTTTGCAAAATCTTGAAGTAATGGATCCGACTCGAAATCTACGCTTAATACAGCATTTAATTCTTTACTATTATCTCTCGTAAGCGTTTCCGGTTCTTCTTCAATTACCTCTTCAACCTCTTCATCATTTCCTGAACTATCTTTTTCGTCTTTAGAACTGTTGCTCTCACTTGATTCATCATTTTCAAATGTATGATATGTGATGATAATTTCTTCATCCTCCGCAACCCATTGTCCTTCAGAGTAATCAGTTTTCCCACCTATAGAAACTTCTTCAATTTCTCCATCTTTTGTAATCCAACCGGTAACTAAGTCCTCGACTGCTTTTGTTTTTATATCTTTGAATCCACTTTTTTCAAGGTCAGCCATCACTTCTTTATAGTTTTCGCCTTCATAATAGCTAGCAGATGTAGGAATTTTTATTTGGCCTTCATGGTCACTTGCCTCATCCCCACATCCAACTAGAATTGAAGTCAGACTAAAAATCATTATGCCGTTTAAAATTTTTCTGTTCATAAGTCATTATCCTCCTGAAAATCGAATCGCCTTTTTATAAAGTATGGCAATAAAAAGATTGGATTTCCACAAGTAAATTATATTTTTAACTTATTTCCATTTTATATTTTCCGAAACATATAGTTCTCCACTTGTTTCGTATATCGGGGACCTTTCATCGTCTTCTTCACTTCTGTGATATCGACGTGACTTCCAGGATAAAGCGCCCGCTTCACGTCGAAGGTGCTCGCAATCGTTTCGTACACTTGTTTCCGGTCACCAATTTTTTGTGCATACGTTTCATACATGTCTGACACTTGTTCACGGTTCATCTGGACCCTCCTAGTATAAGTATCCGAGCAAGTCGAGCTTTCCATCGGTCCATCGTTTGTCTCCCACCTGACGAATCATCAATTCTTCAAATCGTGCTTCCCCGATTCCTCGTGTCGTTTGATTCTCGTCATTGATTTGAAGCCACGTGCATGTATTGGATACCGTGTGAAATCCAATGCGCTCGTAAAGATCTGGCCGGTCAGCGAACAACAGGAGAAAATCGATTGGGTACGCTTCCCCGAGCGCGATGACTTTTTCCATTAACGCCCGTCCGACCCCACGTCCCCGCACTGCTTCCCGTACGCATAAATCGATGATGCCAAGCACGTGAATCGGCGTTCCATCCATATTCATCACACGAAAATCTAACCCGACTTGTCCGATGATTTGTTCGTCTTCATACGCAATCAGACGGAGATGGGGCAATTGCTTGAAATAGCGGCGATTCGGATAAATGGAAGGAAACGCATGTTGTAATAGCTCGATCAACCCTTTATCCATCGATTCGGAAAGGGTCATCTCGAGGTGCTGCTCGATTCTCATAGCCCCTCTCCATCTTGTTGAATACGTTCGTAGCGGACGATACTGACTCCGTTCGGCATCAACTGTTGCTCGACTACATCAAGTTGAAGTGGCAAGATGTTTCCATCTGGGAAAAGACGTTTTCCGGAACCAATGATAATCGGATACATGATCAATCGGTATTCATCGATGAGGTCGTTCGCGAGTAACGTGTGTACGAGTTCACTGCTGCCCCAGACGTGTAAATCCGGTCCGTCCTCTTGTTTGAGTCGTTTCAATGATTCGACCGGGTCTGTCAGAAACGTCGTTGATTCCCATTGTGAATCATGTGAATGCCTACTAACCACATACTTCACTGCACGGTTGGCTTCCGGCCAAATGTCATCATGTTTTGGCCAGTAACTCGCCCACTGATCATATGTTTTTCGACCAAGTAACAGATCAAACTCACTGTGCATCTGCGTTCGAATCCAAATGCCGAGCTCTTGACTCGAAAATGGCTCTGTCCATCCTCCATGCATGAAATCCCCGCTCATGTCCTCTTCTTTTCCACCAGGTGCTTGAATCACGCCATCCAATGACAAATGTTCCAGAACAATGATCTTTCTCATCTCCGACTCCCCTTTCGGCTGTTTGCAAAAAAAGCCCTCGATTGATTCAATCGAAGGCATCATACATTCATCTTATTCTACGTTCTCCATCCATGCCACCGTCTCCACATGCGCCGTATGCGGGAACATGTCGACCGGTGTCACTTCCATCAAGCGATAGCCACGGTCGGCAAGATAACGCATATCACGTGCTTGTGTCGCGACGTTGCATGAGACGTATACGATTCGCTTCGGTCCCATCTCGACCATCGTCTCGAGGAATGACTCGGCACATCCTTTACGCGGCGGGTCGACGACAATCACGTCCGGATTCACACCGTCTTTCTTCCACTGTGGGAGCACATCTTCGGCCGCTCCACATGCGTACGTCACGTTATCAATCTCATTGACGAGCGCATTTTGTTTCGCATCCTCGATTGCTTCCGGTACGACTTCGACACCGTAAACGTGTGCCGCTTTCCTGGCGAGGAAGAGGCTGATTGTCCCGATGCCACAATACGCATCGACGACTTGCTCCGTACCTGACAGTTGTGCGTATTCTAACGCTTTCCCGTACAACTTCTCTGTTTGGACCGGGTTGACTTGGAAGAACGAGTGCGGGGAAATCGTGAACGTGAGTCCTGCGATTTTGTCCTCAATCGTCTCATGACCATAAAGCAACTTGTTCGTCGCCCCGAGGATGACGTTCGTCTTGTCCGGGTTGACGTTTTGCATGATCGACGTCACGTCAGGGAGACGCTCGACGATGTCCGCGACAATCTCATTCACGCCTTTTAACTTCGTCGTCTTCGTGATGAGGACGATCATGAGTTCACCTGAATGGTACCCATAACGGGCCATGACGTGACGGATAACCCCACGTCCTGTCTTCTCGTCATACGCTGGCACACCGCGAGCGTCCAATACGTCACGGACGACTTGGATCGCCTTGTCATTACGCTCATCTTGAATCAAACATTCGCTCATCTCGACGATGTCATGCGAACGAGGACGATAGAAACCTGAGACGAGACGGTCTCCTTCTTGTTTGAACGGGACTTGTGCCTTGTTACGATAGCGCCAAGGTTCCGGCATCCCAATCGTGTCATGGACCGGTACATCGAACTGGCCGAGACGCTTTAACGCATCGACGACGCGTTCCCGTTTCTGGCGGAGTTGTCCTTCATAGCTGAAGTGTTGCAGCTGGCAGCCACCACATTGATAAAAGATCGGGCACGGCGGCTCGACGCGGTCGGCACTCGCTTCTTTCACGTTCAACAATCGGGCGAACCCGTACTGCTTGTTCGTCTTCGTCACGACGATTTCGACCGTCTCTCCTGGCAACGCGTTCGGCACGAACAATGTATAGCCATCGACACGCGCCACACCCGCTCCTTCATGGGTCAGGTCGTGGACGTGGACATCGAGACGATCATTCTTTTTCACTGGTAGCATACGAATGCTCCTTCCATTACAAATAGGAATGACTGATGTCGTCATTCCTATCTTTTCACTCTGCTTTATCTAGCGAAACATTGAACAACTGCTTGATCATCTGTTCGCGTTCATATTGTGCATTTAAATCTTCCATCTCGCGGATCCGGGCGTTCGGTGCGAGCACCGTCAAGTGACGGAACAAGTTCCGCATCTCACCTGTGCACTCCCCGCCATACTCCCCGTCAATGTTCAGACTCATCGGCTCCGTCGTCTTCATCTTGACGCGGCTCGTCTTCACATGTTCAACGAGCGAGCTCGACAAATGTTCTCCACGGAGGAGAAGACGAACGACATGGATGAATTCGAACAAGTTACATTTCCGAAGGATGAACAAGTCGAACAACCCGTCATTCAACGACGCGTGCGGTGAGATTTTTTCAAATCCACCGACCGAATTCGAGTTCGATGTGAGGAAGACCATGACTTCGCCTTGGAATGTCCCTTCATCGTGCTCGAGCTCGATGTACGTCGGTTTGATGAGTGGCAGTTTCTCCATCCCCTTCACGTAATACGCGAGCTGTCCGAGTGCCGTCTTCAACTTCGATGGCACCTCATACGAGAGCTCGGTCATGATTCCACCGCCGGCGATATTGATGAAGTAGTGGATATCACCTTTCTCGCCTTCGATCTCCCCGAGGTCGACCGGCATCTCGAATCCGTCACAAATGACGTCGAGCGCGCCGACGACGCTCAGCGGAATCCGCATCGCCCGGGCAAAGTCGTTCGTCGTCCCGACCGGAATGAGACCGATTGTCGGACGATTCTCAAGCGGTGCGAGCCCTGAGATGACTTCGTTCAATGTCCCGTCTCCACCTGCGGCGATGATGAGGTCGAACTCGGCCGCCGAGGCCCGTTTTGCTTCGAGCGTGGCATCACCAATCGCTTTCGTCGCATACGTCGACGTCTCATAACCCGCATCCTCGAGGCGGTTCAAAATGTACGGGAGTTCCCGTTTGATCACTTCTTTACCAGATGTCGGGTTATAAATGACCCGCGCACGTTTCCGTTGCATATTGATTCTCTCCCCTGTGCTCAACTCGAGCGAAAAGCGAGACACAAGTGTCTCGCCGCCTGCTTAGCGTTTTGCAATCTCTTCGTGGAACAAGCCATCGAGGAGTGCCGGGTTCGCCATCCCTTTCGTCTGTTTCATGATTTGCCCGATGATGAAGCCTTTCGCACGGTCTTTCCCGTTCTTAAAGTCTTCGATCATTTGCGGGTGTGCCTCAAACAATTCGAGGATGTAGCCGCGGAGCAAGTTCTCGTCCGAGATTTGGGCGAGACCGTTCGCTTCGACATACGCTTTCGGCTCTGCACCCTCTTCCATCATCGCTGTGAAGACACGCTTCGCAATCTTCGATGAAATCGTCCCTTCCGCGATCAAGCGGATGAGTTCTGCGAGTGATTCCGGTGTCAACTTCATCGTTTCGACCGTTTCATTCGACTTGTTCAAGTGACCGAGCACTTCACCCATGAGCCAGTTCGCTGCTGCTTTCGGTTCAGCTCCAGCCGCTGTCGTCGCTTCGAATAAGTCCGAGAACTCACGCGTCGACGTGAGGGCTTTCGCGTCGTATGCCGAGAGACCGTATTGGCTCATGTAGCGTTCACGACGTGCTGCCGGCATCTCTGGAATCGTCGCGCGAATGCGCTCTTTCCACGCCTCATCGATTTCGAGACGGACGAGGTCCGGTTCTGGGAAGTAGCGGTAGTCCGCTGCCCCTTCTTTGACACGCATGAGAATCGTCTTTTTCGCTGCTTCGTCGTAGCGGAGCGTCTCTTGACGCATGACGCCACCTGAGAGAAGCAATTTACGGTGACGCGTCTCTTCAAAGTCGAGTGCCTTCAAGACGTTCGAGAACGAGTTCAAGTTCTTGAGCTCTGTCTTCGTCCCAAACTTCTCTTGCCCGAATGGACGGACCGAGATGTTACAGTCACAGCGAAGCGATCCTTCTTCCATCTTGACGTCCGAGACGCCAGCGAACGAAAGGACCTCTTTCAAACGTTCGAGGTACGCGACCGCATCTTTTGGTGAACGCATATCTGCTTCACTGACAATCTCGATGAGCGGTGAGCCGGTCCGGTTGAAGTCGACGACCGAGTGCTTCTCGCCCGTGTGGTTCATCTTTCCAGCATCTTCTTCCAAATGTACGCGCTCGATGCGGAATCGTTTCATCTCGCCATCGACTTCGACGTCGACGTGACCGTTTGAACCGATTGGCTTGTCAAACTGCGAGATTTGATACGCTTTTGGCGTGTCTGGGTAGAAGTAGTTCTTACGGTCAAATTTCGTATCTGTCGCAATCTCACAGTTGAGTGCCATCGCCGCTTTGATGGCGAGGTTGACCGCTTCTTCGTTCAATTTAGGCAAGACGCCCGGGTGTCCGAGACAAATCGGACACGTCTGTGTATTCGTTTCGGCACCGTAAGTGCGTGAGCAGCCACACCAAATCTTCGACTTCGTGCTCAGCTCGGCGTGCACCTCGATCCCGATGATCGTTTCAAAGTTCATCGTACGTCCTCCTTAGAGCTGTGGCATCTTGAAACCGCCGTTTGCTTGTTCAAAAGCATGGGCCACGCGGTAAAGTGTTGATTCATCAAAGTAGTTCCCGATAATTTGAAGACCGACCGGAAGACCTTCTGAAAGACCTGCCGGGACCGAGATCGCCGGGATACCGACCAAGTTGACCGGAATCGTCATGATATCGTTCGCATACATCGTGAGCGGATCGTCGAGCTGTTCGCCGAGTTTGAACGCTGTCGTCGGAGCTGTTGGTCCAACGATGGCATCATACTCTTCGAACACTTTCGCGAAGTCCTGCTTCATGAGGGTACGGACTTGCTGTGCTTTCTTATAGAACGCATCGTAATAACCCGAGCTGAGCGCATATGTCCCAAGCATGATCCGGCGTTTGACCTCGTCACCGAAACCTTGTTCACGCGAATACGTGAACACTTCGTCGAGCGTGTCCGCTTCGGCACGACGTCCGTAACGGATGCCATCGAAACGAGCCAAGTTCGAAGAGGCTTCTGATGATGCGAGCAAGTAGTAAGCTGAGAGCGCGTACTTGACGGACGGAATCGATACTGTCTCGATCGTCGCACCGAGAGACTTAAGTGTCTCGATTGCTTTTTCAATCTGTTCGCGGACACCAGGCGCGACGCCTTCTGCCATGAACTCTTCTGGGAGGGCGAACTTCATCCCCGTCAAATCTTGGTTGAGCGCTGCCGTATAATCTGGCACCTCGACCTCGGCTGACGTCGAATCCATGTCACAGTGTCCCGCAATCGTATTCAATAAGTAAGCATTGTCTTCAACGGTACGCGTGAGCGGACCGATTTGGTCAAGTGACGACGCGAAGGCAACGAGGCCGAAGCGTGAGACGAGACCGTATGTCGGTTTCATCCCGACGACACCGCAATACGCGGCTGGTTGACGAATCGAACCACCCGTATCCGAACCAAGGCTAAAGAGGACTTGTCCAGCTGCGACCGATGCCGCTGAACCGCCTGAAGAACCTCCTGGTACACGCGTCGGGTCCCATGGGTTACGGACCGGTTTGAACGCCGAGTTCTCGTTCGATGAACCCATCGCAAACTCGTCCATGTTCAACTTCCCAATCGTGACGGCACCAGCATCATGAAGACGCTCGACGACTGTCGCATCGTGGGCCGGGACGAAGTTCTCGAGGAACGTCGAGGCACATGTCGTGCGCATCCCTTTTGTGACGATGTTGTCTTTCACACCGATTGGCATCCCGAAGAGCGGGTTATCTGATGTTTTGGCGAGCTCATCCATGCGTTTCGCTTGCTCGAACGCATCTTCATTGAGCGTCAAGAACGCACCAATTTTGTCATCCGTCGCTTCGATGCGATCGAACGACTCTTTGACGAGGTCCGTGACCGTGACTTCGCCTTCTTTTAATAACGTATGCAGTTTCGCTACACCGTGGTCAAATAAACTCATGAAAGGCCTCCTTACTCAAAGACCGCAGGGACACGGACTTGACCGTTCTCCCAGTCAGGTGCCATCCGTTCGACTTCCTCACGTGGAAGCGATGGACGAACCTCGTCTTTGCGTAGTACGTTTTTCAAATCTAGGGCATGGGTCGTCGGTTCGACGCCCGTTGTATCCAGCTCATCGAGTTGCTCGGCGAACTCGAGAATTTTTGTCAATTGCTCCGTGAAGTGCGTCACTTCTTCATCCGTGATCGCAAGTCGGGCAAGTCCGGCAACGTGCCGAACTTCAGCTTCTGTAATACGAGCCAAAATTCCCACCTCCAACAGTTTTCAATACATCGTTCATTATCATACCACTTTTTCATAAGACAAAAAAGGAAATCTATCTCGTTCTAAATTGTCTCATTTTTATGAAACTAGGGGAATCCTCCTCGAATATTGACCCGCTTTCAAAATCAGCTATACGGTCGAAGCGCGATTCTGATTATGCTTATGTAGAGAAACGATTCGTTAAGGAGGAATCATATGTCGATCCGAAATAAACTAATCACCGCTTTCAGCATCATGTTCGTTTTACTTCTCGGTGTAAGCGGTTACTCTTGGTATGCCTTGAACGCCTCAAAAGCGGCTCAAGAAGATATGACCGTCTCCTGGGTACCGGGGATGGACCAAATCCATCAGGTCGATAAACAATTGCTCGAAATTCGACGCCACCTCATTCGTCACGCTCTAGTCGACGATGCGGTGACGAAACAAAATATCGAGCGAGACATTCAAGCATCCGTCGCGATTTTAGAACAGCGGATGGATGGCTATGAAGCGACAATTATTATGGAAGAGGATCAACAACTTTTTGATGAAGCTAGTGCGAACTGGAACGACTTCCAGACTGTCATGACCGAACTTATCCGTATTTCAAATGAAGAAGGTGAAGGAGTTGCGGAAGAATACATTCGTGATACGGCTACCGCAAGCGCGGATACCCTTTCGAACGCTCTCGGTCTTCTTGTCAACTTGAACCGTGAAGAAATTCAAACGGACACAGCTGCTGCGGCTAAGATGTTTGAACAGGTTCAGCTGACACTTCTCATCGTTCTCGGAGTCGCGGCTGTCATGACGATTCTCATGATGCTCTTCATTTTCCGTTCGATTTTTGAACCACTCAAAGAGTTCAAGACGAAGATGCACGAACTCGCAACGAGCGAAGGCGATTTGACGACGTCGATTCCCGTGAAACGTCGTGACGAGTTCGCAGGACTTGCCCGTGACTTCAATCAGTTCATCGCCAATTTACGTCAGTTGATTTTGCAAGTGAACGATGTGACAACAGGCGTGACGAAACAATCAACCCATATGTATGACGAATTGAAAGAACTCGATACGTATATGACGACGACTGCGGCGACGACCGAAGACTTGACCGCCGGCATGCAACAGACGGCCGCGAGCGCGCAAGAGATGAACGCGTCTGCGTCGGATATGGAACGGACGATTCATCATATCGTGACGATGGCTGATGAGCGAAAAGTCGAAGCCAAACAGATTGATAAACGCGCCCTCTCTCTGAAGTCGCATGCGGTGGAAGCGAAGGAGAACGCCATCAGCGTTCTGCAGTCGACACGCACGAACTTAGAGAAAGCGATGCAAGACGCCAAAGCTGTCCGTGAAATCGCAACGCTCACGAACGATATTCTCGACATCGCCGCCCAAACGAACCTGCTTTCCCTCAACGCTTCCATTGAGGCAGCGCGTGCCGGTGAGGCCGGTCGTGGATTTGCCGTTGTTGCTGATGAGATTCGAAAACTTGCCGAGACAAGCCGAGCGACCGTCGAACGCATCCAAGCCATCTCGACGACCGTCCTCCATTCGGTCGATCATTTGAATGAAAGCTCAGGTCAGATGCTTCACTTCCTCGATACGAACGTGTTGAAAGACTATGACCAACTCGAGGAGGCGGCCGGCCAATATAGCGAGGACGCGGGACGTTTTGAGACGACGGCGACCGAGTTCGCCGCTGCCGCGGGTGAGCTTGAGCTACTGACATCAAATATGATCGGCGTCATTCAAGACGTGGCGACGACCGTCAACAATGGAGCGCTCGGGACTCAGGAGATTGCTGAAAAAGTGACGATGTCCGTCGATCGCTTCGCTGAGTTGAACCGAGCGACCGAACAATCGCAACAAAAGATGGAAGAGCTCGATTCATTGATTCGACAATTCAAGGTATGACAAAAACCCGCCGACACGTGCTGTTCGGCGGGTTTTCTAATCATGCGGCAGACTGCGCCGCTTCTTTTTTTCGTTCGAGTTCGAATCGCTTTGTCTCGGCGACGACGACACCCGACAGGAACAAGAGCCCAATCAAGTTCGGAATCGCCATGAGACCGTTGAACACATCCGAGATGGACCAAATCAAATTCAAGTTCGTCGTCATCGCACCGAGTCCTGCGACTAAAATATAGAGGACACGATACGGGACGATGACTTTTTCCCCGAGTAAATAGTATGCGGAACGTTCCCCGTAATAACACCAGCCAAGGACGGTCGAATAGGCGAAGAAGACGAGTGAGACGGTCACGATGATTTCACCAATCGGTCCTAAGAAATAGGCGAATGACGCTTGCGTCAAAGCAATCCCTTCGAGTCCTTCCGTATATTGACCACCCATGACAATCGTGAGTCCGGTAATCGAACAGACGATGAGTGTATCAATCAACACCTGTGTCATCGAGACGAGTGCTTGTCGTCCCGGGAAATCGGTCTTCGCTGCCGCGGCCGCAATCGGTGCAGATCCAAGTCCTGCCTCGTTAGAGAACACACCGCGCGCGACCCCGTAGCGAATCGCAGCACCTAACGCACCTCCACCGATGGCCTCGGCACTGAATGTGCTCGAGAACATCGTCGATAAGGCACCCGGTACCAATTCAAAGTTCATGATGAGAATCACGAGCCCGCTTCCGACATATGCAAAAATCATGAACGGGACGAAGATCCCGACGACTTTTCCGATTGATTTGACACCACCTAAAATGACAAACGCCGTCACCGCCATCATGACGATTCCTGTCACAACCATTGGGACGTTGAACGAATTGTTCAAAGCGAGACTGATTGAGTTCGTCTGTACCCCGTTCCCAATCCCAAAAGCTGCGACCGATGCGAATAAGGCAAACAACATGCCGAGCCATTTTTTCTTTAGCCCGTGTTCTAAGTAATACATCGGTCCACCGGCAATTTCGCCTCGTTCATCGACAACGCGATATTTGACCGCTAGGATGGCCTCCGCATATTTCGTCGCCATTCCGACAAAACCGGATAACCACATCCAAACGACTGCGCCTGGTCCCCCGAGGACGATCGCCGTCGCGACACCGACCATGTTTCCGGTACCAACCGTGGCCGCCAAGGCCGTCATCAATGCTTGGAAATGCGAGATGTCCCCTCGTTGTTTCTTCTTTGGTTTTTCATTCTTTGGAATAAATGCCTCTTTCAAGCCGACACCAAGCCTCGTCACTTGAATAAAGCCGAGACGGACGGTCAGGAAGATTCCTGTCCCGACGAGTAAGATTAATAGATGTGGCCCCCATACGAGATTTGATAAACTCGACAGCCAACTTTCAATTTGATTCACTGTGTTGCTCTCCTCCTACGTTCTTGATTTGAGCGCTCTCCCTATATTTTTCAGAACATTCACAATCGAGTCAAGGTACGCCACTGAAAGAAAGCGTTTTCAACACGTTATATAATTGTAATATTTTCCCTGAAACCTTGTTCTTAAGAGCTTCTTAAAATTTATTTCGAAATATGATTGTAATATATCTCAGAATCTAAAAGCAGCGATTTCACAATCCATACGAATCGTTGATTAAGAGACTATTTCTCGATGAGAAAGCGATGCAGCTCCGTGCCTGTACTTGGTCAAAAAAAACTGTAGACCTATGTAGTCTACAGTCTAATACCGCTTTTGCTCATTTTACGAACGAATGGCAGATACGACCTCTTCAACGTGTCCCTTCACTTTGACGTTACGCCACTCTTCTTGAATATAGCCGTCTTCATTGATCAGGAACGTCGAACGGACGATGCCGTAGTACTCTTTCCCGTAATTTTTCTTCAGTTGCCAAACGCCGTACAATTCAGACACTTCATGATTCTCATCGACGAGCAAGTCGAACGGCAACTCATTCTTCGCGATAAAGTTCTGGTGCTTCTTCTGACTGTCCGCTGAAATCCCGATGACGACCGCGCCTTCCATCTTCGGCATCGCATCACGGAAATCACACGCTTCCGTCGTGCAACCCGGTGTCGAGTCACGAGGATAAAAATACAAAACGACTTTCTTACCTAAATAATCT
The DNA here is from genome assembly GCF_018617655.1 of Exiguobacterium sp. s183. NCBI lineage: Bacteria > Bacillati > Bacillota > Bacilli > Caryophanales > Exiguobacterium > Exiguobacterium sp. s183. The sequence continues at coordinate 183,615 of NZ_JACSKN010000006.1, forward strand.
TTCAGCGAGACCATCTCTCCATTTTGGTTTGGTAATGAAAATGTAGGTGCGAGCATCTGTTTTCCTCCTTAACCGAACGACGGGTCGACGAGTTGTTCGTCAAAACCATCGATCGCTTCCTCTAGTTTTGTCTTTAATGGATCGAGAACTTCGATATACTCGATTGGATCTTCAGTGGCGGCCGCTTTTTGAAGCGTCTCTTCATTGTCGGTATACCACTTCTCATATGCTTTAAAATAATCGGCCATGATGGCTTGGTTCTCTTCGACCGTCAACGTCTCCGCCATCAAAAGAAAGACGTTATTGTCCGCCTCGAGTGCCGTATAGTCGGTCTGGGCATTGACTCGGTCATAGATTGGTCCCGCCTCATCTTCCGGAACCTCTGCAAGACGGGCGTTCGCTTCTGCGTTGACCCCATATTCGTTGGCCTGTATCCCGATGAGGAGCTCTCCGACTTCGGCGATAACATCCTCTGGTAACGCAGTCGGCGTGATGACGAGCGACCAGTCGTCGCCTTCTTTCACAGCGACTTTACTGAGCCGGTTCGGGAGCGGATTGCCGTCTTGGTCGACCATTTCATGAACGAGAAACGCCACGTCTTCGTCCTCGTTGACCCAACTCTCATAGATGTCACCCGGGGCGAGCTGACGCGTGACGGCACCGGTCGCCGGAATGTCAGTCAATCGACCCGCGTAGTCGATGGCTGCGAGCGCCTCGGCATCGCCCGATTCGAGCGCCGTTTGATAGTCTGCATACACTTCCGTGACAGCGTCTGGCAATGCGCGTTTCGTTTCTTCTATAACCGTCTCTTCGTCGTTCCCACATGCGCCAAGCGTGAAGACGAGGAGGAGCGGAATGAGCCATTTTTTCATGTTGTTCGTCCTTTCTAAAGCCGTGTTCTCCCCCATCCTACCATGTCTCGAATCGTCGCTCCAATGGCATGTATTTCTGGAAAATTGTTTCACTAGGATTTCTACGATAATTTCGATACAATACAGACGTAAGCGCTTTAACGCTCAACATCACTTTAAGGGGGAACGAGAATGATTCCATACAAACATGAACCATTCACAGACTTTACACAAAAAGAGAATGCCGATGCGATCCAAGCGGCAATCGAGAAAGTGAACGGTGAGCTCGGGAAAGACTATCCGCTCGTAATCGGTGGGGAAAAGGTTACGACGGAAGGAAAAATCACGTCTTACAACCCAGCGAACAAAGAAGAAGTGATCGGTCGCGTCTCAAAAGCAAACCAAGAGCTCGCAGAACGTGCGATGCAAGAAGCACTCACAGCATTCGACTCATGGCGCCATGTCGACCCAGCCGTCCGCGCAGACGTCTTGTTCAAAGCAGCGAACATCGTCCGCAAGCGCAAGCACGAGTTCTCAGCTTATCTCGTCAAAGAAGCAGGTAAGCCATGGAACGAAGCAGATGCGGATACGGCAGAAGCGATCGACTTCATGGAATACTATGCACGTCAAATGCTAGAACTCAAACCTGGTAAGAAAGTCGAGAGCCGTCCAGGCGAATACAACCGTTATGACTACATCCCACTCGGGGTCGGGATCGTCATCAGCCCATGGAACTTCCCGTTCGCAATCATGGCCGGTACAGCGGTTGCGGCAATCGTTGCCGGTAACACGATTCTCTTGAAGCCAGCTTCGACGACACCAATCGTTGCTGCAAAATTCGTCGAAGTGATGGAAGAAGCAGGTCTTCCAAAAGGTGTCCTCAACTTCATCCCAGGACCGGGTGCAGAAGTTGGAGACTACCTCGTCGACCATCCGAAGACTCGTTTCATCAGCTTCACAGGATCACGTGATGTGGGACTCCGCATCAACGAACGTGCTTCTAAATTGAACGAAGGTCAAATCTGGCTCAAACGCGTCATCGCAGAGATGGGCGGAAAAGATACAATCGTCGTCGACGAGTCAGCGGATCTCGAACTCGCAGCACAATCGATCGTCAAATCGGCATTCGGATTCTCAGGTCAGAAATGTTCAGCTTGTTCACGTGCCGTCATCGTCGACAGCGTTTATGATACGGTACTTGACCGCGTCGTCGAACTCACGAACGAACTCTCTGTCGGAAACACAGAGAAGAACGAACACTTCATGGGACCTGTCATCGACGCAGCAGCCTTCAAGAAAATCACATCGTACTTCGATGTCGCCAAAGAAGAAGGACGTATCGTCGCAGGTGGAAACGCCGATGACTCAACAGGCTACTTCATCGAGCCGACGGTTGTCGCAGACGTCGACCCGAAAGCACGTCTCATGCAAGAAGAGATCTTTGGACCAGTCGTCGCCTTCACAAAAGCGAAAGACTTTAAAGAAGCGATCGACATCGCGAACAACACAGAATACGGCTTGACAGGTGCAGTGCTTACGCGTGACCGCGCAAACCAAGAGTTCGCTCGCCAAAACTTCCACGTTGGTAACCTTTACTTCAACCGTGGTTGCACAGGCGCAATCGTCGGCTACCAGCCGTTCGGTGGATTCAACATGTCAGGAACGGATTCAAAAGCAGGTGGACCGGATTACATCCAACTCCACATGCAAGCGAAAACAACATCTGAAACATTCTAATCAACAAGGAGACGTGCCCTCGGGGGAGCGTCTCCTTTATTAGTGTGCTTTAAAAGTCTGATCGAACATGATGGCAATCTCTTCTTGATGGAGCAGGAACAGATCAAACAGCGTCGGATCGAACGCCCCTTTCATGTCTTTCATCGCGACAATCGTATCGTCATGGGAGAAAGCAGGTTTATACGGGCGAACCGTCCGTAACGCGTCATAGACGTCGATGATGGTGACGATTCGGGCCGCGAGTGGAATCTCCTCTCCCTTCAACCCTTTGATATATCCTGTCCCGTCCCAACGCTCATGATGATAGAGCGCGATCTGATAAGCCATTTGGATAAAGTAGTTTTGAGGGAACTGTATCTGGAGATCCTTCAACACTTCACCCCCGACGCGCACATGATCTTTCATGAAGACCCATTCCTGGTCGGATAACTTATTCGCCTTCAATAAAATCGAATCTGGTACAGAAATCTTCCCAACGTCATGAAGCGGTGCCGCGAGTCGAATTCCTTCGATGAAGAGTGGCGACACGTCCGGGTGATGATGGTCATATAAAATCGTCGCAAAGAGCGTCGACAAATCTTGTACCCGCTCGATATGGTTCCCCGTCTCATTGTTACGTAGTGCGGACAGCCGTAACAACGTCCGGACGAGCCCCTCTTGATAATCAATCATTTCTTTTTCCCGCTCGGCGAGGATACGCTGTGCCTCTTCCCGTCCCGCCTCGATCCGGTGCCGTTCGACCGCACCGAGAAGTGCGTTACTGAAATCTTGCAGTGCCTGTTGCTCGTATTCCGTGTACGTTCGCTCCGAGACGACGGAATCAAATCCGACGAACCCTTGGCACGTCTTGCCTTGCATCATCGGGACCGCCAGCAAGCTTTGAATCGACTGCGGTTCGAGAATCCCGCGGACGACACTGGTTTCTGGTAAATCTGCCACGCGTGGAATGTACATCGTCTCACCTGCCACGTGAGTGTTGACCCATTCGGGCAGCACGTCGATCGGCACGTCTTGAAGATTGTCTATCTCGGCGGTGATGCCCTCGGCGCACCACTCGAACGTGTTGTGACAAACCTGATTCGTGAAATCGTAATCGAAGACATAGACGCGGTCGACCGCGAAATAATGTCCAAGTTCGGCTAGCGACTGGTCAACCCGCTTTTTGAAATCCGCAATCTCTGTTGTTAAAAAGCGATTGAGGAGTGACGAAAGCAGGTGATGGAGTCGCTCTTGTTGTTGTAACTGTAACGTCAATGATTCATGCGAAGTTGCCATGTGCCAAACCTCCCTTTTGTCTGGAATATATGCAATCGTTCCATGAGTTTATTTTACCCAATTTTCAGTCTTTTTACCCTGCTTATCCCAATTGAAAAACCGGGCGACGATGCACCCGGTTCTTCCTCACACTTGCTTCAATAAATTGGCCATTTCAATGGCTGACGTCGCTGCTTCCCAGCCTTTATTCCCTGCTTTCGTACCAGCCCGTTCAATCGCCTGCTCAACCGTCTCCGTCGTCAATACACCGAAGATGACCGGGACCTCCGATTGATAGCTCGCTTGTGCGATTCCTTTCGCCGCTTCATTGCACACATAATCAAAGTGTGGCGTCGCACCACGGATGACGGCCCCTAGCGTGATGACCGCATCATAGTTTTGACTCATTGCCATTCTTTTCGCAACGAGCGGGAGTTCGAATGCACCCGGGACAAATGCGAGCGACACGTCCTCTTCTTTCACGCCATGACGCTTCAACGCATCTTTTGCGCCGTCGAGTAGACGCATCGTGATCAAGTCGTTGAATCGACCGACGACGATTCCAATCTTTAAGCCTTCTCCAACTAAATTACCTTCAAATGTATATGTCATCTCATTCATCCTCCGATATGGTTCATTTTGAGTTGTTTCGTCATACGATATGATTCATTTGCTTCGTGCGCGCCGACATGAAGCGGGACACGTTCGACGACGGTGATGCCACACGATTCAAGAGCATCGACTTTTTCAGGGTTGTTCGTCATGAGTCGTACTCGGGTCACCCCGAGGTCGCGGAGCATCGCCGCACTGACACGATAGTCACGCATGTCGGGATGGAATCCGAGTGCCTCGTTCGCCTCGACCGTATCCAACCCTTCCTCTTGCAAGGCATAGGCTTTCAGTTTATTCACGAGTCCAATCCCTCGTCCTTCCTGACGCATATAGAGGACGATGCCCGACTCCTGTTCGATTCTCTTAATGGCGGCATCAAGTTGCGGACCACAGTCACATCGGAACGACCCGAAGACGTCTCCTGTCAAACATTCCGAATGGATTCGAACGAGCGGGACGTCTGTAAGCGTCTCGGTCACGAGTGCCACATGCTCTTGTCGGTCGAATCGATTCTCGTATCCAATCATTCGAAACGTCCCTTTCGATGAAGGGAGTGACACGTCCGCTTCGCGCGTGACAAGACTCGTCTCCATATACTGGACCAATGCTTCGATTGTGATGAACGCCAAATCATGACGTTTTGCGACATCAACCAAGTCCGGGACGCGGGCCATTTCTCCGTCTTCACGAATGATTTCACAGATGACGGCTACCGGCTCACTGCCTGCAAGGCGTGCCAAATCGACGGATGCTTCTGTGTGACCACGACGAACCGAGACCCCTCCTTTTTTGGCGATGAGCGGGAAGAGATGTCCCGGTCGTTGAAAGTCAGAGGGACGTGATGTCGGGTTCGCTAATTCACGAACGGTATGGGAGCGCTCGCTCGCCGAGATGCCTGTCGTCGAATTGATATGATCGACACTGACCGTGAACGCCGTACCATGCGGGTCCGTGCTATTCGTCACCATTGGTGCAAGCTCAAGGCGTGCCGCTACTTCTTCGGCGACGGCCGCACAGACGAGTCCTTTCCCTTCCGTGATTAAAAAGTTCATCGTTTCGTGTGTCATTTTGTCACCAAGTACGACAAAGTCACCTTCATTCTCACGATACTCGTCATCGACGACGATGATCGGACGTCCGCGTCTTAATTCCTTAATAGCCCGTTCAATCGAATCAAACATTACCATCCCGCCTTTCCATAACCTTGTGATGCCAAAGATTCGAGTGTCATCTTTGATTGTCCGACTAGTTTTTCCATATATTTTGCTAACAAGTCACATTCCAAATTGACGGGGTCACCAACGTGCTTCGACCCGAGAACGGTCTCACTATACGTGTGCGGGATCAACGACAACGTAAACCCACGTTCAGATACGTCGAATACGGTCAGACTCGTTCCGTCCACCGAAATCGAGCCTTTCGGCACGATGTATGGGAGAAGCGAAGGGTCACATTGAATGTCGACATATACGGCATTTGCGAGTGGGCGCTTCTTGGTGATGCGCCCGACGCCGTCAACGTGTCCGGACACGAAATGCCCGCCGAATCGTCCGTTCGCCGGCATCGCTCGTTCGAGATTGACGCGCGTTCCTGGCTTCACGCCATCTAGACTGGATGCTTTCAGTGTCTCAGGCATCACATCAACGGCGAATGTCGACGCATCAAACGTTGTGACCGTCAAACAAATCCCATTTACCGAAATGCTGTCGCCGATTTTTACGTCATCGAGCACCTTTGCCCCCGATAGGACGAGCCGCAAGGACGGACCGTTTCGTTTCACCGCTTTGACCGAACCGATTTCTTCTACGATTCCTGTAAACATCAGTGCGCCCCCTTTCGAAGGACGACTTTCAGATCAGGTCCGATTGTCTCGACCTGCTGAATCTTAAAACGAGAAATCGCATCCAGCGAACCTTCTTGTTGTGAACGGTAAACACCGTTTTTCCCGCCGAACACGCGCGGTGATTGATAGGCGACCCATTCATCCACGTACCCTCCGTCAAGAAGGGACGTGACAAGTGTCGGTCCCGCCTCGATCAATAAGCGTCCAACTCCGTTCGCGTAAAGTGTCTCGAGCACGTTTCCGAGCGACGTATAATCGAATAACTCGATTCCCATGGCACGTGCCTGTTCCCGTTTTTCTCTGTCGTCTGACGAGGTGAACAGGAGCACCGGGACGTCTTCAGCCGTTCGGGCAAGCGTGCTCGCAAGAGGCAAGCGAAGGTCACGGTCGAGGACGACTCGCTTCGGTTGACGTGTCTCATGGTCCAATCGAACGGTCAGTGCCGGATCATCCGCTAGCACCGTTCCAATTCCCGTTAAAATCGCATCGGTTTTGGCACGCAGTTCATGGACGTCACGACGAGCTTCCGAACTCGTCACCCATTGACTCTCACCGGAATCCAAGGAAACTTTTCCGTCAAGACTCGTCGCCGTCTTTAAGATGACGTATGGTCGCTTCGTCTCAAGCGCCCGTAAGAACGCTGGATTCAGTGCCCGAGCCTCCTCTTCAAGTAAACCGACTTCCACCTCGACGCCAGCCGACTTCAGACGCATGATCCCTTTTCCCGCAACGAGTGGGTTCGGGTCTTTCATGGCGATGACGACTCGTTTGACTCCGGATTCAACAATCAAGTCGGCACACGGTGGTGTCTTTCCATGATGCGAGCACGGCTCAAGTGTGACGTACAGTGTCGCCCCGTACGCTGCCGCACCTGCCATCTTGATGGCGTGAACCTCGGCATGCGGTTCGCCCGCCTTGAGATGGGCACCTAGCCCGACGACGCGACCGTCTTTGACGAGAACGGCGCCGACGAGCGGGTTCACACCCGTCTGTCCGTCGGCAGATTTCGCCAATTGGATGGCTTGTTGCATGTACTGTTTCATCGTTCTCCCTCCTTTTTTCCGTACAAACAAAAGACCCTAAGGAACGGTCCTTAGGGTCTTGGTGGGAGGGTTTCATCGTTTTTGGACAAGCCAAATAAACGTTTTCTTTACAGAAAAGCGTACGACGAAGCACAGGTCACGCGGACCTGTTTTTTGTTCCTTCTCCCATCCAGACTATACTGTCGGCTCTAGAGTCTCACTAGATCCACCGTTCGCACACGTGCGCCCGGGTCACGGACTTAGGGCATGGCCCATCACCGCCGGTTGGGAATTTCACCCGACCCCGAAGGAATATTTGTTTGTACAGATTTACTGTATCGCAATTGTTTTTATTTCGCAAAACAAAAAACGCTACTCGTGAGAGTAGCGTCTCGATTATGCGAGAAAGAGGACGACGAGAAGCCCTACAATCCAGCAATAATATGAGAAATACTTTAATTCACCTTTTGCCATGATGTGCTGGAACCACTTCAACGAAATCGCAGTCAACACATAAGAAGCGATGAACGCCAGGATGAGCGGACCAAACAAGTCACGTGTTTCTGGGTTCGTAAATAACGCTGGTCCGTCCAAAATCATCGTCCCGAGACTGATTGGGATGAACAAGAAGAACGAAAAGCGAAGTGCTGATTCCTGCTTGATTCCGAGCAACATTGCCATGACGATGGTTGCTCCAGAGCGACTGATTCCTGGAATGAGCGCCACCGCTTGTGCGAGTCCAATCAATACGGCGTCACGTAACGTGATTCCGCCGTCTCCTTTGTTCCCGCGCATGTTTCGAATGAACCAAAGCGCGAGACCTGTGATGATGAGCGTATATCCGACCGTCGCGACGCCACCGAGTACTTCTCCAATCCAGTCACCAAAAATGACACCGAGCACACCGGCTGGAACCGTTGCGACGAGGAGCAAGCCGATAAACTTCACGTCGACCATCGTTTCATCAGTCCGGTCTTTCTTGAACAGGAACGTCCATAAGCTGACGATGAGGCGGATGACATCTTTACGATAGACCGTCAAGACCGCGAGGAGCGATGCAAAATTTACGAAAACTTCAAATGACAATCCCGGCAAGTCGATGTTAAATAATTCTTGGAAGATAACAAGATGTCCACTTGATGAAATCGGAATCGGCTCCGTAAATCCTTGGATCAATCCGAGCAACGTATAAAATAACCAAACTGTCATAATGGTAATCCTCTTTTCTGTTTTTCACTCAATGCGCCTATTTTAGCAGAATTGGACTTTCGTTGACCAGCTGTTAAAAATTTTTTGATGTAATTTCAATATTCGATTGATTAGTCTGAAAATTAAATTTATTATAGAAGGGTACTCATCTGGAGCGAAGGCGATGACCCCATTTCTCCAGTTGGGTACTTTTTTATAAAAATATGACATTTTTGGTTGATTAAAACTTTTTGTTTACATTTATCTCGAAATTCGATTTAATTTGTAATAGAACTGTTACCATTTTTTGAAATGTTTATCTGTGACTTTAGACCTATCCAATTCTTAGAAATTGTTTAATATTTTTCAAAATCACGTTAATAAATCCGAAAAACCATCCGATAGTATGATTGTAGGAGCATTTTTTTCATCTTTGTCGGTTCAGAATTGAGTCCACGGAAGGAGGAACCATCATTGAGTCAAACGCTAACCACTAAATCCCATCACCTGTCCACCGAACAACAGAGGATGATCCATTGCATCCGCCTTCTCGGGGACTTGTTGAAGGAACGTCCACGCCGCTCTGTCTACCGTCGCTTTGCCATGGAACAGAATTGGCCATCTCCTGAATCCATCATCAGACAGTTCGGGTCATGGGCTGAGGCACTTGCCATCGCAGGCTATGAATGGCATGGAGAAGCAACTGTCGAATTGCCAGACAAAATGCCGAAGTATACACGTGAGGACATCATCGAGACGCTTGCACTTTATTCGCGAGACATGGGCTCGATCATCACCTTGAAGAAGTATCAGCAATGGCGAAAGCTCCATCCGAAGGCACCGAGCCATTATCATATCGTCAAGACGTTCGGTTCGTGGCATGATGCCTGTGCCGAGGCAGGACTTGAGGCAAGTGTGACCTATTCGAAAACAGAATTATCCAATGCGCTACGTGAGGCCATTCAGGAAATGGGCTTCTCCCTCTCATTCGAAGCATATCGAGAATGGGCGAAACGCAACAACAAGCCTTCGACAAAAGCGATCCTACATCGCTACGGCTCTTGGTCAGCCGCCGTTCATGCGGTGGAGTCAGAACTTTATAATACGAACTCATAATCTTTTCATACAAAAGGAGGATCCGCCATTTGGTGGATCCTCCTTTCATCTGACTTCTGTGGATAGTTCTTGATAGTGGGCGACCCGGTCACGACCATTAAACTTGGCCCCGACATACATGGCTCGGTCCGCATGCCGGAGTACTGTATCCAGGTCTTCATATTCATGAATCGTCTCGATCCCAATACTCGCCGTCACCGTGATGCGCGTCCCTTCCGTACCAAAATCATGGCGTTTCAACGCTTCACGTATCTTTTCACCGACCAGATGGGCTGCCGCCTCATCCATTCGGGGAAACACGAAGACAAATTCTTCCCCACCATACCGCGTCACCAGATCCGTCGCCCGAACGCTGCGCGTGAATAACTGTCCTGCCTCAATCAACACCTCATCCCCAAACGCATGTCCATACGTATCGTTGATCGACTTGAAATGATCCAAGTCGACGAGGAAAAGCGAGAGCGGATAGGATGCCACGTCATTCAATCGTTCTGTCGTCCAGCTGCGTAACGCCCGTTGATTATGTAAGCCCGTCAACGGGTCCGTCAAACTCTCATACTGCAAGCGGTCCCGCTCATCGATTCGCTCGATCGACCACGACAACGTTTTTAGGAGCCGGTTCACTTCGATGGCAATCGGTGTCTCATATGCCCCGTTGGCTGTCGTCGATACCATACAGCTGACGGCCGTCGCTGCTCCCCAAACGGGCTGGATGACGAGCGCCGAATGATGCAGCTCTTGTTGCTGTTGTTGTAGCTCAGGGTGCCATTCATGTAACGAATCATAGACGAAACATGGCTCATCTTCGTCATGATAACGCTCGATTGTATAGGCGTCCGGCACACTCGGGATGATGCGTCCTGTCATGTCGTAAAACGTTCGCTCCCCTTTTCGGTTGACTTGCAGCCATCCACGTTCAACTTCTACGATGTCACGCAATCCGTTCCAAAACTTTTCAATCAACAGTTGCTCGCTATCGACACGGTACAGCTGTTCTTTCAATCGCTCGACCTGATCGACTTTTGTTTTCGTCTCTTCTGTCTCCGTTGCTTTTGACATCGTCATTTTTAAGACAGATAGCACGAAGAACGTGACGATGAGTCCGACGTACCCAAACACGTGATACGATTCGATGGCAATCATCGTGAACAACAGTTCGAGTGACACGACGAGCCAGTCAAATCGAATCAATCGCCACATGATTGGGAACGGAATCCGCTCCCCGACCATGAAGTAAGACAAGGCAAAACTCATCGTCAGGACCAGGAAAAGCGTGCCTAGGAACGCCAACATCGCTACTCCCTCTTGCATCAAATGAACAGGCTCCCCGATGCGTCCACCGAGCCCGATATAGGCTAGTCCCGGTAACAGGACGAGAAGGCACTCGATCACCGTATTCAAAGGATAGAAATGTAAGAAACGACGACGTCCGACCCGACGATTGAACGTCCTCGCTTGAAAGGTCAACAAAAGAAGTTGACCCATCAGGAGGGCCGGGGCGAGCCCGTAAAGGAAGAACGTGATAAAGACGAACATCTCATGGAACGTGAAATGGAGATGTCTACGCTTGAGCGGGTTCATGACGAACAAAGCGCCTAGCGTATAGATAAACCAAAACAACGGCCAGTCGAACGATTCCAGGTGGTGCAAGGTCAAATACGTCACACCTGTGAAGACGATTGCCCACGCGAGCCAGCTCCGAACTAGATACTTCCGAAATCGCATCGTCTTCTCCCCTTTTCTCGTTCATTTTTTCTAGTATGACCCGTAATGCAAAAACATTCCAGCAATTGTTTGAAAGTTGAGACAATGAAATATTGAAAAGATTCCCAATCAGAAGTTTTGTAGACATGAATGTCGGCAACAGTCAATGAAAGGAGGCTATAACGATGGATCTTTCCATGTTTCTCATCACGTTCCTACTGATCTATTCACTGACAATCACATTTCTATTTTTACGAAAGCAAAAACAACATTGAAGCATACAAAAGGCGATTCTCTCACGAGAACCGCCTTCATGAATTATTTCGCTTTCAAATACGAGATTCCAATCGACCCAGATCCCGTATGCGCCCCGAGGAGCGGTGCGAGTGTGTCGACCCGAATCGGAATCTTGTCACCGAGTCGCTCTTTCCACTCTTGTGCGAGTTCAGGAACGTTGCCGTGGAAAATCGAGACGTCTTTACACTCACCAGACTCGATCGCTGCACGCAACACTTCGAATAAGTGAGCCTGTGCTTTCTTATACGTGCGGACCGTCTGATATGGGACAATCAACCCATCCTCGAATCGGAGCACCGGTTTCAATTGAAGCATGTTCCCGATTAACGCCTTCGATTTTGAGATGCGTCCGCCTTTTTGCATTTGTGTCAAATTTTGCAGGGTCAGCTCAATCCGTACGTCTTCAACGCGTTCCTTCATGTAGGCTTCCACGTCTTCAAGCGCATCGCCTCGTTCGACACGTTCAATCAACTCTTCCAGCATGAGCCCCATCGTATAGATCCCCGCTCGTGAATCAATAGCGAGTAACTTAAATTCTGCAATCTCAGCACCTTGTACAGACGCCGAGTACGTTCCACTCAAGTCAGAAGACAAATGAATCGCGATTCCCATGTCGTACTCTTCCTTCAACTTCTCATACAGTGTGACAAAATCTCCGATGGCTGGCTGGCTCGTTGAAACGCGCTCCCCGGCATCAATCCATTCATAGACGGTCGTGGCATCGACTTCGATCCCGTCTTTATACGGTTGGTCCCCTTTGACGACATAGAGCGGGACGATATGAATATCTGGGTGGTTCACTAAAGCATCTGGAAGGACAATCGTGCTGTCCGTGATGTATGCAATTTTCATGAAAAGTTCTCCCTTAAAAAAAGTTTTTAGTACCTGGTTATATTATTTTATCACAGGTGAAGCGGTTTCACTATTTTTTCAAAACATCCTATATGCAACTTGTCCAATCCGACTTCGAAAAGGGTACATAATACATAATGAACAAAGGAGGCGAACGAGAGATGATTCAGCTCGAGAACGTCAATAAAACCTATAAGATCGGCGACGTGGAAACGGCCGCGTTGAAAGAGATTAACCTAAGCATTCGTGACGGCGCGTTCGTCGTCATCCTCGGACCGAGCGGAAGCGGGAAAAGTACACTACTCAACGTCATCAGCGGACTCGACACCGTGACGAGCGGCAAAATCACATTCGGAGACACGGTACTCACCGACTTGTCCCCCGAACAGATGACGGCGTTTCGGCGCGACCACCTCGGATTCATTTTTCAACAATACAATCTCCTTCAAAACTTGACCGTCTATGAGAACGTACAAATCGGGTCCGATTTGACGAAAGACCCGCTCCCCATCGATGAGTTGCTCGACCAAGTCGGGCTCGCGACAGCACGTGATAAATATCCCTATCAACTATCCGGTGGCGAACAGCAACGGGTCTCTGTCGCCCGAAGTCTCGCTAAAAATCCAGCAATCGTTTTCTGTGACGAACCGACGGGATCGCTCGACGAGGAGAATTCGAAAAAGGTGCTTGAGCTGTTGGAGCGACTGAACGAGACGTATCAAAAAACGATCGTCGTCATCACGCACAATAACGGAATCAGTGACATGGCGGACGATGTCATCAAGATGAACTCCGGTCGAATCGTCGAAGTGACCCATCACGACACCCGCGTTGCAGCACGTGACATTCGTTGGGGATAAGGAGGTGGCGACATGCTGTACAAAAATGTATGGAAGACGCTCAGTAAGAAATGGATGCAACTGCTCGCCATCGCCATCATCATCGTCATGAGTTCACTCACGTACACGATGATGTTCTATGGGATTAGCGGAATCGAAGTCCCGACCGAGGAATACTTGGAAGAATCGAACCAAGAAGACTTCGCCATCGAGATGCTCAACCGAGTGACGGAAGAAGAATTACGTGACCCCGATGTCGCCGCACTCGCTGAAGCCGGAGCCTTCACACTAGCCGACATCAAACAATCTGACGAGGAAGTCTTTAATCGCTTAATTGCGTCACGCATCGATGCGGTCAAACAAGAAATGCCAGAGGCGACGATTGAACTCCGTGATTTAAAAGCCATCACGTACACACTCGGTGACGCGGAACATCGCGGTCTCTTGCTAAAAGAATCCGATACAATTAACCGCTCCTATGTGGAGGCAGGAGCAAGACCGAGCACGAACGACAAGGTCGCCTTGAACAAAAAGTATGCTGAAGAGAATGGAATTGAAATCGGGGACACAATCGACCTCGGCAGACCGTTCACCGTCAGCGGGTTCGTCCTCTTCCCGGACTATACCCTCCCCCTCTTCGACGACAACTTTTTCAATCTAGATCCCGGCTCCCAAACGCTCTTACTCATGACAGATGAATCGTTCGAATCGACCGTCGGACAAGAATCGTTCCGCCTCTCCGGTGTGACGGACCAGACCGTCATGACCGATCTCGACCTACCGTTTGTCGTGTCTGTCATGGAGACGGAAAATATTATCCGAAGCGGTGCGATTTATAGTGAAATCTCATCTGGGAAAGTGATGGCGCTCGGGCTCAGCCTCTTTATCGTCTCCATCGCCGTTATCATCGTCGCCATCCTGATCTCGAATATGCTTGAGGCGGAACGCGGTCAAATCGGACTGTTGAAGGCGATCGGGTACAGTCGTCGACAAATCGCAGCACCTTATCTCGTCCTCATCTTAATCTTCGCTTTCTTCATGCTAATCATCGGCTATTTCCTTGGTCTTTATTTTGCAGACCCGTTGAAAGAACTGTATCTCGATTTTTATCTCTTACCGTCCATCACCATCGCGCAAAGTCCACTCGTCTTTTTAACGGCCGTATTTGCGCCACTGCTTTTCTTCGCACTCGTCGCGGGAGCGGTTATTTACAAGATCATGGGAGAAAGCGCCCTCGCCCTCTTATCGCCTCGGGACAATGTTTCCTTGAATCGCCTGAGTCGGCTCGTCAGTCGACTCTTGAAACGCGCGAGCGGCAAAACGAAGTTCAAATACTTGTATGCGGTCAAGAGCACGGGAAGCTTCCTCATTTTCTTCCTCGGCATCTTGTTCTCGACCATCCTCATCGTCTTCGCCCTCATGATGAACGGGGCCGTCGATCGAATGACCGTGGGTGGTTTGAATGAAGCAGTGTATGAATACGAAGCCTATACGGACGGTTCACCGCCAATCGAAGACAGACAAGAGCCGTTCCTCACTTATCCGTTCGCATTTGTTGAAGAGAAATTGATTACGTTGAAAGGTTTAGAGATCGACAACACCTTGTTCCCGCTACGTAACGAAGATGGTGACACATTGACACTTGAACCCGACGGACTGATTGTCTCCTCGTCACTCGCCCTCAAACTCGGACTTGAAGTCGGTCAGGACATCGATATCGAACTGAACGAAGAGACGCTGACCTATCCGATTGTCGGGATTGCTGATGAATTCTCTGGAGACTTCGCCTATTTGCCCCGGGCGACGCTAAGTGAATTACTTACCGACGGCGCGACGGACGAGTTGTTCAATGGCATTTATGCGACGGAGCGCCCGAACGACTCAGACTATCCGACCATCCTGTCCCGTCCAGGGTTGATTGAGCAATCCGAGTCCATCAATCAATATATGAATTTCATGATGAATGTCTTGATTGGTGGTGCGTCTCTCATCGCCTTCAGCATCCTGTTCGTCCTGACGGCGCTGACGGTCGAGAAGAACTACTACGTCATTTCGTTATTAAAGGTCATGGGATACCAAAAACGAGAAGTCCGTTCGATGATTCTAAACAGCTACTTCATCTATGCGCTCGTCTCGGCCCTCTTAAGTATTCCGATCGCCTTGTTGACGCTTCGGGTCATCATCGTCGTATTCGCAGAGGATTACGGGCTTGTCCTCCCGCTTGAATTCGAATGGATGTATATCGTCTATACGCTCGGTGCGGTCGTTCTCCTCTTCTTCTTGAGCACGTTCGTCAGCCGACGGAAGATTGATCAAATCCCACTTCAGGAAGTATTAAAGACATATCAAGAATAATTTATGCCAAAATAGGGCATAATAAGAGATAGACCAGGCCTCTCTAGAAGAGGGGCCTGACTTTTGCAGAAAAGGATGATTGACATGAATCGTACACAAGTAATGCTCGCCATTCCCGGGAACTGGTCTTCCGCGGAAGGCGTGAACGAACAAATCAGTTTACATAGTGAAGGCTACACGATGGCCGGCTTATTGCTACTCGAAGATGAGACGGGCAAAGCGTTCACCGTAGAAGTCGTGGAACGTGACCCGGCTCTTGCCGAGGCCATGATCCACGCGAGTTCTGGTGGATTCACACCGAAAGTCGCAAAAGGAATCGCCCGTCACACGCATGTCGTCTACTTGATTGTCGACGTCAACGATTTGACAGACGTCGCCGCTGCGCGTCGTGCCGCAAATGCCGTCTTGAATGCCGGTGGGGTCGGTGTCATGGTCGAGTCGGCTGGTGTTTCCTTCTCGAAAGACGAATGGCAAGAGTCAAAAGAAGAAGACCTTGCGCTCGACTACTCGCTGTTGACGGCAATCACGGAAGAAGAGAATGCTTATATGTCGTGGGGAATGAAAGCGTTCGGACATGCGGACGTGGCCGTACCGATGACACTCGAGATCGAAGATGCCATCCACGTGATTCACTCGTTCAACTTCCACCTCATTTCAGGCGGAGCGATGTTCGGTGATGGCGACCATTTCGCATTCGAAGACGGACGTGCTTTCACGGTCGAGATGGGTGAAGATGAGCGAACGACAATCGACAACTTGTTGCACAACCCGTTCGGCTTAATCTACCTCGTCCCGCAAGCAGCAGAATAACTCGAAAATGGAGCGCCTCGTGGCGCTCCATTTTTATTTATGTCGCCAACACGTCGTGATACTCCTCATGACGGTCGAACTGATTTTTTGTGAACGGACAGAGCGGGATGATCGTCTTCCCTTGCTCCCGTGCATATTCGACGACAGCGAGGACGAGCTTCTCCCCGATCCCTTGGCCTCGCAGGTCGTCACTGACATACGTATGGTCGACAATCAGTTTGTCGGGTCCCGTCGGTACGTAGTGCAGTTCCGCCGATGGTTCAGCCTCGTCTCCCACATAAAATGTGTTTTCTTTTTGTTTGATGTCCATTCACTCAGCACTCTCCTCTTCTAATTTTAAGGGGATGAAGAAATGATCGCGTGTCGTCCAGTCCATTTCACGCATCAAGATATCGAACGAGGTGGACAAAAAGTCTTGTACGTGACCATTCGTCGCTTCATCAAGCGGCAAGAAAAATTCGCTCTTCTCTGCGTCATAATAACCCGCTTCCGGCTTCAACGCCTCCGTCGGTAACGGTCTGAATAAAAACGGATACGGCAACACGAAATAACTCGGACGATCCGTCACGTCGTCTCCGAGCCAAAATCCAAATTCGACCAACTGTTCATCAAAGGCGACACGTTCGATTATTTTATCTTCCGGAAATGGATGTTCAATCGGATAGATGACAAGTGATGAGACATCAAACGTTCCCCAAAACAGAGCCGGTTTGATTTTCCGACATCGCAATTTCGATAAATATGTCAGTTGTTCGTGCGCCGCCCGCTGAAACAGTCTCAATCCTTTTCGGGCATACGTCGCGTCATAGGCGAGCGGTGTCTCATCCGTATCGAGTAACCCTTTGAAGGCCATCTCTTGTGGTTTCGGATTGATGTTCACGTGTACCCCGTGTTCACGAAGGCGCGCGAACAAATCATCATGATAAGACTTAATCGTTTTGCCCGCTTCAATCGGGATGGCGTCCGTCTGTTCCTCGACATGGACGACGAGGCAAGAGGTCAGTAAGTCCACATCAATCTGTAGTGCCCGCTCTCCTTCAAACAACAACCCTGTCGTGAAACCTTGCACCGTGAGCGGCAACGAGACGTGCCCCCATTGCGGTTCTGGTGGTGCCAGTTTGAGCTTAATTTTTCCGAGAAGCTGCGAAATCAAATGTAAGGTCAATTTCGTATCGTGCCATTCTGAATGCAGTGGAATGTGCATCCCCCA
Organism: Exiguobacterium sp. s183; assembly: GCF_018617655.1. Taxonomy (NCBI): domain Bacteria; kingdom Bacillati; phylum Bacillota; class Bacilli; order Caryophanales; genus Exiguobacterium; species Exiguobacterium sp. s183. The sequence continues at coordinate 201,305 of NZ_JACSKN010000006.1, forward strand.
TCATCCTCTCATCCTTTACACGCACCACTATGGTCACAAATCGGACGTTTCCCAGATTGTCCGCATCCACATAGTGTCGCTCGGTAAGTCGAAATGACCTCATCGCCTTGATTGATCTGAAGGTCACCCCGCACTTCGATTTGTTGCCAATCGTTTAATTTTACGGATGTCGGTACATCTGGTGTCTCCGCATCCCCTCCATCTTTTCGGACGAATTGGAGGGCACCGCTCGGACAACGTTCAATCACCGTCGCGACATCTGGCGCCTCGGCACCATCTGGTAAAATCCACGGTTTCCGTTGCGTATCAAACACTTCCGGTAGCCCACGTACACATTCTGCCGCATGTACGCAGAGCGACACGTCGTAGTACACATCAATCGATTCTCCCACGTATTGCTTGCCTCGCATCGAATCACCCCTTATGTGTTTGCGGGTCTTTACCCGTTCACTTACGAAAAAAACCCATCATCCTCTAAATCGGATGATGGGTTGATTTTAGGCTTGTCTCATTTCTTGCATGCGTTCGAGTTGATGCGTCAGTTCACCAATTGGGACGAATCGTGCCCGGCGTAGCATCTCTTTCCCGTTGATGAAAAAGAGGACGACCGGTACCGTGAAAATGGAGAAGGATCCCGCAACTTCCGGGACTTCGTCCGAATCCACCGCGACCGCCTCGATGTCAGGGAATTGATGAAGCATCTCTTCGATTTGAGGTTTCAGGGCATGACAGACACTGCATCCTGGATGTGATACGTAGACGAGCAGTTGTTCCGTGCTCGCAATCCGTTCATTCAATCCAGTCAAGGTTGTCATTGCTTCCATCTTACATTCCTCCTATTGATTAAGCGTCGAGCCACAAGACACCGACCGTCTCAAACCCGGCATGTACCGCGATGGATGGACAGAATCGTGTCCGTACCACTTCAAGACCCGGTAATTTCGACTCGATGAGCGCGACGAGGTCGTCTTGCATCTTCGGTGCGAGCGCCGTCTGGACGAACACTCGGTTATCCTTCACACCATTCTCCGCATGACGACGTTCGAGTTCGCCGACCATCTCCGCATAGGCTTTCTTCAGCGAGCGTGCCTTCTTGAACGGGATGACTTTCCCTGTCTCATCGAGCGTGATGATCGGTTTGATGTTCAAGATGTTCGCAAGGAACAGCTCACCCGAAGAAACGCGGCCACCGCGGCGCATCGTTTCCATGTTTCCGATAATCATGAAGAAGTTTTTCTTATCGCGCCATGCCTCGAGCAATGCGACAATCTCTTCGACAGATTTACCTTCTTGTTCAGCAGCTTTTCCGATTCGAACGAGCTCTTGTTGCGCTTCGAGCGCGGCGTGCGAGTCGATCGTATATACTTTGAAGTCAGCCGCCTCTGCCGCTGCCTTTGAGTTTTTCGCCGTGCTACTCAACCCGTTCGAACAGTGAACGGCGATCGCGCAGTCATATCCTTCTTCTTTCAAACGCTCGTAGCGGCCGATGAAATCTCCGAAAATCGGTTGTGACGTCTTCGCTTCTTTCTTTTGGTCAATCATATACCGATGCAAGTCTTCAAGCGAGAGATTTGTTTCACTGTAGCCGTTGCCATCCACAATCAATTGAATCGGGACGATATCGACACCGAGACGTGATGCCTCTTCTTGTGAAAAGTTGGCCATACTGTCGGTAATCCATGCAATTTTTGTCATAACTAAAAAGCCTCCAATAGTCGTTCATTTTAACTAAATCAGGCGAGAATTCTCCCTCCTCTAAGCGTCTCGGGGCGAAGCCCAGCGTAGGGGGGAAATGAATCGCCCGGTCCAACAGTCTTCTCCCCCTGTGACAGATGTGACGAACAAAAGTTCGTGATTCCGTCAGATTCTCCCTTCCCTTCCGCGGGTATCGGACGAGGAGAACACATCACGATCTTCTGAAGGGAGAAGGGACGGACATGCTGAAAGGTTACACATACAGGCTCCACCCGACGCCGGCACAGGCCGAGTTCTTCATCAAGACGATCAGCTGCGCCCGGTTCATCTACAACAAGCTACTCGAGGACCGCATCGCCATCCGCGAGGAGGCGAAGGCGGGGAGCGGAACGAGACGGAAACCGGCGACACCCGCCTCCTACAAGCCCCTGTTCCCGTTCCTCGCCGAGGCGGACAGTCTCGCGCTCGCGAATGCGAAGCTGAATCTGGACACCGCGTTCGCGAAGTTCTTCGCCGGGACGGGCGGCTTCCCGGCCTTCAAATCGAGACGACGGTCGCGTGCCTCCTACACGACGAACAACCAGCAC
>NZ_JACSKN010000007.1:0-63343 GCF_018617655.1 Exiguobacterium sp. s183
AACCAGCATGGCACGATCCGCATCGAGGCGGGCAAGGTCCGTCTGCCGAAGGTCGGGTTCGTGCGGTTCACACAACATCGCCCGTTCGAAGGCGTCATCCGGTCGGCGACGGTGTCGATGACCAAGACGGGCAAGTTCTTCATCTCCATCCTCGTCAAACAGGAGGATGAACCATGGATCCCAGCCGAGAACAAGGTCGGGATCGATCTCGGTTTGGAACATTTCGCCGTCATGACGAACGACGCGATGGTCTCCGAAAAGATTGATAACCCTCGCTTTCTCCGAAAATCTGAGGCGAAGGTCAAGAAGGCGCAACGGGCGCTGTCGCGAAAGAAGATCGGGAGCAAAAACCGTGAAAAGGCCAAATTACTTTTGGCCAAGAAACACGAAAAGATTGCCAACCAACGCAAGGACTTCCTTCACAAACTGTCAAGACGGATCGTTGACGAGAATCAAGTCATCGTCGTGGAGACATTGAAGTCGAAGGACATGATGAAGGATCACAAGGTGGCGAAGTCTATTGGAGACGTAAGTTGGTACGAGTTCGTCCGGCAACTCGAGTACAAATCAAACTTCTACGGACGGACGCTCATCAAGGCGGACCCTTGGTACGCATCCACTCAAATCTGTTCCACTTGCGGCGTAAAAGGCGAGAAGAAGGCGATGGATGTCCGTGAATGGACGTGTGTTTGTGGCGCGCATCATGACCGTGACATCAACGCGAGCATCAACCTGTTGATGTTGGCAAACTAAAACGAATTCCTTCAGGGTGGGGACCACCCGACGAGCTTGGTAAACAATCGTGGCTAATAAAAGTACGATCTTCCCAAGAAGCTCCCTCTTCAATTTGTAAAACAAATAAGTGGCGAGTAGTTCACTGTTCCCTACTTGATTTTTTAATCGTCGCATACTACACTTATTAATGTTAGCACTCCTTTTGACTGAGTGCTAAAACCTTACGATACACATTACATCATTCATATTCGGAGGAGGGTTTTTCCATGTTAAAACCACTAGGCGATCGTGTCATCATCGAAGTCGTGGAGAAAGAAGAAAAGACGATCGGGGGCATCGTGCTTCCTGATACGGCGAAAGAAAAGCCGCAACAAGGGAAAGTCGTCGCAGTCGGTACAGGCCGCGTGACGGACGAAGGCAAGCGCATCGATCTCGACGTGAAAGAAAATGATTTGGTCATCTACTCGAAGTACGCAGGTACCGAAGTGAAGCATGATGGAAAAGAGTACTTAATCGTTCGCGAGAGCGATATTCTCGCAATCGTAGGCTAAGCACCATTATTCAAAAACTTTTTTAGGGGGAAATGAACGATGGCAAAAGATATCAAATTCTCAGAAGACGCACGTCACGCGATGCTTCGCGGCGTCGACGCACTCGCTGACGCAGTCAAAGTAACGATTGGACCAAAAGGACGTAACGTCGTCCTCGAGAAGAAATTCGGTTCACCACTCATCACGAACGATGGTGTGACAATCGCGAAAGAAATCGAACTCGAAGACCGCTTCGAAAACATGGGCGCGAAACTCGTTGCTGAAGTCGCGTCGAAGACGAACGAAGTCGCAGGGGACGGTACGACAACAGCGACAGTCCTCGCACAAGCGATGATTCGTGAGGGGCTCAAAAACGTCACAGCGGGCGCGAACCCGATGATCCTTCGTAAAGGGATCGACAAAGCGGTCACACGTGCGCTTGAAGAGTTGAAAGCCATCTCGAAACCAATCGAGTCGAAAGAAGCGATCGCACAAGTCGCAGCCATCTCAGCAGCGGACGAAGAAGTCGGCGAATTGATTGCAGAAGCGATGGAGCGCGTCGGGAACGATGGTGTCATCACAATCGAAGAATCACGCGGCTTCACGACTGAACTCGACGTCGTCGAAGGGATGCAGTTCGACCGTGGCTACTTGTCACCTTACATGATCTCAGACTCTGACAAGATGGAAGCGTCACTCGACAACCCGTACATCTTGATCACAGACAAGAAGATCTCAAACATTCAAGAGATCATCCCAGTGCTCGAGCAAGTCGTGCAACAAGGGAAGCCAATCTTGATCGTCGCAGAAGACATCGAAGGCGATGCACTCGCGACACTCGTCTTGAACAAACTCCGTGGTACGTTCAACGCGGTAGCCGTCAAAGCACCAGGATTCGGTGACCGTCGTAAAGCGATGCTTGAAGACCTCGCGACACTTACAGGTGGTCAAGTCATCACAGAAGACCTCGGTCTCGATCTTAAATCAGCATCACTTGACATGCTCGGTCGCGCATCGAAAGTCGTCGTCACAAAAGACACAACGACTGTCGTCGAAGGTGCAGGAAACGAAGAAACGATCAAAGCACGTGTTCAAACGATCCGCAACCAAATCGAAGAGACAACATCTGACTTCGATCGTGAAAAGCTCCAAGAACGTCTCGCGAAACTCGCAGGTGGCGTAGCCGTCGTCAAAGTCGGTGCAGCTACGGAGACAGAACTCAAAGAGCGTAAACTTCGCATCGAAGACGCACTCAACGCGACACGTGCAGCAGTTGAAGAAGGAATTGTTGCGGGTGGTGGTACATCACTCATCAACGTCATCCCAGCCGTTCGTGCGTTGCTTGCAGAAGTGACAGCGGATGAAGCGACAGGTGTGAAACTCGTCCTTCGTGCCCTCGAAGCACCGGTCCGTCAAATCGCGGAAAACGCGGGTGAAGAAGGTTCGGTCATCGTCGAGAAACTCAAGAACGAGTCAGTCGGTGTCGGCTACAACGCGGCAACTGGCGAATATGTCGACATGATCGCACATGGTATCGTCGACCCAGCGAAAGTGACGCGTTCAGCTCTTCAAAACGCAGCATCTGTCTCAGCGATGTTCCTCACAACGGAGGCCGTCATCGCAGACAAGCCAGAAAAAGATGCTCCTGCAATGCCTGATATGGGCGGCATGGGTGGAATGGGCGGCATGATGTAAGTCATACGCCTTAATGAGAACCATTCATCAGCGAAAGCTGGTGGGTGGTTTTTTGTCTTTAACTTGAATTTTTAAACCTTAACATCTTTCATGTTACAGTCAAAAAAATCTTGTTCGGCTTAGTGGGACCCATCAAGCTGAACAAAGGAGCTACCAAGTACCCATCAAGCTCCACTAAGCTGAACAAAGGAGCCACCAAATACCCATCAAGCTCCACTAAGCTGAACAAAGGAGCCGCCAAGTACCCATCAAGTTCCACTAAGCTGAACAAAGGAGCCGCCAAGTACCCATCAAGCTCCACTAAGCTGAACAAAGGAGCCACCAAGTACCCATCAAGCTCCACTAAGCTGAACAAAGGAGCCACCAAGTACCCATCAAGCTCCACTAAGCTGAACAAAGGAGCCGCCAAGTACCCATCAAGATCCACTAAGCTATCATTTACTTACTCATCAAATTAGATTAAGTAACAATCGTTTTATGTTAGAGGAAACAAGAAGAATTTAAACTTTTGCGAACCCAATGGTAAAATAATTGAAGGTATAATAGTCTTGCATCGATTATTACGATTTGTGAAAAATAACAAAGAAACCGGTAAGGGGAGCGGAAGATGAGGAAAGAGCTAATAGATGAAATTAGTATGGGCAATGAAAGTATTACTATCGAATTCAAAGAGGCGCGTAATAAACTCCCAAAAAATCTATACGATACAGTTTGCTCTTTTTCTAATCGACAAGGGGGAAATATTTATTTAGGAGTGTCTGATGAAGGTAATATCACTGGCGTTGATCCCAGAGCAGTTGCACAAATGAAAAAAGATTTTGTAACAACCACTCAGTCAGCTCAAAAAATTGAACCGCCTCTCTACCTTGATATACAGGAGTATCAAATCGAGGATAAAACGATTTTACATATCTTTGTACCGAGTAGTTCTCAAGTTCATCGATTGAACCGTACAAAAATTTACGATCGGAATGAAGACGCTGATATCGACATTACACATAATACGATTCAAGTACAACAAATGTATAATCGAAAACAAGCTGACTATACCGAGAGAAAAATCTTCTCTCATGTGAGCATGGATGACTTAAGAATCGATTTGATTGAGCAACTGAGAAAAACGGCATTAGCACAAGAAGATTATAGAGCTTGGACGACGTTTGATTACCTTGAAATCCTTAAATCTTTAGGTATGTATAGTAAAGATTATACAACTGGTGAAGAAGGTTTTACCTTGGCAGCTGTCATCACATTCGGTAAAGACGAAGTTATCTCTGCTGTACTTCCATATTTTAGAATTGATGCTCTAGTGAAAAAGAAAGACATAGAACGATATGACGATCGTGAAAACATAAGAACAAATTTGATTGAGAGTTATAGTCGATTGATGAGTTTTATTAAAAAGCATACGTCTGACAAATTCCATCTAGAGGGTGACCAGCGAATTAATATCCGGGACATTTTGTTCAGAGAACTGATAGTAAATATGCTTGTTCATCGGGAATATTCGAATGCTTTTGTATCGAAAATCACTGTCTACGAAGATCATTTAACCTTTGAGAATGCGAACAAACCGATTCACCCAGGCATCATCACTGAAGGAATGATTGCGCCATATCCAAAAAATCCGACTATCGCCAGAGTTTTTAACATTTTAGGGTTGATTGATGAGTTAGGATCGGGTGTTAACAAAATTTTTAAATACACGAAAATCATGTATGGATCATCTCCTATCATCTCGAATCAAGACATCTTTAAAGTGCAAATTGATGGTCAAGGAGATTTAGACGCGATGTTGAATCTTCTTCACTTAAGTGATTCTCAGAGAGCATTAGTGCACTATTTAGAAAACGGCGAAGCGTATACTTCAAAATATCTCATGCAAGTCGTTGGATTAAAAGATCCTGTAACTTTTAGAAAAAGTGTTTTAAATCCTTTAATTGAGCTACGACTCGTCAATCGAACGATTCCGGGAAAGCCGACGAGTCCTAACCAAAAATATAAAATCAATAAAGAATACTTTTGATAAAACAGAATTAATTTTGGGATAACCTAAAAATTCAGTTCAATGCTGAATTTTTAGGTTTTTTTAGTTGTCATTCATAGACCTAGCACAAAAATGTTTATCACCTTCCAAAAATAGGGATTTTCTATTTCCGCTCTCACGGATCTGTATTATGCTTAATGATAGATACTACTCGAGAGGAGCCACCTCATGCAACGAGACTTGCAGAAAAAAATCAAAGAAGCGACTTATTTGACGGCAGAAAAGGCATGGAGCTATCGTCCGATATTACGGTATTTCTACATACAGCATGAACGGATGCGCGAGTTTCTATATCCAGAAGAGATTTATGAACATCTTCAACAATTCGTAGAGTTTCAGGAATATACAATGGATATGCTTCACCAAGACTTAGATTCACTTACGAAGTGGGGCAACATCATTGCGACGCAAGAACACAGAAAAGCTCGAACGATTGAAGAGTATAAGAAAAAGAATTTCCGTTATCAATGCACCCCTTACACGGTCGAATTCGAACGGATGATGATTCAACTAGAGCAACTTGGGGACAGTTTCGGTGGTTCGCTTGAGAAGACCCGGTTTGAACGTCTTTATCAAGTACTTGAAAAAATTGAACAGGCGAGTGGGCAATCCAATGAAGAATGCGCGCAACTTTGGAATGATGTCATGGTATATTTCCGAGAAATTACACAAAATACTTCGGATTATATGGCCTATATCCATAGTGAAAAAGTGATTGAAAAAATGAAAACAGAGGCGTTTCTTGTCTATAAAGACCGTTTCACAACCTACTTACGGGATTTCATCATCGCGCTGCAACGAACAGCGATGCAAATTCAGGATGTATTAACCGAGTTGACCACAAAACGGATGGCACCATTTCTTCAACAGGTGATGAATCATCAACAGCAAGCAGGTCGTCTGGAAGAAGATCAGAAAGATGTAAGCACGGAGTTGATGGAAAAGTGGCAAAACTTAAGAGGATGGTTCCTCGGGACGACACATGGCGAAAGTGAGTTTGAACGTCTTCAGGAACGAACGAATGAGGCCATCCGTCGAATCACAAGAATGGTGCAACGAATGAGCGAACGGCATCAACAATTCCGAAGTAGGCGTCGCGATTATGAGCATTTGGCAACATGGTTCGACGGCATCGAGACGATTGAGGAAGCCCATCGGCTGTCATCGGTCATATTCGGCGTCTTTCATACACGTCATCTTTACGGAGAACAGGTCCCGACTGATGATATGTATGTAGATATATGGGATGAGGCACCAATGCAACATGTGACACAACCTCGAACGAAACAATATAAAGAGTCAACCAAAGCGGGGGCCATCATCGATCGATCCGTTCAGATTGCAGAGATGCGACAACTCCATCTAAGGCAACTCGAAAAGGAAAGAGAATCTATTGAACGCTACATCAAGGAAGGTGTCATTTCAATCAAAACTCTTCCAGTCATTGAGCCGCATGTACGAAAACTATTGTTGTCTTGGCTCGGTAAAGCAATGGTGCGAGAAGATCGGATTGTCAAAACAGAGTACGGTGGACGCGTGCGAGTAATGGTTGAGGAAGAACGTGTCGTCTTGCGAGCGACAGACGGTTCGCTTGAGATGCCGAACGTAGAGTATCAGTTTATTGATGAAGAGGTGATGTCATGAGCGAGGAAGGAAAAGTAGATGAACGGATGCAGGATGCACTCGGAATTCTATTCGAACAATTTTGGGTATTACGAACCGAGCAACCTGTTGTTTATCAAAAGATTCGTGAACGTGAACATCAGCTGAAGCGATACGTGACAGAAAAGTTCGGTTTTGATTTGATTGTTCATCAACACTTCATCAAACTCGAGAAACTACCGGTCGACCCGAAACCATGGATGGGCATTCAGGCGTTCACTGAACCGATGGACTACGCTATTTTTTGTTGTGCGCTCGCATTTACCGAAAGTAAATCAGTTGACGAACAGTTTTTATTGTCACACATCACAGAAGATATTCAGGAGATGTATCCAGGTGACTTACCACTTGACTGGACGAACTATCGACACCGACGATCACTCGTACGTGCTCTAAAGCAATTGGATGAATTGAAATTGATTCGAGCGGTCGATGGGGATGTCGAACTGTTTGCGACAAATGAGACGGAAGAAGTGTTATACGAAGTGAGTGTCCACGCACGCTATTTTATGCGTTCCTATCCAGAAGACTTGTTTAACTATGAAACGATGGAAGACATCTTAACGAGTGAATGGAGTCGTCAAAAAGAAGACGAACGTCGCAAACGTGTATATCGTAAACTCATGTTCTCGCCTATCGTGTATCGAGAGTCAAAAGACGATCCGGATTTTGCCTATATCCGAAACTTACGAAACCGATTAACAGACGAATTTGAAAAATATACACCCTTCAGATTAGAAGTGTTCAAAAATGCAGCGATGCTGGTCTTGCCTGAACAAAAACAGCGGTATACGCTATTCCCAAATCAAAAAGGAGTGACAAGTGTCGCTTTGCATGTAGCGGCTCACATTCGGAAACGTAATCTGCCTGTTAACGAGATGGGGGAGATTCGAATCACGATGCTCGAATTCGAACGAATTGTCGAGGCGGTTCAGCTTGAGTGGGGATTGGGTTGGGCGAAACAATATCGGGAAGATTCCCCTAAAAAAATTGCGAACGAACTTGTCTCTCTTTTGCTTGAATGGGAGTTCGGATATGTGGAGACGGATTCAGGGATACTCGTCATTCAATCCGGATTCGGTCGAACGACAGGTTATTATCCAGAAAAATTCGTAAAGGAGATTATGAATCAATGAGAGCAAAAAATCGTTGGCAAATGAACCGAGCAGGTTTGCTCAATTTTTGGTATTACACAGAAGAAACGTTTGATTTCTCAGACGGGAAGTTGTTGCTCAGGGGGAGTAACGGGTCAGGGAAATCGGTGACAATGCAGAGCTTTCTACCGGTACTACTCGATGGGAAGAAGTCACCGGACCGGCTCGATCCGTTCGGGTCAAGGGCCCGTAGAATGGAAGATTACTTACTCGGTGAGAAGGAAGTCGTCGACCGTGAAGAACGAACGGGCTATCTATTTATCGAATACAAGAAGGCCGAGACAAATCAATATGTGACGACAGGGATCGGACTCCAAGCAAAACGTGGGAAGCCACTTAAATTTTGGGGATTTGTGATCACGGATAATCGGCGAATCAATATTGATATGGAGTTATATAAGCGAGACCGTCAAGGGACGCAGACTAGTAAAATTCCATACTCGCGGGTCGAACTGGAGCGGATCATCGGAGACGGTGGGAAAGTTGTGACGACACAAGGTGACTATATGCAGCTCGTCAACAAGCATGTGTTCGGATTCGAATCAATCGATGCGTATGAAGAATTAATTAAGTTGCTTATTCAATTACGTAGTCCAAAGCTGTCTAAAGACTTCCGACCGACCGTCATTTACGAGATTCTCGAGGCGGCACTTCCGCCGTTGTCAGATGAAGATTTACGTCATTTGTCCGATACGATTGAGCAGATGGATCAAACGAAGCAACAACTCGAACAGCTCGAACGTGAACTGAAGGCGTTACAAAAGTTGAGTCATACATACGACATCTATAACGAGCGTCACATGGCAGACATTGCTGCTGAGTACCGGATGGCGACCGAACGAGAGACGATAGAGGCACAAGAACTTGAGGAATTACGTGAACTCCAAGCCTCAATGACGCATGAGATTGAGACGTTGAAGCGGTCTATTCAAGAGCTGGAACAAGACAAAGCGACGGCTGAACGTCAACGTCAACGCTTGGCATCACATAAAGTTTGGAATTTAGAAGACGAGTTGAAGGATGAAAAAGGAGCTTTACAACGGATTGAGGGCAATCATCAGCGTCAAGAAGAACGTCGGTCGAAGACGGCTAACAGAATCTTTGATGTGAAACAGCAGCAAGATCAAGAACAGTCAAACTATCGTACAACGCTTCAAACGATTGATGATCTTATTGAAGATATGGCATATGATGCGGAACAGGCGGCGTTTGACCGTCATGAATTGAACGTCTCCGACTATCGCCGTCTCAAGCAAAGTTTTGATTTTGCCACGTGGAAACAGGAAGTAAACGAACATACGGAACAGCTCGGTAAAATAGTCGAACAGATGCGAGCGTTTGAAGAAACAAAGCAGAGACTTCAAGTGGAAAATAAACAACTCGCCGACGAACAACAAGCGCGAGATCAGAAAAAACACGAACTGAATGATTGGAAACGGACGTTCGAGCAAGATCTTGACCGTCATCTCACAGATATTTATCAATGGATTGAAGCGCATCCTGAGTTTGATATCGAAGGAGAGACGATTAGTCGAGTCGAGCGCACTCTGCGTAATGACTATGAACCGTCAACGTATGAGGAAGTATCGCGATTCGTTCAACCTTCCGTGGTCCATTATCAAAACCGGTTGCGTGAAAAAGCCGCAGCCAAAAAAGCATCTGAAGATGCGATTCAGAAGGACATTCAAAACGTTGAGACGATGTTATCTGAATGGAAAGAAAAAACGGACCCTGAACCCGATACTCATCCGGCGACAAAGGAATCTCGGGAACGAATGCGGGATGATGGTGTTATCTTCGCACCACTCTATGCGCTCGTTGAATTTAGAGACGGGGTAGAAGAAGACGTTCAAAAACGAATTGAGGCAGCATTGATTGACAGTGGGATGTTGGATGCCCTCATTACCGATGTGGACGTCACATATGACCGGGTCTTATTGCCTGCACCTCAAATGATGGTGCACACGTTAGCAGATTATTTAAAACCTAGCCCAGGAGAAACAGGAATCACTTCAGACCGGATTGACGACGTACTCCGAAGCATCCTCATGGATGATGGAGAGACAGCGATTGGAGAAGACGGAACGTATCGACTCGGACAATTAAAAGGACATGCGGTACCTGTCGAGCGCGTTCGATTCCTTGGACAAGCTGCCCGACAGCGATATCGTGAAGAAAAAATTGAGCAGTTGCAGTCTGAGATTGAACAACTTCAAATCGAGCGCATGACGTTGCGCGGAGAACAAGCGGAGTTGCGCCAACACATTGAATTAGCGGATGCGGCATGGACGATGTTTCCGTCAGACCGCGATTTGCGAACAGGTTATCAACAGATTCAGAATGTCGGATTCGAGATTGAGAGTTTAGAGCGTCGATGCTGGCAAATTGAAGAACGATTGAAACAGACGAGTGACCGATACAACGTGTTGAAGCGTGAAGTGTATACGTTGGCCGAACCGTTCAATTTGGAAAAAAACCAAGTGGCGTTCGAACATGCGAAGCGGTCGATGATTCTTTATAAGGATGTATTGCGTGATGTGGAATTTCAACATGGAAAAGCGATGGTATCGCAGAAACAACTCGCTATGAGAGAAAAGAACATTGAAGAATTAGAAGAAGATCTCATCGAATTGATGGGTGAACTAAATGAACTCGAAGATAAGATGGAGCGGATTCAAAAGAACATCGCGATAATCGAAGAACAGTTGGCGAGAGAAGGCGCTGACGACATCCGTCGCCAGATTCAGTCCGTTCAAGCAGATTTGGTGCGCATAGAACAAGCATCTAAAGAATCGTTACAGCTCATCTCGACTCGAAAGGCACAGTTCGATGCGGACGCAACCAAGTTAGATGAAAAGCAAAACCGCCACATCTTGTCAGTACAGATGAGAGAAGCTTGGGAAATGGCATTAAAAGCGGAATGGAAACGAGGGATTGTTTCTTTAGAAGCAGAGAATGACGACCCAATCACGTTGGCTCGGAAGATTGAAATAGCGTACGAGAAGCGACTCATAAGTAGTGCCTCAAAAGCGGACGAATTGTTATCGAAAGCGTTCATCGAGCAACAGAACGACTTGATGGAATATCGGATGCGAAACTTTACTGAAGAGCCGATACTTGAAGAGTGGATGAATGACGTCGATGACCAATTCAGACGAGAGGTCGAAACGTGGCAACAAAAAACGGCGCGACGTATCATCTCGCTCGACTTGCGTGGTCAACAGGCGAGTCCTCATGCAGTCAAACGAACGGTTGAAGAAGAGTTCGAACGTCAAGAGAGCATTTTGAACGAGAGTGATCAACAGTTATACGAAGAAATCCTTTTCAAGTCGGTCGGAACAAAACTCCGTTCTCGCATTCGTCGTGCGGAAGAATGGACTGGAGAAATGAATAAGTTGATGGAAAGTCGCAATACATCGTCAGGATTAACATTTTCAATCAAATGGAAACCACGCACGGCGCAGAGCGAGGAAGAACTCGATACGAAAGACTTGGTCCATATTTTGAAACAGGATGCCAAGCTTCTGAAAGACGAAGACTTTGAGCGGATTACGCGTCACTTCCGTTCAAAATTGAATAAGGCCAAACAGATGATCAAAGAGAGTGGAGACGGACAAACACTCTTACAGGTTCTCCGAGAAATGCTCGATTATCGGAAATGGTTCTCGTTCATCCTATACTTTGAACGAACGAATGAACCGAAGCGTGATTTATCGAACAACCATTTTTTTAAATTCAGCGGTGGAGAAAAAGCGATGGCGATGTATATCCCGCTCTTCGCTGCCTGTTATTCGCGGTATAAAGAAGCAGCGGATACGGCACCGTATATCATCTCGCTCGATGAGGCGTTTGCCGGGGTCGATGAGAATAACATCCGTGAAATGTTTGAGATTGTCGAGCAACTTGGCTTTGACTACATCATGAACTCGCAAATTTTGTGGGGGGACTATGATACGATTTCATCTCTTTCCGTTTGTGAGTTGTTGCGACCGAAGAATGCGGACTTCGTCACGGTTTTACACTACGTGTGGGATGGGGAAAAGCGGTATGCAAAAGAAGAGTCGATTCAATGAAGCGGCTAGTCGATGAAGCCGCACAGTACTTTAAAGCGTCAACAGAATTCTTGCGTTTATTCACACAATTTCGGAAGAAATACGCCTCGCTCGGTAAAGTCGGCGGGTCGGTCTCGATTCAAGCCTTTAAAGAAGAAGAACTCGAGGCAATCGCTCGCTTTTTTGGAGAAGATGTTTCCGCCATCCGTTTAAAAAAGACGGTGACACTGCGTGCGTTTGAAAAGAAACTGCAGACGACCAAGTTTGAAGGGGTGACGTTGGTCGAGTTGCTTGAGACCTATTTTGGAGAGTCACTCGTGACGAAACAAGAAGTACTTGCCCAAATAGAGAAAGAGCGAGCGGAACGTTTTCGTGAGCTCACATTGACGTATCCGAGTCTCAGATTTTGGTTCACCTACATCGAACAAAAGTCAGCTGATACGCATTGGATCAATCGGATGCTTGAGACGGATGACTTTCATCTGTTCTGTGCCCAACTGGTTAGAGCATTAGAAGGGCTCCCGCTAGATTACGAACGCCTCCCAATGTTCGGGCAACGCATCCTCGGCAATCCACATGCGTTCGACCGAACGACTGATTTAGGTCGGTTGTGGATTCACGTCCTCCATATCAAACGTGGACAAGGCGGACCGCCACCGAGTGACACGGAGCGAGTGAACGAACTGTTGCTCGAGTTTAAACTGCTTCGTGATGACATTACGAATTTCGTGACGTGCGCAAATCTCGTGGCAGACCAGAATGATGCGAGGCATCCGATGTGGCGAGGGGCGATAGAGACTCACAGTGTATTGAACGTACCGATGCGGGAACTATTGCGCGTGAATCGAGTGAGACCAAGTCGAGGGCATACTGTATGGATTGTAGAGAATTCTGGGGTGTTCTCGAGTCTACTCGATGACGTCCCAGATGCACCGCTCGTCTGTACGCACGGTCAATTTAAACTCGCTGCTTATCGCTTGTTGGACATGTTGGTCGCATCTGGATGTCGATTGAAGTATGCAGGAGATTTTGACCCGGAAGGACTACAAATGGCGGCACGGTTGAAAGAACGATATGGCGACAAGCTCGACTATTGGTGCATGAACTTGGAGAGTTATGTGGCATCTGATCCGAGTGTCGACTTATCTGCGGAACGACTCGTAAAGCTAGACCGAATGACAGACCCGGAACTGCAAAACGTAGTAGATGAGATGCGGCAAGTGAAGCGAGCGGGGTATCAGGAGGCTTTGGTGAAAAGAATGACAAACACTTTAAATAATTTGAGGAGTGAATAGATAATGCCTTTTTCAGAGAAAACAATCGCAGAGAACGCTCCGTGCGAAGCGCAAGTTGTCAACTTTAATGTTGACCATGAGTGCAAAGGAAGCCGAGCGTGTAACGATTTTCCTAAGTTTTCGAATCAGTCATGACACGCTACTCAGGATGTTACGATGGGTACCCATCCCGTTCTGTTTTATTCAAGGATTTCGGGAAGCGATTCGAGAACGGGACGCGGAACATCTCCTTTAGTTAATCACCAATCCACAGGTCATGTCCCAGACTGAAGCGCTTTGTGGGTCACCTCAAACAAAACATAGAGGTGATCCTGGCGGCTTGTCGGTTTGAAGAACGCAACGGTTATTTAGAAGGGTAAATTTTGAGTTGCTCAGGATTCGAGTGCTTTGTCGAGATCCCGAGCTGTGCTCACTGAAATTGCAAAAAAATGAGCGACCACCTTCAGGCGATCGCTTGTCATCGTTCACTAACATTGCGTAAGAACCGCATTTGTATTGAAAAATACAACATCATAACTTTTTTGTATATAAAAAGATTTATTTGTAATTTAAAGGGTGTATAATTTTGATAATAACAAAATGTTCAATTATTTAATTAATATTGGAGGTATTGATTATGGAGATAACGAAAGAGGAAAAAGACTTGGCCGAAAAATTGAAATTTTGGGAAGAACAAGATCAAATTAATCAGGCATTAATTCCAAGAGTAATTAAAAATCATGAAATGATTACAGATTTGACAAAGCAACTCGATCAAAATTTTAAAGCGGTTGTTCTTCTTGAAGAAAAAATTGAAGAGTTGAATAAAAAAATAGACGTAAATCAGAATAATGGTAATGAAGACAACAATGAGAAGAAATTTGATTTACTTTCTTTCATTGGAGTAATTATTGCAATCACTATATCGCTAGTTGGCATATTTGTGTGATCTCATATGGAATCCATTAAATTATTAAATGAATTAGAGCGTTTACCTAAAACAGAAACGATTAGTGGTGATGACTTTAAATTTCAGGCATTTAATACTCTAGTAAGTTTAAAAAATAGAGATGCGATGCTCGAGGCAGGTATTCAATCAGGCTTGGCGGGATATCAGTTATTAGAGTTAAGAAATGTTCCAGACGGGTTAAGCAAATCATTTGAGCTGCAATACCCCAGACTTTTTGAAAATGGTACTTCACTATATAGTAAATACGTAGAATTGGAGAAGTCAGGTGAGCAATCGGTACAAGGATTAATTAATGGTCTAAAAGGTAAATATTTTGAGCAACATGTACATGAGCAGTTATCAGATCAATATCCGGAATATAAATTTCAAATAGCTGAACTTAGTAATCAACCTATTTGGGACATAAAGGGAATACACAACGGTACAGGTGAAGAACTCTTTATTCAAGTCAAAATGATGAATTCAAAACGTGTTCACGATTTAAAAGAGATTATGAAAGAAAACCCAGATATATATTATGCAACTAGTACGGAAATTAGAGAAAAAATTTTGGAACATAGCCCGGAGTTGATGGAACAATTTATACCCATTGATATATCAGAATATACTTTCACTCAAGAAGTCGAAGAAGGACTTGCATTGTTAGCTGGTAACTACGGATTGGATTTACCTGATAAAGTCTTTGAATTAGTCGATTTTGCACCAGAAATAATGTTAGGTGTCCGTACGTTATTCGACATTGCTCAAGTTCAAAGAGATTTTGGGCAAGTTAAAACAACAGATAAAAGTAGATTAGCTGCAGCGAAAGTTCTTATTCTAATTTCAAAATTTGGAGTAAACGTATTTTTTGTAAAGATTGGTTCATTAGCAGGCTTTGCTGTCCATCCAGTTGCGGGAGTAGCTGGAGGATTTACTGGGCATATTGTTGCCAGAAAAATTAACAAAGAGATCGCACCACACTCGTTAAAATTGGCGTATCAATTATTACAATTATCCGAAACAGATATATTCTATTTCAAAAATTTTGAAAGGATAAATCGACTTTTGCTCGAGTACTATGCACTAAAAAGTCAATCTAATTTAATAGCAAAAGACCACTGACGCTTTTATGAAGAAATGTCAGTGGTCTAATAGTAATTATTCGGAATACAACCGTATCGGCTCAATCCCCATCTCATCGAGCAATGTCCATAGTGGCTCCATTGCTTGTTCCGCATCACGATAGAAATGACGACCCCGAACGCGCCAGAACGTCCAACCGGCTCGTTCGAGCACTTTTTGCCGGAACATGTCTTGTTCGTAAACATCTGGTCCGTGCCAACGCTCCCCATCACATTCGACAGCAAGGCGGTTCGATTCGCCTTCGACGACGAGATCGATACGATACCCGTTCACTTGAACTTGTGGGCGGACGAGATAACCGCGGTTCGTTAAGCGCTTATACACTTCCTCTTCAAATGGAGAGTCGAATAAATGTTGGGCCGCTTCAAACGACTCTTGATCACCGAGTGGATTCTGACAGTAGTTGACAAGTTTATAGCGCATACAGTTCTGATTGCCGATGTCTTGTAGCGTCACAGAGTGGAACAAAATCATCTGATCTCGAGCTCGGCTTGCCGCGACGTTGAAGCGTTGGCTGTCAGTCTCTTTCGTAAGTGCCGTAAAGCGACGGTTCGGTGCAATGACGAGTGATAGCAACATGACGTCACGCTCATCACCCTGGAACGTATAGGCGTCACCGAATCGGACGTTGTGCTCAATCAGCTTATCAATACCAATCAAGTCAGTCGCCATTCGCTCGATTTGGTCCGTCTGGGCTTTCCCAAGGAGCGAAATAACTCCGAACGTTCGCTTCGCGTAGCGTGGATCGTTAATCAACTGTTTCAAATGATTGACGAGCGCTTTCGCTTCCGGGACGTTGAACTTGTCTTTCGTTGTTTCAGCAACGTTCCCATCTTCGACAAAGACGTGCTGGACCGCTGGCGTTAATCGCTCGGCGCGTTGCGGTAGTCGGAGTGGGACAATGCGACCTTCGTACACATGAGCATTACTAAACCCGATGATTTCTGGTACGCAACGGAAGTGTTCACGGAGGCCGACCGTCGCACTGAACTTAACAGAGGCAAGATCGTATAGACTTGATGAACCATCGAATAACGTCATCGTCGTATCGTTACCAAAGTATGTCTTTTTCTTCTCTTGGATCGCGTTTTGGTCTTGGAACGTCGTCGGACTGATTTGGCGGTCATCCCCGACAATGATGGCTTTTCGAGCACGCGACAAAAGCGAGATGGCATCCATCGTGCTTTGTGAGCTCTCGTCGAAGATGATGACGTCGAACAGTTCATCGATTTCTTTGAACGATTCGAGCACGCGGTTCACCGGCATGATCCAAACTGGGATCGCGTCTTGAGCCGCAGCCATTTGACGGGCAGCTTCCCGCTTGTGACGCGCCGCGTGTTTCCCAGTGCCTTTCCCGATTTGGCGAATCAACTTCGCCCAACTGTTCAAGCGTTCTTGTTTCGACGGCGTCATCCGCGTCAATTGTTCTTTCCAAGCATATGTCGCACACAAGTCCGCTGTCGCTCTTCCTTCCTCTTTCTCCAATCGTTTCATTTTCTCTCGATAATCATCATCACTAAGTGCTTCGAGCAGCGTCAAGACACGTGCCACTTTCCAATCGAGTTCGAACGTCTGAAGTTGAAGTGTCGGGGCAGTTCCGTCATAAAATGCATTCAACCAACCCGGAGCAACTTGTTTGATACGCTCTGTCAGTTCTTTTAAGCGTGTCGCCTTCATGTTTTGTTCTTCAAGCAACTTAAGTTCTTTAAGTGAAGTAGTGTAGAGTCCTTCATCCCAAGTCATAACTGCTTGTTTCAAACGGAGTGCAGCTTGATGAGTGTGTGACACTGTGAACAATTGTAATGTCTTCTCTTTTGTTTGTTGAAGTTGCTTTAACTCATCAAGCACAAAAGATTGTTCAAGATCATCTTTGGCTTGGCGTAACCATTTCTCATCGTAACGGAAAGCACGTGCTCCATACACTTGAATGACTGGAACGATGGATTCAATATAATTTGGTAGGATGGAATTCGATTCACGGAATGCTTGTCGTACCATACGATAAGACGTGAACGTCGGTGTTTCGAGTTCAAACTGGTAATGATCACATATATAGCTGAACTGCCTTGTAAGTTTCGTCAAGTTACGTTTGTATTCATCAAGTTGTTTCAACAGCATCAAATCTTCGGATGATTTAGGTACTTTTCCATCAATCTTTACTTCATCAAGAATAAGGGTATATCGCTTTCGTTGCATGAGTTTAAAGAAAAATCCATTCGTCTTCCCTTGATCGAGAAGTGGTCCTAATTCTTCAACAAGTGTCCAAAAGTTTTCCGGTAAAGTAGATGGCATAATTACCTCATGGAGGGTAATTTGACGTTCTATTTCTTCAAGTGAAAGAGCATCAGATTCGAACTGTTTCAAATCTCGCTCACATTGATCATAATCATCTCGGTGACTGACCCAGCGTTGATAGATGTTTCGTACCCATCCTGGCGATTCTTCCACCGTGAGTAGTAACTTTTCAATATGTTGAAGTAATTCTTGACGAGTCGTAATTGGTTTTTTAAATAACCACTCTAGCGAAGCATATTGATCTGCTAAATTTGAATAATGATGATACAGTTTAGCTTTTCGTGCATAAGAATCACTATCTAAAAACTGTTGCGTACTTGGGTACGCATCTGTATCGATACCATTATTAATTTCATTTCGCTCCGCCATGAGTTGATAAAAGTCCGCCAACTCATCTGCCGTCATCGGACAAGTATCCGTCAAAATAGGGACTGGAAGTTGCATCGTGACTTTTTGTTCACTCGTCCATTTAGCCCAATCGGTCGGGGAACGAGTCTCGTCAAGATACGGAATCTCTGTGTGTTCACTGGCAGCTTGTTCAATCATTATTCGGCGTAAACGGGCAATCTCTTCTCGTGTTTCATACAGCTTTTGTTGCTTTTGTTTTCCTTTATTCTCTAACTCTAAAGCAGTCGTGCGATTCAACTCCGAAGCGATTGCTTGAAGGGAACTTTCCGTCTGCTTTGTCGTCTTTGAATCCGACCCGAGGACGGATACCGCGAGTTGACGAATTTGGGCAGGGAGTTTATCGCGCAAGACGTTTAACGCATGTTCTTTTTCACTGGTGACGAGAACGCGTTTTCCGTGAGCAAGCAAATGTGAGATTAAGTTAGAAATCGTGTGACTTTTCCCTGTTCCAGGAGGACCTTGTACAACCACGCCAGCATGATTACTGAGTTGACTTAAAATTCGTTTTTGTTCCTCGTTGTAAGGGAGTGGAAACAGAATTTCTTCCCCGACAGGTTTCCACGCGTCTCGATCGAGCGCATCAAGTGCATGAATTTCTTCATCGCTTGATGTTAAGAATTGCTGTAGTGCAGGTGAGGGAGATAGCCCGTCTTCAATCAACGTGGCCAAGTTCTCATGTTCTTCGACCCACGCATGGGCGGATTTTTTGCGAACGTATAAGCGCATGCCTGGCATCGCGTAGACAGTCGCGACTTCTCCATAAACGTGATCGTCGTGTAACAGTTTCAGTACGCGCTCGGACTGATCCTTTAGTTCTGTCTCAATCCACGGCTTAAAGTCAAAAGTGAGTTCCTCTTTGAAATCGACCTCATATCGGGATAGTTCAGATGACATCCAAACGTGGTCACGGTCGAGCATATCGAGTTCAAGTTTTGTCGGTATGGCTGACGCTTCAATGCGGAACAGACTCTTCTCTTGATCAAATTCAAGTACGGCAGCTCTTGTAAATAGTGGACGCTCGATTTTGTCATTCGGCCAGTGCAGCATTCCGAAGGAGTAGACGAGTTCGTATGTATCGCTCTCGGTCGATAAAAGTTGCATCGTCCGATACATCGTATCGTATAGTTTCCGAGCAGACTCGTGTGCTGTTTTCTTTTGTTCCCAATTTTCAATTGAAGCTAGAAAATCATTGAAGGTCTTATCTAGCTTTTCAGGAAACAATTCCGTACGTTTATATGTTTCGCCATCTTGGAGGACGTATTCATAGAGTTCTCGTGGTAAACTCGGTCGTTTCTCTGCGAATGGCGAGAGAAAATGCACTTCGATAAAGAGTTCTTCATCTTGGGTGACGTGAACGTTTGGATAGGCTAACGCTTCTGGAGATAAAAGAAGTTCATAGCTTTTTGTATCGGTTTCAGTACGGATATCCATCCGTTTAACAGCGGCTAAAAATTTAAATAAGTCAGCTGTTTTTTGTTGAGTTGTTGGATTCATGATGTAGTCCTTCCTTCTTAAAACGATGATGTAGCATTCGTCTCATTCCAAACAAAGGGAATGTTTCCCCTTAATTTAGGAATCAACTAACATTATAACGTCCGTTTTAAAAGAAAGGGAGATAAAAATTATAATGGGTGGTCTGTGTTTCTAACTTCAATTAAAGAATTTACCTCTTTAAAATGAAAACGTAATTTTCGGTCTGGAATATTTGGTAAAATGAGGATATATAAAAATGTGGGGTGCATATTATGAAAGGGATTTTAGAAAATGAACAGCAACGACTTGATAACTTTTGTATGGTGATCGAGTCTCATCTAAATGGGAAGAAAACAGGGGGCAAGCCAGGTCTTGAATCAAGCGACTATGAAATGATTGACATGCGAGGACATTCACGTCAATCGGAGAGCGCGCAGGAACGTCGAAAGTATGAGGATGCCCTGAAAGAACTGTATTCGTTCACATTCGTAATTGAGGGTGAAGGTGAAGAAGAGATTTATCCGGTAGGGAAGTTCGGAGTAGCGCACCCTCGTTCACCTGAGATCCCGCTCATCTTAGATTGGCGGAGTGAGATGGCGATGCGTGCGTCTATGTTTAACGGGGAGGCGATTGAAACGCCAGGTGGTGACATCATCGGGATGACACAGCTCGAGCTTGATCGAAGACAGCGACGTGTCGTTCAGGCAAATCATCGTCGTGCTCCAAAACGGCAACCGAGCTCACTGACAAAGCGATTTACCGAGCAAATCAAATCGACATTTAAAAAGCCGTCGACGGTGCCTGACGTCCCACAAGATAGTTTTATGGAGAAAGAGTTGACGAAGAAGCAAAAAGATCGTTCTATTGATGGATTCATTGCGACGCGGCAAGCCGAACAAAACAACATTATTCAGGCACCCGTGAATACATATATGATTGTCCAAGGGGCGGCGGGAACTGGGAAATCGTTAACGGCGCTACATCGTATGTCTTATTTGCAGTATCAAGATGAACGCCGAAAGATGCTTTATTTAGCTCCGAACGAAGCGACGATTCATCAACTGTTGAAGGATGCGGAGCATTTACAAATTCAATCGGTTTCCACAATGGCATTTGATGATTTTGCGGTTCAATTGAACAAAAAGTTTTTAAATCAGAATGGCCATTTGGAATTACTTCCGCTTTACGAATCGAGCCATTTGATCAAGTGGGTTGATGAGGCACTGGCAGAATGGAACGAGGACATCTGTGAAACACTTTTTAGTTATGAACCGATGGATGAGTTAGTCAACGTACATGAAAAAGCAATTGATATGTGGATATCGGGAAAAGGGACGTTTCACGAAAAGAGATTGAGGATTCTTCAAACGATTCGAAGTGAACTTGAAAAAATCCATATTTTAAATAAAAAGGAATATGAAGTAGAATATTTTGAAACAGCCTCGAATTGGACAAAATACTTGTATGATGAAAAACGTCAAAAGTTAAGTGAATTGATGAAAGAGAATTTTGAAAATCGATTACGATCCGAAAAGAAAAAGCGAGAAGCATTTTTAAACTTTTGGAGTGAGATCTTACGAATTGATGCCGAAACGGTTTGGAAAATGCTAAAAAATCCATTGATGCTTGAACACATGAAAGTAGATGTGGATGAGACCCTATTGAAGGCATGGCATAAATATAAATCTCCGACTAGATTAGATCTCTTCCTCTGGATGTATCTTCACTATGAAACTAATGGGTATCCTGAAAAATGGAGCCATCTCTTTGTTGATGAAGCACAGACGCTTCGTCCGCTCGATTTAATGGTGCTCGAAAAAATCTGTCATGGGATGACGGTATTCGGAGATACGTTACAAAGCTATCAAGCGTTTGACATGGAATCATGGGATTCAATTCAAACTCATGGAAAGTCAAAATGGCGCATCGAGTATTTAACGAAAGCATTCCGAACGACGAAACCTATTATTAATTTTGCTAAAGAAATACTGTATGACTCAGATCACGATACAACATGGATTGATCCATTTAACCGAGATGGGCAACCTATCGAATTTCTAGTGACAAAGAAAAGTAGAGAAATAAAAGACGTACTAGCTCGTTGGCGAAAACAACAATTTACGATTTGTATAATCACACCAACATTAGAACGTGCACAGTTCTTACACGCAAAACTTAATTTACGTACTCAACTCATTGTATCTGATACTACTAAAGTTGGAGAAGAAATTGTTATTTCTACAGTAGACTACTTGCGCGGAATGGAATTTGATGCAGTGCTTTTAATGGATGTCGATCAAGAAAACTATCCTGAATTTCCACAGGAAGCGCGGCGATTATATGTCTCATTGACACGAGCCTTACATGAAGTAGTTGTTCATACGACAGAAGACTACTCATTGCTATTCCGCAGCATACAATTCAGAAAATAGAAAATCGAATTACATGATATGAAAAAACAAAGTGTGAGTAGTTTTTGACAAAATCAAGCGTAGTAAAATCTTATGTCGTTGAAAAGCGAAGATAGAAAATATAAGATGTAAGACCCCATCAATAAACCAATTACTATCCCACTTCAGCTTTACATGTGTTTCAATGCGTTTTACGTTTCAGTTTATAAATCAAATAATATTTGTTTCTACAGAAAATCTGGACATAAATGGGGAATATATATAAAGGAAAATTATTGAGGAGGGAGAGTTATTATGTATTCCCGGGAGATTCGTCACGATGGGTTGAATAAGTTTAGGGTAATTCGAGGGAAATCATTGTATGAGGTCGATCAAAAAGCTGAAATGCAATTGCGTGTTTGGGAAGATCAATGGAATCGCGTGGTAAAAAGGCACGAAGAAGCACAGCTGAAATCTAACAAAAGAGCTACTGCTCAACAATTAAGTGATCAATTAAAAAAAGAAAGACAACTAGCGGAAGAGTATTTAATACTTACGATTAAAAGAAACAAGACTGTAGACTTAAGAAGGGATTTACAACGCCGTACATTTGATGCTGAAGAACCGATTGCACCAGAATTAGAATCGATTCGACAAATGCCGGATCCGAAGGCGAAAGTGTATCAACCAATTTATAATATTATTGAGCAAATACTTCCGTTTTTAGCTACTAATAAAAAAGAAGAGGCTAAAAAAAGATATGACAGAGAGCATCGTATTTGGATGAATGAAAAAGAGGAAATTGAATCAAGAAACGAAGGGAAATGGAATGAGTATCAATCAAATTATTTGAAATGGAAAAATGATAAGGAATCTTTTGAGAAAAATGAAAAAGAACGATTAGAATTTCTAGAATCGGTATTCGATAATTATCGAACACAGAAAGAGGGTTCGATTGAAGGCTATTTTGACTATTTGTTAAACCGATTTACCTTATTAGATTACATTCCTATACAACGAAATATGAAATATCTGATAGATACGAAGACGCTTTATATTGAACAGTATCTTCCTTCAATTGAGGAATTACCGAGTACAAAAGAGATTAAATATGTAGTTGAAGGTGATGAATTTGTCGAGATTCCATTATCAAACAAATTCCTAAATGAATTTTACGATCGTCTCATTTATTCGTTAATACTAAGTTATCTACACCTTATTTTTTCAAATGACAAGCGGAATAAAATTGATTCAATCGCTTTTAATGGCTATGTAGATACGATTAACAAAGGAACTGGAAATTCGGAAACTCCATGTATCGCTTCGATTTTCGTTTCACGAGAAGAGTTTGAGAGTATTAATTTAGAATTTGTTAATCCTAAGACGTGTTTTAAACAATTGAAAGGAGTTGGAAGTAGTAAATTACACACTTTAACCTCTGTACCACCTGTCATCAAAATGGACTGGGATGATGATCGAATTATTGATGGAAAAGAAACACTAAGTCAAATGGATGACACCACAAATTTGGCAGCAATGGATTGGCAAGATTTTGAGCACTTAATTCGCGAAGTATTTGAAAGAGAATTCAGTAAAAACGGTGGAGAAGTAAAGATTACTCAAGCTAGTCGTGATGGTGGAGTTGATGCCATTGCTTTTGATCCTGATCCTTTGAGAGGTGGGAAAATTGTCATTCAAGCAAAAAGATATACGAATACAGTGGGAGTAGCTGCAGTTCGCGATTTATATGGAACCGTTATGAATGAAGGAGCAATCAAAGGGATTTTAGTTTCCACTGCTGATTACGGACCTGACGCTTACAACTTTGCAAAAGACAAACCTCTGACGTTACTAAATGGAAGTAATCTCTTATATCTGTTAGAAAATCATGGGCATAAAGCTGTGATTGATTTAAAAGCAGCTAAAGAAGGTCGTCGTTTGAATGAATAGCGACGACAAACAGGACTACGCATCGTAGCCCTGTTTTTATATGGACGTAACACTCAATCCGTCTGTTTCCGGTTATACATCACAACGCTACCGACGAATGCAGCAAGCGCCCAAGCAGTTAGCAACCCAAGCTCTAGCCCGACGGTACCGAAGTTCGCACCGTCTTCCACTTGATGAGCCACATCAATCAAGAGCACGTTCGGTAAATACTCAAGCAATCCGATGATGGCGAAACGGTCTTGTAGTGGCAATAACATCGGTGAAAACGAGAAGAAAAAGAACGGTAACATGACAATCAATGAAGCTTCCATGACTGTCTTCGTCATCAAGCCGAACATCGTTCCGATCCCGATATAAAAGAATGTCGAGACGATGAGCGCGAGGGCGATCACAGCCAGATTTTGCGGGGCATAATCCATCAAAAATGACGAGGCTACGATGAGGATCATCGTCGTCACGAACGTGAGGGCACTCTTTCCGAGCAAGATGTCGAGCGTGCTCGCCGGGGACAACATGAGCCCGCGAAGCGTGTTCTTCTCTTTCTCTTCGGCGATCAACGCACATTGTACGAAGATGGCCACGAGGCTAAACGTGATGTTGATGACGAAGTACGTGATATCGACGCCGCCGTCACCGATTCGTGAATAGAAGACGGCGAAGAAGAGCGGCATGATCAAGGTCGACGAGACGAACAAGTTTCGAGACAAGTCCTTGTAGTCTTTCTGGAAAATAGCGAGTGCACGTTTCATTGAAAAAGTCATGATAATTTCCTCCCTGTCACTTCGATAAAGATATCGCCGAGTGTCGGCTCGTTGGAATGGATCGATGCGATATTTTTAGCACGCATCTGTTTATGGAGCCAGTCCGCGCCTTCGTCGGTTTGTGTCACTTCATGCGTCTGACCGTTGTTCAATTCAACTCGCATCGATCCTGTCGCATATTTCCTGCGCAATACGTTCGGAGCATCGAGCAGTTGAATCGACCCTTGATGTAAGAAAGCGACACGGTCACACAGTTCTTCGGCTTCTTGCATGTCGTGGGTCGTTAAAAAGATGGTCGTTCCGTTTGCCTTCAACCGTTCAATCCCTTTATAGATATGTCGAGAGTTGACCGGGTCAAGAGCCGAGGTCGGTTCATCTAGAAACAGGAGCTCTGGCTCATGAAGAAGAGCGCGTGCGAGCGTCACCCGTTGCAACATCCCTCTAGAGAGTTTGTCGATGCGCTTTTTCCGTTCCCCGCTAAGATTGACCATGTTCAATACCTCATCGATCCGAGTCTTTGGTTCATCATAGAGGTCACAATATAAGCTCAAGTTCTCTTCTATAGAAAGTCGTGTATAGAGACCGCTATTGTCCGTCAACACGCCGATGCGTTTACGGTACTGTTCTTGTTTCAAGTCGGCAACCGGCACACCGAAGACAGTAGCATCCCCAGCTGTCTGTGCGAGTTGTGACGTCAAAATTTTAATCGTCGTCGTCTTTCCTGAACCACTCGGTCCCAAGAAGCCGAACACTTCTCCTTTTCCAACTGTAAACGTCACATCATGTAACGCTTCCTCGTTTCCGAACAATTTCTTCAACCCGTTCACTTGAATGATTGGTTCCATTCCCGTTCCTCCTTGTCGATGTCATCTTGCTTGCCTCTATCGTATAAGGAATGGGGAAAGACCGCACTCGAATGGCGATAAATGGCGCTTATCAGGAGTTGAATGAAGCGAATAGAACTGTGAATGGAGACTATTTGAGCCCCATCATCGTCTTCAATTCTGCCATTTTTGTCTTAGATAACGGAATTGTTGTCTTCTCTGAATCATCCAAGACGAGACTGAAGCTGTTTTTCGTATAGGTGATGACTTCGCGCACACGTTGTAAGTTCACGAGATAGGACCGATGGCAGCGGAAGAAACCGTACGGAGTCAAACGCGTCTCGAGCTCGTTCATCGTGAAGACGCTCGGGAACTGATCCGATTGACTATGTAAAATCGACTGTCCGTCCTGACTTTCGATGAAGTCGATTTCAGGAGGATCGAGTAAAATGATTTTTTCATTCACTTTCGTCGGGATTTTCTCGAAACGGACATGGATGACCTCAGATGAGATGTCTGTCTCATCCGTTTCTTCTGGTTCCACGTCTAACAGGCGCAAGTGACGATGGTCGATCCGATAAACGGTCGATGTCATGAAGAGCGCACTCTCTATGTTGCTCGTCAACACGAGGACGGCTTTTTGTCTCGACGTCAATGTCTGTAACGCATCGCGTAAAAGGTGGCGTGTCTCTTGGTCCACGTCTTGGTCCGGTTCTTCAAACACATACAGGTCACGGTCCTGGAGAAGCATCGCAGCATACTGCGTGCGTCTGACAAGAGAGCGACTGAGACGATGGAGGCGCTTCTTTCGATATGTGGTGAGTTGGAGACGCTCAATGACCGATTCGACTGAGTCGGATGAGTCATAAAGACGCTTAGTGAAGCGTAAATATTCTTCAACGGTGAGTCTGTCGTATAAGCCGTCCCGGACGGAGAAGAGAGAAAATGTTGAAGCATGGTCGATGTTCCCGGTGTATGTCGAGATCTCCTGACTGATGAGACCGAAGATGATTTCCCGAGAAATGACGCCACAATGAATGGCGACCAACTCACCAGGTTGGATCGTAAAAGAAATGTTTTCGAGAATGAGTGTGTCTTGTTGACGAACCGAGACGCTTTGGAAAGTAAGCACCGAATCCCTCCTTTTTAGTTGGAGTATAACATTTTACAGAGAAGGGCTTAAGAGGAAGATGATTACATATGAAAGTTACATCTTTTGGTAAAATGAGATGTATGTCGAATTAGTAAAGGGGAGTGACTCTATTCAATGGATAAGCAATTCGAAGAGATGCAAACACGCATGTTCGAGTTAGAATCTCAAGTTGAGATGCTTCAATCCCTTCTACTTCGAGTGATTGAGCAAGATTCAATACTACATGATCAGTTAAAAACTGAATTAGAATACGTCTTACTAAAGCATGATTTACCAGTCGGAAAGAGACATGACGTTTCATTTTTTCTGATTCGTCTCGAAAAGGCGTATAAGTTTGAAAACAAAATACCAACATTGATTTCATTTCATGAAGAATTGAAACAAGTACTTGAATTAGAAGACTTATCGGAAGAGGTTTCCGTTCGACTGATTCAAGAGTATGTAAGACGTGGAGTTTTTACTGTGGGTAACATGATTGAATATAAATAGTGAGGAAGTGTATGTATGAACGAAGTACAACGATTAATGGACGAGGTCATTAAATTCCGAGATGAGCGCGATTGGGCGTTTCACCATAACCCGAAAGACTTGGCACTTTCCTTGTCGCTCGAGGCGAGTGAGTTACTTGAAGTATTTCAGTGGATCTCGAGTGAAGAAGCGCTTGAGACGAAAAAGACGGAGATGGAAGAGGAGCTTGCCGACGTGTTGATCTATGCGCTGACGTTCGCGCATGCTGCTAACATCAATGTGTCGAAAGCGATTGAAGACAAGCTCGTGAAAAACTCAGTGAAGTATCCGGTTTTGAGTGCAGAAGATTCACGGTGAAATCCAATCATCGATTGTTATTCGTCATGTATCTTGGAGCAGGCATATTGAGTTTGGCTCTCTTTCTTGCGATTCCTTTGTTCTACATAGAACGTTCGAACTGGATGAACGTCATGTTTCCGCTACTAACAATCATTTGGTTTGCGAATGCGTTTGTGCATTGGAGAGGGATTAAGCAGAATAAAGCTTAATAAAATCGATTGTAGCCATAGAAAATCAATTGAGTGAAAAGGAGATAACGATGTCACACGAGGAACGTCTAGATCAGTTAAGTCGAAGCCATGTTCATGCCATTCATTTGAGTTTCATTTTTTCCGTGATTTTTATTATGAGTGGATTGCTGGTTTGGTGGTTAGGGTGGCTCACCGTTGCCCAAGCATTGTTTGGAAGTATATTGCTCGCTCCACTCCTTTTGATGCTTCCGATGTGGAAACGCACACAGACGTTGCTACGTTTCAATGAGGACGTTGCATATCGTCATACCGTGTGGCTTGAGTTGATTTGCGCGCTGATTGTCGTGCTTTTAAATATGGGGATTGCGATTGCAATCATTGTTACCGAAATATATAGCTTCACGATTATTTCGTTCTTATTGATGTTCGTTGTGTCGATGATATCCAGACATGTTGATCAGCGGATGAAGCAACATGACCCGGAACATGTGACCTATTTAGATATGGCTCAATATAAGACAAAACGCAGTTGACCTGAGTCAGCTGCGTTTTGTGTTCGAGTCCAATTGTTGTTCAATTCGATCGAGACGTTCAATTAACACTCGAAACTGTTCAGTGTTTTGACGCTCCAATTCAAGTTTTTCTGCTGCGCGTTTTTCAAATCGATTAACCACTTTGACAAGCCATACAATTCCGAAGACAATGGCGATGATGGGTAAGAAAAACGCAAGACTTGCAAATAATGAACTGATGATAATATTCACGAGAACTTCCTCCTTTACCTGTACACTCCATTATACTTCCAAATACATCCATCGTAACAGGGTCGACAGTAGCATTTTATATCAAACATTCGGTAGGCTAAGCATATAGAAAAGAGGTCTTGATCAGAATGAATTCAACAAATCGACAGCGTACTTTGAAGTGTCCGACTCGACTTGGAACAGACGAGGCAGGTTACGTCATCAACCAAACGTCCATCAAACATATTCAGCCTGAGTTTAAAGCAGTCCTCTTCAAATCAATTGAATTGGTGAAAGAAGCATTCGGAGAACGGCTACATAGCATATACCTATATGGAAGCATCGGTCGCGGGACGGCTGTTGCTGGTGAATCTGATTTAGATTTGACGGTGCTCGTACACGAGGACGTTGATGCGACAGAATTAATTAAACAGACTGAGCTATTGCTAACGGAACATCCGGAAATCATTAAAATCGACTATGATATCGGGCGCATCGATGTGGCACTGGATCCATCGAATCGTTTTGAATGGGGATTTTGGCTCCGCCACCTTTGCACATGTGTTGACGGGGAAGATATCTCGAGACGATTTCCACTCATGAAGCCTGATGCTCGTGTGAGCATGGCACTGAATCAGGATTTAGTTTCCTCGATTGAAACGACGAAGGCCAAATTACTTCATGGAGAGATGTCACATATCGAGAAGCGCTCCATCGTAAAGCGAGTCATTCGAGGTTGGTATTTGACGATTAACGTGAAGGATGAGAGTTTCGCAACGACTGTAGAAGCGTGCTTATTGATTCTAAAACTCTATTTCCCGGGAGATCAGCGTGTAGAGCAAGGGGAAACGTTGTTAAGGCAAGGCGACATTACAAATCAACAGCTTCTAGACTATTTGAATGAAATAGATTGGATGTGAGTACGATGAAACAACAAATCGCCATCATCGGAGCTGGTGTCAGCGGGCTTTATGCCGCGCCCCAACTTCAACAAAAAGGATATGACGTTACGGTCTTTGAAGTACGTGACCGAGTCGGAGGACGCATCTTCACGAAGGATGGCTATGACCTCGGACCGACATGGTATTGGCCGGATACGGAGAGGACCATCTCGGAACTCGTGGATACACTCGGACTCGAGTCATTCCTTCAACATACGACAGGACAAATGGTGCTCGAACGCCAGACGACGACTGCGCCGGAACGCCATATGTTGCCGGAGGAAAGCATCGTCCGATCGAAACGTTTAGTCGGTGGGATGACGAGTTTAGTGGAAGCATTATACGCAAAGTTACCCGAGGACATCGTTCGGATTGGGCATCGCCTCACATCCATCGACCGACAGTCAGACCGAGTCCGATTGACGTTCCAAAATGGTGCGGTGCATCACACGGATGACGTGATTCTCGCACTTCCTCCACGCCTTGTCGCCAATCTGACAATCGAGCCTGAATTATCAGCATCGACACGGAATGCGCTCAAGACGACTCCGACGTGGATGGCATCCCAGGCGAAGGCGCTGATCGTATACGAGACACCGTTCTGGAGAGAAGATGGTCTGTCTGGCTTTGGGATGAGCTGGGTCGGTCCGCTCCAAGAGATTCATGACGCCTCGCCGATAGATGGTAAAGGTGCGCTATTCGGATTCTTCCGTCTGTCACCGGGAGACCGAGAAGCGCTAGGGGAAGGACAAGTGAAGACGCGCGTCATTGAGCAACTAGAGAAGTTATATGGTCCGAAAGCGAATGGTTTTCTGGCTTTTCATTACATGGACTGGTCGACAGAATCAGAGACGACGACACCTGATGACCTCATGCCGCTCACAGCATTCCCGGCTTACGGTCCGATCGAACTCGGGGACCATCTCCATCTGATCGGTTCAGAAACGGATGCGCAGTTCGGGGGACATATCGAAGGGGCATTACGGTCTGTCAAGGTGATGCTCCAGAAGTTTTGAAGCGAATCGAAAGTAAAGGAAGGAGGGTTGATCCTTCCTTTTTAATTTGTAAAATAACGGAACTTTTCTCATGCGCATCCCGTATAGTGAAATAAGAGGTGAATGAGATGAACAAGCAAGAACGACTACATATAATCAAACAATCAAATCGAAAGCGGCTCCTGCAACGCTTACTCTTAGCGCTTCCGGCAGGTCTTGCAGTTTACTTCCTCATGCGAACGGACGGGAACATTTGGATTGGGTTCACAATCATCGGTGGGGTGTTACTTGCGACGCGTTACTTCTTTTCGAATGAAGCAGAGGCAATCAGTCAATTGTCGGAGCAAGAACAGGTGAAACGTGTCGTGACACTGCAGTATCATCTGGACTTCCTCTTTATCGCATTGCTCGGACTGGTGAATCCGTTGGCCATTCGAATCATAGAGTGGTCTTGGATCCCTGCGGTCCTCATCGGTGGAGCATTGCTTTATATCTTATGGGCTCAAGAGAAGTTCGATCAACAAATCCGCTGGCTCGACCCGGAACAACCGACACGTCGCGAGATTCGACGATTCTGAAAGGGTGAATGGGATGAATAAACAAGAACGAATCAATACGATTTATCGTTATCAACAGCGTTGGCTCCTGCTGCGCTCAATCTTAGCAATTTTGACGGGAGCACTTGTCGTTCTCACGCTTCAGTCTAACGGAGAACCGATGTTCACCATCCCGTTAGCGTTCACACTCACGATTATGCTTTACGTCATCGGACGAGAACGTCGCTTCGTCAGAAAGTTGACCAGTGTGGAACAAGCCAAGCGCATCATCGACTGGCAGTATGTATCGGAAATGGGGCTCCTCGTCCTATTAGCCATCCTCTTTCCGTTAATCGTTCTGATCGGTTGGCCGGGATGGTCGCTCTTTGTTGTCTTCTTAAGTGGAGTCATCTTATTACACTTCGTACAAAAGATGCTCGACAGACAGATTTCCGAGTACGACGCGGAACAACCGATGCGCCGCGAAATCAAACTCGACTTCGTGAAAGATTGAGGTGACAGCGTGGACAAGGCGGAACGACTTCAACGAATTGAGCAGTTTGAGAAGCGCTTCAATCGTCTGAATATAATCGCAAGCGTGGTCATGTTTGGCGTATCGATTTATTTTCTGTCGACATGGAGTCCGTATAGCATTCTCCTACCAGGTGTCTCACTTCTTTATGCGACATGGCTTGAATGGAAGAAGATGAGATTACAGCAATCGTTCAACGAATCGACACGCTATCATCGTCTGTTACGAATGGATTTTACTATCATGTTGACCAGTTTGATGTGGTATCTGATTTTGATTACGATGCATTTTAACGGAATCGATCTCTTACCTTGGATGAGTTGGACGCTCCTCATTGGCGGACCTTGTCTTATACTGATTCCACGCTGGATTGACCGAAAACAGTCCGCGCTTGACGAGCACCACGTCACATCGGGCGAATGGACCCGGGCAAATCGAGAACGTTTGAAACATACGTTAGATGATTTTTCAAGGAAAGGTCGTAAAGAGTCATGACGAAACAAGAACGAATTCAATATATCGGCGCATATCGGAAAATGCATCAAAATACGAACATCTGGCTTACAGCGGCATTAGTTATCTGTAACATTTTCGTGCTCGGCTTGGACACATGGTGGATATGGGGAATCGGGTCGACGCTAGCAGCGACTGGACTCATGTATCTCACACGTCAAGAAAGTAAACAATTGCAAACCTTGACGTCCGGAAAAGCCGAGTTACTCACGAAGCGCTTGTATCGCCTCTACTCTTATTGGATTGGAGTGGTCATAGGAGCGACTCTTCTCAGTCGTCTTGAGGTTTCATCAATCGGTCTAGGCTTCATTGTCCTGGGCATCATTGGTCTAGGTATCGTCCTGTTAGCATGGGCCCACTATCAGACCGTCCGGCAATTACGACAAGCCGACCCGAATCAACCGACACGGGATGAGGTGACGAAGCACTATCGATCTTACGAAGGGAGTACATATGCTGACGAAAGAAAAGCGAATTGAACAGTTGCTCAAACAGGATGACAGTCATTGGCGTTGGCGGTGGGGCGTCGCCGTCGCGACCGTCGTGATGACATTCCTCATCGCTGCGCAGTACAGACTGTACGCTCCGCTCATCGTGTTCATCAGTTTTTTTCCATATCTCTGTCTCGAGTGGCGGAAGACAAAACTGCTTCTTACCTTTAACGAGGATGCCCGTTATCAACGTCTGGTGTATACAGACTTTGGAATCCAATGGCTCTGCTTCGTCTCGACCATCTGCCTACTAGCCGCCTATTATGCTGATTCGTTGTCGCCCGTCGTTGCCATTGCCGGGTTATTCGGGATTGGTGGGCTGTCGATTTTGGCACCATACCTCATCAATCAAAAGCTTCATACGTTCGATGTGCATCACGTACTTGGGAAAGAGTTGCGTGAAGCGCGCAATCAGCGTTTCCATGAATCCAACACGAACACCTGAAAAGGGTTCGTGTTTTTATTTGAGGACATCGGTCCTTTTCTTCTTGGGTGCCGAGGCGTAAGCTGACAATGTATAGAGAACTAGTAGAAGAATCGAGGAAGACATTCATGTTAGCTATTTTGATTGGATTGACGATTGGGATTTTGCTACCGATGCAGACGAGTGTGAACTCACGCTTGCGCCAAGTGGTCGGCTCCCCGTTCGTCGCATCGTTTTTATCGTTTACCGTTGGGACCATCTTTTTATCTCTGTTACTCCTTTTGACCGGACAGTCATTCGGGTTTGATAGCTCAGTGATTCAGGAAGGTCCAGGGTGGATGTGGATTGGTGGACTGTTAGGTGTTTTATTTTTAACGGGGAATATCTTGCTGTTCCCGAGGCTCGGAAGTGTCCAGACGGTCATCATGCCGATTTTTGGACAGATTTTGATGGGCTTGTTGATTGACCATTTTGGTTGGTTCAATTCTGTCGAACATCCAATTACAGCGCTTCGTTTGTTCGGAGTTGTGCTCGTCTTACTTGGCGTCATCGGAACGGTCGCCTTATCCGACTGGCTCAACCGCCGAAGAGGCAAGTTGGTCGTCTCGATGGAAACGGACACCGAGAATCTGAACCTTTGGCGACTGTTTGGGATTTTCACAGGAATGATGAGTGCCACGCAAACGGCCATTAACGGCTATTTGGGTACGGTGCTCGAATCGGCACTGAAAGGAGCATTGGTCTCATTCGTTGTCGGGACGATGGCGCTCTTACTCATTTTACTCGTCTCACGTCAACCCGTTCCACTCGGTCAACTGAAAGGTCAACCGTGGTGGATCTGGCTCGGTGGGATCATCGGGGCGCTCTTCATCGGAGGAAACGTCTTTATCGTTCCGATCGTCGGGACGGGGATTGCTGTCATCATCGTCATTGTCGGACTGTTATGTGGAAGTTTACTGATCGATCGTTTCGGTTGGTTCGGAGCGAAGAAGAACCCGGTCACCGGTGTTCAACTCGTGAGCTTGATCGTCATGGTGCTTGGGATTGTATTGATTCGTCTATCTTAAGGGGGGAAAACGATGCGAGGAGTGTTGTTTGCAATTAGTGGAGGCTTCTTTTTGACGTTACAAAGTGTTGCGAATGCGCGAATCAGTTCACAGATTGGGACGTGGCAAGCGGCGACGTTGACACAGTTCACGGGATTCATCGTCGCGCTCCTCGTCATGTTGGCGTTACGCGACCGCACGTATATCGAGATGCGTCACGTGAACCCGCTCTATTTATCTGGCGGAGCGTTCGCGGCAATCATCTTGTTCAGTAATATGACAGCCGTCCACGAGCTCGGGGTCACGCTCACGATTTCTTTGTTTCTCATCGCACAGCTGGCACTCGCGCTCGTCATCGACTGGCGTGGATGGTTCGGGATGGTGCGTCGGAACTTGAACGGGATGCAGTTGTTCGGGGTGTTCATGATGATCGCAGGAGTCATTTTATTAAAATGGTAGGGGGAACGTACATGGTCGAGGCGTATGTGAAGCAATTTGAATTGTCTGTCTTACCTGTCGCTGCGCAGAACGAATTGAAGCTCGTCCGATACGAGCCAGGAGACGTCATCTGTACGCAAGGTGATGAAGCAGGGCATCTCCGCTTCTTAGTGAAAGGGAAGATTCGCGTCTCTCATACTTCCGCTACCGGTAAGCGACTCGTCCTTTCCTTCAAATCTCCGCTCGATTTGATTGGGGATATCGAATATATTCAGCGGACTCCTTATTTGAATACGGTCGAAGCGGTCACAGAAGTTGAGATGCTTGTCATCCGATTCGAGAACTTGGTTCGTTATGCGCACCAAAATGTTGCGTGGTTACACTATTTATTAGAAGAAATCACGCGAAAGTTCGAACGGAAGTCGCAATCCCTCAGCTTCAACTTGTTCTATCCCGTTGAGGTTCGCTTAGCGAGTTATTTATTGTCGATGACGCCAGATGACCAAACACTCGGCTCGACCGTCGATCAATTGACGGATATCGCTGATTTGATTGGGACGAGTTATCGTCATGTGAACCGGACGCTTCGGCGTTTCGTCGAAGCCGGTTTAATCGAGCGCAATCGACGGATGATTACCATCATCGACCGGGAAGGGTTGTTGGAGATTGTCGGGGAGAGTATTTATGAATAGGAGGGGAGAACCATGGCGATTGGGATGATGCTTGCTGTCATCGGCGGAATGCTCGTCTGTATGCAAAACACGTTTAACGCCAACGTCAAGAAGCGTGTCGGGGCGTGGGCGACGACGACACTCGTCCTTGGACTCGGATTTTTAGCATCGCTCCTGATTGGTCTATTCCAAGAAGGGAGTGCCTTGTTCCGAGTAGAGGAGATGGAGACATGGTACTGGTTCAGCGGAATCCTCGGCGTCGGAGTCGTCATGAGTGTGACGCAAGGTGTCGAGCGACTCGGACCGAGTTATGCCATCTCGATTGTCATGGTGTCTCAAATCTTGTTCGCGCTCCTCTGGGATACGTTAGGATGGTTCGGCTTGACGGCCGTTCCGTTCACCTGGAAGACGGTCGTCGGGATTGTGTTGATTGTTGGTGGGGTGCTCGTGTTTCAGTTGAGTGGGAAGACACCCGTCACATCAGCGAAAGTTTCAAAAGCCGGATAACGAAAAGCATCTGATCCACATCAGGTGCTTTTTTCTTTTTAATGGAAAATCCTCGAAAGTTTGCTTTTAGATTGTTAGGATAAACATGTAGAGAGAATTGGATGTTTTTTACTGTTGGAGGTGTGTGATGTGTTACGAGAAGAACGAATGGAGTATTTGTACGACAAATCGTGGAATAAAAAAGGTCCGCTCTTTGTGATGATAGTCGGTGTAGTGACAGCACTTTGGTTATGGTTCAATGACTCAAGAATGAACCTGTCCTTGTTCATCATTTGTGCGGCAGTGTTCATGCCACTTCTGGTTGCGACGTGGCACAAACTTAAGTTATTTTTACAATTCAATGACTCGACTATATACCGAAGATTCATCTACTTGAAAGGCACCGTACAGTTCGTTCTCTTGATTGGTGTCATGTCGATGTTGGCGCTCTACTCACTGAAGTACATTACGCTAGACACGATGAGTCTTGGGGGAGCTGTTCTCATCGCGAGTTGCCTACTTCTTGAGTCATGGGTGGATTGGAAGGTTCTGAAGATTGATGACGAACATGTCGTCGAGAGTTTATTGGGACTGATGAATCGGGAGAAGCGTAAGGGATGAAACGAATCGAGAATAGGTTTCGTACATAAAAATAACGAGAACACTCGAGGGGGATTCGATGGTAGACCATGAAGTTAGATTAGAACGAATGTTGAAAGATGATGAGAAACGAAAGAGAAAAATGGTGATTCCGTTAATCGGCGTCATGTTGCTCTTCTTTTTATATTTTTGGAAGACAGACATCCTCTTATTGTTACCAATGATTATCGTTGGACAAGTTCCGCTCCTGTATCACGCTTGGCATCGCAAAAAGTTACTCCTTTTATTTAACGAGGACACGCGATACCAACAACTTGTGCGGTTCGAGTTTTTATTGAATTTTGCTCAGCCGCTTCTGCTTCTCATCCTGATTGCTTGTATAGAGCTTGAATGGATTACATTACTCACGTTCATCATTGCAGCGTTTATCGGAATCATCAGCTTGTTGACGTTAAGCGTTCGCTTAGACCGCAAGCTAAAAGAAATCGACCCGTTACATGTGACGGGTGTCGAGCTCGGCCATGTCCAATTTGAGCGGAAGAAACAAAAAAGGAGGAAAGTGAATGGGTAAACAAGAACGTCTCCCCAAAATGGTGGAACATGACCTCGACGCCCGAGGCGTCAGCGCGATATTTGGCATCAGCGGCCTATTTTTATTTCTAGTCGTTTCAGTCATACAAGGTGTCACGGTGACGACGGTTGCCTTCTCATTCCTCGTGACCCAACTGCCGATGCTCTATCAAGCGTGGCGACGGATGAAGCTGTTGCGTACATTCAACGAAGACGAGGAATACCGACGCCTCGTGCGCCGAGAATTTCTAATCATCGTCACTATGTTTGTGTCACTTGGTGTATTCACTTTCCTCACGAAGTTCGTACTCGATTCGATGCAGGAACTACTCGGTGTTGCATTGATTGGCGTCATCCCGCTTCTCATCTTGTACATCCCGATGGACCGTAAATTACGTGAAGCGGATCCTGAGCATGTGACCAATCGAGAGTTACGACAAGCACATCGTAAACAGAAACTCAGCCCCTGACAGAGCGTCAGAGGCTGAGTTTTTTCATGAAAACATGGAGATGAGAAAGCCGCAGACGACCATGCCGAGTGTATAGAATGTGAACCGGTGTCGTTCCCAAAACGAGTCATTCATCGTGTCACCGCCACATCATCAAGTGGTGTGTCGACCATCCGAACGAACGCTTCATCCGGGTCGGTCGTTCCAGATTCTTTGAGCCAGTCTTGGAAGTCCCCTTCATACAAAATACGTCCACCGTGTAAGAAGATGACGTGAGCATCGAGTTGAACTAAGTCATGCAACTGATGTGTCGAGATGAGGCACGTCTTGCCTTCTTCGACGAGTCGTTGCAGGCGACGCATGATTTGAATGCGTGATGCCGGGTCGACTCCGCTTGTCGGCTCATCAAATAAATAGAGAGATCGTTTGATCGAAGACAATAGTGTCACGAAGAGCCATTTCTTCTCCCCGACCGACATCTTTCCGAGTTTCATCGTCCATAGATGTTCGAACAGTTCTTGTTCTCGGGACGTCGAGAGATTATTCACATAAGACTCGAGTTTCTTAAAGTCGGGGCGCTTTGATAGGCGTCCGATGAAATAGGCGAAGTCTTTCCCTGTCAACTCATGATGGTTATACATGAGTTGTGTCAAATAGAGCATGTCCGTCGTCGGAACGAGGTCGAGTGACGCTTTGTCAACGGGAAGGGTACCCGTCATACAATCAAACAGTGTCGTCTTCCCGGCACCGTTTTGTCCGATTAACACGTTCAGCTTATTTGGTTGCAGGGTGAACGAGACACCGTCGAGTACAGGACGTGTCGCTTTTGGATAGCGATAAGTGAGTTGGTTTACGTGCATAAGAACCTCCTAGCGTGTGATGAGTGAGACGAGACTGAAGCGTTTCAATGCAATCGCACCGATGATGAAGTAACCGAGTACGGAAAGGAATGTCGCCCATACTCCGAACGAGAGATCGACTTGAGTCGTCAGATGCAGCAACCCGAGCGCGAATTCATGGAGCGCGTAGAACGGGTTGAGGAAGCTGAACCATTGATCAGGTGACTTGATTGCCAATAAAAAGAGTGGGAACATCAGTATGTTTGCGAACGTTCCGAGACTCGATACTTTCACTGGAAGCGTCGTGATGGCGACACTGGCAACCGCGAACGGGATACTCCCAATCAATACGAGTAGAGACGTTGCAATCAACTTGAACGAAAAGAACCCGTGTACGAGCGTAACGACCGTTGTGAATAAAAGTAGGCTGATGGAGGCGAATAGAAGTTGCGCCAAGATGACGGCGATGACGTATGTCAGTTTGTTGCCTGAGATCATCACGTACGTTTTCATCAGTCCATATTCGCGCATGCGGGCAAGTTCGATGCCGACACCGTTCACATATGTAGCAAGAATAATATACACCCAGAAATAAGAGAGTCCTGGGTAGTATTCCGCTGTCGTCACTTGGCGAATATCTGAAGATGACTGCGTCAAGGCGATAATGAGTGGAATTACGAATGTCCAGATGAATGGAACTTTATCTGTGACGACAACTTTGGCATACATAAATAAATAACTTGTGATTTGATGCATCTTGTTCCTCCGTTTGTCTATTTGATTGTTTGTATCGTAGCACAATATACGGAAGGAGATTGGAAAAAGTTTCAAAAAATAATCCCTCATATTGAATGAGGGATTGAAGAGAATCATTTCACTTTGTCACGTTTCGCGATTTTGTCGCTCACTTGCTGACCGCTGAGCGTCACCATCGGCATACCGCCACCTGGGTTGACGGTTCCCCCGACAAAGTAGAGGTTATGATAGAGTTCGCTCTGCTTCTTATGCTTGAAGCCACCGTTCCGATTCTTGTCAGCGACCGTTCCATAAATGGCTCCTCGGTCCGATCCATACGTCCGCTCGATATCATGAGGCGTCCATACGTCACGCGTCACCGTATGTTCACGCAGGCCATCGAGACCCATCCGTTCTAACTTATCGAGTACACGTTCTTCAAAGGCGGCGTACTCTTCTTCGGTGAACGGATTGTCTTGGATATACGGGATATGTGGCAAAATCTTAATGTTCTCATGTCCCGGTGGCGCTTGAGTCGCATCGGTCTTATTGACGTTGACGAGATAAATCGTCGGGTCGTCTGGAAGCTCGTGTTTCTCAAAGATTTTATCCATCTGCTCATGCAAGTTTTCGGAGAAGAAGAAGTTATGGTGCGCGAGCTGAGGATAGGCTTTCTTCACCCCGAGATGGAGGACGAATCCGGAGCTCGCCGGTTCATATTTATCGACGAGTTTGTCGACGTACTGTTCGTCCGCGTCGACCATTTTCTGATAGAACGGGATGACTTCCATGTTCGAGACAAAATAATCGGCCGAACGGAGACGTCCATCCTCAAGTTCGATCGCTGAGATCTTTTCATTCACCGTATGGGCACGGACGACGCCCTGACCGGTATGTAGCTTCACACCGATTTCTTCGGCAAGCTTTGTCAATCCTTCCGCGAGCTTGTGGGTCCCACCTTCGACGTACCAACAGCCTTGGGCGTACTGCATGTAAATCATCATGTTTAAGACGGCTGGTGCGTTATAAGGAGACGACCCGACATATTTGACGTAATACGACAGCATGTCCCGAAGATGCGGATTACTGATGCGCTTCTTGATGGCGCTATACATCGTCGACGTCAAATCGAACCCAAAGAGCGTTGGGAAGATCCCCGTCTTCATGACGGCTTCTAAAGGTGACTCAAACCCTTCAGCTAAGTAGCCTTTCTCGGTCGTCTTATAAATGCGGGCTGCGTAATTCAACAGTTCACGATATTCTTGCATGTCTTTTCGAGAGAGGGAGGGATTCGCGCGTTGCATCTGTTCGAGGTCATGATAAAGGTCGAGCACAGTCTCGTCCGGGAAGAACGAGCGCCATTCGAGCTCAAGCCGCTGGATGGAAACATATTCCTCCATCCGTTTGCCGCTTCCGCGGAACAGTTTGTCGAAGATATGGGGCATCGTTAAAATCGAGGGTCCGAGGTCGAAGCCGAATCCGTCTTGTTCGAGACGATTCACTTTCCCTCCGATGTGGTCGTTCTTTTCGTAGAGTGAGACGTCGTATCCCTTTTGAGCGAGCGAGATGGCCGCTGACAATCCACCGAGCCCTCCGCCGATGACGATGACCGATTTATCCACTGATTGCATATATTCGCCGCCTTTCCGAAGTATTATTTTCAAAAAACAGAATGATTGCTACCTCTTCTATTCCCGTTTCTAAATGAATCGAACATGCTTTTACGGATTTGCCACATCCACAAAGATGTCATCCCTGAACGGGGAAAAGTCTTGTATAGTAAGGGAACAGAGTCTGAACGAAAGTAGGAATATAAGATGATCGTAAAAACAATCACGCTTCACTTTGCGAACGGGGATGAAATCACCATCCCGTTTGATGATATCGAATCGTGTCGGATGCATGATATTCAAGACGGGATGCGTGTTGCGGCGGATGGACAATTGATCAAAGAAAAAGTGATGCATGGACTCGACCTCGTGATAAAGGATTCAGCAAACCAACTAGAATGGGATGGTCCAGGTAGACCGTTTGACCGTATCCTAGGTATGTCGGATTTACAACATCTCGCCTTCGAGTTTGAAGGGATGCGAGGAAAGTCATATCGTGTCGCGTGGCATGATTTAGAGGCAGTACAGAACGCATACCAGACGACAACTGAAGAGAATGGGAACTTGCATGTGCATGTTCGCATTCCGTAAAAAGGGCCTCTCGCAACGTGTGCGTGAGGCTTTAATTGTTTCACTTCACACCACCGGCGACGAGCGGTCCTTCAAATGTGATCGTATAGATGATGCGGGCGATGTCTTCCGCCGTTTCTTCCGAAGACGGATTGTTCAACCACTCGTAGATGACGCCCATGTGAGCCGAAGAAAGATAGGCGACGAGATATGGAGGCGGCACCATCATCTTATTCGGATTAAACAA
The DNA here is from genome assembly GCF_018617655.1 of Exiguobacterium sp. s183. Classification (NCBI taxonomy): domain Bacteria; kingdom Bacillati; phylum Bacillota; class Bacilli; order Caryophanales; genus Exiguobacterium; species Exiguobacterium sp. s183. Next base: position 40,930 of record NZ_JACSKN010000007.1, read on the forward strand.
GGTTACAGGCGAGCGCTGGAACAAGGCAGCTTGCATAAATTTTCGAAGTTTTGCCTGGAACGTCGGGTCTCCGTTCGGTCCGAGGAGCGGTTTCATGATGATTTGATTGTCTTCGATAAAGCGGATGAACGGGACGAGATAATGATAGGAGTTGTCAGTTCGCTCGTCTCCAAAGATGTGCGGGAGATGATGAATCAATTTCTGTTCGGCTTCCTCAAAAATTTCATCGACACATTTCTCCATCAACTCGAACTTATCTACATAATGGCTATAAAAGGTGCCCCGATTGATGCCGGCCCGTTCGGTCAATTGCTTGACGGTGACGGCTTCAAATCCTTGTTCTTCGATAAGGCTGAAGAAGGCATCTTTAATCAATTTCTTCGTCCGGATGACGCGTAAATCGGTTTGTTCCATATTATTTCTCCTTTTCCTCAACACATGAAGTTCATCTGTCGGAAAACCGACACGATGCTTGATATTGACGATTGTTGCTACTGTGAACCAGGTCTATACTGAACTTATAAACCAACACGGTGTCGATTATCTTGAGTATACACGATGAGGCGCCGAAAAGGAGTGATAAGCATGAACATTCAACTGCAACACGTCGACAAGTCATTCGGTGACCAGCTCGCCATCGACAACATCGACTTCACGATCCCGTCCGGTGAGATTTGCTGCTTGCTCGGACCCTCTGGATCGGGGAAGACGACGCTCATCCGACTCATGATCGGCGCCCTCGCACCGGACAAAGGAAGTGTCCACATCGGTGAAACGAAAATGCCAAACATGGATATGCTCCAGCAAATCGGATTTATGCCGCAAAACGATGGCTTATACGAAGACTTGTCGGCTGAGGCGAACCTCGCTTTCTTCGGTTCAATTTATAAGTTAGGAAAAAAAGCGCTCCAGGAACGGATCACCGAAGTGCTCAACCTTGTCGATTTAACGAACGACCGACATAAACTCGTCCGTAATTTTTCAGGAGGGATGAAAAAACGTCTGTCATTAGCCATTGCCATTTTGCATAAGCCAGATGTGTTGTTCCTCGATGAACCGACAGTCGGGATTGACCCGATTTTACGTCGTCAAATTTGGGATCAGTTTCAAGTGATTCGGAGAGAGGGTACGACCATCATCGTCTCGACACACGTCATGGATGAAGTGCTCGAGTGCGACCGTGCCGCGCTTGTTTACAATGGACGGTTGATTGCCTATGACCATGTACAGGACTTGCTCGATCAGACCGAGAATGGTCGCGTGGAAGAATTGTTCTTGATTGCTGGAAAAGAGGAGGTGGATGGTCATGCGTAACTTAGCGAAACGTGTCATCTTCCAAACGTTGAATGATAAACGAAGTGTGGCCTTGATCTTGATTGCACCGCTTCTGATTTTGACACTCGTCTACTTCTTACTCGGTGACTCGGATTACGTGCCAACTGTCGTCCTTGATGACAACGCACCAGAACAGCTCGTCAATGCATTTGAAGATGAGACGCTCGAGGTGGAACAAGTAACGTTCGATGATCCGAAAGCATACATCGAAGACAATGAAGGCGTCGATGCTGTCTTTGAAATGGATCAAGCAGGAACGACCATCACATTACGTGAGCCGTCGACGAAGTCGTCGAAAGCCGTTCGTGAAATTCAGGATGCGTTGACGACACTCAACCCCGCAGCCGAGATTGACAAGTCATTCGTCTATGGGGAAGAAGACCAGTCCACATTCGATTCGTTCGGATTCGTTTTCCTCTCTCTCTTTTCGTTCTTCTTCGTGTTCATCCTATCTGCGATGGCGCTCGTCAAAGAACGCAGTGGGGGTACGCTCGAACGACTCTTAATGACTCCAATCAAGCGAGGACAAGTCATTTTAGGATATACGCTCGGATACGGGACGTTTGCGGTCGTTCAGTCAATTTTCATCGTACTCTATTCGATTTATGTGCTCGGTTTGTCTTCTCTTGGGAATATGGCGTGGGTCATGTTGACGATGCTACTCATGGCGGGTACGGCGGTGCTCTTCGGAGCGACCATCTCGGTGTTTGCCCGTTCGGAATTACAGGTCGTGCAGATGATTCCGTTTACCATCATCCCGCAAGTATTCTTCTCGGGACTCATCCCACTTGACTTGATTCCATATGGTCTCGGGAACTTGAGTTACGTCATGCCAATCTTTTACGGGGCGACGGCAATCAAGGAAGTGATGGTCTACGGAAGTGGCTTCTCAGGCATCTGGGTGTATTTACTCGGATTGATTCTCTATGCAGGTGTCTTGTATCTCTTAAACATGCGGGCGCTCGGAAAATACAGAGGACATTGAGTTAAATAAACGTTAGCGAAAGCCGTGGTACTTATAGAGCGCCATGGCTTTTTGTTTATCCACAAAAAAAGCACTCGGACAATTGCCCGAAATGCTCATTAGCGCTTGAGTAACAACATCACGCCGGTCACGAATAGTGCGATTCCGCTCGCGAGTCTAACTTGTTTGCACGTCACGTTCTTTCACCCCTAAATTTCTTCATCGTTTTGCTTTAGCGACACGTTTCGGTGTTTTCGACATTTCTTGATAAATCGAAAGAATCTCATTCCCGTAATTTCCTTTTGGCTGCATGGCCCACTTTCGATGCAGTGATGGCCAAGTCGTCGCAGAGCCCCGTTTGACGAGGTGGAAGCGTGGATCGACTTTTGTCATATTCAGCGCATCTTTTGAGGCGTATGCCTTTAGATGCTGAATTTGAGCGGTTACGCCTTGGTGTGGTGAACGGAAAAAGTGTCCCTTCACGCCGTTCCCAGTCGTCCCAATCCCTGAGTAGTTATGCTGCTTTGGAAGGACATCGCCGCCATAACGGAAATACCCTGTCTCTTTCAGCGCCTGTGCGAACGCAACATCACCACGGACACCTTCTTTTGCGCCGATGATGACGAAGAGTTTCGCTAAATCTTCGACAGACGTTTTGGCGAGCCGGACATTACGAGGATTCTTTTGTTTTACGTAATCCGCCATTTGTTGCGGAGTCAAAGCCGATACTCCCATGATAGCACGATTCTGCTTCTTTGGGGCCGCCTCAACGATTGATCCAGTCGAGACGAAAGATGAAGTGACCAGAAGAACAACAATGATAAAGCCGAACACTTTTTTCATAATATGTACCCTCCTAAACGAATCCTATCCATTGAGAAATAATACCATATATGTATTAAAATTTAATTTCATATTTATGCATGAAGGAAATGAGAAATTAAAAAGCCGTTCTGAATCGATTATTCAGAACGGCTTTCTCCTAATATTAATTCGCTTGTTTCAATTCTTCGACGGTCTCTACTTGATCATCAAACTTACGAACATCCACTCGTTTTACGAAGAACGCAAGGACGAGTGCCAAGAGGTTCATCCCGAGTGCGACGTAGAACGAGTATTGAATCCCAGACAAGAGGGCTTGCTGAGTGATGGCACCCATCGAGCTCTCTGTGAGCGTCGCAGGATCGACGCCTGTCATCAATGATTCAGCTTCTGCGCGTGTCACCGAATTCATAATAGTGACTAGAACTGCCGTACCAATCGCACCAGATACTTGTTGGGCCGTGTTGTTGATAGCCGTTCCATGCGGATTGAGGCGAGTCGGTAATTGGTTCAATCCATTAGTCATGATGGGCATCATGACCATTGACATCCCAAACATACGCAACGTGTACGTTAAGACGATGTATGTGTAGGTCGAGTCAAGTTGGACGTTTGCGAGCATGTACGTCGATACGGCGGTGATTGTCAATCCGGTAAGTGCCAATAATTTTGGTCCAAATCGGTCAAACAGTTTCCCTGTGATCGGCGACATGATTCCCATGATGATCGCACCAGGGAGAAGCATGAGCCCTGAATCGAGTGGGGAGATGCCACGAACGCTTTGGACGTACGCCGGTGTCAAAATCATACCGGAGAACATCGCGACCGCGTTGACCATCGCAATGACTGACGCGAGTGCGAACATCGGATGCTTATAAGCACGCAAGTCGAGCAATGGTTTTTCCATATGGAGCTGACGATAAATGAATGCGATCAACGAGATGGCACCGACAATCATCGTCGCCAAGACGATTGGGTTGTCCCAGCCGTCCGAGCTTGCCGAGCTGACACCATATAAAATCCCGCCAAATCCGAGCGTCGATAAGACGAGTGACAAGTAATCGAGTGACTGATCTTTATTTTGGACCATGACGTTCTCCGCTTTCCAAACAGCGAGCGCGAGACCGATGATGGCGAGCGGTAAAATCATTTCGAATAAGACGCGCCAATCATAGTACTCGACGATATAACCCGAGAGTGTCGGTCCAATCGCAGGTGCCGAGATCATGACGAGCCCGAAGATTCCCATCGCCATCCCCCGTTTTTCACGCGGGAAGCTGACGAGCATGACGTTCATTAAGAGTGGCCCCATCGTGGAGGCTCCGACGGCCTGAATCATCCGACCGCTCAACAACCAGCCAAAGTTTGGCGAGAAGGCCGCGATCGCCGTACCGATGGCGAAGATACTCATCGAGGTGATGAACAAGCTTCGGTTAGAAAAACGAGTGATTAAATAGGCGGATGCCGGGACGAGTACACCTGTCACGAGCATAAAGCCTGTCGCAAGCCATTGTACGGTCGAGTAGTCTGCAATCTCGAGATCGACCATGATCGATGGGAGCGCGACGTTGAGTAATGAGTTGTTTAAAAATGCGATAAACGCACCCGCAAAGAGGACCGCCAACATGACGTAAGGCGGTTTCTTTTGGAATTCTGGTTTCATATGGATGGCTCCTTTATTTTCTAAATAGTTATGTGTTGGTAAGTGTCGATGAAATGATTTTATACCCGTTGTATAAATAAAGCAACCATTTTGTACTATTAGTCTAAAATGGTTTTCGGTGCTATAGTAAAGGTACAAATTAGATAGAACGGAGTCATAAGAGAATGAAAGAGAAAAAGCGAAAAGTCGCAGATATTGCCATGTCTCTCTTCATCGAAAATGGAGTGCAACACACATCGGTGCAAGAGATTATCGACCGTGCCAATATCTCAAAAGGGACGTTTTATAACTACTTCTCATCGAAGACGGATTGCGTGGCCAGTATCCTCGAGAACTTACGATATGATGCAGGACAGCGCCGGATTGAGATGCAGATGGGACGGGACAAACGAGATCGTGATGTCTTTATCGAGCAAATCTCGATATTGATTCAATTGAACGAAGAACGGAACTTGCACGCGTTATTTGAATCGATCATGTCGTCAAACGAGAATGAACTGAAGAAACTCGTACTTCAACATCGCATTTATGAAATTGAATGGATTGCGATGCGTTTGACGGAAATCATCGGAGAGGCTGTCAGACCGTATTCGATGGAATTGACGGTGCTCTTCAACGGAATGTTGCAACATATCTTGTTCACGAACCGGATCACGAATGCCGCTTACTCTCCTCAAAAAGTCGTAAGGAGTTTATATGCGTACGTAGAACTGATTGCTGCACGAATGATAGAGACAGGGGAGCACGTCTTGAACCCGGTCACGGTCGAGCAAATGCGTGGAACGACAGATAAACATCTCATTACGATTGAAGAATTGATTGAGATGGCTGCTCGCATCGAAGAGCATGTCGAGATGACGGAAGAACAACGAGATTTGTTCGATGCAATCTCACATGAACTGAAACAAGAACGCCTTCGGAAAATTGTCTTAGAGCAATTGTTGAAGCCGTTTCAGCGTCTATTTAAAGGCGTGACAGGCGAGACGGAAGTCCAAAAGTTTACGAATCTCGTTTGGCTGTATACACGGACACATTAAGGACAAAAATTTCCCGATGCAGTAATATAGAAGAAACAAGGAATGGAAAAAAGAATCAAAAAGTTTCCTCGAAAAAGAATTGATTCCTACAAATTCATGCGCTACAATCAAATTACCGAAAGCGCTTTCGGGAAGAGGAGAATAACATGGGTACGATTTATGATTTAGCCAAAAAAACAGGATTCTCAATCACGACAGTGTCCAAAGCGTTGAACAACTACAAAGACGTGAGCGACAAGACGAGAGCAAAGATTCTTCAAGCCGCTGCTGAGATGGACTACTTGCCGAACGCACATGCCCAGTCGTTATCGACGAAAAAATCATGGGCGATCGGGGTCATGTTCTCAGAGGCGAATGAAGTTGGGATGAAGCACCCGTTCTTCAACGGGATCATCGAAAGTTTTCGTCACGCGACAGAGGAGCAAGGCTATGATTTGATCTTCGCCTCGCGTAACCTGCGCAATCGTGACATGAGTTATCTCGAACACTTCAAACACCGTGCGGTCGACGGCATCGTCGTCATCTGCTCGGACCGAATGGATGAGCAAGTTCAGGAGCTCATGCGAAGCGACATCCCAATCGTCGTCGTCGATATGGACAGCGCCAATTGTAGCGTCGTCTATTCCGACAACATCGAAGGGGCACGTCTCGCTGTGAATTACCTCTATGAACTCGGTCATCGAAAAATTGCCCACATCGCTGGGGATGAGACGATTGACGCTGGAGCGGCACGGATCAAAGGATATGAACTTGCGATGCAAGAGTTGAACCTTCCGATTCGACCAGGCTACCTCGTCAACGCCGGCTTCTTTTCGGTTGAGGAAGGCAAGCAAGCGATGGAACGATTGCTTGAATTAGACGATCAACCGACCGCTGTCTTTGTGGCCGGGGATCAGATGGCAATCGGCGTCATCGAAGCGATTCACGAACACGGTCTTCACGTCCCGAATGACATCTCTGTCATCGGATATGACGACATTGAAATGATCCAATACATTACGCCGAAACTGACCACGATTCGCCAAGATACGGATGAAATCGGGGAAGCGGCAGCAGAACTTTTACTTGAACAAATGACCGCGAAAGAGCGACTCACCGAACGTCGCATCATTCCGGTACGCTTAGTAGAACGGGCATCTTGTGCGCCGGTCAAACAGTGATTTATAGCCAATGATATTTCGAAGTCGCTCTCTTTTCTTCAGCGGATGGAGAGGGGAGCGCGATTTCGAAAGTCATTTTTAGAGAAAATCGAAACCGCTTTCGATATTTTATTTCGGATAAACCGAAAGCGCTTTCGACAATTATTTACCTCTTTTTGCAAGCGCTTTCTAATACTACTTATAAAAAGGATGGGAACAACACATGCGTAAATTAGTCAGCTTACTTACACTCGGAGCACTTTCAGTTGGCGTCTTGAGCGGTTGCTCAGACAGCGAAGGCGGAGCTTCAGAATCAAAAGATGACGTCTTAAAAGTCTGGTCGTTTACGGACGAATTAAAAGAACCAATTAAAACATATGAAGAGAAAAACGGTGTCAAAGTTGAATTGACAATCGTTCCAATCGCTGACTATCCAACAAAATTAAAGCCAGCACTTGAAAGCGGCGTTGGCGCACCTGACGTCTTCACAGGAGAAATCGCGTTCCTCAAACAATGGGTAGACGCTGGATATTGGGAAAATCTTTCGGACGAACCATATAGCGTTGATGAAATTGCAGACAACTATGTCCCTTACGTGTTTGATCTTGGAAAAGACAAGGATGGAAACGTTCGCGCTCTTTCATGGCAAACGACACCAGGTGGAATTTACTACAAACGTAGCTTAGCAAAAGAAGTACTCGGTACAGATGACCCAACTGAAATCGGCGAAATGATGAGCTCGATGGACGGCGTCTTCGAAGTTGCGGAGAAGATGAAGCAAAAAGGATATAAAATGTTCCCAGACGAAGGTGCCATCCGTTGGTTCTCACAAGGAGCAAACCCAGAAGCGTGGGTCAACGATAAAAACGAACTCGTCTTAACGGAAGATAAAATCAACTACATGGACTATGCAAAAGAACTTCGTGAGAATCAATACACGGCTCTCGCACCAGAATGGTCACCATCTTGGTTCGAAGGAATGGATAAGCCAATCAAAGTAAAAGAGAACGGAAAAGAGACAGAGACACAAGTCTTCTCATACGTCCTCCCAACATGGGGTCTCCACTCTGTATTGAAAGAAAACGCGAAGCAAACTGCGGGTGACTGGGCTGTCACAAGCGGACCAAGCCCATACTTCTGGGGTGGTACATGGCTCGGTGTTTATGAAGGATCGAAAAATAAAGAAGCAGCTTACGACTTCGTCAAACTCATGACGCAAGATGAAGAGTTCTTGACAGACTGGGCACAAGAAACAGGAGATGTACTTGCCTTCAACCCAGTTACAGACAAAATCAAAGACGACTTCAGTGAAGAGTTCCTCGGTGGACAGAACAACTATGAGTTCTTCCTCGATGAAGCGGATGAAATCACACCAGGAATCGTCACGAAATACGACCAACAGCTCGATACGCTTTACGGAGCATCAGTCCTTCAATACGTAGAAGGTAAGAAGTCAAAAGAAGAAGCGATTGAAGAATTCAAGAAACAAGCGAAAAACGCTTACCCAGACATCGTAGTAAACTGACGATGACCAACACGAGGGGGAACTCCCCCCTCGGTTCTTATGGAAGGAGAAATACACGTGAAAAAACTAGATCGTTACGGCTATCTGTTCATCGCCCCGTTCTGGGTCGTCTTCTTGACGTTCAGCATCTATCCGGTTCTCTTAACACTTTACTATAGCTTCACGAACTATACGGGGAGTCCTGGTGAGGAAGTTGTCGGGTTTGCGAACTATACACGGTTGTTGACGGATACGTACTTTATCGAGGCGTTTTTCAACACCATCAAGATTTGGGGAATTAACTTCGTCTTGCAGATCGGGTTGGCACTTTTATTAGCACTCATCTTCTCGGATCTTCGCTTGAAGTTAAAAGGACTCTCGTTCTTCCGCTCGTTCTTCTATCTTCCAAACTTGATCACGATCAGCTCGGTCGCGCTCTTGTTCGGTATTTTGCTCGACTGGCAGCACGGTTCACTCAACATGGTGTTGATGAAAATCGGCTTGATTTCAGATCCGATCAACTGGTTGGCAGAACCAGTGACGGCACAGTTATCCGTTTCACTTATCTTGACATGGATGTGGTTCGGTCACTCCTTCATCATCGTCATGGCAGGGGTGTCGGGAATCTCGACAGATTATTTCGAAGCCGCTCACATCGACGGTGCGAACCGTTGGCAGATGTTCACGAAAGTGACATTGCCGCTCCTAAAACCAATCCTTCTCTATATCATGATCACGTCGCTCATCGGTGGACTCCAATTGTTCGATCTTCCGATGTTGATTACAGACGGAATTGGTTCACCAGACGGTTCGTTGAATACGATGGTGCTTTACTTATACAACCAAGCCTTCAAATATAACAACTATGGCTATGCGTCAGCAGTCGCTTACGGCCTATTCTTGATTACGCTCATCTTCTCAGCGGTCGTCTTCAAGGGTATGTTCCGCAAAGAGCGCGCGACACAGAAGGGGGCGTAAGCAATGGAACAAAATGCAGAATCGCGGCGTATGCTTCCAGATAGCGAAGCGCAGCCGAAACGAAAAGAGGAGCGCCCGTTAAAAATGGCGCCTCCTTCAAAGAAAAAAACGAATAAACGTGTCGTACGAGGCTTGATCTATGCAGTACTCATCCTCCTAGCAATCGTCTGCTTCATTCCGTTTCTCATGATGATCGTCAATGCGACACGGACGAATGGAGAAATCATGGCTGGGTTCTCACTAATTCCGGGAACAGCGCTCACAGAGAACTATGCGACGCTTAGTGAGTACATCAACATCTGGAACGGATTCAAGAACAGCTTGATTATCTCTGTATCGGTTACGGTACTGTCAGGTTACTTCTCAGCCCTTACGGCTTACGGATTCACGTTCTATAACTTCAAAGGGAAAAATGCGATGTTCATCTTCATGCTCGTCATGATGATGGTACCTGCACAACTTGGACTCATCGGATTCTATGAGATTTCGAAGACACTCGGTATTCTCGATACGTTCATTCCATTGATTGTCCCAGCGATTGCGACACCATTCACGGTCTTCTTCATCCGTCAGTACACGCAAGCGACGCTTCACATCAGCTTGATTGAAGCGGCACGGATTGACGGTGCAAGCGAGTTGCGTATTTTCCACACAATCGCGCTCCCAATGATGATGCCAGCGATTGCGACGATGTCGATCTTCACGTTCATCGGCTCGTGGAACAACTACTTGATGCCACTTGTCCTCTTATTCTCTCCTGAGAAATACACGTTGCCTGTCTTGATGGGCTTCTTGAAAGGATCACAAGTCGCAGAGAACCTTGGCTCGCTTTACCTAGGAATCGCGATCTCGGTCGTACCGATCATGATTGCCTTCTTGTTCCTCTCGAAGTACATCGTCAGCAGTATTTCGGCAGGTGCTGTCAAAGAATAAATATAGAGAAAAGAGGAAAACACTATGCATTTTAAGAAAGACTTCGTATTCGGGACAGCCACGTCCTCGTACCAAATTGAAGGCGCACATAACGAAGGAGGCCGCACTCCTTCGATCTGGGATATGTTCTGTGACATCGACGGGCGCGTGTTTGAAAAGCATAACGGCGATGTCGCATGTGACCACTACCATCGTTACGAGGAAGACATTCAGCACATCAAAAAGCTAGGTGTCGACACGTATCGATTCTCCATCGCGTGGCCACGAATCTTCCCTGCCAAGGGAGAGTATAATCCAGAAGGAATGGCGTTCTACAAAAACTTGGCACTACGTCTCCGTGAAGAAGGAATCAAACCAGCCGTCACGATTTACCACTGGGATCTTCCGATGTGGGCTCACGAAGAAGGTGGCTGGGTCAACCGTGAATCGGTCGACTGGTTCCTCGATTATGCGAAAGTCTGTTTTGAAGAGCTTGATGACATCGTCGACTCTTGGATTACCCACAATGAGCCTTGGTGTGCCGGCTTCCTCGGCTACCACGTCGGTGTTCACGCACCGGGTCATCGTGACATGAACGAAGCGGTACGCGCCGTGCACCACATCTTGTTGTCGCACGGAAAAGCGGTCGAGTTGTTGAAGCGAGAGATGACATCCACGACCCCGATCGGCATCACGCTCAACTTGTCACCGATGTACGCGAAAACGGATTCGGCGAATGACCGCCTTGCGATGAACAATGCCGACGGGTATTCGAATCGCTGGTTCCTCGATCCGGTCTTCAAAGGCCAGTATCCGGTCGACATGATGAACTTGTTCTCCAAATATGTGCATAACTTCGATTTCATCCAATCGGGTGATATGGAGACGATCTCGACAGCTTGCGATTTCTTCGGAATCAACTTTTACAGCCGTGGCATTGTCGAGTTCAACGCAGCAAACGATTTCTTGAAGGCAGACGCTTACTCGGACTATGAGAAGACGGGCATGGGCTGGGATATCGCCCCGAACGAATTCAAAGACCTGATCCGTCGTTTACGCGCCGAGTATACTGACCTTCCCATCTACATCACAGAGAACGGTGCCGCATTTGACGACGTGCTGGAAAATGGCGAAGTCCATGATGATAATCGGATCGACTACGTCCGCCAGCACCTCGAAGCCGTCTCTGACTTGAACGATGAAGGCATGAACATTCAAGGCTACTACCTCTGGTCGCTCATGGATAACTTCGAATGGAGCTTCGGATACGAGAAGCGCTTCGGAATCCTCTATATCGACTTTGAGACACAAGAGCGTATCTGGAAAGATAGTGCGAAGTGGTATGCCGATGTCATCGCCGACCATAAAGCCAAACACGCGGATAGCGTCGAGGCGTAACATGCATCCATCCCTGCCGCTACGGGGATGGATTTTTTTGTGTGCAATGTATCTGTTACGGGAACTGTAAGAAGGGGAGGGATGTTCATGAAACGAGAGTTTTCGACATACGAAGTGATGGGATATGACGACCAAGGGAAAATTAAATTTATTCACTTGAGAGAAGGGGAGTTCGTCTTGCCGATCGAGATCAAAGGGGACGACTTACGAAAAATCAAGAAGATGATGGAACTCAACCCGGGCGTCACCGTGATTGTCCATGCTGCGATTGACCAGAGACGGATGCGATTGCTGGAAGTCGATGGATACTCACTCCGAAAAGAAGATATGTAAAACGCCAGCACCTCATACAGGGCTGGCATTTGTTTATATTAGGTCACCACTAAACACCAAGGTACATCTCACGATTCGCTGGTGGCGACTTGATTAGATTGACTGATCCGTCTGACCCGTTTCAACACATCCCGCTTCGGTAATTCCGGGTAATCACTCTGTATGCGTTCGACGCAGGAAAAGATTGTTTCCGTACGTAACAGGTGAACGATCTGTTGATCGATCAAATCGAGTTCGGAAGGTACATCTTCTTTCGAATCTTCCCGATTGAGCCAAAACGATGTACCGAATACGTGCACGAATAGAATCGCCATCACGGTGAACGTAGATAAATCGATGGATGGAAAGAAGGAGAGTACGGCGTATAGACTGATGCCGCTCACGATTCCATGAAGAATCGTATCGAATAGACGCGGTACATGCACATGAAGAAGTGAACGGAGGGCTCCCGTTAGACCATCGACAAAGAAGCTCAAGGTGGTCGAGAGCAGATAGAAACAACCGAGCATAGCAAGCGTCGATAGGATCGGGAACGATGTGTCATCAAGTAAATAGATGAGAATCAAGTCGACGGCAAGTAGTGGGGTGAGAGCGAGCGCTAGAATCAACGCGCCCCAACCGAGTCCGTTCACAACCTTCATGAGACGTGCGTCCGATACCTTCCGAGCGCGATGAACGCCGCAATTAGACATACCATATGTAGCGCAATCCCGATGAGCATGGCGTACGGGATGATGGATTGGAAGCCAAGACCGAATGCAAGGGAGGCACTCGATAAGATCATAAAGCTCGCTGTATAATTTCGGACGGTTGTTTTCTGCTTATTCATATGTACCACAGAGTATCCCGCGATAAGTAAAAAGACGGGAGACAACATAATTGGGTAGACCGATTGAAAGACCAGTCCGATTACTCCGGACAGACCAGCGATGACAGCGAATATAGAAGGGTAGTATGCTTTCAAATTTCCAACTCCTTAACTCTTTTCCCTAAATATAACAGCCCTCCTCATTAATGAGAAGGGCTGTCGTTTTTGTTTCAGGCTGATGCTTGATCAGAACCCTCTTGTGCTTTCAATTCTTCACCGTACGAAACACGGTCTTGAATGCGGACGAACGGAAGGTAAACCGCAACGGCCATGGCAATCGTTGCAATCTGTAAGAGCGCAGCACGCCATCCACCAATCAAGAATCCAGAGATGACTGGAGGTGTCGTCCATGGTACTTGAAGGGCGTTGAACGGCTCGACCCAACCCCAAAGGATGGCGAAGTAAACCATGAATGAAGCGATGGCTGGCACGACAACGAATGGGACGAACATGATCGGGTTGAAGACGATTGGCATCCCGAAGATGACCGGCTCATTGATGTTGAAGATACTTGGCGCAAGTGATAACTTACCAAGCTGCTTCAAGTGTGCCGAACGTGCGACAATCAGTGTCGCGATGATGAAACCGATTGTGATCCCTGATCCACCGAGTTTCGTGAACACATCAAGGAACTGGATTGTAACGATTTTTGCGTTCTCACCAGCGACAAGCGTACCACCTGCATCGAGGATGGCTTGGTTTTGAAGCGCGTTCGCTGTGAGAAGTGGTCCCATGATTCCCATAAGGATTGCAGCACCGTGAATCCCACACCACCACATGACAGACATGAGCACCATGATGATAACGGCTCCAGCGAGTGTGTCTGTCAAGTTTTGAAGTGGTGCTTGAAGCACATCATAGATGACTTCTGTGAACGTACGCTCTGCAACCGCTTGGAAAATCGCAAACGTTGCAACGGCGAGCGAGATGATTGCCAAACCAGGAACAAGTGCAGAGAATGAGTTCGATACGCCTGGCGGTACACCGTCTGGCATTTTAATGCTGATCCCGCGTTTGATGAACTGCGAGTAGATGAATCCAACTGTCAATCCGACGATGATGGCAGCGAGGACACCTTGTCCACCTGTCCATACTTTTGGAATGACGCCACCGACGAATTCCCCAGATTCAGACAAGACAGAAGCTTGTGTGATGATGAGGAACGAGATGATTCCGAGAATACCAGCCGGTACCCCTTCGATCTTTTCGTTCTTGACGTACGAGTAAGCGATTCCAAAAACACCGATTAAAGCAAGAATGTCAAACGTCGCACCGACGACTTGCGTGAGCGGGAGTGACCAGTCTGCCCCGAATAGACCTGACATGAAGTCAGCCCAACCTGGAATCGGTAACGCCAGGATGAGAAGGAACAGCGACCCGATGATGGTCATCGGCATCGTGAGGATGAACCCGTCCTTAATCGCAAGGACGGGCTTGGCGTTCGCGAAGCGAACAAAAGCAGGGGTGAACTTTTCAAATACTCTTTCTAAGCGGCTCATAGGGGAACCTCCTTATAGGTCTTCAGCGCGCGTGGCGATGATCTCTTTATACCAGTGGAACGACTGTTTCTTCTTCCGTTCGAGACCGTTGTTGTGGTCGACGTAGATGAAGCCGTATTGTTTCTTATAACCGTTCAACCAACTGAGAAGGTCAATTGCAGACCAAGCGTAGTAACCGGCAACGTTGATGCCTTGTTGAACAGCATGTTTGACTGCACGAAGGTGACCTTCGATGTACTCGATTCGTGGCGTGTCCATGATTTCACCGTCGATGATCGGGTCGACATCACCGAGACCGTTCTCTGTGATATAGATTTTGACGTCGCCGTAACGATCTTTTAACATGTGCATCCCATCGAGGAACGCTTCCGGTGAGATTTCCCAATCCCATTTCGTGTACACTTTGTCGTCCATCTTGACTGTCTTATAGACGCCATCGAACGATGGGTTACCAGGGCGACCTGTCGAGTTTTCACGTCCACCAGCCATGACGAGCGCTGAGTCATTTTTCATGACGCGCTGCGGGCTGTAGTAGTTGAGACCGATAAAGTCGTTCATCGGAGCGGTACGTTTCAAGACGTCGAGTTCTTCCTCTGTCATTTCAGGGAGAAGACCTTGTTCGTTCAGACCGTTCACGACGTACTCTGGATATTCACCTTTTAAGATCGGGTCGTAGAACCAATGTGTCGCATAAGCGTTCGCATGCATTTCGGCAAACTTGTTCTCTTCTGCGTCATCGATACTGAACGCCGGGTTGAACACGTGCGTGATCCCGATTTCGCCAGTGTGACCGTTTTGTTTAAAGAGCTCGACGGCACGGGCGTGAGCGACGAAGACGTTATGCGTCGTTTGGAAATAACCTTTGACGTCGCCTTCGATGCCTGGCGGGTGTGCGCCTGTTAAGTATCCAAGTGAGCAGAAGATGACCGCTTCGTTGAATGTGATCCAGTGGTTGACACGGTCACCGAACGATTGGAAGCAAGTATCCGCGAAACGGACGAATGCGTCAACCGTCTCTTTGTTCTTCCAGCCGCCATTTTCTTCAAGTGCTTGTGGAAGGTCCCAATGGTAGAGTGTGACGAATGGGACGATGTCGTGTTTCAAACATTCGTCGATCAAGTTGTTGTAGAACTCAAGTCCTTTTTCGTTCACTTCACCCGTACCGTTCGGGAAGACGCGTGGCCATGAGATCGAGAAGCGATACGATTCGAGTCCCATCTCCGCCATGAGCGCGATGTCTTCTTTATAACGGTGGTAATGGTCGACTGCGACGTCGCCGTTTGTGTTTTCAAATGTCTTACCAGGAATTTTCGAGAAGACGTCCCAGTTCGAGAGGCCTTTCCCGTCCTCGTTCCATGCGCCTTCGACCTGGTAAGAGGCCGAAGCAGCGCCGAACAAGAAATCTTTAGGCATTTTCAAAGTCATCACCTCAGTTTATTTATTTACAAGTTTTAATGAGTGGTCTAATACTTTCGCACCGTTCATCATGCCGTAGTCGACTGTGTTGATGACGTCGATTGGAACACCTTTTGGTTCACAGATTTGCTTCCCTTTTGAAAGAAGGTACTTCACTTGTGGTCCGAGAAGTGCAACGTCGATGTTGTTAACGTATGTTTCCATTTCTGATTCTGGGTATGCTGCGATTTCAGCTTCGATACCGCGCTCAGAGGCAACCGCTTTCATTTTTTCTACTAACATACTTGTTGACATACCTGCTGCACAGAAGAGTCCGATTTTAATCATTTTTGATCCATTCCTTTCAATTCGTTGATTTCGTTTTGCATGTTCATCATATATCCAAGCATTTCTTTAACGAGAATTGTGTTCATCAAGTGATCTTGCGCGTGCACCATGAGGACACCGACTGTTGCCGATTTACCTTGTGCTTCGAGCGTGACGAATTTCGTTTGAATCGCATGTGCTTCTTTTAATGTTGCGTCACCAGCAACGACTGCTGCCTCGGCTGCTTCTTTTTTTCCTTCTTGCATGAGGAGCATCGCTTGATGGTAGCTCGCTTTGGCGTCACCCGAGAGGGCGATGAGACCGAAAATATCTTCCGGTGAGATTTCGATTGTTTCAGAAACCATAGTATCTCTCCTTTTTGTATGGATAACTAAAATTCATAGGTACAAATATTTTCTACATGTTGATAGTAGCACGAAAGCGTTTTCGTGTAAACCCTTACTTTTCGAAAAAATGCATAAAAAAATGCGCACGAGAAAAGCATCTCTCGGGCGCGTTTAGGACTTGATGTTCGAGACTTTGAGCATTTTGACATGTTTAAAATGATGGATGGAACGAGAGACGTCGAAGATTTGACCATTTGTTAAATAGACGGTGTTATCGACAATCAAGGCTGGGTCATTCTCGTTCAAGTCGAGCAGATCGGCGGACTCAGAATCTAAAAAGTCTGCGTAAATGACTCGGTCGGCGAATCCGATGGCGAGCTTTTGGTCACTTCGTAAATACGTATAAATCGACTTTTGGACGATGTTCTCGTCTAAGTAGATGACGAGCTCTTTTCGGAAGTATGAATCTTCCACCGAGAACGGATGGTCATCGACGAGACGTAGACGCTTCACGAAGTAGACGAGTGTCCCAATCGGGCACTTCATACGTTCTGCGACTTCATCGTTTGCAACCGTCTGTTCGAAATGTAAGACGCGTGTCTCGACTTTCCGGCCACTGAAGTCACTCGTGAGACCTTGAAGTTTTTCAAGGTTGATGTAATCGCTATTGTAATGGTCACGGACGAAGACGCCGCTTCCTTGGACTTGATAGACATATCCTTTGTTGACGAGAATCTCAATCGCTTTCCGGACGGTGTTACGGCTGACACCATATTTATTGGCGTACTCGTCTTCAGTTAATAGTTTATTTGTATGTTGGTAGACGTGATTAACAATGTCTGCTTCAATCTGACTTGCGACTTGCTTGTATTTCGGAGACATACAGTTCTACACCTTTCATGAAAAATTTGTAGGAATGAATTCGCTAACAGTATAGCAGATAACCTTTGTAAGCGGATACGTTTCATTCGTCAATTGTTGAAAAAAGTCGAACGATTCAATACTAGAATATTCGGAAAATATGAAACAATGTAGGAAGAGAGTGCGTATATAGGAGTAAACAACGATGAAGAGAGGGAGTGCTCGATTTGACGGAGACACATTGGTATACAGAAGAAACTGCATGGCGGAAGTCGCATCTTCGGGTCGGTTATGCACTGCTTACGTTTATTGTGACTGCATTTATCCTCTCGTTCTTCGGACGTCACGTCTGGCTGACTCTCCCATTTATCTTGATTGGCAGCGCCATGATTGGATTAGACGTGAAGAAGTATTGGATACGTCGTACGCACATGAATGATCGAAGTGTAACACGATTACTGAAGTGGAACCTCCTTTATGATTTGATTAGCTCAGGTGTGCTTATCTCACTCATTTCAGCTCTTCTCATCTTTCAATATGACAGTTTGAGTTTAATGATTGGACTTCTCGTGTGGGGAGTGGTGAGCGATCAAGTGTCGCGAATATTTCACAAGAAGTTAACTGAACGGATTCCATTATTAAACCAGTTGGATCAGGAGCGACAAAAATGATGAATGAACGGATGACGCAAGAAAAAGCTTGGAAACATTTATTTGACCAATGGATCTTCGGTTTGTTTGGAACATTGTTCGTACTGATGCTTCCGATCAGCTTATGGACAGATAACCTTATGTGGGGCGTGCTGTATATCGCCTGCACACTCATTCCGCTGAACATGTTATATGTAAAGCGTTATCGGATGC
Source organism: Exiguobacterium sp. s183 (assembly GCF_018617655.1). NCBI lineage: Bacteria > Bacillati > Bacillota > Bacilli > Caryophanales > Exiguobacterium > Exiguobacterium sp. s183. The sequence goes on from NZ_JACSKN010000007.1 coordinate 59,175, forward strand.
GTCTAGGATTTGAACCAGAGTTGAAAGGATTGTTTCGTCGCCAACTTGTTCGGGACGGAATCAATAGTGTTGCCTTCTTTCTCGCATTGAATCATCAATTTTTGTTCACATCAAACGTGGCGTATGTGTGTGTCACGGCCTTCATCAGTGGCGCAATGTTATGGACATGGAACGTGGAGACACAGACGAAACGACAAGATATGGCGTATATGCATGTAGACAAGGAGGCGATATAGGTGGACCAAGACGTAAAGTGGATGCAACGGATCCGACAGTATGCCGTACCCATCTTGATTCTGTATGTCACGGCCGTCATTGTCGCCCTCTTGTTAGAGAAAATGTGGCTCATTCCCATCATGGGGTCGGTCTCCGTGATCATCGTCGTAATGGGCTATAAAGAGATGCGCATCATGTGGCGAATGACAAAACATCCGAAGGCGCATCGAATGCTTATATTCCAATACGTATTCGAATGGGTGGATGCGATTTTGTTGACGACACTCATGGTGACCCTGCTGACAGCGACAGAATTTGGTCTCATGATTGGTCTCTTTTTTGGGATATGGGGAGTACTCAGTCCGCTTCGGCAGAAATGGTTCACAAAACAACTCCAACAGATTGAACCAGGGTTTCCGACGTATGAAGAGGTGATTGAAGGGAGGGTCTCACATGAATCGTCCATTTGAACTCACCGTAACGCATGCCAAACAGTTCGAGCGGTTCTTTGGTTGGCCCGTACTCGTCATCTTCTTGGTCTCATTCATCGTGATGTTACGGACACAGGCGACGTGGGTCATCCCGGTCATGTTGGTCGTAGCCATGGGTATGGCTTATAAAGGATACATGGAATATCGAGTCATTCGCCATTTTGCCGAACATCGAGCGGTCGCTCGCGTGTTACGCTATCGACTCATTGACTGTTGGATTGGTGCCGTTTCTTTATTTGTGCTCTTCATCCCGATGTATGTAAACGAAGATGCTTTCATCCTCGCCGGTGGGGTAGTGGCCCTTTGGGGGTTGACGAAATCGTATCGAGAGAAGAAATGGGAAGAGCGCATCCATGCGCATCAGTCAGAACTACCGACATATGAAGAGGTGTTAGAAGGAGGAGAGGACGTATGGAACCATCACCAACAGTAAAGTCACAAATCGACACGATTTTAAAAGTAGATCGCTGGACCGGATGGGGTGTCGGAATCATCGGAATCGGACTCGTTGTCAGTTTTTTGATTTACGCCTCGTATTGGACACTCTCGGACGGCGTGATCACCGGGACGCTATATGCGGTACTCGCTGTCGTGTTAACAGGTATCTTTGTTCGATATCAGATGTGGCTGCGTTTCGTGAAGAATCAAACGGCGCGTAACCTCTTATCGTTCAAAATGATGGCGCACACGCTCGCTTTGACGGGTGTCGGGATTTATGGGCTCTTCTACTTCACGAGTGAAGCGACGAGCACACAATCGTTCCGAATGTTTCTCCTTTCCCAGCTGACGTTTTTCGGGATTGAATACTTGGCGAAGCGGTTCGACCGCGTCATTCAGTCTTATGATGAGAACTATTTGACGGATCAAGATTTAAAAGCAATTCGTGAGGTCCGCGAATACGAAAAGGAGCAACGTCGTGAACAAGCGTGAGCAGATGAGAGAGTTGACGGCATTTGATGGATCGGGGAAATGGACTGTGGGTATGATGAGCGGGGCACTCGCACTTATGCTTTTCTTCGCTGTAGAGAAAGGTTGGATGTCGTTGGTAGGTGTGTTGTTAATTTCGACAATCGCAGCATTACCTGCATGGAAGAAGACGTGGGACCGAGAGGCGATCAAGAAGCGTTATCTGACATCGAGAGAAGCGAAACGACTCGCGCATTGGAACTCGATCACCGGTTTAGTTACGTACCCATTTGTGATCGTCTTTTTATACTTCACCGTTACAGAACAGATTTCGACACTTGCTTTCTTTATAACGATTGCAGTACTCATCCCAATCTTGATGATGATCCATCGATTGTACGAACGTCATAGGGTTCGTCTCGATGAAAACTATGTCACGGAACGTGAATTAAGAGAAGAACAAAAATGGGGGAGCGTGTGACGGCTCTGTCGAAAAGGAAGTAGGAGTATAAAGTGAGGATTGCGACATATAATATTTGGAACCATAAAACGTTATGGCGAGAGCGAATCGCAGCGATTTGCCAAGAAGTGAAACGGATCGACGCGGACGTGGTTGTACTGCAAGAAGTCCGTTCTTATGAGCAGGGCAGTGTGGCTCATGACATTGCGGAAGCGACAGGCTATCCGTTCTGCGTCTTTCATCCTTATCCTGACTCACTGGACGAAGGACTCGCTTTTTTGAGTAAAGTTCCTTTTGGTTCAGTTGAAGCGATTTGGGAAAGTGACGTGGAAGAGTCTAACTTTTGTGCGATACGAGTGACGCTTGAGTGGGGCGGTCACGAATGGGGCATCACGAACGTGCATCTGAATTGGCGGTCCGTTTCGATTCGAGAACATCAGATGGTGGCGGTTCAAGAATGGTTAAGTAAAGGATGCCAGAAGTCGGTCGAAGTGTTATGTGGAGATTTCAATGATCATCCTCAATCTGCCATCTATCAAGATTTATCGGATGCAAGGTGGTTAGACGTCACGACGTTTGTTGAGGAAGAGCCACGGGCGACGTTAGACGTAAAGCACAACCCGTACCTACAATCCTCTCATCTCGAGCAACCTGAACGATATGATTGGATTCTGTTCCGTTCGGAATGGAGTGAACTCGGGGTTCAGCATGTCGATGTATTTGGAGACGTACGAACGAGTACGGACGTTATACCGAGTGATCATTACGGGGTTGTCGCCGATTTCATCGTGAAATAAAAGCAGGATGTGCTGTTGCGCGTCCTTTTTTATTTAAACAGCCGCGCGATGAATCCTGCACATGCTAGGAACGGAATGACAAAAAGAAGCCCGAGCCATTGATCGCGCCAAACAACAAACCAGAAAGCAGCTTGCAGACAAAGGATGCCAACTGCGGCAAAGACTATGAACAAAAGTGCCTTCTTGCGGGTGGAGCGGTCATCCCACCATTCTTTAAAGTAAGGAAAACTGCAGAAGAATGCCATAGCCATAAAGAAAATCGCAGGAAACAACATGACATCCCCTAACGTGCTGTTCCCTTCAAATTCAAGCCACCTGGATAAGACGGATAACAGTATGCCGATCAACAGGAAGATTCCACCCATGTGTTTCCCCTCATTTCTTTACTCGTTACTTGTATCATGCCCGTTCTAACCATACTCGAAAACCTGGTGAACGGATGGCTTTTTAGTGAAAGTGGTGACTTTTACATGAACGGTAAAAAAGTATTCAGCGACATTTTTTTGAATTGCTCTATCCAATTCTTTTTGTACTCGATAGCATGAAGGCGTATCTGGAGAAACGGCTGGATATGAAATAGAAGCGCCAGAACTCTATGGAGTTGACGAGGACGAAGGTGATCGAGGAATTCGGCGGATGCCTTCCAGTCGCGTGTCACGACTGAGAGGGTCTTGCTAAAGCGTTCGGGTGACCGGACGGACAAAGCGAGACTTGATGACATCACTCTAAAAAGCCCGTTTCCTTTTTCGAGAAATCGAAACAAAGAGGAGAGTTTTGTATGTGCGGAATCGTAGGGATGATCGGACAAGTTGGAACGAAAGAGATTTTATTGAAAGGGCTCGAAAAGCTCGAGTATCGCGGCTACGACTCGGCAGGGATTGCCTTAGTCGGCGAGGACGTTCGTACGTTCAAAGAAGTGGGGCGAATCCAAGCACTCCGTGACATCGTACCGGCTGACGCCGAAGGAACAATCGGAATCGGTCACACACGTTGGGCGACACACGGGGTACCGAGCGTACCGAACGCCCACCCGCACCAAAGTACGACAGGACGCTTCACGCTTGTGCATAACGGCGTGATCGAGAACGACGAGCAATTGAAAGCCACACTCGACGTCGCGTTCCTTTCAGAGACGGATACGGAAGTCATCGTTCAGCTCATGGAGAAGCACTTCGTCGAGCTCGGCGACGTCGAGGCGGAGTTCCGCAAAACGCTCTCGGACCTCCACGGTTCATACGCGATCGCGATGATCGACTCAGAGGACAAAGAGCGCCTCTATATCGGGAAGAACAAGTCACC
>NZ_JACSKN010000008.1:0-53618 GCF_018617655.1 Exiguobacterium sp. s183
GAATTTGATATAGCTCTTAAATTGACGAAGCTTGCGCTTCATTCAAAAATTGTAAAACTTATTTTTGCCTCATCGTTCAGTTTTCAAAGACCAATCGTTGTCGTGTTAGCGACTTTTTAATAATAGCGATTTGACTTGTGAAAGTCAACTACTTTTTATTATTTTTTTCGCTTCCTGATTATCGTTTCGTGAACAACATCAGCGACGTTTATTAATATATCAGCATCCTACAAAACCGTCAACTATTTTTCTAAAAAAACTTTATTTTTTTCTATTAACATCACTAAAAGAAAAAAACAGTCGTGGATCAACCCCTGACAAGGAGTAATCCACGACCGCTCGATCGTTAAGATGACTTAGAAGACATCTGCTTTTTTGTTTTCTTCTTTGCTGTTTCTGGTGAAGTCGGCTCTGCCACTTGTCCAGTCTGTTGGAAACGATGAAGCATCAATACTTGATAGGCGTTCGCAAACACGAGTGTCGCGAGTGCTGGCCAAAGTAATGGGATTTCATCAGTTGTTTGAAGCGCTGGAATCCATTCGATTAACGTAATCACCGTCATCAAGAAGAGTGTCGGAATGAAAGCACTCATATTCGTTTGTTTCGCCTTACTTGCAGCAACTACCCAAGCGACAATTAATAGCACAGCCATCTCACCGATATAACGCCACATATGATCGTTCCCAAATGCGAGCATTCGTAAATAAACGGCATCAAAGATTGCAAAAGCAATCAGCAATACTTGAACACGATTCCATAGACGTGGTCCTCTAAACAAGTCGAGACCGACTCGGTGGATGATTAAATAGGCGAAGAAGCCCATCATGCTGATCCCGGTCCATGTACTCGAGTAACTAAGCGCCGTGACAATTGCCTCCCAGGACTGACTGACCAAATAACCCGGGTTCGCCAATAAATTCATCAGGAACCCAAACAACGTCCCAAAAACGAGCGTTGTCCAAAACAAACGTAAAAAACCTTGTACTTTCATCTCTCACCGATTCACCCTTCTATTTGTTGAATGACTGCTTGCGCCAACTCATCATACGTATGCTCAAACGGATGCCCATCACGATACACAGATGGTGCAAAGTCTTCTTCGTTGTCATACGGTTGACCGAGTGGAATTTGAGCGAGGAGTTTACTCTTCAGTGCTTCTGAGAGTTTTTCTCCACCACCATACCCAAATACATATTCTTTCTCGCCTGTGACCTTACTTTCGAAGTAAGCCATGTTCTCAATGATGCCTAACACTTTATGGTTCGTTTTAATCGCCATTGCTCCTGCACGGGCAGCAACGAAGGCAGCTGTAGCATGAGGTGTCGTCACAATCAACTCTTGACATGATGGGAGCATAGAGTGGATATCGAGCGCGACATCTCCTGTTCCTGGTGGTAAGTCGAGCAATAGATAGTCAAGGTCTCCCCACTCCACATCATTAAAGAAGTTGTTGAGCATCTTCCCGAGCATCGGTCCGCGCCAGATAACAGGTGCATTATCTTCAACAAAGAAGCCCATCGAGATGACTTTTACACCAAATCGCTCAACTGGAATGATTTTTTCTCCACGAACGACTGGACGTTCTTCGATTCCGAGCATATCTGGGACACTGAAACCGTAAATGTCCGCGTCGATCAATCCAACTTTCTTCCCAGCACGTGCAAGCGCAACCGCTAAGTTGACGGATACTGTCGACTTCCCTACGCCACCTTTACCTGAAGCGATAGCGATAAATGTCGTTCCTGAATTCTCGCGAAGGATTGCTGGCTTTGTTGCCTCCTTCAAACTTTCATCGTTCAATGCTTCAAAGCGAAGCCCGACCGTCTTAAAGCCTTTCCCCTTGAGCAATGTGACGATCTCTTGTTGTAACTGAAGCTGTTCCCCGCTCCCTGTTTGTCCGAGTGCCACTTTCACACTGACGTAATCTTCTTTAATGCGGATGTCTTTGACTCCCGCTGTATCTCCAAGCGTTCGGTTGATCGTTGGATCAACGAGCCCCGCCAATTCCTCGCGTACTTGCTCTACTGTAAGCATATCGCTTCCCCCTTATAACTGTTTCGATATCAGTATATCAAAAAAAGCGTTTTCTTGACGGCTTTGGAATCGACTAATTCAAACAAAAAACTCTCCACCCGAAAGGATGGAGAGTTCGAACCACTTCGCGAAGATTAACGCTTCGAGAATTGTGGTGCGCGACGTGCTGCTTTAAGACCGTATTTTTTACGTTCTTTCATACGAGCGTCACGAGTTAAGAAGCCTTTTTCTTTGAGGCTTGGACGGAATTCTGGGTCCGCTTGAAGAAGCGCACGTGATACGCCGTGGCGAATCGCTCCAGCTTGTCCAGTGTATCCACCACCGTTAACGTTAACGATTACATCGTATTTACCTTCTGTTTCAGTCAATACGAGTGGTGATTTAGCCATCATGATTAAAGTCTCATGACCGAAGTATTCTGAGATATCGCGGCCATTTACAACAACTTTACCGTCACCTGCAACGAGGTGAACGCGAGCCACCGAGTGTTTGCGGCGGCCTGTTCCGTAGTAACGTACATCTGCCATCGTTTAGTTCCTCCCTGTGTCTCGATTAACCGCGAAGTTCGTAAACTTCTGGTTTTTGTGCTTCATGCTTGTGTTCAGTTCCAGCGTAAACGTGGAGTTTGTTGAATTGTTGACGACCGAGTGATCCTTTTGGAAGCATCCCTTTGATCGCGAGTTCAAGCATACGCTCTGGACGTTTTGCGAGAAGCTCTTTTGCAGTTTGTGATTTCAAACCGCCTGGATGACCTGAATGACGGTAGTAGATCTTGTCATTCAATTTGTTACCAGTCAATTTGATTTTCTCAGCGTTGATGATGATGACGTGGTCTCCGCAATCAACGTGTGGTGTGAAAGTCGGCTTGTGCTTACCGCGAAGAAGTGATGCTACTTCACTAGTCAAACGACCGAGTGTTTTGCCTTCTGCGTCGATAAGGAGCCATTTGCGTTCTACTTCAGATGCTTTAGCCATGAATGTTGTGCGCATGTGGAATACCTCCTAAAATGTCTGTTCACTTAATTTTTTTGATGCTTTATCATAATCCTAGTTTACGGGGCTAAGATTGTGGTTCATCTCTAAATGTGAAAATGAAATGCCAATGAATATAATACGATTTTATAGAGGGAATGTCAATCTACTTTTTCATAATTCACATTCCATAAATACAAACCGTGTGGGGGCGCGGTAATCCCCGCCATACGGCGGTCTTTCGCTTCCAGCATTTCGGTGATGTCAGCCGGCTCATACTTGCCTCTCCCTACCTCAATGACCGTCCCTACCATGATACGTACTTGATTATATAAGAAACCAGAACCGACGAAACGGAATACGATCTCATCCCCTATTTCGAGCACTTCTGCTTCAAAGATGGTACGGACGCGGTCCTCGACTTCCGCCTTTGTCACAGAGAACGATGTAAAGTCGTGGGTGCCGACTAGCCGCTCCATCGCCTCACGCATTCGATCAAGGCTAAGGTCATACGTCACCGTGGCAACATAGTGCCTTCTGAATGGATCCTCGGTCTTACGGATATGATAGCGATACTCTTTTCGCTTCGCCCCATATCGAGCATGGAACCCAGCATCCGCTTCTTCTGCTTGTTTGACGAGGATGTCGTCCGGCAACATCGCGTTCAACGCTTTGACAAACCGCTCCGCCGGCATCTGTAACGAAGTGTCAAAATGAATCACTTGTCCTAAGGCATGGACACGAGCGTCTGTACGACCTGAGGCGACAATTTTGACGGGATGGCGATGCATTCGTGTGAGAACTGCCTCGATCTCCGCTTGAATCGTATTTCCATTTGGCTGTACTTGATATCCCGCGTAGTGTGTCCCGTCATAGGCAATTGTCAGTTTAATTCGTCTCATCCAATCCCTCTCAATCCAAACAATACGAGTGTTAACGCGACAAAGATCAGCAATACTGCTGTATCACGTGTCTGCCACTCCATCTCACGCAACCTTGTCCGTCCTTCACCCCCACGATACCCACGTGCCTCCATCGCCGTAGCGAGGTCCTCAGCGCGCTTAAACGCCGAGATGAACAATGGAATCAATAAGGGGATAACTCCTTTTAAACGAGACTTCCATGGACCGCTCATCAAATCAACCCCTCGAGCTTGCTGGGCTTTCATGATTCGATCTGTCTCATCTGCAAGGGTAGGTAAGAAGCGAAGTGAGATGGATAACATCAAGGCAATCTCATGTGCCGGTACACGAATCCGCTCAAATGGTCGGAGACCTGCTTCAATCGAGTCGGTCAACTCCATTGGTGTCGTCGTCAACGTGACGAGAGTCGTCAACATGACGAGATAGAAGAAGCGGAGCGAAACGATCAGTCCCATCCGAATCCCTTCTGAGTAAATGGCAATCGGTCCAAATTCAAAGAGGAGTGCTCCATCCCGATTAAATAATAACTGCAAGATCAACGTGAAGACGATTAAGAAGAGAATCATGCGTAATCCATTCCACAAATAACGCCACGATAGTTGTGATAGTTTCACCGCAAATAACGTGAACGCTAATAGAAACAAGTTCGTCCATAAGTTATCCGCTAAAAACACGACCGGGATAAATCCTAAAATAAAGAGTGTCTTCGCACGTGCATCGAGTGAATGGAGCCAGGAATGACCCGGTATATATTGACCAATAATCATACGGCTCCCCCTCTCAAGTGCTCTGCGATCCAATCCGCTAATTCGGCCTCCGTTCGTACGAGTGGAGTGACCGTTCCCCCAAAAACAGGCGCTAGATCACGGGCGAATCGGAGAACGTGTGGGATGTCGAGCTGGAGACGACGTACGAGAGCTTCATCCTGAAACAACTCAAACGGATCGCCATCGAACGCTACCTGTCCACGCTCCATCACGACGACGCGTTCCGCGTAAGTGAGCACGTCATCCATATCGTGAGAAACAAGAATCAGCGTTAGATTCAGCTCTTCTCGTAATCGTTTAAATAATGCCAGCATATCTCGTCTGCCAATCGGATCGAGACCCGCTGTCGGTTCGTCGACGATGAGGACGTCGGGGCGGCTCGCTAAGACGCCCGCAATTGCGACGCGACGCATTTGCCCCCCGGAAAGGTCGAATGGAGAACGGTCCCATAGTGATTCATCTAAACCGACGAGACGAAGTGCCTCATGGGCACGCTCTTTTGCTTCGGCATCTGTCGCGCCAAAGTTGCGCGGACCGAACATGACGTCGCGTTCGACCGTCTCTTCAAACAATTGGTGCTCAGGATATTGAAAGACGAGCCCAACGCGACGCCGAAGCGGCAAGAGATTTTGTTTTTTATCACGACGCGTTCGAATCGGTGTGACTGTGATGTCATCGACCACGACACGTCCGTCTGTCGGTCGTAATAACCCATTCATATGTTGAACGAGCGTTGATTTCCCCGAGCCTGTATGCCCAAGAAACGCAACAAGCGCTCCCGACGGAATGGTTACATTCACATCGCGCAGCGCGGTTCGTTCAAACGGAGTATTCATTTGATATTGATATGTTACTTCTTCAATGCGTATCGGCATAGATGGTTCACCAACTCCGAATGTTGTAGCATCAGACGATCGAGTGGAATGCCACGTGCCTTCAGTTCGAGTTGCATCCTGACAATGAACGGGACATCCAATTGAATGTCACGAAGCTGATCGGGATGTTGAAACACGTCCTCAGGTGTACCGGTCATCGCAATCTTACCTTTCGATAATGCAATGATACGGTCGGCAAACAACACTTCGTCGAGCTCGTGTGTAATGGCGACAACGGTCATCCCTTCTGAGACGAGCTGTCGTACCGTTTGTAATACCTCTTGTCGCCCAATTGGGTCGAGCATCGAGGTCGCTTCATCGAGCACGAGGACACGCGGGCGCATTGCGAGAGCCGCAGCTATCGCAACGCGCTGCTTTTGTCCACCGGATAACTGATGCGGTTCACGGTCCGCTAGTTCCGATAATCCAACGCGCGCTAGACTGTCATCAATTCGACGAACCATTTCTTGACGTGGAAGTCCCATGTTTTCGAGAGAAAATGCCACATCATCGCGCACGGTCGCCCCGACAAATTGATTGTCGGGATTTTGAAAGACGACCCCGATCCGCGTTCGAACGTCCCACACGTCTGCGGCGTTCGATGGATCGAGTGTCTCGACGCGGACTTCCCCCTGTTCAGGAATAAGAAGTCCGTTCCACAACTTCGTCAGTGTCGACTTACCAGAACCATTATGGCCGACAATCGCAAGCCATTCCCCTTTATATACATCGAGCGACAGGCCGTTAAGTGCCGGCTCAGACTGTCCAGGGTAATGAAATACGACGTCCCGTACCATAATTTGCGATTCCATAGGTCGACTCCTTTCTGATGTGGAAACAGGGCAATACGTCACCGCATGCCCTGTTGACTGCCTAATGAATTAGACGAGTTCGATGATTACAACTTCTGCACCATCACCGCGGCGTGGGCCGACTTTCATGATGCGCGTGTATCCACCTTGACGTTCAGCGTAGCGTGGAGCCACGTCTTCGAACAATTTTTGGATTGCGTTTTTTTCTCCAGCGTTCTCCTTACGAACGAATGAAGCTACTTGACGACGGGCATGAAGATCGCCACGTTTCCCAAGAGTGATCAATTTTTCAACGACTGGGCGAAGTTCTTTCGCTTTTTGTTCAGTTGTTTGAATGCGCTCGTTGATGATTAGGTCAGTTGCAAGATCACGCAAAAGCGCCTTGCGTTGCGAGCTTGTACGGCCAAGTTTCGAATAAGCCATTACATTTCCCTCCTTCGGTTGAACTTAGTCTTCTTTACGCAAGCCCAAACCGAGTTCGTCCAACTTGTGTTGAACTTCTTCGAGTGATTTACGTCCGAGGTTACGAACTTTCATCATCTCTTCCTCTGATTTGTTTGCGAGTTCTTGAACAGTGTTGATGCCAGCGCGCTTCAAGCAGTTGTACGAACGAACTGAGAGATCGAGTTCTTCAATCGTCATTTCGAGTACTTTTTCTTTTTGGTCTTCTTCTTTCTCGACCATGATTTCTGCGTTGAGAGCCTCATCTGTCAAACCAACGAAGATGTTCAAGTGTTCAGTCAAAATTTTTGCTCCTAATGATACAGCTTCTTCCGGACGAATTGAACCATCTGTCCACACGTCTAATAAAAGCTTATCGAAGCTAGCGTCTTGACCGACACGTGTTTTATCTACTTCGTAGTTCACGCGTTGAATCGGTGTATAGATCGAATCGATTGGAATGACCCCAATCGGCATATCATCACGTTTGTTATCTTCTGCCTGGACGTAACCACGACCACGGCGAGCAGTCAAACGCATGCGAAGCGTCGCATTGTCAGCGAGAGTCGCGATGTGGAGCTCAGGATTCAAGATTTCAACGTCGCTATCATGGGTAATGTCTGCCGCAGTGACAGCACCGGCACTTGAAACGTTAATCTCAAGCGTTTTCTCTTCTTCAGAGTACACTTTGAGTGCTAACTTCTTGAGGTTTAGTACGATTTGAGTAACGTCTTCGACGACACCGTCAATCGTAGAGAACTCGTGAAGCACGCCATCGATTTGAACCGCTGTTACCGCTGCACCTGGGAGCGATGACAATAGAATTCGACGTAGTGAGTTACCGAGAGTAGTGCCATATCCACGTTCAAGCGGTTCTACTACGAATTTACCAAACGTAGCGTCCTCGCTGATTTCGACCGTTTCGATCTTTGGTTTTTCAATCTCGATCATCTGAACCCCTCCTTGAGTATATCCTGCCGTGCAGTTTGAACTGCTAAAGTATAAGCTGTCGTGCTAGGTAAACCCCTCACACGTTCAAGCGATTATACGCGGCGACGTTTCGGAGGGCGGCAACCGTTGTGCGGAACTGGAGTTACGTCACGGATTGCAGTAACTTCGAGACCAGTAGCTTGGAGCGCACGGATAGCCGCTTCACGTCCAGCACCAGGACCTTTAACGTTAACTTCTACTGTACGCATACCGTTGTCCATTGCAACTTTCGCTGCAGTTTCAGCAGCCATTTGTGCTGCGAACGGAGTCGATTTACGTGATCCTTTAAATCCAAGGTTACCAGAAGTAGCCCATGAGATCGCGTTACCTTGCGTGTCAGTGATTGTAATGATTGTGTTGTTGAATGTAGAACGGATGTGTACCACACCGACTTCAACATGTTTTTTAACTTTACGTTTAGAACGTACGTTTTGCTTACGTTTCGCCATTGTTCAATTCCCTCCTTTACTTCTTCTTGTTCGCTACTGTACGGCGTGGGCCTTTACGAGTACGCGAGTTGTTCTTCGTGTTTTGACCGCGAACAGGGAGACTACGGCGATGACGGATACCGCGGTATGCGCCGATCTCGATCAAACGTTTGATGTTAAGTGAAACTTCACGACGAAGGTCACCTTCAACTTTGATTCCGTCAATTGCTTCACGGATACGGTTGAGTTCATCTTCAGTAAGGTCGCGTGTGCGTGTCTCTTCAGAAACGTTAGCAGCCTTCAAAATTTCTTGTGCTTTTGTTTTACCAATACCATAGATGTATGTGAGCGAAATAACGATACGTTTTTCGCGTGGAATATCTACACCAGCAATACGTGCCATGTGTGCACCTCCTCTGAAATTAACCTTGTTTTTGTTTGTGTTTCGGGTTTTCGCAAATTACCATTACTTTACCCTTACGGCGAATAACTTTACATTTTTCGCAAATCGGTTTTACCGACGGTCTTACTTTCATGAGTATACCCTCCTCCTGGAAAAATCGGAGTTACTTATAACGGTACGTAATCCGCCCGCGAGTCAAGTCGTATGGAGACAACTCAACAGTTACGCGGTCACCTGGAAGGATCCGAATGTAGTGCATCCGAATTTTCCCTGAGACGTGCGCGAGCACCGTGTGGCCGTTTTCTAACTCCACTTTAAACATTGCGTTCGGAAGTGGTTCGACAACAGTGCCTTCCACTTCAATGACATCTTGTTTCGCCATCATTTATTCCCCTTTCTATATGAAGATCTTTAGGAGCACAGACGATCTATTGCCATCTACTGTGAGAGAAGGATCCAGAATGGATCAGTATGAAACAATAGAGCCTCATTCACCGGAATCGAGTTTCGTTAAAATCTCGTATCCATCGTCTGTGATGGCGATGGTGTGCTCAAAGTGGGCGCACATGCTACCGTCCACTGTGACAACTGTCCAGTTATCAGCCAGTGTTCGAACATAGCGTTGACCAGCATTAACCATTGGTTCAATAGCTAACGTCATCCCAGTCTTCAGGCGCGGCCCTTTCCCCGGTGGACCATAGTGTGGAATTTGCGGTTCTTCATGCAAATTTTGTCCAACACCATGACCGACGTATTCGCGGACGACAGAAAAATCGTGTGATTCAACATATGCTTGAATCGCATGTGAAATATCTGTCAATCGCCCTCCAGCCTTGGCGTGCTCCAATCCTTTATACAGACTTTCTTCGGTTACGTCAAGTAGCCGCTGTGTCTCTTCTGAGATTGTTCCCACTGGATAAGTCCAAGCGGAATCTCCATGGTATCCATTATAGTAGGCACCGATGTCGATTGAGATAATATCTCCATCGTTCAATACCCGTTTTCCTGGAATGCCATGAACAAGCTCTTCATTCACCGAAGCGCAAACACTACCGGTAAAACCGTTATAGCCTTTAAACGATGGCGTCGCACCTTGGCTGCGAATGTAATCTTCCGCAATCTGGTCGAGCTCAAGCGTCGTGATTCCTGGTTTTATGTGCTGTTTGAGCACCTGGTGCGTTCGAGCAACAATTTGCCCAGCCTCACGCATAATCGCAATTTCACGAGGCGTCTTCGTGATGATCATTCAGTATCACCGAGTAATGCTTTGACATCGGCATATACGACATCGATTGGACGATCTCCATCCAATGTACGAAGATACCCTTTTTCAGCGTAAAAGTCAATGAGTGGTTTCGATTGCTCGATGTTGACGTCAAGGCGACGGCGAACCGTTTCCTCTTTATCGTCTTCACGTTGCATGAGAGCCGACCCATCCACATCACAGATGCCTTCCACTTTTGGTGGGTTGAAGATCACGTGATATGTCGCACCACATGTTGGGCAGATCCAACGACCTGTCAAACGTGGAACGAGAATTTCCGCATCCACATCGATGTTGACGACGTGGTCAATCTGTTTCCCCAAATCTTTAAGCAAACTTTCGAGTGCCTCTGCTTGAGCAACAGTACGCGGGAATCCATCAAGTAAGAAACCTTTTTCAGTGTCATCTTGGCTAAGACGTTCGCGTACGATTCCGATTGTTACCTCATCCGGTACGAGTTCGCCTTTATCCATGAAAGACTTGGCTTCTTTACCGAGTGGCGTTCCGCCTTTGATTGCCGCACGAAACATGTCGCCTGTCGAAATGTGAGGGATTTGGTACTCTTCTACGATTTTAGCAGCTTGAGTCCCTTTCCCAGCACCCGGTAAGCCCATGAGTACTAGATTCATCTCGGTTAGCCTCCAGTTTTGATTTTCACGAAGGGCTTGTAAACACGACAGGAAGGAAGGGTCAACCCTTCCTTCCGCTTTAACGGATAAAGCCTTTGTAGTGTCGTTTTACAAGTTGACTCTCGATTTGTTTCATCGTTTCGAGGGCTACCCCGATGACGATCAATAAGCTCGTTCCTCCGATTTGAACGGAAGTTGGAAGACCGGCAAGCTTAATGAAGATTGTCGGCATGATCGCCACGAGCGATAAGAAAATCGCTCCGAAGAAAGTCAATCGATACAGCAACTTCGTGATGTACTGTTCTGTTTGCGCCCCAGGACGAATCCCAGGAATATAACCACCTTGCTTCTGCAGGTTTTCTGCCATCTGCTCCGGGTTGACCTGAACAAATGTATAGAAGTAAGAGAACGCAATGATTAACGCAACGTAAATCGACATCCCGATTGGCGCCGTCGTGTCAAAGTACGTCTGTAATTTTTGCGTTGTCTCTGGAGAAGCAATGAAGCTTGCAACAGTTGGTGGTGTTACCATGAAGGAAATCGCGAAGATAACCGGGATAACACCTGCAGCGTTTAGTTTGATTGGCAAGTGCGTCGACTGACCGCCCACTGGGGTACGGTTTGCCGTGCGTTTTGCATATTGGATTGGAATTTTGCGTGCCGCTTGTTGAACATAAATGATCCCAACCGTCACAGCCAAAATGACAAGGGCCAATACAACCAAGTAAACGATGTTAATGAACAATGCATCTCCAGCGTTTTGGAGTTTTGTTTCATAAATCTGCGTAAAGATTCTTGGGAACCCAGCGACGATACCAGCGAAGATAATGATGGAAATACCATTCCCAACACCTTTCTCCGTTGTCATCTCACCAAGGAACATCAAGAACGCTGTACCCGCAGTGAGTACAATCGCGATCACAAAGTAAGTTGCCGTTCCCCATGTTTCATTGACGAGACCTGGGTAGAGGCGGTTAAATCCAAACGACAACGAAGTCGCTTGGACAAAGCCTAAGATGATCGTCCCATAGCGCGTGACCGTCGCTAACTTTTTACGGCCCGCCTCTCCTTGTTTTGCCCATTCGGCAAACTTTGGAACGACGTCCATTTGTAAAAGTTGCACAACGATCGATGCCGTAATGTACGGCATGATCCCCATTGCGAACAAGGAGAAGTTCTGTAAAGCATTTCCTCCAAACAAGTTCAAGAAATCAAGAAGACCTCCTGAGTCAAAACGCAACACATCCGTATTCACCATCGGCACCGGGATATGAGCCCCGATGCGGAAAATGATGATGATTGCGAGTGTGAAGAGAATACGCTGTCGAATATCTTTCACGCGCCACATATTGGAGATCGTCTGAAACATCAGATCACCTCAACTGTACCGCCAGCTGCTTCGATTGCTTCTTTCGCTGCACCCGAGAACTTGTTGGCTTTTACAGTCAATTTAGTTTCAAGCTTGCCGTTAGCAAGGACCTTGATTCCGTCTTTAGCAGAGCTGACTACACCAGTCTCGATTAAGAGTTCTGGAGTAACTTCAGTACCTGCTTCGAAACGGTTAAGCGTGTCTAGGGAAACAACCGCGTACTCTTTACGAGTTGGGTTGTTGAAACCGCGTTTTGGAAGACGACGGTAAAGTGGGTTTTGTCCACCTTCGAATCCTGGACGAACGCCACCGCCCGAACGAGCTTTTTGACCTTTGTGTCCACGGCCAGAAGTTTTACCGTTACCAGTCGCCATACCGCGACCGACACGGTTACGTTCGTGACGTGAACCTGGAGTTGGCTTCAATTCATGGAGTTTCATAGTGGCACCTCCTTATTTATTAAAATCTTTATTATTCGTTGATTTCTTTTACAGTCACAAGGTGCGACACTTTATTGATCATACCGCGCATCGCGACGTTGTCTGGGACAACGACCGTTTGATGCATTTTGCGAAGACCGAGTGTACGTACAGTAACACGCTGACCTTCCGGACGACCAATTGTGCTGCGTGTGAGGGTGATTGCGAGTTTCGCCATGTCTAGTTCCCTCCCTTAGTTAAGAAGTTCTTCTACGCTTTTACCACGTAGTTTAGCAACTTCCTCTGCTTTTTTGAGCTCAGTCAAGCCCTGTACCGTCGCACGGACGATGTTGATTGGTGTGTTTGAACCTAACGATTTCGAAAGGATGTCACCTACACCTGCAAGTTCGAGCACCGCACGAACTGGACCACCAGCGATAACCCCAGTACCTTCAGAAGCTGGTTTCATGAATACACGACCTGCTCCAAATACTCCTGTGATTTCGTGTGGAATTGTTGTACCAACCATAGGTACTTGTACCATGTTTTTCTTAGCGGCTTCAATAGCCTTGCGAATCGCTTCTGGCACCTCTTGTGCCTTACCTGTACCGAAACCGACGTGACCATTTTTGTCACCTACGACTACGAGAGCAGCAAAACGGAAGCGGCGGCCACCTTTTACGACTTTCGCGACGCGGTTTACGGTAACAACGCGTTCTTCAAGTTGTTCCATGTTAACGTCTAACTGGCGCATCGAGTGTCCCCTCCTTTTTATTAGAATTTAAGACCTGCTTCACGAGCTGCTTCTGCAACAGCTTTGACGCGGCCATGATAGAGGTATCCACCACGGTCGAACACAACTGTGTCGATACCTTTCTCGAGTGCACGTTCTGCAGCAAGTTTACCAACAGCTTTCGCTGCTTCAACGTTACCGCCATTTGTAAGATCGAGAGCTTTATCTTTCGAAGATGCAGACACAAGCGTTGTTTGTGACGCGTCATCGATAAGTTGAACGTAAATGTGCTTGCTCGAACGGAATACGTTCAAACGTGGACGAGCTGCTGTCCCCGAGATCGTACGACGTACGCGAGCATGACGTTTTTTACGAACTGCATTTTTATCTGCCTTTGTGATCATTTATGCCACTCCTTTCCGTTCATTTCGTGACGAATTACTTACCAGTCTTACCTTCTTTACGGCGAATACGTTCATCAGAGTAACGAACACCTTTACCTTTGTAAGGTTCTGGAGCACGGTACGAGCGGATTTGAGCAGCAACGTGACCGACGCGCTCTTTGTTAATCCCTTTTACGATGATTTGCGTGTTTGAAGGAACTTCGATTTCGATACCTTCCTCAGCAACGTACTCGATTGGGTGCGAGTAGCCGAGGTTGAGGACGAGTTTGTTACCTTGCTTCGTAGCACGGTAACCAACCCCCGAGATCTCAAGTGTTTTTTGGAATCCGTTCGACACACCTTGTACCATGTTGGCAATAAGGGCACGTGTCGTACCGTGAATTGTACGGCTTTCTTTCGATTCGTCTGGACGAACAACCGTCAATTCGTTCTCTTCAACTTTGATTTCCAATGCCGGGTTAGCTGAAAGCGAAAGTTCACCTTTAGCACCTTTTACTGTGACCGTGTTGTCATTAGCAACTGTTACAGTAACGCCAGCAGGAATCGTAACTGGTTTTTTACCAATACGTGACATTGATTACACCTCCGTTCTTGTTAGAAAAGTGACTTACCAGATGTAGGCGATCACTTCGCCGCCGACTTGTTGTTGGCGAGCTTCTTTATCAGTCATAAGACCTTTAGATGTCGAAAGAACTGCGATTCCGAGTCCTCCGAGTACTTTAGGCACTTCATCAGCTTTTGCGTATACGCGAAGACCTGGTTTCGAAATACGTTTGAGACCAGTGATTACACGTTCGTTGCTTGCTCCATATTTAAGGAAAAGACGAAGTGTACCTTGTTTAGCGTCCTCGATATATTCAACATCGCGAATGAAACCTTCACGCTTAAGGATTTCAGCGATCTCACGTTTAATGTTCGAAGCTGGAAGCTCCATTTTTTCATGGCGAACCATGTTAGCGTTACGGATACGTGTAAGCATATCTGCAATAGGGTCTGTCATTACCATGCGATGTACCTCCTTTCACACTGTTAGTGGATTACCAGCTTGCTTTTTTAACACCAGGGATTTGACCTTTGTATGCAAGATCACGGAACTTGATACGGCTGATCCCGAATTTACCCATGTAACCATGCGGACGACCTGTGATGCTGCAACGGTTGTGCAAGCGTACAGGTGACGAGTTACGTGGCAATTTGCTGAGTCCGATATAATCGCCTTCAGCTTTCAACTTCGCACGCTTTTCAGCGTACTGGGCAACGAGTTTCTCGCGTTTAAGTTCGCGATTCACCATTGACTTTTTAGCCATGTTGTCGACCTCCCTCTAGATTATTTTTGGAATGGCATACCGAGAAGTGTGAGCAATTCACGTGCTTCTTCGTCTGTGTTTGCTGTTGTAACAACAACGATGTCCATACCGCGTACTTTAGATACTTTATCGTAATCGATCTCAGGGAAAATAAGTTGCTCTTTCACGCCAAGCGTGTAGTTACCGCGTCCGTCGAATGCTTTCTTCGATACACCGCGGAAGTCACGTACACGTGGAAGTGAAACAGTTACCAATTTGTCGAGGAAATCGTACATACGCTCGCCACGAAGTGTAACCTTCGCACCGATTGGCATACCTTCACGAAGCTTGAAACCAGCGATTGATTTCTTCGCTTTCGTTACGAGTGGTTTTTGACCTGAAAGAATTGTTAATTCTTCAACTGCCATGTCAAGTGCTTTCGAGTTCGAAACAGCATCACCTACACCCATGTTGATGACGATCTTTTCGATTTTCGGTACTTGCATGACCGAGTCATAGTTGAATTTATCCATCATCGCTTTCACGATGTCGCTTTTATACTTCTCTTGCAAACGGTTCATAGTCGAATGGACCTCCTTTCGTCACGTTCTTCTTATTTATCGAGTGATTCGCCCGATTTCGCGACACGAACTTTTTTACCATCGACTACTTTGAAACCAACACGAGTTGGTTTGCCAGTTTTAGGGTCGAGTGGCATTACGTTCGAGACGTGAATTGGTGCTTCGATCTCAAGGATCCCGCCTTGTGGATTCGCTTGTGAAGGTTTTGAGTGTTTTTTCATCACGTTTACGCCTTCAACCACTACGCGGTTTTTGCTTGGCATAGCTTTGAGGATAACCCCTTGCTTGCCTTTATCTTTACCAGACATTACCTGGACTGTATCGCCTTTTTTAACATGCATCGTTTGCGCACCTCCTTATAGGATTGAAATTGGAAATTAAAGTACTTCCGGTGCCAACGAAACGATCTTCATGAATTCTTTTTCACGAAGTTCACGTGCAACTGGCCCGAAGATCCGTGTGCCGCGTGGGCTCTTGTCATCTTTGATAATGACTGCTGCGTTCTCATCGAAACGGATGTACGAACCATCTTTACGACGAGCGCCGCGTTTTGTACGAACGACAACTGCTCTGACAACGTCACCTTTTTTAACAACGCCACCTGGTGTTGCTTGTTTTACCGTAGCGACGATAACGTCACCGATGTTTGCAGTCTTACGACCAGAACCACCGAGGACTTTAATTGTCAACAGTTCACGCGCGCCAGAGTTGTCTGCTACTTTCAAGCGAGATTCTTGTTGAATCATGCGAGTGTACCTCCCTCCGGATGTTTAATAAATCCGAACTGTTATTAGATGATTACTGATTCTTCTACTACTGTTACAAGACGGAAACGTTTGTCTTTAGAAAGAGGACGTGTTTCCGCGATGCGAACGATATCGCCCACTTTAGCGACGTTGTTCTCATCGTGTGCTTTATATTTCTTCGTGTAGTTTACACGTTTGCCATAAAGTTTATGACGAACCTTTGTTTCTACTGCGACGACGATCGTTTTGTCCATTTTGTCAGACACGACGCGACCAGTGAACACTTTACGGTTGTTGCGTTCCATGAGTGTTACCTCCTCTCAAGAATCCGATGTAATTAGCCGTTGTTGATGCCGAGTTCGCGTTCACGAAGAATCGTTTTAGCACGCGCAATCGACTTGCGTACTTCACGGATACGAGCAGGATTCTCAAGCTGACCTGTAGCAAGTTGGAAGCGAAGGTTAAAGAGTTCTTCTTTCCACTCGCCCACTTTACCGTTGAGCTCTTCAGTTGTTGATTGACGGAGATCAGTTGCTTTCATTCGTATCACCACCATTTTCTTCACGTTTCACGAACTTACATTTTACTGGAAGTTTGTGCGATGCAAGACGAAGTGCCTCACGTGCCACTTCCTCAGATACACCTGCGATTTCGAACATTACTTTGCCAGGCTTAACTACAGCTACCCAGCCTTCTGGAGCACCTTTACCCGAACCCATTCGGACTTCGAGAGGCTTTTTAGTGTACGGCTTGTGTGGGAAGATCTTGATCCACACTTTACCACCACGTTTCATATAACGTGTCATTGCAATACGTGCTGATTCGATTTGACGGTTTGTAATCCAGCTCGCTTCGAGAGCTTGGAGACCGAACTCACCGAAGTGTACAGTTGTGCCGCGTTTAGCATTCCCGCGCATTTTACCACGGTGTACACGACGATATTTCACGCGTTTAGGTAACAACATAGTGTGTTGCCTCCTTCCTGAAAGAGTGTTTATTATTCAGCGTTTTTCGCTGTGTTGTTTTTTGTTGGAAGAACTTCACCGTGGTATAACCAAACTTTTACGCCGATTTTACCGTAAGTTGTGTCAGCTTCAGCTGTTCCGTAGTCGATGTCGGCACGGAGTGTGTGAAGTGGAACTGTTCCTTCCGAGTATTTCTCTGAACGAGCGATATCAGCGCCACCAAGACGACCAGAAACTTCTGTTTTGATCCCTTTGATGCCAGTACGCATCGAACGTTGAATCGATTGTTTCATTGCACGACGGAATGATACGCGACCTTCCAATTGACGAGCAATGTTTTCTGCTACAAGCTTCGCAACAGCGTCAGCGTTTTTCACTTCAACAACGTTGATGTGAACGCGTTTTCCGTCAGCGATTTTTGTAATGTGTTTACGGAGTGATTCGATTTCAGAACCACCTTTACCGATTACCATACCTGGCTTCGCAGTGTGAAGCGAAATGTTCACGCGGTTTGCAGCGCGTTCGATTTCAACTTTAGAAACACTAGCATCCTTCATTTTGTTTTCGATGTATTCACGAATAACGAAGTCTTCATGAAGGAGATCAGCGTAGTCTTTCTCAGCGTACCAACGCGAATCCCAGTCTTTGATAACACCAACGCGAAGACCGTGCGGATTTACCTTTTGACCCACTACATATCCCTCCTTATTTCTCAGTTACCACGATGTGGATGTGGCTTGTGCGTTTGTTAATACGGCTTGCGCGACCCATCGCACGTGGGCGGAAGCGTTTGAGTGTTGGACCTTCGTTTACGTAAGCTTCTGTTACAACGAGGTTCTCAATGTTCATATCGTAGTTGTGCTCTGCGTTAGCAATCGCTGATTTTAATACTTTTTCAACGACTGGCGATGCTGCCTTGTTCGTGTGAGCAAGGACAGAGAGCGCTTCGCCGACTTGTTTCCCGCGAATTAAGTCTACAACGAGACGTGCTTTGCGAGGAGCAAGACGGACCATATTAGCTGATGCTTTAGCTTGCATGGATTTGACCTCCCCTCAAATTACCGTTTCGTTTTCTTGTCTGATCCGTGACCTTTGTACGTGCGTGTTGGAGCGAATTCACCAAGTTTGTGACCAACCATGTCTTCTGTCACGAATACTGGTACGTGTTTACGACCATCGTGCACACCGAACGTGTGACCCATGAATTCTGGGAAGATCGTCGAGCGACGTGACCAAGTTTTGATGACTTGCTTCTCACCAGATTCGTTGAGTTTGTCAACTTTAGCGAGCAAGTGGTGATCTGCGAATGGACCTTTTTTTAAGCTGCGACCCATGTTAGAACCTCCCTTTGGAATGATTCGGGAACGGCCCTTTCGAACCGCCCGAGAATCATGTAGTAATTATTTCTTACGGCGACGAAGGATGTACATGTCGCTCGATTTGTTTTTCTTACGAGTCTTAAGACCAAGAGCTGGTTTACCCCAAGGAGTAAGTGGGCCCGAACGACCGATTGGCGCACGACCTTCACCACCACCGTGTGGGTGATCAACCGGGTTCATGACAGAACCACGTACTGTTGGGCGTTTGCCTAACCAACGTGAACGTCCTGCTTTACCGATGTTTACGAGTTCGTGTTCTTCGTTACCAACTGAACCGATTGTCGCGCGGCAAGTGCCGAGGAACAAGCGTGATTCACCTGATTGAAGACGAACGATGACGTACTTGCCGTCACGTCCTTGGATTTGTGCCGATGCACCAGCCGCACGAACAAGCTGACCGCCTTTACCAGGCTTAAGCTCGATGTTGTGGATTGTTGTACCGACAGGGATGTTTACGAGTGGAAGAGCGTTCCCCACTTTGATATCCGCTTCAGGACCAGACATGATTTCCATGCCTACTTTGATGCCCTTAGGAGCGAGGATGTAACGTTTCTCACCATCTACATAGTTGATGAGTGCGATGTTTGCTGAACGGTTTGGATCGTATTCGATCGTTGCTACGCGTCCTGCAACGCCATCTTTGTTACGTTTGAAATCGATGATACGGTATTTACGCTTGTGACCGCCACCTTGGTGACGAACAGTCAAGCGACCTTGGTTGTTACGTCCGCCTTTTTTCGAAAGCTTTTCAGTTAACGATTTTTCAGGGCGATTCGTTGTGATCTCTGCAAAGTCGAGAGATGTCATGTTACGACGACCGTTAGTGGTCGGCTTAAACTTTTTGATTGCCATCGAGGATTCCCTCCTTTTCTTCTAAGGTAGTTAATTAACCGAGGAAGTCGATTGTGTTGCCTTCTGCAAGAGTTACGATCGCTTTTTTACGGCGAGCTGTGTAACCAGCGTGACGACCGACACGTTTCGCTTTCGGTTTGTAGTTCATTGTGTTTACCGAAGCAACTTTCACATTGAAGATTGTTTCGATAGCGTGTTTCACTTGCGATTTAGTCGCTTTTACGTCGATTTCGAAAACGTATTTGTTAGCTTCCATGAGGCTAACTGAACGCTCAGTGATGATCGGACGTTTGATGATATCGTATGCTTGAGCCATTATGCAAGCACCTCCTCTACCTTCGCAACCGCATCTTTAGTGAAGATGACTTTGTCGTTAGCAACGAGGTCAAGAACGTTTACGCCTGCTGCGTCGATCACAGTCACTCCTGGGATGTTACGAGCTGCGAGAGCGATAGTCTCATTGTAGTCCGCTGTGACTACAAGAGCCTTACGTTCTACTGATAAGCTGTTGAGTACAGCAGCCATATCTTTTGTTTTTGGTGCATCGAAAGCAAGGCCTTCGAGGACGATGATTTCGTTGTTTTGTACTTTCGACGAAAGAGCCGAGAGAAGTGCTAAACGACGAACCTTCTTAGGAAGTTTGTAAGAGTATGAACGTGGTGTTGGACCGAAGACTGTACCACCACCAACCCATTGTGGTGAGCGGATAGAACCTTGGCGCGCACGACCAGTTCCCTTTTGTTTCCATGGTTTACGGCCGCCACCGCGTACTTCCGAGCGACCTTTCGTATCGTGAGTACCTTGACGGCGTGATGCTTGTTGCATGACGATTGCGTCGTAAAGTACTGATTCGTTTGGCTCGATTCCGAAGATGGCTTCTGCCAATTCGATTTCGCCAACTTGTGAACCTGTTTGGTTAAGCAAAGCTACTTTAGGCATTCGTAATTCCTCCTTTCCGTGCAGTTAATTAGTTACCTTTGACCGCTGATTTGATGATGACGTTCGATTTACGAGCGCCTGGGATAGCACCTTTCACGAGGAGAAGGCCGCGTTCCACATCAACTTTAACGATTTCAAGGTTTTGAATTGTTTTACGCTCTCCACCCATTTGACCAGGAAGAAGTTTCCCTTTGAATACGCGGTTAGGAGCGACAGGACCCATCGAACCAGGACGACGGTGGTAGCGCGAACCGTGGGCCATTGGTCCACGTGATTGTCCGTGACGCTTGATCGCACCTTGGAATCCTTTACCTTTCGATGTACCTGTAACGTCTACTAATTCACCTGCAGCGAAAATGTCTGCCTTAATCTCTTGACCGATTTCGTATCCTTCTACTGAAGTACGAACTTCTTTGATGAAGCGCTTAGGTGTCGCGTTTGCTTTCGCAGCGTGACCTTTTGATGGTTTGTTTTGACGTGATTCTTTGATGTCTCCGAAACCAAGTTGAACTGCTTCGTAACCGTCTGTATCAACTGTTTTGAGTTGAAGAACGACGTTACCTTCTACAGCAACTACTGTTACCGGTACAACTTCGCCTGCTTCGTTGAAGATTTGAGTCATACCAAGTTTTGTTCCTAAGATTCCTTTAGCCATGAGATACACCTCCTGTTAAATAATTAATTGTCTCTTCTGGCTAGTATCTACTATATGAAGAATTAAAGTTTGATTTCGATGTCTACACCTGATGGTAACTCGAGACGCATAAGCGAATCGACTGTTTTCGGTGTTGGGTTTACGATGTCGATCAAGCGTTTGTGTGTACGCATTTCGAACTGCTCACGAGCATCTTTATACTTGTGAACCGCACGAAGGATCGTGTAAACCGATTTTTCAGTTGGGAGCGGGATTGGACCCGATACCTTTGCACCTGAACGCTTCGCAGTGTCAACGATCTTCTCAGCTGATTGATCGAGAACGCGATGGTCATATGCTTTTAAACGAATACGAATTTTTTCATTTGCCATGTTTGTTTCCCTCCTTTGTCGCCTATTTTAAAAATAGACAATTCTCCGCGGAAATTTCCACACCGGCCATGGCAATGCTGCCTGGCGTGTCATAACCTCCCGCTTCAACGCAGCGTGCTTGTGTCAGCAGAGGCATCTGATCATTGCGAATCAACGATTGGACCCGTTTTTCTGCTGTAAAGTCTCTCACCACTCGCACAAACACTTAATCATTATATCTAATCTGGTCATGGAATGCAAGATTAGATTTTTGAAGTTGCTGGTTGTCTGATGAGTTGCTCAACGTTCCCTAATGTAACAAGATTCGCGAGCTTTTGCAAGAGAAAATTCATTCTTTTATTGAACTATTTTTCAAACGAAGTCCCATGTCAACTCGACCTAGCGTTTCATCATCTCTCCAAATCGCTCCGTTACCCCTTCTACGACCGATTGTGGGGCTCTTCTTAAACATGCATGAACAATTCCTTCATTTATATCGTGTGTCTCAAAATAGCGAGCCAGACGCGTCAGTTTATCCTCTCTACCGATGACTGTATAAAGGACAATCCATTCTTCGAGGTGCATCCAGTTCCCTTCTGCTTCTATATAAGGATGTGTATAGATGCCGTCGGTGCACTTCATGCGAAAACTGGACATGACATCCACGTCGGTTCCCTCGAAAACATACTCCCCAAAGTAAGTCGTCAAGTATGCCTCATGGGGTTCAGTCGATTGTTTCTCTCCGGCACGACTCAAGATCTGGTCTAACCGTTCAAACTGATCGGGCTCTACGAAAACATCAATGTCATTCGTTTCGTCGACAATGCCATGATGCTTTAACAGTTGCGAACCACCGATACGATATGCGATTCCATTCAAACGACAAATCGTCTCTAATTGTTTCAACATGACGTCACTCCTTTCTCGTATGCTTCATCTTACCACGCTCATCCAGAAACACAAAAAAGCAGCCCGCATATTGCGGACTGCTTGAAGTTGTTCAGTTGAATCAATCGATTACTCGATGATTTCTGTTACTGAACCAGCACCTACAGTACGGCCACCCTCACGGATAGAGAAACGTGTACCGTCTTCGATCGCGATTGTAGAAATCAATTCGATCGTCAACTCGATGTTGTCTCCTGGCATTACCATTTCAGTACCTTCTGGAAGGTGAACGATACCTGTTACGTCAGTTGTACGGAAGTAGAACTGCGGGCGGTAGTTCGCGAAGAATGGCGTGTGACGGCCACCCTCTTCTTTAGAAAGAACGTAGATTGATGCTTTGAATTTTGAGTGTGGTGTGATTGAACCTGGCTTAGCAAGTACTTGTCCACGCTCGATATCGTCACGTGATACACCACGGAGAAGTGCACCGATGTTGTCGCCAGCTTCAGCATAGTCAAGAAGCTTACGGAACATCTCTACACCAGTACATACAGTTTTCTTAGTTTCTTCTGTAAGACCAACGATTTCGATCTCGTCGTTGACGCGGAGAACACCACGCTCAACACGACCAGTCGCTACAGTACCACGACCAGTGATTGAGAATACGTCCTCAACAGGCATCATGAAGTCTTTGTCTGTGTCACGAACTGGTTCTGGGATGTACTCATCAACAGCGTTCATGAGTTCCATAACTTTTTCTTCCCACTGAGCTTCACCGTTAAGTGCGCCAAGTGCAGAACCTTTGATTACAGGGAGGTCGTCGCCTGGGAAGTCGTATTCAGAAAGAAGTTCACGGATTTCCATTTCAACGAGTTCGAGGAGCTCTTCGTCGTCTACCATGTCAACTTTGTTCATGAAGACTACGATGTAAGGAACACCTACTTGACGTGAAAGAAGGATGTGCTCACGTGTTTGTGGCATTGGGCCATCTGTTGCAGATACAACGAGGATCGCGCCGTCCATTTGAGCAGCACCAGTGATCATGTTTTTAACATAGTCAGCGTGTCCTGGGCAGTCAACGTGTGCGTAGTGACGCTTGTCAGTTTCGTACTCGATGTGAGCTGTTGCGATTGTGATACCGCGCTCGCGCTCTTCTGGAGCACCATCGATTTGGTCAAACTTAGTAGCTGTTTTACCTTGTGCACGTGAAAGTACAGCAGAGATTGCTGCAGTCAAAGTTGTTTTACCGTGGTCGACGTGGCCGATTGTACCAACGTTAACGTGCGGTTTAGAACGGTCGAATTTTTCTTTACCCATTCTAGATTCCTCCTCTATTAAACGATTAGTTTTTTATTTAACTAGGAAGACGTAGGTTACTTTTAACATACGTCCTCCTTAGCTTACAACAATCAATCTAGCGATACAACCGTTATTAGCCGTTCGCTTTTTTGACGATTTCTTCAGCAATTGATTTCGGTACTTCTTCGTAGTGATCGAAGTGCATCGAGTACGTTCCACGTCCTTGTGTACGTGAACGAAGTGATGTTGCGTAACCGAACATTTCTGAAAGTGGAATCATCGCTTTAACGACTTGTGCGTTACCGCGAGCTTCCATACCTTCTACGCGTCCACGGCGTGACGTTACGTCACCCATGATGTCACCCATGTATTCTTCAGGGATAACAACTTCAACACGCATCATTGGCTCAAGGATGACAGCTTTCGCTTGGTCCTTAAGTTGTTTAACCGCCATCGAAGCAGCAACTTTAAACGCCATCTCGTTCGAGTCGACATCGTGGTACGATCCGAATACGAGGCGAGCTTTAACGTCTACTACTGGGTAACCAGCGAGGATACCGTTTTCGAGAGCTTCTTCAATCCCGTTTTGAACAGCTGGGACGTATTCGCGTGGTACAACACCACCGACGATCTTGTTCTCGAACTCGAATCCAGCGCCTTCTTCGTTCGGCTCGAATTCTACGACAACGTGACCGTACTGACCGCGTCCACCAGACTGACGAACGAATTTCGAATCGATCTTCGCAGCGCCACGGATTGTTTCACGGTAAGCAACTTGTGGTGCACCAACGTTAGCTTCTACTTTGAATTCGCGACGCATACGGTCAACGAGGATATCAAGGTGAAGCTCACCCATACCAGAGATGATCGTTTGACCAGTCTCAGGGTTTGTTTCAGTGCGGAATGTTGGATCTTCTTCTGCGAGTTTCGCAAGAGCTTGACCCATCTTATCTTGGTCTGCTTTCGATTTAGGCTCGATTGCAACCGAGATAACTGGTTCTGGGAACGTCATTGACTCGAGAACGATGTTATCTTTCTCTGTGCAAAGCGTGTCACCAGTAGTCGTGTCTTTGAAACCAACAGCAGCGGCGATGTCACCAGCATATACCATTGGAATCTCTTCACGGCTGTTTGCGTGCATTTGAAGGATACGACCGAGACGCTCACGCTTCCCTTTAGTCGAGTTCTTCACGTATGATCCCGCTTCAGCTGTACCAGAGTACACGCGGAAGAACGTCAATTTACCGACGTAAGGGTCAGTCATAACTTTGAACGCAAGTGCTGAGAATGGAGCTTCGTCAGAAGGCTCACGCGTGATTTCTTCTTCTGTATCGAGGTTGATCCCTTTGATCGACTCAACATCAACTGGTGATGGGAGGTAATCAACAACGGCGTTAAGCATGAGCTGAACACCTTTGTTCTTGAAGGCAGAACCAACGAGTACAGGGTAGAATTCAACGCTAAGTGTCGCTTGACGGATTGCAGCTTTCAATTCATCGATTGAAATCTCTTCACCTTCAAGGTACTTCATCATCAACTCTTCGTTGAAGTCAGCAACACCTTCGATCAATTGACCGCGAAGTTCTTCAGCTTGGTCAGCCATGTCAGCTGGGAAGCCATCTGTTACTTCGATGTCAGTACCGAGGTCGTTGTTGTACATGTAAGTCTTCATTTCAACGAGATCGATGATTCCTTTGAAATCGTCCTCTGCTCCGATTGGGAGTTGGATCGCGTAAGCGTTCGCTTGAAGACGATCGTGGAGCGTCTTCACAGAGTACAAGAAGTCTGCGCCGATTTTATCCATCTTGTTGACGAATACGACACGTGGTACACCATATGTCGTCGCTTGACGCCATACAGTTTCAGTTTGTGGTTCTACACCTGACTGAGCGTCAAGTACAGCAACAGCACCATCAAGTACACGGAGTGAACGTTCAACTTCTACTGTGAAGTCTACGTGTCCAGGTGTATCGATGATGTTTACACGGTGGCCATTCCACTGTGCAGTTGTCGCAGCTGAAGTGATCGTGATTCCACGCTCTTGCTCCTGCTCCATCCAGTCCATTTGTGAAGCACCTTCGTGCGTTTCACCAATTTTGTGGATACGACCTGTGTAATAAAGAATACGTTCAGTTGTTGTCGTTTTACCGGCATCGATGTGAGCCATGATCCCGATGTTACGAGTATTCTTTAGGGAGAATTCTCTTGCCATACTGGGTATTCTCCTTCCGCATGTTTGATTTTCGTGTGCGCGCACACGATATGATTATACCCGAAAGCCACTCCGTTAAGCCATGCTTGGCGGAGTGGACTTTACGATTAAATTACCAACGATAGTGAGCAAACGCTTTGTTTGCTTCTGCCATCTTATGCATGTCTTCGCGTTTCTTAACAGACGCACCAGTGTTGTTGGCTGCATCCATGATTTCGTTCGCGATACGTTGCTCCATCGTTTTTTCGTTGCGGAGACGAGCGTAGTTCACGAGGTAACGAAGACCAAGTGTTGTACGGCGCTCTGGACGAACTTCAACAGGAACTTGGTAGTTAGCTCCACCTACACGGCGTGCTTTAACTTCAAGTACAGGCATGATGTTGTTCATTGCTTCTTCGAACACTTCCATAGGCTCTTTGCCTGAGCGTTCAGCGATGATGCCAAATGCGTTGTAAATGATAGTTTGAGCTGTACCTTTTTTACCGTCTAACATGACACGGTTAATGAGGCGAGTTACCAATTTCGAGTTGTAGATCGGATCTGCGATAACGTCACGACGTTCTGCACGGTTTTTACGCATCCGAGTACCCTCCTTTCAAAATTTCAATTGTATTTTAGTTGGCGAGAATTACTTCTTCGCAGCTTTCGGACGCTTCGTACCGTATTTAGAACGGCCTTGCATACGTCCATCAACACCTGCAGTGTCAAGCGCACCACGAACGATGTGGTAACGTACCCCTGGTAAGTCTTTTACACGTCCTCCACGGATAAGAACAACGCTGTGCTCTTGAAGGTTGTGGCCAATACCTGGAATGTACGCAGTCACTTCGATTTGGTTAGTCAAACGAACACGAGCATACTTACGAAGCGCCGAGTTCGGTTTCTTCGGAGTCATTGTACCAACACGTGTACAAACACCACGTTTTTGTGGTGAGCTCACGTTTGTTTGTGACTTGATGAAACTGTTGTAACCTTTGTTAAGTGCTGGAGAGTCAGATTTAACGACTTTCGATTTACGTCCTTTACGGACTAACTGGTTAATAGTAGGCATCTTTGAAGATCCTCCCTTCCTGAATGTTGCTATTTTCTAGTCCCACCGACCCGGGTGGTTCATTTAAGGTCATAACGAAACGCTTTTACGAGGCGTAGGCATTCCATGACCTCGCAAAAACGTGAGTTATACCTTGAAAGTGGCAATTGTAGCAGCCAAACCTTCCCGTAGAAAGTTCGGATGGACGTCCAAGTAGCTTGCCGACTGCTGGACATCGTTGTCATCGACAACAACCGATTGGCGGCACTAAATCATAGTAGCACCGCCAACCTGCGCTGTCAAGACGTATTTTACTCGACGGTTGTATCTTCGAGTGCAACTGGCGCCTCATCTTCTTTAAGTTCGACATCGCGGTAGACAGCCATTCCAGTACCAGCTGGAACGAGTTTACCGATGATGACGTTCTCTTTGAGTCCGAGGAGGTAGTCGCGTTTCCCTTTGATTGCCGCATCTGTCAAGACACGAGTCGTTTCTTGGAACGAAGCCGCCGAGAGGAACGAGTCTGTCTCAAGCGATGCTTTCGTGATCCCGAGAAGGACTGGTTTTGCAGTCGCTGGGTGTTTTCCGTCACGAATCGCATCTTTACACGCTTCTTTGAAGACGCTGATGTCGACAAGTGAACCTGGGAGAAGTGGTGTGTCACCAGACTCGATGACTTTGACACGACGAAGCATTTGGCGAACCATAACCTCAACGTGCTTGTCACCAATTTCTACCCCTTGCATCCGGTATACTTTTTGAACTTCTTGGAGAAGATAGTTCTGAACACCAGATACACCACGGACGGCGAGCAATTCTTTCGGATCGATCGAACCTTCCGTGAAGACTTCACCGGCTTCTACTGTATCGCCGATTTGAACACGGAGACGCGCTCCGAATGGAATCGTGTAAGAACGTGTTTCACTGAATCCTTCGACTGTGAGTTCACGCTTGTCACGCGATTCCGTGAAGTCGATGACCGTACCAGAGATTTCCGAGATGACCGCTTGACCTTTCGGGTTACGGGCTTCGAATACCTCTTGGATACGTGGAAGACCTTGTGTGATATCGTCTCCGGCAACCCCACCTGTGTGGAAGGTACGCATTGTAAGCTGCGTTCCTGGCTCACCGATTGATTGTGCGGCGATGATACCGACGGCTTCCCCGACTTCAACGTTTGATCCAGTAGCCAAGTTACGTCCGTAACACTTCTTACATACGCCGTGTGACGTGTTACATGTGAAGGCTGTACGGATTTCTACTTGCTCGACACCCGCATCAACGATGACGCGTGCGATGTCTTCTGTGATCAATTCGTTCTTATCAACCAACACTTCACCCGTTTCAGGGTGTGTGACTGTTTCAAACGATGTACGTCCGACGAGACGGTCGTACAAGTTTTCGATTTCTTCCGTACCTTCGCGGAGTGCAGATACGCGGATCCCGCGGTCTGTTCCACAATCTTCTTCACGGATGATGACATCTTGCGCAACGTCAACGAGACGACGCGTCAAGTAACCTGAGTCAGCTGTCTTCAAGGCTGTATCGGCAAGACCTTTACGAGCCCCGTGAGTCGAGATGAAGTACTCTTGAACCGTCAGACCTTCACGGAACGACGATTTGATTGGAAGTTCGATGATGCGACCAGATGGAGCGGCCATCAAACCACGCATACCCGCAAGCTGCGTAAAGTTAGATGCGTTACCACGGGCACCAGAGTCAGACATCATGAAGATCGGGTTCAAGCGGTTGAGGGATTTCATCAATCGAGATTGAATTTCATCCTTCGCTTCGTTCCAAGCACGTACAACGCGCTCGTAACGCTCATCTTCTGTGATGAGACCACGACGGAACGACTTCATGATTTGGTCGACTTGTTTCTGCGCCTCATCCAAGATTTCCTGTTTATCCGGAAGTACGATGATGTCGGCGATCCCAACTGTCACACCGGCTTTCGTCGAGTGTTTGAAGCCGAGATCTTTCATGCGGTCAAGCATGCGGCTTGTTTCAGTCGTTTCAAACTTCTGGAACACTTCCGCGATGACTTTTCCAAGGAATCCTTTTTTGAACGGGTCGATAATTGGACGTGATGCGATTTCTTCTGCAACGTTCGCCCCTTTGTCGATGAAGTACTTATCAGGAGTTGCTTCCTGCAAGTTTTCCATCGTCGGCTCGTTCAAGTATGGGAACGTGTTTGGCAAGATCTCGTTGAAGATCATCTTACCAACAGTCGTAATGAGCAATTTCTCGTTCTGTTCGTCTGTGAACGTCGGGTTGTTGAGCGTACGTGCCGGAAGTGCCACACGCGAGTGCAAGTGGACATATCCGTTTTGGTAAGCGATCAACGCCTCGTTGACGTTCGAGAACACTTTCCCTTGACCGACGGCATCTTCACGTTCGAGTGAGATGTAGTAGTTACCGAGGACCATATCCTGCGATGGTGTAACAACCGGTTTCCCGTCTTTCGGGTTCAAGATGTTCTGTGCAGCGAGCATGAGAAGGCGTGCTTCCGCTTGTGCTTCTGCAGAAAGCGGAACGTGGACGGCCATTTGGTCACCATCGAAGTCGGCGTTATAAGCCGTACATACGAGTGGGTGAAGGCGAATCGCACGACCTTCAACAAGAATCGGTTCGAATGCTTGAATACCAAGACGGTGAAGTGTCGGGGCACGGTTCAAGAGAACTGGATGCTCACGGATGACTTCTTCAAGGACGCCCCAGATTTCAGGTTGCATCTTCTCGATTTTGCGTTTTGCGTTTTTGATGTTCGAAGCGATGCCGCGACCGACAAGCTCTTTCATCACGAACGGTTTGAAGAGTTCAAGTGCCATCTCTTTTGGAAGACCACACTGATACATCTTCAAGTTCGGTCCAACGACGATAACCGAACGTCCTGAGTAGTCGACCCGTTTACCAAGAAGGTTTTGACGGAAGCGACCTTGTTTCCCTTTCAACATGTGTGAAAGTGATTTGAGCGGACGGTTACCAGGACCTGTTACCGGACGACCACGACGACCGTTGTCGATGAGGGCGTCAACCGCTTCTTGAAGCATACGCTTCTCGTTTTGCACGATGATGTTCGGCGCGCCGAGGTCGAGCAAACGTTTGAGACGGTTGTTACGGTTGATGACTCGACGATACAAGTCGTTCAAGTCAGATGTTGCAAAGCGTCCACCGTCGAGCTGTACCATTGGGCGAAGCTCTGGTGGGATGACAGGAAGTACTTCAAGGATCATCCAATCCGGATTGTTCCCTGATGTGAAGAACGCATCGAGAACTTCCAAACGCTTGATCGCACGTGTACGACGTTGACCTTGGACAGTTTTCAACTCTTCACGAAGCTCGCTCACTTCTTTTTCAAGATTGACGTCTTGAAGGAGTGTACGGATGGCTTCAGCACCCATGTCTGCTTTGAAGTCGCTACCGTATTTTTCACGATAGAGACGGAATTCTTTTTCCGAGAGAAGTTGTTTCTTCTCAAGCGGTGTATCACCTGGCTCTGTGACCACGTAAGAAGCGAAGTAAATCACTTCTTCAAGTGCACGTGGAGACATATCGAGAACAAGCCCCATGCGGCTTGGAATCCCTTTGAAGTACCAGATGTGCGAAACTGGTGCCGCGAGCTCGATATGGCCCATTCGCTCGCGACGCACTTTCGCTTTCGTCACTTCAACGCCACAGCGGTC
The DNA here is from genome assembly GCF_018617655.1 of Exiguobacterium sp. s183. Lineage (NCBI taxonomy): Bacteria > Bacillati > Bacillota > Bacilli > Caryophanales > Exiguobacterium > Exiguobacterium sp. s183. The sequence goes on from NZ_JACSKN010000008.1 coordinate 30,332, forward strand.
ACAAATGACTCCTTTATAACGGATACGTTTGTACTTCCCGCAGTAACATTCCCAGTCTTTCGTAGGACCGAAGATTCGTTCACAGAACAATCCGTCCTTCTCTGGTTTAAGTGTACGATAGTTGATCGTTTCCGGCTTTTTGACTTCACCGTAAGACCACGAACGGATCTTCTCTGATGAAGCCAAGCCGATTTTCATATATTCAAATCGATTAACATCTACCAAGGGGCCGACCTCCCTTTTCGCCTTATTCCTCTTCCGTAACAGTCGGTTGAACGACTTGTTCTAACGCCGATGTTGCGTTCGGGATGTTGTCGTCATCTTCATCTTTCATTTCGACTTCTTCATCATCCGCTGACATCATCTTGACTTCCATACCGAGCGCTTGAAGCTCTTTGATCAAGACGCGGAATGATTCAGGAACGCCCGCTTTCGGAACGCTCTCGCCTTTCACGATGGCCTCGTATGCTTTCACACGACCAACCGTGTCATCCGACTTGATTGTCAAGATTTCTTGGAGCGTGTAGGCTGCGCCGTACGCTTCAAGAGCCCAAACTTCCATCTCCCCGAAGCGCTGACCACCGAACTGTGCTTTACCACCGAGCGGTTGTTGCGTAACGAGTGAGTATGGTCCAGTCGAACGAGCATGAAGTTTATCATCAACCATGTGCGCGAGTTTGATCATGTACATGACACCGACAGAGACACGGTTATCGAACGGTTCACCCGTACGACCGTCATAGAGACGCGTCTTCGCATCTTTATCCATACCAGCCTCTTCAATCGTTGCCCATACGTCTTCCTCACGCGCTCCATCGAATACAGGTGTCGCCACTTTGATGCCGAGCTTCTTCGCCGCCATCCCTAAGTGAAGTTCAAGCACCTGACCGATGTTCATACGAGATGGTACCCCAAGCGGGTTGAGCATGATGTCAACCGGTGTACCGTCTGGCATGTATGGCATATCTTCTTCAGGGAGGATCCGCGAGATAACACCTTTGTTACCGTGACGTCCCGCCATCTTATCCCCTTCGTGAATCTTACGTTTTTGAACGATATAGACACGTACCATCTGGTTGACGCCTGGAGACAACTCGTCACCGTTTTCACGGTCGAACACTTTGACATCCAAGATGATTCCGTCTCCACCGTTTGGTACACGAAGTGACGTATCACGTACTTCACGTGCCTTCTCACCGAAGATTGCGTGCAAGAGACGCTCTTCCGCCGTCAATTCCGTAACTCCCTTAGGCGTTACTTTACCGACGAGGATATCGCCATCCTTGACTTCAGCTCCGATGCGGATAATTCCACGATCGTCCAAGTTACGAAGCGCGTCATCTCCGACGTTTGGAATATCACGTGTGATTTCCTCTGGTCCGAGTTTCGTGTCACGTGACTCCGACTCGTACTCTTCGATATGAATCGATGTGTACACGTCATCTTTCACGAGACGCTCACTCATGATGATCGCATCCTCATAGTTGTAACCATCCCAAGTCATGAAGGCAACGACGACGTTACGGCCGAGCGCGAGCTCACCCATATCCATCGACGGACCGTCTGCAAGGATTTCTCCTTTTTCGACACGGTCGCCAGCTGCGATGATTGGTTTTTGGTTGTAGCATGTTCCTTGGTTAGAACGGACATATTTTTGAAGTTTGTAGCGGTCTAAATCACCTGAAACCTCAGAACCGTTAACGTCAGACGTACGACGGATCAAGATTTCACGCGCTGTGACACGCTCAACGACACCTGGGTATTTCGCAACGATTGCTGCCCCAGAGTCTTTCGCAGACACGTACTCCATTCCAGTACCGACAATCGGTGAATCTGGTTGGAGAAGCGGTACTGCTTGACGTTGCATGTTCGCTCCCATGAGGGCACGGTTCGAGTCATCGTTCTCAAGGAACGGGATACATGCTGTCGCGGCAGAAACAACCTGTTTCGGCGAAACGTCCATGTAATCGACTCGGCTTGGCTCAACTGACAAGTTTTGTCCGCGGAAGCGGCAAAGAACTTGTTCGTCTGCAAAGTGACCGTCTTCTGTGAGCGGCATGTTCGCCTGTGCGACGACATAGAGGTCTTCCTCATCAGCCGTCATATATTGGATATCGCCAGTGACAAGACCTGTTTCCGGGTCAACACGACGATACGGTGCTTCGATGAAACCGTACTCGTTCACTTTCGCATAAGACGAGAGTGAGTTGATGAGTCCGATGTTCGGTCCCTCTGGTGTTTCGATTGGACACATCCGACCGTAGTGCGAATAGTGAACGTCTCGAACTTCGAAACCAGCACGCTCACGTGTCAAACCACCCGGTCCAAGTGCAGAGAGACGACGTTTGTGCGTCAACTCAGCGAGCGGGTTTGTCTGGTCCATGAACTGTGACAATTGCGAGCTACCGAAGAACTCTTTAAGTGATGCGATAACCGGACGAATGTTGATAAGCGCCTGCGGTGTGATCGCGTTTTGATCTTGAATCGACATACGTTCTTTTACGACACGTTCCATACGAGAAAGCCCGATACGGAATTGGTTTTGGAGAAGTTCTCCGACTGAACGAAGACGACGGTTTCCTAAGTGGTCAATGTCATCTGTTGTTCCGACTTCGTGAAGTAAATTGAAGAAGTAGTTGATTGAAGCGATAATATCAGCCGGCGTAATATGCTTGATACTACGGTCGATATTGCCATTTCCGATGATGTTCAAGACACGCTCTCCATCTGGGTCATCTGGTGAGATGACTTTAATTGATTGAAGACCGAACGGCTCACCTTCAGCGACACCACCAGTTGGTTCCGCATCGACATAACCGAGGCCGCTCTCCAAGTGTGGGAGGATACGATCTAAGTTGCGGCGGTCGAGGACTGTTCCAGCTTCAGCGAGTACTTCGCCTGTTTCTGGGTCCACGAGCGTTTCCGCCAATTTTTGACCGAACAAACGGTTCTTAAGATGAAGCTTTTTGTTCATCTTGTAGCGACCGACGTTCGCTAAGTCATAACGTTTCGGGTCGAAGAAACGTGACACGAGAAGTGATTTCGCATTTTCTACCGTTGGTGGTTCACCAGGGCGGAGACGCTCATAAATCTCGATCAACGCTTTCTCTGTAGACTCTGTATTATCTTTTTCAAGGGTGTTACGAAGGTATTCGTCATCCCCGAGAAGGTCGATAATCTCTTGGTCCGTACCGAATCCGAGGGCACGCAACAACACCGTTACCGGGATTTTACGGGTACGGTCGATACGAACATAAACGATATCTTTGGCATCTGTCTCGAGTTCGAGCCAAGCACCACGGTTCGGGATGACGGTTGCGCCAAATCCACGTTTACCGTTTTTATCGAGTTTAGCGTTATAGTACACGCTCGGTGAACGGACAAGCTGGGAAACGATGACGCGTTCTGCACCATTAATGATAAACGTTCCCGATTCTGTCATGAGTGGGAAATCCCCCATGAACACTTCTTGTTCCTTAAGCTCACCTGTCTCTTTGTTTTGGAGACGTACTTTTACGCGAAGTGGCGCAGAATAAGTAACGTCGCGCTCCTTCGATTCATCGATTGAATACTTCGGCTCACTGAGCGAGTAATCGATGAACTCCAATACGAGGTTTCCTGTGAAGTCGGAAATCGGTGAAATGTCCGTGAACATTTCCTTCAATCCTTCACGCAAGAACCACTCATAAGAAGCAGTTTGAATTTCAATCAAATTCGGAAGCTCTAATACCTCACTGATACGGGCAAAGCTTCTTCTCTGACGGTGACGACCGTACTGAACAAGTTGACCAGTCAACTGATTCACCTCTCAGACCCCCAATTCTTTAGCGAATTTTTCGGGCGTAGTAATCGAACATTGTCATTGAATGTCGCTCGTTTTCCGTCTCTAAAAAGCAGCAGACACGGCAGTTTCAAGCGAATTCCATTCCAATGGCATTTTATAATGTTAGCATATACGTTATGGCGAGTCAACAAGACTTCACCGTTTGTCAAGACCGAATTGCTCGGAAAATAAAGTAACCTTTTTCTTTCGCAATCGTTTCGACTTGACCAAACACCTCTTCTAATAATTTCTTAGCAGAAGGCGCTCCTTGTTTTTTCTGAATGACGACATAGATTGCTCCTCCATCGACCAAATGCGCATGTGCTTCACGCAAGATCGTATGGACGACTTGTTTCCCCGCACGAATCGGCGGATTGGTGACAATGGCGGCAAACCGTTCTCCCCCCACCGCGTCATACGCGTGAGAAAGTCGTGTTTCGACCGTCACTCCATTACGGGCGGCGTTTTGCTCAGAGAGCGCCAGCGCACGCTCATTCACATCGATGAGCAAGGCTTCACGCCCAGAGGCATCGGCAAGCGAGATCCCCATTGGACCATAGCCACAGCCTACATCTAAAATACGTCCTGAGACATCAGGCACTTCAAACGACTCAATTAAAAGACGCGACCCAAAATCGACTGATCCTTTCGAGAACACACCGCGGTCCGAAGTGAAATGATACTGTTTCCCTCGCAACTCGTACGTCCATGTCTCCGGGGCACTTTCCGAACGTGGATCGTTCGTATAGTAATGATCTCCCATGCGTTGAACCTCCTAACCCTTTCTTCAAGGAAATAAAAGAAGCTCGCCATGGCGAGCTTCTATAGGTTGTGAAGTTGAATTACTTAACTTCAACAGATGCGCCAGCTTCTTCAAGCTTAGCTTTGATTGACTCAGCGTCTTCTTTAGAAACGCCTTCTTTGACTGGAGCTGGAGTTCCGTCAACGAGTGCTTTTGCTTCTTTAAGGCCGAGACCTGTGATTTCACGAACAGCTTTGATGACGTTGATTTTACCAGCGCCAGCGTTTGTGAGTACTACGTCGAATTCAGTTTTCTCTTCAGCTGCTGCGCCTGCGCCAGCACCTGCAACTGCTACTGGAGCTGCTGCTGATACGCCGAATTCTTCTTCGATTGTTTTTACGAGTTCGTTAAGTTCGAGAACCGTCATTGATTTGAGGTCTTCGATGAATTGCTCTTTGTTGAAAGCCATTATGGTTTTCCTCCTTTGATGTTGTGAAAAAGTTTTTTGAGTTACGCTACGCGACAAAAATTAAGCTGATTGCTCTTCTTTTTGTTCTGCGATTGCGTTTGTTGCGACTGCGAGCCCACGGATTGGAGCTTGAAGTACGCTGAGAAGCATCGAGAGAAGACCATCGCGTGATGGAAGTTCTGCAAGGGCTTTGATTTCTTCGAGTGAAGTCACTTTGCCTTCGATGATTCCGCCTTTGAGTTCGAGCGCTTTGTGCTCTTTCGAGAAGTCGTTCAAGATCTTCGCTGGAGCAACAACGTCTTCGTTAGAGAAGGCGATTGCTGTAGGACCAGTGAAGACTTCGTCAAGACCTTCGAAGTTCGACTGAGTAGCTGCGCGGCGAAGAAGACCGTTCTTGTAAACTTTGAACTCGATTCCAGCGTCACGGAGTGATTTACGGAGTGTAGTCACTTCTTCAACTGTAAGTCCACGGTAGTCAACAACAACTGTTCCAACGCTCGCTTGCATTTTCTCAGCGATTTCATCGACGAGTGCCGATTTCTGAGCTACGATTTTTTCGTTTGCCATGTGTTTGCACCTCCTAGTCAATTCTTATACCGGACGAGAGGCTGCTCTCCAAAAGAAATCCCTCGTATGAAGACATACGAGGGCGTAATTGTTTGAAAGTAAACCTGTGACAACAGGCTCAAGTTCGAGCAAAGACACCTCGGAAGGGTTTACGGACCGATGTCCACCTTCTGTCTACGGTAATCCAACATATTCGGTTGAACGTGTATTACTTTAACAGCGGCGTCACACGTTGTCAACAATTTATTTCAACAAGATTACTTAAGGAAATCCGCAGTCGCTACACGGATCCCAGGACCCATTGTAGATGAAAGCGCGATGTTTTTAAGGTAAGTCCCTTTTGCAGTAGCAGGCTTCACTTTCATGAGTGTTTCGAGGATTGTCTCGATGTTCTCAGTAAGTTTAGATGCTTCAAATGATTTCTTACCAACTGGAACGTGGATGTTACCAGCTTTATCAACACGGTATTCAACTTTACCAGCTTTGATATCCGCGATTGCTTTTTCTACGTCAAAAGTAACTGTTCCTGTTTTCGGGTTAGGCATGAGGCCTTTAGGTCCGAGAACGCGACCAAGTTTACCAACTTCACCCATCATGTCAGGTGTCGCAACGATTACATCGAAGTCGAACCATCCTTGTTGGATTTTGTTGATGTACTCAGCGTCGCCAACGTAGTCTGCGCCAGCAGCTTCCGCTTCTTTCACTTTCTCACCTTTTGCGAAGACGAGAACTTTTTGTGTTTTACCAGTACCGTGTGGAAGTACAACGGCACCACGGATTTGTTGGTCTGCTTTCTTCGGATCTACGCCGAGACGGACAGCAACTTCGATTGTTTCATCGAATTTAGCAGTAGCTGTTTTTTGAACGAGCTCGACAGCTTCAGCGAGGTCGTATGACTTCGTGCGGTCAACAAGCTTAGCTGCTTCTTGGTGTTTTTTACCCATGATCTTTTCCTCCTTGTGGTTAGCGGAATTTCCTCCCACATAATGAAGGGATTGAAGGTGAGCAGTATTCACCGACAACCCCAGAGACTAACAATTAGTCTTCGATTACAATACCCATACTACGTGCAGTACCTTCAACCATAAGCATCGCTGTTTCTACAGATGATGCGTTAAGGTCAGGCATTTTAAGTTCAGCGATTTCGCGAACTTTGTCACGCTTAACCGTTGCTACTTTCTTACGGTTTGGTTCACCAGAACCACTCTCGATACCAGCAGCTTTCTTCAAGAGAACTGCAGCTGGTGGAGTTTTCGTAATAAATGTAAACGAACGATCTTCGTATACCGTGATGACTACAGGAATAATCAATCCGGCTTGGTCTTGTGTACGAGCGTTGAACTCTTTACAGAATCCCATGATGTTAACACCTGCTTGACCAAGTGCTGGACCTACTGGTGGTGCTGGGTTAGCTTTACCAGCTGGGATTTGAAGTTTAACGAGTTTAGAAACTTTTTTCGCCACGAGACACACCTCCTTAAGTCTAAAATGTGGTTTCTTGGACGTTGTGCGCCCTCCCACTCAATCTATTAGGTCGAGTTTGTACCGAAATATAGCACAACATCAAACATTTTCGATTGTACCATCCGTTTCACGGATTAGCAAGTGGGTTTAGTTAATTTTCTGAACTTGTTCGAAATCAAGCTCAATTTTTGTTTCGCGACCGAACATGTCGACCACGACTTTGAGCTTCTCTTTGTCGGCTTCAATCTCGTCGATTGTCCCCTCAAAGTTCTCGAACGCGCCTTCTTTCACGCGGACAAGGTCACCGAGCTCGTAGTTGTAACGATCTTTCTTCTCGATGAGTCCCATTTGTGACAAGACGTTTGTCACTTCGTCCGGTTGGAGCGGGATCGGTTTTGCCCCGCCGCCCGTTGAACCGAGGAAGCCGGTGACGTTAGGCGTGTTGCGGACAACATACCATGAATCGTCAGTCATGACCATCTCTACGAACACATAGCCCGGGAAACTTTTGACTTCACGCTCTTTAATTTTCTTTTCGCCACTCTTTAATGTGACTTCTTCTTGCGTCGTTTCAGTCGGGACGAGGACGCGGAAAATTTTATCTTCCATGTTCATCGAACCGATTCGACGTTCTAGGTTTTCTTTGACGTTATTCTCAAAACCTGAGTACGTCTGGACAACAAACCATTGTTTCTCCACGGCTTTCACCTCTTCCTTAGTTAATCAATAAATTGACGAGATAGCTGACTCCAGTATCTACGCCGAACACGAACAGGCCAATCACGACAACAGTCGCGATGACGGTAACGGTATATTTCGTGAGTTCTTTACGAGTTGGCCAACTCGTTTTTTTCAACTCTTTCCATACGTCGCGCAAAAAGTTCATGGTAGCTTCCTCCTACATTGAATGCCAATCTACGTTACTTTGATTCTCGATGCATCGTATGCGCGTTACAGCGGCGACAAAACTTTTTCATTTCAAGCCGTGTCGACACACCGTCTTTTTTTGTCGTCGAATACTCCCGAGACCCGCATTCTGAGCAAGCGAGACTTACTTTCTTTGCCATTCATAAGCGCCCCTTTCGACTACTCCCTCTTAAAAAAGAGCGAAAAAAAAACGCCTCCTGTAAATGGCGTCTACGGACAAGGCGCTGCTTTTAAAGTATCACATAGGAGGCACGCGGTCAATAATCGGTTAGCTCGTGAGCATCCGAACGTCGACGTGACGCTCGAATTTCTTCTTCACACGCTGTAACGCATTATCAATCGATTTAACATGACGGTCGAGGTCGTCTGAAATCTCTTGATAAGAACGTCCGTCTAAATAAAGACGCAACACTTTCCGCTCGAGATCACTTAAAATCTCATCCATCTTCGCTTCCATAAACGTCTGTTCTTCTTGTGTCACAATGAGTTCTTGTGGATCCGTCGGATGTGGTGGCAAGATGACATCGAGTAACGTCCGGTCGGATTCCTCGTCGAAAATCGGTTTATCGAGTGACACATATGAGTTGAGCGGAATATGCTTTTGACGTGTCGCCGTCTTGATTGCCGTGATCATTTGGCGAGTGATGCACATCTCGGCAAAACTTTTGAACGAGGCGAGTCGCTCGTCTTTATAGTCCCGCACCCCTTTATAAAGACCGATCATGCCCTCTTGGACGATGTCCTCATGATCCGCACCAATCAAAAAATAAGAACGGGCTTTCGCGCGTACAAAATACCGGTATCGTTCAATCAAAAACTCAAGCGCGTCGCTATCCCCTTCATTGCGCGCCAATAAGACCAACTCTTCGTCTGACATTTTTTCAAACTGTTCGTACGGCCATCCGTTCATGCTCGTTACCCCCCGGCGATTGATCCTGAACTATGTAAGGTTGTGTCCCATTATAGGACTCCCTACTCCTATGCGTCAAACAAATTTCTAAAAATTCCGTCAATTAAATGCTGTGTAACTCATATATGTAATTAGTATACAACATTCCTTTGCAAAAAAATGTCAAAATCGAAACAAAGACGAGTCCATTTCATGAACTCGCCCGTGATTTCAATCACCTTTTGATTTACGACGTCGCATTTCTTCAAATCTTTCTTGAATATGCGGAGGGATATCGATCGTTTTTCGATTCGATTGTTCCTTCTCTAACGAGAGACGTTGTTGCTCAATCAGTGTTTTGGCATGCTTCCAATCTTTTAACAACTCGGTCGCGGGGACACGTAAGGCACCTTGGCCGAAAATGACCCACTGCTCGGTGAAATCATTCGTCGCGACGAATAGTGTGACGAGTCGGTTATCCACCAGTTCGTGCGCTCGCCGCTCGATCCACTCGTCCGCCGTCTCGTTCTCTTTCGTATAGACGACATCGACACGACTTCGTTTTTCTTTCGATTCACGCCCGTAACGCATATGGGCATCAAAGACGACGGTGACTTCTTTTCCAGATACGGCCTGATATTCCGCCATCGCTTCAATTAACAAATTGCGCGCTTGATCAAAATCCATATCGCGCAAACTTCTCAAATGTGGCCACGCCCCGATGATGTTATATCCGTCGACAAGAAGGAGCTCGCGTTTTTGGATACTCATGCTAACGGGTTACGTGAGCGATGCACTTCATACAGAAGGAGTGCCGCTGCAACAGATGCGTTCAGTGACGTGACATGACCAACCATTGGTAAATGAACGAGGAAGTCGCATGATTCACGCACGAGACGGCTCATTCCCTTACCTTCACTTCCGATGACCACGACAAGTGGCATATTCCCATCTAATCGACGATAGTCCTGACTCTCTTTCGCATCGGTCCCGACGACCCATAGTCCTTTTTCTTTCAATTCTTCGAGTGTCCGCGTCAAATTCGTCACGCGCGCAACCGGGATATGCTCAATCGCCCCAGTCGAAGCTTTGGCGACCGTTTGAGTTAAACCGACCGAGCGGCGTTTCGGGATGATGATTCCATGTGCGCCGACAGCATCCGCGGTCCGTAAAATGGAACCGAGGTTATGTGGGTCCTCGAGTTCATCTAGTAAAATAAAGAGCGGTGTCTCTTCTTTTGAAGCGGCGAGTGCGAACATGTCCTCGATAGTTTTATATTCATAGGCCGCGACGGCTGCCACGACACCCTGATGATGTTCACTGCCGGCCATCTTCTCAAGCTTTGTTTTCGGTACGAATGACACTTGAACGGATGCTTCATTCGCCATCGCAATGATTTGAGCGAGCGGGCCTTTTTGTTGCCCTTCCATGATAAATACTTTGTTCATGTCGCGACCGCTTCGAAGTGCTTCGAGTACAGGGTTTCGCCCGTAAAGGAAATCAATCCCTTCCTCCATCACGTCTACTTCCTTATAGTCCGGTCGTTCCGACTTTTGATGGCGTGCACGCTCTGGACGTTCCCCACGTGGGCGGTCAAACGTTCGTTTTTCCGCACCTCGTTTTCCGTCATGTCGTTTCGGTCGACTCGGCTTCGAGTCGTTCGAACGCTTGTTTGATGAGTTCTTCAAGACGATCCCTTCTTTCTGTTAAGTAGATATAGCCAATCAATGCCTCGAATGCTGTGGAATAACGATACGTATGGACGTCGACCCGCTTCGGAATCGAGCCTGATTTCGCATTTTTGCCACGTCTGACGACGGCTTGTTCTTCTTCCGTCAACACGTCCGTCTCTAGCCAATAGGTCACGACGCTCGCTTGCGCCCGCGCGTTCACATAACGGACGGCACCCCGATGCAAATCGTTCGGGCGCGTCAACCCTTGCTCGAGCAGTCTTTCTCGTACGGCCAATTCATATACCACGTCACCCATATAGGCGAGTGCGAGGGCATTCATTTGTTTCGGTTGCATCATAACCGCTTCCACCGAACCCCTTGGGCCGTGTCTTCGAGTTGGATGTTTTGTTCTTTTAGTAAATCACGAATCTCGTCAGCACGGGCAAAGTTACGTGCCGCGCGTGCATCGTTTCGTTCTTGAATCAATTGATCGATTTCGGCATCAAGCAATTCTTTCTCTTCAGCTAGCGTCAATCCGAGCACACCTGTCAATTCGTCGAATAACGAGAGAACTTGTTCGAGTGTCGCTTTTGCCACATGATCCGCCTTGGCGTAAATGTTCGCTTCTCGTGCCAAGTCAAAGAGGACAGTCATCGCATTTGCCGTATTGATATCATCATCCATCGATTCGATGAACGACGTCTTGATTGCTTCAAGTTTCCGCTCCATCGACTCGCTCGGTTCACCAAGTCCAGCCGTTACCGATAAACGATATTCGATGTTTTGATACGCTTCTTTGATTCGACTCCAACCATTCGCCGCTTGTTCAATCAGTTCACGGCTGTAGTTGATCGGATGACGATAATGGACGGACAACATGAAGAAACGAAGAACCATTGGATCTACTTCTTTCAGCGCTTCATGGACGAGAAGAAAGTTTCCGAGCGATTTGGACATCTTCTCATTTTCAATGTTGATGAATCCGTTATGCAGCCAGTAGTTGGCGAACTTCGCATGGTTGCATGCTTCTGACTGGGCAATCTCATTCTCGTGGTGTGGGAATTTTAAATCATGACCACCTGCATGGATATCGATTGTTGCCCCGAGATGCTTTTTCGCCATCGCCGAGCATTCGATATGCCAACCTGGTCGCCCTTTGCCCCACGGACTATCCCAAGAAGGTTCGTCCGGTTTAGCGGCCTTCCATAGAACGAAGTCGAGCGGGTCTTCTTTCTTTTCGCCGACATCGACGCGCGAGCCTGCCCGTAAATCTTCGATCGATTGTTGACTTAGCTTTCCGTACGTCTCAAACTTCTTCGTCCGGAAATAAACGTCACCTTCTGCTTCATAGGCGAACCCTTCCGTCTCTAGCTGACGGATGAACTCGATAATCTCTTCCATCGTATCGGTAACGCGTGGGTGCACGTCTGCCGGTTGTACGTTCAATGCTCCCGTATCGGCCAAATAAGCCTCAATATAACGATTCGTCAACGTCTCTGTGTCTTCTCCAAGTTCGTTCGCGGTACGAATGATCTTGTCGTCTACGTCCGTGAAGTTTAGGACGTATTTCACCTCATACCCACGATATGTCAAATAACGACGAACCGTATCGAAGGCGATGGCCGGACGGGCATTCCCTACATGGATGTAGTTGTAGACGGTCGGTCCGCACACATACATGGATACTTTCCCCGGAACAATCGGGACAAACGGTTCTTTTTTATTCGTGAGACTGTTGTACAGCTGAATCATGCGTTTTCTCCTCCATCCGCTTTTCAAGCGTCGCTAATTTTTGTTGTAGTTCATCCACTGCCGCTTCTAAGCGTTCTTGACACTCGCGGTCCGGATCTGGGAAACGATGATCGAGGTCATGTTGCTTCACACGCTTCCCGTTTCGAATGACGACACGTCCTGGGATACCGACGACGGTCGAGTCAGACGGTACATCGTTCAAGACGACAGAGCTCGCTCCGATTTTGACGCAATCGCCAACCGTAATGTTCCCGAGCACTTTCGCTCCTGCTGAGATGAGCACATCACTCCCAATTGTAGGATGACGCTTCCCTTTTTCTTTCCCCGTTCCACCGAGTGTGACGCCTTGATAAATGGTTACATCGTTCCCGATAATCGCCGTCTCTCCAATGACAACACCGAAACCGTGATCGATGAATACACGGTCACCGAGGACTGCACCCGGATGAATTTCAATCCCGGTCAACCAACGACTGAACTGGGCCAATAACTTGGCCACAAGCTTCACGTTACGCTTCCATAATCCGTGCGCGATGCGATGTGCCCATATGGCGTGTAGTCCCGGATACGTCAGTGCCACCTCAACTTTCGAGCGGGCGGCAGGATCTAGTTCTAAGACAGTCCGCAAGTCTTCACGCACGCTGCTCCAAAATCCCATAATTGATATCTCCTTTTCGTATACAAAAACAAAGACGCCCCTGTGCCAAGGCACAGAGACGCCATAAGCGCGGTTCCACTCTGTTTGGGAAAAAGTGTTCCCCTCTCAAGTCTCGTTAACGCCGAGTCACGGCCTCGACTACGTATCGCCGAGACGGCTCCGAGGTGCACTTCTTCGGGGGACACATCTAGAACTCCCAGCCTAGGTTCTAGTCTCTGCAAAGTGTCATACCGCTTACTTTCCTCATCGATGCCTTTATGCCAATAAAGTTGTCAGACGTTTCAAGACACGCTCTTTTCCGATTAACGAAATCGCGTTCGGGAGCTCTGGTCCATGTGTTTGCCCTGTCGTCGCGACACGGATTGGCATGAACAAGTTCTTCCCTTTTTGACCAGTTGCTTTTTGCGTTGCTTTCGTCGCCGCTTTAATCGCTTCTGGTGTGAAGTCTTCGATTCCTTCGAGTTGTTGTTTGAACTCTGCAAGGACAGCGGGAACCGTTTCCCCTGAAAGGACAGCATTCGCTTCCTCGTCATACTCGATCTCATCTTTGAAGAACAAGTCCGTCAACGCGACAATCTCCGCCCCGTGCGTCATTTGTTCTTTATACAATGCGATCAAGTTTGTTGCCCAATCTGCCTCCTCGACAGATACCGCCTCGGGTAATCGTCCTGCTTCTTGTAAAAATGGTAAACTGAGTGCCACTACTTCGTCAAGTGTGGCCTTCTTCATGTATACACTGTTGATCCAAGAAAGTTTTTGTTGGTCAAATACAGCCGGACTCTTCGACAAACGGTTCGCATCAAACATTTCAATGAACTCTTCTTTCGAGAAGATTTCTTCTTCTCCGACTGGTGACCAGCCAAGAAGAGAAATGAAGTTGAAGAGCGCTGCTGGCAAGTAACCGAGATCCGCATATTGTTCAATGAACTGGATGATTGATTCATCACGTTTTGACAATTTCTTATGTTGATCGTTATAGATGAGCGTCATGTGACCGAATTCAGGATATTCCCATCCAAGCGCGTCATATACCATCATCTGTTTTGGTGTGTTTGCGATGTGGTCGTCTCCACGCAAGACGTGGCTGATCTTCATCAAGTGGTCGTCGACAACAACAGCGAAGTTGTAAGTCGGAATCCCATCTTGTTTCACGATGACCCAATCACCAAAGTCTTTCGACTCGAATGAAACATCACCTTTGACGACATCCGTCCATTTATACGTCACGCCTTCCGGCACGCGAATTCGAATTGACGGCTTGCGGCCCTCTGCTTCAAACGCTTCACGCTCTTCGACAGTCAGGTTGCGGTGCGCACCAGAATAACGCGGTGCTTCGCCGCGCGCGATTTGTGCTTCACGCTCTGCTTCGAGCTCCTCTGATGTCATATAGCATTTATAAGCAAGACCTTTGCTCATCAATTCGTTGACGTATTTCTCATAAAGTGAAAGACGTTCCATTTGATAATATGGGCCGTAGTCTCCATCACGACCTGGACCTTCATCCCAATCGATTCCGAGCCACTCCAAATACTTCATTTGACTCTCGACACCGTTTAATACATTTCGTTTCTGATCAGTATCTTCAATTCGAAGAATCAATTTCCCGCCTGCATGACGAGCAAATAAGTAGTTAAACAACGCAGTCCGCGCATTTCCGATGTGGAGATGCCCCGTCGGACTAGGCGCATAGCGTACACGCACTTCACTCATAATAGTTCCACCTTTCTTCTCTTCTGCCCAAATAGTATACCATTTCTGTCAAGCCCGGTTGAGTAAGATGACCGCTTGCGCCGCGATTCCTTCTTCACGTCCTGTGAAGCCGAGCTTCTCCGTCGTCGTCGCTTTTACGTTCACCTGTTCGATGTCCGCTTCGAGTAGATCGGCAATGACTGCTCGCATCTCATCAATATAAGGACGTAGTTTTGGACGTTGTGCCATGACGGTCGCGTCCACATTTCCGAGGACATATCCCTCATCCTTCACAAGTTGCCATACGTGGCGAAGCAATTCTTTCGAATCCGCATCTTTAAATTTCGGGTCCGTATCAGGGAAATGCTTCCCGATGTCACCTGCCGCAATCGCTCCAAGCGCTGCATCGGCAATCGTATGGAGTAACACATCCGCATCGGAATGACCGAGTAGCCCACGTTCATGTGGAATCTCAATTCCTCCTAAAATTAATGGACGTCCTTCCGCAAATGCGTGTACATCAAATCCTTGGCCAATTCTCATTGTAAGTCCTCCTTCGCTAAAATCGCATCACCAAACAGTAAATCCTCTGGCGTCGTCATCTTAATATTATGATAGTCTCCAAGAACGACTTGTACCGTTTCACCAAGCCATTCGAATAAACTCGCATCGTCCGTTCCCATCATCTGTTGTTCGACCGCCCGTTCATGTGCCGCCAAAATCGACTTGGCTTGAAAAGCTTGCGGCGTTTGCGCCAACCATAGATTTTCCCGAGGAACCGTTCGTTCGATTTGATGACGTTCGACTTGTTTGACTGTGTCTTTGACCGGTACCGCTAAAATGGCACCACCTTGTAATGCCGCTTCTGCCACTTGATGCAGCTGTTCACGTTTTACAAAAGGACGGGCACCGTCATGAATCATCACAATCGTATCGGGTGCAACCACCTTAAGCCCCGCATGGACACTCTGTTGTCGTTCTTCCCCACCTGTTACGTATGTAATCGGTGTTTCGACTTGTGCCGTGATCGCTTCAAACCAGTCACGTTCCTCTGGACGAATCGCCAAAACAATCCGTTCACACCACGGATCGGTATCGAACGCTTGTAACGTCCACGCGATAATCGGTTTGTCACGGAGCGACAACATGAGTTTGTTCGCATCCGCGCCCATTCGTTTTCCTCTTCCCGCAGCCGGGATCACAACTGTATAAGATACTATGTCAAACACCTCTCTTCGTGAAAAAAGAGAGCGCTCACGCGTCTCTTTTTTGTTCGTTATTCAGGACGAGCAAAAATCATTCGGCCTGCAGATGTCTGCAGCACACTCGTCACGACGACAGGAAGCGTCTTCGAGATCAACTTACGTCCACCTTCCACGACGACCATCGTCCCGTCTTCGAGATAGGCAACACCTTGATTTTGCTCTTTTCCTTCTTTAATGACAGTGACGACCATCTCCTCGCCAGGGATGACAATTTGTTTGACGGCATTCGCTAAGTCATTGATGTTCAAGACTGGAACATTTCGCACTTCACAGACTTTGTTTAAGTTGTAGTCGTTCGTGACGACAATCCCATTTTTCAACTCTGCCAATTTGATTAATTTGATATCGACTTCTGGTACGTCTTCAAAGTCCCCATCATAAATTTCAACTTGGATTCGTTTGTTCTCTTGAAGCTCTTTTAAAATATCGAGCCCACGGCGACCACGGTTTCGTTTCAACGTATCCGATGAATCCGCGATATATTGAAGTTCTCCGATGACGAACTGCGGAACGATCAATGTACCTTCCACAAACCCAGTCGTGGCGATATCTGCGATACGACCGTCAATAATGACGCTCGTATCTAAGATTTTATCATTCGAACGTTGCACCGGTTCAGCTGCCGGTTTCTCCCGCTCACTCTTTACAAATAGTTTGATCCATTCGTTACGCTTCCGATATCCGACCGCGAAACCGAAGTAACCAAACAGCGCTGTGACAAAGATTGGAACGATCTTACTCAGTAAGAAAATGTTCGTTACTTCAAGCGAGACACTGATCAAAAAGGCGATCAAGAGCCCGATAATGAGGCCAATCGAACCGAATAAAATATCCCCTACCGGTAAACGGACGAGCCGTTCTTCGACAAAACGAATAAATGCAACAACACCATCGGTTAAGAATAAACTAAGAATGAAGAAGATAAGTCCACCAATCAAACTTGCTACGTATGGAATCGTTAACCATTCCGGCACATTCATGCCGAGGTCTCCTAATAATAACGTCGCCTCGATAATTCCGAACCAACCTACGACGAGCCCAATCAAAATAAATCCGATTCGTACAGCAATCTTCACTCATTCCACCTCCTTCTATATGAAATAAAATTTCAAAAATAACACTTTCATTGTAACATGCTTTTTTCAATCACGTTCGTTACAAAGCGTTAAAAACTGCCATTGGCGACCCGTTAAAACGGGATCGCCAACTGCAGTGCTTCGTCTACCGTTCCGACGCCGACCACTTCAATCCCTGCCGGAGCGGTCCATCCCCCCATGTTGTTTTTCGGAATGATGGCACGTGTGAATCCTAATTTTGCGGCTTCGGCGACACGTTGTTCAATCCGTGATACGCGTCGCACTTCTCCAGTCAATCCGACTTCACCGATGCAGACATCCGTCGGACGAGTCGGACGGTCGCGGAAACTCGAGGCAATCGAGACACAAATCGCGAGGTCAATCGCAGGCTCATCTAGTTTGACGCCACCCGCCGCTTTCAAGTAGGCGTCTTGCGTCTGAAGCAATAAGCCAGAGCGTTTCTCAAGGACGGCCATCAGAAGCGCGACCCGGTTTTGGTCGATTCCCGTCGCCATACGCCTCGGGTTACCGAATGATGTTGGCGAGATGAGTGCTTGTAGTTCGACGAGCACTGTCCTTGTCCCTTCCATCGAAGCGACGACCGTCGAACCGGACACACCAGCGGTTCGTTCTTCTAAAAAGATTTCGGACGGGTTAAGGACTTCTTCTAGCCCACTCTCTTTCATCTCGAAGATCCCGATTTCGTTCGTTGAACCGAAACGGTTTTTCACCGCGCGTAAAATACGGAACGTATGATGACGCTCCCCTTCAAAGTAAAGGACCGCATCGACCATGTGCTCGAGTAAACGCGGACCCGCAATCGATCCTTGTTTCGTTACGTGACCGACGATGAACACAGCAATCCCTCGTGTTTTGGCAATCTTCATGAGCGCTGCCGTACATTCTCGTACTTGTGACACACTTCCTGGCGCCGATTGAATTTCATCCATATATACCGTCTGAATCGAGTCGATGATGACAAACCCGGGTTGTTCTTCATCAATGACGCGTTCAATCATCAACATGTCTGTCTCAGCGAGCACAAATAAGTCTTCGGTCGGTAAGCCGAGACGTTCCGCTCGTAGTTTCGTCTGTTTGAGTGATTCTTCACCTGAGATATAGAGCACTTTTTTACCACTATGGGCTAGGTGTGCACTGACCTGTAAAAGAATCGTCGACTTCCCGATTCCCGGGTCCCCACCGACTAAGACGAGTGAACCCGGAACGATGCCGCCACCGAGCACACGGTCAAATTCACGACTATTTGTGTGCACGCGTGTCTCTTCTTGTGAGACGACGTTTGCGAGCCGTTCTGGCTTCAATTGTCGAGATGAACTATGCACAAACGCTGCGCCGCGTTTGGCTTTCTTCTCTTCGACAAACTCCTCAACGAGCGTATTCCATTCATTACAACCTGGACAACGTCCCATCCATTTGGCTGATTCATATCCACACGATTGGCAGACGTATTTCGTTTTAATTTTGGCCATAAGCTTCCTTCCTGTCTAAAAAAAGCTCCCTCATATACAACGAGGGAGCTGAATGATTTACTGAACTACACCTTCGTTACGAACGACAAACTCTCCATCTTGTACGTCGAGCGCAACTTTACTGCCTTTAGCGATTGTGCCGCCAAGCATTGCTTCTGAGAGGCGATCTTCCACTTCTCGTTGAAGGGCACGACGGAGCGGGCGAGCCCCGTATTCCGGATCGTAGCCGACTTCGGCAATCTTGTCGAGCGCCGCATCCGTCAAGCTGAAATCAACTCCTTGTTCGGCAAGACGTTTCTTGAGTGTCTCTGCCATAAGTTTGATGATTTCTTGAATGTGCTCTTTTTGAAGTGAATGGAAGACCGTGATTTCGTCAATCCGGTTCAAGAACTCAGGTCGGAACGCCTTTTTCAGTTCCTCGAGTACTTTATCCTTCATTTCTGTATACTCACGTTTCACATCATCTTCGACTGTGAATCCAACATATTTATTACGTTGAAGCGCTGCGGCCCCGACGTTTGACGTCATGATGATGACGGTGTTTCGGAAGTCGACCGTGCGACCTTTCGAATCCGTCAAGCGACCGTCGTCAAGCACTTGAAGTAAGATGTTGAACACTTCAGGGTGCGCTTTTTCAATTTCATCGAGAAGGATGACCGAGTATGGTTTCCGGCGTACTTTCTCTGTCAATTGACCGCCTTCTTCGTAACCAACATAACCAGGAGGCGAACCAACGAGACGGCTCGTCGCATGTTTTTCCATGTACTCTGACATGTCGATTCGAATAATCGCATCCTCATCCCCAAACATCGCTTCGGCAACTGCGCGAGCGAGTTCGGTTTTCCCGACTCCGGTAGGTCCGAGGAAGATGAATGAACCGATTGGACGTTTTGGATCTTTCAAGCCAGCACGAGCCCGACGAATGGCGCGGGAAATTGATTTCACCGCATCGTCTTGACCGATGACACGGTTGTGAAGAATTGATTCGAGTTTGAGGAGACGGTCTGTCTCTTCTTCGGCAATCTTCGTGACCGGCACACCTGTCCAGTTTGCGACAACTTGAGCGATATCTTCTTTCGTCACTTCAAGTTTTTCGTTTCCTTGTTTGTTCTGCCATTCTGCTTTCAACTCTTCTAACTCATCGCGTAACTTTTGTTCTGTATCACGGAGAGAAGCCGCTTTTTCAAACTCTTGGCTTTGAACAGCAGAGTCTTTTTCTTTACGAATCGATTCAAGGCGTGACTCCAACTCTTTCAAGTTCGGTGGTGCCGTGAACGAGCGAAGTCGTACTTTTGATGCCGCCTCATCAACGAGGTCAATCGCTTTGTCCGGTAAGAAACGATCCGAGATGTAACGGTCAGACAGAACGACCGCCTCGTGAATCGCTGTGTCTGTAATCGTTACGCGGTGATGCGCTTCATAACGATCGCGCAACCCGAGTAAGATTTGTTCAGCTTCTTCTGTTGTCGGTTCATTTACTTGAATTGGTTGGAAGCGTCGTTCAAGCGCTGCATCTTTTTCGATGTACTTCCGGTACTCATCAAGTGTAGTCGCCCCGATACATTGAAGTTCGCCACGAGCCAATGAAGGCTTGAGGATGTTCGACGCATCGATCGCACCTTCTGCACCACCCGCACCAATCAATGTGTGCAACTCGTCGATGAAGAGAATGACATTTCCTGCCTGACGAATTTCGTCCATTACTTTTTTCAATCGATCTTCGAACTCACCACGATATTTCGTACCTGCTACGAGTGTACCCATGTCGAGTACCATCACTCGCTTATTGCGAAGTGTTTCAGGTACTTCGTTGTTAATGATTTGTTGAGCGAGACCTTCGACTACTGCCGTTTTCCCGACACCTGGCTCTCCAATAAGAACCGGGTTGTTTTTCGTACGACGAGATAAGACTTCAATGACACGTTGAATCTCACCTGCGCGGCCGATGACCGGGTCTAAACGTGACTCACGTGCTTGTTGCGTCAAGTCGCGTGCCAATCCATCAAGTGTTGGGGTTGCAGCGCTCGCGCCTGGTTGCGAAGCATTTGAAGAAGACTCCGTGTTACCGAGAAGCTGTAATACTTGTTGACGCGCTTTTGTCAAACTGATTCCAAGGTTATTGAGGACACGTGCTGCGACACCTTCGCCTTCACGAATCAATCCAAGAAGGATGTGCTCCGTTCCAACATATGAATGTCCTAGTTTTCGTGCCTCATCCATCGAGAGTTCAATGACCTTTTTCGCACGTGGTGTGTAGTGAATCGTCGACCCATTCTCAGAACCGCGTCCAATCAATGATTCTACTTCTTGTTGAATTTTTTCAGAAGTCAATCCGAGAGCGAAGAGCGCTTTTGCCGCAATCCCTTCTCCTTCACGAACCAATCCTAATAAAATATGTTCTGTACCAATATTATGATGGCCAAGACGTACTGCTTCCTCTTGTGCTAAAGCTAATACGCGCTGTGCTCGTTCTGTAAATCGTCCAAACATCATTGACAAAACCTCCTTGTAGTTGGATCAAACTAAGCCTTGATCTAACGTTCGACGAACGAGGGTCGCTCGTTCTCGATCCCGTTCTTGCGTAGATAATGTTTTCCCGAAATGTTTTTGTAGAAAACCTGATTGTAGCCGAACAATAAGTTCATGGAACTTTGGTGGACTCCAATCAGACAAAATCCCTAGGTCACTCGCTAAATGTAAATCAGATAATCGTTCGATGGCTTCAGTAGAAGATAGTAATTTAGCATATCGCAAAATACCATATGATCGATAAAATTGATCTTCTAACTCTTCCTGTCGATTCGCAACGAGTTCTTCACGCGCATGACGCTCTGCTTGAATCACTTGTTCTGTGACTTCCATAAAGTCAGCCAGTAACTGTGACTCGTGACTCCCTAATGTCCGTTGATTCGACAGTTGGAACAAGCGACCCGCCGCATCACTACCTTCACCATAACGACCTCGAATCGTATAGCCAAGTTTTCGAAGTTCTCGCAAGATTGGACTGATTCGTCCCGTTAAGGTGAGTCCCGGCAAGTGTAACATGACCGAGGCACGAAGTCCTGTTCCGATATTGCTTGGACATGTCGTCAAATAACCTAACTGTTCATCAAACGCATACGATAGGGATTCTGCACATAACGCGTCAACTTGTTTCGCTAATTCAAACGCCTCTTTCACTTGATATCCTGGAAGTAGCGTTTGAATGCGTAAATGGTCTTCCTCATTAATCAATACACTAATTGTTTCATCTTCACTTAAGAAGACCGCACTCTCTTCATTGGTTGCAACGGCTGGGCTAATGAGGTGTTTCTCCATCAACGCCTGTCGTGTTACTTCATCATAATCACGCATATGAAGATATTCGAATCCTTTCAACCCACGTAGACGCCCTTCTAGACGATCACAAAGCTGACGTTCTCCTTCTTTAGAAAGTACAGGAGAGAATACCGTGTCTTTGACATTACGTGCCAATCGAATTCTTGTAGAAACAACCAAATCATCGAGCTTGGCACGTTCTTTCATTTTTGGACCAAGTGGATGTGTTAGGAAAGTTTCCATCAGACATCTCCCTGCCCTTCTAATTGCTTCATTTCTTTTTGAATGCGTGCTGCCCGTTCATAATCTTCTTGTTCGACAGCGCGGTTCAACTCCCCTGCCAACTTTTCGAGCCGTTCTTCAATCCGTTCATGTGGCGTGCGTAACTGGTCAGGGATTGAACCGATATGATGATCGTGTCCTTGTTGATATTGACGAGTGATTTTGATCAATTCATCCCGAAATACGGTATAACATGTAGCGCATCCTGCTTTTCGTACGCGCAACAGGTCTTGGCGTGTCATCTGACAAGTCGGGCATCGCTTCACGACTGGTACATATCCTGTCATCAGTTCTACCGTACATTGTCGACATAATCGTTTTTTTACAGGTATATCTTGTTCCATCACAACGACTTCATTGACAGCAGGTCGTTGTTTACAACGTTCGCATAACATACGACTTATCCCCCATTACGATAACGAAGTACTTTCATCAGTGCCAACAATTGTTGACGTCGAATAAAAGAGCGATCATCAACTTGTAAGTTTAATGCTTCATCTGATAAGAGATGGTAAATCAATTGCGCTTCTTGTTCGTGCATCATTTGTTCTTCCACTAATCGCACGAGCACATTTTCAACAAGTTGTTCATTTAGACGTGGATGCTCATGAATGACATCCATCAAACTAGAGAGCACATCCTGTTTTTCATGTAAGATGACGCGTCGGATCCGAATATATCCACCGCCACCTCGTTTACTTTCTACTAAATATCCTTTTTCGACGGTAAAACGTGTGTTGATGACATAATTGATTTGGGATGGGACACATTCGAATCGTTGTGCGATATCTTGGCGTTTAATCTCGATTGCATTTGCCTGACTTTCCTTCAATACTTGCTTCAAATACTGTTCGATAACATCCGAAATATTTCTCATCTCCACCACCCTCTGACCATCTTTGACTTTTGACTATATTTTATCATTGATTTAAAAAAAGGCAAACGAAAAGCGATGCTCTCATAGAGAGCACCGCCAATCAATAAAAAAAACGACCGAGCGTATGCTCGGTCGTCCTCTCTGTTGTTGCCTGGCAACGTCCTATCCTCACAGGGGGAGATCCCCCAACTACTTTCGGCGCTGAGACGCTTAACTTCTGTGTTCGGCATGGGAACAGGTGTGGCCGTCTCGCTATCGCCACCAGACTTTACAGGGCTTGTTCCCTGAAAACTGAGGATTCATCAACACAAACCATAGACTAGATC
>NZ_JACSKN010000009.1:0-43848 GCF_018617655.1 Exiguobacterium sp. s183
GTTCCCATGCCGAACACGGAAGTTAAGCGTCTCAGCGCCGAAAGTAGTTGGGGGATCTCCCCCTGTGAGGATAGGACGTTGCCAGGCAACAACGCAGTAGACGATCAAGCATATGCTTGATCGTCTTTTTTTCATAGTCAATAGTTAAGGAGGAATAACAGATGGCTCCTTCTCGGAAAAATCCTTTTACATTTCTAGAGACTCTAGAACAGCATGTGAGTGAACATCGCGTATCTTTTCACGTCCCGGGGCATCATAATGGTACCGTGACTGATCATACGTTACCGAGTGCATTTGCCAAGGTGATGCCATATGACCTGACGGAACTGGCACATTTAGATGATTTGCATGACGCTTCTGGGATTATCGATCAAGCTGAAAAAGCATTGGGTAAACTGTATGAAAGTAAAAGTAAGTGGCTCGTCAATGGTTCAACTGTTGGAAATTGGAGCATGCTTGCGGCAACTGTAAAACGTGGTGAGCGAGTATACGTTCAACGAAACTCACATAAGTCGGTCTGGAACGCAATTGAATGGCTAGGGTTAAAACCAATCCTATTAACACCTACAATTGAACGTGGCACAGGAATTCCAACCGTGGTGACATTAGAAACGATTGAACAGGCTGTTCAAGAATTCCCAGGAGGACGAGCCGTCATGTTAACGTC
The DNA here is from genome assembly GCF_018617655.1 of Exiguobacterium sp. s183. Classification (NCBI taxonomy): domain Bacteria; kingdom Bacillati; phylum Bacillota; class Bacilli; order Caryophanales; genus Exiguobacterium; species Exiguobacterium sp. s183. The sequence continues at coordinate 668 of NZ_JACSKN010000009.1, forward strand.
TCCTACGTACTATGGAGACATGGCTGATATTCGTGCGATTTCAAATTATTTGTTTTCACTTGAGATTCCATTACTCGTCGATGAAGCACATGGTGCCCATTTAATTCATCCTAAATTGCTTCAGCGTTCTGCGATTTTTGAGGGAGCGAGTGCAGTTGTACAGTCTGCACATAAAACGCTACCTGCATTGACGATGGGAGCTTGGATTCACTATAAAGAAGACATCGATGAAATTCGGTTAAAGCATGCATTATCTTCATTTCAGACATCAAGTCCTTCTTATCTTATTATGGCTTCATTAGACTATGCACGGTCCTATTTAGAAAGTCTTCTAACGGACGAAGCATGGTCTTCTATTCAAAAGAGTCATGCTCATTTTGTACTTGAGCTGAAGCGTGCAGGTTTTACTGTCAAAGTGGGGGACGATTTTACGAAAGTAACGGTCATGACGTATCCGAAAAATGGATTAGTCTTTAGTGAACATCTTGCATCAATCGGAATCGATATTGAATTAGCTGCAGTGGATCATGTGTTATTCTGTTTGCCATTAAGGGAAATAACAAAGCAGGAAATTGAGCATTGGATTAAATTAATTAAAAAGGCAGCTACACATGTGCCAATCATTGATGAGGATGAAACGATTTTTCCCTTCCCTCAAACAGAACGTGTATCTGAACTTTATACGTTAGTAGGGAATGAACAAGTGCAACGTTTATCTTTCAAACAAGCAATCGGATTTGTTTCAGCAGAAACGGTGATTCCATATCCACCAGGGATTCCATGGATTCTAAAAGGAGAACGGATTACCGAGGAAAAAATACGAGTGCTCCTAGAGTGGATTTCTTTAGGGAGGAAGCTTCAAGCAAGTAAGCATGTTATGATAGAGCAAATTGATGTTATTGTAGAGGAGTTTTAAAAAGTGAGCGGAATGTTTATAACGGTTGAAGGACCAGATGGATCAGGTAAGTCTACGCAACTTCAACTATTAGTCGAGAGTCTAAAACAAAAAGGATATGACATCGTTGTAACCCGTGAACCCGGAGGAACAACTGTGGGCAATCAAATCCGCGAAGTCTTATTATCCCCGGATCATCATGAGATGACGCCACGAGTGGAAATGATGCTTTATGCTGCTTCACGAGCACAGAATGTGGAACAAGTGATTCGTCCGGCATTGGAGCGAGGAGCAATTGTTCTTTGTGATCGCTTCATCGATGCATCTATTGCTTATCAAGGATACGGTTTACAATATGACCTTGATCAAATCCAGTCGCTGAATGAATGGGCAACGAACGGTTTGACACCGGATTTGACTTTTTTGTTTGATTTGAGCCCTGAAAGAGCGAGTACACGAATGAAAGATCGAGGGCAACTCGATCGGATTGAAAGTCGTGATCAAGCGTTCCATGAGCGTGTTTACGAAGGATTTCAAACGTTACTCAAACAGTACCCAGAACGAATTATCCGAATTGATGCCGATCAATCGATTGAATGTATTCAAGATGAGGTACTCGATTATACAATAGAACGATTACAACAAGGAGGCGTACAACAATGATGAAAATGGTAATTGCAATTGTACATGATAAGGATAGCGCACGTTTGTCTGATGCATTGGTCGAACAAGATTTTCGTGCAACGAAATTAGCTACAACAGGTGGATTTTTAAAAGAGGGGAATACAACGTTTATGATGGGTATTCCACAGGAACGCCTCGATGATTTAATGGATGTGATTCAATCGAACTGTTCGAGTCGTGATCAAATGATTACGCCAATCTCTCCAATGGGAGGACATGCTGATTCGTATATTCCTTACCCAGTCGAAGTACAAGTTGGAGGTGCGACTGTATTCGTCTTGCCGATTGAAGGATTCCATCAGTTTTAATGGGAGTTGGGCGTATGCGTTTTCAGGAATTAAATGAGTCGCAAACAGTGGTTGCTCGAATCATTCAAAATTCAATCATTTCGAATAAAGTTGGGCATGCGTACATCTTTTCGGGCGATTATGAACCCTACTTAATTGAAACAGCCACATTGTTTGCGAAAGCCTTGTTTTGTGAATCACCACAGGGAGCAGAACCGTGTGGAGTGTGTCGAAACTGTCGACGCATGGATTCAAAAAACATTGTTGACTATATCGAAGTGGAGCCGGATGGGGCTAGCATCAAAAAAGAACAGATTCAACAATTACTCAGTGACCTATCGTTACGAGGTGCTGAAGGAGATCGCCAAGTGTATGTCATCCATCAAGCTCATAAGATGACGACTCAAGCGGCAAATAGTTTATTGAAGTTCTTTGAAGAACCAGGTGTGGGGAAACTTGCTATTTTGGTGACGACACAACCACAGTTACTTCTTCCGACGATTCGTTCGCGAGCTCAACAACTTGCTTTTCGTCCGATTGACCGCGCGAAGTTAGCACAAACGATGTCAGAAGAATTGTCGTGTACGTACGATTTGGCTTACCTTGCTTTGACCGTTTATCCAAAATGGGATGATGCGAAAGAAGCAGTTGAGCAGGAGTGGTTTGTACAGGCGTATGGGCTAGTGGTACAATTAATTGAAGTATTGACGAAACGACCTCAAGAGTTGCTCTTGTTCGCCCAGGAAAAATGGTTAGGACATTTCAAAGGACGAAATGAGTTACGAGTTGGTCTCGAATTATTCGAACATTGGCTAGAGGAGGCACTTCATTTAAAAGTGCGAGATACGTATACTCCAAAGCTATTTAAGAACGAGGCTGCTTTATATCACGCATTTATTCAGAATCGATCTGTCTCTAAACTCACACATGCAATTGAAAGTGTGCATGCGGCAATTCGACGACTCGAGGCAAACGTCAATCCTCAATTAACTTTCGAACGACTTTCGTTCGATTTGCAGAAAGGATAGAAGCGCGTGCTTGAAGTAGTTGGAGTCCGCTTTAAAGAAGCGGGAAAAATCTATTACTTTTCACCAGGCGATGCAACGCTTAAACGTGGGGAACATGTCATCGTTGAAACGGTACGTGGCATTGAGTATGGCGAAGTCGTCCAAGTCGATAAAAAGCTCGGCGAAGATGAAGTCGTCATGCCGTTGAAGACAATCCTTCGCGTCGCGGACCAAAAGGATGCGGATATCGTACGCGATAATCGACTGGCAGCCGTTGATGCTCACGCCGTCTGTGAAGAAAAAATTCGAGAACATCAATTAGACATGAAGTTAGTCGATGTTGAGTATACATTTGATCGCAATAAAGTGATCTTTTATTTTACTGCCGAGGGTCGCGTCGACTTTCGAGAATTGGTAAAGGACTTGGCTAGCGTGTTTCGGACACGAATCGAACTCCGACAAATCGGTGTTCGTGACGAAGCGAAGCTACTAAGTGGGATTGGACCATGTGGTCGAGTTCTTTGTTGTTCGTCATTTCTTGGGGAGTTTGAACCAGTCTCCATCAAAATGGCCAAAGACCAGAATCTTTCGTTAAATCCGAATAAAATTTCTGGAGTGTGTGGTCGTTTGATGTGCTGTTTAAAATATGAGAATGACACATACGAAGAATTAAAACGCGATTTACCAGACGTCGGCAAGCGAATCAAAATTCCAGAAGGTGATGGTCGTGTAATCGGTCTCAACATTTTGGACCAACTTATTCAAGTTGAACTCCACGATCGGACGCGTGTCGTCACATATACGATTGATGAACTTGTTGAAGTGGGTGCGATTAAACGAAAACCGTCAAAACAGTGATGGGGTGCTGAGCAGTGGAAAGAATGGACAAAAAAGAAGTGATGATGCGTGTAGATGCGATCGAGCAACAGATGCAACTCTTGACGGAGCACTTAGGCGTATTAAAAGAACAGCTCGCCTATTTGCTTGAAGAGAATCAGCATATGTATCTAGAGAATCATCACTTGCGCGAAAAAGTCGAACAATTGGCAGAAGTTGATACGACAAATGGTGATTCACAAATCGCATTGTCTGGAAAAGGGCAGAACAATTTGGCTGCGCTGTATCAAGAAGGATTCCATATTTGTAACCTCCATTACGGACAGGTACGAAAAGATGGGGATTGTCTCTTCTGTTTGTCGATGCTCAATAAACATTAATACGGGGCGATAGATAGGGATTCCCTATCCGTCGCCTTTCTTTTATAGAAGGAGGAAACAATGGTAACGGTAAAGGATGGAGAGCGCCTCGATGATTTGCTTGGACGCCCTGGCAAGATTATTCAAAGTGACGATGTGTTCTCGTTTTCATTAGATGCGGTACTACTGGCAGAGTTTGTATGGGTACCGATTCAAAAAGGGCAATTGGTCGATTTGTGCGCCGGTACGGGAGCAATTCCACTTTTCTTGTCGTATCGTACAAAAGGAACGATTACAGGTGTAGAGATTCAATCGAAACTCGTTGATATGGCGAATCGAAGCATGGCGGTCAATCGCCTCGAGAATCGCATTCAAGTTGTAGAGGGGGACGTCAAAGCGGCAGCGGCACAACTCGGGCACGCTCGTTATGATGTGGTCACGTGTAATCCCCCGTATTTTCTAGCAAATGAAACGTCATTGCGGAATCAAAACGAACATCATACCATTGCACGCCATGAGGTGTTGTGCACGCTAGAAGATTGTATTAAAACGGCTAGTCAACTCGTCAAACCAGGAGGGAAAGTGGCGTTCGTGCATCGGCCAGAACGTTTACTCGATATCCTGACATTGATGCGTACCTACCGAATTGAACCGAAGCGAATGCAGCTCGTATATCCGAAAGCTGGACGCGAAGCGAATACGTTATTAATCGAGGGATCGAAAGATGGAAAAGCAGGTCTTAAAATTTTACCACCATTTGTTGTATATGAAGAAGACGATACGTATACGGAAGCGATGCGAGCCATTCTCGATGCCTAAACATTATACGTATATCGTGGAATGTCAGGACGGGACGTATTATACAGGCTATACAACGAACGTGGAAAAGCGAATCATTGCACATAATGCCGGGAAAGGAGCGAAGTATACGAAAGCTCGACTTCCCGTACGACTTCGGTATGTGCAATCGTTCGATACGAAACGGGAGGCCATGCAATACGAATGGTCCATTAAACAATTGACCCGCGCGCAAAAAGAGAAGTTGATGGAGGGGACGACTAATGAATTCACAGAAGAGTTATCAAACTGAACAACCAACATTGTATGTCGTACCAACGCCAATCGGCAATTTGGAAGATATGACATATCGAGCGGTGCGAACGCTTCAAGAAGTGGATTTGATCGCAGCGGAAGACACTCGCCAAACGATGAAGCTTTGTCGCCATTTTGAAATTCCAACAAAACTGATTAGCTATCATGAACACAATAAAGAAGTAAGTGGACCGAGACTGATTGAAGATTTGTTAGCTGGAAAGTCAGTTGCGGTTGTTTCGGATGCTGGAATGCCTGGTATTTCAGATCCGGGGAGTGATCTCGTACGGTTAGCCATCGAGACAAACATTCCAGTGGTCGTCTTACCAGGTGCCAATGCAGCACTTACGGCGTTGGTTGCTTCAGGTCTTCCGACAGAACGTTTCCTCTATTACGGTTTTTTACCACGTAAAAAGAAAGATCGCGTCGATGTCCTCGAGTCGATTCGATATGAGCAGGGTACGATTATTTTCTATGAAGCCCCTCATCGATTAAAGGAGATGTTAACGGCGATTCGACAAGTGTTTGGTAACCGTCAGCTTGTATTAGGTAGAGAGTTAACCAAAACGTTCGAAGAGTTTTTGAGAGGATCAGTCGATGAAGCGTTACAGTGGTGCGAAGGTGAAGTACGCGGAGAGTTCGTCGTTCTTGTGAGCGGTGCGACAGAAGCGGCACCTACGACAATGTGGTGGGAAGCGCTCTCTGTCTATGAACATGTTGTTCATTATATAGAAGAGGGATTGAAGCCAAACGCGGCCATTAAACAGACCGCAAAAGATCGTGGTGAATCACGAAACGATGTCTATGATGCGTATCATCAACTGCACAAAAAAGAGTAAGCAAGGAAATCCTTGCTTACTCTTCGCTGTAGTAGTTTTCGAGCATGTTCTTCAATTCAACGAGAACACGTTGTGCACCTTCTGGTGACAAGATAAGTTTGCCATCTGCCAATTTGAAGTTATCGTCTGATACTTCACCTGTAACTTGGCAAGTCATGTTTGGCTTATATTTTTTCAAAACGATTTGATCGTTGTCGACGTAAATCTCGAGAGCATCTTTTTCTGCGATCCCAAGTGTACGGCGCAATTCGATTGGAATAACGACACGACCAAGCTCATCAACCTTACGAACAATACCTGTAGATTTCATTTGTGTTTCCTCCTCCAATGGTGTCGAAATCTCGTGGTGACATGAATCGTCAAAATTCGACAATGTGACTACAGCAAAAAGCATACTAAACTTTCCAATTGCAGTCAACTGCTTACTATCTGGAAAAGCAATTTTTCGAAATTTGTCGAATCAAGAGCGATATATACCTAAATTTCCCCGATAGTTTGAACTTGAAACAAAGAAAGGGTATTTTTGGAACATTTATGACGAATTAAACGCAAAATAATTCCAAACAATTAGGTTTGGAAATTCTTTTGTCGAACCGTGTATAATGAGAATTGCATATGTCGAAAGGATGGAGAATAAATCATGGCGAAGCCGACTTTTTATATTACAACCCCAATTTATTATCCGAGTGCAAAATTGCATATCGGACACGCATATACCACGGTAGCAGGTGATGCGGTTGCTCGCTACAAACGTTTAAAAGGATTTGACGTCCGCTATTTGACGGGAACGGATGAGCATGGTCAAAAGATTCAAGAAAAGGCGAAAGAAGCAGGCGTGACGCCACAAGCCTTCGTCGATGAAGTTGTCGAAGAAATCAAAGTCCTATGGGACCGTCTTGAGATCTCATACGATGATTACATCCGTACGACAGAAGACCGTCATAAGAAGGTTGTCGAACACGTCTTTGAAACGTTACTTAAAAATGGAGACATTTATCTTGGTGAATACGAAGGATGGTATTCTGTACCAGATGAGACGTATTATACAGAGTCTCAGCTTGTCGATGGAAAAAGTCCTGACAGCGGACATCCGGTCGAGCTCGTGCGTGAAGAGTGTTATTTCTTCCGTCTCAGCAAATATGCGGATCGCTTGATTGAATATTTCGAGTCACATCCTGATTTCATTTTGCCAGAATCTCGTAAGACAGAGATGATCAATAACTTCTTGAAGCCAGGTCTTCAAGATTTAGCTGTATCACGTACGACGTTTGATTGGGGCGTACAAGTCCCATCGAATCCAAAACACGTTGTTTACGTATGGGTCGACGCGCTCACGAACTATATCTCGTCACTCGGGTACGGGACAGACAACGACGAGCTCTTCAATCGCTATTGGCCGGCTGATGTCCATTTAGTCGGAAAGGAAATCGTTCGTTTCCATACGATTATTTGGCCAGCTCTCTTGATGGCGCTTGACCTTCCGTTACCAAAACAAGTGTTTGCGCATGGTTGGTTGCTCATGAAAGACGGGAAGATGTCGAAATCAAAAGGAAACGTGGTGGATCCGATTCCGTTGATTGACCGCTACGGATTGGATTCTGTTCGTTACTACCTTCTTCGTGAAGTACCATTCGGAGCAGACGGTACGTTCACACCGGAAGCGTTCGTCGATCGCTTGAACTTTGATTTAGCGAACGATCTCGGGAACTTATTGAATCGTACCATCGCGATGATTAAAAAGTATTTCGATGGGAATATCCCGGCGTACACCGGAAATGTCACAGCGTTTGATGACGCGTTATTGAGCATGGTGAAAGAAACGACTCGTAAAACAGAAGAAGCCATGGAACACATGGAGTTTTCGGTCGCCCTCACAAACATCTGGCAACTCGTCAGCCGTGCGAATAAATATATTGATGAGACGCAGCCGTGGGTACTCGTGAAAGATGAATCGAAACGCGAAGAACTCGCTTCTGTCATGACACACCTCGCGGGCGTACTTCGTCACGTTGCCATCATGATTCAACCGTTCATGACACGTGCACCGAAAGAAATGTTCCGTCAACTCGGACTCGAAGGGGAAGACATGTCTTGGGAAGCGTTAGAGACGTTTGCCGACTTCAATAACGCTGTCGTGACAGACGGGACACCAATCTTCCCACGTCGTGACGTGAAGGAAGAAGTGGATGCGATCCAAGAAATGATGCGTCAAGCATCGAAAGCGCGGATTGAGGAAACGGAGACAGCGACAGAAGAAGTCGATGAAGACGTTCGTCCTGAAATCACGATCGATGTCTTTGATCAGGTCGAATTCCGTGTCGGTCAAATCGTAGAAGCCGATAAGATCAAAAAAGCGAAAAAACTGTTGAAACTTCAAGTTGATCTCGGGAAAGAGACGCGTCAAATCGTGTCAGGTATTGCTGAATGGTATGCCCCTGAAGATTTAGTTGGCAAGAAAGTGATTGTTGTCGCAAACTTGAAACCAGTCAAGCTCCGTGGAGAATTATCACAAGGGATGATTTTAGCTGCGGACCGTGACGGCAAGTTAGAACTTGCGACAGTCTCTGATCAAATGCCGAACGGTGCCATCGTCAAATAATGAAATGGGGGAGACCACGGTCTCCCTCTCTTTTTCTAAGGAGGAACCAAGATGTTGATTGATACACACACGCACATTAATGCGGAGCAGTTCAATGAAGATGTGGAGGAGACGATTGAGCGGGCAAGAGAAGCCGGCGTTTCTCCGCTACTCGTCGTCGGATTTGATACGCCGACCATCGACCGAGCCATCGAGCTAGCCGAAACATATGAAGACATCTATGCCATCGTCGGATGGCACCCGGTCGATGCGATCGACTGTACGGATGCGGATTTAGAACGGATCGAGACACTCATGAGTCACCCAAAAGTGATGGCACTCGGTGAAATCGGTCTCGACTATCATTGGGATAAGTCACCGAAAGATGTACAACAGCGCCTATTCCGTCAACAGATTGCCATCGCGAAACGGACAAATATGCCAATCGTCATCCATAACCGCGAAGCAACGGCAGACGTGCTCGATATTTTGGAAGAAGAACATGCAGAGGAAGTCGGTGGGGTCTTCCATAGTTACAGCATGTCAGTAGAACTTCTCCCTCGTTGCCTAGACTTGAACTTCTATATTTCTTTAGGAGGACCGGTCACGTTTAAAAATGCGAAAGTTCCAAAGTTAGTCGCACAAGAAGTACCGTTAGATCGTCTTCTTGTCGAAACGGACTGCCCATACTTGACGCCAACTCCGTTCCGCGGAAAACGAAACGAACCGGCCTATGTGAAGTACGTTGCGGAAGAAATCGCGTCACTTCGAGACATCTCGTATGAGGAGTTGGCAGAAGCGACGACGGTCAACGCGAAGAAACTGTTCCGCCTCCCATGATCAAGCGTGTATTCGCCAGTATAGGCGTGATTGTGACTGCGTCTGTCGCATACGTCATGTTGCAACCTGAACCAATCAAGGTCATCGATGACGGCGTGGTAATTGAGCATGAGACACGGGCCGATTCCGTCCTCGAGGTACTCGAGGAATTGAATATCACGTTAGACGAAACGGATTATGTTACTCCGGCATTGAGCGAGGACGTTCCGGAAGATCGTCTCATTCGAATCGAACGTTCACATGAGGTCTCGCTTCAAATCGGATACGGACAAACAGAAGTCATTCAAACGAGAGAGCGGACCGTAGAGGATGTTTTACTGCGGTACGGGGTGACTGTACGAGACGGAGATACGGTTTATCCGTCTGTACGTACTGCTGTGACGAATGGGATGACAATTCGCTACCAGCCTGTTGTTGGAGTCAATTTAATCGTCGGGCAAGATGCGTCAACCATCTATACGATGGCAACGGATGTAGCACAGTTACTGAGGGAAGCGAATGTTGACGTGACAGAACGTGACACGGTGCTACCAGACGCATCGACACCGATACGGGAAGGAATGACGATTACGGTCAATACGAATCGTGATGTCGTTCAATACGAGAGTCAATTGATTCCGTACGATATGGTCGAGGAAGAAGACGACACGCTTGAAGAAGGTGTGAAGCAAACCGTGCAGGTCGGAGTTCCTGGACTCGAACGGACAAGGTATGCACTTACTGTGGAAAATGGTACAATTACAAATCGTACGAAAACGGATGTCGAGACGTTACGTAAAGCAATGCCACAGATCATCAAAGTCGGGACGAAAAAGGTCACAGAGCCCGTTACAGAGCCTACGACAGCGGACGAGTCGAGCCCGTTCATCCCGGAAGCTGAAGTCGAGATAGCAGAGCCACCGAAAACGGACGATGTGTTAGATTTCTCATCCGCGAAGCAGTTACTCGTAGAAGCAACAGCTTATACGAACAATCCAGAAGACACGGTGACGTATGACGGACGAGTACTGACAAGAAGCGGTTATGATGTGACGGATACGATTCTCTTTGAGGGCATGCGCATCATCGCCGTCGACCCGGCCATCATTCCTCTCGGTACCCGCGTGTATGTGGAAGGGATTGGCATGGCGATTGCGCTAGATACGGGAAGTGCGATCAAAGGTCAAAAAATCGACATCATGATGGATGAAAAGGAGGAGGCCGTGACGTTTGGTCGCAAGCCGCTTACCATTTGGGTCATTCCAAAGCAGGAAGAAGAGAAAGAAGGAACAGACAATGCGTGAGAAAATACAAGAAATTATCGTCGTAGAAGGGCGTGACGATACGGCGCGGCTTCAGGAAGTGTTTGAGGTCGATACGATTGAGACGAATGGCTCTGCCGTATCCAATCAGACGATTGAACGAATTCGCCGTGCGCAAGAAAAGCGTGGGGTCATCATTTTGACCGATCCGGATTATCCAGGAGACCGTATTCGAGCAATCGTCGAAGAGCGGGTCAAAGGGTGTAAGCATGCCCATCTGCCACGTGCTGAGGCAAAAGGAAAACGTGGGAAAATCGGAGTGGAACATGCGAGCCCGGAGTCGCTTCGTCGTGTTTTACGCGCCGTGTTTGAACCACGTGTTGAAACGAACCAGCCGATTGTCACGCGAAAAATGGTGTTAGACGCGGATTTGATCGGTGGAGAAGCGGCAGCGAAACGTCGGAAGCGACTCGGTGTATTGCTTCGAATCGGCGAGCCGAATGCGAAACAATTCGTGAAACGAGTCGAAGCACTCGGCGTCACAGTCGAAGAGTGGGAGCAAGCACTTGCTCAATTAGAGGAGGAACAGGGTTGAAAGATATTGCAACAATCCAACGAACGAAAGCCATTTTAGAGCGACATGGTTTTTCATTTAAAAAATCGCTCGGTCAAAACTTTTTAATCGATTTAAACATTTTAAGTAAGATTGTCGGTGCGGCGGAACTCAGCGAATCGAGCGGTGTGCTCGAAATCGGTCCTGGAATCGGATCGTTGACAGAACAATCGGCCAAGCGTGCCAAGAAAGTCGTAGCGCTTGAGATTGACCAGCGTCTTTTGCCGATTCTGGAAGATACGATGTCTCCGTATCCTCACGTGAAAGTCATCCATGGAGATGCTTTAGAATTAAATTTACGCGAGATTGTGGAACAGGAATTTTTGAAAGAAGGCATTGAAGACATCTCGGTTGTTGCCAACTTACCATACTATGTCACCACACCGATTATCATGCGATTGCTTGAAAGTGGTGTGAAATTCCGCTCGCTCGTGATGATGATTCAAAAAGAAGTGGCAGAACGGATTGGGGCAAAACCTGGGACGAAGGCGTACGGTTCGCTATCGATTGCGATTCAGTATTATGCAGAGGCCGAAGTCAGTTTTGTCGTTCCAAAGAACGTGTTTATTCCGGCACCGAACGTCGATTCGGCAGTCATTACACTCCGTATGCGCAAAGAGCCGGCGGTGCAGGTGAAAGACGAAGCCTTTTTCTTTGATATCGCACGCGCAAGCTTCGCACAACGCCGTAAAACCATTCTGAACAACTTAACAAACTATATTGGAAAAGAACAAAAAGTCGAACTTGAACGCGCTCTTCTTGAGGCAGGAATCGATCCGAAACGTCGGGGAGAGACGTTAAGTCTAGAAGAATTCGCACGATTGTCTGACACAATTTTACCACTTAAAAATAGTTGACGACCTTAAAACGAGTCGTTATAATGTTAAACTTTATTTTCATATTCAATTATGCTATACTTGTAACAGTGAGGTGAAGCGTATGCCAAAGACGTTACAAGAAATCAGACAGAAACTCGAATCGCATGTTGGTGAACGATTGACGTTGAAAGCAAACGGCGGTCGTAAGAAAGTCGTTACTCGGTTTGGAACGCTCGTTGAGACATATCCTGCGGTGTTCGTTGTGAAATTGGATGAAGACCTGCATAATGTGGAACGTGTCTCGTATAGCTACGCTGATGTCCTAACGGATACAGTTAAAATTGAATTCGGCAATTGATTTATAAATGAGGGGCGGATGCATTGGCAGCTGCTTCTTTTTTTGTGCGCCTGTTTACGGTACAATGTCGAACAGGAGACAAATGGGAAGGGTGAACGTGATGCGCACGATCAGTGTGAAAGCGCCGGCAAAAATTAATTTGACGCTCGATGTCCTCGGAAAGCGTCCGGACGGCTATCATGAAGTAGAAATGGTAATGACGACAGTCGATTTAGCAGACCGCTTAGAGTTGACGATTTTAGATTCGGATGAGATTCGGATTCAATCAGAGCACGCCTATGTGCCGAATGATCATCGGAACTTGGCATATCGTGCAGCAGAGTTGTTGCGGGAACGTTTTAATATTCAACAAGGTGTGGAGATTGTACTCGATAAACAAATTCCAGTGGCAGCTGGGCTTGCTGGTGGCTCGAGTGATGCGGCGGCGACGCTTCGTGGGATGAACGAGTTATTCTCTTTAAACTTGTCATTAGAGGAACTAGCAGAGCTCGGTGCGGAGATTGGGTCTGACGTTTCATTTTGTGTCATCGGTGGGACAGCCATTGCTCGAGGTCGTGGTGAACAGTTAGAAATGATTCAGGCACCGCCGCCATGCTACGTCGTACTCGGAAAGCCCAAGCTAGGAGTATCGACTGCAGATGTGTATCGCGCCGTGCGTATGGATGAAGTTCATCATCCGAACACAGGTGCCATGGTAGAAGCGATTCGTCAAAAAGATTTTCATGGGATTTGCGAAAATCTTGGAAACTCGCTCGAGAGTGTGACGCTCAAGCTTCATCCGGAAGTGAAACAAATCAAAGAAACGATGCGGCATTGTGGGGCAGAAGGTGTTCTCATGAGCGGTAGTGGACCGACTGTCTTTGCGCTCATTGAGCATGAGCAAAAGGCTCATCGCATCTATAATGGTCTAAAAGGATTTTGCCCAGAAGTGTTCGTCGTTCGGATTCTCGGCAAAAGACATTGAACAAAAACGAATGAAAGTGATATATTCTCAATAGAACATTCGTTTATTATTGAAGATGTGAAGGAGAATCCGTATGAAAATTCGTAGAAGTGGTCGTCTCGTCGATATGACCCGTTATTTGCTTGACCATCCGCATCAGCTTGTCTCGTTGTCGATGTTTTCAAGTCGCTATAAAGCTGCAAAGTCGTCGATCAGTGAAGACCTTGTCATCGTAAGTGAAATGCTGTCTCATGACGGGATCGGAAAGCTTGTGACCGTTCCTGGTGCAGCGGGCGGCGTCATGTTTATCCCAGGCTGGAGTAAAGAAAAATCGCTTGAGATGATTGATACGCTCTGTGAGCAATTATCAAAACCGGAGCGTCTCTTACCTGGGGGCTATCTCTACCTCACAGATGTACTAGGCAATCCGAGTCAGGTGAAACCGATGGGACAAGTCTTTGCGTCTGTATTCGCCGATCGTAAAGTCGACGTGGTCATGACGATTGCGACGAAAGGGATCCCCCTTGCTTATGCCGTCGCAGAACAATTAGGTGTACCATTCGTCATCGTTCGTTCAGATAGTCGTGTAACGGAAGGATCGACGGTCAGTATCAATTATGTATCAGGTTCTTCGAAGGCGATTCGCACAATGGCGCTCGCACGTCGTAGCCTGCCACGTGGGGCGAACGTGCTCTTGATCGATGACTTCATGAAAGCGGGGGGAACGATTCGGGGGATGATGAGTCTCTTGAATGAATTCGAAGCAAACCTTGCGGGTGTTGGTGTCTTGATGGAAGCAGAAGGCGCCGAGAAGAAGATGGTCAGCGAATACGTCAGCTTGATGAAATTGACGAACGTCGACCCAGATGAAGGTCTTGTCACCATTTCACGGGGGAATGTGGAACAGTTCCTAAAATGATTGGCAAAATTTTGATTTCGATTTATGATTAGAGGGTATAGAGTTATCAATATCGAGTCATGACGTTCGTTCGAAACCAACTGAACCTTACAGAAGACCACACCATGGCATAGACAACGATGAAAAAGGGGATGCGAAACATGCAGATCACAGACGTAAAAATTCGCAAAGTCGCGACAGAAGGCAGAATGAAAGCGTTGGCCTCAATCACACTTGACCATGAATTCGTTGTACATGACCTTCGAATCATCGAAGGGAGTAGCGGTCTATTTGTCGCCATGCCGAGCAAACGGACACCAGAAGGTATTTTTCGGGACATCGCGCATCCGATTAACGGGGAGATGCGACAGAAAGTTGAAGCGGCTGTATTGGAAACCTATTCCAAAATGGAAGTGGATGTACTGGACGCCCAGCACGTGTCGTATGGCACGAATGAATGACAGCAAACAGCGGTTAGGTTACCTACCGCTGTTTTTTTGCGTTTCATTGGTTAAGGAATGGTACAACTATTGAAACGAAGGCATGGTTTCGATATAGTAGAAACGGTGTAAATAGGATTTAGTTGCAGAAAAGCCGAACTATACAGACCAATCACAGCTGTTGTGAGATAGGAGCGAATGAAGAATGGAGCGTTTTGCAGTCATTTTGGCAGCAGGAAAAGGGACGCGAATGAAGTCAAAGCTTTATAAAGTACTTCATCCGGTTCTAGGAAAACCGATGGTCGAGCACGTTGTCGACCAGTTAGACCAAATCGGTGTCAGTCGTCAAATCGTAATCGTTGGCCATGGGGCGGAAGCGGTACAAGATACGCTCGGCACACGAGTGGAATATGCGGTCCAAGAAGAACAACTTGGAACAGGGCATGCTGTTCAAATGGCGGAATCAGAGCTTGCGGGTAAAGCAGGGGCGACACTTGTCGTCTGCGGAGATACACCGTTACTAACGGCAGAAACGTTGGAAGCCCTTCTCGCTCATCACGAAGCGCAACAAGCGAAAGTTACTGTGTTGACTGCGATTGCAGATGATGCGACAGGATACGGTCGTGTCGTTCGTGGTGAAGATGGGAACGTGACGAAAGTCGTTGAGCATAAAGATGCTTCTGAGACAGAACTTGCCATCAATGAAATCAATACGGGAACGTACGTGTTCGATAACGAGTTATTGTTCGACGCGCTCAAACAAGTCGGAAACAATAACGCGCAAGGCGAATACTACTTGCCTGACGTCATCTCGATTGCAAAAGAAGCTGGCGAAGTTGTCGCAGCACATACGGCGCCAACGTTTGATGAGACAATTGGGGTCAATGACCGCGTTGCCTTGTCACAGGCGGAAGCAATCATGCGCAAACGTACGAACGAACGTCTCATGCGTGAAGGCGTCACGTTCATGGACCCGGCATCGACGTATATTTCTCCAGATGTGATGATTGGTTCGGATACAATCATCTATCCGGGTACGGTTATCCTTGGGAAGACGACAATTGGTTCGGAATGTGTCATCGGACCGAACTCAGATATCCGCAACAGTGTGATTGAAGATCATGCTGTCGTGCGTCAATCTGTCGTGACAGATAGCAAAATCGGTGAAGCGGCTCAGGTCGGACCGTTCGCTCACTTACGTCAACAAGCTGTACTTGGTGCGAACACACGCGTCGGAAACTTCGTCGAGATTAAAAAATCGTCGTTTGGTGACGGTGCGAAAGCTTCGCACTTGAGCTACATCGGGGATGCGTCAATCGGCGAACGTGTCAACTTAGGTTGTGGATCAATCACGGTAAACTATGACGGCAAGAACAAGTTCGAGACAGTGGTAGAAGACGATGCGTTCGTCGGCTGTAACGTCAACTTGATTGCCCCGGTAAAAGTCGGAAAAGGTGCGATTGTCGCAGCCGGTTCGACGATTACGAATGACGTACCAGAAGAGGCGCTCGCGATTGCACGTGAACGCCAAACGAATAAAGAAGGTTACACAAAACGATAACTTGCTGCCAATCATTATGGAAAACGATGGAGGAGAATCCTAAACATGTCTACTGTATACGAACGAGAAATTCGTCTATTTAGCTTAAACTCGAACCGCCCGCTTGCTGAAGAAATCGCGAAAGAAATTGGTGTCCCGCTCAGTGATTGCCAAGTCAAACGTTTCAGCGACGGTGAACTCTATATCAACATCGAGGAAAGTGTTCGTGGAGATGATGTGTATGTCATCCAATCAACAAGCTCACCTGTAAACGAAACGCTCATGGAATTGCTCGTCATGATCGATGCACTCAAACGTGCCTCTGTCCGTACGATCAACATCGTGATGCCGTATTACGGGTATGCACGTCAAGACCGTAAAGCGCGTTCGCGTGAGCCGATCACGGCGAAACTTGTCGCTGACCTTCTGACGGTAGCAGGTGCGACACGCGTCATCACAATGGACTTGCATGCAGCGCAAATCCAAGGATTCTTCAATATTCCGGTTGACCAATTACTCGGTGTGCCGCTCATCTCGACGTACTTTGAAACAGAAGAGTTTCAAGCGAAGGATATCGTGGTTGTCTCTCCAGACCACGGTGGCGTGACACGTGCACGTAAATTGGCAGAACGTTTGAAAGCTCCGATCGCCATCATCGATAAGCGTCGTCCGAAAGCGAACGTCGCTGAAGTGATGAACATCGTCGGAAGCGTTGAAGGGAAAACAGCAATTTTGATTGATGATATCATCGATACAGCGGGAACGATCACGCTTGCAGCGGATGCAATCGTCCAAGCTGGCGCGAAAGAAGTGTATGCGTCTTGTACGCACCCAGTCCTTTCTGGTCCAGCGATGGAGCGTATCGACAACTCATCAATCAAAGAATTGGTTGTTTTAAATACAATCGATTTGACGGGTCGTCCATGCTCGAGCAAAATCAGACAGATGTCGGTTGCCCATTTGCTTGGGGAAGCGATCATGCGTGTCCACGAGCACAAATCGGTCAGTACCCTATTCGATTAAAAAACGAGGCCCGGAGGCATTCGCCTTTGGGCTTTTTTGTTCAGGAGGAAATGATATGAAATGCATCGTCGGTCTTGGAAACCCTGGTAAAAAGTTTGAGATGACCCGACATAACATCGGTTTTTTGGCAATTGATCGCCTCGCTGAAAAGCATGGGATCTCGCTGAATGAAGCGAAGTTTAACGCCCTTATGGGAACGGGAAGAATCAATGGTGAACGCGTTGTACTTGTTAAACCCCTTACGTATATGAACTTATCGGGTGAAGCCGTCCGTCCAATTTTAGATTATTATAAGATTGAGATTGACGATTTACTTGTCATCTATGACGATTTGGATATGGTGCCAGGAAAACTGCGCTTCCGTCCGAAAGGGAGTGCAGGTGGTCACAACGGAATCAAATCGCTCATTCAACATTTAGGGACTGCAGAATTCAAGCGATTGAAACTTGGGATTGGACGTCCTCCTCATCCGATCAAAGTCGTCGACTGGGTGTTGATGAACTATCGGAAAGAGGACTTGCCGGAGTTGAACGAAACACTCGACAACGCCGTAACCGCAGCCACTGATTTCGTAGATACAGATTGGCTAGCGCTGATGAATCGATACAACTAAAGGGTCATAGCACCCTTTTTTGTCGTATGAGTTGGAGGAAAACAAATGAATGCTTTAGAGAGATTTATGGTGGCGCTCCCGGAGACGAACGTGATTCGTGAGCGGCTACAAAAAGTAGATCGTCAATTGGTGACGGGACTGACGACAAGCGCGAAAGCTCTCGTCCTCGCAGGACTTGTGAAATCGTCCTCGAGACGTCTCGTCGTCGTGACACATAACATGTATCAAGCACAAAAGATGTTCGATCAACTCGAATCACTCATCGGACCGGACAAAACATTGCTTTATCCGATTGATGAGACGCTGGCCGCTGAACTGTCGCTGACGTCTAGTCCTGAGCTGTTGGCCGCTCGAATCGATGCCCGTACTCGTCTCCTTGATCAAACAGGAGGCGTCGTTGTCGTGCCGCTCGGTGGATTACGACGCTATATGCCGAGCCCGGAGGCGTGGCAACATAGTCGCGTTATGCTAAAGCCGGGAAGTAATCTCGAGTTGGCAGACTTTGCGAAGCAATTGACAGATATGGGGTATGAACGAACAGCGACCGTGACGACGCCTGGCGAATTTTCCGTACGAGGCAGTATTTTGGATGTCTACCCGCTCACAGAAGCGCGTCCGTATCGGATTGATTTATTTGATACCGAGATCGATTCTATTTTCACGTTCGATGCCGAGACGCAACGTTCGCTCGGTGTGGTAGGGGAAGTGTGTATCACGCCTGCCACCGAGTTCATCGCCACTGACGATCAGTTGAAACAAGCCGGGCGTTCACTCCGAAAGCAATATGACCGGACCGTCGAGTTGATTGAGAACGAAGTGATTCGTCAAGCGCTTGAGGAAGGAGTCGTAACAGACATCGAGCGCTTAGAGCGTGGTGATTTCCCGGATAAAGTTGGAAAGTATTCGCCACTCCTTTATACATCGACGCTCTTAGACTATGTTGGCAAAGACGCCGTACTTATTTTAGATGAAGTGGCGCGAATCGATGATGCCGCGGACGTACAGGAGCGGGAAGAAGCGGAATGGTTCTCTTCACTCATCGAAAAAGGGGAGGCGGTCAGCAATTACACGCTTGCTGTCCCGATGCACAAAGTGTTTCGTGACTTGAAACAAGTAGCGTTCTCGCTACTTCCATCTCGTCGCTCCGGGATTCCGGAAACCGCGACGGTACATTTGAGCTGTCGTCCACTCCCGGCATTTCATGGGCAGATGCATCTGTTAAAGCAAGAAGTGGAACGCTGGCAACAAGGGGATCAACGCATTGTCGTGCTTGCGGGAGACAAGTCACGCGCGGACAAGATTGAAGCGCTCCTTTCAGACTACGGCATTCATTCAACGTTCACGAATGTCGATGGAGAATTAGAGCCGAGACGCGTATCCGTCATCATCGGTCAAATCGAAGGTGGGTTTGAATTGTCGACGAGTCGTCTCGTCGTCGTATCAGAAGAGGAATTGTTTAAACGTGTGACGAAACGGAAGCGTCAGACGAAGAACTTAACGAACGCAGAACGGATTAAGAGCTATCAAGAGTTGAAGCCGAACGACTATGTCGTCCATGTGCATCATGGGATTGGGAAGTATTTAGGCATTAAAACCATCGAGGTCGGAGGGATTCATCAGGACTATCTCCATCTCGTGTATGCCGGTGATGATGCGCTCTATGTGCCGGTCGATCAAATTGATCTCGTTCAAAAATATGTCGGCGCCGAAGGGAAAGAACCGAAGATTTATAAACTCGGAGGCACCGAGTGGAAGAAAGTTAAATCGAAAGTCGCCAAGTCGGTTGAAGATATCGCAGATGAGCTCATTAAATTATATGCGGCACGAGAAGCTTCGGTCGGATTTGCATTTCCACCGGATGATGAAGAGATGGGGCAATTTGAATCCTCCTTCCCTTATGCTGAGACAGAGGACCAGGTCCGCTCAATTGCTGAGATTAAAGCAGACATGGAACGTTCACGTCCGATGGATCGACTTTTATGTGGAGATGTCGGCTATGGGAAAACGGAAGTGGCAATCCGAGCGGCATTCAAGGCGGTGCTCGCCGGAAAACAAGTTGCGTTTCTCGTCCCGACGACCGTCCTCGCCCAACAACATTATGAAACGATGCTCGAGCGATTCAGTGAATTTCCGATTAACGTTTCTGTCATGAGTCGTTTCCGCTCAAAGAGTGAGATGACTGCGACGAAGAAGGGCTTGAAGGAAGGGACGATTGATATCGTCGTCGGGACACACCGAGTGTTGTCAAAAGACGTGACGTTCGCGAACCTCGGTCTCGTTATCATCGATGAAGAGCAACGGTTCGGCGTCAAGCATAAAGAGCGTCTGAAGCAATTGAAGACGAACATCGACGTACTCACGTTGACGGCTACTCCGATTCCGCGAACGCTTCACATGTCGATGATTGGAATTCGCGACTTATCTGTGTTAGAAACACCACCAGAGAACCGCTACCCGGTTCAGACGTATGTCATGGAATATGACGGCATCGTCTTGCGTGAAGCGTTAGAGCGTGAACTTGCTCGTGGAGGACAGGCGTTCTTCCTCTACAACCGTGTCGAAGGCATCGAGCGGAAAGCGGAAGAGATTCGGGCCTTATTGCCTGAGGCACGTATCGCGACAGCACACGGGCGTATGACCGAGAGCGAACTCGAGAGCCAATTGATCAGTTTCCTTGAAGGGGAAGCGGATATTTTAGTCTCGACGACGATTATCGAGACGGGAATCGACATTCCAAACGTCAATACACTCATTGTCCATGATGCTGACAAGATGGGACTTTCCCAACTGTATCAACTTCGTGGTCGAGTCGGACGTTCGAATCGAATTGCGTATGCTTACTTCACGTATCGAAAAGATAAGCGCTTGACCGAAGTGGCAGAAAGTCGTCTTCAAGCCATTAAAGAATTCACCGAACTCGGAAGCGGCTTTAAGATCGCGATGCGCGACTTGTCGATTCGAGGTGCCGGTAACTTGCTAGGTGCACAACAATCTGGATTCATCGATTCAGTCGGTTTCGACCTGTATTCTCAAATGCTCTCCGAAGCAATCGAGGAACGGAAAGACCGGATGCGTGGACAGGCGAAACAAGTCGTCTTCAAGCCGGAAATCGCCTTCCAAGCGGATGCCTACATCCCGGACGACTATTTGTCGGATAGCGAACTGAAGATTGAGATGTATAAGCGTTTCAAATACGTCGATACACCAAACGCGTTGTTTGCCTTGCAAGACGAATTGATTGAGCGATTTGGTGAATTCCCAGAACCAGTCGCCCTTCTCATTCAACTGACACGTCTACGGATTTACGGAGAACTGGCGAAAGTGAGCCGAATCAAACAAACGCCTGGACGGATTGAAATTGTCTTATCGAAAGATTCGACGACAGCCCTCGATGTACCATCCTTTATGGAATGGACGATGCCGCTCGGTCGTAAACTAGGAATCGGTCAAGAAGACGGAGCCTTGAAATTGTCACTCAGTGGTCGAATGCCACTCACAGAGCTCTTGAATGATGCCGATACTGTATTAGAAGAACTGACGAAGCGGTTGGTGGGCGATGCGGTCGCCAAGTAAGTTTGCACAAGGAGTCGTCCTGTTCGCCCTTGCCGGTTATGTCTCTAAACTGATCAGCTTCGCGTATCGCGTCCCATATCAAAACTTGGCGGGTGACTTTGGACTCTATGCTTATCAAACCGTCTATCCGTTCGCTGCGATTGTCGCATCGCTCGGAATTTATGCGATGCCGGTAGTCATTGCAAAAATAGGAGTCGGCGCGAAGGGGTCGAACCAGAAGCTAGAAGTGTTATGGAGCAGTTTTTATGCGTTGCTTCTTCTTTCTATCACGCTTGTTGTCACGATGTGGATCTTCGCCCCGACACTCGCGATGTGGCTCGGGGATGAACAGTTAGCCCCGGCGCTTCGCGTAATCAGTTTGAGTTACTTACTCATGCCGGCGTCCGCCGTGTTACGTGGTGCCTTTCAATCAAGGGATGATTTACGACCGAGCGCGTGGTCGCAAGTGTTAGAAAATTTTGTACGCGTGACGGTCATGCTGTCGCTCTTATGGATTGGCGTACGTCTTGGAAAAGATGCATACACGCTCAGTCAATACGCGTATGGCGCGACGCTTGTCGGTGGGGTTGTGGCGATTGCCTTTTTAATCTATCAGGCGCGCGGCCTACGAATCGTAAAAGTACGACGTGTCACGTTTCAACATGGATTGCGTCTATTGTTGACGACAGGGCTCGCGGTCGGATTTGCCTCGCTTGGAATCTTATGGATGCAACTCGTCGACTCCTTTACAATCGTCAATTTAATGGGGGGGACGTACGAGGCGAAAGTGAGCAAAGGCGTGTTCGACCGGGGATACCCACTTGTCCAATTTGCAATCCTGTTCGCAACGACCATCGGTATGGCCAACGTCCCAACACTCGTCCGACACTATCGAGCGGGACATCTGCAAAAAACGACACAAGGGCTCCGTTCGATGATTCGGGTGACAACAGCCATTGCGGGTGCTGCGACCGTCGGATTGATGGGGGTGATGTTTTTCTTAAACGTTGCCTTGTTTGAAGATGGGTCAGGTACGCGGGCGCTCGTGTTATTGGCAACGAGTACGTTTGCGGCATCGTTAGCGATTACAAGCATGACTTGCCTTCAAGCAATCGACCGTGAATGGATTGCGGCTCGCAGTATGATTATCGCGATTTTGGCAAAAGGTGTCGTAAACGTGGGGCTTGTCCCCTTCTATGGGATTGAAGGGGCGGCCATCGGTACCTCACTCGGCTTTTTGGCGATGGCGTTCTATAACTTTCGGGCGCTCGACCGTTCGATTCCGCTCGGGTCGTTTCGGTCGAAGCATTACAAATCGCTATCGAAAGCGCTGGTGCCCATGTTATTACTCGTTGCCGTGTTAAACTGGGTTGGTCAGATGTGGGTCGATTCGCGAATCGCAGCCTTCGGATGGTTAATCGGGATGGTATGTAGCGGAGCCGTCCTTTATATATGGAGATTATGGAGCACGCGAATGCTATCACTTGCGGAATGGGAGTTCATCCCGTTCGGTGGTCGCCTCCTCGATGTGCTCGAAAAAAAGGAGAACTAGTATGGGTTATACAATCACGGTGGTCGGTCTTGGATCTGGTGAGCTGAATCAATTGCCACTCGGAGTGTACCGTCATTTGAAGCAACAACCGCTCGTTTGGCTACGGACGAAAGAACACCCTGTCGTACGTGAGTTAGAGTCAGAAGGGCTCGCATTCGAGTCGTTTGATTCGATTTATGAATCGAGTGATACGTTTGAAGAGGTGTACGATCAAATTGTCGAGACGTTGATGAACAAAAGTGAAGAGATGGCTATCACGTATGCTGTACCCGGTCACCCGTTCGTCGCCGAGCGAACTGTCGAGCTTTTGGTGGAACGTGGAGCGGACCTTCACGTACTCGGCGGGCAAAGCTTCTTAGATGCGATGTTCCAAGCTTTGCAAATCGATCCAATCAACGGCTTTCAGTTGTTGGATGCGACGGCGCTCGACCTTGAACGCCTGCAAGTGACGCAACATGTGTTGATTGGTCAAGTGTACGATGGATTTGTAGCGGGAGATGTAAAAGTGCAGCTGATGGAACGATATCCGGATGAGCACCCTGTCACCCTCGTGACAGCTGCGGGTACCACACAAGAACGAATCGAACACATTCCGTTGTTCGAGATGGACCGCATGGCGGAAGTGAACAACTTGACGACGCTCTATGTTCCGCCACTCGCGGATGAAGCTTATTTGGCAAAAGACTTTGCAACGCTCAAACAAATCATCGCCACACTTCGTGGACCGGACGGTTGCCCGTGGGATCGCAAACAAACGCATGAGTCGCTTCGGAAGTATTTATTAGAAGAAGCGTATGAACTCATTGAAGCCATCAACGCAGAAGATGACGATGCCATCATTGAAGAACTCGGCGACGTGTTGCTTCAAGTCATGTTACATGCCCAAATCGGTGCAGACGAAGGATATTTCGATATTCGTGATGTCATCGGGGCAATCAGTGAAAAGATGGTCCGCCGTCATCCGCACGTCTTTGGAGATGTCACCGTCGAAGATGCCTCCGACGTGGTAAAAAATTGGAATACGATTAAACAAGCGGAAAAAGGGGAAAAGAAACAATCGCAACTCGATGGTGTACTCGTCGACCAACCTTCATTGATGCGTGCTGAACAACTTCAAAAGAAAGCCGGCCAAATCGGATTCGAATGGGATGACGTGTCGGGCGCTTTCGAAAAATTGGAAGAAGAACTGCACGAGTGGCGTGAAGAGTTGAGTGACGAATCAGAACTTGGCGATGTATTATTCTCCATCGTCAACATCGCGCGATACGTTGGGCTAAATGCCGAGCAAGCGTTAGAACAGACGAACCGAAAGTTCAAACGTCGATTCGAGTATATAGAAGCGAATGGTGACCTTCAGCAGATGACGCTCGAACAGATGGATGCTCTTTGGAACGAGGCAAAGGAGAAAGGGTTATGAGATTAGATAAATTTTTGAAAGTATCCCGCTTGATCAAGCGACGCACGCTCGCAAAAGAAGTAGCAGATCAAGGGCGGATTCAGCTAAATGGACAAGTGGCGAAGGCGAGTACCGATGTTAAAGTCGGAGACGAGCTGCAAATTCGATTCGGAAACAAGCTCGTCACGGTCGTCATCGACTCGATTGCGGAACATGCACGTAAAGAAGATGCGAAAGAAATGTATCGTTTACTTAAAGAAGAGAAGATGGACGGTAGTATCGACTCGTAAAAAAAAGTATACTTAATGTATTAAGAGGAGGGGGATGAGGCGATGAACGGACGTAATCCGATGGATCGACAACGGCGCATTCGAGCGCTAGATGAGCGTAGAGAACAGCTGGAAAAAGACACACATCGCCGAAGAGTTCATCTTCGACGTCGTTTGGCGGCAGCCTCACTCCTATTTTTATTCGTCATGGTATTGATTGGACAGAGTTACTTTTCAAAGGTAGGCTATGTATCGGACCAACAACAAGCTTACGCACAAGCGAAAGTGGAGTTGCAAGAGCAGAAAGCCGAGCAAGATGAGTTGAAGGAACAAGTGGAACGTTTGCAGGATGAGGATTATATCGCGAACTTAGCGCGAAACGAGCTCCTCTTCTCCAAAGATGGAGAGATTATTTTCTACTTCTCCCCAGAGGAATAAGTCGGTTCGTTGACCGTTGAGGAAACGACTCGTATAATTGAAAAGAATCAATCAAAAAAGGAGTACATTATTTTATGTCAATTGAAGTAGGAAGCAAGGTACAAGGTAAGGTTACAGGGATTACGCATTTCGGAGCGTTCGTCGAGCTCCCAAACGGCAAGACAGGATTAGTACACATCAGTGAAGTGGCGGACTCTTACGTCAAAGACATTAACGAAGTGTTGACAGTCGGTCAAGAAGTCACGGTAAAAGTGTTGAACGTCGAAAATGATGGGAAAATCGGGTTATCCATCAAGAAAGCAGTCGATCGTCCTGTAAGTGAACGCCCTGAACGTCCAGAGCGTCCAGCCGGTGAGCGTTTCTCTCGTGGCCCACGCCCAGGTGGCCCAGGTCAAGGTGGTCCGCGCGGTGGCGGTCCACGCGGTGGCGGCGGCCCACGTGGCGGCGGTCGTCGTGGTGAACAACGCCGTGAACCAGAAACATTCGATACGTTGATGAGCAAATTCTTGAAAGACAGCGACGAGCGTCTTTCGACGTTGAAACGTCAAACAGATTCGAAACGCGGTGGACGTGGAGCCAAACGCGGGTAATCCTTCGATACCAATTAGCTTCTACTCGTAACCATATAGGTCTTGTAACAAGACAAGTCGTGAACATTTTTGTTCACGACTTTTTTTGTTTTAAAAAATTTATAAAAAATAACTAAATATAGTTGATTTTTTTCGAGGAAGAGAGCAAAATAGGGAACATGAAAAAATAGTTATGTTTTATAAGTGAAGGTGGAGAGAAAAAATGAATGGATGGAAACTATGGACGGCGGAGTGGCGGAGTATCTTTAAGAACCCACGTGTGTTGGTTCCGATTCTCGCAGTCGCGCTCGTACCGTTAATGTATGCCGGTATGTTTTTGTGGGCTTTCTGGGATCCGTATGGACAGATGAAAGATTTACCGGTCGCCATCGTCAACGAAGACAAAGGGGCATCATTTGAAGGGGAGTCACTTGAAATCGGGAACGATCTGATTGATAAGTTGTTAGATTCGGAAGCCTTTGAGTTTGTCGAGACGACAAAGAAGGAAGCAGAATCTGGATTGAAAGACCATGATTATTACATGGCAATCGAGATTCCAGAAGACTTCTCGGAGAAGGCGACGACCGCTCTAGATGAAAATCCAGAGCAACTTGAATTGAAGTACATTGCGAATGAATCGTATAACTTCCTAGCCGCACAAATCGGTGGCTCTGCAATGGAGCAAGTGAAAGCAGAGCTTTCGACCGAGGTATCGAAACAGTACGTCAGTGCATTGAAAGATGGATTAAATGACGTGGCGGACGGACTTGGTGAAGCCGCGGATGGTGCGACAAAACTTGCCGACGGTTCTACGTCAGCGAAGGATGGTGCCGTCAAATTGGCGGATGGAACGGAACTTCTCGCCACGAAACAACGCGAACTTGCAGATGGTGCAAGTGAGTTAAATGACGGAATCGCTCAGTTGTCCGATGGTTCATCTGAACTCGCGGACGGGACGACACTACTCGCCACGAAACAACGTGAGCTCGCGAATGGTGCAAGCCAGTTAAACGATGGTGTGACTCAGTTAGCAGAAGGTTCATCGGCACTAGCGGATGGGAGTCAGCAAGTGTACGACGGGTCAACTGCTTTGTCAGACGGGGTACACCGCGTGAATGATGGCGCATCCGCCTTACAAGACGGAACGAGCCAGCTCGTCGAAGGAACAGGGGCATTCGCCTCTAAATTGGATGAGCTTCACACGGGTGCGAAAACGTTGAATCAAGGCGTTCAAGACCTTGCTGCTGGCATCGAGCGCTCAAAAGAAGGGGCGTCTGCATTGAATGACGGCGCAAACCAACTAGCAGGTGCATTGACGAAAGCGAAAGAAGGAAACACTGCTCTCATCGCGGGTCAAACTGAAGTGGTCAATGGAATTGGACAAATGAAATCTGAATTGACGGCGAAACAGGATGAGTTGATTGGACAATTAACGGCACTTGCTGAATCCGGTCAATCTGCGTCACCTGAAATGCTTCAAGCCATCGCAGCACAACTCAGTGAAGGAAAACAAGCGACAGCGGCTGGGTTTGATCAATTAGCCGCAGGGGCGACGCAAGTGAAAGAGGGACAGACCTCATTGGCGGCAGGTCTTGCGCAAGCAGAAACAGGTGCAGGACAACTTTCGTCAGGACTTTCTGAATTGAACACGGGTCAAACGAAGTTAGCGGAAGGTGCTCAGGCGTTAGCAAGTGGTTCTAGTCAAATCGCACAAGGAACACAAACCGCAGCTAGCCGCTCACAAGAACTCGTGTCAGCGAGTTCAAAACTCAATCAAGGTGCAACACAACTTCAAGACGGGACAACTGAACTTACGGCAGGCAGTGACAAACTCGTAGCCGCGACTGGACAGTTGTCTGAAGGTAGTGTGAAGCTTGCCGATGGTGCGAAAAGCGCAAGTTCGGGAACGAGTGAGTTGGCGAATGGTGCTACTCAATTAGCGGACGGTGGGCAAAAACTTCAAGAAGGTAGTCGTGAACTTGCCGATGGCGCGAAGACTGCCGGGGCAGGAACAAGCAAGTTGACGGACGGCGCGAATCAGCTCGCGGACGGCGGACAAGAACTTTCAGATGGTAGCGGAGAACTCGCAGATGGAATGACAGATCTCGCATCAGGTAGCGATGAACTTCGTGACGCTCTAGTCAAAGGTGCGAAAGATGCAGACATCGGATTGAACGATGAAAATGTCGAGATGATGGCAGGACCAGTGTCGCTCGTCGACAACTCGATTCACGAGGTACCAAACTATGGTACAGGGTTTGCTCCATACTTCATGTCACTCGGACTCTTTATCGGGGCGCTTCTCTTATCAATCGTCTATCCATTGTACGATCCAGCTGGACGTCCAAAACGTAGTCTATCATGGGTATTGTCGAAGTCTGGTGTTCTCATGGTCGTCGGATTCCTTCAAGCGCTCATTTTAGACGTGGCGATGGTGCAACTATTAGGACTTGAAGTGAGCGAACCATTGAAGTTCTTCGGATTCAGTTGGTTGACGAGCATCACATTCCTCTTTATTGTGCAGTTACTCGTAACCACACTCGGGAACCCAGGACGTTTTGTAGCAATCGTCTTGTTAATCTTGCAATTGACGACTTCTGCCGGAACGTTCCCGCTCGAGTTGATTCCACGAGCGTTGCAACCGTTCAATGCGCTCCTTCCAATGACGTATACGGTTGCCGGATATAAAGAAATCTTGTCAGCTGACGGTGCACAGTATTTGCAGACGGCGACAACGTATTTAGTATTTGTGGCTGCTGGATGTTTTGCATTACTGTGGGCATACTTCCGAATCGCATGGAAGAAAAAATATCGTCAAGTTGTATCAGAAGCATGATGTAAAAACGTAATGAAATCGTGTATAGTGATGAAGATGACACTATGCACGATTTTTTTATTAAAAAAAATTCAAAAAAGAATTGACACTCGAATGGTGACTGGTTATTATAGAAAATGTGCTTAGGACACAACAATAACATGGCGGTGTAGCTCAGCTGGCTAGAGCGTACGGTTCATACCCGTGAGGTCGTGGGTTCGACTCCCTCCGCCGCTACCATTTTATTTAGGCCCGTTGGTCAAGCGGTTAAGACACCGCCCTTTCACGGCGGTAACACGGGTTCGAATCCCGTACGGGTCACTTAGCCTAAGCGAAAAGAAGCCATCTCAATCGAGATGGCTTCTTTTGTTATATCAAGGAGGGAATTCATGAAAAAAGTGCTCGTCGCAGTGTCTGGTGGGGTGGATTCCATTGTCTTATTGGATCGTCTCGTCAAAAAGGGATGGAATGTTGCGGTGGCGCATGTCCATCATGGCGTACGAGAAGCTTCAGACGAAGAGTATATGTTCGTCGCCCGCGTCGCAGCAACCTACCATATTCCGTTTCATGGAACGCATCTCTGCTTTCAAGATGGAGGATCACAAGCCCGATACCGGGAAGCCCGCTATCAATTTTTTGAAGACGTCATGAACGAATATGGATATGACACATTGGCCACGGCGCATCATGCGGATGACGAGCTAGAAACAGTGCTCATTCAACTACATCGAAACGTGATCGAAGTGAAAGGGATTCCCGAAAGCCGGCAATTTGGTAACGGGAGGCTCATCCGTCCGTTGTTACATGAGTCGAAAGCTCAACTGATCGAGTATGCACGACAGAATGAATTAGAGTGGCGCGAAGACGCAACGAACCAAGAACGTACTTACTTAAGGAATCAAATTCGCCATGAGATTGTGCCGCGACTGAAACAGATGCGGCCATCGATTGTGAGAGAAGTCAGCGGAGTGGCAAAGGAGGCCCGTGCTGATTGGGATAGCAGGTATCAATCGTGCGAACAATGGGTGGAGGCATATGTCGAACTTGAAATGAAAGCGTTTCATGTGAAACTCAAGGATTTCGAGCGCTTATCATTCCTTGAACGGTATACAGTCGGTCGATTGCTGTCCTCTCGTTACGAGGTGAATGTGAACGAGGCGATGGATAAGCTACTCCAGAGTCAAAAGGATACAGGAACCTATCATCTGACAGGCGAGTGGTTCATGACGAAGCAGAATAGGGTACTGAATCTTGTACAGCGCTCTACGCCAGATTCACTTCACCCCATTCAAATTGATTCGTTGCCGACCGTTGTTGAATTCGGAGACCGAACTATCTCTTTATCTGTCGAGGAGGGGAGAGAGGGCATTCCGTTACATGAGATCACTTATCCGCTTACGATTCGGACAAGTGCACCAGGTGACCGAATGCGATTAGCCGTGGGGACAAAGAAAGTGTCCCGTATCCTGATCGACGAAAAGATTGAGCGGACGATTCGTCCGACTCTACCCCTGCTTGAAGATGCCTCAGGACGAATTCTCGCTATTGTCGGGGTACGAGTTTCAGAATTTCTAGACAAGTCGGATGCGATTTGCCTACGATTAATGGTAAAATGATGATTGTGTCGAAACAGAAAGAGGAGGATTTCAAGATGTCATTAATGAACGATATGGAGAAAATTTTAATCTCACGTGAAGAGATTCAAGAAAAGGTGAAAGAACTCGCTGGAACACTTAGCGAAGACTATAAAGAAGAGTTTCCGCTTCTCGTGTGTGTATTGAAAGGCGCGATGCCGTTCATGTCTGATCTCGTCAAAGAAATGGATATCCATTTAGAAATGGATTTCATGGACGTGTCGACGTATCACGGAGGTACTTCTTCAACAGGTGAAGTGAAAATCGAGAAAGATTTAAATACATCTGTAGAAGGACGCGACATCTTGATTGTAGAAGATATTATTGATAGTGGATTGACGCTTGGCTATCTCGTCGATCTTCTTAAATACCGTAAAGCGAAGTCTGTGAAGATCGTCACGCTTCTCGACAAACCGACAGGACGTAAAAATGGTTTATCAGCAGACTATAGCGGTTTCGTGATTCCACACGAGTTCGTTGTCGGTTACGGTCTCGATTATGAAGAGAAATATCGTAACCTTCCTTACGTCGGTGTGCTCAAACCGAGCGTTTACGGGGGCTAACGTTTTTCTTTTGAAAATGTGACGTGGTAAGATAAAAGAAATCCCCAAAGTATAGGCATATACTGAATGGGCGAGAACATCGTTTCTCGGAATAGGAGGCAGAGAATGAATCGTGCAGTGAAAAACACATTGGTTTTTGGTGTGATTTTCCTAGCCTTGATCTTGTTCCTTCAATATTTGCAGAATCCGAATAGTCAGAGTGAAACCCTCTCGTATTCGAAATTCCTAGAATATGTGGAAGATGATCGGATTGAGACGGCAACCGTACAAGAAATCCCGGGGGCTATCTCGATTACAGGCGACCTTACAGGAGATGACGACCAGCGTTACGAAACAAACATTCCAGCGAACGAAGCTGAATATGCGGATGTATTAACGCAGCTTCGAGCGAATACGGATATTCAAATCGAGGAGGCTGAATCGAACAGTAGCTGGTTCAGCATCGTCTTCGCGATTTTACCGTTCATTATCATCTTCATCTTGTTCTTCTTCTTGTTGAACCAGGCGCAAGGTGGTGGCGGTGGTGGTCGTGTGATGAACTTCGGGAAATCGAAGGCGAAACTATACGACCAAGAAAAACGTCGCGTCACATTCAAAGATGTGGCCGGAGCAGACGAAGAGAAACAAGAACTCATCGAAGTTGTTGAATTCTTGAAAGACCCTCGTAAGTTCTCGAAACTCGGTGCGCGTATTCCAAAAGGGGTCTTACTCGTTGGTCCTCCAGGGACAGGTAAAACACTTTTGGCCCGTGCAGTAGCCGGAGAAGCCGGAGTACCATTCTTCTCGATCTCAGGTTCGGACTTCGTTGAGATGTTCGTCGGGGTCGGTGCGTCACGTGTCCGTGACTTGTTCGAAAATGCGAAAAAGAATGCTCCATGTATCATCTTCATCGATGAAATCGATGCGGTCGGACGCCAACGTGGTGCCGGTCTCGGCGGTGGCCACGATGAGCGTGAACAAACATTGAACCAATTGCTCGTTGAAATGGATGGATTCAGTGACAATGAAGGGATTATCATGGTTGCGGCGACAAACCGTCCGGATATCCTTGACCCAGCCCTCCTTCGTCCAGGTCGTTTTGACCGTCAAATCACGGTCGATCGTCCAGATGTAAAAGGGCGCGAAGAAGTGTTGAAAGTCCATGCACGCAACAAGCCACTTGACTCAACTGTAGACTTGAAGTCAATCGCACAACGTACACCTGGTTTCTCTGGGGCTGACTTGGAAAACCTCTTGAACGAAGCAGCACTCGTTGCGGCACGTTCAAACCGTACGGCAGTATCGGTTGTCGATGTCGAAGAAGCAATTGACCGTGTCATTGCAGGACCTTCGAAGAAGAGCCGAATCATTTCTGAAAAAGAACGTAACATTGTCGCTTATCACGAAGCGGGTCACACAATCATCGGTCTTGAGCTTGAGAATGCGGATGAAGTACACAAAGTGACGATTGTCCCACGCGGTAACGCTGGAGGATACGTCGTCATGCTTCCAAAAGAAGATCGTTACTTCATGACAAAACCTGAACTCGAAGATAAGATTGTCGGACTTCTTGGTGGACGCGTCGCCGAAGATGTCATCTTTGGTGAAGTGTCAACAGGAGCGAGCAACGACTTCCAACGTGCGACAGGGATTGCGCGTAAGATGGTCATGGATTACGGGATGAGTGATAAGCTCGGACCGCTCCAGCTCGGTTCAAACCATGGCGGACAAGTCTTCCTTGGCCGTGACTTCCAGACAGAGCAGAACTACTCGGATGCGATTGCTCAAGAGATCGATTTAGAGATTCGTGACATCATCAACCGCTGTTACGCGAAAGCGAAACAGATTTTGACAGAACGTCGCGAAGACCTCGAACTCGTTGCGAAGACATTGCTTGATGTAGAAACGCTCGACTCGAAACAGATTCGTCACTTGATCAAGACACGTGAATATCTCCCGCATGAGCCGGAAGAAGACGTGGATGCATCAACGGACTCGGACGACGCAGCGAAGAAAGATGATGCGGCCGTGCAACACGGACAAATCGTCGATCAACCTGAAGTTGTTCAAGACAGCCAACCGGATGTCGTACCTGAAGGCGATAAGCCAGAGGCGACTCCTACGGAACGTCCGAACAACGAATCACGTTAATGAATGAGACGAATGCCCTTGACGAGGCATTCGTCTTTTTTCGTGTTATAATTCGAGCGAACTGCAATTGACAACAAAGTGAGGAACTATATCATGATTTTAGTGATTGATGTTGGAAATACAAATATTGTTCTAGGGATGTACGATGGAGATAATCTCGTACACCATTGGCGAATTTCAACGGACCGGACGAAAACGACGGATGAGTATGGCATGCTAGTGAAATCGCTCTTTGACCATTCGAACGTCTCGTTCGATCAAGTCGATGGTGTCATTTTGTCCTCTGTCGTACCTCCTGTTATTTTCCCACTTGAACAAATGTCACAACGATACTTCAATGTACGTCCAATCGTTGTGGGCCCAGGTGTGAAGACAGGATTAGACATTCACGTCGAGAATCCCCGCGAAGTCGGGGCCGACCGAATTGTCAACGCGGTGGCAGGAATCGCCAAGTATGACGGTCCGCTCATAATTGTTGATTTTGGAACGGCAACCACGTATTGTTACATCGATGAGAAACGTCGCTACCATGGCGGCATTATCTCACCAGGTATCATGATTTCAGTGGAAGCACTTTATCAACGTGCTGCGAAATTACCACGGATTGAATTGGCAACCCCACCAACGGTTATCGGGAAAAATACGATTCAAGCGATGCAATCGGGGACGTATTATGGCTATGTCGCCCAAGTGGATGGCATCGTGAATCGGATGAAGCGTGAAGTTGGTGAAGCGACCGTCATTGCGACTGGAGGATTGGCACGATTGATCAGTGAACATGCAGAAACGATTGACCATGTAGATTCGTTCCTGACACTCGAAGGCCTCCGCCTCATTTACGAGCGCAATCAAAAGTAAACTAAAGGAGTTAACTCATATGATTCATTCAGAACAACAAGTATTACTCGATCAAATGAAAGACGACTATCTCGTTCGGGCCCTCGGCTTTAATGGAGAGGTGCGTGCCTTTGCAGCACGTACAACAAAGACAGTGTACGAAACACAACTTCGTCATCAAACGACACCGGTTGCCTCAGCCGCCCTCGGACGGACGATGACAATCGGTTCGATGATCGGAGCCATGCAAAAAGGTGCGGCACGCGTCACACTTAAAGTGGAAGGTGATGGTCCAATCGGGAAAATCATCGTAGACGCAGATACGGCAGGAGATGTCCGTGGATACGTATCTTACCCTCGTGTCGATGGCGGGACGTTCGTCAACGAGCAGGGATTGACGAAGTTGAAAGTCGGCGAAGCGGTCGGAAAAGGAACGGTCTCTGTCATTAAAGACTTAGGCTTGAAAGATTATGTCGGTGGTTCTTCAGAGATTCAAACAGGTGAAATCAGTGAAGACTTCACATACTACTTCGCAACATCTGAACAAGTACCATCAGTCGTCGGAGCAGGTGTTCTCGTCTTACCAGAAGATGAATCGATTCTTGCTGCAGGTGGTGTCATCGTTCAGTTGCTGCCGAACGCCTCCGAAGAGACCGTACAGGCGCTCGAAAAAGCACTTCAGACGTTCCCGCCAGTATCTGTTTTAATCGGTGAAGAAAAAACACCGGAAGAAATGCTTCAATTACTCCTCGGCGATAGCCTTGATGTCCTCGATACGAACCCAATTCAGTTCAATTGCACATGCAGTCGTGAACGAATGGAAAGCGCCATTATCGGTCTTGGAAAAGAAGAGATTCGCCAAATGATCGAGGAAGACGGCGGAGCCGAAGCGGTTTGCCATTTCTGTGGTGAAAAATATCATTTCTCGGCTGAACAGTTGGAAACAATGAAAGAGCAGGCACAATCGTAAGCAACGTTCCAAATTGCATATTTTCAATTCGATAGGGTATGATAACAATATCGGAATAGTCGGAATTATGAAGGAGGAAATGTAATGCGAATCGTAAACTCAGTGACAGACTTGATTGGAAAGACTCCGATTGTGAAATTGAACGGCATGACTGGACCAGAAGATGCCGATGTGTATCTGAAGCTTGAATATATGAACCCAGGGTCAAGTGTTAAAGACCGGATTGCTCTCGCCATGATCGAAGCGGCAGAAAAAGACGGAATCTTGAAGCCTGGTGATACCATCATCGAACCAACGAGCGGGAACACGGGAATCGGTTTGGCGATGGTCAGTGCCGCGAAAGGATATAAAGCCATTCTCGTCATGCCTGAGACGATGAGCATGGAGCGTCGTAACCTTCTTCGTGGATACGGGGCCGAGCTCATCTTGACGCCAGGACCAGAAGGAATGGGTGGAGCGATTCGTCGTGCTACTGAAGAAGCTGAGCAACATGGCTACTTCCTTCCGCAACAATTCAACAACGCAGCGAACCCGAACGTGCATGAAATGACGACGGGACCTGAAATTGTCGAGGCGTTCGAAGAGTCAGGACTTTCGGTGGATGCTCTCATCGCGGGAGTCGGTACAGGTGGTACGATCACCGGTGCAGGAAAAGTCGTGAAAGCGAAATATCCAGACGTGAAAATTTTGGCGGTTGAACCGGTTGATTCTCCAGTCTTGTCTGGTGGGAAGCCAGGACCTCATAAGATTCAAGGAATTGGTGCCGGCTTTGTCCCATCCATTCTGGATACTGAGATTTATGAGGGTGTCCTTCAAATCACGACAGACCAGGCGTTTGAATACGCGCGCCAAGCGGCACGCACGAACGGTGTCCTCGGTGGGATTTCTTCAGGGGCTGCCATTGCAGCGGCACTTGATACGGCGAAGCGCCTCGGTAAAGGGAAAAACGTATTGGCGATTATCCCGTCAAACGGAGAACGTTACTTGAGCACACCGCTTTATCAATTTGATGAAGAATCAAACGAGAGTCGCGTATAACATTTCAGGCAGTAATCGAGAGACATTCTCTTTCGGTTGCTGCCTTTTCTTGTGTACAATAAAAGGCATGAATGAATAGACGGAGGAATGACAAGTGAGATCGACAGCGTTCAGAACGAAGCGGATGACGAAAGAAAAGATGTATGAGGCATACATGACGTTGACAGCAGACCAGCCGTACCACGCATGGCTAGAAAGTGGAAGGGCAGGACGGTATACGATTGCGGGAATCGAACCGTTCGGTCGCTTCCATGTAAAAGACGGTGTCGGTCTCTTACAAATAGGGGAAACGACTGAAACGATGTATGGGAAACCAATCGAGATGGTTAGTGAAGTGCGGAAACGATTTGAAGCTGAGCGTCCGGAAGGGGCACCTCCCTTCTTCGGTGGCATGATTGGTTATGTCAGCTATGACGTTTCTCGAACGATTGAGCGACTCCCGAGCCAGGCAGAAGATGATTTAGCGACGCCGGACGTCTCGTTTCTGTTGTTTGATGAAGTGGCTGTGTTCGACGAAGAGAATTCGACGCTCTATTTGATGGTCACAGCAGAGGGCAATGCCGAACGTAAAGCAGATCGCTTGGCAGCCATGTGGAACGTCGAATCACACTACGCATTCAAGCCGACTGAACAATTGCCTGTCGAGCGTTCGCGCTCCATGTCTCAGGACGAATTTGTGGAGGCGGTCAAACGAATTCAGTCTTATATCGTGGAAGGCGACGTGTTCCAAGTGAATTTGAGCGTTCGTCAATCCGAACCGTTACGCGCCGACCCCCGTCGTGTTTATGATACGCTTCGTCAAATGAATCCATCTCCTTACATGGGATACTTTGTGGATGACGCACTGACAATGGTCTCCGCTTCACCGGAACTATTGCTTGAAAAACACGGGTCTGACATTTCAACGCGACCGATCGCGGGTACGCGTCCACGTGGAAAAGATGATGTTGAGGACTTGGAATTGGCGAACACGCTACTTGAAAATGAGAAGGAGCGAGCGGAACACGTCATGCTCGTCGACTTGGAACGGAACGACCTCGGGAAAGTCGCGGCATACGGTAGTGTTCATGTGGACGAATTGATGGTGATTGAAAAGTATTCACATGTTCAGCATATCGTCTCGAACGTACGGGGTACGATTCGTGATGAAGTATCAGGAGCGGAGGCGCTAGCAGCGATGTTCCCTGGTGGTACGATTACCGGTGCACCGAAAATTCGGACGATGGAAATTATCGAAGAACTTGAACCAGTTCGCCGGGGATTATACACCGGGTCATATGGATGGTTAAGTTGGGACGATGATCTCGTCTTCAACATCACCATTCGAACGATGGTCGTGAAAGATGGGATTGCATACGTTCAAGCGGGAGCGGGCATCGTCATCGATTCGGATCCGGTCTCAGAATATGAAGAATCTCTGTCCAAAGCGAAGGCGCTATGGGCGGCGAAGCAAATGACGGAGGAGACGACATGATTGTACTAATCGACAACTATGACTCATTCACATACAACTTAGTGCAGTATTTTGGAGAACTCGGTGAAGAACTGGTCGTTTATCGAAACGATGAAGTGACGATTCAAGACATTGAGAAACTTGCTCCGAGCTACCTGGTCATTTCCCCTGGACCTTGTACACCGAACGAAGCCGGGATTAGCGTCGAGGCGATTCAAGCGTTCGCAGGGCGTATTCCAATTTTAGGTGTTTGTCTCGGTCATCAAGCGATTGCGCAAGCATTCGGAGGAGACGTCGTTCATGCGGAGCGGCTGATGCATGGGAAAACGTCGAAGATTCAACATGACGGGAAGTCGATTTTCAAGGATATTCCTCAGCAGACGGTCGTGACCCGTTATCACTCGTTATCTGTGGAGCGTTCTACCTTACCGGAATGTTTGATGGTCACAGCAGAAACAGAAACGAAAGAAATCATGGCACTCCGGCATCGGACGCTCCCGATTGAAGGCGTTCAGTATCATCCTGAAGCGATTTTGACCGAACATGGAAAAGAGATGATTCGAAACTTTATCGAGGAGTACCGCCATGTGGTATTGGCATAACGGGAACCTTGTTGAGCGAGAGGATGCATGGATTCCCGTCGAGGACCATGGATTCTTATATGGGATGGGTTTATTCGAGACGTTTCGAACATATGATTTCATTCCGTTCTTGTTCGATGCGCATTGGGAACGATTGATGAAGAGTGTAGATGAGCTGTGGATTGATTTTCCGTACACGAAGGAAGAAATCGAGACGGCGATTCAGCAATTGTGTCGTCAAAATGAAGCTCCTGACTTGTATATCCGATTGAACGTATCGGCAGGAGTCGCGCCGCTCGGTCTGTATGCCGGACGATATGAAAAACCGAACGTCACGTTGATTGCCAAACCGCTCTCCTCAGAAGTTGTGCCACAAGAGAAGCGAGTCGAACCGATCCCTTTCCCAAGAAGTCGTCCTGAAGCGGCTTTTCGATTGAAGTCGC
This sequence comes from Exiguobacterium sp. s183, assembly GCF_018617655.1. Taxonomy (NCBI): domain Bacteria; kingdom Bacillati; phylum Bacillota; class Bacilli; order Caryophanales; genus Exiguobacterium; species Exiguobacterium sp. s183. Next base: position 38,813 of record NZ_JACSKN010000009.1, read on the forward strand.
ATCATTACATGAACAATATCCTCGGAAAACGCACCTTGCAAGACCAGGATGCTGAAGGATTGTTTGCGGACGAACAAGGCTACGTGGTGGAAGGGCTCGTGTCGAACATCTTTTGGGTCGGATCTGATGATGTGTTGTATACGACACCCCTTTCGAGCGGAGCACTCGCGGGCGTGACGCGACAATGGGTAATCGATTGCTTTCCCGTGGTGGAGCAATCGGTGACATTTGATGGATTAACCGCAGCAAAAGAGATTTGGATGACGAACTCGATTCAGCAAGTCGCTCCGGTGACGCATTATGGAAATCTGCAATACCCCGGTAAAGACGGGGAACGATTTAACGAAGTGTGGGCGGAGCTCGTTCGTTCACTTGGATAGGAGGCTGAAACATGACGAAAATCATGGGTATTTTAAACGTGACCCCGGACTCGTTTTCAGACGGAGGACGATATACAGCGGTCGAAGAAGCCGTACGTCACGCAAAGCAACTCGTACGAGAAGGTGCGGATGCGATTGATGTCGGTGGTGAATCGACGCGACCCGGTGCGGCGCTTGTTTCTGCAGAAGAAGAAATTGAACGTGTCGTCCCGATCATCGAACGATTGGTACAAGAAATAGATGTTCCGATCTCGATTGATACGTATAAGCCTGCTGTTGCGAGGGCGGCATTAGAAGCGGGTGCGACAATCATCAATGACGTCTGGGGCTCGAAGTGGGGAGATCGGTCGATGGTGCGTGTCGCCTTTGAATATGGCGTCCCCATCATTTTGATGCATAACCGAGAAAATCGAGACTACCATCATTTTATTGAAGATGTGGTGAGTGATTTGCAGGAGTCGATTGAGATTGCTCATGCAGCGGGTGTGAAAGATGAGCATATTTGGCTAGACCCAGGAATCGGGTTCGCAAAAGACGTGGCGCAAAATCTAGAGCTCATGAATCACCTCGATTTGATCACGCGTCTTGGCTATCCGGTGTTACTAGGTACGTCCCGTAAATCGTTTATCGGCCAAACGCTCGATTTACCAACCGAAGAACGCGTGGAAGGGACGATTGCGACGACGTGTTTAGGCATCATGAAAGGGTGCGATTGGGTACGCGTCCATGATGTGAAAGAGAATATGCGTGCAGCGAAGATGATGGATGCGATGATGAGGGGGAACGGACATGGATAAGATTTTTGTGAACGGCATGCGCTTTTATGGATATCATGGTGTGTTTGAAGAGGAGAATCGTCTCGGTCAACGGTTTCACGTGGATTTAATGTGTGAATTGGACCTTGCACCTGCTGGGAAGTCAGATGATTTACAGGATGGAGTCAGCTACGCGGGGTTATATCAAGTTACAGAAGACATTGTAACAGGAGAACCGGTCAATTTACTCGAAACACTCGGAGAACGAATCACGACGGCCATTTTGGCACATCATGATTTGATTCAAAGTGTGACAGTAAAAGTAATCAAGCCGGACCCACCAATCCCAGGACATTACGACTCGGTGGCGATTGAGATGACAAGGAGACGCACGACATGATTTATATCGCATTAGGAGCAAATATCGGGGAGCGGGCCGCACAATTGTCTGACGCGATTGATGAAATGGGAAAAATGGGTGTTACGGTCACGAAGCAATCATCGGTTTATGAGACCGCCCCTGTCGGTTATACCAATCAACCATCATTTTATAATATGGTGGTCGAAGTGGAGACTCATCAATCTGTAACGGACTTATTAAACACCCTTCAACAAATTGAACGGCAGTTAGGTCGAGAGCGTCTCTTTAAGAACGGTCCGCGCACCATCGACCTTGACATCCTCTATTATAATGGGGAAGATATACAATCAGAACACTTGACGGTACCACATCCGCGGATGCAGGAACGTGCGTTTGTGCTCGCTCCGTTAGCTGAGATTGCGCCAGAACTCATCGTCCGAGGACGAACGGTCGCATCATGGCTAGCAGATTTACCGATGGCAGACCGCCAAGATGTCGTTCGGTTACAGTTGCTAACGAATTTGGTGAAATGAAGGATGTGTTGTCTTGACAGGCTTTAAGATTGGAAATATAGATATTAAAAACCGTGCAGTCCTTGCACCGATGGCTGGCGTGACCAACCCGGCATTCCGATTGATTGCAAAAGAATTCGGGGCGGGACTCGTCTGTGCTGAAATGGTCAGTGATAAAGGGATTTTGCTGGAGAACGCGCGGACGATGCGCATGCTATATGTCGATGAACGAGAAAAACCGCTCAGCTTGCAAATTTTTGGTGGTTCTAAAGATACACTCGTCAAAGCGGCGCAGTACGTCGATCAAAATACGAATGCCGACATCATTGATATCAACATGGGTTGTCCTGTGCCGAAAGTAACGAAATGTGACGCAGGTGCAAAGTGGTTACTTGATCCGGATAAAGTGTATGAGATGGTCAATGCCGTCACGAATGTGGTCGAAAAACCGGTCACGGTGAAAATGCGCCTTGGTTGGGACGATGATCACATCTTTATTTTGGACAACGTCAAAGCGGCTCAGACAGGTGGGGCGGCAGCCATTGCCATTCATGGACGTACGCGAGCCCAACAATATGAGGGAACTGCGAACTGGGATTGGATCGGTGAAGCGAAGAAAGTCGCGACCGTGCCGATTATCGGGAACGGGGACATTGCCACACCACAAGACGCGAAGCGTGTCATTGATCAATACGGTGTGGATGCCGTCATGATTGGGCGTGCTGCACTTGGGAACCCGTGGATGCTCTATCAGACGGTTCAGTACCTCGAAACGGGAGAACTTCCACCGGAACCAGCAGCTCGTGAAAAAATTGATATTTGCATGTTGCACCTCGACCGATTGAGCGCAATTAAAGGTGAGCTGACGGCCGTTCGTGAAATGCGTCAACATGCGGCTTGGTATTTGAAAGGGTTGAAAGGCAGTGGTCCAATTCGCAAACAAATCAATGAAACGGAATCGCGTGAGGCTTTCGCAGCGGTCCTGTATGGATTTGTTGATCAACTCGAACGACAACTGTCAGAAGTGTGAACTAGAGAAAAGAACTAATTTATGGTAAGCTTGTTTGGCGAAAAAGTGCACCACAACGAATGAACGGCTTCGGCTGTGCTGTTGGCCATCGGGTCGACAGTTTTTTGTTAGGGATAAACCCAATATGGATAGAGGAGTGAATGGAATAGTGAGCCACGAGTTAGAAATGAATGATCAAATGCAGGTTCGTTTTGAGAAGATGACCGATATGCGCGAGCGCGGTCTCGACCCGTTCGGTCAACGCTTTGATCGTTCTGCGCACGCAGGTGAATTACATGAGCAGTATGAATCAGTTGAAAAAGAGGCTTTAGCAGAGCAGGACGTAGAAGTCACGTTAGCGGGTCGCATCATGACGAAACGCGGGAAAGGGAAAGTATTTTTTGCCCACATTCAAGATGTGACAGGCCAGATTCAAATTTACGTTCGTAAAAACGATGTCGGGGATGAGCCGTTTGACTTGTTCAAATCATCAGACCTCGGTGATATCGTTGGTGTCAAAGGAAAGCTCTTTAAAACAAATGTAGGTGAACTCTCGATTCATGTGGAAGAGTTTGAGCTCTTGACGAAAGCACTTCGCCCGCTTCCGGACAAATATCATGGATTGAAAGATGTGGAACAGCGCTATCGCCAACGTTATCTTGATTTGATCACAAACCAAGATTCACGCCAGACATTCATTTTGCGTAGCCGCATCATTTCTGAGATTCGCAACTTCTTAAATCAAAAAGGATATTTAGAAGTGGAAACACCGATGTTACACACGATTGCGGGTGGAGCAGCGGCGCGTCCGTTCTTAACGCATCATAATGCGTTGGATATGGAACTTTATATGCGTATTGCCATCGAACTTCACTTGAAACGCTTAATCGTTGGTGGACTCGAGCGCGTTTATGAAATCGGACGTGTGTTCCGTAACGAAGGAATCTCGACACGCCACAACCCTGAATTCACAATGATCGAATTGTATGAGGCGTATGCCGATTACAACGACATCATGGATTTGACGGAAGAATTGGTTGCGCACGTAGCGAAAGAAGTACTCGGTACAACAGATGTACAATATGGTGAAGATACAATTCACCTCGGCATCGGTTGGAAACGTGCACACATGGTCGACCTTGTTAAAGAAGAGACAGGTGTAGACTTCTGGCAACAAATGTCCGACGAAGAAGCACGTGCCCTTGCGAAAGAGCATGGTGTGGAAGTTCAGGACCATATGACGTTCGGTCATATCGTCAACGAGTTCTTTGAGCAAAAGGTCGAAGAGACATTGCTTCAACCAACATTCGTGACAGGACACCCAGTTGAAGTGTCGCCGTTAGCGAAGAAAAACGAAACGGATCCACGCTTCACAGATCGTTTTGAATTGTTCATCGTTCGTCGTGAACACGCGAATGCCTTCACGGAGTTGAACGATCCAATCGATCAACGTGAGCGTTTCGAAGCACAATTGCTTGAAAAAGAAGCAGGTAACGACGAGGCGCATGAACTCGATAACGATTTCCTTGAGGCGCTTGAGTACGGTATGCCACCAACAGGTGGACTTGGAATCGGGATTGACCGTCTTGTCATGTTATTGACGAACGCACCATCAATCCGCGACGTTCTTCTTTTCCCTACAATGCGTCATCAACAGTAAATAATAGTAGAGGAGCCGGTTTGTACGTAGGTGCAATCCAGCTTCTCTTTTTTTATTTTTAAGGATGAACGCTTGGAAACAAGCCGTTGAATAAAGGGTAAACTCTAACGGAAAAACTTTTTTGAAAAAACTTTATAAAAAACCCTTGCGTTAATTAAAGGTGTGCGGTAAAGTAATAAACGTTGCCGCTGATGGCAGCGGAAAGAAATAAAAAAAGTGGTTGACAACTGTGTCGATGACTTGTATTATTTTAAGAGTCGCAAAGAGCGACAGACGAACTTTGAAAACTGAACGATGAGGCAAAAATAAGTTTTACAATTTTTGAATGAAGCGCAAGCTTCGTCAATTTAAGAGCTATA
>NZ_JACSKN010000010.1:0-28631 GCF_018617655.1 Exiguobacterium sp. s183
ATCGAGAAGGGCACGTACGCGCACTACATGTTGAAGGAGATGGACGAGCAGCCGGCCGTCATCCGCAACATCATCCAGCATTACCAGAACGAGAACGGCGACATCGAACTCACGGACGGCGTGCGTGAGCTCGTCTCGGAAGCAGACCGTGTCTATATCGTCGCCTGTGGGACAAGCTATAATGCCGGACTCGTCGGGAAAGACATTTTAGAACGCATTGCCGGCATTCCGACAGAAGTACACATCTCGTCTGAATTCGGCTATAACATGCCGCTCCTAAGTGAACGTCCGTTGTTCGTCTTCTTATCCCAGTCTGGTGAGACGGCGGACAGTCGTGCCGTCCTCGTCGAAGTGAAGAAACGCGGATACAAAGCACTCACGATGACGAACGTTCCAGGATCGACACTGTCGCGTGAAGCGAACGAGACGATGCTCCTCCACGCAGGACCGGAGATTGCCGTCGCGTCGACGAAAGCGTACACGGCACAAATTGCCGTCCTCGCGATTCTCGCGTATGACATCGCCCGTGCGACAGGGCAAGAGTTGCCGTTCAATCTTATGCCGGAACTCGCTCGTGTTGCGACAATCATGGATTCGATCATGGCGCAAAAAGAACTGTTCGAGGATCTCGCGGAACGTTATTTGAAGACGACACCAAATACGTTCTTCATCGGACGTGGACTCGATGCGTCGGTCTGTCTCGAGGGGGCACTTAAGGTCAAAGAGATCTCATACATCCAAGCGGAAGGGTACCCGGGTGGGGAACTCAAACACGGATCAATCGCATTGATTGAAGACGGGACACCGGTCATTGCGCTCATCTCGCAACCGAAGACGAACTTGAATATTCGTGGGAATGTCAAAGAAGTCGTCGCCCGTGGCGCGAACGCCTGTATCATCTCCATGCAAGGCGTCGAACATGAGAGTGATGACTTCATCTTGCCACACGTCGAGCCACTCTTAGCACCGCTCATCAACGTATTACCGGTTCAGTTGATGGCATATTACGCGGCGCTCGCTCGTGGATGTGACGTCGACAAGCCACGAAACTTGGCGAAATCGGTGACAGTGGAATAATCGAATTTATGAATTTCAAGCAGTTGTATCTGCAAAACAAAGTCTTTCATTAGCAAAATAAACTGTATTCTTGGTCAAATTAATCGTTCTCTAACACGAGGGAAATCGGAATCACCATCTGATTTTCCTCGTGTTTTTTGTTGGATAAAAAGAGCGAGGGGAAAAGCCTGGCGAGAAAGAACGTGGGAAAAAGCGAGAAGAAAAGCGTGAGAGAAAGCCTGATAAACATTCGGTTTTAAGGAAATGGAGAGGAAAAAGAAGTGGGTAAACTAGCGAGAAAAAGCATCAGAAAAAGCGGGAAATAGAAGAACAAGTCCAGCATATAAAGGAACAACTTTTTTACCTGGAAATTATGAAATATGACAAAAAACATGATGAAAAAGAACGGATTAGGGAACAACTAATTCGCCTATAATATATGGAAAGTCAGTCGTACCAAGGGTTTAAAAGGAAAGCCAGGGAACGACATTGTTTTACGGGTACAGCAGTAACCTTACAGTTATGTTATTTAGGTTTGAATAAAGATATCCTCTTCAGTATCATTACGGTAAGAGGATATTTTTGTAATAAATTCGAAAAAGGAGGATTGAAAATGGAAAGGGGATTTAATTGGTTACAAGAAAAGCACGGTGATGAATCTAGAAATATATTAGAAAGAATTTGTCTACATGTATTCGAATCAGAATTTTTGGAAGACGACGTTCAAGATGTTAAACCATCACCAGGAGATGACGGAATTGATGTATTCATTAATCATCAAAATGGAAACTTTACCGTCATTCAATGCAAATTTTATTTAGATTCTTTAACGAGTTCAAGAAAAAGTAACATAAGTAAATCATATAATAAAGCCATAAAAACTAAAGAAGATACGATAACGAAATGGATATTATGCACTCCCAAAGTGTTCACAAATAAAGAACATAATTGGTGGGGAGAATGGAAAGAAAAACGCAAAGATGAGTTTGAAAAAAAGACGGGACGGAATTTGGAAATAGGGTTATTAAGCGGTAATAAATTTATGAAGTTAATAAAAAAGCATAAATTATATGAAGAATATTTCGAAGTCGAAAGAGTAGATAAGCATTTAATTGATAAATTATTAAGTAACGATGAAAAAAAAAGGATTCACGATGAAATGTATAAATTAATCGGCGTTATTAGTAGTGGAGATTATATTGATGAACACTTAATAATGTGGATAGATCAAGTAGAATATTTAAGTTGTCACAGATTTTTTAATGAGAGCGACATATTCCATTATCTTAATTTATTAAGTCAGTTAATTGCCTTTGAGTCAGGACCTAAGGATATAAAATATCAAGAAAAAGAGTTTGAATATAGGAAGAAAATTATAGAAGAGTATAAAAAATTGAATTTATAGATACACTTCATGTATACAATATTTTTTAAATGGAATGGAGGAGAATTGATTGAAGACAGCACTACATTTTTTATCGGAGTGGGCTAGAGGAGAAGGGTGGAAAGTATATCTAATAAATGAGTCGTTTGAAAAAAAAACTAGTGACCCTCAAAAACTTATGCAAAAAGTAGTTCAAATTATTGAAACTGGAGAGAAAGTTCAGGAAAAGTTTTTTACTCAGATGGACAGTGTTAGTGAGGAGATTTTAACGATAAAAAATCTAAAATCTCCAACTAATATAAATGCATTATCTGAGAAAATTGAGTTTTCCTTGGGACAGAGACTAAATGTTTTTTATGGAGAAAACGGATCAGGAAAATCTTCTTATATTCGAATGTTCCGAAAACTAGCAGATAATTACTATACTTCAGAAAAAAATTTGAATATTATACCAAATGTGTATGGGGATCAATTAACTAATGAAGCAGTCAGTCAATTGGTTAACATATCATTCAAATTAGATGGGCAATTAAAAGATGAGTTAGTAGATATAAATAAAAGACATGAACAGCTTTGTAAAATAAATGTATTAGATAGTGATTCAATAACTCCTTTAATTAATGATGACTTAACATTTAATATTTTACCTAAGGGTTTCGAAAATTTTCAAAACGTATCAAAATTAATAGATTTGTTAAGAAACGAAACTTCAGAGATACTCAGACAATTGAAAGAAAAAAAAGAAGAGATATTTATAGATACCTCACATGCAAATATTCGAGATGAACTTAATCAAATATTGAAAGATGTGATATCTATTGATGAATTAAATGAGTATTTAAATAATAATTATCCAATACCGATGAATTACAAAGAAATAATAGAAGAGACAGACCTTCGAATTAAGGAATTAGAATCAGGAAATCCTGAGGATAAAATAAAAATTTTGAAAGCACAGAAATTGAAGGTGGAATCAATAAAAGATAGTATTCAAAAACTATCTTTATTACTAAATCAAAATAATCTCAACAAGATTAATAATCTTATAAAAGAATATGAAGAGAAACTTGCTGAAGAACAACGCTTTAATCAGTCATTTAAAAATAGAGTTTTCTTTTTAGATATTATTAATACTGAATGGCTAGAGTTTATCAAAGCGGGTAAACACTACTTGGATTCAATTGATAAAACACAATTAAACTATAATGACCCTTGTATTTTTTGTAGTGCTCCTCTAATTGAAAGTAGAATTGAACTAATTGGGAGTTATATAAAACAAGTCAATGATAGCAATAGTGATAAATTGAGATTAATCGAAACAGAGATTCAAAAAAACATTATAGAAAATGAGATTAAATTATTCTCGAAAGAGGAGGAAGCGTTATTTGGTAGTGAGAAATTTATTGAAAAAATCAAATCAACCATTCAACTATTAAACCTTAATGTTAATATTTTTAACGATAATATCGTAGCCAGAGTTCCCGTGGAGAATACACAAATTCTTGATTTGACACATATTCTTAAAACAATAGAATTAGAAATTATTGTTTTAGGGGATAGAATCAAAAAATTAAACGATTCTAGAGAAGAAAACTTTAAAGCAATTGAGACCCTTAAATACTTAAAAATGAATACACAGAAAAATGTACAAATACATAATTTAAGTACATATTTTGACAAATGGTTTCAATTAACAAAAGAGATGAACAAATTAGAAAGCATAAAATTAAAATTTTCGACTAATACATTAACAATCAAGCAGAAAGAAGCGTTTAAAGCCATTGTAGAAAAAAAGTACTTCGAGATATTTGATAAATTTTCTGAACAATTAAAAGTAACGAATGTGAATTTTAAGCTTATACCTAAAAAAGGAGAAACTCTTCGAAAGAAATATATAACTTCTGAGCATTATAAAGTTACCCAAATAATGAGTGAGGGTGAACAAAAAGCAATAGCGATGGCTGAATTCGCAACTGATTTAACAATGAGAAATGATTTTAATCCTATTCTTTTAGACGATCCAGTTACTTCTTTGGATTATAAAAGAACAGAGCTAATTGCGAATTTGGTTTATGAATTATCAAAAGAAAGGCAAGTTCTTGTGTTTACTCACAATATTATGTTTTATTATATGCTTTATAATATGAGTACTAAACCTTTAGATAAAGAAAACAAATTTTTTAAAATAGATGAAATCGACAAAATGAATAAAGGATACGTATCGGAATCATTTAGCGGTAGGATGGAAAATTTGAAGATAATCACGAAAAGACTGAGGGAGCAAAATGACTACATAAACTCTGATTCTTGTTTTGGAGACGAATTAGAAGAATCTTTAAAGAAAGCTTACTCAGATATAAGAACTTGGTGCGAATTAATAGTTGAAGAAGGTTTTTTGAAAAATATAATAAGACGTCATGAACCTAATATTATGTTTACTAAGGTCAAAGATATAAATCATAATTTTGTTAACGAGTTAGAACCAGTAAATAAATTATTCAGTAAGTCTTGTCGTTGGATGAGTGGACACAGTCAATCTATAGAAAGTCAAAACAATCGTGCTACGAAAGAGGCGTTTAATGAGGATATTCAATATATACTAAGATTAAGCGATGAGTATAAATCATAATAAAATATTGTATGTATATTTAAAGAGAAAAAATTCTAGGAATAACTTTAGTTGTAGGAAATGATTTGAGATATAGATGCAAACTATCGTTTTTGGTTTAGTGGTACGAGAGTTTGGCGTGACGTTTTAAAAAGCACCTTTCCTTGCGAGAGGTGCTTTTTACTGCTTGCCGATATCTTTGCCAACAAGCAAAATAGTAGGAGAAGTAAGCGGTTCCAACTTATGATTAGATAAAGATAAGCGACGAAAGAAGGGCTGACATGAACGTATACATTGCTTGCCATAGCGGATTTGTGACAAGTGCGATGGCGGCGAAGTTGTTCGCACAGGCAAGCGAGGGGCGCTTGTCTTGTACGATTATGCACGGAACGATTCAAAACATCCCGAATGAGGTGGATTTGATTCTCTATCAGGAAGGGGCGACCCCGGTTACCCATCCGACCGCACGTGTCCGGTCAGTCCGACAACTCCTGTCGCTCGAGGAATACCGACTACTTGTCGAAGAATGGATGGATGAGCATGAGACATGAGTGGACCGCGCGAGAACGGTCAATCTTACTACACTTATTGGCAACCGAGACATCGACACCGCTCGCCGAAATCGCGCAGGCGGTGAATTTATCTGAACGCACGATTCAACGCGAACGACAATTACTTGAAGGCATCTTGAAAGAGTTCGAGCTCGAACTCGCCTGGCAACGCGGGCATGGACTTAGCCTTGTCGGCAAACCGTCTGCGAAGCAACAGCTACGAGAAGACCTCATCTTATCTGCAGAAGCGATCCCGACGAGCGAGGATCGTTTATTTGAGCTGGCGTGGCGCCTCTTGTTCGAGAACGACACACTCAAACTGCAGGCGGTCGCCAAACAGATGCACGTGTCTCCGAGTACATTGACGCAAGATTTGGAGAAGTTGGATCGATGGTTCGAAGAGTATCATTTAGAAGTCGAACGGAAAAAAGGTGTCGGTGCCAGAGTGCTCGGGTATGAGTCGGAGAAACGTAAGCTACTGATCAACGCGTTGCTCGCTCACTGGGATACACTTGCCTTTTACCGCTTCGTTCGTGGCGAGGATGACTACATTCCGGCCTTTTTGAAGACCGTACCATGCGAAGAGATGCTGGAAGGTCTTCGGGACGGTTATGATTATTTGAAGTCACGCTCGTTTGAGCGGATGGATGACCGCACCATCATGCGGGTCACGTTCGCCTATGGTGTGCAACAAGCACGGCTAGCGTCCGGATTCTTTTTAGAGATGTATACGAAAGGCAGGTCTGAGGACTATTTGAAAGTCGCGACCGACATGGAGGAAGCGCTTGGCATCACTTACTCGATGGCGGAACGCGTCTGGTTTGCCGAGGAGGCGAATCGCCTTCGCTCGATTAAAGATCAAATGAAAGAAGATGAAGAAGAGCGGTGGATCATGCAGATTCGGGTGCATAAACTGATTCATCACGTCTCGCTCATTTACGGGTTTACCTTTACGGATGACACGGCGCTCGAACGTGGACTGCTCGCGCACATCTTGTCGAGTATGAACACGCAGGCGTTACCTGAAACAAGTACAGTCAAGCCGCATATCGACCGAGACTATCCGGGACTTCGCTCCGCAATCCAACAGGCTGCCGACATCGTCTTTGGGATGAATACGTTCACAGAGGAAGAGACGGTCTTTTGGGCGATGCACTTCGCGGCAGCGCTCGTCAAACCAGTGCGGCGTCGCGAGTATCGGGCACTCGTCGTCTGCTCGGCCGGACTCGGTTCGTCGAAGATGCTCGTCAATCGAGTACGTCAAGAGTTCCCGGAGATGCAAGACGTGGTCAACTCGTCTCTATTCGGATTAGAACAGCATCGACTCGAGGAATATGATGTCGTCTTGTCGACAGTGCCATTACCACCACTCTCGGTACCGACATTGATCGTCAATCCGTTGTTGACGAGTGAGGAAGTACAGCGCGTCCGTCATCTCTTGTTGTCGTTACCGCAATCATTTCAAACGTTGACTTCAAAGCCGCGATCGACGATGCTCGATTTTGAAGAACTTGGCGAACTCGTGGAGACGTTCGAGCGGATGGATGATCAGTTTGATTTGGTCACACTCAACAATACGGACCGTTTAGAGGATATCCTGGTCGATATCGGAACACATCTTGAGGAACGAAATCTCGTGCAAAGTGGAATTCAGTTGTCTGCGCAATTGCTCCGGCGTCACGAAGTTGCAGGTCTTGGGGTGCCGGGTATAAAACTGGCACTCTTCCACGGACGACATGCTTCGATTGAGAAAGCGAGTGTGTTTGCATTCGATTTAACGACATCGATCCCGCTCCTGATGATGGATCAATCGACTGAACCCGTGACGCGACTTCTCGTGCTCCTAGCACCAGAAGAGGCGCGCGATGTCGAACTTCAATTTTTAAGTGCGATCAGTGGATCGCTCATTGAGAGCGAGGAACATATGCGTTTATACAGCACGGGGGCGAAAGAGGACCTTCGTTTATTGTTGCACGAATGCATGAAGAAAATGATTCATGAGACGTTGTACGAAAAATGACCGAACCATGGTCATTTTTTTGTTTGGCACAAAATGTTGCCAAAGTGTGAACTGGATTGAATTGAGAAAGCGCTTACTCCGAGCATACAATACAGGTGTAGAGCACAAACCGGTTAGCTACACTACACATTCAACCTTTCACATTTTACAGACTGGAGGTTTTATACATGGCGAATACGCAAGCGAGCTCGGGCGGGGTCCGAGTCAAAGTACAACGGTTCGGTAGTTTCCTCAGTGGGATGGTCATGCCGAACATCGGTGCCTTCATTGCCTGGGGGATTATCACAGCACTCTTTATTCCGACAGGATGGTGGCCAAACGAAAACTTAGCAGAACTCGTTGGTCCAACGATCACCTATCTCTTACCATTACTCATCGGTTTCACAGGTGGTAAATTACTTCATGACGTACGAGGCGGTGTCGTCGGGGCGCTCGCCACGATGGGGGTCATCGTCGGGACAGACATTCCGATGTTCCTCGGAGCGATGATCATGGGTCCACTCGGTGGTTACATCATCCGCCAAGTCGACCGTGCCCTTGAAGGCAAAGTCAAAGCAGGATTCGAAATGCTCGTCAACAACTTCTCGGTCGGGATCATTGGTGGACTTCTCATGCTTGGAGGATTCGAAATCTTCGGTCCAATCATGAGTGCCCTCGATAAAGTGATGGCGGCAGGGGTTGACTGGATCGTCGGGGCGAAATTACTTCCAGTGGCAAGCTTGTTCATCGAACCAGCAAAAGTTCTCTTCTTGAACAACGCCATCAACCACGGGATCTTAAGTCCACTTGGTGTCGATCAAGTGGCAGAGGCTGGTAAGTCTGTTCTCTTCTTACTTGAAGCGAACCCAGGGCCAGGTCTTGGATTACTTCTCGCATACATGTTCTTTGCCAAAGGTGCAGCAAAACGTACAGCACCTGGTGCAGCGATTATTCACTTCCTCGGTGGAATTCATGAGATTTACTTCCCATACGTGTTGATGAAGCCAATTTTGATCCTTGCGATGATCGCAGGGGGCGCAACAGGGATCTTCACATTCGTACTCTTTGATGTCGGTCTCGTCGCACCGGCTTCACCAGGTAGTATCTTTGCCATTCTCGCGATGGCATCACGCGGTTCATACCTCGGACTCGTGGCAGGGATTTTCTTATCGGCAGCGGTCACATTTGCTGTGGCGAGTGTCATCTTGAAATCGAGCGCAGCAGAGGAAGTATCACTCGAAGAAGCGACACAAAACGTGAGCGCGATGAAAGGCAAACAGTCTTACGCATCTGCTCTCGTGACAGATCGTCTTGATAAAGTCGATCACATCATCTTCGCATGTGATGCAGGAATGGGGTCAAGTGCGATGGGGGCCTCGGTTCTCCGAAACAAGGTCAATAAAGCCAACTTGCCAATCAAAGTGACGAACACGTCGATCAGCAACTTGCCGAAAGATGCGCAGTTTGTCATCACGCATGAAGACTTAACAGAGCGCGCAGAAGCGCAAGCACCGAATGCGATTCATCGCTCGGTCACAAACTTCTTGAACGCCGATTACTATGATCAATTGGTAGAAGAGATTAAAGCGGAACGCAGCAAAATTTCTTGAACACAGAACAGATAGAGATACGGTTTAGCTATTAGGAGGAAATCAAAATGCCATTCATTCAAACAGAGATGATTCGACTTAATCAAACATTCGCAACGACAGAGGAAGCGATCACAGCAGCCGGGGCAGTCTTACAAGACGCCGGCTGTGTGACGCCGGAGTATGTAGAAGCGATGCATGAACGTCAAGCGATCGCAAACGTCTATATCGGAAATCACGTAGCCATTCCACACGGTACAGAAGCGGCGAAATCAGCGGTTCAGAAGACGGGAATCTCGTTCCTGCAAGTACCGGACGGTGTCGACTTTGGTGGACAGACGGCTAAACTCGTCATCGGGATTGCGGGCGTGAATGATGAACATTTAGAGCTCCTTTCGCAAATTGCGATTCTCTGCTCGGACGAAGAAAACGTGGAGCGTCTTGTTCAGGCGAAGACGAAAGAAGAAATCTTGGCGCTCTTCATGGAAGAGGTGGCATAAATGAAAGCTGTTCATTTTGGAGCAGGAAACATCGGACGCGGATTTATCGGGTTGCTACTGAATCAAAGTGGTTATGAGGTGACGTTCGTCGACATTAACGACACGGTCATCGAAGCACTCGAAGCCAAACGTCATTATGAGGTCGGATTCGCGGAAGACGGTGTCAATCGAATCGTCGTCGACCGAGTACGCGGGGTTAACAGTTTGAAAGAGCCAGCCCGCGTCGCGGCTCTGATTGCAGAAGCGGATCTCGTGACGACGGCTGTCGGACCATCGCTTCTTTCAAAAGTAGCCCCATTGATCAGTGAAGGTCTCCGTGTACGTGAAGTTGAGGACGCGCCGGTCTATGTCATCGCATGTGAGAACATGATTGGTGGGAGTGCCATTCTTCGTCAAGAAGTAGAGGCATGTGGCGGTGTCGGGGAGGCAAATGTCTTCTTCCCGAATGCGGCAGTTGACCGTATCGTTCCTCTTCAACAGCATGAAGACCCACTTTATGTGGAAGTCGAGACGTTCCATGAATGGGTCATTGAAACGCAAGGGCTGAACGAGCAACCACCGATTCAAGGTGTGACATGGGTCGAGGAAATCGGACCGTACATCGAACGCAAACTCTTCACGGTTAATACCGGGCACGCCATCGCCTCTTATATCGGTTCGTTGTTCGGGAAGGCGACGATTGATGAGGCGCTACAAGATCGCCGCGTGCGTCAAGTCGTTCAAGGCGCCTTGTATGAGACAGGTTGGTTATTGCTTGAGAAATATGGCTTCGAAGCGAAAGAGCATAGCCAATACATCCAAAAAATCATCAAGCGTTTTGAAAATCCGAAATTAAAGGATGAGGTGTCACGGGTGGCACGTTCGCCGATTCGTAAACTCGGACCGAGCGACCGTCTCGTCAAACCAGCCCGTGAGTTGATGGATAACGGGATCGAGCCGAACGAACTCGCCTACGGGATTGCAGCGGCCCTCCATTATCACAACCCGGAGGATTCGGAATCGTCAGAACTCAATTTGTCGATTGAAGAGCACGGCATCTCATCAACGATTGAAAAATATTTGCAGCTCCATGAGGGAGACACATTGACGCAATTGATTCTCGACCAATATCATTTGATTCGGGAAGAAGAGAAAGAACGCGTGTCATAAGGGAATGGAAGGCGAGAGCACGTCTGTGAAAGCAGGTGTGCTCTTTTACTGTTGGAAGAAAATCTGAACAAATTGAGAAGAGTGACGGAGGATGGTATTTCCTCCTGCAATAACGGGTACTTATCAACAGGAAGGAGACTCGTTATGTATAAAACTTCAGAAATCATTCGATTTATTACAATCACATTCGGTTATTCATGGATTGTCTGGGCGAGTCTCTATTGGTGGACCGATTTACCGATTATGGCAATCGTCATTATTGGAGCGTTTGGACCGAGTCTTTCCGGTGTATTGACGATGTATCGACTTCGGGGTGTAGCAGGGGTCAGGCATATTCTTCAAAAAAGTATTCAAGTGAGAATGAGTTGGAAAACGTACGCAATCCCGTTCGGATTGATTCCATTCATATTCCTTGTCGCGTATTGGTGGACGGACCGGAGTGGTGCGTTAATCGCTCGTGAACCGTGGTGGATTGCTCCTTACTTTTTATATATGCTCTTCCTGGGTGGGACGCTACAAGAAGAATACGGCTGGCGAGGTTATTTGCTTGATGCGTTGCAGTCGAGATTGTCCCCATTATTGGCAAGTTTAGTGCTAGGGGGAATTTGGGCGATTTGGCATACACCGCTTTTTCTTATGGCTGGTACCGGTCAGGCAAATTTGCCGTTTTGGGCATATGGATTGTCTGTTATGGCCTATTCGATTCTGATTAGCTGGGTATACAATGGATCATCGCGCAATTTGTGGTCCGCATTTCTCATGCATACAATGTTCAACGTCATGTTCGTGATGGTAGGCTTCGAAGCAGAAGAAGGGTATCCCATCGGCTTAATTCATTTGATGATCACGTTATGGACCGCAGCGATTTTAGTGTTATGGAAAACATACGGGAAATTGAATTACGAGCCGCTTGAAGAATTCATTCCTTCGTATCCGAGTGTTACGCATCGGATTCGCGAGGGTAAAGAGTAAAAAAAACAAAAAAGAGAAAAGGAAGTGGACGTCTTGAACTTTCGCGCACTCGAGCAATCAGACGTAAAATCCTTACAACGCTTATTTATGGAGAGTTTGAGTGACTTGATTCGACGAGAGCGTTTTGAAGACGCCGATTTGCTTGATGAAGAAGTAGCGCGCCTGAATACGACCATTCAAGATCATTTTGACGACGATCATGTTCAATTGTATGTGGTTGAGCACGAAGGAAACCTTATTGGGGCGGGGGCCTTGTTGCCTCCAAACGATATTATATCGGGTAACTTGGAAACAAAGCGGGGCGCCATCGAACTCGGGAGCGTCTATGTTCTTCCTCGTATGCAGCGTCAAGGAGTCGGGCAATTTCTATTAGAAGAAATGAAGCGAGAAATCCTCAGGAGAAAGCAACACGTCTTCTACTTAGATGCGGGATTTCCCAGTGCTCAGACCTATTGGCAAAAACAATTGGGTGAACCTTCATTGATTCTTGACCATTACTGGGGTCCTGGTGCACCCCACATGATATGGGAAGTGAACATAAAATAAGGAACTTAGCGATGAATGCTAAGTTCCTTATTTGTTAATAATAAGAACGCATGAACTGATGAATACCGGTCGCTGTCGCATTCGCCATCTGTTGGCGGTTCGTCGCATTCGTCAAATAGGCACGATCATTTGAGTTACTGATAAAGCCATACTCAACAAGTGTGGAAGGGACGACATTTTTCCCGACAACATATACATTTTGGTATTTCACGCCGCGGTTTTGAACGGCCGAAATACGTGAACCAATCTCTTGATTAATCGAAGAACCAAGCGATCGACTCGCAGAAACGTATGGATTTGTCGTATAGCTTTCCGTTGTCGGCACGAGCACCTCATGTCCATGTGCAGAGCTGTACACAGAAGAGTTTGCATGGAGACTAACGAAAACATCCGCTTTATACGATTTACTCAATGAGACGCGCTCTGATAAGGAAAGATACATATCGGTAGAGCGAGTCAATTTGACATTGTAGTCATAGGTGTTCGTCAACGTGCTCATCAATCGTTTCGCCATATCAAGGGCAATGACTTTCTCGTATACCGATCCATAAACAGCCCCAGGGTCATTCCCACCATGTCCTGCATCGATGACGACCGTTTTTTGAGAAGTATCCGTATCTCCTCCACTAGATGTTGTTACATACTGAGAAGAAACATATCCTGTAACACCTTTATACGTGACGCGATACCATGAGCCATACGTGCTCAGATACGTCACAGCACTGCCTGACGGAATGGTTAGTAAAATCGTACCTGAAGTCGATGCCATCTTGCGAAGGTTCAAGTTTGCGGTAGTATAGTAGGTTGCTGTTGCATCTGGCGTAATCGTAGAGGAAGACGTGACTTTGACATACTGGGAAGAAACATACCCGATTGTTCCGTTGTAAGACACACGATACCACGAGCCATATGTACTGAGATAAATCACTTCTTTTCCGCTTGGAATCGTCGTCAAAATCGTGCCTGAAGTCGATGCCATTTTACGAAGATTTAAATTAGCTGTTGTCGTATAGGTTTTCACAGTGGTCGGCTGATATGTTTTAAGATATTGAGAAGATACATATCCGACAGTTCCGTTATAGGAAACGCGGTACCATGATCCGTATGTACTAATATACGTGACGGTTTTTCCAGCAGGAATCGTCGTCAAAATTGTTCCCGAGGTAGAGGCCATCTTACGAAGATTTAAATTGACGGTAGTTGTGTAATATTTCGTAGCTGCTTCAACGCGATAATTGAGAGAAGACGGGGATTGGAAATCAAATGGTGTAAACGTCACAGCCGAGACGATGAGTGTCGAGCTGATGAACAATTTTGTATGTAATTTAGACTTTAACATTTTCAAAATAGTGACTCCTTTGCAGAAAAATAGTTGAACGTTTCATTATCTGATCAACAAATCACTATTATTATATAGATAATAAAGAAAAAATTGGGCATTAATATTTAATTTAATTATCTTTTTTGAAATATAAAGGACTTTTACAAATAAAAAAGACGCACGAGGCGTCTTTTTAAGAAGTTTTAATCTCTAATATGATATTTAAAATAAATTACCCAATGCGTGGCATTTCGTCTGCAAAGAGGATAACGGGAGCATCAACTTTACCAATGCGTGGCATTTCGTCTGCATATGATTTTACTGGTTGTTCAACCTTACCAATGCGTGGCATTTCATCTGCATATGATTTAATTGGTTGCTCAATCTTACCGATACGCGGCATTTCATCAGCCAATGGTTTCACTGTGCTTCCCAAAAGTAAAACAGCCGTCGCTAAGAATAATACTCCTGTAATTTTTTTCATTTGAATAACCTCCATTAGATTAGTTGTTTATTTGATGAAGCTGTAATTCCTAGTATGGTTGAAGGTGCATGTGAATTATATTTTCGTAGATTCCAGTAAGTTACATAAGGTTTCGGATTGTGCGTAGACACGACTTTCTAGCTCGCCACTATATGCATCTGGAGAGTCTGACGGGAAAATTATAACTTTATCAGACCCGTTCTCATGAGCTGTTGCTAAGATAGGTACTTGTAGTTGTTGACTCAATAATGTGCTGCAAAGTGAATGAGAAAGATCAGCAGACTCGGTTTTATGTTGCGGTTTCCAACAAACGTTTGTCTCGGGAAGGATGTATAAAATATGTCCTTCTTGAATTAGTTTTTCACATTGGCTTGTAACGAAGTCGGTATCTTGTTCTACATTAATATACTCATAGTCATTATACTGTGTTTCATAAATGGTTTTAGTACTTCTTTTTAAAATAGAAAGAGATAGTTCTGGTCCTAAAATGTATAACTTTTTAAATGAGTGAGTTTTTTTCAAAGATCTAGCGATAAGTCGGGGTAAAGATTGATAGTAATCAATTTGAAAAGCGTTTACAATAAAGCCTCTAGGAGCATTCAACAATTGGGTTAGGTTTTCTAAACCTGAAAAGTACTGTTTGTCTTCTGAAGTAAATATATCATTTATAGTTGAAGCTTGTTTTGACTTGAAGTAGATTTTGGGTTTAATGTAGTCTTCAGCTAGTAAGAAACTTAATTTTCCCATTTGTGATTTCACCCCTTAATTCATATGGTAAACATCATTTAACTAGTAAAAAAATACTAATTCATTGGTTGAACTTTATTAACTAGTTCAATATTATCATGCTTTCTAATAATGAAGGGGACGAATAGGTTGGGAAAATTGTCGCCAAAAAGTACCTTTATTTATACCTTTTTCTAATCAGTTTCTTCAATACGTGACAAAAAGCCTATTATTAAAGAAACTTAAAATACTTTAGTACTAAGGGAGTTACTAATTGATATGGAGCATAATTATGGAAACGTTATTAAAGTAGAGCGTATGAGAAAAAATATGAAGCAATCCGTTCTCGCTAGAGGTATATGCTCTATTTCCTATTTAAGTAAAATCGAGAATAATCAAACTACTCCAAGTGAAACCGTATTAGAGTTAATCTTTGAAAGATTAGAAATAGACATCCCCCTTTATTACGATTTTAGCGAGAAAGTACATGAGATAAAGTTTGAAATCAGAGAAATATTAAAAGAAGCAATTTTGTCTCGGAAAGATGAAAACTATATACAACGAATAGAAGGATATAAAACGAATCCCGTAGTATTACAATCAAAAGAGTTATATATGACGTTAATGGTGACATTGGCCCGATTTGGTATGATGCCGAAAGGTAATACAAACTATTTGATTGAAGTAGGTTGGATTGCGGATCAATTAGACTTTGATAATAGATTAAGATATGACATTTTACACTGTCTGTATATGTTTCAATATCAAACAGCAGATCGGGAGACGACGATAGATTTATTAGAACAAGTTGGGCAGAGGTTAAAAAATACTAATATGCCCGATTGGGAACTTGCAGATATGCATTATATCATCGGTGCTTTACATCATCGATTTACTGATTATTTGCAAGCTATTGAAAATGTACGAGCTTCATTAGGATATTTTCAGGACAATTTTTGTTTAGAAAGAATCATCGAGTCACACATGATTATTGGTCTTTCATTTAAGCGTCGTAAACGTTACACTACAGCTCTTGAACACTATGAAAAAGCTGCAAAAGTCGCTGAGACAGCAAAATTAAATAATTATTTTGGAATGCTATATAATAACATTGGGGACATTCATTTTCTTATTGGTGACCAAGAAAAAGCTCAAAAATACTTTCTTGATGGTTTTCATTTAAAAGAGGATACAAAAAGTAAATTATTTAGTGTTATGTCACTACTTGAGGTAAATGTAGCCCAACAAAATATCGAAGGAATCATGAAGTGGTTAGAAACGGGTTATGAGTTAAAAGGAAACGAAGAAGATCTGGTAGAATTTCGTTATCATTTTGATATTTACTTGAATAAGTACAAATTTGAGAACCACACTGCTTTTATTGAAAGTTTAAAAAAAGCAGTGGAGTATTTTGAAGCGTATGACGAATACTATACGCATAAATACGCTTTGTGGTTATCAAGAGAATTAAGAAACACTGGGAAATATAAACTAGCTACGGAATATTACGAGAAAACAATCTCGATGATGTCACGCTGGGAATAAATAAAAAAGAACTCGAGATCAGTAAGCGTACCGATTTCGAGTTCTTTTTTTATGGCGTTGTAAAATAATGCACCGTCCAAACTTGTTCTTGAACAAGACGTTCATCTGTCAGATGACCGTTATGGACTTGCTGCAATAAATGAATGAAGTGTTTTTGGAGATTTCCTTCATATGAGCCACTGTGCAAAATTTGCTCTTCGCTCGCAATAATATAAAATCCACCAAGTCGCAATGGAATATGTTTTCGAACTAATGCGGCAGCCGTTTGGAACTTCGCCTGCTCCCCTATGTGAGGGACATCGATTTCAAAACGCCCCCATTGTTTAAAGTCTCCAATTTCTGAAAAAGGTGGGTCACGATGATCCAATGGCAAGCCCTCCGATCCTAGCAATCTCTTTATATTCAGTATATCTTGTTTTCGCTTTAAAACGTGCAAAAATAAATACATAGGGTATGGCTCAATGCATACTCTTAATTCACTTTTTGTAGTTTTCTATATTTTGTAAAAGAACTCCTTCCGATTTTTCTGAAAAGAGTTAAAAATAACACGGTCTGATTGACCGTGTTATTGCATGATGTGTTCTTTTGAAGTTGGTAACTCACAGATGAAGGTACTTCCTTCTCCGTAGACCGACTCCACGTGAAGTTGACCATCGTGTGCTTTAGCGATTTCTTTACAGATTGCGAGCCCGAGCCCGGTACCGCCGATTTTACGACGATCTGAGTTGTCGACACGATAAAACTTTCCAAAGAGATGAGGGAGAGAGGCGCTTGGAATACCCATTCCGTGATCTCGCACCTTCATCACGACTTGTTCGTCTACTCGTTCGAGTGACACGAGGATGTTCCCCCCGTCTGGTGAGTACTTAATGGCGTTACTTAATAAGTTGCCGAGCAACTGACGCATTCCTTCTAAATCTGCATCGATTATAAAATTCTCTTCAGGGTCGGCGTCGATAAACAATTCATGTTGTGCAGTCGTTTCTTGATAAAACGTCACACTGTCTGTGGCGAGTTTATATAAATCGACTGGCTCCCATTCAAACGTTTGTTTCCCGGACTCCATTTTTTGAAGGTCCAAGAAATCATTAACGAGATAAGATAATCGCTTCGCCTCATCATGAATCGTTTTTAAATAAAGCTCTCGTCGATTTTCTTTCAAATCCCGTGACAACATAAGCTCCGTAAAGCCGTAGATTGACGAAAGGGGGGTTCGCAACTCGTGTGATACGGTCGACACAAGCTCTGACTTCATTCGATCTACCTCAGTCTCAGCCGTAACGTCACGTATCACAAGCATCGTTCCGCGAAGTCGACGATCGCGATAAACGCTTTCGGCATAAAGCTGAATGAAACAATCGCCTTGATCGATTGAAATCGTAAGTCCGTCCTCCGGTGGGTCTTGAGTGAAGACACGCTCGAAGTATTTGACGAATTGTTCGTGCTGATCCACACGTTCTGCGAGTTGCTCAATATCGATATCAATCGCTGACAATTCTTCATACCCTTTGTAGTCAAAGTGAAGATCATCAAACATGCGAATAAACGCGCGATTTCCAACGACAGTGTCGTCTTCATAGTTCACGTATAAAATGGCTTCACGCACGGAATTGATCAATTGTGCGGTTTCCTTTCGGTCTTGTTGCATCTGACGATAAAGCTGCATCCGAAGCAGTGAGATGGCGAGCTGACTAGCGAACGCATTCAGTTCAGACTTTTCACTTGCGTCATATTGTTCATCGTAACGGGCCAAATATAGGCAACCAATCAGGCTGTTATCTGACGGGTCCATAATTGGGATGACCGTTTCATAAATATAATACGGATACGTGTGCAAAGCATCGACGACCCGCTTTGAAGTAGCCGCAGGCGACTTTGAAATCATGACACGTTTAAGAAGCAGTGATTCCTTTTTGAGACTCTCTTGTTGGTCTTCCGTCATTTCTTTTGGTACGACAGACGTGATTTCTCCGTCTTTAGTGAGTAACAACGCGCCGAATTCAGACTTCGTGAGTAATACGATTTTTTCGATGACGGATGAGTAATCAAATAATGATTCTTTTGATGCCAATACTTCAATCAATTCATTACGGTATTGAAGATTCATTTCGTTCAGCTTTGACTCTTTAATCACATTTTCGAGTTTTTCTTTTTTCATTTTAAGTCTACTGTTTTGATCGGCCATTCGTTTGATGAGCGGACGCCCAATCAAAAGAATGGCGCTTATAAACATGATGAGACCAATCATCCAAATCCATCGAAGGGCGGCAAGTTCGAGAGTAGACACATTTTCGTCTCGAACAAACCAGGCTCCGATTGCGGTCAAAATGAGACTGAATCCACATACGCTATATAAAATACTAAGTATTTGACGACTGTTCAGTTGTTCAATCCACTTACTGATCATTCATTCTACTTCCTTCCTTGAACATAAAAAACGCTAGGTCATCTTTTCCTTGCCCTGCATTTTATGAAAAAGGGAAAGGAAATTGAATTAATTTGCTTACGTGATGTGCATATCTAGCACATAAAGCGATTTACCCGAAATGATTGAAATCTACACGTCCCAACCTTCTAGTCATTGACAAGGTCGTCAATAATTATTATCTTGAATTTAAGATAAAAACGAGGAGCGTGACTAAATGTTATCCATTGAACCATCCGCTTTAACTGAGCGGAACACGTATAAGTTTTTGATTGGCAGTATTGTACCAAGACCAATCGCCTTTGTAACGACACGTAATGGGGACGTGATCAACGCTGCTCCATTCAGTTATTTCAACGTAGTCACTTCCAATCCGCCTCTCGTTTCCGTGTCTATTCAACGAAAAAATGGCGTGATGAAAGATACGGCACGAAACGCAATCACGACTAAAGAACTTGTCATCCATGTTGTTGACGAAACAAATGTTCACGATGTGAATGAGACGGCTGCGAATCTTGACGCTGATGAGAGTGAGCTGTCACGTACAACGTTCACAATTCAACCGAGCGAAGTGATTGCGACTCCAGGAATCAAAGAAGCAAAAATTCGATTTGAATGCGTCTTACATCAACATGTACCAATCGAACATGAAGGACAAACGACAGCAGACTTGTTGATTGCAAGGGTTGTCCGTTTTCACATTGATCGGGAATTGTATGAACATGGACGAATCGATGCGAGAAAGTTGGCACCGGTCAGCCGTATGGCCGGGAATAGTTATGCAACACTCGGTGAACTTTTTGATGTAAAGCGTCCTGAATAATCGACAAACGTGCCCGTTTTTTCTAAAAAACGAGCACGTTTTTTGGGTAAAGGAATAAGGAGCGTATTTGCATGTAGTATTTCTTTCATTTCGACATGCTCTTATGTCACAATAAAGTCAGAACATTCTAACTTCAAGTCATCCTAGATTGAGAGAAAAAGGGGAATCCGTCATGTACCGTCCAACTGTCCAATCGATTATAACTGCCATTGAAACTGTGATTGTCGGAAAAGAAGAAGTCATCGCCAAGAGCCTGACTGCCTTGTTGGCAGGCGGGCATGTTCTTTTAGAAGACGTGCCGGGGGTCGGGAAAACCATGCTCGTTCGTACGTTTAGCCGGGCAATCGACTTAGATTTTAAACGGATTCAATTTACGCCAGACATGTTGCCGTCCGACTTGACGGGGATCTCGATGTATAACCAAAAAACGAGAGAGTTCGAATATCGTCCGGGACCGCTCATGGGCAATATTATCTTAGCGGATGAAATTAACCGAACTTCACCAAAGACGCAGTCCGCTCTTCTCGAGGCAATGGCCGAGCGGAGTGTAACGGTAGACGGTGAGTTGAAAGTGTTACCTTCACCATTTTTCGTCATGGCGACACAAAACCCGATTGAGCATGAAGGGACGTATCCATTACCGGAAGCACAGTTGGACCGCTTCTTACTCAAAATCGAGATGGGTTATCCGACATTTAATGAAGAAATCGCACTCTTAAGTCGTTTTGAAAAGGACGAGCCGCTTGATGCACTTCATAGTGTCATTACAAAACAAGAAGTAGAACTCATGCAACGTGAAGTGAGAGAGGTCCATGTATCAAGTGCCGTCAAACAATACATTGTACGATTGGTACATGAGTCACGGAAGGATCCCCATACGTATTTAGGAGGTAGTCCGCGAGCTACGCTCGCATTGATGAAAGCGGCGCAGGCATGGGCGTATATTCATAATCGTGACTTCGTGTTACCCGATGACGTCAAGGCGATGGCGACGAGTGTGCTCGGACATCGTGTCTTGTTGACGGCTGAAGCGCGATATAAAGGAAAAACACCAAATCAATTGATTCAAGGTTGGCTTGATACGTTGCCTGTCCCGATGGATCGTGAGGTCAACGAAGTATGAAAAACTGGATGAAGCTGTTCGTTGTATGGGCGGCGGCATTCGGATTGTATGCATTCGCCCGAATCGAGGGGAGTATCGTTGCTTCAACATTATGGTGGTCGTTCTTGGTGTTGACGGTTTACTGGACGCTCTTTATGATTTATCCGGTCACAGCGGCAAATGTGTCACGACGAGTCACGACGAAACGTCTCGTCTCCGGTCAATCAATGGACGTCGAGTTACGAATCGAAAGAAAATATCCTTTTTTGATTGGAATTGTGACGTTAGAAGAACGATTGCCACAGCGATTGATTGATGAAGATCAGACAATCATCGTGCCGGTAGATCGTTTCTTTCGACGCGCCGAAGTGGTCCATTATGAGGTCGATGCGATTAAGCGGGGGATTCATGTCTTTGACCGAACAGTTCTTCATGTGCGCGATGTGTTTGGTTTATTCGACCGGAAGCGGACGTTGCGAATCGAGACAGTTGTAGAAGTGTCACCTGCTGAACTTCCGTTCGACCTTCCTCGAGATGAACATGTCGGAGGACGCGGCGAACAATATCGTCAAATGCGTACTTACACGGAAGTGGCCAATACGACGAGCGGTGTCCGTGAATACGCGGCAGGGGACCGAATTGGTCGGATTGACTGGAAAGCTTCTGCTCGACGAGGGAGCTTGATGACAAAAACATTTGACCAAGAGCAGGAAAAGAAACTTTCACTCGTATTCGTACCGGCTGTCTCTGCCGGGTATGAGGAGGCGTTTGAACGTTCGTTGTCCTTGCTCGTTGGTGCGATTCGACAGTTGGAACGAAAGAACTTGCCGTTTGAGCTATATGTCATTGAAGAACAGGTCCGTTTATTCCATCTTCCGGATCAAAGTGCAGAAGTCGGACACTATCTGTTGACTGCGACTCCGGAAGCGGAGGGGCGTCTTGTCGAGCGTGTGAAACAAAACTTGCCTCAACAAATGGGGGACTTGATTCTGATCAGTCCGTTTGAAACGACTTCGATTCGTGAGCTCATGCATGAAACGCAAGGTAGTTATCACTTATACACAGCTGTAAATGAGGTGACGGGATGAAGACGTGGATCACACGAATTGTATATACAGTGCTCGCCGCCTACTTATTGTCTTTTTGGATCGAGCCGATTGTTGGAAGTACAACGTTCGATGTAAGTTGGCCGTTTTATTTCCTTCTGATCGTCCCGATGTTCGTCAGTCTTCTCCCATGGGGTGCATTTCTTGGAATCTCCCTTCTCAATTTCCTAGTTGTGTTATACGTCTATCACGGAAGTATTTTCGACTGGTTTGGCATATGGACGGAAGATTTTATGGGTGTCATAAGCGGTGAGTTACCAAACGAGGCGATTTTCTTCTCTGCAATGGCGCTCATCGGTCTACTATTTGCCATCCTTGTCGGACGAACATACCCGAGTTACGGATTCGCACTTGGGATGATCGTTTCTACATTGGGTGTCATGGCTTATTTCGATACGTGGACACTGTATGACGGGGAAGGGAATATCCTTTATGCGATCGTCACCTCACTTCTCTTACTATTTGTCACGGATTTAGCGAAGCGTCCAAGTCAATCGCTCGTACGATTCGTCAGTATCGGTTTGCTTCTCAGTGTCGTCGTTGCGCTTGCGAGTGCCTCTCCGACATTAGAAGGAGATTGGTCCGACCGAATCACAACGAGTTTCCGAAATGCGACAACAGAAGGTGACGGGGACGGAGGACCTGGTCGGGTCGGATATGGTGTGAACGATGAGGCGCTAGGTGGTCCGTTTGAACAGGATGATAGCATTGTCTTTATCGCGCGAGGCGTACCGGCTCGTTACTGGCGAATCGAATCAAAAGCCATCTATACAGGAAAAGGTTGGATTGAGGCACCTGTTTTAGATTCTAACTATAATCGTGGACAATTAGTCGACTCTGAAGTGGATACAACACCGGAACAGGCGCTTCTGCGTTTTGATCGTCGTCAAACATTCGTTCCGTATGGGGGAGAGTATCCTCAAGCGACAGAAACAGAATCAGGTACTGAATTTCGGGTCGGAGATATCGAACAAGCTTTTCCGAACGAGACCATCACAATTCAACCGTCCGGGAAAATTGTGTTTGAAAACGAAAATCAAGCGACACCGCGAACGATTCAACTTCGCTACAGTGTACCGGCTTTCTCGGAAGAACAGCTTGCTTTAAATGAAGAAGTGAGCTCGCTGACAGAAGAGGAAGAACAGGTCTATTTACAATTACCGGATTCTTTACCGGATCGTGTGCGTGACTTGGCTACGGAGATTACCGCTGAAAGTGAGACTCCAAATGAGAAAGCAGAAGCGGTAGAAGCGTATTTCCGAAACGGAGAATTTCAATACGATACGGAAAATGTCGCGCAACCAGAAGGGGAAACCGATTATGTAGACCAATTCTTGTTCGACACGCAGATTGGTTATTGTGATAACTTCTCTACGTCGGCAGCCGTCTTATTACGTGCGAATGGAATCCCGACACGTTGGGTAAAAGGATTTACAATGGGTGATACGCGAGGAGTTGTTCAAGGTGAGGAAGAGCATACAATTCGTAACCGTCACGCCCATTCGTGGGTCGAATATTTTATTGAAGGTGCCGGTTGGGTCCCGTTAGAGGCGACGATCAGTTTCTCGGACGCTAACTTACTACAGATGGAACGAGAAACGGACACAGATGATACGACACCGGCAACGAATGATCCGCAGGCGACACAAGACAACAACGCGCAGAATCGTCCTCAAGAAGATTTATTAATCGATGATGTCACAACAGGTGAGGTACAAGAAGAGTCTCGCAGTGTCCCTGTATGGGGGTGGATCGTCATTCTATTCCTCGTGGCCGTTGTCATTTGGAACCGGAAAATCATTGAGCGACAAATTATGTACGTCTGGTGGATGAGTCGTCCGCTCACAGACGGTAGTCTCGTATCGATGCATCGTTATTTGGTGAAGCGACTTCGCGCGAACGGATTTAAAGTTGAGGGGCGTACGCCGTCGGAGCTTGCCAAAGAAGTCGATGCCTATTACGAAACGAACGACATGACGCGCTTGACGGATTTGTTCGAACAAGCGGTTTATGCCGAACAAGAACCAAATTCAAAATATAAAGAATATTGGAAAATCATGATTCGTAGAATTATGAGTTGAAGTGGCGGGATGCATCAAGTAAGATAGACGCATTAGTTAGATAATTGAACATGGCATTCCTTCGTATATACTCGTGAATTGGCGCGAGAGTCTCTACCGGACCACCGTAAATGGACCGACTATGAAGGAGCACGTTTCGTATACAAAGAAAAGGGCGTGCTTCTTCTTCGGTTTGGATAATCTGGGGAGAGGCTCGTCCTTTTTTTGAGGAGAAGGCAGAAAGGTGGAGATTTCGTGAAAGTAGAACAAGAAATGATTTTGGTGCTCGATTTTGGTGGACAGTATAACCAGTTGATCACGCGTCGTGTCCGTGACCTTGGCGTATACAGTGAGTTGCATTCACATAAAATGACTGCAGCGGAGATTCGCGAATTGAACCCAGTCGGCATCATCTTCTCTGGTGGACCGAACAGCGTATACGCAGAAGGTGCATATCGTTGTGACCCAGAAATTTTCGAATTAGGTATTCCAATCTTCGGGATTTGCTACGGCATGCAGCTTATGACGCATCATTTCGGTGGTCGTGTCGAACGTGCCGCACACCGTGAGTACGGGAAAGCGACATTGTTCTCAACGCCGGAAGCATCTGCTATCTACAAGGGTCTCCCAGTCGAGCATACAGTCTGGATGAGCCACGGCGACCTCGTCATGGAAGCGCCTGAAGGATTCATCGTTGACGGAACGAACCCATCTTGCCCGGTCGCTTCGATTAAAAACGATGAGTTGAAAATGTATGGCGTTCAATATCATCCAGAGGTTCGTCACTCGGAGTATGGGAATGACATCTTGAAAAACTTCATCTATGAAGTGTGTGGTGCTAAAGGTGAATGGTCAATGGAGAACTTTATTGACCTCGAAGTCGAAAAGATCCGTGAAATCGTTGGTGACAAGCAAGTGCTCTGCGCCCTTTCAGGTGGCGTCGACTCTTCTGTCGTTGCGGCACTCGTGCATCGCGCGATTGGGGATCAATTGACGTGTATGTTCGTCGACCACGGTCTCCTTCGTAAAGGAGAAGCGGATAGCGTCATGAAGACGTTCGCTGACGGATTTAACATGAAGGTCATTAAAATCGATGCGCAGGAACGTTTCTTGACGAAGTTGGCTGGTGTGTCGGATCCTGAACAAAAACGTAAGATTATCGGAAACGAGTTCATCTATGTATTTGATGAAGAAGCATCGAAACTTGTCGATATGGACTTCCTCGCACAAGGAACGCTCTATACAGACATTATCGAGAGTGGGACAGATACAGCGCAAACGATCAAATCACACCATAATGTCGGTGGATTGCCAGAAGACATGAACTTCACATTGATCGAGCCACTCGACACGCTCTTTAAAGATGAAGTCCGTGCGCTCGGTACTGAGCTCGGTCTTCCTGACTATATCGTGTGGCGCCAACCATTCCCAGGCCCGGGTCTAGGAATTCGTGTACTTGGTGAAATCACGGAAGAGAAACTCGAAATTGTCCGTGAATCCGATGCGATTTTGCGTGAAGAAGTGAAGAAAGCAGGTCTTGAAAGAGATATCTGGCAATACTTCACGGTACTCACGCCGATTCGCTCAGTTGGAGTTATGGGTGACGAGCGTACGTACGACTATGCAGTCGGCGTCCGTGCAGTTACATCAATTGATGGGATGACGTCTGATTGGGCGCGCATTCCATGGGATGTACTTGAGAAAATCTCTGTCCGTATCGTCAATGAAGTCAGCCACGTCAACCGTGTGCTGTATGACATTACGTCTAAGCCGCCTGCAACAATCGAATGGGAATAAGCCAAACAGAGGGCTCACACCCTCTGTTTTGTCTTAAAACCGAACATTAACGTTTTTTTAAGATGTAAAATCCGTGAATTTAGTTGACATTCTATTTTCACGCTGATACGATAAGAACGTTCTTATTATAACCGAACAATTATAAAATATTTTGCCGTATAATGTCGGGGATATGGCCCGAGAGTCTCTACGAAATCACCTTAAATGATTTCACTACGGCGAGACATGGATGAGGGTGTATGCCCTCGTATGTTTCGCGTGGGGTCCTCGGTCATTTGCCGGGGGCCTTTTCTCGTTTTACGGCGAGTACAAGGAGGAAAACAAATGAGCACACAGCTCAAGCAAGAACAGCAACAACCTACAACGAGTCGGATTGATCGTTACTTCCAACTCACAGCACTTGGGACGAGTGTCCGCACTGAATTGATTGCAGGATTCACAACGTTCCTCGCAATGGCATACATCCTTTTCGTGAACCCAAACGTTCTCGGGGCAGCGGGGATGGATACAGGCGCGGTCTTCGTCGCAACTGGACTTGTTGCAGTAGTCGGTTCATTGACAATGGGACTTTTAGCGAACTATCCGATTGCGATTGCGCCGGGCATGGGCCTCAACGCGTTCTTCGCATATAGCGTTGTTATCGGAATGGGTGTACCGTGGCAAACGGCTTTGTCGGGTGTACTCGTATCAGGTCTCTTCTTCATCGTATTGACGCTTTCTGGTATTCGCGAAACAATTGTTAACGCGATTCCAGCGCCACTCAAAATGGCGGTCGCAGCAGGGATTGGTTTCTTTATCGCTTTCATCGGATTGAAGAATGCAGGGATTGTTGTAGCGAACGAAGCGACACTCGTAAGTCTCGGTTCACTTGGAACTGGCACAACACTTCTCGCTGTATTTGGACTTGTTGTCAGTGCCTTGCTCATGGCGCGTGATGTAAAAGGTGGAATCTTCATCGGGATGTTGTTGACAGCAATCGTTGGTATGATCTTCGGTCTCGTTCCGACTCCGACGGCAATCTCTGATGTGGTGTCAATGCCACCAAGCATGTCATCAACATTTGGTCAAGCGTTCATCAACTTCAGTGACGTATTCACGCTCCAAATGCTGATTGTCATCTTAACGTTCTTCTTCATCGATTTCTTTGATACGGCTGGTACGCTCGTTGCCGTGGCGCGTCAAGCAGGAATCATGAAAGAAAACAAAGTACCGCGCGCAAGTAAGGCGTTAATGGCTGATTCGACAGCAACGGTAGCGGGTGCGATCTTCGGAACATCTACAGCGACTTCATATGTTGAATCGTCAGCTGGTGTTGCTGCAGGTGGACGTACAGGTTTGACGGCGGTGTTCGCAGGATTGTTCTTCGGTTTGGCATTGTTCTTCTCACCTCTATTGGCGGTTGTAACAGCGCCGGTTACGGCTCCTGCATTAATCATTGTCGGTGTGCTCATGGCTTCGGCTCTTCTTGATATCGATTGGAAGAAAATCGAAATCGCCGTACCAGCTTTCTTGACGATCATTATGATGCCTTTGACATCTTCAATCGCAACAGGAATTGGGCTTGGGTTCATCCTTTACCCACTCATGATGATCGCGAAAGGGAAGACGAAAGAAATTCATCCAATCATGTATGGGATGTTAATCATCTTCTTGGCATACTTCATGTTCTTACCACACGCATAAGTTCATTTGAAAAGCCGGCTCTTCCATTAAGAGTCGGCTTTTTTGTATGCAGTATTTTCGGGTAGGAAAGGATCATACATCGTGATGGCATGATTCTCTGTAATGAATTCATTTCGGAGATGAGTCCCATTCATTGAAGTAACCTCTCTGAAAATCTGATTGTGTCGTACTGTCCCTCCCCACCACTCACGTGTGAAATGATGGTTTTCTTCATATATACGATACTGCTCTTTATTCGGGATGGTAGAGCGCCATTCACCTACGAGATAATCTCCCTCTATATATAGAAGGAGTTGATACGTTTGTGCGGTTTGATTTGTAATTTGTAGATCGAGATAATTGTAAGAGCATGTAGCGCCACTTCCGAATGGTTGGTCTCTTCGATAATCAGGAAACACGTCGTAGCTATGACGATAACGCTCAGTTACAGTCAATGGACTATGAAGTGTAATCCAATAAATGAGGTTAGATAGTTGGCATAAGCCGCCACCGATTCCTGAGGTGACCTTTCCGTAATGCAGAATCATGCCATCGACATACCCTTTTCGTTTGGTGGGCTTTCCGATCATCTTCCAATAAGAAAAGACGTCGTTCGGTGTTAGGATGGCTCCGTTTAGGTTTACGATTGCGATCTTTAGATTCGTGACTTTATTATGTTGAACTTCCATGTCTACATCGCGTAGCTGTCGATAGAGGGGAGTTCGGTGTGTGAAGATGAGATAAGGCATTGGTTCAATGTTTTGTTTCGAGACGTATTGTCGTTTATCAGTTATCCATTCCAATCGTCGCTTCATTGTGTATACTTGTGTACCAGACCATATTCTAAACGGGGAGCGCTTTTTTGGTTTTTGTAAATCGTGTTGGATCATGAATGTGACTCCTTATCGGTTGATAGTCGTTATTAGATATAAGTGTATTCTTTAAAGTAATCTGTTCTTCCTTTTAGAAGTTGAGATTCAAACTTTATGAAGATACGAAAAATAATCAAAAGTTTTTTTAGAATAATGCTTGCAAGATTAAAAAGCAGGTGATATAGTTATCTCTGTTGCCAGCGACAAACGTTGAACAAACAAAAAAGTTGTTGACATCAAAAAGAATTAAATGTTATTATCATTTAGTCGCCAAGAGCGGCAGACGAACTTTGAAAACTGAACGATGAGGCAAAAATAAGTTTTACAATTTTTGAATGAAGCGCAAGCTTCGTC